>NZ_WELL01000009.1:74014-139464 GCF_009799935.1 Pseudomonas sp. L-22-4S-12 | reverse complement strand
ACCGTCGACCTCTTGCATGCCATGCAAGCGCTCTCCCAGCTGAGCTATAGCCCCGTCGCGTTGGACGGGGCGCATATTAGGGGCGAGGGCATAGGCTGTCAACACTATTTTTCATTAGACCCTAATCTTTTTTGCCGAAAGAACAACCACTTACCCTCACCCACCGCTCAGCGGAAAGATTCCAGCAGCTTCTTCCACTCCTTGCTCTCGCCGTTGCTGACGCCGCCCAGCAGCTCGATGGCCTGGCGCAGACGGAAGCGCGACAGGTCGGCGCCGAGGATTTCCATGGCGTCCAGCACCGACACCGAACTGGCCTTGCCGGTGATGGCCGGGAAGATCAGCGGCATCAGGTCGCGCAGCTTGAGGCCGAGGCCCGCGCAGACGAACTGGATGCTCTCGGTGATCTTCTCCTTGTCCCACTGGCGCAGCGCTTCCAGCTCCCACAGCAGCAGCTGCAGGGCCTGGCGCACCTGATCCGGTGCGAGTTTCTTGTGCGCCAACAGCCCAGCGTCGAGCTGCACGCCGCCGCTGAAGAAGAAGCTGGCCAGCGGCGCGATGTCGCTGAAGGTTTCGACCCGCTGCTGCACATGGGGGGCGATCTGCATCAGGTACTGGGAATTGAACGCCCAGGCCTGCACACGCTTGGCGAAATCCTCCACCGGCAGCTCGCGCAGCCACTGGCCGTTGAGCCAGGACAGCTTCTCCACGTCGAAGATCGGCCCGCCGAGCGATACCCGCGACAGGTCGAAGTGTTCGATCATCTCATTGAGTGAGAACTTCTCGCGCTCGTCCGGCATCGACCAGCCCATGCGCCCCAGGTAGTTGAGCAGCGCCTCGGGCATGAAGCCCATGCGCTCGTAGAAGGTGATGCAGGTGGGGTTCTTGCGCTTGGACAGCTTGCTCTTGTCCGGATTGCGCAGCAGCGGCATGTAGCACAGCTTGGGCTGCTCCCAGCCGAAGTACTCGTACAGCTTGATCAGCTTGGGCGCCGACGGCAGCCACTCCTCGCCGCGCAGGACGTGACTGATCTCCATCAGGTGGTCGTCGACCACGTTGGCCAGGAAGTAGGTGGGCAGGCCGTCGGCCTTCATCAGCACCTGCATGTCCATGCGGTCCCACGGAATCTCCACGTCGCCACGCAGCATGTCCGGCACCACGCAGACGCCTTCGCTCGGCACCTTCATGCGCACCACATGCGATTCGCCGGCAGCGATGCGCTGCTGCGCCACGTCCGCGGCGAGGTGCATGCAGTGACCGTCGTAGCGCGGGGTTTCCTTCTTCGCCATCTGCTCGGCGCGGACCTGATCCAGGCGTTCGGCGGAGCAGAAGCAGGGGAAGGCATGGCCCTTCTCGACCAGCTCGTCCGAGTATTTCTTGTAGATCGCGCCACGCTCGCTCTGCCGGTACGGGCCGTGCGGGCCGCCGACGTCCGGGCCTTCGTTCCACTCGATGCCCAGCCAGCGCAGGGCGTCGAAGATCTGCTGCTCGGACTCGCGAGTCGAACGCAGCTGATCGGTGTCCTCGATGCGCAGGATGAACTCGCCGCCGTGCTGGCGGGCGAAGCACAGGTTGAACAGGGCGATGTAGGCGGTACCGACGTGCGGATCACCGGTGGGCGACGGCGCAATGCGAGTGCGGACTTTGGTCATGACGATTCTCGGAACAATGAAGCGAAACGGATGGAAACAGCTCAGGGGCGCGATGTTAACAGGCCGGCCGCCGCGGGCTCCAGCAGACCGGCATGGTGAGCCGGCAGGCTGGCCATGAGGAAGTCGAGGAAGGCCTTAACCTTCATCGCCTGGAACCGCCGGGAAGGATAGATCGCATACAACTCGCCAACCGGCAGCTGGGCATCGGGCAGCAGGGCAATCAGGCGACCGCTCTGCACCGCCTCCTCGGTGATCATCAGCGGCAGCCCGGCAATCCCGGCCCCCGCCAGGGCCGCCTCGCGGGCCAGGGTGATGTTGTTGCACGACAGCACGCGCTGGCAGGCCACCTGCTCGCCGAGCAGCGGCCAATAGCGTGGCGAGTCCTGCGGCAACAGGATGGCGCGGTGCCCGCTCAACCCCGCGATGCTCTGCGGAATACCGTGCAGGGCCAGGTAATCCGGACTGGCGCACAGACGCCGGCCGCTCTCGAACAGCTTGCGCGCGATCAGGGTGGAGTCGTGCGGCTGGCCGACCTGGATGGCGATATCCACCCCCTCCTCCACCGGGTCGACATCGCGCGAGGTCAGCTCCACCTCGGCACAGATCTGCGGGTACTGGCGCATGAACCGCCCGAGCACACCGCCGAGGAACAATTGGCCGAACTCGATCGGCGCGGTGATGCGCAACAACCCGGAAGGCTCCTGCTGCAACTGCATCACCGCCTGCTCGGCCTCGGCGAAGTCGAGCATGATCTGCCGGCAACGCTCGTAGTAGGCCTGACCCACTTCGGTCAGGCGCAGCTTGCGCGTTGTGCGGTTGAGCAGGCGCACGCCGAGGCGCTCCTCGAGCAGGGCGATGCGCCGGCTGACCGTGGACTTCTGCATGCCCAGGCTCTGCGCCGCCTGGGTGAAACTGTGGCACTCCACCACGCGGGTGAAGATCAAGGCATCATCGAGGCCCATTATTGTTCCCTATAAGCAACAAAGCATGCCGATTCTAGCGACTATAACACTGGGAGCAACACTGTTAGATTTGCTTACACTTACGCCAGCCGTTTGAGCCCCTGCCATGCCCGCAAAACTGCAACGCCGCCTGTCCGTGTTCCTCGCCCTCGTCGCCCTGATCGCCCTGGCCCTGCTCGGCCACTGGCTGCTGATCGGGCGCTTCCACGAGAGCACCGACAACGCCTATGTGCAGGGCGAGATCACCCGCATCTCCAGCCAGCTCGGCGCGCGCATCGAGCAGGTACTGGTGCAGGACAACCAGCACGTGGAACAGGGCCAGCTGCTGGCCACCCTGGAAAGCGCCGACTTCCAGCTGGCCCTCGACCGCGCCCGCGCCACCCTGGCCACCCGCGAGGCCGAACTGGCCCAGGCGCAAAGCCGCCTGACCCAGCAGGCCAGCCTGATCGCCGCCAGCCGCGCCGATGTCGGCGCCAGCCAGGCCACCCTGAGCCGCACGCAGATCGACCTGTCCCGCGCCCAGACCCTGCGCAAGCCCGGTTATGTGTCCGAGGAGCGGGTCACCACCCTGGCCGCCGACAGCCGCGTGGCGCGCTCCCAGGTCGCCAAGGCCGAGGCGGATCTGAGCGCCCAGCGCCAGCAGGTCGACGCCCTGAGCGCCGAGATCAAGCGCCTCGACGCGCAGATCGCCAACGCCCGCGCCGACATTGCCCAGGCCGAGCTGAACCTGGCCCGCACGCAGATCCACGCCCCGCTCAGCGGCATCGTCGGCCAGCGCTCGGCGCGCAGCGGCCAGGTGGTGCAGGCCGGTGCCTACCTGCTGTCGATCGTGCCGAACGACGACATCTGGGTGCAGGCCAACTTCAAAGAAACCCAGATCGGCCGCATGCAGCCCGGGCAGACCGCCGAGCTGACCTTCGACGCCTACCCCGACACACCGATCGAGGCCCGCATCGACAGCCTGTTCGCCGCCTCCGGCGCGCAGTTCAGCCTGCTGCCGCCGGACAACGCCACCGGCAACTTCACCAAGGTGGTGCAGCGCATCCCGGTGAAGCTGACCTTCGCCGCGGACAACCCGCTCAAGGGCAAGATCCGTCCGGGCATGTCGGTCGAGGTCAAGGTCGACATCCGCGGCGACCAACGTCATGGCGGCTGATGAACTGATCCGCCCCGTCGGCGAACCCAGCCGGCGCGACTGGATCGCGGTGATGAGCGCCATGCTCGGCGCCTTCATGGCGGTGCTGGATATCCAGATCACCAACTCCTCGCTGAAGGACATCCAGGGCGCGCTGTCTGCCACCCTGGAGGAAGGCTCGTGGATTTCCACCTCCTACCTGGTCGCGGAAATCATCATGATCCCGCTCACCGCCTGGCTGGTGCAGCTGCTCTCGGCGCGGCGCCTGGCGGTGTGGGTGTCGCTGGGTTTTCTCGCCTCGTCCCTGCTCTGCTCGATGGCCTGGAACCTGGAGAGCATGATCGTGTTTCGCACCCTGCAGGGCTTCACCGGCGGCGCGCTGATTCCGCTGGCCTTCACCCTGACCCTGATCAAGCTGCCGGAACACCACCGCGCCAAGGGCATGGCGCTGTTCGCCATCACCGCCACCTTCGCCCCCTCCATCGGCCCCACCCTGGGCGGCTGGCTGACGGAGAACTGGGGCTGGGAATACATCTTCTACATCAACGTGCCGCCGGGCCTGCTGATGATCGCCGGGCTGATGTACGGCCTGGAACGCAAAGCCCCGGACTGGCAGCTGCTGAAAAGCACCGACTACGGCGGCATCCTCACCCTGGGCCTGGGCCTGGGCTGCCTGCAGGTGTTTCTCGAGGAGGGCCACCGCAAGGACTGGCTGGAGTCCAGCCTGATCGTCGGCCTCGGCTCGATCGCGCTGATCAGCCTGTGCCTGTTCGTCATCCTGCAGTTCTCCCGCGACAACCCGCTGATCAACCTGCGCATCCTGCGCGAGCGCAACTTCGGCCTGACCAGCATCGCCAGCCTGGGCATGGGCCTGGGCCTGTACGGCTCGATCTACCTGCTGCCGCTGTACCTGGCGCAGATCCAGAACTACAGCGCCCTGCAGATCGGCGAAGTGATCATGTGGATGGGCCTGCCGCAGCTGCTGATCATCCCGCTGGTGCCGCTGCTGATGAAGGTGGTTCCGCCCAAGCTGCTGTGCGCCCTGGGTTTCGGCCTGTTCGGCTTCTCCAGCTTCGCCTCCGGGGTGCTCAACCCGGACTTCGCCGGCGAACAGTTCAACCATATCCAGATCATCCGCGCCCTCGGCCAGCCGATGATCATGGTCACCGTCTCGCTGATCGCCACCGCCTATATCCAGACCCAGGACGCCGGCTCGGCCTCCAGCCTGTTCAACATCCTGCGCAACCTCGGCGGCGCCATCGGCATCGCCCTGCTCGCCACCCTGCTCGACAGCCGCAGCAAGGCCTACTTCGACTACCTGCGCGAGGCCCTGGTACCGAGCAACCCGCAGGTCAGCGAGCGCCTCGCCCTGCTCACCGAGACGCTCGGCAGCGAGCAGGCGGCGCTGGGCAAACTGAGCGAAATCGCCCACCAGCAGGCCAGCATCATGGCCTACAATGACGCCTTCCATTTCGTCGGCCTGGCGCTCGGCATCAGCATGATCGCCGTGCTCCTGACCCGCGTACTGCCACCGGGCACCACCGGCGGCGCAGCCCACTGACGCCCCGCCTACGATCCGGCTCGCACGCAGCCGATCGTGGCGAGGTTCCAGCCCGCACGCGCCACCACCTGTGGCGCGTCGTCGTTCAAGGTTTCGCAATGCCCGCTTCCGCCACGCCCACCCGCCCCCCCTGCTGCTGATCGCGGCCTTCCTGGTCATCTATGTCGGCTGGGGCACCACCTACCTGGCCAACCACTTCCTCCTGCGCGAGCTGCCGCCCTTCGTCATCGGCACCCTGCGCTTTCTCTGCGCCGGCGTGCTGGCCCTGCTCTGGGCCCTGGGGCGTGGCGACACGCAGATGCAGGCGGGCAACTGGGGCAGCGCCCTGATTGGCGGCCTGCTGCTGATCGCCTTCGGCCAGGGTGCGCTGATCTACGCCAACCAGCACCTGCCCACCGGCCTGCTGGCGATGCTCTACACCAGCCTGCCGCTGTGGAGCGTGGCCCTGGAGTGGCTGCTTGGCGAGCGCCCGCCGTTCTGGGTGCTGCTGGGGCTGGCCCTGGCCAGCGGCGGCATCGTGCTGCTGATGGGCAATGGCCTGGGCGCCGAGAGCGGCGCGCTGCAATGGTTTTCCGGCGGCCTGACGCTGCTCGCCACCCTGCTCTGGGCCATCGGCGCCTGGTGGATGCGTCAGCGTCCGCCGTTTCGCTCCAGCTGGCTGGGGCTGAGCCTGCAGATGCTGATCGGCGCAGCGATGCTCGCCGGCCTGGCTCTGGTCGAGGGCGACTGGCAGGCGCTGCACCTCGGCGGCCTGTCACGGGATGGCTGGCTGTGGCTGGCCTATCTGGTGCTGCCGGTCAGCCTGGGCGTGTACCCGGCGTATTTCTGGCTGCTGCGCGAGGTGCGGCCGAGCCTGGTGTCGACCTTCGCCTTCGTCAACCCGGTGGTCGCCCTGCTGCTCGGCTACCTGATCCTCGGCGAACAGCTCAGCCTCAGCGCCGGCCTGGCCTGCCTGGCGACCCTGACCGGGGTGTCGCTGATCATTCTGGGGCGGCGCTGATCTCTCCGCCCCGCTTATCCTGAAACCCGGATTGCGCCCGGGCTACACCTGCAACAAGCGCTCGCGCAGCTTGTGGATTTCGTCGCGCAGCTGCGCCGCGGCCTCAAACTCCAGGTCGCGGGCCAGCTGGTACATCTTTTCTTCCAGCTGGCGGATGCGCTTGCCGATCTCGCTCGGCGAACGCAGTTCGGCCTCATAGCGCGCGCTTTCCTCGGCCGCCTTGGCCATGCCCTTGCGCTTGTTGCTGCGCGAGCCGGGCACCACAGCGCCTTCGAGGATATCCTGGATGTCCTTCTTCACGCCCCGTGGCACGATGCCGTTGGCTTCGTTGAAGGCGATCTGCTTGTTGCGCCGCCGTTCGGTCTCGCCGATGGCACGCTCCATGGAGCCAGTCATGCGGTCGGCATACAGGATCGCCCGGCCATTGAGGTTGCGCGCGGCGCGGCCGATGGTCTGGATCAGCGAGCGCTCGGAGCGCAGGAAGCCTTCCTTGTCCGCATCGAGAATCGCCACCAGCGACACCTCGGGCATGTCCAGGCCTTCGCGCAGCAGGTTGATCCCCACCAGCACGTCGAAGGCGCCGGTACGCAGGTCGCGGATGATCTCCACCCGCTCCACCGTGTCGATGTCCGAGTGCAGGTAGCGCACCTTGACCCCGTGGTCGGCCAGGTAGTCGGTGAGGTCTTCGGCCATGCGCTTGGTCAGGGTGGTGACCAGCACGCGCTCCTCGACCGCCACGCGCTTGGTGATTTCCGAGAGCAGGTCGTCGACCTGGGTGCGCGCCGGGCGCACCTCGATCTGCGGGTCGACCAGGCCAGTCGGGCGCACCACCTGTTCGACCACCCGCCCGGCATGCTCGGCCTCGTAGGGTCCGGGCGTGGCGGAGACGAAAATGGTCTGCGGACTAGCCGCCTCCCACTCCTCGAAACGCATGGGCCGGTTGTCCAGTGCCGAGGGCAGGCGGAAGCCGTACTCGACCAGGGTTTCCTTGCGCGAACGGTCGCCCTTGTACATGGCGCCGACCTGCGGCACCGACACGTGGGACTCGTCGATCACCAGCAGCGCCTGGTCCGGCAGGTAGTCGTACAGGGTCGGCGGCGGCTCGCCCGGGCCGCGCCCGGACAGGTAGCGCGAGTAGTTTTCGATGCCGTTGCAGTAGCCCAGCTCGAGGATCATCTCCAGGTCGAAGCGGGTGCGCTGCTCCAGGCGCTGCGCCTCGACCAGCTTGTTGTTGGCGCGCAGGTAGTCCAGGCGCTCCTTAAGCTCAACCTTGATCTTCTCCACCGCCTCCAGCAGCACCTCGCGCGGGGTGACGTAGTGGCTCTTGGGGTAGAAGGTGAAGCGCGGCAGCTTGCGGATCACCTCACCGGTCAGCGGGTCGAAGGCCGAGATGCTTTCCACCTCGTCGTCGAACAGCTCGATGCGGATCGCCTCCAGGTCGGATTCGGCCGGGAAGATGTCGATCACATCGCCGCGCACACGGAAGGTGGCACGAGCGAAGTCCATGTCGTTGCGGGTGTACTGCAGGTCGGCCAAGCGGCGCAGCAGCGCGCGCTGATCCAGCTTGTCGCCACGGTCGACGTGCAACACCATCTTCAGGTAGCTCTCGGGGCTACCCAGGCCGTAGATGCACGACACGGTGGTGACGATGATCGCATCCGGGCGTTCGAGCAGGGCCTTGGTCGCCGACAGACGCATCTGCTCGATATGGTCGTTGATCGAGGCATCCTTCTCGATAAAGGTATCGGAGGAAGGGACATAGGCCTCGGGCTGGTAGTAGTCGTAATAGGAGACGAAATACTCCACCGCGTTGTTCGGGAAGAAGCTCTTGAACTCCCCATACAACTGCGCGGCCAGGGTCTTGTTCGGCGCCAGCACCAGGGTCGGCCGCTGGATCTGGGCGATCACGTTGGCGATGCTGAAGGTCTTGCCCGAGCCGGTCACGCCGAGCAGGGTCTGGTGCGACAGACCGGCCTGCAGCCCCTCGACCAGCTGACGGATAGCCTCCGGCTGGTCGCCGGCCGGCTTGAAGCGGGTGACGAGCTGAAATTCCGACATCGACGAACCTCGGCAGACAACTGTGACGCGGCGCGATTGCGGGCGTCATAGCTAACGCAACAAAGCATGCGAGCGATATCGCCCCATGCAACCTTGGCCGCTATAATACCGGCCCGTCCAGGCAACCCCTAGCCTCAGTCGTCGCAGGGTTTTGCCGCTCCCCTACCTTCCTCTCCGAGCTGCCGCATCATGAGTCTGTTCTCTGCCGTCGAAATGGCACCGCGCGACCCGATTCTGGGCCTGAATGAAGCCTTCAACGCCGATCCCCGCGCCACCAAGGTCAACCTTGGCGTGGGCGTCTACTTCACCGAGGAAGGACGGATTCCGCTCCTGCGCGCCGTCGCCGAGGCCGAGAAGGCCCGCATCGAGGCCCATGCACCGCGCGGCTACCTGCCGATCGAAGGCATCGCCGCCTATGACAGCGCCGTGCAGAAACTGCTGTTCGGTGTCGACTCCGCTCTGCTGGCCGAAGGCCGCGTGGTCACCACCCAGGCCGTCGGCGGTACCGGCGCACTGAAGACCGGCGCCGACTTCCTCAAGCGCCTGCTGCCGAATGCCGTGGTCGCCATCAGCGACCCGAGCTGGGAAAACCACCGCGCACTGTTCGAGTCCGCCGGCTTCCCGGTGCAGAACTACCGCTACTACGACGCCGCGACCCATGGCGTGAACCGCGCCGGCCTGCTGGAAGACCTGCAGAACCTGCCGGCCCGCTCGGTCGTCGTGCTGCACGCCTGCTGCCACAACCCGACCGGCGTCGACCTGTCGCTGGACGACTGGAAAGCCGTGCTGGAAGTGCTGCGCGAGCGCGAGCACGTGCCCTTCCTCGACATCGCCTACCAGGGCTTCGGTGACGGCATCGAGCAGGACGCCTTCGCCGTGCGCCTGTTCGCCGAGTCCGGCCTGCCGTTCTTCGTCTCCAGCTCCTTCTCCAAGTCCTTCTCGCTGTACGGCGAGCGTGTCGGTGCGCTGTCCATCGTCACCGCCTCCAAGGAAGAAGCCGGCCGCGTACTGTCGCAAGCCAAGCGCGTGATCCGCACCAACTACTCCAACCCGCCGACCCACGGCGCCACCGTGGTCGCCAGCGTGCTCAACAGCCCCGAGTTGCGCGCACTGTGGGAAGAGGAACTGGGCGAGATGCGCCAGCGCATCCGCGACATGCGACTGGCCATGGTCGAGCAACTGGCCACCCTCGGCGCCAAGCGCGACTTCAGCTTCGTCGCCCGCCAGCGCGGCATGTTCTCCTACTCCGGCCTGACTGCCGAGCAGGTCGAACGCCTGAAGAACGAGTTCGCCATCTACGCGGTCGGCACCGGCCGCATCTGCGTCGCCGCACTCAACCGCAGCAACCTGGACGCCGTGACCAAGGCCATCGTCCAGGTTCTCTGAAAAAACTCGGGAAGTCCCCACAGGGTGTTGACTTCCCCTTTTTAATCAGTAGGATACGCACCGCAGTTCCGCGATAGCTCAGTCGGTAGAGCAAATGACTGTTAATCATTGGGTCCCTGGTTCGAGTCCAGGTCGCGGAGCCAAATTCAAAAGCCCCAGGTGAAAACCTGGGGCTTTTTTCATTGCCCGCGATAATTGCCCATCACCCCGCAAAGCAGCTTCAGCCCCTGGCAGACAACCGAAGCGCGGCCACAAAAAAGCCGGTCAACGACCGGCTTTTACCACCCAGCGACCCGCCGCGTCAGTTCACACTCAACCTGTCGCGATTCTTCTCCAGAGTGGCCGCACCAATGCCTTTGACTTCCAGCAACTCGTCAACCGAGGTGAACGGGCCATTGGCAGTGCGGTGATCGACAATAGCCTGAGCCTTGACCTTGCCAATACCCACCAAGCCACTTTCCAGGGCAGGCACATCGGCGGTATTCAGATTGACACGCGCCACCCCGGCAGCAACCGCAGACTGACTTGCATCGACGGACGAAGGTTGGCTTGTGACCGGCTCCGCCGCGAAGACAGCAGCAGACAGAGTGGCAAGGCAGGAAAAGACCAGGGCAGACAGATTTTTCTTGAGCATTGCAAAGTTCCTTTTGCTATTGATGGGCGTGGCGTACCCCTGCCACACTTTCAAGCTAGTTGCTGCAACGGCCCTGTCAAACCGGCAAGCTCAGTGTTCTGTGCGGCGCTGCACATGAATCCAATCGACAATCTCACCTTCTGGGCAGTAACCGCTAACAGTCTCACGCAGTAGCTGGCGAACCCGGTCGTAATCGTCTCGCTCCAGCGCTTGAAGCAACGCCTCGAGCACTGCCTTCATGGCATCCCAGGGCAAGCTTTCTTCGGCGGCACGCATAATCATCGGGTGACAGGTCGGATTGACGTTATCGCCGATCAGCAGCTCTTCATACAGCTTCTCGCCGGGCCTCAACCCGGTGAACTCGATACGGATGTCGCCCTGCGAGTTATCCTCGGCATCCACGCTGAGTCCGGACAAATGAATCATCTTCTCGGCCAGATCGAGAATCTTCACCGGCTGCCCCATATCCAGGACAAACACCTCGCCCCCCTGCGCCATTGCTCCAGCCTGGATCACCAACTGGGCGGCCTCCGGAATGGTCATGAAATAGCGGGTCATGGCTGGATGCGTCACTGTAACCGGCCCACCACGCTTGATCTGCTCACGGAACAGCGGAATGACCGAACCGGAAGATCCCAGCACATTGCCAAAGCGCACCATGCTGAAGCGGGTCTTGTTGACCCGATGCAAGTTCGCCCGATCAGCAAACAAAATCGGTGCGGACTCCCTACTCAAGGCCTGCAAGAGCATTTCTGCCAGGCGCTTGGTGCTACCCATTACGTTGGTCGGGCGCACGGCCTTGTCGGTGGAAATCAGCACGAAGTGCTCGACACCGGCCTTCAGCGCTGCCTGCGCCGCATGCAAGGTCCCCAGCACGTTGTTGAGCACGCCCTCGGCAATATTGTGTTCGACCATAGGCACATGCTTATAGGCCGCTGCGTGGTAGACCGTATTGACCCCCCAGGACAGCATCACGTCCTGCAGGCGCTCGGCAGCCCGCACAGTCCCCAGGATCGGCACGAGCCTGACGGGCAGGGATTCGCGGCGCCCCCTAGCCTCCAGCTCGGCATGAATGCTGTACAGGTTGAACTCGCCGTGATCGAAAAGGATCAGGGTCTTCGGTGAGCAGCCAAGGATCTGCCGGCACAACTCTGCCCCTATCGAACCGCCAGCACCGGTCACCAATACCACCCGCCCACGAATGCACAGCTCGAACAGCGCCATCTGTGGCGGCACTGCATCACGGCCGAGCAAATCCGCAATATCGACCTCCTGGATATCTTCGACCTTAACCCGACCGCTGGCCAAGTCCAGGATGTCCGGTACCGAGCGGATATGCAGGGGAAAGGCTTCCAGGTAGTGCAGGATTTCTCGGCGCCGAGTCCGCGTTGCCGACGGAATCGCGAGCAGGATCTCCTGGGCACCGCTCTCGCTAATCATCTGCTCGATATATTTGGGTTTGTAGACCTTCAACCCCGAGATGACCCGGAAGGAAATGCTTGGATCATCGTCGATGAAAGCCACCGGGCGCATGGCGCGCCCAGAACGCAGGGCCGCTGCCAGCTGGTTGCCAGCGGTCCCCGCCCCGTAGATGGCCACCTTTGGCAACCCATCATCACGCCCCATCAGGCTCATGGCGTGACGCACGTTGAACCAGTCACCCATGAAGTATTGGCGCATGAACAGACGCAACCCGCCCGCCATCACCAGACTGAGCCACCAGTAGTTGAACACCAGCGAACGCGGCACTACCGCCCGGACATCGTGATGCCAGTACACCAGCAGCGCCAGGAACAAGGCAGCGACGGTAACCGAACGAAAGATGGTGAGCAGAGCATCATTGCCCAGATAGCGCAGAACGGCTCTATACATTCCCAGGCGAATGTATACGGGAATAGCCAACAGGGGGGCCGCCACAAACAACCACAAATGATCACCGAACGGATTGACCAACCGATCCGAGCCCAAGCGAACCCAGAAGGCCAGCCACAGCGCCAGCCAGGTAATAGCCACATCCGCGGCAACCTGGACGAGACGCTTGTAGCGACGCGGCCAGCGCAATAACCAGGTGCGCAAAGTCAGAGGATCCATGTTTATTCTCGTTATTATTCTCTAACGCGATCAACCGCCACAGCGTTTCAACCGTCCACGCCCGCCCTGAAGTACAGCGCCAGCCAGATCAGCGGCAGGTAAGCCAGGAAAACCCCTGCCAGCCCTTCGCCCCCTTGCGCAACCCAGCAGGCAATAGGCAATAGCCAGAATATATTGATCGCTGCGACAGCCAAAGTCACGGGCAGGTGTCGCCCATAGTGACGGGCAGCATGTTGATAGGCATGGCTGCGATGCGCCTCATAGATCCTCTCACCCCGAGCAAGACGCCGCCCCAGCGTCAACGTCGCATCGACGATGAATACCCCTAGCAGGATCAGCCATACCCACAGCAGGCCCGGATCGATCAGGGCTGCCTGCAGGGACAGCATGCCGATGATCAGTCCCAGGTAACCACTGCCGGCATCGCCCATGAATATCCGCGCTGGAGGGAAGTTCCAGACCAGGAAACCACCGGCGGCCAGAGCCAGTGCTACCGGCAGCAGCAGCGCGTCCCACAAACCCAGCCAGGCATACAGCAGCGCGGCGCCCAGCCCAACCGTGAGCGCCTCGATGCCGGCAAGGCCGTCTATGCCATCCATGAAGTTGTAGAGATTGAGTAGCCAGACCAGATAGAGCACGGCCAGGGCAAAACCGATCCAACCGAGATCGACGGCAACCCCCAACACCAGCAGATCAGGCGCCCCCCCCAGGAACACCAGCGCCCAGATGGCCGCGACGAAATGTGCCAGCAGGCGCCAAAGCGCCCCCAGGGAGAGGTGATCATCGACAAAGCCCGCCAAGGCAACCAGCCACCCCGCCCCCACCAATGCCCACAGGTGCACCATGGACAATGCGCCCATCCAGCTAGCCCAGGGCAGCGCCAAGGAGAAGGCCAGCACTATGGCCAAACCACCGCCACGCGGTGTCGGTTGCGTATGGGAGCTGCGTGAATTGGGAATATCCAGCACATTGCGCAACAGCGCATAGCGACGCAGCCCCCACGTTATCAGCAGCGCCCCAAGAAATACCGCAGGTAATGGCCACAGCGCCATCATGCCGACTGGCGCTCGAGAAAATAGTCAACCGCCTGCTGCAACGCTATGGCACTGGAAACCGGAGGGCACCAGCCAAGACGCTGATAAGTCTTTGCCATGTCGACCCGTAGCGAACCACACAGACGCTGCCCCATATCCTGACGCCCCAGCATCGTCGCCAGCGAACGCAACAGCCAAGCCGGAACAGGCAACAGGCGCGCGGGCCGACGCAAGGCCGAAGCGACACGACGCAACAGCTCGGAGCTGGAAAGATCCTCGCCATCACTGACCAGGAAAACCTGGTTGGCCGCAGCAGGATGGGCCAGACAACACTCGATCAGATCAACCAGATTCGGCAAAGCCACCAAGCTGCGACTGTTATCAATGGCACCCAACGGCAAAGGCCAGCCCTTACTCAGCCAGGTCATCATGCTGAGAAAATTGGCGCCGACACCCGGCCCATAGACCAGCGGCGGTCGCACGATGACGACTTCCAGCCCCGTCTCCGAAGCCAGTTGCAGCAACCCCTGCTCGGCCTCGAACTTGGAGATGGCGTAGGGATCGACGGGAGCCGGTCGGTCATCGGCACGAAAGCTGGAACCCGCCACGGTTTCCTCACCATTGACCTTGACCGTACTGATGAAAACAAAGCGCTTCACTCCCGCCTGCACCGCCGCCTGCGCCAGGCCCAGCGTTCCCTGCACATTGACCTGGCGGAACGCCTGCAGCGGATCGCTATTGCGCTCCGCCAGCACATGCACCCGGGCTGCACAATGCACGATCACTGCAGTGCCCCGCAAAACTGCAGCATCAAGGCCACCCTGCGCCAGATCCCCCAGTTCGAGCATCTCGACAGCAGGACCTGCGGAACATTTCCCGGCGCAGCGAAGGCCTGCCACGATCTGCAACGCAGGATTCAAGCACAGATGCTCGACCAGAGCGCGCCCGACAAAACCTCCTGCACCGGTGACCAGAACACGCATTCGCCTACAGCCCCTACCTGCACCCAGTAAGAAAAATCGGAATAGACGGCGGATCACCCCAAAACCGCCAATTCAAGGGAAGCACACGCCACCGTAGGTCTGGCTAAGAAAGACCTAGGCACGCAACTACATTGTCGCGAAGAATTCGCTCGACTATTCCTTGGTCTCGGCCTGCTGTCGCCGCAACAGCTGCAGATCGCGCTGCTGGCGAGCTATGCGCAGGCGCAGACGGCCCAGCAGCCAGAGATTGAGCAGCAGGGAAAACAGCACACCGAGGATGAAAGCGGCGGACATCAGCACCGCGACGGGAAACTCAGGGGTCAACCAGCCGAGGAACACCAGATGGCTTTGCTGGCGATTTTCCAGCACGAATACCAGCACGGCCAGCGCCACCAGCAACAGCCCGCCCAGCAGCAGCCAACGCTTCAAGTGGCTCAGCATGCCAGCCCCCGCGAGACGAATTCATTCATCTTCGTTGACCCGGTCACGCAGCTCCTTCCCCGGCTTGAAGTGCGGGACGAATTTTCCGTCCAGACGCACCGACTCCCCGGTCTTCGGGTTGCGACCGACACGTGGCGCCCGATAGTGCAGGGAAAAGCTGCCAAAACCGCGGATCTCAATGCGATCCCCAGTGGCCAGAGCCTGCGACATTTGTTCCAACATGGTCTTGATCGCCAGCTCAACATCCTTTGAGGACAGCAACCCCTGATGGGTGACAATGCGCTCGATCAACTCCGACTTGGTCATGGTTTTCCCTTCTTTTTCAAGCGGCTAGATCACTAGATAGGAAGGTTTTAGCATGCTGGTCAGCTTTTGAACAGCCTATAAAACAAGGTGTTAGCGCAAAATCGCAGGAGTCGGGCAAATAGTTCGCCTTGCACCGATTGCCCCCATGGGCTTGCCGCGCAGCAGTGTCACAAGCCACCCATGGCCGGACACCAAGCCGCTTCCCAGAAAAACCGACAGGCACAAAAAAGGGCGACCGAAGTCGCCCTTTTTCTGATCAACCTGAACTTAGTTCTGGTTCATCTGCGCGCGGATCAGATCACCAATGGTGGTCGGACCGGTGCTTTCAACTTCTTGCTTGGTACGCAGCTCTTTCATCGCGTCCTTTTCGTCTTCGACGTCTTTGGACTTGATGGACAGGCTGATTACGCGGCTCTTGCGGTCGATGCTGATGATCTTGGCTTCGACTTCATCGCCTTCCTTCAGTACATTGCGCGCGTCTTCAACGCGGTCACGGCTGATTTCGGAGGCTTTCAGGGTCGCTTCGATATCGTTGCCCAGATCGATGATGGCGCCTTTGGCGTCAACTTCTTTCACGGTGCCACGAACGATGGTGCCCTTCTCGTTGAGCGAGGCGTAGTTGGAGAACGGATCGTCTTCCAGCTGCTTGATGCCCAGGGAGATGCGCTCGCGCTCCGGATCAACGGAGAGGATGACAGTTTCCAGCTCGTCGCCCTTCTTGAAACGACGTACGGCTTCTTCGCCCACTTCGTTCCAGGAGATGTCGGACAGGTGAACCAGGCCGTCGATGCCGCCGTCCAGACCAATGAAGATACCGAAATCGGTGATCGACTTGATGGTGCCGGAGATCTTGTCGCCCTTGTTGAACTGGCCAGAGAAGTCTTCCCATGGGTTCGACTTGCACTGCTTGATGCCCAGGGAGATACGACGACGCTCTTCGTCGATGTCGAGAACCTGAACTTCCACTTCGTCGCCGACGTTAACGACTTTGGACGGGTGGATGTTCTTGTTGGTCCAATCCATCTCGGACACGTGCACCAGGCCTTCAACGCCTTCTTCCAGCTCAGCGAAGCAGCCGTAGTCGGTCAGGTTGGTGACCTTGGCGGTAACACGGGTACCTTCCGGGTAACGCGCCTTGATGGCAACCCATGGGTCTTCGCCCAGTTGCTTCAGGCCCAGGGAGACGCGGTTGCGCTCGCGGTCGTACTTGAGGATCTTGACGTCGATCTCGTCGCCAACGTTGACGATCTCGGACGGGTGCTTGATACGCTTCCAGGCCATGTCGGTGATGTGCAGCAGACCATCGACACCGCCCAGGTCAACGAACGCACCGTAGTCGGTGAGGTTCTTGACGATACCTTTGACCTGCTGGCCTTCCTGCAGGGATTCCAGCAGAGCTTCGCGCTCGGCACTGTTTTCCGCTTCCAGGACGCTGCGACGGGAAACGACAACGTTGTTGCGCTTCTGGTCCAGCTTGATGACCTTGAACTCGAGCTCTTTGCCTTCCAGGTGAGTGGTATCACGCACCGGACGAACATCGACCAGGGAGCCCGGCAGGAACGCACGGATGCCGTTAACGTCGACAGTGAAGCCGCCCTTAACCTTACCGTTGATAACGCCCTTGACCACTTCTTCAGCGGCGAAAGCTGCTTCCAGAACGATCCAGCACTCAGCACGCTTGGCTTTTTCGCGGGACAGCTTGGTTTCACCAAAGCCATCTTCAACCGCGTCCAGCGCCACGTGAACTTCATCACCAACGTTGATGGCCAGTTCGCCAGCATCGTTGTAGAACTGTTCAAGCGGGATCAGGCCTTCGGACTTCAGACCAGCGTGGACGGTTACCCAGCCAGCTTGATAGTCGATGTCGACGATGATCGCGGTGATGATCGCGCCAGCCTGAAGATTAAGAGTCTTTAGGCTTTCTTCAAAAAGTTCTGCAAAGCTTTCGCTCATGTTGATTCCTGTTGATCAAGGGCAGGGAATCTGCCCAAACCACACTCCAGACAATGTGGGTTCGTGATGTAAAAAGAGGCCTGCAGGACGTTGACTGGTCTCCTGCACGCCTCCTTGTCGACCGCGTGAGTGCGGTCTTTTACTACCCGGCGAGATCGCGATTGGCGACCTCGCTGAGAATTCTTTCCAGTACCTGCTCGATGGACAGCTCGGTGGAATCCAGCTGAATGGCATCGGTTGCCGGCTTCAGTGGCGCCACTGCGCGCTGCATGTCACGCTCATCACGTGCAATAATCTCGTCTAGTAGACTCGGCAGGCTAACACCTTCCACTTTGCCTTTCAACTGCAGATAGCGACGACGGGCGCGCTCCTCGGCACTCGCGGTGAGGAAGATCTTCAGCGGCGCCTCGGGGAACACCACCGTGCCCATGTCGCGACCATCCGCCACCAGGCCCGGCGCTTCGCGGAAGGCGCGCTGGCGCTGCAGCAGCGCATCACGCACCGCCGGCAAGGCGGCGACCTGGGAAGCACCTGCGCCGACCTGCTCGTTGCGGATATCGTCGGTCACTTCCTCGCCTTCGAGGATGATGCGCTGGCCGTGACCGCCACTGGCGGCGATGAACTGCACGTCCAGGTGAGCCGCCAAAGTCTTCAGCGCCTCTTCATTGGTCAGGTCGATGCCATGATTGCGCGCGGCGAAGGCCAGCAGGCGGTACAGGGCACCGGAGTCCAGCAGGTTCCAGCCCAGCTGGCGCGCCAGCAGGCCGGCTACCGTGCCCTTGCCCGAGCCGCTCGGCCCATCGATGGTGATCACCGTCGCCAAGCCAGTCATGCCTTGCCCTCTTCCGCCACGCGGATACCGGCCTGGGCCGCCAGGCCAAGGAAGTTGGGGAACGAGGTGGCCACGTTGGCACAGTCATGGATGCGGATCGGTGCGCTGGCGCGCAGCGAGGCCACACTGAAGGACATGGCGATGCGGTGGTCGCCGTGGCTCCACACCTCGCCGCCACCGATCGGGCCGCCTTCGATGATGATGCCGTCCGGGGTCGGCTCGGCCTTCACGCCCAGGGCGAGCAGGCCGTCGGCCATCACCTGGATACGATCGGACTCCTTGACCCGCAGCTCCTCGGCGCCACGCAGCACGGTGCGCCCTTCGGCGCAGGCCGCGGCGATGAACAGCACCGGGAATTCGTCGATGGCCAGCGGCACCAGGTCTTCGGGAATGTCGATGCCTTTCAGCTTGGCGGCGCGTACGCGCAGATCCGCCACCGGCTCGCCACCCACCTCGCGCTGGTTCTCCAGGCTGATATCGGCCCCCATCAGCTTGAGGATATCGATCACCCCGGTACGGGTAGGGTTGATGCCGACATGCTCCAGTACCAGCTCGGAGCCCTCGGCGATGCTCGCCGCCACCAGAAAGAAAGCCGCCGAGGAAATATCCGCCGGGACTTCGATGTGGGTGGCGCTGAGCTTGTGCCCGGACTCGATGCGAGCCACGCTGCCGTCGACCGCCACCGGGTAGCCGAAGCCACGCAGCATGCGCTCGGTATGGTCGCGGGTCGGCGCTGGCTCGGTCACCGCGGTTTCACCGGCGGCATACAGGCCGGCCAGGAGCAGGCAGGACTTGACCTGGGCGCTGGCCATCGGCATTTCGTAATGCATGCCGGTCAGGCGCTGGCCACCCTTGATGGTCAGCGGCGGACGGCCTTCCGGAGCGGTCTCGATGATCGCCCCCATTTCGCGCAGCGGCTTGGCCACCCGGCTCATCGGCCGCTTGGACAGCGAGGCATCGCCGGTCAGGGTGGTGTCGAACGGCTGCCCGGCGAGCAGACCGGACAGCAGGCGCATGGACGTACCCGAGTTGCCGACATAGAGCGGGCCGGGCGGCGGCTTGAGGCCATTGAGGCCGACCCCGTGAATGGTCACCCGGCCGTGGTGCGGGCCTTCGATGACCACTCCCATGTCGCGGAACGCCTGCAGGGTGGCCAGCGCATCCTCGCCTTCGAGGAAGCCCTCCACCTCGGTGGTGCCTTCAGCCAGCGAGCCGAGCATGATCGAGCGGTGGGAAATCGACTTGTCGCCCGGCACGCGGATGCGGCCGGACAGGGAGCCACCAGGATTGGCGAGGAAAATCAGGTCGTTCGAATGCATGGCGTCCACATAGGCCCGACGGGCCAGGATTTTACTGAAATGCTCGCGGGCAACCCGGGCGCGGGTGAACACGCCCAGCAGTTGATGCCCGTCCCCTGCGTCAACCGCGTCGCGCAAGGCGTCGAGGTCGTCGCGAAATGCATCGAGGGTGCGCAGCACCGCCTCGCGGTTGGCGAGGAAGATGTCGTGCCACATCACCGGATCGCTGCCGGCAATCCGCGTGAAGTCGCGGAAACCGCCGGCGGCGTAACGGAAAATCTCTAGGTTCTCGCTGCGCTTGGCCAGCGAGTCGACCAGAGTGAAGGCCAGCAGATGCGGCAAATGGCTGGTGGCGGCCAGCACCTGGTCGTGGTGTTCGACCTGCATGTGCTCGACATCCGCCCCCAGCTCGCGCCACAGCCCGTCGACCAGCGCCAGGGCGGCGGCATCGGTCGACTCCTGCGGCGTCAGGATCACCTTGTGGCGACGAAACAACCGGGAATTGGCAGCTTCCACCCCACTCTGCTCGGAGCCGGCGATCGGATGGCCCGGCACGAAGCGCGGATGGTCGCCCGCGAAGGCCAGGCGCGCCGCGCGCACCACGTTGCCCTTGGCGCTACCGACATCGGTCAACACCGCCTCGCCCAGCTCGAAGGTGGCCAACTGCGCCAACAGCTTCTCCATGGCCAGGATAGGCACCGCCAGCTGAATCACCGCAGCCCCCTGACAGGCGGCCGCCAGGTCGGTTTCGCAGCGATCGACCACGCCCAGCTCCACCGCCAGGCGGCGCGACTCGACATCCAGATCGACGCCGACCACCTCAGTGAACAAGCCTTTCTCGCGCATGCCCTTGGCAAACGAGCCGCCGATCAGGCCCAGGCCGACCACCACCAGGCGACCGAGCTTGGCAGGCACAGATGGCACCGGCATGACATCAGCCACGCGCGAGCACCTGACCCAGCACGTCGAGGAAGCGGGCGTTTTCCGCCTGGGTGCCGATGGACACGCGCAGGAAGGTCGGCATGCCGTAACCGGCCACCGGACGCACGATCACCCCGGCCTGCAGCAGTGCCTGATTGATCGGTGCCGCATCGCGAGCGAAATCCACGGCGATGAAGTTGCCCTTGCTGGGAATCCACTGCAGGCCCAGCGCGGCCAGGCCGGCTTCCAGCTGAGCCATGCCGGCGTCGTTGACCCGACGGCTCTCGGCCAGATAGTCGGCATCGTCCAGCGCGGCGCAGGCGGCGCTCAGGGCCAGACTGTTGACGTTGAACGGCTGGCGCACGCGGTTCAGCACATCGGCCACCTGCGGCGAAGACAGCGCATAGCCGACGCGCAGCGAGGCCAGGCCATAGGCTTTGGAGAAGGTGCGCGAGACGATCAGGCTGGGATAGCGCGCCAGGTAGTCGAGGCCATCCGGCAGCTCATCGCCCTCGGCGTACTCGATATAGGCTTCGTCCAGCACCACCAGCACATCCTGCGGCACACGGGCGAGGAAGCGCTCCAGCGCGTGGGGACCGAACCAGGTGCCGGTCGGGTTGTTCGGGTTGGCGATGAACACCACGCGGGTATCGGCATCGATGGCGGCCAGCATGGCCTCCAGGTCATGACCATGTGCCTTGGCCGGCACCGCCTTGCCCCGGGCGCCGACCGCCTGGGTGGCGATCGGGTAGACGGCGAAGGCGTATTGGCTGAACACCGCATTCAGCCCCGGCGCCAGCCAGGCCCGAGCAACCAAGTCGAGGATGTCGTTGGAGCCATTGCCCAGGGTCACCTGCGCCGCGCTCACGCCGCAACGCGCCGCCAGCCTGGTCTTCAGCTCGAAGCCGTTGCCGTCCGGGTAGCGGGTCAGCTCAGGCAGTGCCGCGCGAATGGCTTCCAGCGCCTTGGGCGAAGGGCCCAGCGGGTTCTCGTTGCTGGCCAGCTTGACGATGCCGGCCGGGTCGAGATTCAGCTCGCGGGCCAGTTCATCGACCGGCTTGCCCGGCACGTAGGGCGAGAGCTTCTGCACGCCCGGCACGGCACGGGCGAGGAAATCGCAACTCATGGAGGCTCCTTAGAGGACCGCTTTCGGGTAGGAACCCAGCACCTTGAGGGCCACGGCTTCCTGATTGATCTTTTCCAGCACGTCCTTGATCAGCGGGTCCTGATGATGGCCGACGAAGTCGATGAAGAACACGTAGGTCCACTTGCCGCTGCGCGACGGGCGGGTCTCGATGCGGGTCAGGTCGATGCCGTTGGTGTGGAACGGCACCAGCAGTTCGTGCAGCGCGCCCGGCTTGTTGCTCATCGACACGATGATCGAGGTCTTGTCGTCGCCGGTCGGCGGCACTTCCTGATTACCGATGATGAGGAAGCGCGTGGAGTTGTCCGGGCGATCCTCGATCTTCTCGAACAGCTTGCTCAGACCATACAGGCTCGCCGCCATATCGCCGGCGATGGCCGCCGAGTTCCACTCGCTCTTCACCCGTTTGGCCGCTTCGGCGTTGCTGGAAACCGCCACGCGCTCGACATTCGGGTAGTGCGCGTCCAGCCACTTGCGGCACTGGGCCAGGGACTGGGCATGGGAGTAGATGCGGGTGATCTTGTCGGTCTTGGTGGTGTCGCCGACCAGCAGGTGATGGTGGATGCGCAGCTCCACCTCGCCACAGATGACCATGTCGTGCTCGAGGAAGCTGTCGAGGGTGTGGTTGACCGCACCCTCGGTGGAGTTTTCCACCGGCACCACGCCGAAGTTGACCGCACCGGCGGCCACTTCGCGAAATACCTCGTCGATCGCCGCCATCGGCTGGCTGATCACCGCATGACCGAAGTGCTTGAGCGTCGCAGCCTGGGAGAAGGTGCCTTCCGGACCGAGGTAGGCGATCTTCAGCGGCTGCTCGAGGGCCAGGCAGGAGGACATGATCTCGCGGAACAGCCGCGCCACTTCCTCGTTGTCCAGCGGCCCCTTGTTCAGCTCCATGATGTGTTTGAGCACCCAGGCCTCGCGCTCGGGGCGATAGAACACCGGCTTCTCGCCTTCCGCCAGGGTGGCCATCTTCACCCGCGCCACTTCCTGGGCGCAGCGCGCGCGATCGCTAATCAGCTCGAGGATCTTCTCGTCCAGGCTGTCGATGCGAACGCGCAGCGCCTTGAGCTGATCGACGTCACTCATCAGGCGTGCTCCTTCTCGAACTCCGCCATGTAGGCCACCAGGGCCTCCACCGCATCCAGGCCGGTGGCGTTATAGATGGAGGCACGCATGCCGCCCACCGAACGGTGGCCCTTGAGGTTGAGCAGGTCGCGCGCCTCGGCGCCGGCCAGGAAGGCCTTGTCCAGCTTCTCGTCGGCCAGGCGGAACGGCACGTTCATCCAGGAACGGGCGTTCCTGGCGATCGGGTTACTGTAGAAGTCGCTGGCGTCGATGGCCTTGTACAGCAGGTCCTTCTTGGCCTTGTTGCGCTGCTCCATGGCGGCCACGCCGCCCTGCTCCTTGAGCCACTCGAAGACCAGGCCGGAGAGGTACCAGGAATAGGTCGCCGGGGTGTTGTACATCGAGCCGTTGTCGGCCGCGACCTTGTAGTTGAGCATGGTCGGGCAGATGCTGCGGGCGCGACCGAGCAGGTCCTCGCGGACGATGGTCACCACCAGGCCGCTGGGGCCGATGTTCTTCTGCGCGCCGGCGTAGATCAGGCCGAACTTGGACACGTCGATCTCGCGGGAGAGGATGTCCGAGGACATGTCCACCACCAGCGGGGTATCACCGACTTCCGGCACCCAGTCGAACTGCAGGCCACCGATGGTCTCGTTGCTGGCGTAGTGCAGGTAGGCGGCGTCCTTCGACAGCTGCCACTCGTTCTGCCCGGGAATGGCGAAGTAGTCGTAGGCCTTGGCGCTGGCGGCGACGTTGACGTTGCCGTAGCGGCTGGCTTCCTCGATGGCCTTCTTCGACCAGATGCCGGTGTCGATGTAATCGGCGACGCCATCTTCCGGCAGCAGGTTCAGCGCGATCTCGGCGAACTGCTGGCTGGCACCACCCTGGAGGAACAGCACCTTGTAGTCCGACGGGATGGTCAGCAGGTCGCGCAGGTCCTGCTCGGCCTTCTCGGCGATGGCCACGTATTCGTCGCTGCGGTGGCTCATTTCCATCACGGAAAGGCCCTTGCCCTGCCAGTCGAGCATCTCGGCCTGGGCGCGCTCGAGTACCGCGGTGGGAAGCGCCGCCGGACCGGCGCAGAAGTTATGGGCTCGCTTGCTCACGTCAATCTCACTCTTCGTCGCTTGGGGCATCTACCGAGGCGTCATCGCCCTGATCCGCCGCTTCCACTGGTTCGACAGCGGCGCCTTCGGCAGCCACTTCGCCGTTCAGTTCTTCACCGTCGTTCTCGTCGTCATCCCCGCCGGACGGCTCCTGCACCCGCTCCAGGCCGACCAGGGTCTCGTCGGCGGCCAGCTTGATCAGGATCACGCCCTGGGTGTTGCGACCCAGGCAGCGCAGTTCGTCGACGCGGGTACGCACCAGGGTGCCCTGGTCGGAAATCATCATGATCTCCTCGCCGTTCTGCACCTGGATGGCACCGATGAGGTTGCCGTTGCGCTCGTTGATCACCATGGCGATCACGCCCTGGCCACCACGACCGCGACGCGGGAACTCAGCCATCTCGGTGCGCTTGCCGTAACCACGGGCGGACGCGGTGAGAATCTGCGCGCCGGCTTCCGGAATCAGCATGGAGATGATGCGCTGGCCTTCCGGCAGGCGCATGCCACGCACGCCGCGGGCGGTACGACCCATGGTGCGCACCTTGCTTTCCTTGAAGCGGATGACCTTGCCGCCATCGGAGAACATCATCACTTCACGCGCGCCGTCGGTAACGGCGGCAGCGATCAGGGTGTCGCCCTCTTCCAGACGCAGGGCGATCAGGCCGGAGCTGCGCGGCTTGCTGAACTGCACCAGCGGGGTCTTCTTCACGGTACCAAAGGCGGTCGCCATGAACACATAGGTACCGGTCGGCTCGTCGGCGCTGTCGTCATCGGCGTCTTCGTCGTCGCCGACTTCTTCGATGACTTCTTCCTGCTCGACCAGCACGCCTTCGATCACGTCGTCACCGTCTTCACCTTCCGGCGCTTGCTGGCGTACGGCTTCCAGGTCGACCTGGAGCATCGCGGTGATGCGCTCGCCCTCGTCCAGCGGCAGCAGGTTGACCAGCGGACGGCCACGCGCGGTGCGCGAGGCTTCCGGGATCTCGAAGGTGCGCAGCCAGTAGACCTTGCCCTTGCTGGAGAACAGCAGCAGGGTGGCGTGGCTGTTGGCAACCAGCAGGTGTTCGATGTAGTCCTCGTCCTTCACCCCGGTGGCCGACTTGCCCTTGCCGCCGCGACGCTGGGCCTGGTAGGCGGCCAACGGCTGAGACTTGGCGTAGCCGCCGTGGGAGATGGTCACCACGCGCTCTTCTTCGGTGATCAGGTCGGCGATGGTCAGGTCGGTCTGCGAGGCCATGATCTCGGTACGACGGGCGTCGCCGAACTCGGCCTTGACCTTCTCCAGCTCCTCGCGGATCACTTCCATCAGGCGCGTGGCGCTGGTCAGGATGCGGATCAGCTCGCCGATCTGGGTGAGGATCTCCTGGTACTCGGCCAGCAGCTTCTCGTGCTCCAGGCCGGTCAGGCGGTGCAGGCGCAGCTCGAGGATGGCCTGGGCCTGCTCGGGCGACAGGTAGTACTTGCCTTCGCGCAGGCCGTATTGCGGATCGAGATCGTCCGGACGGCAGGAGTCGGCGCCGGCGCGCTCGACCATGGCTTCCACGGCACTGGATTCCCAGGCGGCGGCGATCAGGCGTTCCTTGGCGTCGGCCGGGGTCGGCGAGGTCTTGATCAGCTCGATCACCGGGTCGATGTTGGACAGGGCAACGGCCTGACCTTCAAGGATGTGGCCACGCTCACGGGCCTTGCGCAGCTCGTAGACGGTACGGCGGGTCACCACTTCGCGGCGGTGACGGATGAACACCTCGAGCATGTCCTTGAGGTTCATCGTGCGCGGCTGGCCATCGACCAGAGCCACCACGTTGATGCCGAACACGCTCTGCATCTGGGTCTGGGCGTAGAGGTTGTTGAGGATCACCTCCGGCACTTCACCGCGACGCAGCTCGATGACCACGCGCATGCCGTCCTTGTCGGACTCATCGCGCAGTTCGGTGATGCCTTCGAGCTTCTTCTCCTTGACCAGCTCGGCGATCTTCTCGATCAGCCGCGCCTTGTTCAGCTGGTACGGCAGCTCGGTGACGACGATCTGCTGGCGGCCACCGACCTTGTCGATGTCCTCGATCTCGGCACGGGCGCGCATGTAGATGCGACCACGGCCGGTGCGGTAGGCCTCGATGATGCCGGCGCGACCGTTGATGATGCCCGCGGTGGGGAAGTCCGGGCCGGGGATGTACTGCATCAGCTCGTCGACGGTCAGCTCGCCGTTGTCCATCAGCGCCAGGCAACCGTCGATCACTTCGGAGAGGTTGTGCGGCGGGATGTTGGTCGCCATGCCCACGGCGATACCGCTGGAACCGTTGACCAGCAGGTTGGGGATCTTGGTCGGCATGACCGCCGGGATCTGCTCGGTGCCGTCGTAGTTGGGCACCCAGTCGACGGTTTCCTTGTCCAGGTCCGCCAGCAGTTCATGGGCCAGCTTGGCCATGCGCACTTCGGTGTAACGCATGGCCGCGGCGTTGTCGCCGTCCACCGAACCGAAGTTGCCCTGACCGTCGACCAGCATGTAGCGCAGCGAGAACGGCTGGGCCATACGCACGATGGTGTCGTACACCGCCGTGTCGCCGTGCGGGTGGTACTTACCGATGACGTCACCGACCACACGGGCAGATTTCTTGTACGCCTTGTTCCAGTCGTTACCCAGCTCGCTCATGGCGAACAGCACGCGACGGTGCACGGGCTTCAGACCGTCGCGCGCATCCGGCAGGGCGCGGCCGACGATCACGCTCATCGCGTAGTCGAGATAGGACTGTTTCAGCTCGTCTTCGATATTGACCGGGAGGATTTCTTTGGCCAGTTCGCCCATGAGAAGCCTGGTTCCTTTTTCTGGTGAAACCCCGTCGCACCCTTCCCGGGCGTGACCGGAGTCCGCCGTTGTCGCTCTTGCCCAGCAGCGACTCACGACAAATCAACGAGTTAAGCCAACAATTCGCGCTAATGAACGACCTTGTGCAGGGCGTCCGGAAAACTGCCGGAGGTTACCACAATCGCCGCGGCAGACCTACCCCACCGGGCAGGCCGGCCAGCGCCCCGGCACGACTCAGTGCAGGCGCTTGCGGCACATCAGTTGCGCCATTTTCGCCGCATCCGGCCGCTCGACTATGCCTTTCTCGGTGACGATCACATCGATCAGGTCGGCCGGGGTGACATCGAACACCGGGTTGTAGGCCTCCACGTCGGCGGCAATCCGCTGACCGCCGACATCCAGCAGCTCGCGCCCGTCGCGCTCCTCGATGGGAATGTCGTCGCCGTCTTCCAGGCCCATGTCGATGGTCGAACTGGGCGCCACCACCATGAAGCGCACGCCGTGGTGCATGGCGCAGACGGCCAGCTGGTAGGTGCCGATCTTGTTGGCCACATCGCCATTGGCGGTGATGCGGTCGGCGCCGACTATGACCCAGGTGATGCCACGTTCCTTCATCAGGTGCGCCGCCGCCGAATCCACGTTCAGGGTGACCGGCACACCCTCGCCCGCCAGCTCCCAGGCGGTCAGGCGCGAGCCCTGCAGCCAGGGCCGGGTCTCGTCGGCATACACCCGCTCGATCAGGCCATCGAGGTACGCCGCACGGATCACCCCCAGCGCCGTGCCGAAGCCGCCGGTGGCCAGGGCCCCGGTATTGCAGTGGGTGAGGATGTTCTGCGGGCTGCCCTGGTGCTTGCGGATGTACTCCATGCCGTACTGGGCCATGGTCAGGTTGGCCTCGCGGTCGCTGTCATGGATGCCGACAGCCTCGGCCTCCAGCGCCGCCAGGGGCGCCTCGCCCGGTTTCAGCCGCTGCAGGCGCTCGCGCATGCGTTCCAGGGCCCAGAACAGGTTGACCGCGGTCGGCCGCGACTCGGCCAGCACGGTGAAGTCGCCTTCCAGTGCCACCTGCCAGTAGGCATCGCCCTCGGCCAGACGCTCACGGGCGCCCAGCACCAGGCCGTAGGCCGCCGCGATGCCGATGGCCGGCGCACCGCGCACCACCATCTGGCGAATGGCCTCGGCCACCCCGGCAGCCGTGTCGTAAGCCAGCCAGACTTCCTCGCGCGGCAGCAGGCGCTGATCGAGCAAATGCAGCCTGCCATCTCGCCATTCAATGGCCTTTACCTTCTCCGCCGCCAGCAATTGCTCGCGCATGGCCCACCCCACTTGCCGAAACGAAAAGCCGCGGATTATAGCGAGCGGCCGCCGCTATGGCTCAGTTATACTGCTGCCACTTTTTATTTACCTCGGATATCTCGCCATGCCCGACCAGCGCGCACCGCTCGACCTGCTGCTCCTGCCCACCTGGCTGGTGCCGGTCGAGCCTGCCGGGGTGGTGCTGCGTGAACACGGGCTGGGCATTCGCGACGGCCGCATCGCCCTGATCGCACCGCGCGCCGAGGCACTCAAGCACCCGGCCAAGGAAGTGCGCGAGCTGCCGGACCAGCTGCTCAGCCCCGGCCTGATCAACGCCCACGGCCATGCGGCGATGACCCTGTTCCGCGGCCTGGCCGACGACCTGCCGCTGATGAGCTGGCTGCAGGACCATATCTGGCCGGCCGAGGCCAAGTGGGTCGACGAGGAGTTCGTGCGCGACGGCACCGAACTGGCCATCGCCGAACAGCTCAAGGGCGGCATCAGCTGCTTCTCCGACATGTACTTCTTCCCGGAAGTGGCCAGCGAACTGGTGCACAAGAGCGGCATCCGCGCGCAGATGACCATTCCCGTGCTGGACTTCCCCACTCCCGGCGCCCGCGACGCCGACGAGGCCCTGCGCAAGGGCCTCAAACTGCTCGACGAACTCAAGCTGCACCCGCGGATCAAGATCGCCTTCGGCCCGCATGCGCCCTACTCGGTCAGCGACGACAAGCTGGAAAACGTGCGCATGCTGGCCGAGGAGCTGGACGCCGGCATCCACATGCACGTGCACGAGACCGCCTTCGAGGTGCAGCAGAGCCTGGAGCTGCACGGCATGCGCCCGCTGCAGCGCCTGGCCAACCTGGGCCTGCTCGGCCCGCGCTTCCAGGCCGTGCACATGACCCAGGTCAGCGACGACGACATCGCCCTGCTGGTGGAAAGCAACAGCAGCGTGATCCATTGCCCGGAGTCCAACCTCAAGCTGGCCTGCGGCTTCTGCCCGGTGGAAAAGCTCTGGCAGGCCGGCGTCAACGTGGCCATCGGCACCGACGGCGCGGCCAGCAACAACAACCTCGACCTGCTCGGCGAAACCCGCACCGCGGCCCTGCTGGCCAAGGCAGTGGCCGGCAGCGCCACCGCCCTGAACGCCCACAGCGCCCTGCGCATGGCCACCCTCAACGGCGCCCGCGCCCTCGGCCTGGACGAGCAGACCGGCTCCCTGGAGCTGGGCAAGCAGGCCGACCTGGTCGCCTTCGACCTCGCCGGCCTGGCCCAGCAGCCGGTCTACGACCCGGTCTCCCAGCTGATCTACGCCGGCGGCCGCAGCTGCGTGCGCCACCTGTGGGTCGGCGGCAAACAACTGCTCGACCAGGGCCGCCTGACGCGCCTGGACGAAGAGCGCATCATCGCCAATGCCCGCGCCTGGGGCGCCCGCATTGCCGACCAGCATTCGATTTGAAGGAAAGCCCCATGAGCAACGTCGACCACGCCGAAATCGCCAAATTCGAAGCCCTCGCCCACCGCTGGTGGGATCGCGAGAGCGAGTTCAAGCCACTGCACGACATCAACCCGCTGCGGGTCAACTGGATCGACGAACGCGTCGGCCTGGCCGGCAAGAAGGTGCTGGACGTCGGCTGCGGCGGCGGCATCCTCAGCGAAGCCATGGCCCAGCGCGGCGCCACGGTGACCGGCATCGACATGGGCGAAGCGCCGCTGGCCGTGGCCCAGCTGCACCAGCTGGAATCCGGGGTCAGCGTCGAGTACCGGCAGATCACCGCCGAAGCCCTGGCCGAGGAGATGCCCGAGCAGTTCGACGTGGTCACCTGCCTGGAGATGCTCGAACACGTACCGGACCCGTCCTCGGTGATCCGCGCCTGCTTCCGCATGGTCAAGCCCGGCGGCCAGGTGTTCTTCTCCACCATCAACCGCAACCCCAAGGCCTACCTGTTCGCCATCGTCGGCGCCGAGTACGTGATGCGCCTGCTGCCGCGCGGCACCCACGACTTCAAGAAATTCATCCGCCCATCCGAACTGGGCGCCTGGAGCCGCGCCGCCGGCCTGACCGTCAAGGACATCATCGGCCTGACCTACAACCCGCTGACCAAGCACTACAAGCTGGCCGCGGACGTGGACGTCAACTACATGATCCAGACCCTGCGCGAGGAGTGAGGCGCATGCGTTTGCGAGCCGTACTCTTCGACATGGACGGGACTCTGCTGGACACCGCCCCGGACTTCATCGCCGTGTGCCAGGCCATGCGCCTGGAGCGCGGCCTGGCGGCGATCGACGACAAGCTGATCCGTGACCAGGTGTCCGGCGGCGCGCGCGCCATGGTCGCCGCCACCTTCACCATGAACAGCGCGGCCGACGGCTTCGAGGCCCTGCGCCTGGAGTTCCTCGAGCGCTACCAGCAGCACTGCGCCGTGTTCAGCCAGCCGTTCGCGGGCATGGCCGAACTGCTCGCCGACATCGAGCAGGCCAAGCTGATCTGGGGCGTGGCCACCAACAAGCCGGCGCGCTTCGCCGAGCCGATCATGCAGCAGCTGGGCCTGGCCGCACGCTCGGCCGTGCTGGTCTGCCCGGATCACGTCAGCCGCAGCAAACCCGACCCGGAAATGCTCCTGCTGGCCTGCGCCCGCATCGGCGTCCAGCCCGGTGAAGCCCTGTTCGTCGGCGACGACGAACGCGACATCGAAGCCGGGCGCGCCGCCGGCTGCAAGACCGCAGCGGTCACCTACGGCTACATCCACCCGGACGACAACCCCCGCCACTGGGGCGCCGACGTAGTGGTAGACCATCCCCTGGAACTGCGTGGCGTGCTCGATCGCGCCCTGTGCAGCTGCTGAACGCCCGAATCACGGCCCTCAGCCACACTTTTTAGAGAGACATCCGCATGTTTGACTACCAAGCCCGCCCCGACCTGCTGCAAGGCCGGGTGATCCTGGTTACCGGCGCTGGCCGCGGCATCGGCGCCGCCGCCGCCAAGAGCTTCGCCGCCCATGGCGCCACCGTGCTACTGCTGGGCAAGACCGAGGCCAACCTGAGCCAGGTCTACGACGAGATCGAGGCCGCCGGCCATCCGCAACCGGCGGTGATCCCGTTCAACCTGGAAACCGCCCTGCCGCACCAGTACGACGAACTGGCCGCCATGCTGGAAACCGAGTTCGGCAAGATCGACGGCCTGCTGCACAACGCCGCCATCGTCGGCCCGCGCACGCCGCTGGAGCAGCTGTCCGGCGACAACTTCATGCGCGTCATGCAGATCAACGTGAATGCCATGTTCATGCTCACCAGCACCCTGCTGCCGCTGCTCAAGCTGTCGGATGATGCCTCCGTGGTCTTCACCTCCAGCAGCGTCGGACGCAAGGGCCGCGCCTACTGGGGCGCCTATGCGGTGTCCAAATTCGCCACCGAGGGCCTGATGCAGGTGCTGGCCGACGAAGTCGACGGCATCAGCAACGTGCGCGCCAACAGCGTCAACCCCGGCGCCACCCGCACCAGCATGCGCGCCCTGGCCTACCCGGGCGAGAACCCGGCGAACAACCCGGAGCCGGAAGCCATCATGCCGGTCTACCTGTACCTGATGGGCCCGGACAGCAAGGGCGTCAACGGCCAGGCCTTCGACGCCCAGTAAGCACCCGCGACAGCCGCCGGTTTTCCGGCGGCCGCATTCCGTGAACGGCATCAGATTGCCACCATCACCGCCAAACTACCGGCAAGAGCTTGCCGCAAGCTCCCGCAAAAACAACCTAAACCAATGAAATAAAAGACTTTTATTACATTGGCATGGAATTCGCTCTACTTCCTGTATCAAGCGCCCAGCGCCAGAGGTTGAGCTCCATGGTTCCGCACAATCAGTCCAACACCATCGATTTCGATGCCGCCAAGCTGCAGCGCCTGGGCTATGCCAGCCGCAACCAGCAACCGCTGAAACCGGTCAGCCTGGCCCAGCTGCGCCAGCAACTGGGCCTGCAGCTGCAGACCTCGCTGGAAGTCGAGCGCATCCTCGAGCTGTTTTTCCGCGAAGTGCAGCGTCTGGTGCCCCTGCATGCGCTGAGCTACCAGCTGAGCGCCTGCGACCTGCGCCTGGAGCTGGGTGAGCGCGCCAGCCACTCGGCCGGCTATCGCCTGAGCCACGAGGGCGAATACCTCGGCGAGCTGGTGTTCCGCCGTAACCATCGCTTCAGCGAAGACGAACTGGGCCAGCTGGAATCGCTGCTGGCCAGCCTGCTGTTCCCGCTGCGCAATGCCCTGCTCTACCGCGCGGCGCTGCAGACCGCCCTGCGCGACCCGCTGACCGATACCGGCAACCGCATCGCCATGAACCAGGCCCTGCAGCGCGAGATCGACCTGGCCCGGCGCAACCTGCAACCGCTGTCGGTGCTGATGCTGGACATCGATCACTTCAAGCGGATCAACGACAGCCACGGCCACATCACCGGCGACGAAGTGCTCAAGGCCGTGGCCGGCGCCCTGAAACACAGCCTGCGCAACATCGACATGGTGTTCCGCTACGGCGGCGAGGAGTTCATGGTGCTGCTGTCCAACACCAGCCGCGAAGCCGCCGCCATGGTTGGCGAGCGTCTGCGCATGGCGGTGCTGGGCCTGCAATACCTGGTCGACGGCCACGCCATCGACCTGACCGTGAGCATCGGCTGCGCCACCCTGCTGCCCGGCGAGTCGGGCGACAGCCTGCAACGCCGCGCCGACAACGCGCTGTATGTGTCCAAGCGCGAGGGGCGCAACCGGCTGTCCCTGGCCGGTTAATCGTCGCGCAACAAAAAGGGGCTCCGCGGAGCCCCTTTTGCATTGCTGGCGATCAGCGCTTGCGGCCGAAGCCCGGGCGCTGGCCATCGCCACTCGGACGCGGCTTGCGCGCCGGACGCTCGCCGGACTCGTTGGCCGGGCGCGGCGTGCGCTTCTTGTTCACGTCGGACGGACGCTCGGCCACCGCCGAACCACGCCCAGCCTGACGCTCGCCGCTGTCCTTGCGCGGGCCACGCGGGGTACGCTGCTCGCCATCCTTGCGCGGCGCACGCGGGGCGCGCTCGGCATCGTCACGCGGGGCGCGCGCCGGACGCGGCGCCTCGCTGCCAGCCAGATCGAGCGCCGGACGCAGGGTACGCTTGGGCCGCTCGCCCTTGCCCAGCGGACGCGCCGACTTGCGCTGCAGGCGATCGAGCTTGTCGCGCATCTTCTCCTTCATCGCCGGCATGGCCACCGAGGGCAGGCCGACCTCCTCGCTGAGGATGTCCACTTCGCGCTGGGTCAGCTCGCGCCAGCGGCCCATGGGCAGGTCGGAGGTCATGAACACCGGACCGAAACGCACGCGTTTCAGGCGGCTGACCACCAGCCCCTGGGATTCCCACAGGCGGCGCACCTCGCGGTTGCGCCCTTCCATCACCACGCAGTGGTACCAGTGGTTGAAGCCGTCGCCGCGCGGCGCTTCCTTGATGTCGGTGAACTTGGCCGGGCCGTCTTCCAGCATCACGCCGGCCTTCAGCTGCTCGATCATCTCGTCGGTGACTTCGCCGCGCACGCGCACCGCGTACTCGCGGTCCATCTCGTAGGAGGGGTGCATCAGGCGGTTGGCCAGTTCACCGTCGGTGGTGAACAGCAACAGACCGGTGGTGTTGATGTCGAGGCGGCCGATATTGATCCAGCGCCCCTCTTTCGGCCGCGGCAGGCGGTCGAACACGGTCGGGCGGCCTTCCGGGTCGTCGCGGGTGCAGATCTCGCCATCGGGCTTGTTGTAGATCAGCACGCGGCGCACGCTTTCGGCCATTTCCTCGCGCTTGAGCAGGTGGCCGTCGACGCTGATGGCGTCATGCAGGTCGACCCGCGCACCGAGGGTAGCGATCACCCCGTTGACCTTGACCCGGCCCTGGCTGATCCACTGTTCGATATCGCGGCGCGAGCCTTGGCCCATGCGGGCCAGGACTTTCTGCAGCTTCTCGCCGCTGGGACGGCTGACTTCACTATCGGTTTCGAATTCACTCATGCTCGGCACCTCCCGGTGTAATTAATGCTGAGAGCGCCGCCAAACCCGGAGGAGCTGGCGGCAAAAGGTCGCGCATCATACGCGGATCGGCGCCGCGGCGCACGGCAGACTATAGACCGCCTAGCGGGATTTGCGCCGGCCCTTGGCCTTGCGACCTGTCAATGCTGCCGGTCCGGTCCGTCCAGATCGCCCATGGCCTCGGCCTCGTCTTCGGGCTCCGGCAGGTCGTCGAAGTCGGTCTTCAGCCCCTGCTCCATGGAGTCCAGCTCGGCCAGCAGGCTGCGGAAGCTGGTTTCGTCGCGCGGCTCGCCCGCCTCCTCGCCCGCGGCGGCATCGGCACGCGCCTGCAGCTCGACCGGCACCGGCAGCTCGTCGTCCAGCTCCAGCACCGGCTCGGGCTCCAGCTCGCGCAGGGCGGCCAGGGTCGGCAGCTCGTCGAGGTTCTTCAGGTTGAAATGGTCGAGGAACAGGCGGGTGGTGGCGAACATCGCCGGCTTGCCCGGCACGTCGCGATAGCCGACCACGCGGATCCACTCACGCTCCATCAGGGTCTTGACGATCTGGCTGTTGACCGCCACGCCGCGGATATCCTCGATCTCGCCACGGGTGATCGGCTGGCGGTAGGCGATCAGCGCCAGGGTTTCCAGCATGGCGCGCGAGTAGCGCTGCGGGCGCTCTTCCCACAACCGGCCGACCCAGGGGGCGAACTGCTCACGCACCTGCAGGCGATAGCCGGAGGCCACCTCCTTGAGTTCGAACGCGCGGCCCTTGCACGACTTGGCCAGCAGGCTCAGGGCATTGCGGATGGTGGCCAGTTCGGGGCGCTCGGCCTCATCGAACAGTTCGCTGATACGCTCCAGCGACTGCGGCTTGCCGGAGGCCAGGAGGAAGGCTTCCAGCAGGGAGGCCAGCTCTTTCGGGTCGTTGAGGTTCATCATTCGGCTCGGGCACGCACGTGGATGGGCGCAAAGGCTTCATTTTGCACCAGCTCCACCAGGGATTCCTTGATCAATTCCAGCACCGCCATGAAAGTCACCACCACACCGAGGCGCCCTTCGCCGGCGCTGAACAGCTCGACGAACGGCACGAAGGCGCCGCCCTTGAGGCGTTCCAGCACCTCGCTCATGCGCTCGCGGGTGGACAACACCTCACGGGTCACCTGGTGGCTCTCGAACATGTCGGCGCGGCGCAGCACTTCGGCCATGGACAGCAGCAGCTCCTCCAGGCTGACCTCCGGCAACAGCTTGCGCGCGCGGGCCTCGGGGGCGTCCAGGCGCGGCACGCTGAGGTCGCGGCCGACCCGCGGCAGGCCGTCCAGGTTTTCCGCGGCGGCCTTGTAGCGCTCGTACTCCTGCAGGCGGCGGATCAGCTCGGCGCGCGGGTCGTCCTCTTCCGCCTCGGCCTCGGCCGAACGCGGCAGGAGCATGCGCGACTTGATCTCGGCGAGCATGGCGGCCATCACCAGGTATTCAGCGGCCAGCTCCAGGCGCACCGACTTCATCAGCTCGACGTAGCCCATGTACTGCTTGGTGATTTCCGCCACCGGGATGTCGAGGATGTCGATGTTCTGCTTGCGGATCAGGTACAGCAGCAGGTCGAGCGGGCCCTCGAAGGCCTCGAGGAATACCTCCAGGGCATCCGGCGGAATGTACAGGTCCAGCGGCAGCTCGGTGACCGCCTGGCCGTAGACCAGGGCGAACGGCAGCTCCTGCTGGGCACCGGACTGGCTGGCGGGATCGGCGGGCGGGGTCGTTTGCATGGCACTCTCTTGATCGGTGAAAAACCGGCGGCGCGCACACCAGCCAAGACCGGCGGAACCGGCCGCGCGGCTGGCGGGTCGAAATAGAACGAGTGAACGCCGCGGCATTCTACCCGACTGGAGAAAATGCCAGGGCCGCCCTCTCGACCCGCCTTGAACGGTTCGCCAGGCGAACCTCAACCAGGGAGCCCGCCATGAAGACCTTTCCACTCCCCCTCGCCTTCGCCCTGCTGCTGGCCTGCCTGGCCGCCCTCGTGGCCTTGCCGCTGGAAGCCGGGATGATCGCCACGCAAGACGCAGTGGCCGAACAAACCATGCAGACCGACCGCGCCAAGGTTCAGGTGTTTCTCGATCGCGCCACGGTGCAGGACAAGCTGCAGGCCATGGACGTGCCGGCAGCCCTGGCGAAAACCCGGGTGGATGCCCTGACCGCCGAGGAAGTGGCCAGCCTGGCCCAGCGCATCGATGCCCTGCCGGCCGGCGGCGCGCTCAGCGGCATGGATGTGGTGATCATTCTATTGGTCGCCATCCTGGTCGCGATAGCCCTGTGAACGGGCGGCAGCGCACTCGGACGACCTGAGGCAGGCGGCAGTGCGCCTCAGGCTTCGCTGGCGAAAGGCGTCGGATCGCCGCAGCCGACGCGCAGCACCTGCGGCTCGCCGTCGGCCAGGTTGACCACGGTGGAGGCCTCCAGGCCGCCGTAGCCGCCGTCGATGATCAGGTCGACATGGTGCTCGAGCACCTGGCGCATCTCGTAGGGATCGCTCATCGGCAACCCCTCGCCGGGCAGGATCAGGCTGACGCTCATCAGCGGCTCACCCAGCTGCTCGGCCAGCGCCAGGGCAATGGGATGCGCCGGCACGCGCAGGCCGATGGTGCGGCGCTTCTCGTGCAGCAGCATGCGCGGCACCTCGCGGGTGGCGCTAAGGATGAAGGTATAGGGCCCCGGGGTATGCGCCTTGAGCAGGCGGAAGGCGGCGGTATCGACCTTGGCGAACAGGCCGATCTGCGACAGGTCGCTGCACACCAGGGTGAAGTTGTGCTTGTCGTCCAGCTGGCGCAGGCGACGGATGCGCTCGACTGCGCCCTTGTTGCCGATCAGGCAGCCGATGGCATAGGAGGAATCTGTGGGGTAGACGATCACCCCGCCCGAGCGGACGATCTCCACCGCCTGCTTGATCAGGCGCGCCTGCGGGTTTTCCGGGTGGACCTGGAAGAACTGACTCATGACCTCTCCCTGTTCAGGGGGCAGTAGAAGTTGGGCGGTGGACATCACTGAAACGCTCCCACAAGGGTGGCAGGTCTTCGGGCAACGGACGGTACATGCCCAGCTCCGACCAGTCGCCCGGTGCATGGAAATCGCTGCCGACACTGGCCAGCATGCCGAATTCTCGCGCCAGAATGGCCAGCCCGCCAACCTGCTCGGCCGGCTGCAGGCCATTGACCACTTCCAGCGCATGGCCGCCGGCGGCGATGAAGTCGGCCACCAGGCGGCGCCGCTTGCTACGGGTGAAATCGTACTGCCAGGGGTGCGCCAGGCTGATCCAGGCACGCGCCTCGCGCAGGGTGCCGACCGTCTGTTCCAGGGTCGGCCAATGCTGCTTCACATCGCCCAGCTTGCCCGAGCCCAGCCACTTGCGGAACGCCTCGGCGTGGTCGCGCACATGCCCGGCGCGCACCAGGAACTCGGCGAAATGCGGTCGCGCCGGTGCGTTGCCGCTGTCACCCAGGGCCTGCTGCACCGCGCGGGCACCTTCCAGCGCACCAGGCATGCCCTTGGCGGCCAGGCGCCGGGCAATTTCCTCGGCGCGCAGCCAGCGGCCCTGGTGCAGTTCGCCGATGGCCTGCTGCAAAGCCGGGGCGTCGGCGGCGAAAGCGTAGCCCAATACATGAATAGTAGCGCCGCCCCAGGTACAGGACAGTTCGATGCCGTTGATCAGCTGCAGGCCCAGCTCGGCGGCGGCCCGGCGCGCCTCGGCGAGGCCCTCGAGGGTGTCGTGGTCGGTCAGCGCCAGCATCTGCACGCCCCGTTCATGGGCCCGCGCAACCACCACGGCGGGCGCGAGAACGCCGTCCGACGCGGTGCTGTGGCAGTGCAGATCAACTTTCATGGGGCCACTTTCCTAGGGTCTGTTGATGTTTGGCCGCGAGCCGCGTTGCCGCAGCAAATGACGCCAGGCTAGGCGCGGAACGCAGGCAATGGCGATCCCCTTGCCAAGTTCCGCAACAACGCATGGCGCCATTTGCTGCGCAACCCGAAGGGACGGGGCCCGCTTGGCGCAGGCCGTCGTTACTCGTCGTTCATTTGGAATAACCAAACTTCTCTCCTCGCGCCTAGCCCTGCGCCAAGCGGGCCTCCGTCGCGGTCGTGTCCAAACATCAACAGACCCTGTGTGAATGATGTTTGTTATTATGCCGGCACATCCCGCTTCTGGCTGCTGCCGTGAAACAATTCATCGATTTCATCCCGCTTATCCTGTTCTTCATCGTCTACAAGCTCGATCCACGCACCGTCGAACTGGCCGGCCACAGCGTCGAGCTGGGCGGCATCTTCAGCGCCACCGCGGTGCTGATCGCCAGCTCGGTGCTGGTCTACGGCAGCCTGCTGCTGGTGCAGCGCAAGCTGGAAAAAGGCCAGTGGCTGACCCTGGTCGCCTGCCTGCTGTTCGGCGGCATGACCCTGGCCTTCCACAGCGAAACCTTCCTCAAGTGGAAGGCGCCGGTGGTCAACTGGCTGTTCGCCGCCGGTTTCGCCGCCAGCCACTTCATCGGCAACAAGCTGCTGATCCAGCGCATGCTGGGCCACGCGGTGAACCTGCCGCAACCGATCTGGACGCGCCTGAACCTGGCCTGGATCGCCTTCTTCATCTTCAGCGGCTGCGCCAACCTGTTCGTCGCCTTCACCTTCCACGACATCTGGGTCGACTTCAAAGTGTTCGGCAGCCTGGGCATGACCGTGCTGTTCCTGGTCGGCCAGGGCGTCTACCTGGCGCGCCACATGCACGACGACGCTCCCCAGCAAAGCAAGGACTGACATGCTCTACGCCATTATCGCCAGCGATGTAGCCAACTCCCTCGAACAGCGCCTGGCCGCCCGCCCGGCGCACCTGGCCCGCCTGGAACAGCTGAAGAGCGAAGGCCGCCTGGTCCTGGCCGGCCCGCACCCGGCGGTGGACAGCAACGACCCGGGCCCGGCCGGCTTCAGCGGCAGCCTGATCGTCGCCGAGTTCGAATCCCTGAGCGCCGCGCAGAACTGGGCCGACGCCGATCCCTACCGGGCCGCCGGCGTGTACGCCAGCGTGTTGGTCAAACCGTTCAAGCTGGTACTGCCCTGAAATTTTTTCTGATCCATCCGCAAGTCATCGCCATGCATAACCCATAACAACAAACGGGAAACTGGAGTTCCTCATGCGCACAGGTCCGCTGTCACTGCTGCTCGTCGCCCTGGCCTTCACGCCCTGGCTGGCCGCCGAAGAGCTGGCGCTGCCGGCGATAACGGCGCCCGGCACGGTGGCCGCTCCCATGCCCGGCTCCGCACCGGCGGCAATGCCGCCAGCGCCCCTCGACAGCACGACCGACGAGGACAGCGCCACGGCCGAGGCCGAGCGTGAAAGCGCCCTGCTCGGCCGCCTGCGCCAGGAAAACCAACGGCTCAAGCTGAAACTCAAGGAAAGCCTGGCCCAGCAGCCGGAAAAACTGCTCAGCGAACAGCAGATGTGGTTTGCCGTCGGCGCCGGCACTGCCCTGCTGGCCTTTGTCGTCGGACGCCTGAGTGGCGGGCGACGGAACAAACGCCAGAGTCAGTGGGTCTGAGCGCAACCATGAGCGAACTGCTGCTGATCGACGACGACCAGGAACTCTGCGAACTGCTGGCCAGCTGGCTGCAGCAGGAGGGCTTCCTGGTGCGCGCCAGCCATGACGGCAGCAGCGCCCGCGCCGCCCTGGCGCAGCACACACCGGCCGCCGTCATCCTCGACGTCATGCTGCCCGACGGCAGCGGCCTGGAACTGCTCAAGCAACTGCGCAGCGAGCACCCGGAACTGCCGGTGCTGATGCTCTCCGCCCGCGGCGAGCCGCTGGATCGCATCCTCGGTCTGGAACTGGGCGCCGACGACTACCTGGCCAAGCCCTGCGACCCGCGCGAGCTGACCGCCCGCCTGCGCGCCGTGCTGCGCCGCAGCGCGCCGGTAGCCGGCAATGCGCGCCTGGAGCTGGGCGACCTGAGCTACAGCCAGGTCCGCGGGGTGGCCAGCATCGGCGAGCAGGAAATCAGCCTGACCCTCTCGGAAAGCCGCGTGCTGGAAGCCCTGCTGCAGCATCCCGGCGAGCCGGTGGACAAGCAGACCCTGGCCCAGCTGGCCCTCGGCCGCAAACTGACCCTGTACGACCGCAGCCTGGACATGCACGTCAGCAACCTGCGCAAAAAGCTCGGCGCCCATGCCGACGGCCGCCCGCGCATCGTCGCCCTGCGCAGCCGCGGCTACTACTACAGCGCCTGACGCGCGCCAGCGCTCTTTACCCAGCCTTTACCCTCGGCTGACCGCGCCTGACCTTGCCCTCCCTAAACTGAGCTCATCCGGTAACCCACCGGCATCCAGACAAGGAGACACACCATGCGCAAGACCCTGATCGCCCTGCTGATCGCCGCCACCCTGCCCGCCGTGGCCCTGGCCATGCCCGAAGGCGGCCCGCACGAGCAAGGCCCCTGCCACCCGTCCATGCACGGCGAGCAGCGCGGCCACGGCATGCGGATGTTCAAGGACCTCGAGCTCAGCGCAGAACAGCGCGAGCAGATGGGCAAGCTGATGCGCGAGCGCAAGGACAACCCGCGCGCCATCACCCAGAAGTACCTGGACAAGCTGCCGGCAGCCGACCAGCAGGCCATGCAGAAGGAAATCGAGACCGCGCGCCTGGAGCATGACAAGGCCATCCGCGCCATTCTCACCCCGGAGCAGCAGAAGACCTTCGACGCGCACAAGGCGGAAATGGACAAGCGCCGCGCCGAGCGCGAGGAGTTCGAGGCCTGGAAGGCCGAGAAGGCCAGCAAGGCCGAATAACCCGGCCCATCTCACCCCACCCGCCAGGCAGGTACTGCTGGCGGGTTTTGCCGATTGAGGAGTCCCCGTGCGTTCACTGTTCTGGCGCATCTTTGCCAGCTTCTGGCTGGCCATCGCCCTGGTTGCCGGGCTCTCCCTGCTGCTGGGCCACGCCCTGAACCAGGATGCCTGGATCCTCAGCAACCACCCGGCGCTGCGCAACCTGCCCGAACGCTGGAGCCAGCGCTACGAGCAGCAGGGCGCCCAGGCCGCCCAGGACTTCCTGGAACGGCGCAAGCGGCGCTTCCATGTCGACACCCAGGTGCTCGACGAGGACGGCCAGGCCTTGGTCTACGGCACCTTCCCGCCGCGCGCCGCCGCCTTCGAAGCCCGCCAGCGCAACGAGAAGCGCCTGCCCTGGCGCCGCCTGACCGACGAATACACCAACCCGGACAGCGGCAAGACCTACCTGTTCATCTACCGCATCCCCCACCCGGAACTGGCCGAATGGCACCGCGACAGCCTGCTCTGGCCGCTCAGCGCCCTGGGCATCGCCCTGGTCGTGCTGACCGCCCTGAGCCTGCTGCTGACCCTGTCCATCACCCGCCCGCTCGGGCGCCTGCGCGGCGCCGTGCATGACCTCGGCCAGACCGCCTACCAGCAGCACAGCCTGGCGCGCCTGGCCGACCGCCGCGACGAGTTCGGCGTGCTGGCACGCGATTTCAACCGCATGGGCGCGCGCCTGCAGGGCCTGATCGGCAGCCAGCGTCAGCTGCTGCGCGACGTGTCCCACGAGCTGCGTTCACCGCTGGCGCGCCTGCGCATCGCTCTGGCCCTGGCCGAACGCGCCGAGCCGGAGGAGCGCGACAAGCTGTGGCCACGCCTGGCCCAGGAGTGCGACCGCCTGGAAGGCCTGATCAGCGAAATCCTCGCCCTCGCCCGCCTGGATGCCGAACCCGGCAGCGCGCAACCGATCGAGCTGGGCAAGCTGCTCGACAACCTGCAGGACGACGCGCGCCTGAGCGCTCCCGAGCAGCAGCTGCAGGTCAAGCTGGACGATCCGACGCTGACGTTCCAGGGCTGGCCGGACATGCTCGCCCGCGCCCTCGACAACCTGCTGCGCAATGCCCTGCGCTTCAACCCGCCCGGCCAGCCGATCGAGATCGCCGTGACGCGGCACGCCCAGCATCTGCTGATCAGCCTGCGCGACCATGGTCCGGGGGTGCCGGAGGAACTGCTGGAGAAGCTCGGCGAGCCGTTCTTCCGCGCCCCCGGGCAGAGCGCCGCAGGCCACGGCCTGGGCCTGGCCATCGCCAGGCGCAGCGCCGAACGGCATGGCGGCCGCCTGCTGCTGGCCAACCACCCGGACGGCGGCTTTGTCGCCAGCCTGGAGCTGCCGCTGCACGGCCCAGCCCTGTGAGGACCTAGCAGAACGGGATCAGCGGCGGCCGCCTGGCCGGCGAAGCCCTTCAGCCCGGCCAGCTGCCGACGAAGTCGGCGACGGCCAAAGGCGCCGGCGTGCGCCGCGCGCCCTCGAAGCTGCCCAGGTAGACGAAGCCGACGATGCGCTCGTTGGCCGCCAGGCCCAGCCCGGCCATCACCTGCGCATCGCTGGCCAGCTCGCCGGTGCGCCAGACCGCGCCGAAGCCTTGCGCCTGCGCCGCCAGCAACAGGCCGTGCGCCGCGCAACCGGCCGAGAGCAGCTGTTCCTGTTGCGGCACCTTGGCGTGTTCGCTCAGCCGGGCGATCACCACCACCAGCAGCGGCGCGCGCAGCGGCATGCCGCGCGCCTTGTCCAGGGCCTCCGGCTTGGCCTCGGGGTTGCCGGCCAGCAGCGCGCTGGCGAACAGCTCGCCCAGGCGCACACGCGCCTCGCCTTCCACCGTCAGGAAACGCCAGGGCCGCAGCTGGCCGTGGTCGGGCGCGCGCAGGGCCGCGCGAAACAGCACCTCGCGCTGCGCGGCATCCGGCGCGGGATCGAGCAGGCGGCCTACGGACACGCGGTTGAGCAACAGATCGAGGGCTTGCATCGGCCATATCCTCTGGGAAGTAGGCTGGCATTTTAGGGGCCGCCGGCGTTTTGTCACGGCAAAGCGGCACCCGCAACAGCACGCCCGCCTTGCCAAAGCACTACTTCTAGCCAGCCGGGCAGGCAGGTAGAATGCCGGCCTTTCCCGTCATTCGAGTGCCTCATGGCCGTCTCGACTCTGCGCATCATCGGTTTCATCCTCGGTATCTTCCTGATCACCCTGGCCGCCAGCATGGTCATCCCCATGCTGACCCTGTTTGCGTTCGAGCTGACTGAAGACCTCAATGCCTTTCTCTGGTCCAGCCTGATCACCTTCGCCGCCGGCCTGGCCCTGGTCATTCCCGGCCGACCGCAGCACTTGCAGCTGCGCCCGCGCGACATGTACCTGCTGACCACCGCCAGCTGGGTGGTGGTGTGCTGCTTCGCCGCCCTGCCGATGGTGATCATCGCCCATATCAGCTACACCGATGCCTTCTTCGAGACCATGTCCGGCATCACCACCACCGGCTCCACCATTCTGGTCGGGCTGGACAAGATGTCGCCGGGCATCCTGATCTGGCGCTCGATGCTGCACTGGCTGGGGGGCATCGGCTTCATCGGCATGGCGGTAGCCATCCTGCCGCTGCTGCGGGTCGGCGGCATGCGCCTGTTCCAGACCGAATCCTCGGACTGGGGCGAGAAGGTCATGCCGCGCTCGCACATGGCCGCCAAGTACATCCTGCTGATCTATCTGGCGCTCACCGGCCTCGGCTTCCTGGCCTTCTGGGCCGCCGGCATGACGCCGTTCGAGGCGATCAACCATTCGATGGCCTCGATCTCCACCGGCGGTTTCTCCACCTCCGACTCGTCCCTGGCCAACTGGCAGCAACCGGCGGTGCACTGGGTCGCGGTGCTGCTGATGATCCTCGGCGGCCTGCCCTTTATGCTCTACGTCGCCACCCTGCGCGGCCACCGCAAGGCGCTGCTCAAGGACCACCAGGTACGCGGCTTCGTCGGTTTCCTGCTGCTCACCTGGCTGGTGTTCGGCACCTGGCTGTGGGCCAACTCCGAGCATGCCTGGCTGGATGCCGTGCGCATCGTCGCGGTCAACGTCACCTCGGTGGTCACCACCACCGGCTTCGCCCTGGGCGACTACACCACCTGGGGCAGCTTCGCCGTGCTGCTGTTCTTCTACCTGACCTTCGTCGGCGGCTGCTCGGGCTCCACCTCCGGCGGCCTGAAGATCTTCCGCTTCCAGGTCGCCTACGTGCTGCTCAAGGCCAACCTGCAGCAGCTGGTGCACCCGCGCGCGGTGATCAAGCAGCAGTACAACAACCACAATCTGGACGAAGACATCGTCCGCTCGCTGATCACCTTCTCCTTCTTCTTCACCATCACCATCGGCGTGATCGCCCTCGGTCTGACCCTCACCGGCCTGGACTGGGTGACCGCGCTGACCGGCGCCGCCACCGCGGTGTGCAACGTCGGCCCGGGCCTGGGCCCGATCATCGGCCCGGCCGGCAACTTCTCGACCCTGCCGGACAGCGCCAAGTGGCTGCTGACCATCGGCATGCTGCTCGGCCGCCTGGAAATCCTCACCGTGCTGGTGCTGTTCACCAAGGCATTCTGGAAACATTGATGACCAGCGCCTCGGCCTGCGCCCGCCGCGCACCTAGACTCAGCCCATCGACCCGGCGCCATAGCACCCCATGACCCTGCCCACCCTGCGCATCCTCGGCTTCATCAACGGCATCTTCCTGATCACCCTGGCCATCAGCATGCTGGTGCCGGTGGGCACCCTGCTGATCTACGAACAGCCGCAGGGCATCAACGCCTTTCTCTGGTCGAGCCTGATCACCTTTATCGCCGGGATCACCCTGGTGGCCCAGGGCCGGCCGCAGAACAGCCAGCTGCGCCCGCGCGACATGTACATGCTGACGGTGTCGAGCTGGATCCTGGTGTCGATCTTCGCCGCCGTGCCGTTCCTGTTCACCCAGCACGTCAGCTTTACCGATGCCTACTTCGAGAGCATGTCCGGCATCACCGCCACCGGCGCCACCATCTTCAGCGGCCTGGACAGCATGTCGCCGGGGGTGCTGATCTGGCGTTCGCTGCTGCACTGGCTCGGTGGCATCGGCTTCATCGCCATGGCCGTGGCCATCCTGCCGATGCTGCGCATCGGCGGCATGCGCCTGTTCCAGACCGAATCCTCGGACCGCTCGGACAAGGTCATGCCACGCTCGCACATGGTCGCCAAGTACATGGTGCTGGCCTATGTCGGCCTCAGCGCCCTGGCCGTGCTGGCCTTCTGGCTGGCCGGGATGAACCCGTTCGACGCCATCAACCACGCCATGTCGGCCATCGCCACCGGCGGCTTCTCCACCTCCGACGCATCCCTGGCCAAGTGGCAGGAGCCGGCGGTGCACTGGGTGGCGGTCGTGGTGATGATCCTCGGCAGCCTGCCCTTCGTGCTCTACGTATCGACCCTGCGCGGCAACTACCAGGCGCTGCTGCGCGACGCCCAGGTCCGCGGTTTCCTGTTCATCCTGCTGAGCAGCTGGCTGGTGCTCGCCACCTGGTACTGGGCGACCAACCAGCTGCACTGGCTGGAGGCCTTGCGCCATGTCGCGGTCAACCTCACCTCGGTGATGACCACCACCGGCTTCGCCCTCGGCGACTACAGCCTGTGGGGCCCGTTCGCCACCATGCTGTTCTTCTACCTGGGCTTCGTCGGCGGCTGTTCCGGCTCCACCGCCGGCGGGCTGAAGATCTTCCGCTTCCAGGTCGCCTACATCCTGCTCAAGGCCAACCTGCAGCAGCTGGTGCACCCGCGGGCGGTGATCAAGCAGCAGTACAACCGCCACCGCCTGGACGAGGACATCGTCCGCTCGATCCTGACCTTCTCGTTCTTCTTCACCATCACCATCGCCACCCTGGCCCTGGCCCTGACCCTGTGCGGGCTGGACTGGATCACCGCGCTGTCCGGCGCGGCCAGCACGGTGGCCGGTGTCGGCCCCGGCATGGGCCCGATCATCGGCCCGGCCGGCAACTTCTCCAGCCTGCCGGACAGCGCCAAGTGGCTGCTGACCATCGGCATGCTGCTCGGCCGCCTGGAAATCCTCACCGTGCTGGTGCTACTGCTGCCGGCCTTCTGGCGCCACTGAGAACCTGTTCAACGTCTGCTGCGCGTCTGACCTGCGGCGTTAAAAGTAGGCTCAGAATGCTCATTTACCAGTCGTAAACTGCGCTTCTTCGCCTGCTTTTGCCTTGCATGCCTCTAGCTCGCGAGACCTTGAGCAGGTTCTGAGAGGTGGGCTACAGACCGGCGCGGTACTCGCCCGGGGTGGTGTCGAACCAGCGGCGGAAGGCGCGGAAGAAATTGCTCGGGTCGGCGAAGCCCAGCAGATAGGCGATTTCCAGCAGGGTCAGGTTGGGCTGGGCCAGGTATTGCCCGGCCAGCTCGCGGCGGGTGTCGTCCAGCAGTTGCTGGTAGCTGGTGCCCTCGTCCTGCAGGCGCCGCTGCAGGGTGCGCTCGGACAGCAGCAGAGCCTGGGCCACCGCCTCGCGCTTGGGCTCGCCCTGGGGCAGCAGGCGGCAGAGCACCTGACGCACCTGATGGATCACCCGGCTGTCCGAGAAGCGCGCCAGGTATTCGCCGGCGAAACGGTCGTGCAGCTGCGCCAGCGCCTCGTTGGCGGTGGGCAGCGGCGCATCCAGGTCGGCCCGCTCGAACAGCAGCGCATAGTGCTCGGCATTGAACTTCAGCGGCCCCTGGAACACCTCCTTGTAGGGTTGCAGATCCACTGGCGGCGGCCCCTGGAAGCTGACCAGCCGCGGCGTCAGCGGCTTGCCGGTGAGCCAGCGGCAGAAGGCCAGGGAGTAGGCCAGCGAGGCTTCGGCGCTCTGCCGGGCCGATGGCAGGCGATCGCCATGGATCACCAGGGTCAACTGGTAGCCGTCGGCCGTCGGCTGGAAACCGAGGTCCGAGCCCTCGGCGATGATGCGCTGGTAGCGCACCAGGCGGGCGAAGCCTTCCAGCAGATTGCGGCTGGACATCAGCGCGTAGCCCACCACATGGAAGGATGACGGGCGTACCACCTTGGCCATGTTCAGGCCGATGGCCGGATTGCCCGAGGCTTCCACCGCCAGGTGCCACAGGCGGGTCATGGCGTCCTGGGGGAAGCGCGCGTCGGCATCGGCGAGCGCCGCATAGTCGAGGCCGAGACGGGCAAACAGGCTGCGGCAATCGACACCGCCCAGTTCTAGGGCCGCGACGATGCCGGATGCCCAGCTGGATGAAGTGGTACGTTCGCTCATCGATTGTTCTTATTAGGTTGGTCGGCACGAAATGGCGCCATGAGGATACTAAACTGGCACTGTATGTCACTGGCCGCCGGAGACAGTCGCCCTACACTGCCAGCCGACAATGACAGGAGGTACGCCATGCGCGCCGCAACCACCGAACGCTTCCACAGCTTTGCCGAGTTCTACCCCTATTACCTGCAGGAGCACAGCAACGATGTCTGTCGCCGCCTGCACTACGTGGGCAGCCTGCTGGTGCTCGGCATCCTCGGCTATGCCCTGGCCAGCCAGCAGTGGCTGTGGCTGCTGGCCCTGCCCGTGGCCGGCTACGGCTTCGCCTGGGTCGGCCACTTCGTCTTCGAGAAGAACCGCCCGGCCACTTTCAAGTACCCGCTGTACAGCTTCATGGGCGACTGGGTCATGCTCAAGGACGCCTTCACCGGGCGCATCCGCTTCTGAGAACCTGAGTCCGGCGCTGGTCCGCTCAAGCACGCGGATCAGCCGCCAGCTGCCGGTCGACTTCCCCCTGCCGGGCCACGGCGCGAGCGCACGCCGGGCCCACCGTTCGGCGATCCTGCTTGGCCGCCGGCCCCGCACATGGTTATGATCCCGCCTTGCCATAGCCTTGGCTCAGGTCTTGCAGACCACCCAGGCGCTCGCCAGAAGCGCCAGAAAACCAGCAGGGATCATTCGCATTTGATTAAGTCTGTCGCCCAGGACCCGTTGCGGGTCCATTCCACCCCCGTGCTGCGCGAGTACTACTCCCGCGTGCTGGCCTATATCGCGACGGCGGCCAGCCTCGCCGCCGGCACCTACTCCCAGCATTTCGGCTACGACATCCTGTGGATGGTGCCCTACGCCCTGCTCTACCCGCACCTGGCCCACCACCTGGGCAACCGCTTCAAGCGCGACTACCCGGAAAAGACCCACCTGGTGCTGCTGTTCATCGACGCCGTGCATGCCGGCATGGCCGCCGTGCTGATGGGCTTCTCGGTGGTGCCGACGCTGATGTTCCTGCTCACCCTGAGCTTCAGCACCCTGATCTCCGGCGGCCTGCGCCACATGGGCCTGGCCCTGCTGGTAGCCGCCGGCAGCGTGGCGCTGACCAGCACCCTGGCCCAGCCGCGGGTCAATGCCAGCACGCCGATCCTGGTGGCCCTGGTCAGCATCCTGCTGACCACCCTGTACATCTGCATCACCGCCTATTTCGTCAACCAGCAGAGCCGCCACCTGACCCAGGTCCGCAGCGAGATCAAGAAGGAACAGGAAAAGGCCGCCCGCCTGGCGCGCAACCTGGCCAAGTACCTGTCGCCGCAGGTCTGGGAAATGATCTTCAGCGGCAAGAAGCACGTGCGCCTGGAAACCCAGCGCAAGAAGCTCACCGTGTTCTTCTCCGACATCAAGGGTTTCACCGAGCTGTCCGAGGAACTGGAAGCCGAGGCCCTGACCGACCTGCTCAACACCTACCTCAACGAAATGTCGAAGATCGCCCTGAAATACGGCGGCACCATCGACAAGTTCGTCGGCGACAGCGTCATGGTGTTCTTCGGCGACCCGGCCACCCAGGGCGCCAAGAAGGATGCGGTGAACGCCGTGTCCATGGCCATCGCCATGCGCAAGCACATGAAGGTGCTGCGCCAGCAGTGGCGCGCCCAGGGCATCACCAAGCCGCTGGAAATCCGCATGGGCCTGAACACCGGTTACTGCACGGTGGGCAACTTCGGCGCCGACACGCGCATGGACTACACCATCATCGGCCGCGAAGTGAACCTGGCCAGCCGCCTGGAAAGCGCGGCCGAGGCCGGCGAGATCCTGATCTCCCACGAGACCTATTCCCTGGCCAAGGACGTGATCATGTGCCGCGACAAGGGCCAGATCGCGGTCAAGGGCTTCAGCCGCCCGGTGCAGATCTACCAGGTGGTGGACTTCCGCCGCGATCTGGGCGCCAAGTCCAGCTATGTCGAACACGAGCTGCCGGGCTTTTCCATGTACCTGGATACCAACGGCATCCAGAACTACGACAAGGAAAAGGTCATCCAGGCCCTCAACCAGGCCGCCGAAAAGCTGCGCGACAAGGTCATCCTGTAACGAAGAAGCCGCCGCAAGGCGGCTTCTGCATTCTGGAGCAAGTTGGGTTGCGCGCGTAGGTTGGGTTGAGCGCAGCGAAGCCCAACACGTGTTTCCGGGAGTACTGTTGGGCTTCGGCGCTGCGCACCTCAACCCAACCTACGTCTGCAGGGCTTGCAGCTCCTCGACCGGCACCGGCTCGCCATCCAGCAACGGCTGCCGGGCCAGGAACTCCAGCGCCGAGGCCCGCCACGACTGCCGCGCCGCCAGCGCCGCGCACCGCCCGCGGTCCAGCTGCAGGGCCGCCAGGCAGGCCTCGCGCAGATCCTCGCGCATCACCCCGCTGACGCCCTCCTCCAGTACATCCAGCGGCCCGGCCACCGGGAACGCCGCCACCGGCGTGCCGCAGGCCAGCGCTTCGAGCATCACCAGGCCGTAGGTGTCGGTGCGCGAGGGGAACACCAGCACGCTGGCCGTGGCGAAGGATTGCGCCAGCTCGGCGCCCTGCTGGTAGCCGAGAAAGCGCGCCCGGGGATAGGCCGCCTGCAGTTCGGCGCGCTGCGGGCCGTCGCCGACCACGCGCTGCTCACCCGGCAGGTCCAGGTCGAGGAAGGCCCGCAGGTTCTTCTCCGCGGCCAGGCGCCCGACGTAGAGGAACACCGGCTCGCCCGGCAGTCCTGGCTGCGGTCGGAACTGCGTGCCATCCACGCCCTTGCGCCACAGCTGCAGGCGTCGCAGGCCGTGGGCGGCAAACGCCTCGCGCATGCGCTCGGTACTCACCAGCACCGCCTGGCTCGGCCGGTGGAAACGGCGCAGGTAGGCGTAGCCCCAGCTCAGCGGAATCCGCGGCCAGCGGCCGTGCACGTATTCCGGAAAGCGCGTATGGATGGCGCTGGAGAAGGCCAGCCCGCGCCGGCCCAGCCAGCGCCGGGCGGCCCAGCCGAGCGGGCCCTCGGTGGCCAGGTGCACGCAGTCCGGGCGGAACTCGCGGAGCGCCGGGCCGACCCGCCACAGGTCCCAGGCCAGCGGAATCTCCGGGTAACTGGGGCACGGCAGCGTGCGAAAATCCTGCGGCGACAGCAGCTTGACCAGGTGGCCGAGGCCGCGCAGCTCGGCGACCAGCGCCTGCAGGCTGGTGACCACGCCGTTGACCTGCGGCAGCCAGGCATCGCTGACGATGAGAATCCTCATGCCACCTGCCCGATGGCCAGCTGGGCCTCGCGGGCCTGGGCCTCGGCCAGGCGGTACAGCTCGATGCCGCCATCCAGGTGCTCGATCAGCGCCGTGCACGACTCCACCCAGTCGCCGCAGTTGAGGTACTCGACCTCGCCGACCCGGCGGATCTCGGCGTGGTGGATATGCCCGCAGACCACGCCGTCGAAGCCGCGCTTGACGCATTCGTGGGCGATCGCCTCCTCGAAGTCGCTGATGAAGTTCACCGCGGTCTTGACCTTGTGCTTGAGGTAGGCCGATAGCGACCAGTAGCCGTAGCCGTAGCGCTCGCGCCAGTGGTTGAGCCAGCGGTTGAGGGTCAGGGTGACTTCGTAGGCGCTGTCGCCGAGGAAGGCCAGCCAGCGGTGGTAGCGGGTGATCACGTCGAACTGGTCGCCATGGATCACCAGCAGCTTGCGGCCGTCGGCGGTGAGGTGTTCGGCCTCATCGACCAGCTGGATATTGCCGAGGATCAGCCGCGAGTAGCGGCGCAGGAACTCGTCGTGGTTGCCGGTGACATAGATCACCTCGGTGCCGCGCTTGCTCATGGTCAGCAGGCGGCGGATCACGTTGGTGTGGGCCTGCGGCCAGTAGATGCCGCCACGCAGCTTCCAGCCGTCGATGATGTCGCCGACCAGGTAGATCCTGTCCGCCTGGTAGCGCTTGAGGAACTCGGCCAGGCGCTCGGCCTGGCAGTCGCGGGTGCCCAGGTGCACGTCGGAGATCCACAGGGTGCGGACTCGTTGCTTGCGGCTGGGTGTGCTGCGCTCGGCGATGCTCATCGGCGTTCTCCGCTGGGTTTAGCGCGAGCGTGCACGCCAGCGGTGAAGGCACCGTGACATCCAGGTTGCAGCGCGATGACAAGCACCCGAGCGCGACCACGGTGTAGACTGCCAGCTCGTTTCAGGAGCCCGCCATGCACCCGGTCCTCTCCCTGCGCCAGTACCGCCACGAACAGATCGCCCACAGCCATGAGCACGCCCAACTGGTGTTCGGCCTGTCCGGCTGCCTGGATTTCGAAGTCGCCGGCCAGGGCTGCCAGGTGCTCAGCCACAGCCTCGCCGTGGTGCCGCCCAGCGCTCACCATGCCTGCGCCAGTGCCGCCGGCAGCCACTGCCTGGTGCTCGACGTGCCCGCGGACGGCTGGCTGCAGCAGCGCCTGGGCGCCCATGCCGATGCCGGCCGGCGTCTGCTCGAACGCCCCGGCCGGGTGCTGCTCAATCCGGCGCAGAGCCAGCTGGTCAACTGGCTGGCCGCCAGCCCGATCAACGATGAGGTGATCGCCCAGCAAGGCGCCGCCCTGCTGCTGGCCAGCCTGAGCAGCAGCCCGCCGGCGGCGAGCCCGGGCCTGCCGCTGGCCGCGCTGGATGCGCATATCGCGCGCCACTGCGCCCACCCGCTGCAGGTGGCCGACCTGGCACGCCTGTGCGGCCTGTCGGTGGCGCGCTTCCATGCGCGCTTCCTCGACGAAACCGGGCAGACGCCGATGGACTACGTGCGCAGCCGCCGCCTGCAGCTGGGCCGCGAATTGCTGCTGGCCAGCAACCTGGCGGTCGGCGAAGTCGCCGCGCGGGTCGGCTACGCCTCGCAGAGCGCCTTCACCGCGGCCCTGGCACGCCAGCTCGGCAGCACGCCGCGCCAGCTGCGCCGCGAGTCTCGCGACAAATCCCGGGAGTAGCCCGACAGACCGGGCGCGCGGGCGCCGTCTAGACTCTGCCGATATTCAGGAGTCGCCTATGCAAACCATCGAATGGCAGGATTTCGAGCGCGTGGAACTGCGCGTCGGCACCCTGCGCAGCGCCCGCCTCAACGAGAAAGCCGTGAAACCCGCCTATGTGCTGGAAGTCGACCTCGGCGAGCTGGGCATCAAGACCTCCAGCGCCCAGCTCACCGCGCACTACTCGGCCGAGCAGCTGATCGGCCGCCAGGTCCTCTGCGTGTGCAATTTCGCCCCCAAGCGCATCGCCGGGATCCGCTCGGAGGTGCTGGTCACCGGCGTCTACGACGAGGGCGGCAAGGTGGTGCTGGCCAGCTTCGAGCATCCGCTGCCCAACGGCGCCCGCCTGGCATGAACCGGCGCAAGGCACTTCTGGCCCTACACCTGGGCGCGTTGTTCTTCGGCCTGTCCGGGATCTTCGGCAAGCTGGCCCTGGCCGCCCCGGTGGTCATAGTGTTCGGCCGCGCCCTGTTCGCCGTCGGCGCCCTGGGCCTGTTCGCCCGCTCCGCCGCCGGCCAGGAGCGGCCCAGCTGGCAGCGCCGCCTGGCCCTGGCCGGTGCCGGCCTGCTGCTCGGCGGGCACTGGTGGAGTTTCTTCATCGCGGTGAAGGTGGCGGGCGTGGCGGTGGCCACCCTCGGCTTCGCCACCTTCCCGGCCTTTACCGTGCTGCTCGAAGGGCTGCTGTTCAAGGAGCGGGTGCGCCGTGGCGAATGGGCGGTGGTCGGCCTGGTCTGCCTGGGCCTGGTGCTGGTCACGCCGAATTTCGACTTCGGCAACCAGGCTACCCTCGGCCTGGCCTGGGCGGTGCTGTCCGGCCTGCTGTTCGCCCTGGTGTCGGTGAGCAACCGCGCCACCACCCGCGGCCTGCACCCGGCCCAGGCCGCGCTGTGGCAGAACGTCAGCATCCTGCTGTGCAGCCTGCCCTTTGCCTGGAGCCTGCTGCCCGCGGTGCGCCCGCTCGACTGGCTGTGGATCGGCCTGCTCGGCCTGCTCTGCACGGCGCTGGCGCACAGCCTGTTCGTCGCCAGCCTGCGCGTGCTCAACGCGCGCAACGCCTCGGTGGTGTTCGCCCTGGAGCCGGTCTACGGCATCGCCTTCGCCTGGTGGCTGTTCCACGAACAGCCGGGGCTGCGCATGCTCTGCGGCGGCGCGCTGATCGTGCTGGCCACGGTGCTCTCGGCACGCCTGAGCAAGCACAGCCCGAGCGTCGACGACCTCAGCTGACCGCTAGCGGTCGTTGTGGCCCAGGTCTCGGGCCGGGTCGATCAGGTCGCGCAGGCGCTGCTTGAGCACCTTGGCCTCGGGGAAACCGCCATCGGCCTTGCGCTCCCACAGCTGGCTGCCGTCGCAACTGATGCGGAACACCCCGCCGCTGCCCGGTTCCAGGCTGACCTTGCCCAGCTCGTCGGCAAAGGTACTGAGCAGTTCCTGGGCCAGCCAGGCGGCACGCAGCAGCCACTGGCACTGGGTGCAGTAGGTGATGACCACCTCGGGTTTGGCGGCTCGCGTGGCTTCGCTCATGGGCAACCTCAGTTCTTTTCCAGATTGGCCAGGACCTGGGCATGGACCCGCTGGCAGAGCTGCATGTCTTCCTCGCTGACGCCGGCGAACAGCTCCTTGCGCAGGCCCATGGCGATGCTCTCGATCTGCTCGATCAGCGGGCGGGCCTGCGGGCTGAGCAGCACCTTCTTCGCCCGCCGGTCTTCCGGCACGGCCTGGCGCTGGACCAGGCCCTGGGCCTCCAGGCCGTCGAGCAGGCGGGCCAGGGTCGGCCCCTCGACCCCGACGGTTTTCGCCAGCTCGCGCTGGGTCGGCGGCTCCTGGTGCAGGGCCAGGTGCAGCAGGACCAGCCAGCGCGCCTGGGACAGGCCGAGGCCGGCCAGGCGGCGATCCAGTTCGGCGCGCCAGGCGCGGGAAAGTTGAGCCAGCTGCATGCCGAAACTGTGTTGCGCAAAGTTATTCATAGTGACGATTTCCCGGTTCCTGCCACCGCCCGCCTGCCCCTATGGCGGGCAGACAGCAGAAAAACCTAATTATTAGTCACCTAACCATAACTCCGCCGCGGGCCCCCGCCAAGCCCGCCGTTACCATTTCACATACTGATCCTCGACGAAGCCCCAGAGCTGCTCGATCACCAGCGGAGCCCGGCCCGGTGGGCGCAGGACGCCCTCGAAGCAGCCGAAGACCTGCTTGAAGTTGCTCGCCAGCAGGCCCAGGTCGAGCCGTTCGCGGTGCAGGCCGTGGCCGCGAAAACGCAGCTCGACCTGGCCATCGGCGGAGCGGATCTGCCAGGGCTGCAGCGGGTCGTCGCGGTCGAACTGGAAGTGCACGCCGCCGACCTGGATCAGCTCGCCGTCCAGCCAGTAGCAGTTCTCGCTGAAGCTGGTTTCGTTGACCCCGCAGGACAGGTTCAGGCCGACCCGCACGCCGCCCACCTCGCCGGACAGGCAGGCCCAGTTCCAGTGGGTTTCCGGGCGCATGTAGCCGGCCGACCAGTCGTGGTGGGCGAAGGCGTCCAGCGCCTGCAGATCGAAATCGCCCAGCGCGCTCTGCACCGTACCGCGGCAGCGCACCCCGGCGACCTTCTGCGCGTAGACCCAGCCGTTGACCGCCGTGGGCGTACAGATGCACATGGGCTGAAAGGCCGGCTGCTGCTCGGAGAAGTACGCGTCGATGCGCGTGCCGTCGTCCAGCTCGACCAGCAGGCGCTTCTCCTTCGGCTGCGGGCGATTCTCCAGGCGCAGCAGGTTGCCGCCACTGCGCAACTCGCAGATGCCGTCGTCCGGCTGCTGCGAGAAGCGGCTGCCAAAGCCCAGGGGCAGGCGGAACTGGCGTTCGATCAGGCGTCCGCTGGACGGATGGAACAGATAGACGAAGCCGACGCCGAGCAGGCTCAGGTTGCCCAGGGCGCAGCCGCCGATCAGCTCGTGGCTGACCAGGCCGAAGTACTGGAACTGATGGAAGCGCCGCCACTTGGCCAGGGCACCGAGGCGCCGGCCCATGGGCGAGCGGAAGTCGAAGTCGCGGTAGTTCACCAGGCCCGGGGCCTCGGCGAAGATGCCGTAATGGGGCTGGCCATTGGCCTGGATCAGTCGTTGCATCGGCACTGCTCGGCGGCGAAAACGGCGATGCTAGCAGCCGGCCGGCGTGCGTCTGGCGACAGAATGCGCCAAAGCGACGGACCTAGAGCGCCGTACTCATCACCCGGTTGCGGCCAAACGCCTTGGCCTCGTACAGCCAGCGGTCGGCCTGCTGATACAGGCTGCTCGGGGCCTGGCCGGGCTGCGGCAGCAGGCAGACCACGCCGATCGACAGGGTCACCACGGCGGCGCTGGTGGAGCCGGCATGCTCGATTTGCAGGCCCTCGACGTCCTGGCGCAACGCCTCGGCGCGCTGCAGCATCTGCGCGGCATCGATGTCGTAGAGCAGCACGGCGAACTCCTCGCCGCCCATGCGCACGGCCATGTCCAGCGGGCGCCGGGCGGCCTGCTGGAACACTTGGCCGACCTGGCGCAGCACCGCATCGCCGGCCTGGTGGCCGTAGCGGTCGTTGTAGGCCTTGAAGTGGTCGACATCGCCGAGCAGTAGCGCGACCGGCACCCGCTCGCGCTGGGCCTGGCGCCACAGGCGCTCGAGCTGGCGGTCGAAGCTGCGACGGTTGTGCAGGCAGGTCAGGCTGTCCTGCTCGGCGAGCGCCTGCAGCAGGTTGCCCACCAGGAAGTGCTCGCGCGAGCGGTACTCCAGCAGGTAGCAGCCCACCGCGCCCATCAGGTTGCCAAACAGCAGGAACACCAGGTTGTTGGCCAGCCGCGCCGGCGCGGTGCCGGCCCAGCTGTCGAATGCCAGGTAGGCGGCCAGCATGATCGCCGAGCTGAGCAGCGCCTCGCTCAGGCGCAGGCCCACCAGGAAGTAGGCGGCCATGCAGATCAGCAGCAGGCCTTCGTAGGGGAAGTGCGGATGGCGCAGGTGGGCGATGCCCACCACCGCCGTGGCCGAGACGCCCAGCGCGGTGATGCACAGCAGGCTGAAGGGCCCCAGCCAGGGCGAATGCGGCTGGCGCAGCAGCAACCAGGCGTAGCCCAGCAGCAGGACCAGCACGCCCAGGCGCAGGGCCAGCGCCCACCAGCGCTCCGGCGCGCCGATCACCAGCTGATCGAGGACGGCGAACGCCAGCCAGACCAGCACGCCGAAGGCCAGGGCTATGCGCCGCAGGCCGTAGCTTTCCTGACGCTGGTACAGGCGGTACTGGCGCTCCAGCGGGCGGGCGAAGCGCAGGCGCTGCACGCCCTGCTTGAGCTGCTCGGCATAGGGATTTGCGGGCACATCGGCCAACCAAGTGCGATACAGCGACACCGACACCTCGACACGCGAACCTGTGCAGCCACCTTAGAGGGCGGGGGTGCCGGCGACAAGCCCAGCGCCGCCGCTCACACCTCGAACTCGGCCTGCAGGGCGGCGCGCACGCAGTGCAGCACGCCGTCCTCGACGCGCCCGGCGAACTGCTCGGCGAGCGCCGCCACCGGCGGCAGTTCGCCCTCGCCATCGAGGAAGGCGTCCTGGATCTCGCCGAGCAGGTCCTCCGGCAGATCCAGCGCCTGCTCCAGGCTCAGCTGCTGGCGGCCGATGGCCTCGGCCAGCAGGCTGTAGACGTTCTTCTCGCTGCACTTGAGCTGGCTGGCGATCTGCAGCGGGGTCATCCCGGCGCGCGCCAGGCTGACCAACTCGTGGCGCAGGTCGGCCACCACCGGGGCCGTCTCCACGGCGCCATTGAGCACTTCGAGGAAGGCCTCGCCATAGCGTTCCAGCTTGCGCGCGCCGACGCCGCTGACCTGGGCCATGTCGCTCAGCGAGGCCGGGCGGCTGCGCAGCATTTCCAGCAGGGTGGCATCGGGGAAGATCACGTAAGGCGGTACGCCGTGCTCCTCGGCCAGCTTGCGCCGCAGTGCGCGCAGGGCCTCCCACTGCTCGCGCTCATCCACCCGCACCAACTGGCTGGCACTGCTGCCGGAGGCCTTGGCCGCCTGCTGCGGCTTGAGGTCGCGGCGCAGCTGCAGGCTGACTTCGCCGCGCAGCAGCGGCCGGCAACTGTCGGACAGGCGCAGGCCGCCGTAACCGTCGAGGTCGACATCGGCCAGGCCGCGGGCCACCAGCTGGCGGAACAGGGTGCGCCACTCGCCCTCGCTCAGCGCCTTGCCCATGCCGAACACGGCCAGGTGCTGATGGCCGGGCGCACGGATCTTGTCATTCTCGCGGCCCAGCAGGATGTCGACCAGGTGGCCGACGCCGTAGCGCTGGCCGCTGCGGTAGATCGCCGACAGCGCCTGGCGCGCCGGTTCGGTGGCATCCCAGGTCTGCACGCCGTCGACGCAGTTGTCGCAATGCCCGCAGGGCTGCGGCATATCCTCGTCGAAGTAGGCCAGCAGCGCCTGGCGGCGGCAGCGGGTCTCCTCGCACAGGGCGAGCATGGCATCGAGCTTGTGCTGCTCGACGCGCTTGTGCCGTTCGTCACCCTCGGAATTGCTGAGCATCTGCTTGAGGAAGATCACGTCCTGCAGGCCGTAGGCCATCCAGGCATCCGCCGGCAGGCCGTCACGGCCGGCGCGGCCGGTTTCCTGGTAGTAGGCTTCCAACGACTTGGGCAGGTCGAGGTGGGCAACGAAGCGCACGTTGGGCTTGTCGATGCCCATGCCGAAGGCGATGGTGGCCACCATGATCAGCCCCTCCTCGTTGAGGAAGCGCTTCTGGTGGTAGGCGCGCAGGTCGTTGGCCAGGCCGGCGTGGTACGGCAGCGCCGGGTAGCCCTGCTCGCTGAGGAAGGCCGCGACCTCCTCGACCTTCTTGCGCGACAGGCAGTAGACGATGCCGGCATCGCCCTTGCGCGCCGCGAGGAAGGCCAGCAGCTGCTTGCGCGGCTGATCCTTGGGCAGGATGCGGTAGAAGATGTTCGGCCGGTCGAAGCTGGAGAGAAAGCGCTCGGCGTTTTCCAGGTGCAGGCGCTGGACGATCTCCTCGCGGGTGCGCATGTCCGCCGTGGCGGTCAGGGCGATGCGCGGCACATTGGGGAACAGTTCGGCGAGCTGGCCCAGCTGCAGGTATTCGGGGCGGAAGTCGTGGCCCCACTGCGACACGCAGTGCGCCTCGTCGATGGCGAACAGGCCGATCTGCAGGCGCTGCAGGAAGGCCAGCATGCGCGGCTGGACCAGGCGCTCGGGGGCCAGGTAGAGCATCTTGATCTCGCCGCGACGGATGCGCTCGGCGATCTCGCGCTGGGCCTCGGCGTCCAGGGTGGAGTTGAGCGCCACCGCGGCCACGCCCAGCTCGTCGAGGGTGGCGACCTGGTCGTCCATCAGCGCGATCAGCGGCGACACCACCACGGTCAGGCCTTCGCGCAGCAGCGCCGGCACCTGGAAACACAGCGACTTGCCGCCGCCGGTGGGCATCAGTACCAGCGCATCGCCGCCCGCCGCCACGCGTTCGATGATCGCCGCCTGGTTGCCGCGGAAGGCGTCGTAGCCGAAAACGTCTTTGAGAATGCGTAGCGCCTGGTCGAGCATGCCGGTCTCCATATGCAGCGGCGCAGTATACGCGAGCGGCATGCCCCTGCAGCCAACGCCTGTCGGCCGTGCTTTTGCCCACTCAGGGGGCTAGAATCGAAAAGATTCTTTTCTCAAGGTAGCCCACGATGTCTTTCGCCGAGCAACTGTCCCGTCTGCAAGCCTTTCTCGATGCCGATGAACTGCACGAGGAGGCCCTGGACTACGTGGCCGCACACGGCTATCTGACCGCCCTGTCGATCTGCCCGGAGCCGGTACCGGAGCGCGAGTGGATCGACGCCCTGTTCGCCGAGCCGCCGCACTACCGCAGCGACGCCGAGCGTGAGGAAATCGAAGCCACCCTGCTGCAGCTCAAGGGCCATATCGGCCGCCAGCTGGCCAGCGACGATGATCCGGAATTCCCCTGCGAGGTCGACCTCGGCGAAGTGCCGGACGACTCCGACCTGCGCGGCTGGTGCATCGGCTTCATGGAAGGCGTGTTCCTGCGCGAATCGGTGTGGTTCGAAGACGCCGAAGACGAGGTCAGCGAGCTGCTGCTGCCGATCATGGTCGCCTCCGGCCTGTTCGACGAACAGCCCGAGTTCGCCGAGATCGCCCGTGACCGCGATCTGGTGGACAGCATGGTCGACCAGATCCCCGAGCTGCTCACCGCCCTGTTCCTCCTGTGCCACGCGCCGGAAGAGAAGCCGGCGCTGCTCAAGCCCCGCCATCACTAAGGCGCGCTGATGGCGCACAGCGACATCCAGCAGAGCCGTCACCGCAGCGTGCGTTATGCGCTGCTGGCGGTGGGCTGGCTGAGCGTGCTGCTGGGGGTGATCGGCATCTTCGTCCCGGTGCTGCCGACCACGCCCTTCCTGCTGCTGGCCGCCGCCTGCTTCGTGCGCAGCTCGCGGCGCTTCTATCACTGGCTGGTCGGCCATCGCCACCTGGGTCCGTGGATCCGCGATTACCTGGAAGGCAACGGCATCCCGCTCAAGGCCAAGGCCTACGCCATCGGCCTGATGTGGCTGAGCATCGCCTTCTCCTGCTACCTGGTGCCGCTGCCCTGGGCCCGCGCCGGCATGCTGGCCAGCGCCGTGCTGGTCAGCCTGTACATCCTCCGCCAGAAAACCCTGCCCAGCCGCTGACCAGCCCGCCTGGCCGGCGAACAAAGCCGGCAAAAACCTGACACGCTGCCTAGACTTGCTGAACTTTCCGCGAGGATTGATCGCATGCCACCTCGGCCACGCCTTCAGGGACGAGCACCGCGCCGCCCGGCTGCGTGGCTGGCGCTCGGCCTGCTGCTGGGCCTGTTGCTGGGGGTCGCGGCGCGGGCCAACTGGGATTTCGCCCTGGTCATCCAGACTGCGGAAAAGCGCTACGGCACCCTGAGCGTCGGCAAGGGCCGCATCGAAGCCTGGGACGAACTGATCCAGAGCAGCGCCAAGCTGCCCGAGCGCGAGAAGCTGGCCGTGGTCAACCGCTTCTTCAACCGCCAGTTCCGCTTCACCGACGACATCCGCAACTGGCGCCAGGACGACTACTGGGCCACCCCGCTCGAGGCGCTGATCAAGGGCGCCGGCGACTGCGAAGACTACTCCATCGCCAAGTATTTCACCCTGCGCCGCCTCGGCATCCCCAGTGAAAAGCTGCGCATCACCTACGTCAAAGCCTTGCAGTACAACCAGGCGCACATGGTGCTGACCTATTACGCCAGCCCGAGCGCCGAGCCCCTGGTGCTGGACAACCTGGTCGGCGAGATTCGCCCGGCCTCCCAGCGCCAGGATCTGCTGCCGGTCTATGCCTTCAATGCCGAAGGCCTGTACCTGCCGGGCACGACCGGCAAGAAGAGCGACTCCAAGAAGCTGTCGCGCTGGCAGGATCTGTTGAAGAAGATGCGGGCCGAAGGCTTCGCCATCGGAGAGGGTTAGGAGAACGCTATGTCTCTGCTGAAACAGCTATTTCTCGCCATCTGCCTGTTCCTCGTGGTGGCCTTCACCGGCAGTTTCATCGCCGGCGTGGAGTCGTCCCGCGAGCAGTTGCTCAGCCAGTTGCGCTCGCACGCCCAGGATGCCGCCACGGCGCTGGGCCTGTCGATGACCCCGCACGTGGACGACCCGGCGATGATCGAGCTGATGGTCAGCTCGATCTTCGACAGCGGCTACTTCGCCACCATCCGCGTGGTGCGCATCCCCAGCGAGGAAGTCATAGTCGAGCGGCGCACCACGGTGACCTCGGACCAGGTGCCGTCCTGGTTCGTCGACCTGGTCGATCTGGAGCCCCAGGGCGGCGACGCGCTGATCATGCGCGGCTGGGAACAGGCCGCGCGGGTCGAAGTACTCAGCCACCCGCAGTTCGCCCTGGCCAAACTCTGGGACAGCGCCATCGGCAGCCTGCTCTGGCTGCTGCTGTGCGGCCTGGTCAGCGCCATTCTCGGCGGCTGGCTGCTGCGTACCCAGCTGCGCCCGCTCGACACCATGGTGCAGCAGGCCCAGGCCATCACCCGCCGCGAGTTCCTCACCCTGCCCAAGGTGCCGCGCACCCCCGAACTGAAACGGGTGGTGATGGCCATGAACCAGATGGTCGAGAAGCTCAAGACCCTGTTCGCCGAAGAGGCCGCGCGCAGCGAAAAGCTACGCGAAGAGGCCTACCAGGACAGCCTCACCGGCCTGGCCAACCGGCGGCTGTTCGACATCCGCCTGGCCAACCAGCTGAGCCTGGCCGAACAGCATGTCGCCGGCTACCTGATGTTCCTGCGCGTCAACGACCTGGGCGGCCTCAACCAGCGCCTGGGTGGGCAAAAGACCGACCAGCTGATCAGCGCCATCGGCGAACTGCTCACCCGCCTGCTGGCCGAGCGCGGCACCCCGGACTGGCTGGCCTCGCGCAGCCGCGGCGGCGAGTTCACCCTGCTCGCCCCCGGCCTGGCCGGCGAAGACGCCGACCGCCTGGCCCAGGAACTGATCGAGGGCCTGGAAAGCCTGCGCCAGACCGGTGCCAGCGACTGCACGCCGGTGGCGCACCTGGGCATTGCCGCCTTCCGCCCCGGCGAGGCGGTCGGCGATGTGATCGGCCGTACCGACCAGGCGCTGGCCCAGGCGCAGAGCAATCCCGGCAAGCCATGGGAGCGCCTGGACGACTTCACCAGCAACAACGGACATGGCCTGCACGACTGGCGCACCTGGATCGACGCAGCGCTCAGCCAGAGCAAGCTGCAGCTGTACTTCCAGCCGGTCACCCGCTGCGCCGATCGCAACCAGCCGCTGCACCTCAAGGTGCTCGCCCGCCTGCTCGACCCGCAGGGCGAAGCCGTGGTCGCCGGTCGCTTCCTGCCCTGGATCGAGCGCCTGGGCTGGGCCGCGCGCCTCGACCTGGTCATGCTCGAACACAGCCTGGCGCATCTCGCCCAGCACCCGCAGCCCCTGGCGCTCAGCCTGTCCGCCGCGACTCTGCGCGAACCGGCCAGCCTGGCGAAGCTGCTCGGCCTGCTCAAGGAGCACCCGGAGCAAGGCCCGCTGCTGACCCTGGAGCTGGACGAACGCCACCTGCCGCCTCCTGCGGAACTGGAGAAGCTCAGCCAGAGCGTGCGCGAAGCCGGCTTCAGCCTGGGCCTGCAGCACTTCGGCGGGCGCTTCAGCCTGATCGGCAACCTGACCCACCTGGGCCTGGCCTACCTGAAGATCGACGGCACCTATATCCGCGCCATCGACCAGGAAAGCGACAAGCGCCTGTTCATCGAAGCCATCTTCCGCGCCACCAACAGCATCGACCTGCCGCTGATAGCCGAGATGGTGGAGACCGAAGGCGAGCTGGCGGCGCTCAGCGAGCTGGGCATCCAGGGCGCCATGGGCCGCCTGATCGGCGCGCCGGCGCCCTGGAAGAACTGACAAGCAGCCTGGCGTACGGCAAAGGCAGCCCGCGGCAGCTCGCGTGCCGCATGCAGAGCGCCCCGCCAGCGCTACGGATCAGATCAGATGCCCCTCGTCTTCGCCCAGCAGACCGCTGAGCCCCTCGATCTCCGCCCGCGTCACCGCGCGCCGGTCCAGCTTGCGCCGCGCCGCCTCGGGCAGGTCGGTGTAGCGGATCACGCCTTTGGCCACCAGCACACCGACCACATCCTCCAGCACGCGCACCAGTTCGAGGTCGGACTCTTTCAGGCTGGCCAGGCGTTCCTTCACTTCCTCCTTGGCGCTCAGCCAGCTATGCAGCTCCGCGCTTTCAATCGCCAGGGTTTCGGTCATCCCGTCGAAAGGGTCGTGCTCCACCCGCAGCAAACGCCCTTCATCGTCCCGTTGCACATACACCATGCGATGCCCTCCAGGCATGAAAACCAAGCCCCGCTTGAGCGCTGCAACACGGCAAAGCCCATGCAGCTAGTGAACGGAACCGTGCATAAAAAAGCCCGCTACCCCAGCAAGGGTAGCGGGCTGATCGTACACACGCAGGTCAAACGGTATCGATCTTCAGCGTGCCGTCACCGAGCATCCCCAGGATCACACTGCCTTCGGTGGAGCCGTAACCTGACCCGGCATCCATCAGGTTGACGTCCTGCAGAACGATGGTCTGGTCGACCAGGCCGGCAGCGGGCGCCGTCCCGGTGGGATCGAGCGGGTTGAAGTCGCCCGTGGTGCTCACCTTGATCACGGTATCCAGCAATCCCGCGTCTCCCGACATGTTGGCCGTTGAGATGTCGATGTACTGCAGCAGGTTGCCCAGATTGCCCACCCCGCCATCCTCGCAGGTCAGCAGATCCGACAGGTCGAGTTGGTCGCCGCCGGTATTGAAGCCCTTGGCGAAATTCAGCACGGTATCGGTCACCCCCCCACCGACACCTTCGCCGGCCTGCCAGACAAAGACATCACTGCCGGCACCGCCATCCAGGCTGTCGCTACCCAAGCCACCCAGCAGGATGTCGTCGCCGCCATTGCCCACCAGGGTATCGTTGCCGGCAAGCCCGAAGAGATAGTTTTCCCCGCCATCGCCGGTGAGGGTATCAATCGCCGAGGTTCCCACAATGCTCTTGGTGTCCGGGTAGACCGTCACGTCAATCGAGCTGGTCACCGAATCGCCATCGCCATCGGTACCGATCACGGGCAACTCGAACGAGACCGGATTGATATCTGTCGACTCGCCAAAGGAGAACTCGCCCAGCTTGAAGCTGGTCACCGTGCCGTCAGCGTTCACGACGCCGTTGGTGGACTCGATAGCCTCGATTTCGATGGCGTTGAAGGCTTGCTTCTGGCCAAGCCCGTCGACGCTGTTGATCTCGAAGGTCCAGCCATCGGCAATATCGAAGAGAATCAGGCCGTTGCTGTCGTCCGGGTCCAGGGCCACATGATTCTGCTTATCGGCATCGCTGAGTTCGTTGCCCTGGGCGTCGTAGAGGGTGATTTCAGCAATGAGCAGGGCCAGCTGCTGCGCCACCAGACTCGAGCCCACCAGGGACGTAGTGCCAGACAAGGCACCTGTCTCCTTGTAGATCCGCAGTTTGAAGTCGGCATCCTTGCTACCACCCTCGATGAGGATCTTTTGCCGGAAGGCGAAGGTTTCCTGATAGCCATCGAAGCTGTAGCTCTCATTGTTTTGCTGGTCGTTGATGCTCAGCCCCGTAACCAGGTCATAACGAATGACCTCGCCATTGGAAACCTCATTGCCCTGGCCAACCCCCAGTGAATTGGCGTTACTGTTGACACTCCCGGCATCGGCATCGTTGAAGGGCCGGATTTCCGAGGACACCAGCACGTCGTTGCTGTCATCCGGATCCGGCACTGTCTTGCCGCCATCTTTGATAGTGAGGTTGAGGCCCTTGAAGGGCACATCCCCGCCACCGACTCCGCTAAGATCCGTCACCGTGGTGATGACCGTGTTGCTGATGAAGGAGCCGCTGAACATGGTGATGGACACATCGCCATCGGCATCTATCACGGCCGTGAAGGCCACCTCGCCGTCCAGGGTCTTGGCGACAAGGTGCTGGGTATCGCCATCATAGGACAGGAACAACTCTTCGTTGCGCATGTAGAGCTGAAGGCCATCCGCATCCGTGAAGGCCTGCGCATCCATAATGCCGTTGTTGTCGCTGTCCACGTTCAGGCTCAGGTTGAACGCGACGCTGCCGACTCCATCCGCCCCGGCGCCCGCGGCAAAGTTCAGGGCCCGTTCGATCACCAGAGGCTGAGGCAAAGGCGAGGCAACTCCCAGCACGACATGCGCGCCATCCGGGCAGAAGTCCGTCGGCACGTCGTCGATGATGTTCACCGACAGCGTGTCGCTGTCGAACTGGCCATCTTGGTCGGTGAGCAGCACCGCGAAGTCTTCAAACAGGCTGTTCTCGCCCGCCGCATCGGCATGGGTTTCGTTGTCGGCCAGGGTGTAGCTGTAGCTCACCACGCCCGTTACCGGGTCGTAGGCCGTGACGCTCAGCGTGTTGCCCAGGTCCGTGACGAACGAGCCCGCCGTGAACACGCCGTTGCTGATGAAGCTCACCCCGCCAATCGTCAGCGCGGCCACGCCATCAGGCGAGCTGATGGTGAAGCTGCCGGACTGCGTCAGGCTCTCTTTTGAGCTGTCCGAGCCATCGGCCAGGTCATCCTCGTCCACCGTCACGTCGCCGCCATTGGCCGACGGGGTCAGGTTGCTGATCACCGGCGGCGTGTTGCCGATCGCGATCGTCAGCGTCGCCGTGTCCGTGTCGCCATCGCCGTCCTGCAGCGTGTAGGTGAATACGTCCGACACGCCGCCCGGCGTACCGGCATCGCGCACATAGCTGTAGGAACCATCCGGGTTCAGCGTCAGCACGCCGTATTCGCCCTGCACCACGGTCGCGCCCGCCACCACCGTCGGCGCACCACCGGCCGTCGTCGCCGTCACCGAGGACACCTGCGCACCGTCCGCGCCGCGGGTGTCCGCGCCCGTGTCGCTGTCGCCCGCATCGCCCGCCGCCGCATCGGTGATCACGTTGCCCGTCGCCGGGCCAAATCCACCGGCCGCCAGCGAGTCCGTGTCGTTCTGCGCTTCGGCCACGTCGTCGATGATGTTCACCGACAGCGTGTCGCTGTCGAACTGGCCGTCCTGGTCGGTGAGCAGCACCGCGAAGTCTTCGAACAGGCTGTTCTCGCCCGCCGCATCGGCATGGGTTTCGTTGTCGGCCAGGGTGT
>NZ_WELL01000009.1:0-73914 GCF_009799935.1 Pseudomonas sp. L-22-4S-12 | reverse complement strand
CCGCATCGCCCGCCGCCGCATCGGTGATCACGTTGCCCGTCGCCGGGCCAAATCCGCCGGCCGCCAGCGAGTCCGTATCGCTCACCGCGATCGGGCCATCGTCACGGAACACCAGCAACCCGCCCAGATCCAGGCTGGCGCTGGCGATATCGCCATCGCCATCGGTGGCAATCGCCACCAGCCGGATCACCCCGCCCGCCACAGCCACCGGCTCGTCGGCGCTTTCCGGGTTCGGATGCTGCAGGGAACGCAGCTGGGTCAGCGTCAGATCGCCGGAAGCATTGACCTCGGCGGTGAAAGCCACCAGCAAGGGGTCACCGCCGACCCAGCCCTGAATCACACCGTCCACCAGATGCAGTTCGATGCTCGCCCCCGTGATGGCATCCCGCAGGCCGCTGTCGAGGGTGTTGATCGCCAGCGAATAGGCCACGACGCCGCCATCGGCACCGAAGTTTGCCTGGAAGGCCCCGGAGAAATTGCCGGTATCGGTCAGACCGAAGTCCGTCTCATCCACGATCAGCCCGGAGAACTCACCCTGGCCAAGTTGGACTTCGGGGCTGTCATCGTTGATCCGCACATTCAGCTGCTGGGTCGGCGACACATCGCCATCCAGGTCGATTGCGCGTACCGAGAAGCTTTCGCCGACTTGGTCGGCGGCGCCGGAGGCATTCGGGTTGCTGTGGTCAAGCGTGTTATCGGTGAGGGTATAGAGCCAGTTGCCGGCGGCATCCACGGTGAGGATGCCGTATTGCCCCTGCACCACGCCGCCGCTGGTGACATTGATCCAGTTGCCATTGACGTCCTGGATTTCAAGGGCGGAGACGCCATCCGGCGAGTTGACGATGATGGCGCCGGCGGCTTGTTCGGCATTGCTGTCGGGGTTGCTGCCGTCACTCAGCGCCTGTTCGTCGACGGTGGCGGGCCCGGCAATCACGGCACCATTGGCATCTTCATACTGGATATCGATATCGGGAGCGGGGTCCGCTGCTTCTTCTGCCGCAATGAAGGGCTCGGGATCCGGGAACTCCGGCACATAACCAAGGCCTTCGGTGGGGAAGCCAATCACCGGATCCAGCGCGCCACCGACTTCGCTCAACAGCACGAAGCTGTGCCCGCCACCTGCCGCGCCAGCAGCACCACCGGCGCCCGGGCCGGCAGCAGTGGCCTCACCCAACTGGGTCGGGTCGACGCCCGCCTCGATCGCCGCCTGCAGCTTTTCGACATCGGTCAGGTCAGCATCGGACGGGGCCGCCGGAGCACTGTCCGCCGCCGCGCCCTGTGACGTCCCCTCCGCACCGGCGAGCAGCTGCTCGGTGAGGCCCATGCTGCTGTCACGACCGAGCGTCAAAGTCTGGCCATTGGTCATGGCGATGGAGACGGCTCCGCCAGCGCCTGTTATGAGTTGTTCGCCGCTATAGACACGATCGCCTTCGACTAGCGGTCGACGCGATCCATCGCCAGCTACCGCAAAGACTTCGCCGACAACCTGGCTGACGATACCAATCAAAGTAGCCATGAGCCCTTCCTCCACACCACAACTGTCGACCGTGGTCGACACGTTTCAAAAGGGTCAATCGCCTTTCGAGCCACGCGGTATGTGCGAAGGAAAAATGCAGGATGGACTGAATCGGTGCGTTATTAAATTGTCACGCCGACGCGACAAAAAAGTGTCGCCCTAACTGCACCGGCCTACTCCATCGGGTAGATCCCCGCCCTTATGCTCCAAACCGCGACTGACCATCATTCTTTACCGCCAAACGGCATGAAAACCCCATTTCTCGCGGCTTACGAAGGAAACAATGTGCCCGTTATCACGGAGTGCATAAGACTTATTTCTCATAAATCTTGTTCTGAATTTTTCTTAGCTACTCTTAAGGATGTTCTTAGCTGTGATGTAACAGACCTGAAGCGCCTTTCTAGGAACTTGGTGACATTATTTTGGCGTTAAGACCGAGCATATGAATCAAGGAGAGCCCCTCATGCACGTTCTAAAACCGCTCTGCAGCAGCATCCTGCTCGCCATGCTCAGTACGCAGGTGCAGGCCATGACGCTCGCCGAAGCGATCCAGAGCACCATCGACAATCATCCGGAACTGCATGCCAGCATGAATGACCGCCTCTCTACGGATGAAGAGGTGAAGATTGCCAAAGGTGGCTACCTGCCCACCGTCGACCTGCTGCTGGGCTATGGCCGGGAGCAGACCGACAGCCCCAGCACCCGGGCCCAGGACAACGACCACAACAAGGAAACCCTCAACTACCGCGACGCCGAGCTGCGCCTGCGGCAAATGCTGTTCGACGGTTTCAACACCCCCAACGAGGTGGCGCGCACCGAAGCTGTCGTCAACTCGCGGGCCTACTACGTACTCGCTACCTCGGAAAGCCTGGCTCTGCGCACCGCCGAGGTCTACCTGGACGTTTTGAAGCGCCGCGAGATGGTGAGCCTGGCCGAGAACAACCTGCAGGCGCACCAGCGCATCAACGATCAGATCCGCCTGCGCAGCGAGCGAGGCGTCGGCAGCACCGCCGACCTCGACCAGTCCGAGGCGCGCCTGGCCCTGGCCAAGAACAACCTGTACACCGAGCAGGTCAACCTGGCGGATGCACAAGCCAACTTCTTCAGCGCGGTCGGCCGCATGCCCGACGAGCTGGAGCAACCGAGCACGGTGAAAGGCGAAGTACCGCAAGACATCAACCTGGCCCGCCAGACCGTGATCGACAACAACCCCTACCTGAAATCCGCACAGGCGGATGTGAATGCCGCCGAGAAGCAGTACGAAGTGGCCAAGTCGCCCTTCTACCCGCGCTTTGATCTGGAGCTGGCCACCACCGCCGACGACAACGTCCAGGGTGATGAAGGCCACTACAACACCTGGCGGGCAGCCGTGGTCATGAACTACAACTTATTCAACGGCCTGCGCGACAAGGCGCGCCTGCAATCGGCGGCACACCAGATCAACCAGTCGATGGACATCCGCAACAATGCCCTGCGCGTGCTCAACGAGAATCTGGCCCTGGCCTGGAACGCCATGGAAAACGCGCGCCTGCAAACCCCCGAGGCCCGTGACTATGCCGACTACACCTCGCGCGTGCGCGAGGCCTACCAGCAGCAGTTCAGCCTGGGGCAACGCACCCTGCTCGACCTGCTGGACAGCGAGAACGAACTGTTTACCGCCAACCGTCGCTACACCGAGGTGCGTTATATCGAAGAATTCTCCATGTACCGCGTGATTTCCGCCACGGGGGAGCTGTTGAAGAAACAGAACGTGGTGTTGCCGGCCGAAGCTGTAGCCCTCACCGAAGTGAAGAGCGAGGCCCGCCTGCCGGAAATGAAGTAATCCCGGCGAAGAGGCCGCCAGCCAACACGCCCACTGTTGGCCGGCGACCTCTCAGGAGTAGTGACCTTGACCACCATGGAGCGGACACCCTCCGATGACCAACGGCAGAGTCATGACGACCCGCTGTTGGACGGATTGCTGATCCTTTGCAAACTGCATGACTGTTCCGCCAGCCGGGCCAGCCTCACGGCCGGCCTGCCCATGCCCGAGCAACGCCTGACGGCCGAGCTGTTGCCACGCGCCGCAGCCAGGGCCGGCCTGCAGGGGCGCATCCTGCGGCGCCAGCTGAGCGCCATCTCGCCACTCAACCTGCCGGTATTGCTGCTGCTCAAAGATGGCCGCAGCGCCGTGCTGCGCAAGATCGGCCCGCAGAACAAGCTGTTGATCCTGCCGTGCGAATCCGAAGGCGGCGAGCAGTGGGTCAGCCAGGAACACCTGGCGCTGGAATACTCGGGCCAGGCCCTGTTCGCCCGGCCGCGGCATGAACTGGAGGATGTACGCAACCCTCTGGTGCCACGCATCGAGGCCTGGTTCCGCGACACCTTGAAGCTGTCGCGCTGGCTGTATACCGATGCGGTCCTCGCCAGCCTGCTGATCAACCTGCTCGGCCTGATGGTGCCGCTGTTCGTCATGCAGACCTACGACCGCGTGGTGCCCAACCAGGCCACCGCGACCCTGTGGGTGCTGGTCATCGGCCTGTTCATCGGCAGCGGCTTCGAGCTGCTGCTGCGTGTGCTGCGCGCCCACCTGCTGGATGTGGCCGGCAAGAAGACCGACGTGGTGCTGTCCGCCACCCTGTTCGAGCGCATCACCGGCATGTCGATGAAGTCGCGCCCGGCGACGGTCGGCGGTTTCGCCCAGAGCATCCACGACTTCCAGGGCCTGCGCGAATTCCTGACGGCGGTCACGCTGACCAGCCTGATCGACCTGCCCTTCTCCATCCTGATGATCGTGATCATCGGCCTGCTCGGCGGCTGGCTGGTGGTGATCCCGCTGCTGGCCTTTCCGATCACCGCGATCTTCGCGCTGATCATCCAGGCCCGCCTGCGCGACACTGTACAGAAGAGCCTGGTCCTGGGGGCCGAGCGCCAGGCCCTGCTGATCGAGACACTCGGCGGCCTGGAAACCCTCAAGGCCTGCGGTGCCGAGAGCGAACGCCAGCACCGCTGGGAAAAGACCCACGGCGCCCTCACCCGCCTGGACAACCACAGCCGCTTCCTGGCCTCCCTGGCCACCAACGGCACCCTGTTCTTCCAGCAGGTCGCCGGCATGGCCACCATCGTGGCCGGGGTTTACATCATCATTGCCGGGCACCTGAGTGTCGGCGCCCTGGTCGCCTGCTACATGCTCGGCAGCCGCGTGCTGTCGCCCCTCGGGCAGATTGCCGGGTTGATCACCCGCTATCAGCAGGCGCGCCTGACCATGACCAGCACCGATGCCCTGATGGCCCTGCCGCAGGAGCGCCAAGCCAACCAGCGCCCGCTGGAACGCACCCAGCTCAAGGGCGCCATCGACGTGCACCAGGTCAGTTTCAGCTATCCCGGGCAGAGCACGCCGGCCCTGGCCAAGGTCAGCCTGCATCTGGCTGCCGGGGAACGGGTCGGCATCATCGGCCGCAGCGGCTCGGGCAAGAGCACCCTGGCCCGCCTCGTGATGAATTTCTACACCCCGGATGAAGGGCAGATCCTTCTCGACGGCCTCGACCTGCGCCAGCTGGATGTCGCCGACCTGCGCCACCAGATCGGCTATGTCGCCCATGACCTGCCGCTGCTGGCCGGCAGCCTGCGCGACAACCTGACCCTCGGCGCACGCTATGTCAGCGATGCGCGCATGCTCGAAGTGGCGGAGCTGGCCGGGGTGTCCGAACTGGCCCGGCAGCATCCCCGGGGCTTCGACCGCCCGGTGGGCGAGCGCGGCCAGCTTCTCTCCGGCGGCCAGCGCCAGGCGGTATTGCTGGCGCGCGCCCTGCTTCTCGACCCGCCGATCCTGTTGCTCGACGAGCCGACCAGCGCCATGGACAACACCAGCGAGGACATCCTGCGCAGCCGCCTGCACAACTTGGCGCAGGGCAAGACCGTGCTGCTGATTACCCATCGGGCCTCGATGCTCAGCCTGGTCGATCGCCTGGTGGTACTCGACAATGGCCATGTCGTCGCCGATGGCCCCAAAGAAGCCGTGATCGAAGCCCTGCGCAAGGGCCGCGTCGGCCCGGCGGCGGTATGACGCGCAGACCCGCTGGAGGTCGTGCATGGAACTGAGCCAATCGATTCGTGACTATTTCGGCAGCCTGCAGAAACACAAGCAGGACACCGAGTTCATGCCCGAGGTGGACGGAGCCGTACTCGAAGACTCGCCCTGGCTGGCCCGGGCCACCGTGTGGACGGTTTGCGCCTGCCTGCTGGTCGCCCTGGTCTGGGCCAAGTTCGCCGTGCTGGAAGAAGTCACCACCGGCGAAGGCAAGGCCATCCCCTCGAGCAAGGTTCAGGTGATCCAGAACCTCGAAGGCGGCATCGTCACGGAAATCTTCGTCCGCGAAGGCCAGGTGGTGAACAAGGGCGACACCCTGCTGCGCCTGGACGACACCCGCTTCCTTTCCAACCGTGGCGAGACCGAAGCCGACCGCATGGCCCTGGTCGCCCGAGTCGAGCGCCTCAGTGCCGAAGCCGAGGGGCGCCCCCTGGCGCTGCCCGACGATCTGGTGAAAGCCGCACCGCAGCTGGCCGAGGACGAGCTGGCCCTGTATCGCTCGCGCCAGCAACGCCTGCACAGCGAGCAGAACACCCTGCGCGAACAGCTGCAGCAGAAGACCCAGGAGCTCGCCGAGTTCCGCGCCAAGGCCCAGCAGTACCGCTCCAGCCTGGGGCTGATCCAGCAGGAACTGAACATGTCGCAGCCGCTGGTGGCAACCGGGGCGATCTCCCAGGTCGAGATCCTGCGCCTGCGCCGCAGCGCGGTGGAGGTGCGCGGTTCGCTGGACGCCACCACCCTGGCCATTCCGCGGGCCGAGTCGGCGGTGGAGGAGATCAGAAGCCGCATCGAAGAGTCCGAACTGGCCTTTCGCTCGGATGCCTTCAAGGAACTCAATGAAATGCGCACCGAGCTGAAGAAGGTCACCTCCACCAGCGTCGCCATCGATGACCGGGTGACCCGCACCACCGTGGTTTCGCCGGTGCACGGGGTGATCAAGCTGCTCAAGGTCAACACCATCGGCGGCGTCGTGCAGCCCGGCGATGCCATGGTCGAGGTCGTGCCGCTGGAAGACAACCTGCTGATCGAGGCCAGGGTGCGCCCGCAGGATGTGGCGTTCCTGCACCCGGGGCAGAAGGCCATGGTCAAGTTCACCGCCTACGACTACACCATCTATGGCGGGCTCAAGGCCAAGCTGGAACTGATCAGCGCCGACACCATCACCGACGAGGAAGGCAACAGCTTCTACCTGATCCAGGTACGCACCGACAGGAGCCACCTGGGCAGCGACGAGCACCCGCTGCTGATCATCCCAGGCATGGTCGCCACCGTGGACATCATCACCGGCGAGAAAAGCGTGCTGGACTACCTGCTCAAACCCGTGCTCAAGGCCCGGGCGGAGGCGCTGCGCGAGCGCTAGGCGCAGGCTTTGCTATAGCGCCTTGCCGCTGTTGCGGGAGCGGGTTTATCCGCGAATTTCGCGGCTGGAGCCGCTCCTACGCAAAGCCAGTGCTCGCCTCCCGGTTCGCGCCCGACGGCACAGGGCCTACTGCTGCAGATGGTTGCGGCGGAACGTGGTCTCGCCCATCGCCGCGATCTGCCCCTCGATCAACGCCTCGAACGGGCGCAGCAGCTCATCGAAACAAGCCGGTGCTTCCTGCAGGTTGAGGGCAACGGTGATCGCCTCGATGGTGGCCAGCGCCCCCTCGGCCGGCGCCTTGCGCAAGCGATAGCGCGAGACCAGCCCCGGCGGCAGACAGACCCGTGGCAGGGCGGCCAGCACGGGGTTCATGTGCAGCAGCTTGCGGGCCTTGCGCCAGGTGCCATCCGGCACCACCAGCAGCAACGGCCGCTCATCGCCGGTTCCAGGCAGCAGCGGCAACGGCTGCGCGCCCTCCCCCGGAAACAGCAGGCAGGCGCGATAGGCCGGGTCCAGCCATTGCCCCAGCTCGGCAAATACCTCGCCCACCCGCAGCTCGGCATTCTGCAGGCCCAGCGCCGCCAGGCGCGCCGTGTTCAGGGCATGCCGCACCTCATCCGGATGCTGCAGGATCAGCACCCGCGTGCGACTCGGCAGGTTGGCCAGCAATGGGCACAGGCAATGGCTCTGCGGCCGGGCACAGCGCTCGCAGCAAGGTCGGGACATCGGGGGTTCTCCTTCGGCCGCGCAGTGTGCCACAGGCGCCCCTGAAGCACCGAGCATCGGCGCCGGGCGGATGGCCGAACGCGGGCGAAGCGCAAATGCCCGCGCGCAACGGGTAGCGCACAAGGCAGAAGACCCGGCATGGCCGGGTCTTCCGTGGGCAGTGGCCAGGCTCTGGCAGGCCGTTTTAACGCAGTATCGATAAGCGCAGGTCATGCGGCCCGCTAGCGGTTGAAACGCTCCGCCAGGCTGTGCAGGTATTCGGCCATCTGTTCCAGTTCCTGGCCAATCGCCGCCCCCTGGTGCGCCTGCCCGGCACTGTGGTCGGACAGCTGGGCGATGCGGGTGATCTGCCGGCTGATATCTTCCGCCACATGGCTCTGCTGCTCGGAAGCCGCCGCCATCTGCTGGCTCATGCCGGTGATGCGGGTAACCGCGGTGCTGATGCCGACCAGGGCCTCACGCACCTCCTCGACGCTCTGCACGCTCTCGCGGGAGATGGCCTCGCCCTTGCCCGCCGTGTGCACCGCCCGGTCCGCGCCACTGCGCAACGAGGCGATGATCTGGTGGATCTGCTCGGTGGATTCGCGGGTGCGTCCGGCCAGCGCCCGCACCTCGTCGGCCACCACGGCAAAGCCGCGGCCCTGCTCGCCGGCCCGCGCGGCCTCGATCGCGGCATTCAGGGCCAGCAGATTGGTCTGCTCGGCAATCGAGGTGATCACGTCGGCCACGCTGCCGATCGACTGGGTCGAGTCGGCCAGGTCGTTCACCGCCTGGCCGATCTCATGCACGGCTCCGGCCATGTGCTGCATCGCCTGCAGGCTGCTGTCGGCCAACTGGCGCCCCTGCAGGGCCAGGCGATCAGCCTCCTCGGCGGCGTGCGAGGTGTTCTGCACGTTGTGCGTCACCTCCTGGATGGTAGCGGCCATCTGGTTGATCGCCGTCGCCGACTGATCCGTCTCGCTGCGTTGCTGATCCAGCAGTTCGGCGCCCGAGCGCGACAGCTCGGCGGACTGCGCGGCCCGTTGCCGCACATTTTCGCCGGCATCCTCCAGGCGCGCCAGGGCGGTCTGCAGGCGCGCCTCTTCACTGATCATCGCCATGTCGAGCAAGGCCTGGGCGCCGCGATTATCGCTGTAGGTCAGTGCCACCAGGGCACTGGTGAACGCCTTGGGGTGTTCGGCCAGGGTTTTGCGGATCAACTGCCGCTGGCTGTACAGCTGGTAGGAACCCAGGGCGAACATCACCGCCAGAATGAACATGGGCAGCCAGATACCACTGAGCACCCAATGCGACCCCAGTATCACCAGGCCCGCCAGAATCAGCGGCCAGCAACGCATCAGGTCATAGGTCCAGGATTCGAGCATCGATACCGGCGGCTTGCCGGCCCGCAAACGCGCGTAGAGCGCTTCGGCGCGGCGTTTCTGCTCGGCCGTGGGCAGCGAGCGCACCGATTCGTAACCCGCCATCCTGCCGTTCTCGTAGATCGGCGTGACATAGGCGCTGACCCAGTAGTAATCGCCATTCTTGGCGCGGTTCTTGACCACGCCCATCCAGGGCTTGCCCTGCTTGATGGTCTCCCACATATGGCCGAATACCGCCGGCGGCATGTCCGGGTGGCGTACCAGGTTATGCGGCTGGCCAATCAGCTCTTCGCGGGTGAAGCCGCTGATTGCGACGAAGGCGTCGTTGCAATAGGTGATCTTGCTGTTCAGGTCGGTCGTCGAGATCAGGCGTTCCGCAGCGGGAAAGGTTCTTTCCTGCTGAGACACGGGGAGATTCTGGCGCATGGAGGATCATCCTTGGATAAGGTTGATGGCGGACTTCCGGGCTCACCCAATATTGTCTAGCACAGCCCTGAAAATTCACCAGCACGCCCGTGCCATTACTCCGACATCAGGCTACAGCCCAGAGAGTACGGGGCTTTACGAATAAACGCCGCGGCCGGGGCGGGTTCGACGATGCCCCAAGAACAGCAATGGGAATGCCACGCGCAACTGCGCCACGGGGACGCCTTGCGCCTCCCCGCGAGCCTGTACCAAAAAGGCTGTGTTGCAGCGCTTAGCCGCGGCGCGGGTCTCGCGGCGCCGGCTGGCGGCGTACCGGGATCGGCTGCAGGCGTGGAGCCTCGACGAGACCGAGGGCAATCAGGCACTGACGGATAAGACTGTGCAATTTGGCTTTCATGCGACTTCCTCCAGCCTGGGGTAATGTAGTCATGGCCGCTGGCAGCGGCCACTTCTGAGCATAGGTTAGTTCGCGCCGGCCAGCCGCCGGCTGTCGCAGATCAATGGCCGCGCTACTGGATGGTGTCGGCCACTTCCTTGCGCCGATAGGGGAACACGTCGATCACCTTGCCGGCGCGAATCGCTTCCTGCAGCCCCTGCCAGTAGGCGGCGTCGAACAGGTCGCCATGCAGCTGGTTGAACAGGCGGCGCTGGCGGATGTCGGCGAACAGGAACGGCGGGAACTCCTCGGGGAACACGTCCAGCGGCGCCACCGAATACCAGGGCTCGGAAGACATCTCGTCCTCCGGGTAACGCGGCGGCGGGATGCGCCGGAAGTTGGCCTCGGTCAGGTAGCAGATCTCGTCGTAGTCGTAGAACACCACGCGGCCATGGCGGGTGACGCCGAAGTTCTTCAACAGCATGTCGCCGGGGAAGATGTTCGCCGCGGCCAGCTGCTTGATCGCCAGGCCATAGTCTTCCAGGGCCTCGCGCATCTGTGCCTCGTTGGCGCTTTCCAGGTAGATGTTCAGCGGGATCATGCGCCGCTCGGTCCAGCAGTGGCGGATCAGTACGGTGTCGTCGTTCTCGATCTCGACCGTGGACGGCGCCACCTCCAGCAGCTCGGCCAGGCACTCGGGGTCGAACTTGGCCTTGGGGAAGCGGAAGTCGGCGAACTCCTGGGTATCGGCCATGCGCCCGACCCGGTCGACGCTCTTCACCAGGCGGTACTTCTCGATCACCGTGGCGCGGTCGACGTTCTTCGACGGCGAGAAGCGGTCCTTGATGATCTTGAACACCGTATTGAAGCCCGGCAGGGTGAACACGCTCATCACCATGCCGCGCACGCCGGGGGCCATGATGAACTTGTCGTCGGTGCTGGCCAGGTGGTTGATCAACGCCCGGTAGAACTCCGACTTGCCGTGCTTGTAGAAGCCGATCGAGGTGTACAGCTCGGCGATGTGCTTGCCCGGCAGGATGCGCTTGAGGAAGCCGATGAACTCCGCCGGAATCTCCACCCGCACCATGAAGTAGGAACGGGTGAAGGAAAAGATGATCGAGACTTCCGCCTCGTCGGTGATCAGGGTGTCGATCTGGATGCCCTGCCCTTCGCGGTGCAGCAGCGGAATCACCAGCGGCCACTGCTCGTCGCGGGTATAGACGCGCCCGACCAGGTAGGCGCCCTTGTTGCGGTACAGGGTCGAGGAGAACAGCTCGATGGTCAGTTCCGGGTCCTTGCACACCCAGTCCGGCAGGTTGGCGCGCAGCTGGGTTTCCAGGCGCTGGATATCGCGCTCGAGGTTCTCGAAGTCGACGCTGAAGCGGTAATCGCCGAATACCGCCTGCAAGGCCTGCTGCAGGTTGCCCTGCGGCCGGTAGATGCGGGTTTGCGGCGCACTGGCCTGGGGCCGCAGGGCCGGCCGCGTGGTGTGGATGAACATGCAGCCATCGCTGATCTGGTCATGGCTGAACAGGCCGCAGAAGATCGAGTTGAACCAGGTCTCCGCCAGTTCGTCGTCGTAGCGCTGGTCGATCAGGGTGATGTAGGCGCTTTTCACCAGCGGCCACAGCTCGACATCCAGCAGGAAGTCGTCGCTGAAGCTGGCCCGCAGGCGCTTGCCCACTTCGCTGACCTTTTCCTCGTAGAGGTTGATGCGCGCCGCCGAGGCAGCCTGCGCCTCCTGCCACTGGGCCTTCTCGAAGCGCGCCCGGGCGCCATTGGTGATCTCCCGGAAGTGCTCGCGATAGTCGTCGAAACCGTCGAGGATCTGACGGGCGATATCGGCGGCCGGTCGTTGCTGCGCCATGGGAAAACCTCTGCTGCGGATGCGGAACCGCGAGCTTAGCCAGAGCGGCGCGCCAGGGAAAGTCGCAATCGCGCGCCGGCGCGGCAGAAAGCACCGGGGCCGAGGGGCAAGCGGGGGTTGCCAGGAGCTCTCCAGCAAAAAAGAAGGCGGCGTCCGGGGGAGGAGCGCCGCCTTAAAGCACTGATGTAGTGCAGGAGCTATCAGATCAGCAGCAGGTAAACCTGGTAGGCCACCCAGCCCAGCACCGCGCCGGCGGGCAGGTCGGCCAAGTAATGCTGCTTGGTGAAGGTGCAGGACAGGGCGATCAGCAGCGGGAACAGGAACACCCAGGGCCCCAGCGAGCCCAGCGCCAGCAGCGCCGTCAGGGTGGCCACCGAGACGTGCATGCTGGGGAAGCAGTTGGACGGTGCATCGAAGCGCTGCACGAACAGCAGGAAGCGCTCGGACCAGCTGCTGCCGGTGTTGATGCTGCGCCAGTGCTCGGGGGTCGACACCGGGAAGGCGCTGAAGCAGACCATCTGCATCACCAGCAGGACGATGTAGGAGAAGGCGATGATGGTGAAGTCGCGCGGGCTCTCCACCAGCCAGTTGATGTAGAGGATCGCCGGGTAGTAGAGGAAGCTGTAGATCCATGACCAGGACGGCCAGAACGGCATCTTCTCGTCCAGGCGCGAGTGGAAGGTGCGCACTTCCACCAGGGTGTAGCGCTGGGTCAGGAAATAGAACTGGTAGACCCCAACGATCATGATCACGCTGAGAATCAGGTTGATGAAGAAATCGTGGCTCTGCATCCGCTCAACCCTCGCTCGCCAGAGCGGCGCGGTTCAGTCGGTAAGCCGGGGGACGGTTAATGCAGCGCACAGGCGAGCGCGAATCAGTCGACATGGCATCCATTCCAGGGTCGTTCGTGAGGGCGGCCATTCTACGCGCAGCCGCCGCCCGGCTGTGCGCGCCATCTGCTCAGGCTGTGAAGCATCTCTAACAAATCGCCCGGCAAGCAGACAAAAAAAGCCCGTCACGCGGACGGGCCAGGAGAGTACCGCCCTGCCGACAGGGCGGTGAAAATCAGGCGCTCAGGCGACCTTCTGCTGGCCGAGCAGGTCCGGCGCGGCCTGCACGGTCTGCCCGCCAGCGGCCAGTTGCTGCTGCAGCGTGGTCTCGTCGAGCTGCTTGCACCACTTGGCGACCACGATGGTGGCCACGCCGTTGCCGATCAGGTTGGTCAGGGCGCGGGCTTCCGACATGAAGCGGTCGATGCCGAGGATCAGCGCCAGGCCGGCAACCGGCAGGTGGCCGACCGCAGACAGGGTGGCCGCCAGCACGATGAAGCCGCTGCCGGTCACCCCGGCCGCGCCCTTGGAGGCGATCAGCAGCACCGCCAGCAGGGTGATCTGGTGGGTGATGTCCATCGGCGTGTCGGTGGCCTGGGCGATGAACACCGCGGCCATGGTCAGGTAGATCGAGGTGCCGTCGAGGTTGAACGAGTAGCCGGTAGGAATCACCAGGCCGACCACCGACTTGTTCGCGCCGAGCTTCTCCATCTTGTCCAGCATGCGCGGCAGGGCCGACTCCGAGGACGAGGTGCCGAGCACGATCAGCAGTTCTTCACGGATGTATTTGATGAACTTGAGAATGCTGAAGCCGTGGGCCTTGGCGATACTGCCGAGGACCAGCAGGACGAACAGCGCGCAGGTGATATAGAAGCAGATCATCAGCTGGCCCAGCTGCACCAGCGAACCGACGCCGTACTGGCCGATGGTGAAGGCCATGGCGCCGAAGGCCCCGAGGGGTGCGACCTTCATGATCATGTTGATGATGCCGAACATCACCTGAGCGATCTGGTCGATGAACTGCAGCACCGGCTTGCCGTAGTCGCCCATGCGCTGCAGGGCGAAGGCGAAGATCACCGAGAAGAACAGCACCTGGAGGATGTCGCCACTGGCGAAGGCGCCGACTATGGTGCTGGGGATCACGTTGAGCAGGAAGGCCACGGTGCTCTGCGACTCGCCGGCGGCGGCGTAGGCGGCGATGCCCTTGGTATCCAGGGTGGACGGATCGACATGCATGCCGACACCCGGCTGCACCACGTTGACCACGATCAGGCCGATCAGCAGGGCCACGGTGGAGACGATCTCGAAATACAGCAGCGCGTAGCCACCGGTCTTGCCCACCGCTTTCATGTCCTGCATGCCGGCGATACCGCTGACCACGGTGCAGAAGATGATCGGCGCAATGGCCATCTTGATCAGTTTGACGAAGCCATCACCCAGCGGTTTCAGCGCGACGCCGGTCTCCGGGTAGAAATGTCCGAGGGCGATACCGATGGCGATGGCCACCAGCACCTGGGCGTACAGACTCTTGTACAGCGGTTTGCGGGTCATGGCAGTTCCTCTCTTGCTGCGCCAGCCTCGATGTCCGCAAGGCCGCGCAGCCGCATTGAGCGCTAACCCCCCTGCACTGGAGGGATTTGTTGTGGGCTCCACCGGGGAGCTGCAGCGCTTATCGCAAGGCTTGTGCCAGCCGCCATGAATTATAAAAAACTCTTTAATAACAATGACTTAATATAAATACCCACCTCTCTTCAGCAGCCGATCTGGCGGATTCCCGCCAAGCACGAGGCGGGTTCCCCCCACCCTGCCCGGCTCGGCGGAGTCGCCACGGCTTTACCTAGTGGTCGAGATTGCCTTTCTTGAAGAATCGAATCTGCGAAAGACGCCGCCACCCGCGTGCACCCTGCTGGCCTATCCACCATACGGCGGCACGCAGCGAACCGGAGCCTGAGGTTGAATAGCCTGCAAGCGCGGGGCTCAGTCCAGGCCGGCAGCCTTGAGTCGGCCCTTGAGCCGCGCCACTTCCTCGATCAGGTCCGCCACCAGGGCGGCCAGTTCTGGGTTGGCGTCGAAGTCGCGCTCCAGCGCCGCCAGGCGCCGGGCGCGGGCCAGTTCGGCGCTGCTGAAGCGCCAGGCGGCCGGCTGCTGCCGGTTCAATGCCCCGAGCAGGCCGGCCTCGACCCGCTCGACGACCCACAGCGACTCGACGGCGCAGGCCCGGGCCAGCTCGTCGAGGTCGAGGGTGACTTCATCCACGACCACGCTGGTGATGATCTCGATCGATGGCATGGCTCACACTCCCATGGACTGACGCGGGTTGAAGGGCAACTCCTGGGCCATCATGGCGTAGAGCTGGCGGGCCTTGTCGGTGTCGGCCGGCGGCAGGACGACCTCCAGCAACAGGTACAAGTCGCCCGCCGGCTCGCCGGGAATGCCGCGGCCCTTGAGGCGCAGCTTGCGACCGCTCTGCGAGTGCGCGGGAATCTTCACCTGCACCTTGCCGGACGGCGTCGGCGCCTCGATGCTCGCCCCCAGCGCGGCCTCCCAGGGCGTGACCGGCAGCGTCTCGTAGACATCGCGGCCGTCCACCCGGTAGTGCGGGTCCGCCTGGAAATGTACCTCCAGGTACAGATCCCCGGCCGGCCCACCGCCGAACCCCGGGCTACCCTGGCCGGCCAGGCGGATCTGCTGGCCCTCGCGAATGCCCTTGGGAATCTGCACGTTGAGGTTGTGCTCCTGCACGCTCACCCGGCCCTGGGCATCGGCGCGCGCGCCGCGCAGAGTGAGGGTGCGCGTCGCCCCCGCATAGGCATCGCGCAGTTCGATGACGATCTTGGCGTGATGATCCTCGCCGCGCATCGACTGCGCCCGCCCACGGGTGTGACGGCCACGACCGGCCTGGCCGAACAGGTTGGCGAAGAAGTCGCTGTATTCGCCCAGGTCGGCCGCGGAGAAATCGCCGCCGGTAAACTCGAAGCCGCTGTCCCAGCCCGGTGGCGGCTGGAACTCCTGGCCGTCCTGGTAGCGCCCGCCGAGCTGGTCGTAGGCGGCGCGTTTTTCCACATCGCCGAGCACCGCGTAGGCCTCGTTGACCTCCTTCATGCGCACTTCGGCATCGGCCTCCTTGCTCACGTCGGGGTGATACTTGCGCGCCAGCTTGCGGTAGGCCTTCTTGATGGCGTCGGCATCTGCAGCCTTGTCGACGCCGAGAATCTGGTAGTAATCCTTGAACTCCACGAGTCGGACTCCCTTGCAATGGCATGAATGCAGCCCTTTGACCCTGCACTGCTGCTACCGAGTATGGCTCGCCACGGCAGCCCTGCCGTGCCCGCTTGCACGCCCTGCGCGCGCCATGATCCCAGCATAGCGACTGGCCGATTCGCCCTGTTGATCTGCCGCAACCCGGCTTGTCTCGCGCCGGGCCTGCGGCCTACCATCCGGCCAGTCTTTTGCCGAGCCAGCCCATGCGCGAACGCACCATCGCCAGTCACTTCATCCGCGCCGCCCTGCGTGGCGCCGAGCGCCAGGGCCGCGACTGCAGCGCGCTGCTGCGCGAGCTGGGCATCCAGCCGGCGCTGCTCGACGAACCGCGCGCGCGCCTGGCCCCGGAGCAGTTCTCGCGCCTGATCCAGGCCCTGTGGCTGCTGCTCGACGACGAATACATGGGCTTCGGCCAGCGCCCGAGCAAGCGCGGCACCTTCGCCATGATGTGCCACGCCATCATCCACTGCCGCACCCTGGAAAGGGCCCTGGTGCGCGGCATGCTGTTCTACGGCCTGTTCCCCGACGCGCCGAGCGTGCAACTGCAGCGCGACGGCGACCAGGTGTGCCTGAGCATCGACAGCTCGCAGCTGTGGGACCCGGACCACTTCCTCACCGAAAGCCTGCTGGTGATCTGGCACCGCCTCGGCAGCTGGCTGATCGGCCAGCGCATCCGCCTGGAAGAGGCCAGCTTCGCCTACGCCGAACCGCCGCACAGCGGCGAATACGACCTGCTGTTCCCCTGCCCGCGCCGCTTCGATGCCGAACGCACCAGCCTGCGCTTCCACGCCCGCTACCTGGACATGCCGCTGCTGCAGGACGAGCGCACCCTCAAGCAGTTCCTCCAGCACTCGCCGGCCGACCTGCTGGCCCGCCCGGATGGCGGCGACAGCCTGACCAGCCGCATCCGCCGCCTGCTCGGCCGCGACTGCGCCAGCTGGCCGGACCTGGAACAGGTCGCCCAGCAACTGCACGTCAGCCCGCAGACCCTGCGCCGCCACCTGCGCGAGGAAGGCAGCAGCTTTCAGGAACTCAAGGACCACCTGCGCCGCGACCTGGCCATCTACCACCTGGGCCGCGACGAACTGTCGATCCAGACCCTGGCCGAACAGCTCGGCTTCTCCGAACCCTCAGCCTTCCACCGCGCGTTCAAGAAATGGACCGGGCTCACCCCCGGCGCCTACCGCGCCCACCAGGACAACTGAGCCCCAACCCCGCCGCATGGATGCCGCATGATCAACCGCCCACGTAAACGCTACCTGTTGCTCGCCCTGTGCCTCGCCTGGCTGCTGGCCCCCGAATGGCCGCAGGTGCCCGTGCAGGGCGCCAGCAGCCAGGACTGGCACCCCAAGAGTTTCTGGTTCGAACCCTGGGGCCGCTCCGGCGTGCACAAGGGCATCGACATCTTCGCCCGCACCGGCACGCCAGTGGTGGCGCCCACCTACGGCCTGGTGCTGCTGCGCGGCGAGATCGACATGGGCGGCAAGGTGCTGGTGGTGCTCGGGCCGAAATGGCGCCTGCACTACTTCGCCCACCTCGACAGCCACAGCGCCTGGCCCGGCCAACCCCTGTTGCCCGGCAGCCCGCTGGGCACGGTCGGCGACTCCGGCAACGCCCGCGGCAAGCCGCCCCACCTGCACTATTCCATCGTCAGCCTGCTGCCCTACCCCTGGCGCGCCGATGGCAGCAGCCAGGGCTGGAAGAAGATGTTCTACCTCGACCCCAGCGCGATCCTGGGCGGCCAATAGCCCTGCCGCCCGGCTCAGCCGCCATCAAGCCGCCGCGCGCCCTATGAGCGATGAAAAGGCCTAACGTTTTACACACACGAAGATGGCGTTGCCCGACGCGCCATCCCACGGCACCAACTTTTCATAATCATGTTCGAACACATGCACTGCAAAATAAGGCTGCAACAGTTGCTGCAACTCAGCGAAACTTGCAGCCACCATCGGGTGTTCATCCTGCCAGGCCTGGCTCACCCCCTGCGTGGTCTTTTCGATACTGACCCTGAGCGACTGTTTGTCGCCATGCCCGCAATAATTCCAGGCCGAACCGAAAGCGAACTCACTGCCTTCATGCTCCACGACATGCCGGACAAATGAGTTGTTATCGATCTTTTCTTTATCGACAGAGTTGAAACAGAAGACTCCACCCGCAGCGAGTGCGCCATGCACACAGGCAATGCATTCGCTCAACCTATCCAGCCCGCCGCTGTAATGGATGGAATACAGGAAGCAGGTGATCAGATCGAGCGGCTCGTCAACCGTGAAGGCGCACATGTCCTGCAAGGCGAACTGCGCGTCGGGGCAGCGCAGCCGGGCGATGTCCAGCATCGGCTGGTTGATATCCAGCCCGCCGCTGCGGTAGCCAAACTCGATGAAATGGCGGACATGCGGCCCGGTTCCACAGGCCAGATCGAGGTGACGCCGGCCCTCGTTACCGAACAACTGGTGCAGCCGGCGTACGGTATTGCTTTGCGCCTGATAGTTGATATCGGCACACATCAGGTCGTAATAGCCGGACAAATCGGTATACAAAGCATTGGTGGACATAGCAATCCAGAACATTATCGGAGACACATCAATAGGCCGCAGTACAACAAGCAACCCGAGCGATACAGCAGGCAAAGTTTAAACAACAGATAAAACAATCACGCCAGACAAGCCAACACAATAAGGATTAAAGTTCAACCGCATTATCCGACATACCCAGCACCCACAAACAAGGCAGAAACCCCGCACCGCAACAACCACTATTTAACCGAACATTCAAGTAACGAAACTATTGAACACCACCAGGCACGAAACGACCCGCCAACTGAGTGAAGCGGGCCTGCAAAAACCCTATCCCCATTAACTGCCGGTGCAGGCCACGGCGTCGTAGGAGCGGCTTTAGCCGCGAAAGATACTCCGGTGGCGACGGCTTTTCGCGGCAAAAGCCACGCCTACCCCTGTTTTGCGTGAGTTACCGGCAGCCAGCGGTAGCTGGCACCGAGCCTTTGCAATAGCCTTGTCGCGCCCATCGCCAACGGAACCCCGTCATGTTCAAACGCAGCTTCCACTCCCTCGCCACCACCTGGCTGGCCGGTTTGCTCGCCCTGCTGCCGCTGGCCCTGTCCCTGGCGCTGCTGGGCTGGCTGGTAAGCCTGCTGAACCAGCTGATCGGCCCCACCAGCTTCATCGGCAAGCTGTTCGCCGGGCTGGGCCAGCCCTTCGTCAGCAGCCCGTTGCTGGCCTGGCTGCTCGGCACCCTGGCGCTGCTGGTGGCGCTCTACCCGCTCGGCCTGGCCGTGCAACTGGGCCTGAAAGGGCCGCTGCGCCGCCTGTTCGACCGCACCCTGCGGCGCATCCCGCTGCTGGGCAACCTGTATGGGCTGGCCGACCGCTTCGTCGGCCTGCTCGACCAGAAGGAAGGCGCCGACCTGGCCGCCATGCGCCCGGTCTGGTGCTTCTTCGGCGGCGACGGCACCGCCGTGCTGGCCCTGCTGCCCAACCCACAGCCGATCGAGATCGACGGCCGCGCCTACCACGCCATCCTGGTGCCGACCGCACCTGTGCCGGTGGGCGGCGGGCTGCTGTATGTGCCGGTGGAATGGGTCAAGCCGGCGGAGATGGGCATGGACCGCTTCACCAGCATCTACGTGTCGATGGGCATCACCCCGCCCAAGGGCTGAAGTCTGTTCCGCCACACGGCGCTCCCTACAAGCGCCGCGCCGCCAGCAGCGCCAGCAGGAACAGCCCGGCCAGCGCCACCAGCAGCGCCGACCAACCGAAGTGCTGCCAGATCCAGCCGCCGGCATAGCCGAGCACACTGGAGCCCAGGTAGTAGGCGCACAGGTACAGCGACGAAGCCTGCGCCCGTGCCTGGCGGGCGCGCTGGCCGACCTGGCCGCTGGCCACCGCGTGGGCGGCGAAGAAGCCCAGGGTGAACAGCGCCAGCCCCAGCACCAGCAGCCACAGCCAGGGCGCCGCGCACCCCAGCACGCCCAGCAGCATCAGGCCGATGCCGCCCTGCAGCACCCGCCGTGCGCCGAGGCGCGCGACCAGGCGCCCGGCCCAACCGGCGCTGAGAATGCCGCCCAGGTAGACCACGAACAGCAGGCCGATCACCGTCGCCGACAGCGAGAACGGCGGTGCCGCCAGGCGAAAGCCGACGTAGTTGAACAGCGCGACGAAGCCGCCCATCAGCAAAAAGGCCAGGAGGAACAGCAGGCGCAAGTGCGGATTGCCCAGGTGCCCGGCGAAATTGCCGAGCAGCCCGCGCAGCGACAAGGCCTGCGCCTGGAAATGCCGCGACGGCGGCAACAGCCAGACGAACAGCAGCAGCGCCAGCAGGCCCAGCCCGGCAATCCCGCCGAGCGCCAGCGGCCAGCCGCCGAGGTCGGCCAGCAGGCCGGCGAGCAGGCGCCCGAGCAGGCCGCCGAGGGCGGTGCCGCCGATGTACAGGCCCATCGCCGCCGGCAGCGAGTCGGGGTCGAATTCCTCGCCGACATAGGCCATGGCCAGCGCCGGCAGGCCGCTCAGGGCCAGGCCCAGCAGCGCGCGCAGCACCAGCAGCCACTGCCAGCTGTCGACCAGGGCGCAGGCCAGCCCCAGCAACACGGCCAGGCCCAGGGCGGCGACCATCACCGGCTTGCGCCCCCAGCTCTCGGCCAGGGCGCCGGCCAGCAACAGGCACAGCGCCAGGCTCAGGGTGGTCAGGGACAACGCCAGGCTGCTGCTCGCCGCCGACACGGCAAAATACTCGGCCAGCAGCGGCAGCAGCGGCTGCACGCAATAGAGCATGGCGAAGGTGGCGAAGCCGGCGCAGAACAGCGCCAGGGTGGCCCGTCGATAGGCGACGGTGCCGCGCACCAGGTGCGTGGAAACAGGCGTGGCAGACATGCAGACTCTCGGACGGACGAGCCGATGGGAACCTCAGGCTAGCACAGGAAAGGCTACCGATAGCAGGCTAATCTTCTCCCTTTAGCGGTGCCGGCCCCGGGGTTAACCTGCGGCTTCGCTACCACGCCAACCCCAGTCGAACGGAGAACCACCATGCGCAAATTGCTCCTCGGCCTGCTGTGCTGCAGCGCCCTGGCCCAGGCCGAAATCCAGACCCGCGAGTTCCCCTACACCGCCGCCGACGGCACCCAGCTGGTCGGCTACCACGCCTGGGACGATGCCGTCGCCGGCCAGCGCCCCGGGGTGATCGTGGTGCATGAATGGTGGGGCCTGAACGACTACGCCAAGCGCCGCGCCCGCGACCTCGCCGCCCTCGGCTACAGCGCCCTGGCCGTGGACATGTACGGCGGCGGCCAGCACACCAGCCACCCGGACGATGCCAAGGCCTTCATGAACGCCGCCCTGGCCGACCCGGCCACGCCCAAGGCGCGCTTCCAGGCCGGCCTCGACCTGCTCAAGGCGCAGGCGCAGACCGATCCGGCGCGCCTGGCCGCGGTCGGCTACTGCTTCGGTGGCAAGGTGGTGCTGGACATGGCCCGCCAGGGCCTGCCGCTGGCCGCGGTGGTGAGCTTCCACGGCGCCCTGGTCACCGCCACCCCGGCCACGCCGGGCAGCGTCAAGGCCAGGGTGCTGGTCGAACACGGCGGCGCCGACAGCTTCATCACCGCGCAGCAGGTCGCCGACTTCAAGAGCGAGATGGACAAGGCCGGCGCCGACTACCGCTTCGTCGAGCTGACCGGCGCCAAGCACGGCTTCAGCAACCCGGACGCCGACGCGCACCAGGCCCACGGCATGGATGTCGGCTACCAGAAGGAAGCCGACCAGCGTTCCTGGGTGGATATGCAGGCACTGTTCGAGGAGGTGTTCTGAGCGGGCGCAACGGCACCCGTCGACAACTCATGGGCAAGAAGGCTCTGCCCGACTCGGTATGGCATGGGTTCGCGGCGCGCAGGCGCGGGTAGGTTGGCGTTGAGCGCAGCGAAGCCCAATAGGCGGGTCTGGATCGTTGGGCTTCGTCGCGTTGCGACTCAACCCAACCTACGGTTTAGCGGCCAGGCGGCAAACCGCAGGCAAAAAAAACGGGAGCCCAAACGGGCTCCCGCACTCATTCATCAGAGTAAATCCACAGCGGCAAATTGCCGGCCGTGGCTACAACCTCACCAGCGTTCAGTTGGAACGCGTGTCCCATCTAAACAGAAAACAAGCGTTTGCTCTGTAGCGCTTGGTTAACCTTGTGCAAAGAAATGTAAACGGCTGGCCCGCTTCCCCGCTGCACGGCAGAATGCCGGGCATGACGTCCACAGCCATCCCGCCCTTCTGCACCCTGCTCCCCGCTGCCTGGCCAACGCCGCTGGCGCTGGCCGGCGCGCACCTGGTGCGGGCGCGGTTCGACCCGGCGCAGCTGCGCAGCGACGACTTCGCCGACTGCGCCATCGCCCCGGTCGACGGCGTGGCCAAGCGCCAGGGCGAATACCTGGCCGGGCGCCTGTGCGCACGCCAGGCCCTGCAACTGCTGCAAGGCCGCGCGAACGTACCGCAGCGCGGCGCAGACGGCGCGCCGCAGTGGCCGACCGGCAGCGTCGGCTCGATCACTCACAGCCATGGCCAGGCCGCCGCCCTGGTGGCGCACAGCCATGCCTGGCAGGGCCTGGGCCTGGACCTGGAAAAACAGCTGAGCCCGGCCCGTGCCGCCCGGCTGGCCGGAGAAATCCTCACCCCGGCCGAACTGCAGCGAGCCAGCGGGCTGGACGAACTGGCCCTGGCCCAGCGGGTGACCCTGACCTTCTCCCTCAAGGAGAGCCTGTTCAAGGCGCTCTACCCGCTGGTGCGGCAGCGTTTCTACTTCCACGATGCCGAACTGCTCGAGCACGCCAGCGACGGCCAGGCCCGGCTGCGCCTGCTGCTCGACCTGAGCCAGGCCTGGCCGGCCGGCAGCCAACTGAGCGGGCAGTTCGCCAGCTTCGACGGCTACCTGCTGAGCCTGGTCGCCATCGCCGCCTAGCCGCAAACCGCCATCGAGCTGGGGTGGGAGCGGATTTATCCGTGATCGGGGCCTGCTCCGAGCGGCCGGTTTATCGCGGATGAATCCGCTCCCACGAACAGCCAGAGCAGCCAGCCCCGCACGAACCCGGCGGGCGCATCTATCCGCGCTCGAGTCGCAACATGGGCAGCTCTTGCGCGACCGAAGCCGCCCCCACGCCATCACCGCCTGGCCGCAAACCGCCATCGAGCTGGGGTGGGAGCGGATTTATCCGCGCTCGGGGCCTGCTCCGAGCGGCCGGTTTATCGCGGATAAATCCGCTCCCACGAACAGCCGGAGCAGCGGCCCCGCACGAACCCGACGGACGCATCTATCCGCGCCCGAGTCGCAACATGGGCAGCTGTTGCGCGACCGAAGCCGCTCCCACAGCGCTGCGCAGCAACATGGAATGGGGACTGCGCCATCGGCAAGCCCGGCGTTCAGGCCAGCTCGCCACGCAGCTGGCGCGCCGCCGCCACCATGTTCACCAGCGCCGCCTCGGTTTCCGCCCAGGCGCGGGTCTTCAGGCCGCAATCCGGGTTGACCCACAGGCGCTCGACGGGGATGCGCGCCGCGGCCTTGCGCAGCAGGGCGACCATCTCGGCGGTATCCGGCACCCGCGGCGAGTGGATGTCGTACAGCCCCGGGCCGATCTCGTTGGGGTAGTCGAAGGCCTCGAACGCCTGCAGCAGCTGCATGTCCGAACGCGAGGTCTCGATGGTGATCACGTCGGCATCCATCGCCGCGATGGATTCGATCACCTCGTTGAACTCGCTGTAGCACATGTGGGTGTGGATCTGCGTCTCGTCGCGCACACCGCCGGCAGCCAGGCGGAAAGCTTCGCTGGCCCAGGCCAGGTAGCCCGGCCACTGCGCCCGGCGCAGCGGCAGGCCTTCGCGGAAGGCCGCCTCGTCGATCTGGATGATGCGAATGCCGGTCGCCTCCAGCTCGACCACCTCGTCGCGCAGGGCCAGGGCCAGCTGGCGCGCCTGCTGCTCGCGGGGGATGTCGTCACGCGCGAAGGACCACATCAGCATGGTCACCGGGCCGGTCAGCATGCCCTTCATCGGCTTGCCGGTGAGGCTCTGCGCATAGCGGCTCCAGGCCACCGTCATCGCCTGCGGACGGCTCAGGTCGCCATAGATGATCGCCGGTTTGACGCAGCGCGAGCCGTAGCTCTGCACCCAGCCGAAGCGGGTCAACAGGTAGCCGTCGAGCTGCTCGGCGAAGTACTCGACCATGTCGTTGCGCTCGGCCTCGCCGTGCACCAGCACGTCCAGGCCCAGCTGCTCCTGCACCCGCACCGCATGGCGGATCTCGCCGTGCATGGCCTCGCCGTACTCGGCCGGCGACAGCTTGCCGGCCTTGAACGCCTGGCGCGCCTGGCGGATCGCCGCGGTCTGCGGGAAGGAACCGATGGTGGTGGTCGGCAACGCCGGCAGCTGCAGGCACGCCCGCTGGCGCTCGCTGCGCTGGGCGAATGGCGCCTGGCGCCGGCTGTCGGCGGGCCTGACGGCGGCCAGGCGCGCCTGCACCGCCGGCTTGTGGATACGGCTCGACTGCGCGCGGCTGGCCTGCACCGCCCGGCTCGCCGCCAGGGCCGCCTGCACGCGGGCGTCCTGCGGCTGGTTCAGCGCGGCCGCCAGCACGGCGACCTCCTCGCACTTCTGCACGGCAAAGGCCAGCCAGCTGCGCAACTCTTCATCCAAGCCCTCTTCGCGGCCCAGGTCCACCGGGCAGTGCAGCAGCGAACAGCTCGGCGCCAGCCACAGTCGCTCGCCCAGGCGCTCGTGGGCCTGCTGCAGCACCTCCAGGGCGCGGACCAGATCGGTGCGCCAGACATTGCGCCCGTCGACCACGCCGAGCGACAGCACCTTGTACGCCGGCAGGCGGTCGAGAATCGCCGGGAACTGCTCCGGCGCGCGCACCAGATCGATATGCAGGCCATCCACCGGCAGGCCGGCGGCCAGGCCGAGGTTGTCCTCCAGGCCGGCGAAGTAGGTGGCGATCAGCTTCTTGCCCGGCTCGCGCTGGAGAATGTTGTAGGCGCGCTCGAAGGCGCCCTTCCAGGCCAGCGGCAGGTCGAGGGCGAGGATCGGCTCGTCGATCTGCACCCACTCCACGCCCTGGGCGGCCAGGCGCTGGAGGATCTCGCCGTACACCGGCAGCAGGCGTTCGAGCAGGTCGAGCCGCTCGAACTCGCTGCCCTTGGCCTTGCCCAGCCACAGGTAGGTCAGCGGGCCGATCAGCACCGGCTTGAGGTTGTGGCCAAGCGCCTGGCCCTCGGCCACCTCCTCGAACAGCTGCTCCCAGCTCAGGGCGAACTGCTGGTCGGCCGTGAATTCCGGGACCAGGTAGTGGTAGTTGCTGTCGAACCACTTGGTCAGCTCCAGGGCCAGCAGCGGCTGGCCATGGGCGCCGCCGCAGCAGCCCGGGCCGGCGTGCCCGGCGCCGGTGCCGCGGGCCATGGCGAACAGGGTATCCAGGCCCGGCTGGCCGCCGTGCGGGCGAAACCGCGCGGGGATCACGCCGAAGGCCAGCGAGTGGCCGAGCACCTGGTCGTACCAGGCGAAGTCGCCGACCGGCAGCAGCTCGATGCCGGCGTCCTTCTGCAACTGCCAGTGCGCGGCGCGCAACTGGCGGCCAACGGCGCGCAGGCCGGCTTCGTCCAGCGTGCCCTGCCAATAGGCTTCCAGGGCCTTCTTCAATTCGCGGTCGCGGCCGATGCGCGGAAAACCGAGGGTGTGGGCCAATGCCATGGGTCTGTCTCCTTATGCTGATGGTGGCCATTCTCGACAGCCGGGCACGCATGAGACAAACTCAACATATTCTCGACGATCTACAGTTTTACTCACGATGATCACCGGCTGGACAAGGCTGCGCTTGTCCACCGCCAACCCGCACAGCCCGAGTGGTGGATGAACAAAGCGTTATCCCCCCTACAGAGCGAGGCCGCCATGCTGGAAATCCGCCACCTGAAAACCCTGCACGCCCTGCGCGAGGCCGACAGCCTGGTGGAAGCCGCCGAGCGCCTGCACCTGACCCAGTCCGCCCTCTCCCACCAGTTCAAGGAACTGGAAAGCCAGCTCGGCCTGTCGCTGTTCATCCGCAAGACCAAGCCGGTGCGCTTCACCAGCGCCGGCCTGCGCCTGCTGCAACTGGCCGACAGCCTGCTGCCGCAGATGCGCGGCGCCGAACGCGACCTGGCGCGCCTGGCCGGCGGCACGGCGGGCAGACTGCACATGGCCATCGAATGCCACAGCTGCTTCCAGTGGCTGATGCCGACCATCGACCAGTTCCGCGACGCCTGGCCGGAAGTCGAGCTGGACCTGGCCTCCGGCTTCTCCTTCGCCCCGCTGCCGGCCCTGGCCCGCGGCGACCTCGACCTGGTGGTGACCTCCGACCCGGTGGAACTGGCCGGCATCACCTACGTGCCGCTGTTCACCTACGAAGCCATGCTCGCCGTGGGCAACCAGCACCCGCTGGCCGGCAAGCCCTACATAGTCCCCGAGGACCTGGCCCGGGAAATCCTCATCACCTACCCGGTGGAGCGCGACCGCCTGGACATCTTCACCCGCTTCCTGGAGCCGGCCGACGTCGAACCGGCGCAGGTGCGCACCTCGGAACTCACGGTGATGATGATGCAGCTGGTGGCCAGCGGCCGTGGCGTGTGCGGCCTGCCCAACTGGGCGCTGCACGAATACAGCTCGCGCGGCTACGTCACGGCCAAGCGCCTGGGCGACAAGGGCCTGTTCGCCACCCTCTACGCCGGCATCCGCGCCGACATGCTCGACGCGCCCTTCATGCGCGACTTCCTGCTCACCGCCAAGGACACCTCCTTCGCCACCCTCGAGGGCGTCAGCGCCGCACGCAACTGACCCCGCGCCGCCCCCGCGGCGGCGCATGGACAGTTCCCGGGCAAAGCGCTAGCGTCGACAACAAGCCGCCGAGCCGCTCGGCGTACGGGCTTGCCGTCCCCTGTTGCGTTACTCCCGAGCGATTCTCCTCCAGCGCGAGCGCTGCCAAGGCAGACAAGGGCTTTATGGACGACAAGGAAGGTTATACGACTGCATCTGTGTAGATAATTGCGACAGGTATTTCGCCCAATAATAGTTATACGGCTTTTTCAGAGACCGAGTATGAGCTTAAAGAAAAATGAAAAAATGGTTTGCGTTCATACATTAAACGAGCCGACCGACGATACGCTGGCCATTCCAACGCCCGATGTTAGGTCAAACAAACCATTTGGAATTCATGATCAAGAATACGGACAGACTGCTTTTTTTCAGAAAATAATCACAGCGAAAATTGGTAACCAGGAAGTATCAATTGCGATTCCAAACGAGATATCGCTCTCACTCAGCATCTCGAAAAAATCATTAACTGCAGCCGAGAACAAGAAAAAAGAAATAAAACAACGAGCCAATTCAAGCACTACAATATTTGATACTGATGTAAAAATGGCTTATGACTTCTTAGAAGAAATCCAGAAAGCCGTTGTCTTTAGCTATAAAGCAATAGAATCATTCTGCAATGCTAGCATCCCCGACTCATACATATACAAAAAACCAACGAGCAAAGGCATTATTGAGCACTATGGCAAGGAACAAATAGAGCGCTGGATTAACACGTCAGAAAAAATATCCGCAATAATTCCTAACATACTAAAATGCAACTCCCCATCCAACCAGACCTTCTGGAGTGACTTCAAAAATCTTGAGCGGATAAGAAACGAAATAATCCATAGCAAATCAAGCAATAGTTCAGAAATACTCAGCGAACTATTCTCTATAAAAACAAGAGACTACATAGAGTCAAGCGTAATTCTACTGGAGTATTTTATTGGGCTAGATCCTTGCAACCCAATATTCCCGCTCGGTTTTGGCAAATCGCAAATAAAGGTTATGTCCGTACCAAATTCTAAAGAGTATTTGTCAAAAATTGAGTAACCGTATAACAACTGGTTCAAATCGCTCGCTGGGACCGGCTAAAGCCGGCCCCTTAACCAAACGTTACCGCCCCTATGAATCATCTCGAACAATTAACATCTGAATGGTACGAATACCGTGGCTACTTCGTGCGTCGTAACGTACTCGTAGGTAAACGCGCCAAGGGCGGCTATGAATGCGAGCTAGATGTTGTCGCATTCTGTCCGCAGCGGCAGCACTTGGTTCATATTGAGCCATCCATGGATGCTCACACCTGGGCTAAGCGGGAAGCCCGGTATGAGAAGAAATTCGAGGCCGGTCGAAAGTACATCCCTGGCATCTTCAGCGGCATCACTCTGCCAAAAAATATTGAGCAAATTGCACTCCTTGGCTTCGCAAGCAATGCCAACGTCAAAACACTTGCCGGCGGTCGCATCATGACCTCCGCCGATCTTCTTGCGGAAATCACCGCCGAGATCGGGAATTTGCGTATTGCCCAAGCTGCTATTCCTGAGCAATATCCTTTGCTTCGTACCATCCAGTTTGCATACCAACATCGCCATGCCGCAGGGTGGCGCTAACAAGTTCTCAAGGCCGACACCGTACCGGTGCGGTCTTAACTCCAACGTTACGCTTGAAGACATGCACGCAAAAAACACCATAAAAAAAGACAAGCGATGCTTAGCATTAGGCCTTACCCTTATTGCCTTTTCAGCAGTATTCTTTTTGGCTACACATGGATCACCCGCCCCACAAAATGAACTTATTGAAGTCTACGGAAAAGTTTCAGAAATAAAAGAAAGTCGCGGAAAATATGGAGGTCAAGGCTTTGAATTTTGGCTCACGCCCGAGGTCAATAAATTCAGATTTGAGGCTCACGGCGTTGAGTACGATGAAGTCCTTGCAAGCCTGAAAAGCACTAGAAAAATCAACATACGAATTTTAGCTCACCCCAAAGGTAACCTTTCGTGGTTTAGCGGATTAAGGACCTTCCCTGTTTACTCTATAAACGTTCCTCATGGCCCCGAGATATCATACGAACAACTATCACAATCTTGGATGAAGTCAAATTTTCTTGCACGAAAAGTCTCAGGTATAAGCGCGGCAATCGGCATGCTTTTTATTTCTATATTTATTTACTTCCGCGCACGGCCTAGTGATTCAAGTCGCTCGCTCGGGACGAGCTAAAGCCCGCTCCTTAACCTAACGTTAAACGCCGCACTGCAAATTCAATCTTCGCCACTTGCCCAGCCACCCCAAACAAGGTCGAAGTCCATGCAGAAGAAACTGATCATCACCGCCGGCATTGCCCTGTTGGCCTGCACCTCGGCCCATGCAATCGATGAACAATACCGGCAGCAACTCGAGCGCTCCGGCTGCACCCAGGTCTCCGAGTTGCAGGGCTGCGACATCCACAAGTCCAGGGCAGAAAATGCCCAGGCCGGCTTTGCCTCGCAGGCTCCCGCCGAAACGACATCGGCGAGTAGCCAGACGCCCTGGTTGCCAGATCCAGCTCGGGAAGAACGGTGGCTACCATCCGGATCGATGACAGCGAACGGGGCTGGCTCAACGGTAAGAGCGTGCCGGCCAAGCGCAGCGATGGGGCCCTGGTTTTCAGGGAGGGAATATCCTCTACACCATCCAGGGTGATCGTCGCTTGCAGAATGAGGACCATTGGACCGACTTCGATGCCGGCACCAAAGGCCCCATCACCGCGGAGTAAGCGCCGCATGGGCGCCGCAGCGACGCCGCCTGGCGCCAACCGAATCGCCAGCTACCCCAGGAGGCCTGTCATGCAAGTCCGCAACCTGTTCAGCGATGCCGCCGCCCCGCGGCAAGGCGAGCGTTTCGACACGCTGCTCAGCCAGCGCAACCTGCAAATCGAGCGCATCGTCAGTTCGGCCGTCATCACCCCGCAGCAATACGTGCAGGCCCAGGACGAGTGGGTGCTGCTGGTTCGCGGGGAAGCCGTGCTGCAGGTGGCCGGCGAGCGGGTGGCGCTCAAGGCCGGCGACCATCTGTTCCTGCCCGCCGGGGTGGCGCATACGGTCGAGCGCGCCGCCGAGGGTTCGCTGTGGCTGGCGGTGCATCTGCATCCCGAACCGGGCGCGGCGCCTGACGCCAGCCGTTGAGTGGCCGCCCGCCGTGGGCAGTAGCGGCAAGCCTGGCGGCCGCTGTGCACCAGTGGGCAGCGGTGCAGCCCGTGGCGGTGGTACAAAGGCAGCGCGTAGGGCTTGCTGGAGTCCCAATCGGAACGGCTGCGCCTGCCGGATTCGCGGCTGAAGCCGCTCCTACGCAAAGCGAATGCGTTGCCCCGATGCTTGTTAACAAGGACGTGAAGATGAAAAAAGCCCTGCTACCGCTGCTGACCCTGCTGGCTTTCACGGCCTATACCCTGTTCAGCCTGCTGCAGGCCGAGCAGTCACTCGTGCAGTTCGGCCTGCAGCTGATGTCGAGCCCCGACACCGCCCAAGTGGTGATCGACCTGTATATCCTCGCCGCCCTGGCGTGCATCTGGATGTACCGGGACAACCAGGCGCGCGGCAAGTCGGTGGCCGCGGTGCTGCCCTACTTCGCGCTCACCCTGGTCTTCGTCTCCATCGGCCCGTTGCTCTATCTGGTGCTGCGCAGCCTGGCGCGGCCCCAGGGAGCCGGGCATGCGTAGAGCCCTGCCCGCCACCCTGCTGGTGCTGTGCGGCGAGCTGCACGCCTTCCAGCCCTGCCCCGCCCCCAGCCAGCCCTGCGCCTCGCCCGAACAGGTGCTGCTGCTCGTGGTGCTGCCCTGCCTGGTGCTGGCCGCGCTGGCGCTGCTGGCCAAGAAGACCCTGCGGCGGCGCTGGCTACGGCTGGGCAGCTGGCTGCTGCTGGCCGGCATCGGGCTGCTCTGGCTGCTGGCGATAACCGCCGCCTTCAACGCCTACCTGGCGCCCTGTGCGAGCGGGTGCTGGTATGGCATTGTCGGTTGAACCCTGCGCACGCGCCTCGCGCTGTCATTCAATTCGACTACCCGGAGACCCGATGAACTCAAACCGCACGCCCTGGCTCATAGGCGCCTCGCTCCTGCTGCTCGGCCTGTTGGCGCTCTCCGGCTACCGCCCCTACGACCTGGCCACCTGGGCCCTGGAAGTGGCGCCGGTGCTGATCGCCCTGCCCATTCTCTGGGCCACCTACCGGCGCTTCCCGCTGAGCACCCTGCTCTATGTGCTGATCTTCCTGCATGCGCTGGTGCTGATGCTGGGCGGCGCCTACACCTATGCGCGGGTACCGCTGGGCTTCGAGTTTGCCGAGGCGTTCGGCCTGCAGCGCAACCCCTACGACAAGCTCGGCCACTTCTTCCAGGGCCTGGTGCCGGCGCTGGTGGCTCGCGAGATATTGCTGCGCGGCGCCTATGTGCGCACCCGCGCGATGCTGGCCTTCATCGTGGCCTGCATCGTGCTGGCCATCAGCGCCTGCTACGAGTTCATCGAATGGGGCGTGGCCGTGGCCGTGGGCCAGGGTGCGGTGGAGTTCCTCGGCACCCAGGGCGACCCCTGGGATACCCAGTCGGACATGCTGTTCGCCCTGCTCGGCGCCATCTTTGCCCTGCTGCTGTTCTCGCGCCTGCAGGACCGACAGATCCGCCGCCTGCAACCAGGCGGCAACTCGCCCCAGCCAACCGCAAACCCGGAGTAGCCAGACAGATGGACGTCAACTGTGAATCCCTCGCCGAAGTGCGCGCCCAGATCGATCGCCTCGACCGGCAGATCGTCGCCCTGCTCGCCGAGCGCGGTCGCTACGTCAGCCAGGCGGCGCGCTTCAAGGCCAGCAGCGCCGAGGTGCCGGCGCCGGACCGGGTGGCCCAGGTGCTGGCCAAGGTCGGCGCGCTGGCCGAGCAGGAAGGCGCCAACCCGCAGGTGGTGGCCCAGGTGTACCTGGCGATGATCGGCGCCTTCATCGAGGCCGAACTGGCCGAGCACGCCCGCCTCGAACGCGGCTGAACGCGGCTGAACGCGCCGCCAGCTTTGCCCTCGCAGAAAGGCTGTGTCCCGATAGCGTGTTGGATAGACGCATGCCATCCATGGACGCAAGCTCTGCGTTGTAGGGTGCGCCGTGCGCACCTGATGGCCCCGAGGGCACCCTGCTGAGCTGATTGCCGAGCGGGCTGATGGTTTGGGTTTCGCCCACCCGGGCGACTCACTTTTCTTTGTTTGCGCAAAGAAAAGTAAGCAAAAGAAAGCGCACCCCGACATCCGGCCCTGCGCTTCGCTCCGGGTCCCCTCCTTCCGGTGCCGCTCCGGGGGCCGGCTTACAAGGGCCATCCCTGGCCCTTTAAGCCTCTCGCCGCATCCCTGCGGCTCGTCCCCCTGCGCAACACCTCCACTCGGCCTCCTGACGGGGACTCGGGCTCCGAGATGCTTGATGGCTCTTTCCTGCCGCTACGCGGATATGCATTCCACCCTACAAACCATGGAGCCGCATACAACACGCAATTGGTACATCGCCCACAGAAACGACGATGCCCGGCGGATGGCCGGGCATGCTGCGTTTCACTCTGCGCGGGCCGAGCGTATCAGCCGTCGGTGCAGCCGCCGCCGAGCACCCGGTATTCCAGGCGATGGACGCGGCCCTGGTGATCCTCGTAGGTCATGATCGACGGGGTCACGCCGCAGATCTGCGACACATCGGTGGTGGCGATGACGCGGGCCACGTCCACATCCATGCCGTAGGTGTAGACCTCGACGGGCGGTTCGCCGCGCGCGGTGGTGTCCGCCTGCTCCGCCGCGAAGGCGAACGGGGTCAGGCCGGCCAGGGCCAGCAGGGTAAGAGCTTTCATGGGCAGTGTTCCTGAGTACAGGGAAAAGGACTTCGGCCGTGCCGGTATGCAGCGGCCGAAGTTGCAGCCAGTCGGCCCGGTAGAGGTAGCCTGGGCTGCTGAGCCTCGTCGTGGGAGGCAGGACAATTCTAGGTAGCCGGGCGGCGGCGATATACCGGCGAAGTGCGCATGCACTGTTACCGCTCAAACAACAATCCGTCCTACAACAATCCGTCCTGCAGCAAGCCGTTCCGGCCCTCGGCATCCGCCGCTTGCTCGGCGGCTTCCTCGACCACCACGGTGCAGGTCATTCCCGCGGCCAGCTGCAGGCCGGCCGGCACCTCGTCGAGGTGGATGCGCACCGGCACGCGCTGGGCCAGGCGCACCCAGTTGAAGGTCGGGTTGACGTCGGCGGTCAGCTCGCGGCTCTGCGGGTTGTCGCGGTCGTAGATGCCGCGGGCGATGCTGTCGACATGGCCGCGCAGGCGCTCGCCGCTCATCATGCGCATCTCCACCGGCGCGCCGAGGCGGATGCGCGGCAGGCGGGTCTCCTCGAAGTAGCCGTTGACGTAGAACGAGTCGCTGTCGACCAGGGCCATGCTCGGCTCGCCGGTGCTGGCGTAGTCGCCCTCGAACACGCTGAGGTTGGTGATGTAGCCGGCGGCCGTGGCGCGCACCTCGGTGCGCTGCAGGTCGAGCCGGGCGGCATCCAGCAGGGCCAGGGCCTGCTGGTATTCGGCCAGGGCGATGGCGGACAGGTGGCCGGCATCCTCGCGGCTCTCGCGCGACACCACCAGGTCGTCCATCTCCGCGCGGCGCCGGGCGTTGACCTGACGCATCGCCAGCGCCGCCTTGCGCGCCGCCACCAGGGCCTCGGCCTGCTGCACGGCCATCCGGTAGTGGGCCGGGTCGATGCGCAGCAGCAGGTCGCCGACTGCCACCCGCTGGTTGTCGTGCACCGCCACTTCGACCACCAGCCCGGCCACGTCCGGGGCAATGTTGATGATGTCGGCACGCACCCGGCCGTCGCGGGTCCAGGGCGAATCCATGTAGTGCAGCCACAGCGTGCGCACCAGCAGCACGGCCAGGCCGAGGATGAGCAGGGTCGCGCAGACACTGACGAGGCGTTTCACGGGCATGGCGGTTCTCAACGGTAGATGGTCAGCGCCAGGGCGCTGTACAGGCAGGTGAACAGGCTCACGCGCAGCAGCGCCGGATGCCAGGCATGGCGGTACAGGCCGCGCCAGGCGAACAGCCGGTCGAGCGCCCAGGCCAGCAGCAGGGCCAGCAGGAACAGCAGGGTCAGGCTCGGCAGGTACACGCCGTGCAGGGCGATTTCACGCGGCATGGGCGACTCCGTGGTGGTAGGCCGAGGCGCCGGGCGAGCGCAGCGGCGACAGCGGGTCGAGCAGCGAGCTGCGGATGACGTGCAGGTAGCTGAGCATGCGCCGCAGCGGCGAGCTGTCGAACTGCGGCGCGCAGGGTTCGGCGGTGCCGCGCAGGGTGTCGATGGCCTGCTCCACCGCGTGCAGGGCGCGCTGCCGGTTGCCTTCGCCGGGCTGCACGAACAGGCGGATCAGCGCCCGGCCCATGAGGCGGATGGAATGCCGCCAGGGCATCGACTCGGCGTAGCAGGCCAGCGCCGGCAGGCGCTCCTGCTCCAGGCGCAGCTCGATCAGCGCGTGGCCGACCTCCTGCACGGTGAACATCCAGCGCAGCAGCTGGCGCTGCACGTCGGCGCGCCCGCTGGAGAAGGCGTAGGCCTGGCTGAGCAGGTCGCGCGTGCCGCTCTCGAACTCGCCGACCAGGCCGCGCAACCGGCCGCTCACCGCCTGCACCACGCACATGCGCAGGTCGTGCTCCAGGCGCCGCCACAGCCAGGGCCGGTTGGGCGGCAGGAGCACCGCCGCGGCCACCGTGGCCAGGCCCATGGCGAGCAAGGCGGCGAGGTATTCGTTGAGCATGCGCTGGGGGTCGTAGAGGGTCAGGTTGGCCGGCAGCGAGAGCATGCAGAACCACATCAGCAAGCCCAGGCCGTAGCCGGCGCCGTGCGGCCGCGCGGAAATCCACGCGCCGAGGGCGAACACCGGCGCCAGCGCACAGCACAGCAGGGCGAAGCCATCCAGCCAGGGCAGCACCCAGAAGGTCAGGAAAAAGCCCAGGCAGGCGCCGCCGAGCGCGCCGAGGCCGATCTGCAGCGACAGGCGCCTGGGGCTGGACGAGGTCGACGCCAGCGCCGCGACCATGCCCACGGTCATGGCGAAGGTGCCGCCGCTGGGCCAGGCGGTGGCCATCCAGAACAGGCTGAGGAGGAGGATCAGCAGGCTGCTGCGCACCCCGGCCACCGCGGCGGCGGCGGCGTTGGCGCGCGGGCGGAAACTGTCCTGCCAGTCCTCGCGGGCATGCTGGTGGTCGAGCAGCGAGGCGTGGGTCTGGGCGTAGTCGTGCAGGTCGTCGGCGAAGCGGTAGAGCAGCTCGGCGGCGGTGTCGTAGTCGAGCCGCTGCGCCTCGCCGGGTTGGCCCATGGCCAGCTGCGTGCGGCCCTGGCGGATGCTGTGCATCAGCGCCTGCTTGGCGATGGCCAGGCGCTCGGCCAGCTGGGCGGCATCGGCCTCGCTGCACAGGCGCTCGTGCAGCGGCGCGAGCAAGGCGTCGAGCTCGGCCAGGCTCGGCTGCAGCGCCTCGCGCACCCGCTGGCCGGGCGCCCCGGCGAGGCGCTGGAGCAGCTGGTGGAGGCCGTGGAAGCGGGTGGACAGCACCATGAACTCGTTGTTCAGCCGGCCCAGGCGGCCGCTGCGCAGGCGCATGTGCGGGTCTTCGAAGGCGGTGGCGCTGCGCAGGTTCTCCAGGCTCACTGCGGCGGCGGCGAAGCGCACGTTGCAGGCCTCGAAACGCTCCACGCCGAGGTTGCCGCGCAGGCCCGCGCTGGCGAACCCGGCGAACTCGCGAAAGCGCGCCTGCAGGCTGCGGCGCAGGTCGTCGCTGCTGTGCTGCGGCAGCAGCAGGCCGTGGACCAGGCCGGTGCAGAGAATGCCCAGGCTGATCTCCAGCACCCGCCACAGCGCCTGCATGAAGGCACTTTCCGGCGCCTGGGTGGCCGGCAGGCCGATCATCAGCGCGGTGTAGCCGGCCAGCACGCAGGCATAGCCGCGAAAGTCGCGATAACGCGCGGCGCCGGCGGTGCACAGGCCGATCCACAGCGCCAGACTGAGCATGAACAGCACCCGTTCCTGGTTGAACAGGGCGATCAGCAGCACCATCACCGCCAGCCCGAGCAGGGTGCCGATCAGGCGGTAGAAACTCTTGGCCAGCACCTGGCCGCTCTGCGTCTGCATGACGATGAACACCGTGGCCAGCACGGTGGTCGGCTGCGGCAACTGCAGGCGGTAGGCCAGCCACAGGGCGATGAAGGCACTCAGCAGCGCCTTGCCGACGAAGGCCCAGGTCAGGCCGTCGCTGCGCGCCCAGTCGGCCAGCGCGAGCTTGAAGGAGTGCGGCATGGGAGGTCCTCAGGGCTGGGGAAGAAAGCGCAGGCGCGGCTCGCCCGGTGCCAGATCGGCCTCGCTCGGCGCGCCGGGCTGCGGCTGCACGCCAGCGCCGAGGGCCAGCAGCAGGTCGGCCTGGGCGCTGAGCTGGGCGGCGCGCACCTGCTGCTCGGTGAGCTGGCGCTCGAACAGCAGCGGCTGGGTCTGCAGCACCTCGTCGAAAGCGGTCAGGCCGCGCTGCTGGGCGAGTTGGGCCAGCTCATGGGTGCGCTGCGCCGCCGCCACGGCCTCGGCGGCCAGGTGCGCCTGCTGCGCCAGCGACTGCTGCCGCACCAGGGCGTCGGCCACCTGCTGCAGGGCCTGCAGCAGGCTCTGGTTGTACTGCTGCACGGCCAGGTCGTAGTCGGCGCTGGCCACGCCCAGCTCGCCGCGCCGGCGGCCGCCGTCATACAGCGGCAGGCTCAGCGCCGGGCCGAGGTTGTAGGCCAGCTTGTCGTAGCGCAGAAAGTCCAGCAGGCCGCCCTGGGTGGCATTGCTGCCCAGCCCGGCGAGCAGGTTGACGTTGGGGTAGAAGCTGGCCTTGGCCACCTCGATGCCGCGCGCGGCGGCGGCCACCTGCCAGCGCCGCGCCTGCAGGTCCGGGCGGTGGCCGAGCAGCTCCAGCGGCAACTGCGCCGGCAGGCCGGGCTGGCGCTGCAACGACAGCGTCGGCCGCTGCAGAGCCTCGCCCGCCCCCGGGCCCTGGCCGGCCAGCACGGCGATCTGGTGCTGGTTGAGGACGATGGCCTCGTGCAACGCGTCGATGCGGCGGTGGCTTTCCGCCAGCGGCGCCTCGGCGCGGCTGACCTCCAGGCGGGTGCCGAGGCCATCGCGCAGGCGTCGTTCGGCCAGCTGCCGCAGCGCCTGCTGCTGGGCCAGGCTGGCCCGGGCGATATCCGCCTCGGCGTGCAGCAGGGCCAGCTGGATGTAGCTGCGCACCAGGTTGCCCTGCAGCTCCAGCGCCGCCAGCCGCGCCTCGGCCACCGCCTGGCGGGCCTGGTCGAGAGCCTGGCGGCTGCGGCTGCGCTCGCGGCCCCAGAGGTCGAGGTCATAGCTGAAGCCGAGCTGCGCGCTGTTGTTCCAGCTGCTGGTGCGGCCGAGCACGCCGGGGCCGTAGAAGTAGTCGTCCGGCCAGCGCTTGCGCTGCACGCTGGCCTCAAGATCCAGCTGCGGCGCCTCGGCCGACTCCACCATCCCGGCCAGGGCGCGGGCCTGGCGCACCCGCGCGGCGGCCATGGCCAGGCTCGGGCTGGCGGCCAGCGCGCGGGCCATCCAGGCGTCCAGCTGCGCATCGCCATAGGCCTGCCACCAGCGTTCCTGTGGCCAGGCGGCCTCCCGCTCGGCCTGGCGCAGGGCGGCGCCGGGGTCGAGCCGCGCGGGCTGCAGGCGTTCGGCCTGTGGCAGGATGCCCTGGCTGTCGATACAGGCGCTGAGCAGGGAAATCAGGGTCAACAGACTGGCGCGAACAAGACACGGCCAAGAGGTGCGGGGCACTGCGCTACATCCTGAGAATGGCAAGAAGCCGAGAAGGCTGGCGATTCTAGAGGGGCGCCGGGCACGGGATAAGCGGGCGGATAGATGATGGATTGTGTACTGAAACAGCCATAATCCGGGCTAGACTTCGTGACAGAATTCGCTCCCAGCCCGAGCCGGAATCCTCCATGGACACCCTCTTCAACATGCGCGCCTTCGTCTGCGTGGCGGAGACCGGCAGCTTCACCGCCGCCGCCCAGCGCCTGTCCCTCACCACCTCCTATGTCTCGCGCGCCGTCGCCACCCTGGAGACGCACCTGCGCACCCGCCTGCTGCACCGCACCACCCGGCGCATCGCCCTGACCGAGGCCGGCCAGCGCTACCTGCTGCGCTGCGAGCAGATCCTCGGCTACATCGACGAGGCCGAGGCCGAGGCCGGCGAGGCCAATGCCCACCCGGTCGGCGTGCTCAAGGTGCATGCGATGACCGGCATCGGCCAGCATTACCTGATCAAGGCCATCGCCGGGTACACCGAGAAGTACCCGGACGTCAGCTTCGACCTGACCCTGGCCAACCGCAACACCGACCTGCTCGACGAGGGCTACGACATCTCGGTGGTGATCGCCAGCGAGCTGCCCGACTCGGGCTTCATCTCCAAGCAGCTGGGCAGCACCTACAGCGTGCTGTGCGCCTCGCCCGCCTACCTGGCACGGCATGGCGTGCCGCGCTTGCCCGGCGAGCTGGGCGCGCACCACTGCCTGCGCCTGGTCAACAACGTGATGGGCCTGGACAAGTGGCTGTTCGACGGCCCGGACGGCCAGGAACTGGTGCAGATCAAGCAGACGCCGTTCCAGGTCAACACCGCCGACGCCATGACCGAGGCGATCAAGGCCGGCCTGGGCATCGGCGCGCTGCCGCTGTATTCGGCGGTCGGCGGCCTGGGCGACGGCAGCCTGGTGCGCGTGCTGCCCAACCACAGCCTGTTCCCGCTGGGCATCTATGCGCTGTACCCGTCGCGGCAGTTCCTCGATGCCAAGACCCGCACCTGGGTCGAGTTCGTCCGCGACTTCCTGCCCGCGCGCCTGCGCGCCGACGAAGAGGCGGTGGCCGCCATCAGCCTGCGCCTGCGCGGCCACTGAGGGCGACAGCGCCGCCCCTTCGGCCTACCCTGTGCCTCTGTACCTGCCATCCCGGGAGCCCGCATGAGCCTGTCGCTGCTGAACCGCTACGCCTTCTTCGCCTGCTGCGTCCTGTTCACCCTGCTCAGCCTGCCCTTCGTCGCCAGCCACGAGTGGCTGTGGGCGCTGACCCTGCTGACCGGCGTGCTCAGCCTGGTCGGCCTCAACGACCTGCTGCAGACGCGCCAGGCGGTGCGGCGCAACTACCCGATCCTGGGCAACATCCGCTACCTGGTCGAGGCCATCCGCCCGGAGATCCGCCAGTACCTGCTGGAGGCCGACGGCGACATGCTGCCGTTCTCCCGCGCGCAGCGTTCGCTGGTCTATGCGCGGGCCAAGAACCAGAGCGCCGACAAGCCCTTCGGCACCCTCAGCGACGTGTACCAGAGCGGCTTCGAGTTCATCGGCCATTCCATGCTGCCGGCCGAGCACTGCGACCCCAGCACCTTCCGCGTCACGGTCGGCGGGCCGCAGTGCAGCCAGCCCTACTCGGCCTCGGTGTTCAACATCTCGGCGATGAGCTTCGGCTCGCTCAGCGCCAACGCCATCCGTGCGCTGAACCAGGGCGCCCAGCGCGGCGGCTTCTACCACGACACCGGCGAAGGCAGCATCAGCCCCTACCACCGCGAGCATCGCGGCGACCTGGTGTGGGAGCTGGGCAGCGGTTACTTCGGCTGCCGTGACGAGCAGGGCCGCTTCGACCCGGCGCGCTTCGCCGAGCAGGCCGCCGCGCCGCAGGTGAAGATGATCGAGATCAAGCTGAGCCAGGGCGCCAAGCCGGGCCACGGCGGCATCCTGCCGCGGCACAAGGTCACCGCGGAAATCTCCCTGACCCGCGGCGTGCCGATGGGCCAGGACTGCATCTCGCCGGCGCGCCACAGCGCGTTTTCCACGCCGCTGGAACTGCTGCAGTTCATCGCCCGGCTGCGCGAGCTGTCGGGCGGCAAGCCGATCGGCTTCAAGTTCTGCCTGGGCCATCCCTGGGAGTTCATGGGCATCGCCAAGGCCATGCTGGAAAGCGCCATCCTCCCCGACTTCATCGTGATCGACGGCAAGGAAGGCGGCACCGGCGCCGCGCCCCTGGAGTTCACCGACCATATCGGCGTGCCGCTGCGCGAGGGCCTGCTGTTCGTGCACAACACCCTGGTCGGCTGCGGCCTGCGCGACAAGATCAGGCTCGGCGCCAGCGGCAAGATCGTCAGCGCCTTCGACATCGCCAGCGTGCTGGCCCTGGGCGCCGACTGGGCCAACTCGGCGCGCGGCTTCATGTTCGCCATCGGCTGTATCCAGTCGCAGTCCTGCCACACCAACAAGTGCCCGACCGGCGTGGCCACCCAGGACCCGCTGCGCCAGCGCGCCCTGGTGGTGCCGGACAAGGCCGAGCGGGTGCACAACTTCCACCGTAACACCCTCAAGGCCCTGGCCGAGATGCTCGCCGCCGCCGGCCTCAGCCACCCCGCGCAGATCGAGGCCAGGCACCTGGTGCGGCGCATGTCGGCCAGCGAGATCAAGCTGTACTCGCAGCTGCACGTGTTCCTCAAACCCGGCGAGCTGCTCGGCGGCGAGGCTTCCGGCGAGTTCTACCCGCGCATGTGGGCCATGGCCCGGGCCGACAGTTTCGAGCCGGCGGCGTAACGGTTTTTACGGGCGATGTACCAATAGCGTGTTGTATGCGGCGCCATGGCTTGCAGGGTGGAAACCAAATCCGCGTAGCGGCAAGAACGAGCCATCAAGCAGCTCGGAGCCCGAGCCCCCGTCAGGAGGCCGAGTGGAGGTGTTGCGCAGGGGGACGAGCCGCAGGGATGCGGCGAGAGGCTTAAAGGGCCAGGGATGGCCCTTGTAAGCCGGCCCCCGGAGCGGCACCGGAGGGAGGGCACCCGAAGCGAAGCGCAGGGCCGAATGCCGGGGTGCGCTTTCTTTTGCTTACTTTTCTTTGCGCAAACAAAGAAAAGTAAGTCGCCCGGGTGGGCGAAACCCAAACCATCAGCCCGCTCGGCAATCAGCTCAGCAGGGTGCTCCGAGGCCATCAGGTGCGCACGGCGCACCCTACGATGCAGAGCTCGCGCCCACGGATGGCATGCGCCCATCCAACATGCTATTGGGACATAGCTTTTTACGGGCCGGCCGGTGCCTCGCAGGAGCGGCTTCGGCCGCGAGGCACGCCCCCCGGCGCCCCGCGCCCCCAGCAAAAAGCCGCCGCCCGCGCAGAGCGCGGCTAAGCTTGCAGCAAGAGCTTGCTTCCCGGGTGGCCAGGCCGATCCCCATGGGCGTTCTATGGCAGTCAAACGCACCGCAGACCGCGCGCCCCGTGGGCGACTCCGAGCCCCTGTCGTCGCCGCAAAAACCGCCGCCGCGCAAACGCCGCAAGACCTGGCTGTGGCTCGCCCTGCTGGCCGCCCTCGCCGGCCTCGGCCTGGCCCTGCGCCAGGAGCTGGACACGGCCAGGCTGCAGGCCCGCGAATTCAGCCGCTACGCCGCCGAGCTGAGCTACCAGCTGCAACCCGGGCCGAGCACGGCGATCCACTATCCGGCGGCCGGGCCGTTCGACAAGCGCCTCGGCTACGCCAGCCTGCCGCAGCTGCTGGAGCGCCTGCAGCAACGCGGCTTCCTGGTCGCCGAGCAGGTGCGTTTCTCCCCCGCCCTGCTCGACTACAGCCAGAGCGGCTACTTCCCGCCGTTTCGCGAAAAGCCGCAGGCCGGCCTGACCATCAGTGACTGCCGCGGCCTGCCGCTGTACCAGTTCCGCTACCCGCAACAGCTGTACGCCAGCTTCGCCGAGATCCCGCCGCTGATCGTCGGCAGCCTGCTGTATATCGAGAACCGCCACCTGCTCGACCCCGACCAGCCCCAGGCCAACCCGGCGGTGGACTGGCCGCGCTTCGCCAAGGCCGCGCTGTCGCAGCTCGGCAAGCTGTTCGGGGTGCAGGAGCAGTCGGCCGGCGGCAGCACCCTGGCCACCCAGCTGGAGAAATACCGCCACTCGCCGGACGGCCGCACCCCCTCCGCCCGCGACAAGCTGCGGCAGATGGTTTCCGCCAGCGTGCGCGCCTACCAGCAGGGCCCGGACAGCCTCGCCGCGCGCCAGACCATAGTGCGCGACTACCTCAACAGCGTGCCGCTCTCCGCCGCCCCCGGGCATGGCGAAGTGCACGGCCTGGCCGACGGCCTGCGGGTGTGGTTCGGCGCCGACTTCGCCCAGGTCAATGCCCTGCTCGACCCGCAGCGCACCCCGCAGGTGCGCGACAGCGAGCGCGGCCAGGCCCTGCGCCAGGTGCTGGCGCTGATGATCGCCCAGCGCCGCCCGTCCTATTACCTGACCAAGGGCCGCCGCGAGCTGGAAGCCCTGACCGACAGCCATATCCGCGTGCTGGCCGCCGGCGGGGTGATCGGCTGGGCCCTGCGCGACGCGGCGCTGGGGCAGACCCTGCATTTTCGCGACCTGGCGCTGCACCCGGCGATCCAGCCGGTGCAGAGCAACAAGGGCATCAGCGTGGCGCGCACGCGCCTGTCCAACCTGCTCGACCTGCCGCTGTACGACCTCGACCGCCTCGACCTGGCCGCCAGCAGCACGCTCAACGCCGAGCTGCAGCAGCAGGTCAGCGCCTACCTGCGGCAGCTGGCCGACCCCGAGTTCGCCGGGCAGATCGGCCTGTACGGCGAACGCCTGCTGTCGCCGGAAAAGACCGCCGAGGTGCGCTACAGCTTCACCCTGTTCGAACGCACCCCGGCCGGCGCGCGGGTGCGGGTGCAGACCGACAACACCGACCAGCCCTTCGACATCAACGAGGGCAGCAAACTGGAACTGGGCTCCACCGCCAAGCTGCGCGTGCTGACCACCTACCTGGAGGTGATGGCCGAGCTGCACGCCCGCTACGCCGGGCAGAGCGCCGAGCAGCTGCGCCAGGTCGAGGTGGCCGCCCAGGACCACCTGACCCGCTGGGCCCTCGACCAGCTGATCGCCCAGCCCGGGCTGGACCTGCGCGCCCTGCTCGACGCGGCCCTGGAGCGCAAGTATTCGGCCAGCCCCTACGAGCGCTTCTTCACCGGCGGCGGGCTGCACAGCTTCAGCAACTTCAAGCGCGAGGACAACGGCCGCATCCCCACCCTGCGCGAGGCCCTGCGCGAGTCGATCAACCTGCCGTTCATCCGCCTGCTGCGCGACCTGGTGCGCTACAGCACCTACCACGGCGAGAGCAACAGCGCCGAGCTGCTGGGCGACGACAAGAACCCGCTGCGCGCCGACTACCTCAAGCGCTTCGCCGACCGCGAAGGCACCACCTTCCTCCTGCGCTTCTGGCGCAAGTACCAGGGCAAGACGGCCCAGGAACGCCTCGACACCTTCCTCGACGGCCTGCGCCATACGCCCACCCGCCTGGCCGCCGTGCACCGCTACCTGATGCCCGAGGTGGACGAAGCCACCTTCGCCGCCTTCCTCGAGGCCCACCTGCCGCAGGCCAGGCTGACCGACAAGAAGATCCACAGCCTCTACCTGGACTACGGTCCCGGCGCCTGGAGCCTGCCCGACCAGGGCTATATCGCCCGCGTGCACCCGCTGGAGCTGTGGCTGCTGGGCTACCTGATCGAGCAGCCGCAGGCCAGTTTCAAGGACGCCGTGGCGGCCAGCGGCAAGGAGCGCCAGGAGGTCTACGGCTGGCTGTTCAAGAGCCGCCACAAGAGCGCCCGCGACAGCCGCATCCGCAGCATGCTGGAGGTGGAGGCCTTCCTCGATATCCACCAGCGCTGGCAACGGCTGGGCTATCCGTTCGACCACCTGGTGCCGTCGCTGGCCACCGCCATCGGCAGCTCCGGCGACCGCCCGGCGGCGCTGGCCGAGCTGATGGGGATCATCCAGAACGACGGCATCCGCCAACCCAGCGTGCGCATCGACACCCTGCAGTTCGCCAGCGCCACGCCCTACGAGACCCACCTGTTGCAGAACGCCCAGCGCGGCGAGCGGGTGCTGCCCTCGGCAGTCGCCGCGGCCCTGCGCGAAGCCCTGTCGCAGGTGGTCGAAGCCGGCACCGCGCGACGCCTGCACGGCAGCTTCAGCCTGGCCGACGGCAGCCCGCTGACCCTCGGCGGCAAGACCGGCACCGGCGACAACCGGGTGGAAAGCGTCACCCGCGGCGGCCACGTGCTCAGCTCACGGGCGCTGAACCGCACCGCCACCTTCGTCTTCTACCTCGGCCCGCGCCACTTCGGCACCCTCACCGCCTTCGTGCCGGGCCAGGCGGCGGAGAACTTCCGCTTCACCTCGGCGCTGCCGGTGCAGGTGCTCAAGGGCATGGCGCCGATCCTCAGTCCCTACCTGCAGGCCGGCGCCCAGACCGGCTGCGCGCTGCCGCTGAGCGCGCCCCAGGTGCGCAATCGCTGAATGCGGGTTATCGCGGAAGGATGCTGGATCAGCTCAGCCCTTGCTGCGCATCTGCACGAACAGCGCCTCGACCTTCTCCCGCGCCCAGGGCGTCTTGCGCAGGAAGGTCAGGCTCGACTTGATGCTCGGATCGCTCTTGAAGCAGCGGATGTCGATGCGCTTGGCCAGGCCATCCCAGCCGTAGCGCGCCACCAGTTCGGTGAGCAGCTGTTCCAGGGTGATGCCATGCAGGGGGTTCTTCGCTTGTTCGCTCACGGTGGGCCTGTGTGATGTGCAATTGCAGGACGCCAAGTTAACCACAAGTCGGCAGGCACGCCGCCTCAGTCCAGCAACGACTGCAGCAGCGCCCGTCCCTGCGGCCAGTCATCCAGGCCGCTGTCGCCGTTGATATGCCCGGCCGCGCCGATATTGGCCCAGCGGCTGCCCCAACGCTGCGCCGCGCCGTGGGCGTGTTCCAGGCTGGAAAAGGGGTCGTTGCTGCTGGCCACCAGCAGGCTGGGAAAGGCCAGCGGCAGGTCGGGCACCGGCACGAAGCCGTCGATGCCGAGTTGCGCGGCCGGGCCTTCCGGGTCCGGCGGGGCCACCAGCATGGCGGCGCGGATCGTCAGGCGGGTCTGCGCCGCCCAGTGCGCCACCAGCCCGCAGCCCAGGCTGTGGGCGACCAGCACGGTATGCGGGCCGCTGGCGGCGACCGCCTGCTCCAGCGCCGCCACCCATTCGCTGCACACAGGGCGCCACCAGTCGCGCTGCTCGACCCGGCGAAAACGCGGATCGGCCTGCTGCCAGCGGCTCTGCCAATGCGCGGGGCCGGAGCCGCCGTAGCCGGGGATGATCAGGAATGTGTCGTCCATCTGCTGCGCCCTCCGTCGGCAAGAAGCGTAATCATGGCTATGTACCAGTTCCCTGTTGCACAGGCCATCGCGCTTTAGTGGGAGCGGATTTATTCGCGATAAACAGGCGGCTCGGCGTAGGCCCTGATCGCGAATGAATTCGCTCCCACCAACAGCCAGAGCAGCCACCGCGAGCGTTTGAGCCAAACAACAGCAACGCGTAACAGGTACATGGCTGCAATCATGCCCGGCTGGTCGCCATGGCAGCCAGCCTCACTCGCGGATGATGAACAGCTTGGTCACGAACCACTCGGTGCCCTTGTACAGGTAGCCCAGCGGCCCGTAGATGGTCGCCGGCTTCGGCGCCTCCTGCTGGCGCAGCTCGACGCGGATCGTGGCCATCTGGATCTGGTCCTTGAGGATGCGCATGCGCGCCTGCATGGAGTCGATCTCCGACTGGATGCGGTTCAGCTCGCTCTCGATCTGCAGGATGTCCTGGATGTCCCTGGCCTTGCCGAGCAGCTCCTTGAGGCGGTCACGCAGGGCGATGTTGTTCTGCAGGCGGGTTTCCACGTCGACATACTGCTCGGTGACGTCCTCGCCCTTGACGTGGCGCGAGAGCACCTTGCCGCTCTGCTCGACGCTGCCCAGGGCCGTCTCGAAGGCATCCGCCGGCACGCGGAAGACGAAACTCTGGCTGTGATCGCCGTAGTCGCTCTTCTCCTCGACATAGCCGCCCAGCGCCAGCATGCGCTCGCTGAGCTGGCTGCGGGCCTTGCCCATGTCCTGCACCTGCAGGGAGAAATCGGCGGTCCACACCAGCAGGCGCCCGGAGGCCTTGCCCTGCACCGGCGCGCTCGGCGCCGCGGTGGCGGACTCGGCGGCCGCCGCGCCGATGTCACGGCCGTGGGTGGAACACCCGGCCAGGGTCCCCAGAACAAACAGCAGGGCCAGGGCGGCCCATTGATTCAGGTAGTTTTTCATCCGTTGCGCCCTCTTGGCTCATCCCTGTTGAACAGGCGCGGATCATACGGGGATCGACCGCCGCCTGGCGTGACCGCATTCGCGCCCGCCCCGGCGAAAGGCCGGTGTTGTGCTGCGGCGATAATCGAGCCTGTTATGCAAACGTCATCATTTCGTCACCTGGCGCAGCGAGACTCTCTTGCCATTCGTCCTGGGGAGGTAATTTGATGTCCGTGAAATCCATGTTCAAACCTGTATCCATCGCTCTGCTGGCCGCGGCCATGGCCGCCTGCAGCAGCCAGGCTCCGGCGCCGAAGGCGGAAAGCCTGAACAACGAAGACTGGTACCAGGTGCGCACCGAGGAAAGCCTCTACCTGTTCGACGACGCCACGGTCTACCGTGACTTCCTCGTCAGCGGCAAGGCGCCCTACCTGAAAGATCTGCAGCAGAAGGACAAGTACGGCCAGAACATCGTGCTGGCCCTGCGCGCCGAGGATCAGGGCAAGGATCTGAACAAGATCGCCGCCTACCAGTTCCTCAACCGCAGCCTGCCGCCGGCCGCCAGCTTCTACGGCGAGATCCGTCAGGAAGGCATCATCTATGTGGGCCAGCGCTACGGCGACATGGTCGACGTGAACACCATCGGCGAGCCGATCTTCCGCCACACCGAGGTCGCCAGCGGCCCGAACGGCGAGCGCGTGGTCTACCTGCTGCAGAAAGAAGAGAAGAAGCCGGAAAAACTGATCAAGCAGTTCCAGATCAACAACGGCATCACCCCGGCCAAGGGCTGATCGCCAGCGCCGTATCGACCCGGCCCGGGGCAATCCCGGGCCGGGTTTTCGCCGTTGCGCCCTGGCACCGGCTCACGTGCTCCCGTAGGGTGCGCCATGCGCGCCGGGGACCCTCTGCGGCTTGTCTGGTGCGCGCGGCGCCCCCTACGCTGAAGCCCCCACCCGGCGAGCTATTGGCTCAGCCACGCCGGTAGGGCAAGGCTTGCCGGGCCTGCTCCAGATAAGCCAGGACATGCTCGCGCTCTTCCTGCAGGAAATCCGCCACCGCCGCGCGCAGGCCGGCATGCTCCAGGTAATGCCAGGACTGCGTCAGCACCGGCTCGAAGCCACGCACCAGCTTGTGCTCGCCCTGCGCCCCGGCGTCGAAACGCTGCAGCCCGCCGGCAATCGCCTGTTCGATGCCCTGGTAGAAACAGGTCTCGAAGTGCAGGTTGGCGGACTCCTGCAAACAGCCCCAGTAGCGCCCGTAAAGGCATTCAGCATCGCGCAGCAGGAAGGCCATGGCCACCGGCCGCGTGCCCTGCTGCACCAGGTTGACGCGAATGGCGGCGGGCATGCGCTCGGCCAGCAGGCTGAAGAATTCGCGGCTCAGGTAGGGCGACTGGCCGCGCAGCCAGTAGGTGTTGGCGTAGCAGCGATAGACGAAGTCCCACTGCGCCTCGCTCAGCTCATCTCCGGCCAGCCAGGTGAACTCCAGGCCCTGCCCGGCCACCAGTTCGCGTTCCTTGCGCACCTGCTTGCGCTTGCGCGAGGCGAAACCGTCGAGAAAATCCTGGAAGTCGCGGTAGCCGCGGTTGAACCAGTGGAACTGGCAACCGCTGCGCTGCAGCCAGCCCGGCTGGCGGGCCAGCAGCGCCGCCTCGGCCGGTTCGGTGAAGTTCAGGTGCCAGCTCGACAGGCCCTGCTCCCCCAGCGTGGCGCTCACTGCCTGCAGCAGCTGGGCACAGGCCGCCGGGGCGCCGAGCAGGCGCGGGCCGACCACCGGCGAGAACGGCACGGCCGTCAGCAGCTTGGGGTAGTAGGCGATGCCGGCACGCTGGCAAGCCTCGGCCCAGCCCCAGTCGAACACGTATTCGCCGTGCGAGTGGCTCTTGATCCAGGCCGGCAGGATGGCGCGCAGCTCGCCGCCCGCGTCACGCCAGAGGCGATGGCTGGGTTGCCAGCCGGTGGCGGCCACGGCGCTGCCGCTGTCCTCCAGGCAAGCGAGGAAGGCATGGCGCAGGAAGGGCTGGGCGGCGCCGGGCAGCAGCGCATCCCAGTCGGCGGCGGCGATCTGGCGGATCGAATCGAGGGTCTGTACGGGCATGCCGCAGTGTCCCTTTTCCCCGGGACGAAAAAAAGCCCCGCCAATGGCGGGGCTTAAAGGAGCAGTCAGATGATGGGGTCTGACTTAGAACACGTACTGGGCACGCAGGGAGATGGCCTGGCCATCGTCGTCGTCATGCTCGCCACGCTTCTGCACGGCAACGGTTTCGGCATCCGACTTGGTCATCAGGTAGTTCAGCGACAGCTTGACGGCTTCGTTGGCGTACCAGTTCACACCCAGGGTGTGGACGTCGGCGGTGGTTTCGTCGATACCGGCCACGCCCAGGTTCTCGTCGTCATCCTCGACGGTCAGGTTGTCGAAGCGGTAGAACACTTCCCAGGCACCGTACTGCTTGTCAGCCGGCTTGATGGTGTCGAACTTGGCGCCATCGAGTTTGTACACGCGCGATTCGCCGGTCAGGGTGTAGGCCAGCTGGGCGTTGTAGCCGGTGGCTTCGCGATCGCCATTGTCATCGGCGCCGGTCAGGTCACGCTTGAGGTATTCGCTCTGCACCGAGAACGGGCCGTACATGTAGGCGAATTCCAGGCCGACCACGCTGTCGTCGTCGAAGCCTGCGGCGTTGCCATCGGCACCGGCCAGCAGCACCTTGCCGGTGTTGCTCGAACCGCCCTGGTCGACGCCACGTACGCCCAGACGGCTGTCGATCTTGCCGTCAAAAGCCTTGGCGCCGCCGTAGGTACGGGTCGCGTAGTCCAGACCGAAATGCAGCACCTGGGTTTCGCTGACGATCGGGGCGATCACGCCACGGGCGAAGAAGCTGTTGACGTCCTTGCCGTCGCTGTCTTCCAGGTAGTCGCCCTTGTCCTGCTGCTGGACGCTGGCCGAACCGTAGAACATGCCGCCGTAGGTGCCGTTGACCTGCACGCCCATGCCGTCTTCGTGGTCGGTGGTCCAGGAAGCCAGGTCCAGTACCGAGGAGCGCTCGATGGCGGTGACCCACTTGGAGCTGGTGGCTTTTTCCAGGCTGTAGTCGGGGTCGAAACGACCGATCTTGATGTTGATCGGAGTGAAGCCGGTGTAGGTGATGGTGGCTTCGTCGAACTTCTGGCTCGAACCCGACTTGTCGGCGAAGTCGTAGTTGATCTGGTAGCGCCAGTCCTTGTAGTTGCCGCCCAGTTCCAGCTGAGCGCGACGGAAATAGGCTTCGTTGCCCGCGTCGTTGTTCTTGGTATAGAAACCGTCGAACTGATCGAAGTCGGCCTGCAGACGGCCACCCAGCTTGAAGCTGTACTGTTTGTCGGTGGTGGCGACTTCCAGACCGCTCTTGGTCTTGATAACGATGTCGGTACCGTCAGTGGTCACGGTGCCGGCGAAAGCCTGGGCGGAAACGGCCAGAGCCAGGGCGCTGGTTACGAAACCGGCGAAGTGCTTACGGATCATCGAAAATTCCCCTATTGGTCTTTTGCGTTGAAAACACGCGGGCAACTGCCCTTGGTGCTGGAGGGGAATCTTGGCGGGGGGTTATTTCAGCCCGGTTTCTGATATATGAAAGTTCGATGACAGCGGAACTTTTTACTCCGTTTACTAATAAGCAAAGTCAGAGCACGTCCCGGCGCCCTTCAGGCGCCCCGCGCCGGGGCGCCGGGCCGGCCTCGGGCGGGAAAAACCCGGGTCATTTCGGCTCAGGGGCGGCGCCAGCGCCGTGCCAACCAGTAGTCCAGGCTGACCCAGCGCCCGGCCCCGGTGAAGAACAGCGCCAGCAGCATCAGCAGGTAGGTGGCGGCGAACTCGATGCCGTTGTTCAGCACCACCAGCTTGCCGCTGCTGGTCAGCCAGTCGTAGTTGCCGTGCGCCTTGAGCAGGGCGCGCGCCCGTTCGAGCTTCTCCACCGAGGCCAGCACCCGTTCGTTGGCGAAGGGCGCGGACGGATCGGCGATCGCCTGCCAGCCGAACGGCCAGTGCACGCTGGCGATCGCCACCAGCATGGTCACCATCAGCGGGATGCTGATCCAGCGCAGGGCCAGGCCGAACAGCAACAGCAGCGCCCCACCCGTCTCGGTCAGCGCCGCCAGCCAGGCCAGCAGCGTGGGGAACGGCAGGCCCAGGCCCCAGTCCGGGTTGCCGAACCAGGCGATGGTCGCCGGCATGTCGGCCAGCTTGTGCGTGCCGGCCATCCAGAAGATCGGCACCAGGTACAGGCGCAGCAGCAACGGGCCGAGAAAATCGAGGCGACGCGTGGCGTCCAGGGCATCCTGGAGGCGATTGAGCAGGGTCAGCATGGGCAGCTCCGCTAGAAGAGAATGTCCTGGCGCCGCCAGTCATCCAGCAGCGCACGGGCATGGTTGAAATAGCTCGCATCGGCGACCAGGCCGCTTTCCTCGGCCACGGCCGGCAGCGCCGCGGCGCTGTCCTCGCCGGCCTGCAGGCGCAGGGCCAGGCGGTAGGCGAACGGCGACAGCTGCTGGAAACGCACCTTGTCCGCGCGATCACGCCAGGCCAGCAGGCAGGTCGGCTCGGCCGGCGGCTGCGCCGGGCGGTATTCGGCGCTCAGCCGCTGCACCGGCCAGACATAGGCCAGCGGCCAGGCCAGGGGCGACCAGCCGTGCGCGGGCAGCTCCGCGCAGGCCACATCCAGGGCCAGCTCGACCCGCTCGTAGTGCGCCAGTTCGAGGAGGAACGGTGGATCATCCGCCTCGGCGACGAAGCCCTGCTGCAGCCAGGCGATGAACTCCTCGCCGATCTGCAGGAAGTACGGCGTGCGGCAGCAGTGCCCGGCGATGAAGCTGCGCACCAGGCGCTGCCAGCGCGCGTCCTCGAACAGCCGGCGCAGCACCGGGAAACCGCTGTCCAGGAAGCTCTCGATATTGTTGAAGAACAGCGCCTCGTACACCGCCATGCGCTCGCCGGGGATGCCCGCCAGCAGCACCTGCGCCGCGGGTTGGCGGATGCGCGCGGCGAAGGCCGCCTGGGCCTGCACGGCGTTCATGCCGCCGACTCCCGGCGCCTGCCGGCCAGCTGCTGCAGGGCACGGATCTGCGCCACCTCGGCATACAGCTCGGCCAGCGGCGGGAAGTTGAAATCACGTTCGAGCAGGGTCGGACGCACGCCGTGGCGGGCGTAGGCATGTTCCAGCAGGGCCCACACTGGGTCGCACACCGGCGCGCCGTGGGTGTCGATCTTCAGGCCGGCGGCCTCGTCGGAATGCCCGGCCATGTGCAGGTAGGCGATGCGTTCGCCGGGCATGGCGTCGATGTAGGCGCGCGGGTCGAAACTGAAATTGCTCGCGTTGACGTAGACGTTGTTGATGTCCAGCAGCAGCCGGCAATCGGCCTCCGCCAGCACCGCGCGAATGAAGGTGGCCTCGTCCAGCTCGCCGGGCAGGCGCGCATAGGCCGAGACGTTCTCGATGATCAGCGGCCGCTGCAGCACCTCCTGCACCGTGCGGATACGCGCGGCGACGCGGCGCACCGACTCGTCGCTGAACGACAGCGGCATCAGGTCGTACAGCTGGCCATCGTCGGCACAGGCCGACAGGTGCTCGCTGTAACCACGGATGCCATGCTCGTCGAGGAAGGCCTTGATGGCCTCGAGCAGCTCGAAATCGAGCGGAGCGAAGCCACCGAGGTTGAGCGACAGACCATGGCAGAGAAACGGCAGGCGCTCGCTCAGGCTGCGCAGCTGGCGGGCGAAGCGCCCGCCCACGCCGATCCAGTTTTCCGGGGCGATTTCGAGGAAATCCACCTGCCCCTCGGCGCTGTCGACCAGCGCCGGGAGCAGGCCGCGACGCAGGCCGAGGCCGGCGCCACTGACGAAAGGCTGCGAGGTCATGTGCGCCGTTCCTTACTCGGCCTTTGCCGCGCCGCAGCTGCCTTCCTTGGCCATCTTGCCCTCCTCGCCACAGCTGCCTTCCTTGGCGGCTTTCTCGCCACCGCATTTGCCTTCGCCGGCCTTGCTGCCGTCGGCGGCCTTCATCTCGCCACCGCACTTGCCTTCGCCACAGGAACCTTCGTGGCCCTTCTCGTGAGCCGCCAGGCTGTAGCCGCTGCTCAGCTCCTCGGCGGCGAACGGGTTGCCGGCCGCCTGGGCGGTGAGCGCGGCGGTGCTCAGCAGGGCGGCGCCCAGGGTGGCGACAACGGTATTCAGCTGTTTCATGGAGTCTCTCCGGAGGTGGTTGGTTGCTGGAGGCCGGCATGGCCCCCTCGCAACACTAGACCCAGCAGACTACGGGGCGTTACAGCGCGGCGAAAAGTTTTTTCTGCGCCTGGCCGGCGCGCCGAGTGGGCACGGGTTGATCCGGTCAATGGCGGCCGAAGCCGCTGCCGTAGAACACGCCCGGCCGACGAACGACGCTAAGGCGCTAAGGGCCCCCGCTCTTCGTGGGAGCGGATTTATCCGCGAAAGATCGCGGCTGGAGCCGTGGCCACCAGCATCACCCAGGCCGCAGAAAGCGCCGGCTGGCAGATCGCTCAGGGCTTGCGGCGCTGTTGCGCCAGGCGCTCGGCCAGGGCCTCCAGCTCGGGGATGGCCGTCTCGGGCAGGGCGCGCAGCACGCCCTGGGTCACCTTCATCTGGCGGATGAAGCGCCGGCAGTGGCGACACATGGCCAGGTGCGCGCGCACGCTCAGACGCTCGCGCAGGCTCAGCTGGCCGTCGAGAAAATCACTGGAGTGGGCTACCAGTTCCTTGCAGCTCAGCATTGGCCGGTCTCCTCGAAATGCTCCAGGGTGGCGAACACCTTGAGCCGGGCACGGTGCAGCAGCACCCGCACATTGGAGAGCGAAAGCTCGAGAAGATTACAGATCTCCTCCAGCTCCAGGCCCTGGCGCTCGCGCAGCAGCAGCACGCTGGCCTGCATCTCGGAGAGGCTGGCCAGGGTCTTTTCCAGGCACTGGCGCAGCTCGTCCTCGCCCAGCAGGGCCTCGGGCGAATCCTCGTGCCAGGCGTGCGGCGGCGTCTGCCAGTGGCCGCTGGCGGCGAAACGTTCGTCGCCGAGCGTGCCATGGGGCGCCGGCAGGTCATCCAGCAGCACCTCGCGGCGATGCTGCTTGAGGCGGCTCTTGGCGGTATTGGCGGTGATGGTCAGCAGCCAGGTCTTCAGGCTGGAGCGGCACTGGAAGCCGTCCAGATTGCGCACCACGGCCAGCCAGGCGTCCTGCACCACCTCGTCGGCATTGCGGCTGCCGACTATGGCATAGGCCACCGCGCGCATGGCGCCCTGGTAGGTCGCCACCAGCTCGCGGAAGGCCTGCTGCTCGCCCGCCAGCAGGCGCGGCAGCAGATCATCATCGCTCATAGGCATAGACAAAATCAGCTTAAGGTCGTCGCGAGCGCAGGGCAGGCGGCGATACGCAGTAACAGCCGCAGGCTGGTCAAACAGGCGAGGGCGCGGAGTTTACGTGTTGTAAATGAGCAGTACTCACTCCGTTCGCCCTCACGGGTCGCCCCTTGGGCGTTCAGTGGCAAGCCACTGTCCGAGCCTGTTTTCAACGCAGCATGACCAAGCGCAGCAGACATTAAGTTGATTTTCAGTGCTTGCGCAGGATCACGCTGCCGATGGAGTAACCCGCACCGAAGGAGCTGAGCACGCCCAGCGCGCCACTGGGCAGGTCGTCCTGGTGCTTGTGCAAGGCGATCACCGAACCGGCCGAACTGGTGTTGGCGTAGGTGTCGAGGATCACCGGCGCCTCGCCCTCTTCGGCGTCGCGGCCGAGCAGCTTGCGGGCGATCAGCAGGTTCATGTTGAGGTTGGCCTGGTGCAGCCAGAAGCGCTTCACGTCGCCGACATTCAGCTGGTTCTCGGCCAGGTGCGCGGCGATCAGCTCGGCGACCATCGGGCAGACATCGCGGAACACCTTGCGGCCTTCCTGGACGAACAGCTTGTCCGGGGCACCGATGCCCTCTTCCGCGGCGCGGTTGAGGAAACCGAAGTTGTTGCGGATGTTGTTGGAGAACTGGGTCAGCAGCTTGGTGCCGACGATGTCCCACTGGTGGGCCGAGGTCGCCAGGTCGGCGCGTTCGACTATCACCGCGGTGGCGGCATCGCCGAAGATGAAGTGGCTGTCGCGGTCGCGGAAGTTCAGGTGGCCGGTGCAGATCTCCGGGTTGACCATCAGCACGGCGCGGGCCTGGCCGGTCTGCACGGCGTTGTTCGCCGCCTGCAGGCCGAAGGTGGCCGAGGAGCAGGCCACGTTCATGTCGTAGCCCCAGCCCTGGATGCCGAGGGCCGCCTGCACTTCGATGGCCACCGCCGGGTAGGCGCGCTGCAGATTGGAGCAGGCGACTATCACCCCGTCGATATCGGCGACGGTCTTGCCGGCGCGCTGCAGGGCTTGCTTGGCGGCGCCGACGGCCATCTCGCAGAGGATGCCCCACTCGTCGTTGGACCGCTCGGGGATGCGCGGGGTCATGCGCTGCGGGTCGAGAATGCCGGCCTTGTCCATCACGTAGCGGCTCTTGATGCCCGACGCCTTCTCGATGAAGGCCACGCTGGACTCGCTCAGCGCCTCGACCTCGCCACGCTCGATGGCGGCGGCGTTGTCGCTGTTGAACTGCTGAACGTAGCTGTTGAAGGAAGCCACCAGCTCCTCGTTGGAGATGCTGTTAGCCGGGGTATACAGGCCAGTGCCACTGATTACGGCTTTGTGCACGGGGCGTTCCTCTTGGTCTGGGTCGCGCGGGCGACCAGGTGTGCGATAGGCCCGCGGCCAGCCGCGGGCAGAAATTCTTGGACCGGCAAAGCGGCAACGCCGGTGGCGGCACGCCTGTCGTAAGCGGCAGAGTGTGCCACAGCCGGGCGCCCGGCGCTGCCCCGACAGACTGCCGGCGACTGCATCCCTGCTAGGAGAGATGCTCGCCAGCCCGCCGGGGGCACAGGCCTCCCCCGCCATAAAGCAGGGCATAACGGCCACCACGGCAGGCGCCCGGCCTTGTGCGACGCGGCGCCCATGGGCTAGGGTCTGCTGGATGATCGGCCTCCCGGCCGCCTGGGGATCGAACATGGCCCTGCACACCTGGCTCATCTACCTTGGCGCCGTCATCGGCCTGGCGCTGACGCCCGGCCCCAACGGCCTGCTCGCCCTCAGCCACGGCGCCCTGTATGGCCACCGCCGCACCCTGTGGACGGTGAGCGGCGGCGTGCTCGGCTTCGTGCTGCTGATGGCCCTGTCGATGTTCGGCCTGGCCGCCCTGTTGCAGGCCTCGGTCGACGCGCTGATCCTGCTCAAGTGGCTCGGCGGCGCCTACCTGATCTGGCTCGGCGTGCAGCTCTGGCGCGCCCCGCCCCTGCACCTGGCCGCGCTCGCCCCGGCAGCCGCCAGGCCCGGTCCGCAGCTGTTGCGCCAGGGCCTGCTGGCGGCAGTCTCCAACCCCAAGGTGATCCTGTTCTACGCCGCCTTCCTGCCGCAGTTCCTCGACCCGGCGGCGGACCTCTGGCTGCAGTTCGCCGTCATGGCGCTGACCTTCGCCCTGGTCGAAGGCCTGGTGGAATATGCCCTGGCACGCATGGCCCAGCGCATCCGCCCCTGGCTGGAGCGCAGCGGCAAGGTCTTCAACCGCGGCTGCGGCGGCCTGTTCACGGCGATGGGCCTGGCCCTGCCGCTGACCCGTTGAAGCCGGCACAGGACCACCGAGCCGGTTTCTCGGTAAGCTGTGGCGCGCGCCCCCGCACCCCGAGCCCCAGGCCGCCACCCGCCATCGCCATGCATCTATTGTCGCTCGCCCTCCTGCTGTTGAGCGCCGCCCTCGCCGCCGAGGAGCGGCCGCTGCGCTTTGCCGTGACCGACAGCTGGGCCATGCCGATGATGCAGATCGATGACCGGCGCGCCACCGGCGGCATTCTCTACGACCTGCAGACCCGCCTGGCGCAGAAGGTCGGGCGGCGCGCCGAACTGCTGGTCATGCCGCGCCTGCGCGTGCAGCAGGTGCTGGTGCGCGGCGAGATCGACGTGCGCTGCTACGTCACCCAGGACTGGCTGCAGGAGTCCCATCACCAGTACATCTGGAGCGTGCCCTTCATGGTCCAGCGCGACCTGCTGGTGAGCCGCCGCGACGGCGCCGCACTCGATCCGCGCCGACTGCCGGGCGAAACGATCGGCACCGTGCTGGGCTTCAGCTATCCGCGGCTGCACGCGCTGTTCGCCAGCGGCCGGCTGCGCCGCGACGACGCCCGCACCCAGGAACAGGCCCTGGACAAGCTGCAGGCGCGGCGCTACCGCTACGCCGTCAGCAATGAACTGTCCCTCGACTGGTACAACCGCCGGCAGCCCGCCGAACGCAAGCTGCAGGCAGTGGGCGAAGTGAGCGCCGACCCGATCGCCTGCATCGTCCGCGACGAGCCGGACGTGCCGACCATGCGCCTGCTGCGCGCCCTGGTGCGGATGAAGCAGGACGGCGAATTTGAGGCGATCCTGGCCAAGTACCGCTGAGCCGGCGGCCGCCTTTAGTCGGCTCGCGCCCCGCCCACCCGGCCCCGGGGTTAGCCTGACTGATGGGGGATTGCCAACCCCGCTGCGGCGGGAAGGAGGACGCCATGTCCATGGCCGACTGGCGGATGCAGGGCGACGAATTCGTCACCTGCAACTGCGACTGGGGCTGCCCCTGCCAATTCAGCGCCCGGCCCAGCCGCGGCAAGTGTGAAGCCGTGGTGTCGATGCGCATCGACCGGGGCCACTTCAACGAAACCGTTCTCGACGGCCTGTGCTGGGTCGGCATGTTCGCCTGGCCGGGCGCCATCCACGAAGGCAACGGCCGCTGCCAGGTATTCATCGACCAGCGCGCCAGCGCCGAACAGCGCAACGCCCTGCTGACCATTCTCTCCGGAGCCGAAACCGATCCCGGCGCCACCGTGTTCAATGTGTTCGCCGGCACCATCAGCGAGATGCACGAACCCCAGTTCGTCGCCATCGAGCTGAGCGTCGATGTCGACGGGCGCCAGGCCCGGGTGCGCATTCCCGAGGTGCTGGAAGCCAGTGGCGAACCGATCCGCAACCCGGTCAGCGGCGAAGCCCAGCGCGTGCGCCTGGTACTGCCCGACGGTTTCGAGTTCAACGAAGCGGAAATGGCCAGCGGCAGCTACCAGACCCAGGGGCCGATCCACATCCAGGCGCAGAACAGCCACGGCCACTTCGCCCACCTGCACTTCACCGGGCGTGGCGTGGTGCGCTGAGCGGAGCCGCCCATGGCCGGCGCGGGCAAGCGCCGATAGCGTGACGCCGAGCATGGCCTGGGCATGTCGACCGGCCCTTGCCCGCGGCATTGCTTAGAATGCCGCGTCGCCCACGCCATGGGCATCTGCCAGGAACACAAGGATGCGTTTATCACTTTCCCTGCGGGGATTTCTCCTGCTCGCCAGCATCAGCCAGGCCTGCCATGCCACCCAGTACCTGTGCGCGAACGCTGCCGGCCAGCTCAGCCAGCAAACCCAGGCCTGCCCGGCCAAGGCGGCGCCAGCCGACCACAGCAACGCCTATGCCGCCCTCGATGAACAACAGCTCGGCTGGTACCAGACCCAGATCCACTGCATCGACGGGCTGTTCTTCGAGGATGGCTACGAGGACAACGACCCCGAACGCCAGCGCCTGATCAACCAGCGCCTGCAGGGCACGGACCTGCCCCCCTATGTCGAAGCCCAGTTCAACGCCCTGCTCGCCGCACGCGCCAGCGAACCCGAGTTCGATGAAAGCGCCTATCGCGCCTGCCACCGGCAACTGGCGAAAAATCCGGAGCCCAATACCGGCAGCCGCGTCGAGCTGGTCAGCCACTTGCGCCTGGACAACCTGCACAGCCCGCAGGGCAAGCCTGCCCGCGCCATGACCTGGTCCTACAACCGGGCCAGCGAGGGCCTGCACCTGCTCGCCAGCACGGCCGACCAGGCACTGTTCAGCAGCGGCACGAGCGTCCTCCACGCGGTCGACCTGCGCACGGGCAAGGCGCAGTGGAAACGCGATCTGGATAGCGAGATAAGCAGCCAGGCCCTCGCCGGCGGGCAGATCTACCTGGCCGACGAAGCCTTCTTCATCCACTCAATCGACACGAGCAACGGCAAGACCCTGGCCCGTTTCGAGCAGCAAGGCCTGGCCAGCGACCTGACCGTGCTGGGCGACCTGCTGGTATGGATCGAAGAAGATTTCCAGCTGGTCGCCATCGACCGCACCAGCGGTGACGAACGCTGGCGGCTCGAACTGCAAGGTGAGGGCTACCAAGCCTTGCGCAGCGTAGATAACCGCCTGTTCCTGCTCGACGGCGAGGGCCGGGTGCAGGCCTTCGACAGCAACGGCAAGGCGCTCTGGCAACGCCCCATGGGTGCCAGTGGCAGCCTGCTCGCCGGCAACCAGCTGTACGTCCTCGACGAAGAGCAGCACAGCCTGCAGGCCCTGGCCACGGACAACGGCAAGACGCTGTGGCGGCTCGGCTTCCAGGAGAGCCAGACGCCCCATCTCGATGCCGACGCGCACCTGCTCTATCTCCACAGCAGCGCCAACAGCGATCTGCAGGCCATAGATCTGCGTAACCGCCAACCGCAATGGCAGGTCCAGCTGGGCAGCGAGCTTAGCGACAGCTCCCTTCACTTCGCCGGGAACACCCTGTTCCTGCGCAGCGCCGAGGATCAGCTGTACCTGCTTGACCGGCGCGACGGCTCGCTCAAGGACCACCTCTCCAGCCAGCAGGAGCTGGGCTCGTTCATGCAGAGCGGTCGCTATGCGCTGTTCAGCGGCACCAGCAACCTGCTGCTGTTCGAGTTGTAAAGCGGGTTACCACTGGCTATGTACCTGTTACGCCTTGCTACGCCGCGCTGTTGTTTGGCTCAAGCGCTCGCGGTGGCTGCTCTGGCTGTTCGTGGGAGCGAATTCATTCGCGATCAGGGCCTACGCCGAGCTGCCTGTTTATCGCGGATAAATCCGCTCCCACTAAAGCTTGATGGCCTGTGCAACACGCTATTGGGACATAGCCTTACCACTCGCGGCAGCCGACGGGCCGCGCAGCAGCCCGGCACAGCTCATCCGCTGGCGTCCGGCCGGCAAACCCGGGTCATCCAGGCTCGCCGGCACGGGCGATCAGGGCCGTGGCTGCTCGGGCAGGATGTCGAAACCGCCCTTGTTCTGGCTGACGATGCGAAAGGCATGACTCTCGCCGGCCTTCACCGGCACGGCCAGTTCGCGCAGCAGGCGGCCCTTGCTGCACAGGGTGTCGTCCTGCTTGTCCAAGGTGATGCCCACCACGCGGGTGCCGGCCGGCACCTGGAAGCTCGCCACCTCACCGACGCCGATGCGCGCGGCCACCTGGCGATCCACCTCGATGGCCACGTAGCAGCCGCCGCCCATCATGCCCAGGTCGCGGTTGACCACGATCTGCCCGCCGCCCTCGCGCGCATCCTGAAAGGCCAGCAGCCGATCGGCCGGCACCGGGCGCACATCCTCGGGATCGGCACGGAAGGACGAACAACCGGCGAGCAACAGCAGGGGCAGAACCGCAGAGATCAAGCGCATGGAAGCCCTCCTTGGGCGATCGAAGATGCGGCCCCAGTATTGGCGCTCGCGCCGCTCACCACAAGCCGGGCGCGGCGCAGATCTGCAGCGCAGCGGCGCCGTGGGCCGGGGCGAACGTCCGCCCGTGCCCAGCCGGCAAGCCCGCCACGGGCAACTTGTGCGGCTTGCGGCGAATGGCTAATGTCGTCCCCAGCCTGCCCGCCACCTCGGCCGGCACCCCGCGCATGGAGCGCAGCGCCGGAACGCCCGGCAAGACCACGGAAGGATCTCGATGCGCGTCAAACCCTGGAAACTGTTCGCCGGCATTCTCGTGGCCGCAGCCGCCTACTACCTGGCCAACCCCTTGGGCATCCCCAGCCTCGACCCGCGGGCGCGCATGCTCGGCTTCGTTCTCTACTCGGTGCCCTCGCAATCGATGCAGCCCACACTGGAATCGGGCGATCTGGTCTTGTGCAACATCTGGCCCTACGTCCTGGGCGAGCCCAAACGCGGCGACATCCTGGTCTTCCGGGTCCCGGACAAGACCGCAGCCAGCTATGTCAAACGGGTGATCGGCCTGCCCGGCGACCTGCTGGCCATGTACGACCATCAGGTCTACATCAATGAGGTCGCGATTGCCGAACCCTACATTCGCCGGCCGTTCTTCCCCGGGCGAGGCAGCTACGGGTCTCTGGCACCCACCCGCATACCTGCCGGGCACTATTTCATGCTGGGCGACTCGCGCGACAACTCCAGGGACAGCCGCATCTTCGGCCTGGTGCCCAAGGCCAATCTGATCGGCAGGATCGACACGATCTTCTAGCCCCATCGCCAGCCTGGCGGCGAGCCCGCCCAACCCAACCGCCCAGCACCCACCGCAGAGCCGGAACCGGCAAGGAGCCCCACCATGCAGTACCCCCGCCATCTTCCACGACTGCTGGCCAGCCTGGCCCTGCTCGGCAGCCTCGGCGCCGGGAGCGCCTGGGCCAGCACCTGCGCCATAGTCGTCGACCCGGCCGATGCGCCCGGCGTCGAGGCCCTCAAGGCCAAGGCCGCGGTGGGCGATGCCTGTGCCCAGTTCAACCTCGGCTATGTGTACTACACCCGCCAGGCCTACGCCCTCAGCGAGCTGTGGTATGCCCAGGCCGCGGACCAGGGGGTCGCCCGCGCGGCCTTCGAGCTGGCCATCCTCTACCGCGACGAACTGCTCCCCGGCGGCGATGCCAAACGCCTGCCCCTGCTGGAACAGGCCGCCAACCAGGGCCTCGACCTGGCCCAGGTGGAACTGGGCGTCGACTACCTGCTGCAGGGCGACGACCCGCAGCAGCAGTTCATCGCCATGCAGTGGTTCGAAAAGGCCGCCGTACAGGGCAACGCCCACGCCCAGTACCTCCTCGCCGAGGAATACTGGACCGACGACAACGGCATTCAGGACATCAGCAGCGACGACGGCCTCGCCGAGCGTTACGTCAGCAACGACGACAAGGCCCTGCAGTGGCTATGCAAGGCCGCCCTGGGCGGCCATGAACAGGCCCAGTACGGCCTCAGCCATGCCTACAGCATCGGCCGCGGCATGCCGAGCAACCAGATCCAACGCCGCCTCTGGCTGGAAAAGGCCGCGGCCAGCGGCTCTCAAGAGGCCATCGCCGAACTGGATACCAGCGATACCGCCTGGTACACCCAGGCCGAACAATGGCTCAAGCGCCAGACCGTCAGCGAGGAAGCCCGCTGCCCGGATGTCGCCCTGGCCCTGGAGCAATAAACCCGGCCCGGACGGTTCACCGACCAGCGCCGCCCTCAGCCCAGACGCGCCAGCAAGCGTGCCTGCAGCTGCTCCAGCTCGGCCGGGTCGGCCTTGGCGCTGGCGTGGATGCCCAGGCTTTCGCCGGTAAAGCGCGGGATCACGTGCATGTGGATGTGAAACACCGTCTGCCCGGCCGGCGCGCCGTTGAACTGCGCCACCTGCACGCCGGCCGGCTGCAGCTCGTCCACCAGCGCGCGGGTCAGGCGCTGCACCACGGCCATCACCTTGGCCAGGCTGGCGCTGTCGATTTCCAGGATATTGCGCGCCTGCACCTGCTTCGGGATCACCAGCGAGTGGCCGAAGGACTGCGGGAACACATCGAGGAAGGCCAGCACCTCGTCGTCCTCGTACAGCTTGTAGCAGGGGGCTTCGCCGCGAATGATCTTGGCAAAGATGTTCTGTTCATCGTAATCGCCGTGCAGGCTCATCAAGGATCTCCGGTAGCGCTGTGCAAAGGAGCGAACCATACCGGTTTCGGCCCGCCGGGAGAAACCCGCCACCTGACCGAACGGACATTCGCCGCTATCCTGCCCCTTTCCGCCAGCCCGACCGGAGCGCCCATGCCAGACCTGTCCGCCTTCGCCATCACGCACAAATGGCCCGCCACCCAGCCCGATATCCTGCAGCTCTACTCGCTGCCCACGCCCAATGGGGTCAAGGTGTCGATCATGCTGGAAGAGACCGGCCTACCCTACGAGCCGCACCTGGTCAGCTTCGACAGCAACGACCAACTCAGCGCGGAATTCCTCTCGCTCAACCCGAACAACAAGATCCCCGCCATCCTCGACCCCAACGGCCCGGACGGCCAGCCGCTGGCGCTGTTCGAGTCCGGCGCGATCCTGCTCTACCTCGCCGAGAAGACCGGCCAGCTGCTGCCCCGGGACGCCGCCGCGCGCTACCAGACCATCCAGTGGCTGATGTGGCAGATGGGCGGCGTCGGCCCGATGTTCGGCCAGGTCGGCTTCTTCCATAAATTCGCCGGCAAGGACTACGCGGACAAACGCCCGCGCGACCGCTACATCGAGGAAGCCAAGCGCCTGCTCGGCGTGCTCGACCAGCGCCTGCAGGGCCGCGAGTGGATCATGGGCGAGGCCTACAGCATCGCCGATATCGCCATCTTCCCCTGGGTACGCAACCTGATCGGCTTCTATGGGGCGGGCGAACTGGTGGAGTTCGAGCGTTTTGCCCATGTACAGCGGGTGCTCGAACGCTTCCTGGCGCGGCCGGCGGTGGTACGGGGGCTGGCGATTCCGCGGCGGGACTGAGCGGATGATTGCGGCAAACGTTCCTAGTCGCTGCGCACCAGCCTCTCGACCAGGCGCCTAGTCAGCGGGCTGATCAGCAGCACCAGCGGCAAAGCCAGCAGCCAGGCTGACAGCCAGGCGCCGAGCCACAGGCTGGCAAAGCCGGGAATCAGACCCGTGGCGCGGAAGGTGGAGAGTCCCGAGACCAGCAGAGACATCACCCCCGAGAGAATCAGGGCGAACAGCAGCGGGCTGTATTTGCGCGGGATCATCCGACCACCTCCAGGCTCTGCGTCAGTGGGCTGCCGTGGTGCAGGCGCTGCAGGGTGGCGGCGAAGTTCTGCCCGAACAACCGCGCGGTCTTGATATCACCCGGCACAAACGAATCGGCCGACGAGGCCTTCTCCGCCTGGGCCATCAGCCCCGACCAGGAACCGAGGCGGTTTGCCGCTTCGTCGTAGGCAACGCCCATATGCTGCTCCGGCAGAATCGGATTGCCGACCCACAACATGCCGTGCTGCATGCAGAAGACGAACATCGACAGCAACGTCGATTGCTTGTCACCGGCCGGCAAGGCCGACACCGTGAAACCCGCCGCCAGGCGCCCGCGCAGTTGCTGGCTGCGCCACAGCCCGCCGGTGGCGTCCATGAAGGCCTTGACCTGGGCCGACACCCCGCCGAGGTAAGTGGGTGAGCCGAGGATGTAGGCGTCGAACCCAAGCAGCGCATCCGGCGCCGTGGCCAGGTCTTGCGCCTGCAACAGGCCAACTTCGATACCGGGCACGCTGCGCGCGCCCTCGGCAACGATGCGGGCGATGTGCGCGGTGTGCCCATGGGCACTGTGGTAGATGATCGCGACTTTGTTCATGACTGTAACTCCAGGAAGCCGAGGGATAGGTGTCTGCGCTCAGCGCAGCAGCGCGCCGATCAGCGCGGCGGCCAGGTACAGGCCCAGGCCGAATACGCTGTGATTGGCCAGGCTCTTGAGGCAGTTGCGCAGTGGGGTTGGCGTCTTGGCGGCGGCGAAGCCGGAGCCCATGGCCGGCTGAATCACCAGCAGGGGGATGCTGACCGTGGCGATGCCCAGCAGCAGCGCCGGGAGCAGCGTCGGCTGCCAGGCCCAGTCCAGGCCGACGATGGCCAGCAGCAGCGCCGCAAAGGCGATGCCGGTGACGTAATGCATCAGCCAGCCCAGGGCCAATTCGCCACGGATCGGCGGCGATTTGGCGATGGCCGCATGGGCCAGCTTGCCGCGCAGCAGATGCCCCACCCAGCGGCCGATGAAGGCAAAGTTCAGGGTCGGCACGCCGGCGTATTTCAACAGCATCAGCCAGATATCCATCAGCGCCGTGGCCAGGATGCCAATGCCGGCCGCCAGGGTTATGAATTGCAGTAAGTTCGTCATAAGGACCTCTTCAAGGTTGACCCGCCAGGGGTTCTGCTCGAATCTACAAGTTCAAGTGAACTTGAGGTCAAGGGGTAGCTGATGGATATCGCTGAAGTCGCCAGACGATCCGGTGTGCCAGCATCGGCGCTGCGTTTTTACGAAGAAAAGGGGCTGATCGCTTCGCTCGGCCGCCAGGGTGAGCGGCGCAGCTTCGCGCCGCAGATCCTCGATCAGCTGGCGCTGATCTCGCTCGGCCAGTCGGCCGGCTTCACCCTGGAGGAAATCCGCTCGATGTTCGCGCCCGGCGGTGCGCCGGCCATCGACCGGCAGATGCTGGCGGCCAAGGCCGATGAGCTCGATGCCACCATCAAGCGCCTGCAGGCCATGAGCAATGGCTTACGCCACGCAGCGGCCTGCCCGGCACCGAGCCACGCCGAGTGCCCGACCTTCCAGCGCCTGGTGCAAGCGGCGGCCGCCAGCGCGCATGAGCGCAAGCGCAGTAAGAGCCTGCGCAAGGGCACGCCGCCGCCCCGCTAGCCAAGGTTCAGACTGAGGACAGCCAAGCCGCGCCGCATGGCGACCTCAGTCGTGCGCTACGCCATAGCGCTTGAGCAGTTGCTTGCAACGCGCGGACAGGTGCAGCACGCGTAGCTGCTTGCCAGCCTTGGCGTAACGCTCGCGCAGGGTCTTCAACGCGGCGATGGCCGAGTAGTCGACGAAGCTCAGGTGGCGGCAGTCGAGGACGACCTGCTGCGGATCGTTGGCCGGGTCGAACTGGTTGAGAAAAGGCGTGGTCGAGGCGAAGAACAGCGTGCCGTGCAGGCTGTAGAGCTTGCTGCCATCGGCCTGTAGATGGCTGTCGGCATACAGCTCGCGGGCGTGCTGCCAGGCAAAGTTGAGCGCGGCGATGACGATGCCGCAGAGCACGGCGGTGGCCAGGTCGGTGAACACGGTGATGCTGGTTACCGCAATGATCACCAGCACATCGTTCAGCGGCACCCGGTTGAGTACCCGCAGCGAGGCCCAGGCAAAAGTCTGCTGCGCCACCACGAACATCACCCCGACCAGCGCCGCCAGCGGAATGCGCTCGATCAGCGGCGAGAGAAACAGCACGAACAGCAGGATCATCACCCCGGCGACCACGCCGGAAAGGCGGCCACGGCCACCGGAGCTGAGGTTGATCACGGTCTGCCCGATCATCGCGCAGCCGCCCATGCCGCCAAATGCCCCGGAGACCATGTTGGCCGCGCCCAGGGTCACGCATTCACGATCTGGAAAGCCGCGGCTCTCGGTGATCTCGTCGGTCAGGTTCAGCGTCAGCAGGGTTTCCAGCAGACCGACCAGGCCCATCAAGATCGCGTAGGGCGCAATGATGCGCAGGGTTTCCAGGGTCCAGGGCACCTGCGGCAGGGCGAACTCCGGCAGGCCGCCGGCGATATGGGCCATGTCGCCCAGGGTGTGGGTCGGCAGGCCGAGCAGGTACACCGCCAGGCCCACGCCGAGAATCGCCACCAGCGCCGGCGGCACGCTGCGGGTCAGACGCGGCAGCAGGTAGACGATGGCCATGGTCAGCGCCACCAGGCCGAGCATCAGGTACAGCGCGTTGCCGCTGAGCCAGGCCTCGCCCTCTTTGAAGTGCTCCAGCTGGGCCAGGGCGATGATGATGGCCAGGCCGTTGACGAAGCCGATCATCACCGAGTGCGGCACCATGCGGATCAGCTTGCCCAGGCGCAGCACCCCGAACAGGATCATCAGCAACCCGCCGAGCAGCACAGTGGCCAGCAGGTACTGCACACCGTGCTGCACCACCAACGCGACTATCACCACAGCCATCGAACCGGCGGCACCGGACACCATGCCCGGCCGCCCACCGAACAACGCGGTCAGGGTGCAGATGATGAAGGCGCCGTACAGCCCCATCAGCGGATTGAGGTGCGCCACCAGGGCGAAGGCGATGCATTCGGGCACCAGCGCAAAGGAGGTGGTGAGCCCGGCCAGGACGTCGGCGCGCAGCCGTTTCATTTTCATGTAATGACCCAAGAGCGGGCAGGCAAGGCCGGTCCGCGGAGCGTGTGGGAAACGAGGGCCGGCGATGTTACGGAAATGCCGGCGGGCTGGCCACTGATTGGCCGGGCGCCATCACGGCGCCGACTGGTCACCCGCCTCTGCCGCCGGATTGGCCCGCTGCATCTGCTCATGCACCGTGCGTTCCTCCACACGTGGATCGAGGGCGGCCGAGAGCGGCGAGCTGGTCATGTTGTCCGGCACGGCCACGTGCTGCAGCGGCGCATTTTCCACCGGCTGCATGTTCTTGATGGTGTCCGGGCGCACGCGGAAGATCAGCACGAAGGCGCAGAAGCAGACGAAGGCATAGAGCATGTTCGGCCCCAGCTCGCGCATCAGCAGCCCCGCGGTCAGCGGCCCCAGGCAGGCACCGATGCCGAAGGTCACCAGCAGCATGGCCGTCAGCGAAACCCGGTGTTCGGCCTCGATGTAGTCGTTGGAAAACGCCACCGCCAGCGGGTACAGGCTGAACTGCAGCAGGCAGAAGACAAAGCCCAGGGGGAACAGCAGCGCCAGCGGCAGCTCGGTCAGGATCGCCAGGGGCAGACTGGCCAGGGTCAGCAAGACCGCGCAGTTGCGGATCAGCGCGCCGCGATCGTAACGGTCCGACAGCCAACCCAGCGGCCACTGCACCAGCAGGCCGGCGAGGATGCAGCTGGCCATGAACAGGCCGACCTGCAAGGTACTCAGGCCCATGCGCGAGGCGTGCAGCGGCGCCAGACCATAGAAGGAGCCGATGGCCAGGCCCGAGACCAGAATGGTGGTCAGCGACTGCGGCACCCGCCTGATGAAAAACAGCGGCTCCAGCGCCACCGGCTGCATGGGCGCCGGGTGGCTGCGACGGGTCATGGCCACCGGCACCAGACACAGGGTGAAGCACAGCGCCACCAGCATCAGCAGCTCCAAGCCCAGCGCCGGATGCAACACCAACGTGAGCTGGCCGAGCATCAGGCCGAGGTAGCAGGCAATCATGTAGCCGGAGAACACCCGCCCGCGCTGGCTGGCATCAGCCTGCTCGTTGAGCCAGCTCTCGATCACCATGTACTGGCACATCATGCCCAGGCCCACCAGCGCGCGCAGCACCAGCCAGGCCGGCAGCCAATCGATCAGGCCGTGACCGAGCACGGCGGCACCGACCACCCCGGAGCTGGAAACAAACGCGCGCATATGGCCGACCCGGGCGATCAGCCGATGGCCAACCTTGCCGCCCAGCACCAGGCCGAGATAGTTGGCCGCCATCAGCGCGCCGATCCATGCGGTATCGACCTTATCCGCGGCCAGGCGCAGGCCCAGATAGGTACTCAACAGGCCGGAGCCGATCAGCATCAGCAAGGTGGCGAAATACAGTGAGCGAAACGACTTCCAAATACTGGTCATGGACAGCTCGGTGGTTCGATCAGTGAGAGCCTGGGGAAACAGGCCGAACAGGCATCGGTGGATGAACTGGAGTATGGATCAGCCAAGCAGAAGACAGGGCCTGGTCATTGCTGAGACCGCCAGGCGTACGCGCAGCGTCACAGCTGCACCAGGAGAAAGCCTACACAGCCCACGCCCGGATCAGTGGCGATTCATCGCTCACGTTCAGAGCTGCTCCCGTAGAAAGTCGACGAAGGCCATCGTCCGCGCCGAACGTCGCCGCTCGGCGCTGAAAACGGCATGGATGGGGAGTGCCATGGTCCGATAATCGTCCAGCACGCTGACAACCTTGCCCTGTTCGAGATCGGCCGCGAACAGCCATTCGGGAGACAGGGATATCCCCAGGCCGGAGAGGACCATTTCGCGGATGGCCTCGCTGCTGTTGCTGGTCATGTTGCCCGCGATGGCAACCTCGAACTCCTCTGCGCCACGGCTGAAGTGCCAGACATCGTAGTGCTCCAGCAATGTGAAGCCGATGCAGTTGTGGCCGCTCAGCTCGCCTGGCGTGCGCGGTACGCCATGGCGCGCCAGATAGGCCGGCGCTGCGTAGACCCGGCGGGCGCTGGCCCCGAGGGGTGCCGCCACCAGGCCCTCATTTCTCAGTACGCCGATACGGATGGCCAGGTCGATATCTTCCCTGAGCAGATCCTCGTTGTGATCGCTCAGCCTGAAGTCGATCCGCACCTCGGGATGACGCTGCAGAAAAATGCCTAGCCGCGGTGCCATGCACAGCCGTCCGTAACTTACGGGCGCGGCAATGCGCAGTTGCCCGGCGATTTTTTCCTGGCCGCTGGCGAAGCTCAGCGTGGCGCTTTCCAGGTTGGCAAGAATGTCCTGGCTGTGTTCGTAGAACCGCTGGCCCTGGTCGGTGAGGGCCAGATGTCGGGTGCTGCGGACGAACAACGGTCCACCGAGATGCTGCTCCAGGGCCCGGATCTGCTTGCTCACCGCCGGTTGCCCGAGGTTGCGCTCGCGAGCTACCGCGGAGAACGAGCCGCGCTCCACGACACGAACGAAGATGCGCATGCTGTCGAACAGGTCCATCGGCAATTAGGCCTCTTACCGGAATAGGTGATATGCACTTTTAGCTTCTTATCGGAATGCAAGGGTGACGGCAACCTGCAGATGTCCAATCTCTCGGGGTTCACCATCATGAATAACACCATGCTTGCCGCCATCGCCGAATCCGCCCAGGCCCCTCTGGTCGTGCGCAGCATTGCTCGCCCGGTGCCTGCCAAAGGGCAGGTCCTGGTCAGAGTGCATGCCGCGGGGCTCAACCCGCTCGATGGCAAGATCGCCGCCGGCGCGGCGGCGCATGCCCGCCAGCCGTTGCCCGCCGTGCTTGGCCTGGATCTGGCCGGTACGGTCGTCGAGCTGGGGGCCGGGGTTGAAGATTTCGCACCAGGCGATGAGGTCTTCGGCATGGCCGGCGGGATCGGCGGTGCCCAAGGCAGCATGGCCGACTATATCGCCGTCGATGCCCGCCTGATCGCACCGAAGCCGCGGCAGCTGAGCATGCGCGAGGCTGCGGCAGTGCCGCTGGTGTTCATCACGGCATGGGAGGGCCTAGTGGATCGCGCCAATGTGCGTGCCGGTCAGCGCGTACTGGTGCATGGCGGTGCTGGCGGGGTCGGCCAGATGGTCGTGCAGCTGGCCAGGGCCCGGGGCGCCGAGGTTTACGCCACCGGCTCGGCGGCCAGTCTCGATTTCATTCGTGCGCTGGGGGCCACGGCCATCGACTACCAGGAGGAGGCCGTGGAGGGCTATGTCGAGCGCTATACGGCCGGGGAAGGCTTCGACATCGTCTACGACACCGTCGGCGGCGCTACGCTGGACGCCGCGTTCCGCTCGGTGAAGTCCTACACCGGGCATGTGCTCAGCTGTCTGGGCTGGGGGCAGCACAGCCTGGCGCCGCTGTCGTTCAAGGGCGCCACCTATTCGGGCGTTTTCACCCTGCTGCCGTTGCTGTCCGGCCAGGGGCGCGAACACCACGGTGCCATCCTGCGCGAGGCCGCGGCGCTGGCCGACGCCGGGCAATTGAGGGTCAGAGTGGATCCGCAGCGCTACGGGCTGCATGCGGTCAACGAGGCTTTACGCCAGGTTGTGCAGGGGCGCGGCCAGGGCAAGACGGTTATCGAGTTGCTGGCCGGTCTTTCTGCCGGCCCGGCCTGATCTCGGGTTGCCTGCGGCTGCACAGATGCGCAGCCGCAGGGTGGGGAGCTGCATGCGCCGGCTATAGCTCGGTCCGGGAGGCGCGCCTGAGCATCTGTGGCGGCTGCCCAAAGGCTCTGAGAAAGGCCTTGCGCATCCTTTCCCGGTCAACAAAACCGGTTTCCACGGCGATCCGATCCATCGACAGGCGGCCCTTTTCGATCAGCAGGCGCGCGGCCTCGAGGCGCAGGCTCTCGACCGCCTTGGCCGGCGATTGACCGGTTTCGTCCCGGAAGGCTCGGCTGAACTGGCGGGTGCTGAGATTGGCGGCTTCGGCGAGTTCGTCCACCGCCAGGCGGCTGTGCAGGTTCTTCTTGGCGTAGTCCAGCGCCTTCTGGATGCGGTCGGACTTCGGCTTCAGCTTCGACAGCGCGGAGAACTGGGACTGCCCGCCAGCGCGGCGATGGTAGACGACCAGGCTCTTGGCTACGTCGCGGGCAACTTCGGGGCCGAGGTCCTGCTCGATCATTGCCAGGGCCAAATCGACGACGGCGGTCATGCCGGCCGATGTCCAGACATTGCCATCGACGATGAAGATGCGGTCTTCCTCCAAGCGTACGGCAGGGAAGCGCTTTTGCAGGTCGCTGGCAAAGAACCAGTGCGTGGTGGCCTGGCGGCCATCGAGGACGCCGGCCTCGGCCAGGGTAAAGGCCCCGGTGCACGGCGCCGCGACGCGTCGTGAGGTGCTGACGGACCGGCGCACAAAGTCCAGCAACCCCGGCGATGCCGGATGGATGTAGGTTGCGGCGCTGACCACCAGCGTATCCAGCGCGCTTTTGCCGAAGGGCTCGGTTTCAACCGCAAAACCGGCCGAGGTACGCACCGGGCCGCCATGTTCGGATAACAGGCGAATGCCGTAGAAGGCCTCGCCGACGGCGATGTTGGCCATTTCGAAGGCCGAAACGATCGCCAGGCTCATGACCTGAAAGTTGGGAAAAACGACAAAACCTACGCGATGCACGTGTTTCTCTGACCTGTTTCGAGCCATGTCCTAAAAAGACGTATATATGACATTTGAGACGTTATCAAGGCTGGTTAATCTCTTCTCAAGGCTTCTATTCAACAACCTTGCAAACGCCTCAGGAGAAACCCTTATGACTACTCAGACTTCCCATGGCAGTGCATTGATCACGGGCGCCTCGTCCGGTATCGGGGCGCTCTACGCCGAGCGCCTGGCCCGCCGCGGCTATGACCTGATTCTGGTGGCGCGCTCGCGGCAGCGTCTGGATCTGCTGGCCCAGCGTCTGAGAGAAGAGACCGGCTGCCAGGTCGAGGTGCTGGTCGCCGATCTGGGCGACCAGGCGGGGCTGGCGCGGGTGGAGCAGCTGCTGCGCACGCAGGATGACGTCTCGCTGCTGGTCAACAACGCGGGCGTCGGCGCGACCTCCGCATTGCTCGATTCGGATGTGGAGGCGATGACCCGCATGATCGAGCTGAACGTGACCGCGTTGACCCGCCTGGCCTATGCCGCCGCACCGGGATTCGTCGCGCGTGGCCGGGGCGCGATCATCAACATCGCTTCGATCGTGGGGATTGCCCCGGAGATCCTCAACGGGGTGTATGGCGCAAGCAAGGCATTCGTGCTGGCCTTCAGCCAATCGCTGCATCACGAGTTGGCCGGCAAGGGCGTGCAAATCCAGGCCGTCGTTCCCGGGGCTATCGCCACCGACTTCTGGGCGGTCGCCGGGACTCCGCTGGAGGCCCTGCCGAGCCAGATCGTGATGCAGCCGGCAGACCTGGTGGATGCGGCGCTGGCCGGTTTTGACCAGGGGGAACTGTTTACCCTTCCATCGCTGCCCGAGCTGGCCGATTGGCAGGCTTATGAGGCTGCACGGCAGAAGCTACTGCCCAATCTGTCCCGCCAGTCGGTAGCCGAACGCTATCGCCGCGACTGAGCAAAGATGATCGGTGCAGGCGGCAGAGTGTTTGTCGCCTGCCGTCTCCAGGTTGACTCACTAAGCATCGTGAGGTGCCGAAATGTCTGCGACTACGACCCCGTCAGGTGATCTGTCATGAACCAAGCAAGCGCCTTGCCCCCGACAGCCGTACGCCATCGCTACGCCGAGGTTGATGGCGTACGTATCTTCTATCGCGAGGCCGGGCAGCCCGAGCTGCCGACCTTGCTTCTGCTCCATGGCTTCCCAAGTTCCTCGCATCAATTCCGCCATTTGCTGCCGCTGCTGGCTGAGCACTTTCATGTAGTTGCTCCCGACTTTCCCGGCTTCGGTTTCACTCAGGTGCCCGCCGAGCGTGGCTATGTCTACAGCTTCGAGCAGATTGCCGGCACCCTGGCTGCCTTTACCTGCGCGCTGGGGCTACAGCGCTATGCACTCTATCTGTTCGACTATGGAGCGCCCGTAGGGCTGCGCCTGGCGCTGTTGCAGCCGCAGCGGATAGTCGGCCTGGTTTCACAGAACGGTAACGCCTACGAGGAAGGACTCAGCGAGGCCTGGGCGCCGGTGCGGGCGTACTGGTCCGATCCTTGCCATCCGCGATGCCCTGCTGAGCGCCGAGGCCACAAGCTGGCAGTACCTCACCGGTGTTCCCGACCCGGAGCTGATCGCGCCGGAAGCCATCATGCTCGACAACAGCCTTCTCGAGTGGCCCGGGGTTAAAGAGATCCAGCTCGATCTGATCCTCGACTACGCCAACAACATAAAGCACTACCCGGCTTTCCAGGCCTGGCTGCGCAAGAGCGACTTCCCGGTGCTGGTCATCTGGGGGCGTAACGACCCGTTCTTCCTCCCAGCCGGTGCCGAAGCGTTCGCCCGCGACGTGCCGCACGCGGTGGTCGAGTTGCTGGAAACCGGGCACTTCGCCCTGGAAACCCACTGTCACCTCATCGCCGCGCGGGTCAGGGCGGTGTTTGGGCAATCAGCTTCTGCAAGAGGGCAATGAGATGAACCATCAGAAATCTGCACTGCTGCAGCTGGTACTGGACGCCCATGGCGGTCTGGAGCGCTGGCGTCAATTCAACCGGGTGGAAGCCAGCATCACCAGTGGAGGTGGTTTGTGGGGAATGAAGGGCATGAAGCAGGATAGCCAGGCGCGGCAGATGTCGGTCTGGCTGCACGAGCAGCGCGCTTCGCTAATGCCTTTCGGCGCCCCTAATCAGCGTACAGCCTATTCTCCCGAGCGCATCGCTATCGAGACCGTCGAAGGACAGCTGGTGGCCGAGCGGCTTGATCCGAGAAGTTCCTTTCTGGGGCATGGCGAAACGACCCCCTGGGACCCACTGCATCGCGCCTACTTCAACGGCTATGCGCTCTGGTCCTACCTGACCATGCCCTTCCTGTTTGGCTTGCCCGGGGTGCACGCCGAGGAGGTCGAACCTTGGCAGGAAGGGGCAGCGCTCTGGCGGCGCTTGCGGGTCCGTTTTCCCGCAGACGTCGCGACCCATTGCCAGGTGCAGGAGTTCTATTTCGGCGATGACTTCCTCTTGCGCCGACATGACTACTGCGTCGACGTCAGTGGCGCCATTCCGGCTGCCCAGTATGTGCATGACTACGTCAGCTCCAGTGGCTTGCTCATGCCAAGCAAGCGCCGGGCTTATCGTCGAGCGCCGAACGGCCAGGCCATCGCTGCGGAGCTGCTGGTGTCGATCGATATCAGTGATGTTCGCTACACATGAGCCATGGCCATGTCCGCGACAGGGCTTGCTTGCGGGCCACTTCAAGGCAGCGCGTGACGGGTTGTGAAATCAGCAAGGAGGGCTTTATCTGCGCTACCGGTCCCCGCAAGGGATGGTGGCAAACGAGCCGAAGCGAGCATTCGGATGCCACTATGGGGCTCGGGTCTACCCCGCAACCTGATCGGGTAAAAGACCGACTAACCACCTTGCACCTCCCGGTGGCCAAGGCTGAGCTGGGGGCAAGTCGTCCGATCAACCCTGGGGGAGTCTTGCTGCGGTACTCGGTCGTGGTCATACATCGGCGTTTCGATGATGCTGGGGGGCGACGACGTTGACCTGGATGTTGTGCCGCGACAGCTCCAGCGCCAGGCCATGAAGTGAGATCGCCAGGCTCAGGCGCAGAGTCACAGCGGCACAGGGAGAAAGGCAGCACAGCCACGCTCAGATCAGTGGTGTTGAGTGCTGCATTAGCTGCTATGACCACCTGTGGCTGGGGACACCAGCCAGCAGCTAATCCCAGATAACTGTGAGAACATTCGGCTCAAGTCACCCAGGCAAGAACGGACTCACGATTGAAAAGCCCAACCCTCTACTACATCGCATGCCACTTCTGCGTTAGCTACATTAACGGTGCGGCCATCCCAGCCACTCGGCTGAGCAAGATCCTCGAAAACATGTTTCATGGGCGGCCGCTGACTGCATTGTCATTGAAATATCTTCAGCAGCTAAATCTCACCGAGTTACATCAACTAGCGAGCGGGCAAATGAATCGCCCCGGGTTTTGTGGAGGCCGTTTCGTTTAAGTCAGGCCGCCATGGCC
>NZ_WELL01000008.1:84817-162370 GCF_009799935.1 Pseudomonas sp. L-22-4S-12 | reverse complement strand
ACCACCGAGACCCTGCTCTGGCAAATGAACGACCTGACCAGCGCCTATGAACAGGTGATGCAGCAGGACTCCTGAACAGTCCCGGGGCAAGGGATGCACCCTACGGCCGGCCCACCCCGTAGCTATCCAGTAACGCCTGCAGGCGGCCATTGGCCTTGTAGCGTTGCAGGCCCTGTTCGAAGAGTTCGACATAGCGCGCGCTGGAGGGCAGCGCCGGGGAAAAGGCCAGGTAGATCGGCATGTCCGGAGTGCGGCAACCGGCCTCGCGCAGGGTGCCGCGCTTGCCCTGGCGGGCCAGTGCGGCCTGCATCACCCAGCTGTTTTCCAGCACCACGTCCAGGCGCGCGCGTTCGAGCTTGGCCAGGTTCAGCTCCATCGCCTTGTCGCCAGAGGCGATCTGGATGCGCTGGCTGTCGCGGCGATGGCTGGCGATATAGCCATTCAATTCATCGCCGTAGCTGTAGTCGTTGATCACCCCCAGACGTTGCTGCGCCAGGGAGGCGAGCCCGGCGAAGCGCCAGGTGGAGTCCGCGCGGGTAAAGAAGCAGTTGCGCGACAGCGCCACCGGCGTGGCGGTGAAGAGGAAGTCCGGGGCATCCTCGACCCCGGCGCCGATGGCCGCATTCAGCTCGCCGCGGCGCACCTCCTGCAGGACCCGCGCCCAGTTGAACGCCCGGTATTCCACCCCGATGCCGGCTTCGGCGAAGATCTCCTGCGCCAGCTCGACGAAGATCCCCGGCCGCGCCGAGCCCGGCTCGCAGTTGACCGGGCACCAGATGTCCGCCGCGATCACCAGGGTCTCGGCCCGCGCGCCGCCCGCCAGGACGGCGAGCGCCAGCAGCAACCCTCTCGGGATCGACAGGCAAGTCAGCAACGGCATGCGGCTACTCACAAGGCGGCACAGGACTGCCGGCAGTTTTACCACCCTCAGCCTTCGCTGCGCACCCTTTTCACCGCGTCCAGCCAGCCGTGGTAGAGCCTGGCCCGGTGCTCGGCGGCCATGCGCGGCTCGAAGCGGCGCTGGCGGTGCCAGTGGCTGGCGATCTCCTCCAGGCTGCCATACAGCCCGGCCTGCAGACCGGCCAGGTAGGCCACGCCGAGGGCGGTGGTTTCGGTGACTTCCGGGCGCTCCACCGGCACGCCGAGGATATCGGCGAGGAACTGCATGACCCAGTTGTTGACCACCATGCCGCCGTCCACGCGCAGCGCGCTGGGCTCGACGGTGCCGTCCTGGCGCATGGCTTCGAGCAGGTCGCGGGTCTGGTAGCACACCGACTGCAGGCCGGCGGTGACGATCTCCTTGATCCCGGTGTCGCGGGTCAGGCCGAAGATCGCCCCGCGCGCCTTGGGGTCCCAGTACGGCGCGCCGAGGCCGGTGAAGGCCGGCACCAGGTACACGCCGCAGGCATCGCCGGTCTGCTCGGCCAGCGCCTCGCTGTCGCGGGCATCGCTGATCAGCTTGATGCCGTCGCGCAGCCACTGCACGGCCGCGCCGGCGACGAAGATGCTGCCTTCCACGGCATAGCTGACCTGGCCATTCAGGCGGTAAGCGACGGTGGTCAGCAGGCGGTTCTGCGACACCAGCGGGTGCGGGCCGGTGTTCTGGATCATGAAGCAGCCGGTGCCGTAGGTGCTCTTGACCATGCCGGGCTGGAAGCAGGCCTGGCCGATCAGCGCCGCCTGCTGGTCGCCGGCCATGCCCAGCACCGGGATCGGCGCGCCGAGCAGCCCGGGCGCGCAGGTGCCGAAGTCGGCGGCGCAATCGAGCACCTCCGGCAGCAGGCTGCGCGGGATGCCGAACAGGGCCAGCAGCTCCTCGTCCCACTGCTGGCTGTGGATATTGAACAGCAGGGTGCGCGAGGCGTTGCTGGCGTCGGTCTTGTGCGAGCGGCCATCGGTCAGGCGCCACAGCAGGAAGCAGTCCACCGTGCCGAAGCGCAGTTCGCCGCGCTCGGCCCGTTCGCGGGCACCCGGCACGTTGTCGAGGATCCAGCGCAGCTTGGTGGCGGAGAAATACGGGTCGATCAGCAGGCCGGTCCTGGCCGCCACCTGCGCCTCGTGCCCGGCAGCCTTCAGCTCGGCGCAGTAGTCGGCGGTGCGCCGGTCCTGCCAGACGATGGCCGGGTGGATCGGCGTGCCCGAGGCGGCGTCCCAGACGATGGTGGTCTCGCGCTGGTTGGTGATGCCGATGGCGCGGATGTCCTGGGCCTGCAGGCCCTCCTGGGCGAGGGCCTCGCGACAGACCTTGAGGGTGGTCAGCCAGATTTCCTCGGCGTCGTGCTCGACCCAGCCGTCCTTGGGGAAATACTGCTTGAACTCCTGCTGGGCGCGCGCCAGCGGCAGGCCCTGGGCACTGAAGACGATGGCGCGGGAGCTGGTGGTGCCCTGGTCGATGGCCAGCAGGTAGTGGGACATGGTGCTTTCCTTGTTGTTATGGGTGGCGGCCGGTGTGCGATGCACCTTGGCCGAGGGTGCGCCGTGCGCACCGATGAACTATTCCCGGCCGATGGCGGCGAACTGCCCCTGGGTATGCTCGGCCAGTACTGCGGCGCTCAATTCCACTTCCAGCCCCCGGCGCCCGGCGCTGACATGGATGGTCGGATGCAGCCTGGCCGACTCGTCGATGAAGGTGCGCAAACGCTTCTTCTGCCCCAGCGGGCTGATCCCGCCAAGCAGGTAGCCGGTGGCGCGCTGCGCGGCCTGCGGGTCGGCCATGTCGGCCTTCTTCACCCCGGCGGCGTGGGCCAGGGCCTTGAGGTCGAGGCTGCCGGCCACCGGCACCACCGCCACCAGCAGCTCGCCCTTCTCGCTGGCGGCGAGCAGGGTCTTGAACACCCGCGCCGGATCGAGGCCGAGCTTTTCCGCCGCCTCCAGGCCGTAGGACGGCGCCTTGGGGTCATGGGTGTAACTGTGCACCCGGTGCTCGGCCTTGGCCTTTTTCAGCAGATCGATGGCTGGAGTCATGTTCGAATGTGAAAATAGAGTGACAATTTGCGCGTACCATAGCCGAAAAAAACTGCCCGGAGCAGTGCTTAACGTCACGCCGCGACGGCTCGCAGGGTGGCCGCGGCCATAAAAGTTACCAGCCGGCAGCTCCCCGTTATACTGCGCCGTCGCCCAGAAAGGATCGCCCATGAGCCTCCCTCCCCGCCAGCAAAGCATTCTGGATCGTGCCCGCGAGCGTGGCTACGTGAGTATCGACGAACTGGCCCAGGCCTTCGCCGTCACCCCGCAGACCATCCGTCGCGACATCAACCAGCTGGCCGAGCAGGGTCTGCTGCGGCGCACCCACGGCGGCGCGGCGAGCGAAGCCTCGAGCATCCAGAACACCGCCTACGCCATGCGCGCCGGGCAGATGCGCGACGAGAAGCAGCGCATCGCCGAGGCCATCGCCGCGCAGATCCCCGACCACGCCTCGCTGTTCATCAGCATCGGCACCACCACCGAAGCCATCGCCCGCGCCCTGCTCGGCCACAAGCACCTCAAGGTGATCACCAACAACCTGCACGTGGCCGCCCAGCTCAGCGCCAAGGCCGACTTCGAGGTATTGGTGGCCGGCGGCACGGTGCGCGCCGACGGCGGCGTGGTCGGCCAGAGTGCGGTGGACTTCATCCAGCAGTTCAAGGTCGACTTCGCCCTGGTCGGCATCAGCGGCATCGACGAAGACGGCAGCCTGCTCGACTTCGACTACCAGGAAGTGCGGGTGTCCCAGGCCATCATCGACAATGCCCGCCAGGTGCTGCTGGCCGCCGACTCCAGCAAGTTCGGGCGCAACGCCGTGGTGCGCCTGGGCGCGCTGGGCCTGGTCGATCAGGTGTTCACCGACGCCCCGCCGCCGGTCGCCATCACCCGCCTGCTGACCGAGCAGAAGATCCAGCTGCATATCGTCTGACCCCGCCAGCGTCCCGCCCCGCTCCCGACGGCGCCAGCCAGCCGCCAAGCCCCGACCACCCGGCACAAAGTCCGCCCCGAGGCTGGCGCCGGCGACTTTCTTCGACTAGCATATTTTCGGAAACGAACATCTAATTGTTCACTTTAAAACTTTCCGGTGCCTTCGCCATGCCCAACAACCAGACCCAGCCCATCGCCGAAATCTACGACCTGGCCGTGGTCGGCGGCGGCATCAACGGCACCGGCATCGCCGCCGACGCCGCCGGGCGCGGGCTGGCAGTATTCCTCTGCGAGCGCGACGACCTGGCCAGCCACACCTCCTCGGCCAGCAGCAAACTGATCCACGGCGGCCTGCGCTACCTCGAACACTACGAATTCCGCCTGGTGCGCGAGGCCCTGGCCGAGCGCGAAGTGCTGCTGGCCAAGGCGCCGCACATCGTCAAACCGCTGCGTTTCATCCTGCCGCACCGCCCGCACCTGCGCCCGGCCTGGATGATCCGCGCCGGCCTGTTCCTCTACGACCACCTGGGCAAGCGCGAGAAGCTGCCGGGCTCCCACGGCGTGCGTTTCGGCGCCGGCAGCCCGCTCAAGGCACAGATCGGCCACGGCTTCGAATACTCCGACTGCTGGGTCGACGACGCCCGCCTGGTGGTGCTCAACGCCATGGCCGCGCGCGAACACCAGGCGCACATCCACACCCGCACCCGCTGTGTCAGCGCCCGGCGCAGCAAGGGCCTGTGGCACCTGCACCTGGAACGCAGCGACGGCAGCCTGTTCTCCCTGCGCGCCCGCGCCCTGGTCAACGCCGCCGGCCCCTGGGTGGCGCGCTTCATCCAGGACGACCTGAAGCAGCAGTCGCCCTACGGCATCCGCCTGATCCAGGGCAGCCATATCGTCGTGCCGCGCCTGCATGACGGCGAGCAGGCCTATATCCTGCAGAACGAGGACCAGCGCATCGTCTTCGTCATTCCCTGGCTGGAGCGCTTCAGCCTGATCGGCACCACCGACCGCGAATACCGCGGCGACCCGGCCCAGGTGCGGATCAGCGACGAGGAAACCGACTACCTGCTGCAGGTGGTCAACGCCCACTTCCGCAAGCAGCTGCAACGCAGCGATATCCTGCACAGCTTCTCCGGCGTGCGTCCGCTGTGCGACGACGAGTCCGACCAGCCCTCGGCCATCACCCGCGACTACACCCTGGCGCTGTCCGGCACGCCGGACGAGGCGCCGCTGCTGTCGGTGTTCGGCGGCAAGCTGACCACCTACCGCAAGCTGGCCGAAGCGGCCATGAGCCAGCTGGCGCCCTACTTCCCGCGCCTGCGCCCGGCCTGGACGGAGGGCGCGCCGCTGCCCGGCGGCGAGCACATGGACAGCCGCGAGGCCCTGGCCGAACAGCTCTGCGCCCGTTGCGGCTGGCTGCCGCCGGAACTCGCCCGGCGCTGGGCCGCCACCTACGGCAGCCGCGCCTGGCGCATCGTCGAGGGGATCCAGCAGCAGAGCGAACTGGGCGAGCACTTCGGCGCCGGCCTGTATGCCCGCGAAGTGGACTACCTGCGCCGCGAGGAATGGGCGCTTGAAGCCGAGGACATCCTCTGGCGCCGCACCAAGCTCGGCCTGTTCATGACCCCGGGCCAACAGGCCAAGCTGAATAGCTATCTGCAGCTGAACACCCCGCACACCCGCGCTGCCGCCCTATAAAGAGCAGCCCGCATACTGGTAGGAGCGGCTTCAGCCGCGAATCCAGGCAACACCGAGCCGCTCCCAGTCGCGGACAAATCCGCGCCTACAAAAGCCCGCCCGGCCAATCCACGCCTAAAGCCGCGGTGCGTCGGCCAGGCCAGGCCCCTGTGCCAGCTGCTGCCCGTCCAGGCGATGGGCCCGCAAGTGCGGCAACACCGCCGCCAGCAAGGGCTCCTTGAAGGCCCCCTGAAAACGATGGGCCAGGCCGGGGATCAGCTTCAACTGGCTACCCTTTATATGCGCCGCCACGTGCACGCCGTGCATCACCGGCAGCAGTGGGTCGGCCGTGCCGTGCACCACCAGGGTCGGCACGCGCAGGCGGTTGAGCAGCTCGACCCGGCTCGGTTCAGCAAGAATGGCGAGGATCTGCCGCTGCACACCGGCCGGGTTGAAGGCGCGGTCATAGGAGCGTGCCGCCTCGCGCCGCAGGCCCGCCAGGTTGGTATCGAGGCGCGGGCTGCCGAGGGCGGCGAGCAGGGCCGCCTGCTGGTTGATCGCCGCCGCGCGGTCTGCCGCCTCGCGCTGGGCCAGCAGCTCCAGCAGGGCCGCCTGCGGCGCCGGCAGACCGGGCGCGCCGGAGCTGGTCATCAGCAGGGTCAGGCTCTCCACCCGCTGCGGCGCCAGGTCGGCCATGTGCTGGGCGATCATCCCGCCCATGCTGGCGCCGAGCAGATGGAAGCGCTGGATGCCCAGGGCATCCATCAAGCCCAGGCTGTCGCCGGCCATGTCGCGCAGGCTGTAGGGCGCCGCGACGCCCAGCCCCAGGCGATAGCTCAGCAGGCCGTAGGCCAGGCTGGCGCTCGGCGGCTCGCCCAGCCAGGTGGACAGGCCGACATCGCGATTGTCGAAACGGATCACCCGGAAACCCTGGCCGCACAGGCGCGCCACCACCTCGTCCGGCCAGTGGATCAGCTGCCCGCCCAGCCCCATCAACAGCAGCAGGGCCGGGTCGCCGGCGCGGCCGATGCTCTGGTAGGCCAGGCGCACTTCGCCGACGCGGGCCATGGCCACCGGCGCCCGCACATCGCAACGGGAAGCCGCCCACGACGGCGCAGCGCAGAGGAACAAGAGTACACACAGCCAGACACGCATAGCCAACACCAACACGCAGAACCCCAGTGAAGCGCGAGTGTGCGGACGTTTGTGGCAGCGTGCTGCCACACAACCGTGACAGTTTGATGAAGGCCGCCGAACGGTAGTGACCCGGCACCAGGCAACGCTAAGGGTGCGCGCCCCGCGCAGCACGGCGATGCCTGCTTTTCTGGGGGAGCGGCTTTAGCCGCGATGGGCAACCGCGCGGTGCAGGCGCTTGACGCGCCGGCGCAGGTGAAGAGCAAAGACTTCGCGGCTGAAGCCGCTCCTACAGCAACCTTGCCGACCTGGAAGAGCCGTTCAGGCCCGCTCGGCGCCTTCCTGCCGGCGCGGCCAGACCAGGCTGAACTGCGCGCCGCCGAGGGCCGCGCTGCGTCCGACATGGGCCCGGCCGGCGTGCCAGTAGATGATCCGCCGCACGATGGACAGGCCCAGGCCGTGCCCGCCGGAGGCGCGGGTGCGGCTGTCGTCCAGGCGCAGGAACGGGGTGAAGATGCGTTCCCAGGCTTCCTCTGGCACGCCCGGGCCGTCGTCCTCGACATCCACCCGGCAGCGCTTGTGACCGATGCGGTAGGACAGGCGCACCCGCGACTCGGCGTGGCGCATGGCGTTGCTCACCAGGTTTTGCAGGGCCCGGTGCAGGTAGCGCGGCTCGGCCTCGACCAGCGTAGCGCCGGCATCCGGCGCCACCTGCGACGGCGCCAGTTCGACCCGCACCGTCGCCCGCAGCGGCGCCAGCTCGTCGATCACCTGCTCCAGCAGCGCCTGCAGGTCGACCTGCTGGTAGTGCAGCTCCGGCGAGCCCTGCTCCAGGCGGGCATAGACCAGCATCTCGTCGACCAGCTTGTCGAGTTCGAGGATGTCGCCGTCCATGCCGTCCATGTACTTGCGCCGGGCCTGGTCGGTCTGCGCATCGCCGATCATCTCCAGGCCGAAACGCAGACGCGCCACCGGCGTGCGCAGCTCGTGGGACACCGCGCGGACCATCTCGCGCTGGACGCTCAGCAGGCGCTGCAACTGCTCGGCCATGGTGTTGAAGGTGGCCGCCAGGCGTCCCACCGAGTCGGCGCTACGGGTCGGCACGCGGGCGTCCAGGTGGCCGCTGGCGATCCGCGCCGCGGCGCTTTCCAGCCCGAGCAGGCGCCGTTCCAGGCGGCGCACCAGGAGATAGAGGATCAGCCCGGTCAGGCTCAGGCCGAGCACGCCGACCAGCACCAGCAGTTCGGTCGGGTAGGGATTCATCTGGTACAGCGGGCCGACTTCCAGCACCCAGGGCGTGCCGACCATGCCGGCGATCACCCGGATCGAGTCGCCGCCCTTGCCCAGCGCCAGCACCGTGTCGCCCTCGTCCACCCGGCGCTGCTGGTCGGCGTCGAGGTCGACCTTCTCCAGGGTGACCAGGCGCAGGTCGAAGCCGAAGTTCTTCTGCGCCTTCAGCTCGGCCAGGCGCCTGGGCTGCTCGACGATCGGGTAGCGCACCAGCTCGTCCATCAGCAGGTAGACGGTGGCCCGTGCCAGCTGTTCGCTGATCTGCTCCACCTCGGCGGTCAGCACCAGTTGCTCGGCCTCGCTGACCAGGCTGTAGACCCGCGCCGCGTGCGGCCCGGTCTGTTCCACCAGGACTTCGCCGCGCAGCAGCAGACCACGCGAGCGGCCATCCAGCGGTTCGGCCTTGAGCGACTCCAGGGCCAGCGGCACGCCGAGCAGGCGACTCCAGGTCGCCAGGGCCCGGCGCCGGTCGACCGACTCCATGCGTTCGAGGTTGTCCGCCATCAGGCGGAAGGTGCCGCGCGCCAGCTGCTCGCGGTACTGGTCGCTGCGCACCTCGTTGGTCAGCTGCAGCACGCCCACGCCGAGCAGCGCCACCAGCACCAGGGCGGCGATGATGCCGCCATAGATGCGCAGGAAGATCGAGTTCATCGCGCCGCTGCCCCGGCCCGCCGCGCGCAACGCCTCAAGACAGGTCCTCGGCCGCTTCGGCGACGAACAGGTAGCCCTTGCTGCGCACGGTCTTGATCAGCCGCGGGTGCATCGGGTCGTCGCCGATCTTCGGCCGGATGCGCGAGATGCGCACGTCGATGGAGCGGTCCTGGCCGTCGTACTCGATGCCGCGCAGGGCGGTGAAGATCTCCTCGCGCGACAGGATGCGCCCGGCGTTGGCCGCCAGCAGCCACAACAGGTCGAACTCGGCGCTGGTCAGCTCGATGCTCTGCTCGCGCAGCCAGGCCTCGCGCATCGCGCTGTCGATCACCAGCTGGCCGAACTGCAGGCGGCGCAGGCTTTCCGGGGCCGCCTCGGCGCTGCCCTCGCTGCGCCGCAGCAGGGCGCGGATGCGCGCCAGCAGCACGCGCGGGCGCACCGGCTTGCACACATAGTCGTCGGCGCCCATTTCCAGGCCAAGCACTTCATCCATGTCGTCGGTGCGCGCGGTGAGCATCAGGATCGGCCCCTCGTACTGGCCGCGCACCTTGCGGCAGATGGACAGGCCATCCTCGCCGGGCAGCATCAGGTCGAGCACCACCAGGTCCGGTTGCTCCTTGAGGATGCGCGCCGCCGCCTTGCCGCCGTCGGACTCGATCGCCACCTTCAGGCCGTTGCTCTCCAGGTATTCCCGGGTCAGCTCGGCCAGGCGCTGGTCGTCCTCGACAATCAGGATTTGCCAGGCTTCTTGCTCCACACATCCTCCCCAGAACCGTTCATCTGTCTACGTCAGGCCGGCATTGTAGCAACGCAACCCGGGCAGCGGCGCTATTGCGGGCATCCATGCCCCTCCCCCGACCGCACGGAAAAGGCCGGCGCCGCGCCTGCACGGAACAGGCCAACAGCGCCGAGAAAAACCCTACATCTTGTGTTTGTGTGATTGACTAAAAAGTCACGTTCAGGGACGGCAAAAAAGCGCCGTCTGCCACGACGAACGGTGTAGCGGGGAGAATCCCAGCAACTGCGGGGCTTGGCGAAACTTACCCCAAAGTAACCCACAGATTTATCCACAGGCGGGCCGCTTTTCTCGGCTTGCCTTCGCCCAATCACCGCACTATCTTGTATCCCCAGCGCGACAAACACCTACATGTTGGGTTTTCGCACAAAGAATCACCCAAGCACATTTGCCCCGAAACAGTCCACTCCCTGAACTGAAAAAGTGCAAATCCAGGCTTAGATGGGCGCTTGAGCTCCACCGATCCAGAGCAGGACCCTGTACCGCCAGCAGAGCGAGGGTGTCCTGATCCGTGCAGGCCGCCTCGGCGGGTCTGCCACAACATCTAGTGGTGCCGGCCATATCGCCGACACAAGACTTGAAGAGCCAGGAAGGCGCTTGGTCGTACCTTCCCTGCCCAGTTTGCAAGTCCCGCGCGCCCGGCCTCACCGCCGTCCGCGTGGCGTTGTTGAAATGGAATGAACGGCGGTACGGCGCAGCGATCCACTGCTCAGCGCCCAACTAAAATTAAGAAAAACACGGAGACCTCCATGCAAACCGACACCTCTCGCGAGAACCCGCAGGCCGCCGCGCCGCAAGCCACAGATGCCGCCCAGGATCTGGCTGCCACCGCGCCCGGCCAGCTGCGCGTGATCAAGCGTAACGGCACCGTGGTGCCGTATACCGACGACAAGATCACCGTCGCCATCACCAAGGCGTTCCTCGCTGTAGAGGGCGGCACCGCTGCCGCCTCGTCGCGTATCCATGAGACCGTGGCGCGCCTGACCGAGCAGGTCACCGCCACCTTCAAGCGCCGCATGCCGTCCGGCGGCACCATCCATATCGAAGAGATCCAGGATCAGGTCGAACTGGCCCTGATGCGCGCCGGCGAGCAGAAGGTCGCCCGCGACTACGTGATCTACCGCGAGGCCCAGGCCGTCAAGCGCAAGAGCGCCAGCGACGAAGTGGCCCAGCCGCACCCGAGCATCCGCGTCACCAAGGCCGACGGCAGCGTGCAGCCGCTGGACATGGGCCGCCTGCAGACCATCATCCGCGAGGCCTGCGAAGGCCTGGCCGAAGTCGACGGCGCGCTGATCGAGTCCGAGACCCTGAAGAACCTGTACGACGGCGTGGCCGAGAAGGACGTCAACACCGCCCTGGTGATGACCGCCCGTACCCTGGTCGAGCGCGAGCCGAACTACTCCTACGTCACCGCCCGCCTGCTGATGGACAACATCCGCGCCGAAGCCCTGGGCTTCCTCGGCATCGCCAGCAGCGCCACCCACCACGAAATGGCCGAGCTCTACGCCAAGGCCCTGCCGGCCTACGTCGAGAAGGGTTCCGAGTTCGAGCTGATCGACGCCAAGCTCAAGAGCTACGACCTGGAGAAACTGGGCGCCGCCATCAACCACGAGCGCGACCAGCAGTTCACCTACCTGGGCCTGCAGACCCTGTACGACCGCTACTTCATCCACAAGGACGGCGTGCGTTTCGAACTGCCGCAGGTGTTCTTCATGCGCGTGGCCATGGGCCTGGCCATCGAAGAGCCGAACAACCGCGAAGACCGCGCCATCGAGTTCTACAACCTGCTGTCGTCCTTCGACTACATGGCGTCGACCCCGACCCTGTTCAACGCCGGCACCCTGCGTCCGCAGCTGTCCTCGTGCTACCTGACCACCGTGCCGGACGACCTGTCGGGCATCTACGGCGCCATCCACGACAACGCAATGCTGAGCAAATTCGCCGGCGGCCTGGGCAACGACTGGACCCCGGTGCGCGCGCTGGGTTCCTACATCAAGGGCACCAACGGCAAGAGCCAGGGCGTCGTGCCCTTCCTCAAAGTGGTCAACGACACCGCCGTGGCCGTCAACCAGGGCGGCAAGCGCAAGGGCGCCGTGTGCGCCTACCTGGAAACCTGGCACCTGGACATCGAGGAATTCCTCGAGCTGCGCAAGAACACCGGTGACGACCGCCGCCGCACCCACGACATGAACACCGCGAACTGGATTCCCGACCTGTTCATGAAGCGCGTGTTCGACGACGGCCCCTGGACCCTGTTCAGCCCGTCCGAAGTACCGGACCTGCACGACCTGACCGGCAAGGCCTTCGAAGAGCGCTACGAGTACTACGAAGCCCTGTCTGGCTACGGCAAGATCAAGGTATTCAAGACCATCGCCGCCAAGGACCTGTGGCGCAAGATGCTGTCCATGCTGTTCGAAACCGGCCACCCGTGGCTGACCTTCAAGGACCCGTGCAACCTGCGCAGCCCGCAGCAGCACGTGGGCGTGGTGCACAGCTCGAACCTGTGCACCGAGATCACCCTGAACACCAACAAGGACGAGATCGCAGTCTGCAACCTGGGCTCGATCAACATGGTCAACCACATCGTCGACGGCAAGCTGGACACCGAGAAGCTCGGCCGCACCGTGAAGACCGCCGTGCGCATGCTCGATAACGTCATCGACATCAACTACTACTCGGTACCGCAGGCGCGCAACTCCAACCTCAAGCACCGTCCGGTCGGCCTCGGCCTGATGGGCTTCCAGGACGCCCTGTACCTGCAGCACATCGCCTACGGCTCCGACGCGGCCATCGAGTTCGCCGACAAGTCGATGGAAGCGATCAGCTACTACGCCATTCAGGCCTCCTGTGACCTGGCCGACGAGCGTGGCGCCTACTCCACCTTCGACGGCTCGCTGTGGTCCAAGGGCATCCTGCCGCTGGACTCCCAGCAGATCCTGATCGAGGCCCGTGGCCAGAAGTACATCGACGTCGACCTGTCCGAGTCGCTGGACTGGGCCCCGCTGCGCGAGCGCGTGAAGAAGGGCATCCGCAACTCCAACATCATGGCCATCGCGCCGACCGCGACCATCTCCAACATCATTGGCGTGTCGCAGTCGATCGAGCCGACCTACCAGAACCTGTACGTGAAATCGAACCTCTCCGGCGAATTCACCGTGATCAACCCCTACCTGGTGCGCGACCTGAAGAACCGCGGCCTGTGGGACAGCGTCATGGTCAACGACCTGAAGTACTACGACGGTTCCGTGCAGCAGATCGAGCGCATTCCGCAGGACCTCAAGGACCTGTACGCCACCGCGTTCGAAGTGGAAACCAAGTGGATCGTCGACGCCGCCAGCCGCCGCCAGAAGTGGATCGACCAGGCCCAGTCGCTGAACCTGTACATCGCCGGCGCCTCGGGCAAGAAGCTGGACGTGACCTACCGCATGGCCTGGTACCGTGGTCTGAAAACCACCTACTACCTCCGTGCCCTGGCCGCCACCAGCACCGAGAAATCCACCATCAACACCGGCAAGCTCAACGCCGTGTCCAGTGGTGCGATCGACGAGGGCAGCTTCGCCGCCCCGGCCGGTCCGGCACCGGTGCCGAAGGCCTGCGCCATCGACCAACCCGACTGCGAAGCTTGTCAGTGAGGAAAGTCGCGCGCATCTGAGCGGCGCCCGCGTTGTTGCCCGGCAGGTCCGCCCCCATCACGTGCACTAGCACGCTCAGGGGCTCGGACCAGCCAGGCGCCTAGCGCTCACTCGCTCAGCTTCGCGCTTGCACCGAGTTGCCGAGGTTAGAAGCTAAAGCAGCTCGGTTTCCCCTTACGGGGACCGGGGCACAGCCCCAAGAACATCTCCCCTCGCCCGCCCCGCGGGCCTGGGCGCCACCAGTCGGGTGGCACTGTTTAGCCCTTGCGTGCACACCGCAACGGAACATAATCCGAATTACTGGACATTCATACAGGCCGCACACCGGCCCGATGACCAAGCAGGAGACCACCATGCTCAGCTGGGACGAATTCGATAAGGAAGACGGCGCAGAAGCCGCCGCCATGCCCGCCGCCCCCGTAGTCGGCGCCGCTCTCGATCAACTGGACAACGACGCCGCCGGCTCCGTCGAGGAAGCCCGCGCCGTATCGGCCGACGACTCCGAGGCCGTGGCCCGCGCCAAGAAGGCCCTGGACGCCCTCGACATCCAGGAAGGCCTGGACGAACTGGAAGGCACCAGCGCCCGCGTACACGTCGGCGACAAGCAGATGATCAACGCCCGCGCCGACCTCAACCAGCTCGTACCCTTCAAGTACGACTGGGCCTGGCAGAAGTATCTGGATGGTTGCGCCAACCACTGGATGCCGCAGGAAGTGAACATGAACGCCGACATTGCCCTGTGGAAGAGCAAGGACGGCCTGTCCGAAGACGAGCGCCGCATCGTCAAGCGCAACCTCGGCTTCTTCTCCACCGCCGACAGCCTGGTGGCCAACAACCTGGCCCTGGCCGTGTACCGCCTGATCACCAACCCCGAGTGCCGCCAGTACATCCTGCGCCAGGCCTTCGAGGAAGCGATCCACACCCACGCCTACCAGTACTGCATCGAATCGCTGGGCATGGATGAAGGCGAGATCTTCAACATGTACCACGAGATCCCGAGCGTGGCGAAGAAGGCCTCCTGGGGCCTGAAGTACACCCGCTCGATCTCCGACCCGATGTTCAACACCGGCACGGTGGAGACCGACAAGGAACTGCTGCGCAACCTGATCGCCTACTACTGCGTGCTGGAAGGCATCTTCTTCTACTGCGGCTTCACCCAGATCCTCTCCATGGGCCGCCGCAACAAGATGACCGGCGTGGCCGAGCAGTTCCAGTACATCCTGCGCGACGAATCCATGCACCTGAACTTCGGCATCGACGTGATCAACCAGATCAAGATCGAGAACCCGCACCTGTGGGATGCCGCGATGAAGGACGAAGCGACCCAGATGATCCTGCAGGGCACCCAGCTGGAGATCGAATACGCGCGTGACACCATGCCGCGCGGCGTACTGGGCATGAACGCGGCGATGATGGAGGACTACCTCAAGTTCATCGCCAACCGCCGCCTGACCCAGATCGGCCTGAAGGAAGAATATCCGGGCACCAGCAACCCGTTCCCGTGGATGTCGGAGATCATGGACCTGAAGAAGGAGAAGAACTTCTTCGAGACGCGGGTTATTGAGTATCAGACTGGTGGGGCGTTGAGCTGGGATTAACGAATAACAGCAGGCGATACCCTAAATGGGGGCAGCCATACATAGCTAAAGGACATGCATCATGAGTCTATGGAATGATTTGGGGTTCTCTGACAACCCATATAGCCCCCGTCCAATCCAAGGGGATGAGCAAGGCGTAAAATTACTCATCGGAAGGGAAAAAGAGCTTCAACGGCTAACCACTTATTTGAGATCATCAGACACTCACCCCACCGTTGAAGGCCCTAATGGAGTTGGTAAAACCAGCCTCGTCGCTGTTGCAGGCTTTTTGCTTAAAAAGGACTTCCTAGAGGGTAACTCACAGCAAGCCCTCCTACCAATTTCAGAGCCTTTTCAGCTAACCACCGATGATACGACCGCGTCATTCAAGCGAAGAGTTTTACTCAGAGTAGCTCAGTCTTTCCTAGACAATCACAACGCACTCAAAGAGCGCGGCTTAAATGTACCTGACGTAGAGCGCATTGATCAGTGGCTAAACGCCCCGACTTTTAACTCAAGAGGCGGGGGCTTCACCAGTCCGCTTGGCGGGCTCACCGCAACTCAAGGCACTACGGCGAACACATCATCAGGCTTTAGTGAAGACGGCTTTATCACAACCGTTCTTACTTGGCTACGAGAGTGCTTTCCAACTAATGCCACCGGGGGATTCATTTGCACTATCGACAACCTTGAGCTGCTTGAGACCTCAAAAAACGCCCGAGCTTTACTGGAAGGCATTCGAGATGAGGTTCTAGGCGTCAAAGGGCTTCGATGGGTTTTATGTGGTGCAAGAGGCATCACAAGGAGTGTTGCATCCTCCCCCCGTTTACAAGGAGTGCTTGCCGAGCCCCTCATCATCAACCCAATAGCTGAGGATCAGATCGAGCGCCTGATATCTGAGCGTCTTGGTGTTTTTGCGCTCTCCTCAGATGTAACAGTAACAGTCAACTCCGAAGGTTTTTCCCATCTATATCGCATAGGCGGAAGCAATCTTCGCAACGCAATGAAATACAGCGAGGACTTCTCTTTCTGGGCAGTAGAAAATAGTGCTCTAGATGCAATCAGGGAAAGCCCATCACGATTAATAGAATCTTGGATGAACGGGCTTGCCGAACTTTACGAGGAAGACACCACTGGAGTAGGAGGCAGAGCATGGGAAGTTTTCACAAAACTTGCACTCGCCGGCGGCAATACATCTCCAAGTCAATATGAAGAATATGGTTTTGAAAGCAACCAAGCGATGCGCCCCCACCTCCGCTCATTAGAAGATGCAAATTTAATAGAGAGCGCCGTGGACGAGACTGACAACCGAAGAAAAACCATCGGCATTACTTCTCGCGGTTGGATAGTAAACTATAAGAGGACTGGTTTTAGTCGCATTGGCGCACAATAAAACAGGGGCACAGACTTATTTTCTCCGCCGCCTCTTCTACTAGCTTTACCCTTACGGCGAGTCACTTTCTCTTGTTTGCCCAAGAGAAAGTAACCAAAGAGAAGGGCACCCCGACATCCGGGTCTGGCGGCTTCGCCGCCAGACTTCCCTCCCTCAGGGAAAAGGGGACAGATTTATTTTCTATCCCCTTCATCTCGGCCAAACCGTCTGTTTTATATCGCCACACTTTCCTCGGCTTCCGGCTACAGATTTCGCCCTGCACGGCGAGTCACTTTCTCTTTGCACGCGCAAAGAGAAAGTAACCAAAGAGAAAGCGCGCCCGACATCCGGGTTTCGCTGCGCGAAACTTCCCTCGCTCCGGCGCTGTTCCGAGGGTCGTCACGAAGGGCCATCCCTGGCCCATCGCTCCTCATTTGGCATCCATGCCAAATGCCCCTCTCCACAGCACCTCCACTCGGCCTCCTGACGGGGTTCGGGCTCCGCGTTGCTTGATGGTTCTCTCGGTGGGAACAGGTAGAGCAGAGTGCAGCTTTTGTAGGAGCGGCTTTAGCCGCGATGCGGGCGGCACCGCAGTTGCTGGCTATCGCGGCTGAAGCCGCTCCCACGAAGAACACGCGAACCCTTCAGGCAACAGGTACAGCAGAGCGCCGCTTTTGTAGGAGCGGCTTTAGCCGCGATGCGGGCAGCCCCCAGCTGCTGACTATCGCGGCTGAAGCCGCTCCCACGAAAAAACATGCGAAACCTTCAGGCAACGCCAATCGCCCCTTTCAGGAGGCCGAACGGAATCGTTGCGTAAGGGGTTGAGCGACATGGATGTCGCGAGAGCCACGATGGGCCAGGGATGGCCCTTCGCGGCGGGCCCCTGGAGCAATGATGGAGTGAGGGAACCCCGCCGCAGGCGGGGCCGGATGCAGGGGCGCAGACCTTTTGGTTCCTTTTGGGGCGTTTGCCAAAAGGGACTCGCCGTGCGAGGCGAAATCTGTAGCCGGAAGCAGAGGAAAGCGCCGCGCTTGCACTCAGGGCCACAAAGCCAACGCACCACAAGGGTGTCCAGCAAGTAGCCGGATCACGATCGACCACTCCCCCGCTGCGCGCGGGAACGCTCAAAACCTGCAACGAGCCGCGGCATCCACGGCTAGGCTCCCAGAGGACAAGGCCGCGAGCAGCCATCGGCTGAAGATGCCCGCGACCGTGCCGCCATACGAACAACGCACTGAATGCAGGAGGGCCGGCATGGTCCAGAAGATCGATCTGGTGATCCGGGGGGATTACCTGCAGCCTTTCACCGCCGACAACAAGCCCAAGCTGTGCCCCGAACTGGCGGACTACCTGCAGGACGAGGCGGGCTACCAGCGCGAGCTGAGCCTGCAGGTCAGCTGCCCGGCGGAGGAGCGCGAACGCCTGCAGCAGGCCATCGCCAATACCTTTGCGCAAAAGAGCGAACAGCTGCATGGCGATATGAACGCCCAGCGCCTGGCCGGGCTGGCGTTGCTGGCGCTGGCGATCGCCCTGGTGCTGGCGGCCACCGCCCTGGGCATCGAGGGCACCATCCCGGTGGGCGTGGTCACCGTCACCGCATGGATGATGGTCTGGCGCACCGCCGAGATCTTCCTGCTGGACATCCGCAACAGCCGCCGCCAGCTGCGCAAGTACCAGCGCATCGCCAGCGCACCCAAGCAGTTCATCTGAGCCGGTAGCCCGGATATCCACGGCGGAAAACGCCTCGCAATTTCCCACCCCACGCGCTGCGTGGGCATGCAGCCTTCAACGCTCCGGCGTCCACCGGCCAGCAGCTGCACGCCAGACTCCGCAGAGCGGCGCGGGATTGCTCCCACGCAGGAGCGTGGGAGCAATCAGAGTTGCTAGACGTAAGGTTGGCCTTTGAACCCTCTGGGCAGGCGCTGCAGCCCCGGCATGTCGGTGAGCCTCTGCAGCCAGGCGCCGCGCCACTTGCATGCTTCGTGAGAGGCCTTGACGGCTTGCCGCGCGGCTCTGCGCGCCGCGTTGCGGCCGATTCTACGAGCCTCCTGGAAGGCTTCGGTGCCACGGCAGTTGCGACATTTCACCCGCGCCACTTCCGTGGTGGAGGTCAATGTGTCGCCGTGGCGGCCGCAGGCCAGATGCCCGTCGGCCATGAAGTGGGTAACGTGAGTAGCCATCTATGAATCTCCTGCGCTGTGAGTGCGGTACAGGGCAAACGCTAGGGCCGGGAATAGTCGCGAGAAGCAGCCTGAGCGGCTGGGTCATTTCTATACGCCGAGCCCATGACGGGCCACCCGTGACGAGCCACTGAGCAGCCGCCCGGGCCGGCATCGAGCAGCATCCGCTGCCCGCGCAAGACCATCCAGCGGCTCAAGGTGCAGTGCGCATCACCCCCGGCGCCCTTGAAGGAACTGGATCAGAAACACCACGATCGCCACGACTAGGAGGATGTGGATGAGCCCACCCAGGGTGTAGGACGAAACCAGTCCCAGCGCCCACAGGACTAACAAGATAATCGCGATAGTCATGAGCATGTCTGTATCTCCAATCAGTGTCCGGCTCGCATCTGCCTGTAGCCAGATTGTGCGCAGCAGTGGCCCCTGGTCTGTTCGGTAGCGAACACCCGCTGACCGCTGCTGCGCTGCAAGTAGCCGGATATCCACGCTGGCGAACGCCCGCGGTTTCCCACCCTACGCCTGCGCGGGGCAGACCGCTGGGCTGCGTGACGCGGAGCGTCACTGTGGCTGCATTCCCACGCGAGCGGGGTAACGATCACCCGCGCGGGCGTTACAATGCCGCCATTACCGATGCCCGGAGCCAGACTTTCGATGTTCACCCTTGTACAGCTGGACAACCCACCGCCCGAGTCGCTGAAAAGCCAGATTCTGCAGATGGTGGTGGACTACTTCAGCGACATCAGCCCGGTGTCGCTGACGCCCAGCAACCCGCTCTACCAGCTGTACCAGTACGTGATCGGCTACGAAGTGCACCTGTACCTGCAGGCCATGGGCAGCAGCCCGGACAGCAGCGCCCGGCTGATCCTGGCCCTGGACGATCAGGACCCGTCGCGGGTGCTGGGCTTTGCCCTGTACCTGCCGAGCCCGGACGACGCCGAGGCCTGCACCCTGGCCTACCTGGCCGTGCAGGCCAGCCAGCGCCGCCACGGCATCGCCCGCGCCATGCTGCAGCAGATGATCACCCGCCCCCCCCATGCCGAACTGGCCTGCGTGGCGAGCAAGATGCCGATCTTCGAGGCCATGGGTTTTCGGGTGCTGGCCGCACGCGGGCCGCAGGTGCTGATGAACACCCGGGACCACAGCTCGGACGGCATGGTCGCGGTGCAGGACCTGGCCCCGATCTTCCAGTCCAAGGAAGTCCGCCAGATCCACGCCTACCTGGTGCAGCAGCACGGCAAGAAGGCCATGGGCGAGGCGGAAAAAAAGCGTGACCGCCTGCTCGACCAGATGGCCCGGCAGGCCCAGGCGCTGGTCGCCGAACGGCGGCGCTCGGCCCTGCACTGAGCCGGGCTAGCAGGCTGTTGAAAAACTACCTGCGTTGCCATCGCGGCGTTAAAAACAGGCTCAAAATGCTCATTTACAACTCGTAAACTGCGCTTTTTCGCCTGTTTTTGCCTTGCGCTGGCTGCCTCGCTAACGTTTTTCAACAGCCTGCTAGAGCCCCCGCGCCAACACTATGTCGAACACCCCGCTGCGCCCGACGGCCTCGCTCTTGAGTTCGATCACGTTGTCCGGATGCGTCTGCGCCCAGGGGTCCTTGGGAATGTAGGGATCGCCGGCGAAATACAGCTGCAGGGTCACCGGCACATGCAGCGACTCCATCACCCGGAAGTGGATATGCGCCGGCCGGGTGATGCCAGCATAGCGCTCCAGCCTCGGCAGGTTCGACGGCACCGGGTAACGGCCGGGCAGCACCGTTTCGATGCGGTAGCGGCCCTGTCCATCGGTATAAAGCATGCCGCGCAGATGGAACTGGCCACGGTCGGTGAAGTTGCCCGGGGTCTGGGTGTCATACAGCCCCTGGCTGTTGGCCTGCCAGACCTCGACCAGCGCATTGGGCAGCGGCGTGCGGCAGTCGGCACTGAGTACCCGACCGGTGACCACCAGACGCTCGCCGGGCTCTCCGGCCCCGGCCAGGGAGGCCAGAAAGGGCGCGCCGAAGCGGTAGTAGGGGCCGAGGATATCGGCCCGCGTGGGTCGACACAGGGCACCGGCCAAGCCGGGGCGGGCCAGCAATCCGCCCCCCAACAGCAGCGCCGAACCCTGCAGGAAATGGCGCCGGGAAACACCCGCGCCCACCGCAGGCCTGGTGGCCATAGTCGCCTCCCGGCCGGATTCGCGCGCCGGCCTCGCCCTGACGGAACGCCTCCCACAAGACTAGCCCCGCCGGGGTGAAGCGACCGACCGTTCGGCTGCCGGCGAACCGGACTGCTCTTGCTCAGCCCCCGGGTTCACGGCGCGCCAAACAGCGCCGTCCAGTAGATCCCCGCATCGCTTTTCGGGTCGACCGCATAGGCCGCGCCCAATTCGCTGAACTGCGGGGCCATCAGGTTGGCGCAGTGGCCGGGGCTGGCCAGCCAGCCGTCGACCACCTTGCGCGTGGCGTCCAGCCCGGCGGCGATGTTCTCGCCGATGCGCTGGCCGCCGTAGCCGGCCAGCTCGGCGCGGTCGCCCGGGGTGCGGCCGTCGCGGTCGCGGTGGTCGAAGAAGTTGCCGTTGGCCATCGCCCGGCTGTGGCCCTCGGCCGTCGCCCCCAGCGTGGCGTTCCAGGCCAGCGGAGGCGCGGCGCCGAAGGACTGGCTGCCGCACTGGCGCGCCTGGGCGCGGGCGGCGTTGATCTGTTCCAGCAGCTTCTGCCCCTCCGCCTGCCAGTCGCCGAGGCGCCCGCCCAGCAGCGGCCGCGCCAGGACGATGCGCCAGTCGCGGTCCAGGCGGCTGACGCCGATATCGACGAACTGCGGGTCGAGCACGACCTGGCAGAAGCTCTCGCGCAGCGCCTGCATGGCCGCCTGCGCATCGCGCGGGCCGGACAGGCTGATGGCCTGCACGTTGACCATCGGGTAGCTGGCCCGCGCCAGCGAGGCCTGCAGGTCGGTGCCGCCACTGGCCGGCAGCACCAGGCGCGGATCGGCGGCCAGCGGCGGCAGCTCCGCCGAGGCCTGGCCGGCGCAGCGCTGCACCTGGCTGCGGTAGGCGTTGATCGACTCGATCAGCTGCGCCTCCTCGGCCGCGCCGGCCGTGGCGACGCCCAGCAGGCCCAGCGACAAGGTGGCGAAACGCAAAATGAATGACCTCACACGCATGAACGGCTCCCCCGGCAGACTGCGCCCATGATGCGCGATTTCGCGCCTGTGCGGAGCCCGGCGGGGGCAGATTTATCGCCAGAGCCGCGCCCGGTTCGCCAGCACCGCGCCCGCCGTCCGCCGGGCAGGCGCCGCTCCGCCACCCGGTATGCGCACGCCGGGCAATTGCGCTAGGCTCTGCACCTTCTCAACAAGGAGTAACACCCCATGGCCCGCGCCACTGCCCGTCATATCCTGGTTGCCACTGAAGCCAAGTGCAACGAACTGAAAGCCGCGATCGAAGCCGGTGCCGACTTCGCCCAGGTCGCCAAAGACAACTCCACCTGCCCGTCCAGCCGCCAGGGCGGCGACCTCGGCTCCTTCGGCCCGGGGCAGATGGTCAAGGAATTCGACACCGTGGTGTTCAGCGCGCCGCTCAACGTGGTGCAGGGCCCGGTGAAAACCCAGTTCGGCTACCACCTGCTGGAAGTGACCAGCCGCCAGGACTGATCCACAGCGTCCCCACGCCCACCGTGGGGACCTCCGGCGCCCCTCAGCGTCGCCGCCAGCGCCGCAGCATCAGCGCCAGGTCATCCAGCGCCGGCACGATCGCCAGGGTCACCAGCACCAGGGCCAGCGGCAAGGTGGCGATATAGCCGAGGTACTTGAAGCCGAACGCGCCGGCAACCCCGCCGCAGAAGAAGCTCAGCGCCAGCACGCCAAGCACCAGCAGGCGCGCCTTGTTTACCGCCACCCGCAGTTTTTCCGGCACCGGCGAGCGGTTCCAGTACAGCAGCTTGCCCAGCTCGATGCCGATGTCGGTGACGATGCCGGTGATGTGCGTGGTGCGGATTTCGGCCTTGGACAGCTTGGTGATCAGCGCATTCTGCAGGCCCATGATGAAGCACAGCAGCATCACCGTGACCGGCACGAACAGCCCCTGCACATCGGCCAGGCGGCTGCCCAGCAGGCCGAAGCACAGCAGCAGGAAGGCCTCCAGCAGCAGCGGCATGGCGAACTCGGCATGCCGGCGGCGGCGCCGCGAATAGTTGACCATGATCGCCGAGCAGATCGCCCCGAGCAGGAAGGACAGCAGCCCGCCGGCGCCGTTGAGCACCAGGTCGTAGGCGCCGAGCACCAGGTTGTCGGCCATCGACGAGACGATGCCGGTCATGTGCGAGGTGTACTGCTGCACCGCGAGGAAACCGCCGGCGTTGATCGCCCCCGCGACGAAGGCCAGCACGAAGCCCAGGTGGCGATTGGCATCCGGTGTGCGTTTGCGCCCGACCAAGCGTCTGGCGTAGTGGATCGGCATAGGGCTCTACCTGTTGCGAAACGGGAATACGGGGCCGTGCAGCGGGCCAAGCATATCCGATGCACCCGGCTGCCGGGGCGCTACCCAGGGCCCGGATTTGCATGGACACTGCGCCCTCGCTCATCACGGAAGAACAACCCCATGCCCGGCAACGCCCCCGCCAACCCAACCACGCCCGGCGTCACCCGCGCACCGCTGCCGCTGATCAAACTGCTGCTGCACAGCCTATCGCTGCTGGCTGCCGGCGCCCTGGCCGGCGCCTTCTGGTACAGCCTGGGGGATTTCGCCGAGCTGTTCGCCAGCTTCGGCGTCAACCTGCCGTAAGCGACCCGCCTGCTGATGGAGCACCAGCAACTGGCCTGGAACATCCTGCGCAGCGCCCTGGTCCATCAACTGGCCTGGTTGTTGAGCTGGGCCATGCTGCGCGAACGCTGCACGCATATCGGCCTGCTGTGGGCCTCGGCCCTGAGCTGGCTGCTGGTCGTGCTGCTGATCGCGACCCTGTACCTGCCGCTGCTGACGCTAGGCAGCGTGGTCTAAAAGGCTGTTGCCGCCGGAAAACCACCGGCGTTGCCAGCGCGGCGACGAGTGCCCGCGACGCTTGCCGGGCAGCGGCTATGCTGGATGGAGCATGAACGATTTAGCGCAAGGCAGGCTCAGGCAGCCTGGGAGGTGACGGTGACCCGCGAACACTCAGCATTTGTGTGCAATTCAATCCCCTACGCCTGAGGTATCGATCATGAGCAAGAGCATGGACTCGCACAAAGAGGCGAAGAAAAAGCCGCTGAAAACCGCCCACGAAAAACGCGCGGCCAAGCGGGACAAGAAGCACGGCGGCACCCTGCTCGGCAGCCACGCCGCTACTCACTGAGCCCCACCCGCCACGGCAGCATGTTCGCCCAGGCTGCCGTGGCGCCCGCGTTTTCGCCGCTCCACCCGCCTCGTCCATCAGCCCGGCTGCGCGCACCTAGTGCCTAGCGCGGCGCGACCGGCTAGAATCTGCCGCCTGTTTCGAGTCATCGCGCCGGCTGTCCAGCCCGACGCGCGACTCTCCATCTGCAGCAAGCGAGAGAACCGCCATGGGCGCACAGTGGAAAGCCAAACCTAAAGAAGCCGCAGCCAACGCCAGGGGCAAGATCTTCGGCCGTCTGGTCAAGGAAATCATGGTCGCCGCACGCAACGGCGCCGACCCGGACACCAACGCCAAGCTGCGCGTTGCCGTGCACGCGGCCAAGAAAGCCTCGATGCCCAAGGACACCCTGGAGCGCGCGATCAAGAAAGGCGCCGGCCTGCTCGGCGAGACCGTCAACTTCGAGCGCACCACCTACGAAGGCTTCGCCCCGCACCAGGTACCGGTGATCGTCGAATGCCTGACCGACAACCTGAACCGCACCGTGGCGGAAATCCGCGTGCTGTTCCGCAAGGGCCAGATGGGCGCCTCCGGTTCGGTGACCTGGGACTTCAACCACGTCGGCATGATCGAAGCCTCCTCCGACAGCGGCGCCGATCCGGAACTGGCCGCCATCGAAGCCGGCGCCCAGGACTTCGAGCCGTCCGATGAGGGCAACACCCTGTTCGTCACCGAACTGACCGACCTCGACGCCGTGTGCAAGGCTCTGCCGGAGCAGGGTTTCACCGTCAACTCGGCGAAGATCGGCTACATCCCGAAGAACCCGGTCAGCGGCCTGAGCGACGCGCAGATGGAAGAAGTCGAAGCCTTCCTCGAAGCCCTCGACAACCACGACGACGTGCAGAACGTCTACGTCGGCCTCTCCGGCTAAGCCTCAGGCGTGAGCCGCAGCCAGTACCACCAGCAGCATGCCGCGCGTGCCGAGCTCGAAGCCCGGCGCCTGCTGCAACAGCGCGAGGCCCTCGGCCCGCGCTGGCTGGACTGGGTGGCCAGCCAGCTCTACCAGTTGTCCCCGCCGGAATACGCCAGCATGGTGCGCCGCGAGCTGGAACGGCAAAGCGCCGGCTGAACCGTTCTCGCAGGCTGTGCCGTGCGCACCGAGGCCCTTTGCGGGTGACGTGGTGCGCAGGGCGCCCCCTACGGCCATCCGCCTGCCCTGCCGATAGTCGCGACTGATTCTCAGGCGCCCACGAACATTGATCTCCGACAAGACGCGGCCAGCGCCACCCCGCAACAATGCGCGGCATAACGCGTGTGCGGCCCACGAGCCCACCCCTCCCCCTTGCGTGTAGACCCGACCACCGCCGCCATCCGGCGCCCGCCTGAGGTTTACCCATGAGCATCACTTCCGCCAGCATCTGCGCCGCGGCCGACGCCCTGCAGGGCTTCGTCGGCTTCAACGAGAAGACCGGCCGGCACATCGTGCGTTTCAGCGAGGACTCCTTCGGCCTCGACGTACCGGGCGAGAGCATCACCCCCACCAGCGAGTTCGTCTGGACGCCACTGCCCGGCGGCATCATGAGCCTCAGCCGCGAACGCCTGCAGCTGCTGGTTGCGCAGAACATCGACGACCGCCTGCACCTCGCCGAGGCGCTGCATGTCTACCTGCGGCGCAGCGACCTGCCGGAAATCAGCGCCGAACGCCGCGTGCTGCCCAGGCCGCCGGCCTGAGCGGAACCCGCGCACAGGCGCCGCTCGCCGGGCGCAGCCAGGCTCAGCGCCTGCGCGCCACGTAGGAGCGGCTTCAGCCGCGAACCGCAGCGCCACAGCCACGGCTGAAGCCGCTCCCACGCCGGGGGCCAATCGCGCCGCCAGCTCGCACGCCGGCACGCCATGGCCAAGCCGGCCCGTGCGCACGCTGTCACGGCGCTCCGGCGGGGCTGGCATAATGCTCGCTCCAGAACCGGGCGCGACACGGCACCCGAGCGATTGAAAGGACTGCAATCGATGCACGCAACAGCGCTCTACGGCTGGCTATTGCTTCTGCTGCTGGCGCCACTCCAGGCCGTGGCGGACGAGCTGCTGCGCTACCCGCGTGCGCCCGACGGCGAGGAGTACCGCCAGGCCTATGCCCTGGCCCAGCTGCAGCAGGCCCTGGACAAGGCCGGCAGCCCCCTGCGCCTGCAGCCATCGGAGCAGCCGATGGAACAGCAACGCGCGCTGGTCAGCCTCGAGGAAGGCGGCGTGGTCGACGTGGTCTGGAGCATGACCAGCGCGGAACGCGAACGACACCTGCTGCCGGTACGCATTCCGCTGGACAAGGGCCTGTATGGCTGGCGCATCGCCCTGCTGCGCCAGGACCGCCCCCTGCTGCTGCGCCATGTGCGCCAGCTCGCCGACCTGCAGGGCTGGCGCGCCGGCCAGGGCCACGACTGGCCGGACACGCAGATCCTGCGCTACAACGGCCTGCCGGTGGAGGTCACCTCCAGCTACGACAGCCTGTTCCGCATGCTCGATGCCAGGCGCTTCGACTACTTTCCGCGGGCGGTCATCGAGATCTGGGACGAGGCCGAGCACAACCAGGAAGCGGCCATCACCATCGACCGCCACCTGCTCCTGCACTACCCCACCGCCCTGTATTTCTTCTTCTCGCCGCGCAACCCGCTGCTGGCCGAAACCGTGGAACGCGGCCTGGAACGGGCGCTGGCCGACGGCTCGTTCGACCACCTGTTCCTGCAGCATTACGGCGCCAGCCTGGGGCGCGTCGACTTCGCCCGGCGCCGGCTGATCGAGCTGCGCAATCCGCTGCTGCCGGCGGCCACGCCCCTGCAGCGGCGCGAGCTGTGGTTCCGCCCAGACGACCTACGGCAGCCACGCCTCTAGACGCGCCGTTCAGGGCTGCCGGCTGGCGGATACCTCTGGCAGGCTGGCGCGCACGGCCTGGCGGCTATGCGTGCCGAAGTTGCGGAACAACTCCACCAGCAGTTGCTCCATGGCCGGGTCATTGGCGCTGGCCAGCTGGTTGCCGGCGCTGAAGCCCTGACTGGCGGCCTGGCGCGCCAGCCACAGGCCGATCAGCTGATCCAGCTGATCGGCGCGCGCCTGGGACTCGGCAGCCACCACCTGCACCGCGTAGTCCGGCCCCACGGCCGGGGAGCCGGCATCCTGGCGCAGGTCGGCGTAGGCCGCCAGCAACGGGTGATCGGCCGGGCCGTCGTGCATCAGCAGCTGCATGCGCTCGAGCTGGTAGTGCTCGATGGCGGTATGCCGGTCGGCCACGCGCTGGATCGCGGCCTCGCGGTCCTCCGGGTAGCCGGCCTCGGCCTTTGCGGCAATCAGCACCATGTCACCGGTGCCCACGCCCGGCAGCACGCGGGCGTGATAGGGCTGGGTCAGGTCCTGCAGGTAGTGCAGGGCCCAGCCGAGGAAGCGGTAGCCCCAGTACGGGTGGCCACTGGCGAACGCCAGGCGGGCCAGGCCGCTGTACTGGTAGATCCGCCAGTGCGGCAGGGTCCGCGCCAGGTACGGCGCGGCGGTGAAGATCAGCTCGGACTCGTGGTAGTAGCCGATATGGAAAGGCGCCTGCGAGGAATACTCGAAGCGCGCATCGCCGAACGGTTGCTCGCCGAAGTTGTAGTCCTGGCCGGCCGTTCCCGGGTTGTCGCGGAACAGGTTGATGTCGTGGCCATAGTCTGGCTCGTCGGCGGCGCTGGCCAGCACCTGCAGGGCGCTGACCGCCTCGCCCGGCTGCAGCTCCAGGTAGCGCCAGTGGCTCCACGGGCCGATCTTGTGGAACACCAGCACATCCTGGCTGAGCAGGCGGCGCCGGCCGCCGGCATCCTGCCCCGGCAGCTGCTGGATGAAACTCGCCAGGCGCACCTCGGGGTTGATCCGCAGCGCCCGCAGGAAGGCCTGGCGCGGTTCCTTGAGGCCGGCAGCCAGCCAGCGCAGGTTGTCCGGGCGCGCCGGGTAGCCGGGGAAATGTTCGCGGGCAAAGCTCTCCTGCTGGTCGAGCAGGCGCTCGATGGCCGGCGCCTGGTCGAGCAAGAAGGCCTCCAGCGGCTCGGCCGGCACCTCGGCCGCCAGTTCAGGCATGCCACGCAGCGCCAGCAGGCTGCCGAGGGAATGATTGGACCAGGCGTGGGCGGCCAACGGCAGGCTGGCGAGGAGCCAGGCACAGGACAACAGGGCGAACGGCTTCACTCTCACTCCACTACTTGGCGGCGGTCTGCGGCAGGCCAGCCTAACCCCGGCGGCCGGCCGCCGCACGGACACAAGACGCCAGGCACATGCACGGATCCGGCCACCTGCGGGCCGGGCGCGAGTGCGCGCATGGAGTGAGTGCTGTTCAGTGCCGTCGGCGTCCTGGTGCGCGGCGCCCGCCGCTGCGGCGGCGAGCGGGTTCAGAACCTCAGAACAGCAGGCTGGCGACCAGCAGGCCCGCGGCAAAGGCCGCCAGGGCCAGCAGGCCGACCTGCAGCGGACTCAGGCCGCTGTGGCTCGGCGCCGCGGCCACGACGGGCGCGGCACTGGCCTGGGCCGCGGCGCGCAGCGGGTTGGCAGTGGCCGGCTGGGCCGCGTTGAGCGGCTTGCTGGCGGCCGGCTTGGGCAGATCGACGGCGCGCATGAACAGCGTGGCATCCTCGTCTTCGGCCTGCTGCACCTCGACCTTGGGGCCGATCACCAGCAACAGCACCGAGCCCATGCGCACCTGGTCGCCGGGCTGCAGCACCCGGGTATTGGCCTTCTCGCCATTGACCAGCACGCCATTGGCCGAGGCCAGGTCCTTGACCTCAAGCACGTCGTCCTTGAGGAAGAACTCGCAGTGCCTCCGCGACAGCTCGGCATCGCTGAAGCACAGCTCGCATTTCACCGAGCGGCCAAAGGTCATCGAACCGCTGACATGGTACTTCTTGCCTTCGTTCTCGCCCTTGAGCACCTGCAGGAACCAGCGCTGCCCGCCCTCGCTGCGCGGCTTGGCCTTGGCCGGGTCGCTCAGCTGCAGCTCGACCTCGCCCAGGCGCAGGGTGTCGTCGCTGCGCAACTGGTAGCGGTGGCTGACGCGCTCATCGTTGACGAAGGTGCCGCTGGTGCTGTCGCAGTCGCTGACATAGTAGAGGCCGTTTTCCTGGCGGATCTCGGCATGGAAACCATGGATGCCGCTATCGGCCAGCACCAGGTTGTTGCGCCGATCCTGGCCGACGGTGAAACGCTCCTCGACCAGCCAGATGGGGGCTTGCCGACTGTCCTTGAAATGCAGCTTGAGCATCGTCTAAATCCTGTCGAAATGGCGCTCACTCGCCAAAAAGATTGTTCCACGCGCGCTTGAGCGGATTGCCCTCTTGCTGCGCCTTCTGCTCGGCGGCCCGCTGATCGCGCTCGGCCGCCTCGCTGGCGCGGGCCCGCGCAGCGCGCGCGGAGCTTAACAGTTGCTGGTGTTCATTACGCATCTTGAGCAGCTCGGGATTTTCCGGTTCGACCTGCAGGCCGCGCTCGATCATGGCCAGGGCCGCGGGGAAATCGCTGCGCCGGTAGGAGGCATTGGCCAGGTCGCGATAGAGCATGGCCACCCGGTTCAGACCGGCCAGGGCCTGTTCGTGGCCCGGCGCCCAGCCGAGGATCTGCTGGTAGTAGTACACCGCGCTGTCGTCCTCCGGCAGCAACAGGCGCTTGTCGGCGATGCTCTGCTCGGCCCGTTCCAGGTAGCCGGCGATGCGCGCCTCGAGCAGGCGCTGCAAGGCCTGCAGCGTCGCCGCATGCTGTTCGTCCAGCGCCAGGGCCTGGCGGAAGTAGAAGTCGGCGCTGTCATCGGCCGGGGCGGTCAGCAGCCCCTCGCGCAGGCGCTGCTCGCCCTGGCCGAGCAAGGCGGCGATGCGCGCCTCCTTGACCCGCAGCAGGCCGGCCAACGCCGCTTCGTTGTCGGCATCGACGCGCAGGACCTGGCTGAAGTAGTGCTCGGCACTGTCCTGCTGCGGCTCGTTCAGCTGCCCGCTGGCGAAGCGCTGCTCGGCCGAGGCGAGCAGCGCCTCGATCTGCCTCCGCTCCTTGAGGTACAGGGTGGCGAAGGTCAGGGTGCCGATCAGCACCAGCACGCTGAGCCCCACCAGCAGCGGCATCGCCGAACGGCGCGGCCTGACCGGCGCCTCGGGCTTGGCCGCGGCGCCAGGCGCCAGGCCGGCCGGCGCGACCTTGTGTGCGGGGCGCAGCCGGGTCTGCTGCACCTCGCTCTGCCCGAGCGCATCGAGCGCGGCCAGCAGCTCGTGGCAGTCGGCAAAGCGCTCGCCCGGGTTCTTCGCCAGCATGCGTGCCAGCAACGGGCGCAAGGCCGCCAGCGCCTCCGGCAGCTCGGGCGGCGCCATCTGTACATGGTTGACCACGGTCTGGGTGTAGTTGCCGCCGCGGTAGGGATTGCTGCCGGTGAGCATCTCCAGCAGGATCACGCCGAGGCTGTAGATGTCGCTGCGAGCGTCCAGCGCCTGGCACTGCGCCTGCTCCGGGCTGCTGTAGGCGGGGCTGCCGACGGCGATGCCGAACTGGGTCAGCTCGCTGTCGATGTCGAGGTCCTTGGCCACGCCGAAGTCGGTCAGCACCACCGAGCCATCGGCGCGAAAAAGGATGTTGGCCGGTTTCACGTCACGGTGCACCAGGCCCTTGTCGTGCACCACGGCCAGGCCGCTGGCGACCTGGCGGACGATGGCCAGGGCGCGCTCGACGGGGAAGATCTCGCCCTTGTGCCGGGTCAGGTCGCCGCCGGGGAGAAACTCCATGGCCAGGTAGTAGCGCCCGTCGGCCAGGCGGTCGATGTCATAGATGGTGATGATCGCCGGGTGGTTGAGCGAGGCGACGATGTGCGCTTCCTGGGTGAAGCGTTGGCTGAAGGTCTGGTCGTCGGCGCTGAGCAGCACCTTGATCGCGACCTTGCGGTGCAGTGATTCCTGGGTGGCCAGGTAGACCTCGGCCATCCCCCCCTTGCCCAGCTGGCCATGCACACGGTAGCCGGGTATCTCTAGCAAATGGTTGCTCATCGAATGTCTTGTCGAAGTGTTCAAGGCTTGCGGGGACTCAGCCATCTGCTGAGGAAGCTCCGGGGTTTGGCAGCGATCGCCGGCGATTGCGGCGCATTCAGGCCGAGCACGATACAGGAGATATTGTCCTTGCCGCCCAGCCGATTGGCCAGCCCTATCAGCTGTTCGACCAGCTCGTCGAGGGTCGCCGCCTCGGCGCACAGCTGCTGGATCTGCGCATCGCTCAGTTCGCCGCTGAGGCCGTCGCTGCACAGCAGCAACAGCTCGCCGGCGGCCAGGGTGCCGTGCAGCTGGCCGACCGTCAGCTCCTGCTCGCTCTGCCCCAGGCACTGGATGACGATATTGCGCCGCGGATGGGTACGCGCCTGCTCGCTGGTCATCTCGCCGGCATCGATCATCAGCTGCACCCAGCTGTGATCCCGACTGAGCTGCTCGATATGCTCGGCGCTGACCCGGTAGGCCCGGCTATCGCCGACCCAGGCCAGCTCGAAGTCGGCGCCGTCGAAACGCAAGGCCACCAGGGTGGTGCCCATGCGCCGCCCGCCCTCGGCCTGGCCGGCCGCCATGATCGCGGCATTGGCCGCCTGTGTGGCCGCCACCAGGTTCTCGCCCGCGGCAACGGCCTCGCGCAGGACCTGCAGGGCCAGGGCGCTGGCCACCTCGCCACACTGATGGCCGCCCATGCCATCGGCGACGGCCCACAGGCCCAATTCGGGGCAACACAGCACGGCATCTTCGTTATGCGCACGCACCTGGCCGGCCACGCTTTGCGCGGCGAAGCCCAGGGACTGCTCGGTGTGCGTAATGGACATGGCTACGAAATCATCTCGTGAAGGGACTCCCGCGCATGATGCGACCGCCGCAAGCGGCTGTCAGCCAGACGCAAAAGTTTCCCAAGAAAGTGTTAAGCAGTCGAGATTGATGCCGCCGCGCTGCCGCACCCGTTGGCGGCACGCACCAGGGTGCCATGCCCGGGAGAAATGGGCGTTTAACCCCGCCTTGGCAAAGTCCGCCAGAGCGGTATGATGCCGCGCTTTTTTAGGGATGCCGTATCCATGCCCTGGCGTTGTATCGCTCTGCTGCTTGCCCTTGCCCTGCCCGTCACCAGCCCCGCCGCACCACCGCGCACCTTTGCCGAGGCGAAGAAAGTCGCCTGGCAGCTATATGCCCGCCAATCGGTGGAGTTCTACTGCGGCTGCCGCTACAGCGGCAAGCAGGTCGACCTGGCCAGCTGTGGCTATGTACCGCGCAAAAACGCGCAACGCGCCGCCCGCATCGAGTGGGAACACATAGTCCCGGCCTGGGTCATCGGCCACCAGCGGCGCTGCTGGCAACAAGGCGGACGGCGCAACTGCGCGAGTAACGACCGCACCTATCAGCGCGCCGAGGCCGACCTGTTCAACCTGGTGCCGAGCATCGGCGAGGTGAACGGCGATCGCAGCAACTACAGCTTTGCCTGGCTGCCCCAGCAACCCGGCCAATACGGCGCCTGCCCAATGGTGGTCGACTTCAAGGCACGCAAGGCGATGCCCAGGGCCAAGGTCCGCGGCATGATCGCCCGCACCTACTTCTACATGAGCGAGCGCTACGGCCTGCGTCTGTCGAAGCAGGACCGGCGCCTGTTCGAGGCCTGGCACAAGCAGTACCCGGTGCAGGACTGGGAGCGCCAGCGCAACCAGCGGCTGGCCTGCGTGATGGGCTGGAGCAACCCCCATGTCGGCCCGACCGATCCGCGCCACTGCCAGGCACCCCGCCCCTGAGACCGATCGACCAAGGCGCGGCAACGCCACCCCGCTTAGCAGAAAGTGAAGAAATGACTAGGCGATTGGCCGTTATACCTGTAAGTTGTTCGGACTGTGTTGCATGTGTCACCGCAAATCGACTTGTTTAGATCTCGATCCAACCTTCCATCGGTTTCTTTACTCTTTGCACTCAGTCATGGCCTGGGCTGTTCCAGTGTCATGTTCACTTTGTTCAAGGAGACATCCCATGTCCGAACGTCAAACTGGCACCGTCAAGTGGTTCAACGATGAAAAAGGCTTCGGCTTCATCACCCCGGAAAGCGGCGCCGACCTGTTTGTACACTACCGCTCGATCCAGAGCGCTGGCTTCAAAAGCCTGCAGGAAGGCCAAAAGGTCTCCTTCGTGGCTGTAAAAGGTCAGAAAGGCATGCAAGCTGACGACGTTCAAGTAATCTAATTACTCGACGCGTCACGAAAACCGGCCCACGGGCCGGTTTTTTTATCCCTGCCATTTCATCCGCACCCAGCGTGCGCCACCGATTTCCTCGAAGGGGAGCCACCATGCGAGTCAAAGGATCCAGCCAGAAACCCAAGCCGCAACCGGCCGTGGAAACCCACGAATCCATCGAAGCCCAGATCGCCGCATTCCTCAAGTCCGGTGGCGAGATCCAGCAGATCGCCAAAGGCGTCAGCGGTCAGTCGCTCACCCCCAGCCGTCACATCACCATCAGCAAGAAATAATCTTGCCGGCCGAATAGCCAGCAACCGCCACGGCCCGCACACGCGCGGCACTTTGGCGGCAATACTGGCACCTCGCCCAACATCGCCCTTGCCCGCCTCGGCAAAGCTCTGCATCCTGTCGTCAGAAAACGATAAAAAGAGCCACAGGCCAGGGACTATCGCTGATGTTCAAGCGACTCAGGAAAGACTTCCAGCTGTCCATCATCTCTCTGATGGGCTTGATCGGCGTACTGGGCATCACGCCTTACGCGTTTTATCGCCTGATGCACGGCAACTATCTGGTCGGCATCGCCGATTCGGTGTTCGTCGCCTCCACCATACTGGCCGTGCTCTATGCCTGGCGCACCGGCGACACGGTGAAACCCGGCATCTACCTGGCAAGCATCTTTTCGGTGGGCTCGACCCTGATCGCCATCAACCTGGGGGTCAACGGCCTGTTCTGGCTCTACCCGCTGATCCTCTTCAACTTCTTCATGGTTTCCCCCGGCAAGGCCATCGTGGCCACACTGCTGATCCTGACCAGCCTGGTCGGCCACGCGCTCTGGGTGCCGGGTAGCGTGTTCGAGAGCCACTACCAGATGATCTCCTTCCTGGTCACCAACACGGTGGCCGGCATCCTCACCTTCATCTTCGCCTATCGCACCAGCAGCCAGCGCGACCAGTTGCAGATCCTGGCCACCAGCGACCCGCTCACCGGCACACGCAATCGGCGGGCGATGGATGAGGAAATGAAGATCGCCGTATCCAGCAAGCGCCGCCACGGCAAGGACTACGGCGCACTGGCGATGGACCTGGACCACTTCAAGCAGATCAACGACCAGTTCGGCCACCCGGCCGGCGACCAGGTACTGATCGACTTCGTCGAACTGATCAAATCCTGCTCGCGCCAGGAGGATCGCCTGTTCCGCTTCGGCGGCGAAGAATTCCTCCTGCTCCTGCCGGACAGCACAACCGAAGGCCTGCAAGCCGCCGCCAATCATCTGCTGCAACGGGTGCGGCAATCCTTGCGCGGGCCAGGCGGAGCGGTGACGGTCTCCATCGGCGGCACCACCCTGCGCCGCGACGAAAGCTGGAGCAGCTGGCTGCAGCGCACCGACCAGTGCCTGTACCAGGCCAAGAGTTCCGGCCGCGACAGATGCATCATCGAAGCGCCGCAGCCGCTCGGCAGCCCGCAACCGCTGCCCTGAGCACACAACTACACTGTCGATAGACCCGTCGCGGTCACCTGAACTGACTGGGGGCTCACCACTGCAAGATGGGAGGTGTGCCATGAATCGGCATTACTACATCAGCGATAACCTGGATGAGCTGGAAAAGCTCGAAAACGAGCTGGAAGCCAGCGGCATCAGCACCGAACAGATCCATGTCCTGAGCGAGCAGGATGCCGACGTCGAGCAGCACCAGTTGCACGATGTGCCATCGCTCATGAAACAGGACGTGGTCCATTCCGGCCAAGTTGCCAGCCTGATAGGCCTCGCCCTGGCGGCCCTGGTGATCCTACTGGCCTGGCTCAACGGCTGGGCCGAGAGCCCTGCCGGCTGGACACCCTTCGTGTTCCTGGCGGTGGTACTGGTCGGCTTCTGCGTCTGGGAAGGCAGCCTGCTCGGCATGCAGCAACCCAACAGCGCGTTCCGCCGCTTTGCCGACAGGCTGCACGAAGGCAAGCACCTGTTCTTTGTCGACGTGAAACCTGGTCAGGAGCCGATCCTCAACCAGGTCATCGCCCACCATCCGCGCCTGGAGCTGGCCGGCACCGGGGAAGCGACACCGGACTGGGCGGTCAGCGTGCAACGCCGCTGGCATCAGTTCCGTCGCATGATCTGAGCGGGCAGCGAGCGCGCTGCCCCTGTACAGCGTGCTCGGGCCGGCCGGCGGCGGCGCCCCCTTAGCCGCGCGCCGCCGCGGCGACGATCAGCTGCTTCATCTCCGCCACCGCCGCCTTGAAGCCGACGAACAGGGCATGCGCGACAATCGCATGGCCGATGTTCAGCTCGTGCACGCCGGCAATCGCCGCCACCGGCTCGGCATTGTGATAATGCAGGCCATGGCCGGCATTGACGATCAGGCCATGCGCCAGACCACAGGCCACTCCGTCACGGATCCGCGCCAGTTCGCGGGCCGCCTGCGCCGGGGTCTGGGCATCGGCATAGCGACCGGTGTGCAGCTCGATGGCGGGGGCACCGACGCGCCGCGCCGCCTCGATCTGCTGCTCGTCGGCATCGATGAACAACGACACCTCGCAGCCCAGCTTGCTCAGGCGCTCCACCGCGGCGCGGATGCGCGCTTCCTGGCCGACCACCTGCAGACCGCCCTCGGTGGTCAGCTCCTCGCGGGTTTCCGGAACCAGGCAGATGTGCTCGGGACGGATGCTCTCGGCAAAGTCGAGCATGAAGTCGGTGACCCCCATCTCGAAGTTCATCCGCGTCTGCAGCACCTCCTTGAGCAGGCGCACGTCGCGCTCCTGGATATGCCGACGGTCCTCGCGCAGATGCACGGTGATGCCATCGGCACCGGCCTCCTCGGCATCCAGCGCCGCCTTGACCGGATCGGGGTAACGGGTGCCACGGGCCTGACGCAGAGTCGCGACATGGTCGATATTCACGCCGAGGAGGATGCGATTGGCTTCAGTCACGGGCAGGTTCCTTGAGATTCATGAAGAGTTCGCGGCTGACCAGTGGTCGACCGCCCAGATGGGGCGCCAGGGCCTGGCGCATCAGGCGTTTGGCCGCGGCCAGCGCGCCGGGCGACGACCAGTCAGCCTCGGCCATGGCCAGCAGATCGTCGCCGCGAAACAGGCCGGGCTGCAGCTGCACCACCGCCTCCAGGCCGGCATCCGGTTGCAGGCGGTACAGCCCGTCAGCGGCTATCGGCTGGCCAGCCAGATCCGTATCCAGGGCGAAACCATAGCCCAGCTCGTCCAGCAGGCGCCACTCGAAGGCGCGCAACAGCGGCTCCAGCGGCGGATTCGCGGCCAGCGCCTGGAGCGTCAGGGCATAGTGCTCGAACAAGGCGGGCAGCGGATCCTCCGCGGGCAGCAGACGGATCAGCAATTCGTTGAGGTAGAGGCCGCTGAACAATGCGGCACCAGCGAGCAGATTGGGGATGCCGGCGGCGTCCAGGCGGGCGACGTTCTTCAGCTCGCCACGACCGCGGAATTCCGTCTCCAGCGGCACGAAGGGGCGCGCCAGGGTACCGGCCCTGCCCCGCGCACCGCGCAAGACCGCGCGAAAACGACCTTGAGGAGTCAGGATGTCGAGCAGCGCACTGCTCTCGCGGTAGGCACGGCTGTGCAGGACGTAGGCCGGATACGCACTGGCCTGCATGGCTTAGATGTCGTTGTAGCCCAGCGAACGCAGGGCCCGCTCGTCATCGGACCAGCCCCCCTTGACCTTGACCCAGAGGTTGAGCATGACCTTGGAGTCGAACAGCACCTCCATGTCCTTACGTGCTTCCTGGCCAATGCGTTTGATCCGCTCGCCCTTGTCGCCGATGATGATCTTCTTCTGCCCGTCGCGCTCGACCAGGATCAGCGCATGGATATGCAGAATGCGCCCCTCCTGCTTGAATTCCTCGATCTCCACGGTGATCTGGTACGGCAGTTCGGCGCCGAGCTGGCGCATGATCTTCTCGCGCACCAGTTCGGCGGCAAGGAAACGGCTGGAACGGTCGGTGATCTGGTCTTCCGGGAAGAAATGCTCGCCCTCCGGCAGGAAGTCGGCCACCAGTTTTTCCAGGGCATCGAGGTTGTGCCCCTGCTGCGCGGAAATCGGCACGATCTCGGCCTTCGGCAGCTGCTGCTGGAGCCACTCCAGATGCGGCATCAGCTCGATCTTGTCTTCGATGCGATCGGTCTTGTTGATCGCCAGAATCACCGGCCCCTGCACGTACTGGATGCGTTCGAGGACCATCTGATCCTCGTCGGTCCAGCGGGTGCGGTCGACCACGAAGATCACCACGTCGACGTCCTTCAACGCCGCCGAGGCGGTCTTGTTCATGTAGCGGTTGAGGGCCTTGTCGCTGTTCTTGTGCAGGCCGGGGGTATCGACATAGATCGCCTGCACCTCACCCTCGGTCTTGATCCCGAGCATGTTGTGACGGGTGGTCTGCGGCTTGCGCGAAGTGATCGCCAGCTTCTGCCCGAGGATATGGTTGAGCAGGGTCGACTTGCCCACGTTGGGGCGGCCGACGATGGCGACATAGCCACAGCGGGTTACGGGTGCATCAGTCATTGCCATTCTCCACGCCCAGCGCCACGAGGGCGGCGGCGGCGGCGACCTGCTCGGCAATGCGCCGACTGGCGCCCTGCCCCTGGGTATTTTCATTCAACAGGGCCACTTCGCACTGCACGAAGAAGGTTCGGCAGTGCGGCTCGCCCTGAATATCCACCACGTCATAGCGCGGCAGGTCGGTACCGCGCGACTGCAGGAACTCCTGCAGACGGGTTTTCGGATCCTTGTTGGTGTCGACCAGGGTCAGGCTTTCCAGCTCGTTGCTGAGCCAGGCCAGCACGCGCTGGCGCGCCATATCCATGCCGGCATCCAGGTAGATGCCACCGATCAGCGCCTCGAGGGCATCAGCCAGAATCGATTCGCGGCGAAAACCGCCACTCTTCAGCTCGCCGGAGCCCAGACGCAGGTATTCACCCAGATCGAAGCCACGCGCCAGCACTGCCAGTGTCTCGCCTTTGACCAGACGCGCGCGCAAACGCGACAACTGGCCTTCGCGAGCCTGGGGGAAGCGCTCGAACAGCGCCTCGCCAGCGACGAAGTTGAGGATGGCATCACCGAGAAACTCCAGGCGCTCATTGTTGCGCCCGGCGAAGCTGCGGTGGGTAAGGGCCAGGATCAGCAGATCCTGGTTCTGGAAGGTATAACCGAGCTGACGCTCAAGACGGGCTAGAGAGGCACTCACGGCATGCGTACGCGAAATTCTTTGTCGAACCGAGCTACTAGGTCGAGATTTTCAATCAAGGGTTCGCGCTTCTCATATTTGACGTGAACTAGAAACTCACCATTCTCGACGGTGATTTTGATCGACTCTTTCAAGTTCAAATCTCGAATATTGTTAACCATCATTCCACTGCTTAACTTGCTGTAGAAGTCGGAGACCGAACGAATTTCCTGACTGGGCTCTGTTTCTACAGAAGCGATCATCTTCTCCAGCGACATGTAATCCATGTAATGCGGCAGCATCTTGAACGTCATGCTGGCGAAGAATGCCACCACGGCCAGCACGACCAGCCAGCTCAGCATCGACAAGCCTTTCTGCGAATGCGCAAACTTCATGACCACCCTCTCTTATCCCTTTTATCGTAATGCCCGCAGGCCCAGAGCATAACTATATATAAGCTGGCGCAAACCCATTGCACAATGCGCCACACAGATGCCGATTGATCAGTGGATCAGGCCCACCCGGGAGAAATTCGGCAGGCTGCGCAACTTCGGATCCGGCCAGCTCATCCACACGGCGAAGGCCTTGCCGACGATATTGCGATCCGGAACCATGCCCAGCAGCTCCTTGGGAATACGCTTGTCGTTCCAGTAGCGGCTGTCATTGGAGTTGTCGCGGTTGTCGCCCATCATGAAGTAGTGCCCCTGCGGCACCACCCACTCATCGCCCGGCACGTGCAGGTTGCGGCGCAGCTCCTTGCGAATCTGGTGCTCCACCTCGCCCAGCTTTTCCCGGTACAGCGCGGCACTACCCAGACTGCCCGGCTCCTCGCCGAGAAAAGTCTCGGCGATCGGCTGGCCATTGACCAGCAGACGCTTGGCCGTGGTGTAGCTGATCCGGTCGCCGGGCAAACCGACCACGCGCTTGATGTAGTTGATGTTTGGCTCGCTCGGGTAGCGGAACACCATCACGTCGCCACGCTGCGGATCACCCACCTCGATGACCTTGGTATCCACCACCGGCAGGCGGATGCCGTAAGCAAACTTGTTGACCAGGATGAAGTCGCCGATATCCAGGGTCGGCTTCATCGAGCCGGACGGAATCTGGAACGGCTCCAGCAGGAAGGAACGCAGCACCAGCACGATGGCCAGCACCGGGAAAAACGACTTGCCGTACTCGACCAGCAACGGCTCGCGGCTCAGGCTTTGCAGCACCCGCTCGTCCACCTTGTCGACCTGTCCCTCGTAGGTGGCAATCGCCGACCGCCGACGCGGAGCCAGCAGGAGCAGATCGAGCAAGGCCAGGGCACCGCAAACCGCAACGGCAATCACCAGAATCAGAGGGAAATTGAACGACATGGCTATCAGCTATCCACTTTGAGCACGGCAAGGAAGGCTTCCTGGGGAATTTCCACGCTGCCGACCTGCTTCATCCGTTTCTTACCGGCCTTCTGCTTCTCCAGCAGTTTTTTCTTACGGCTCACGTCACCACCGTAGCACTTGGCCAGCACGTTCTTCCTGAGCGCCTTGACGGTTGTCCGCGCGACGATCTGGCCACCAATGGCGGCCTGAATGGCGACGTCGAACATCTGCCTGGGAATCAGCTCTTTCATCTTCTCGGTCAGCGCACGGCCTTTGTAGTGGGCCTTGTCGCGGTGCACGATGAGCGCCAGGGCATCGACCTTCTCGCCGTTGATCAGCACATCCAGCTTGACCAGGTTGGCGCTCTCGAAACGATCGAAGCTGTAGTCCAGCGAGGCGTAACCGCGGCTGACCGACTTCAGGCGGTCGAAGAAGTCCAGCACCACCTCGTTCATCGGCAGGTCATAGCAGACCTGCACCTGGCTGCTGAGGAACTGCATGTCGCGCTGCACGCCGCGCTTCTCGATGCACAGGGTGATGACGTTGCCCAGGTGCTCCTGCGGCACCAGGATGGTGGCCCGCACGATGGGCTCGCGCATATCCTCGACCGACGCCAGATCCGGCAGTTTCGACGGGTTATCGACGTAGATCGTCTCGCCGTTCTTCATCACCACTTCGAACACCACGGTCGGTGCGGTGGTGATCAGGTCCAGGTCGTATTCACGCTCCAGGCGCTCCTGGATGATCTCCATGTGCAGCATGCCGAGGAAGCCGATGCGAAAACCGAAGCCCAGGGCCTCGGAGCTTTCCGGCTCGTACTGCAACGCCGCGTCGTTCAGCGTCAGCTTCTGCAGGGCTTCGCGGAAGTCTTCGAAATCGTCCGAGCTGACCGGGAACAGGCCGGCGTAGACCTGTGGCTTGACCCGTTTGAAGCCCGGCAGCATGTCCACATCGGGGGTGCTCGACAGGGTCAGGGTGTCACCCACCGGCGCACCGTGAATGTCCTTGATGCCGGCGATGATGAAGCCCACCTCGCCGGCCTTGAGATCCTCGGTGGCCGTGTGCTTGGGCGTGAACACGCCGACGCTGTCGACCTGGTGGACCTTGCCGGTGGACTTGACCAGCACCTTGTCGCCCTTCTTGATGCGGCCGTGGCGCACGCGCACCAGCGAGACCACACCCAGGTAGTTGTCGAACCAGGAGTCGATGATCAGGGCCTGCAGCGGCGCCTCGATATCGCCGGTCGGCGGCGGGATCACCGCGACCAGGCGCTCCAGCACCTCGTCCACGCCCATGCCGCTCTTGGCACTGCAGGCCACGGCATCGGTGGCATCGATGCCGATGATGTGTTCGATTTCTTCCTTGACCTTGTCCGGATCGGCCTGCGGCAGGTCCATCTTGTTCAGCACCGGCATGACCTCGAGGCCCTGCTCGATGGCCGTGTAGCAGTTGGCAACCGACTGCGCTTCCACCCCCTGACCGGCATCCACCACCAGCAGCGCGCCTTCGCAGGCCGCCAGCGAGCGACTGACTTCGTAAGTGAAATCGACGTGCCCGGGGGTATCGATGAAGTTCAGCTGGTAGGTCTTACCGTCCCGCGCCTTGTAGTGCAGGGTCACGCTGTGCGCCTTGATGGTGATGCCGCGCTCGCGCTCCAGATCCATGGAATCCAGCACCTGGGCTTCCATTTCGCGCTCGGACAGGCCACCACACATCTGAATGAAGCGGTCGGCCAGGGTCGACTTGCCATGGTCGATGTGGGCGATGATGGAGAAATTGCGGATATGACTCAGGTCACTCACGGATCAACACTCGAAAAAGCCGCAGGCAGGCTGCCCGCCGAAAATAGCCGAGCATTCTACCCGACTGCCGACCATGGCGTCACGCCCGGGCAGCAGGCCACGCGCACAAAAAAGGGCGGTGGAAACCGCCCTTCTCGCTAGACAAACCGCGCTATTCGGCCAACTTGAAGGTGATGAAGCTGGCACGCCCCTGGCGCAGCACGCGCATGGACACCGAACGATTGACCGGCAGCGCCTTGGCGATCTGGGCGAAGGTCTTGGCCGAGTCGATGGCCTGATTGTTCAGGTGGGTGATCACGTCACCGGGACGCAGGCCGATCAGTGCCGCCGGACCATTCTGCACCTCCTTGATCACCACGCCGCCACGCAGATCGAGCGTCTTCTTCTGCTCATCGGTCAGCTCAACCACGGAAACCCCCAGGCGATTGCTGCTGCGCTCGACACCGGCCTCGGCATTGATCGCCACCTCGTCACCCTCTTCCGGCAAGGCCCCGACGCTCATCGACAGGCGCTTGCGCTCGCCCTCGCGCACCACATCCAGCTCGATCATGCTGCCGGGCTTGAGGCCACCGACCAGGTGCGGCAGGTCGGCAGACATGATGATCGGCTGATCATTCATGCCGAGAATGACATCACCCACCTGCAGCCCACCCTTGGCGGCCGGCCCACCTTCCAACACCTGGGCCACCAGCGCCCCGGCCGGCTTCTCCAACCCGAAGGACTCCGCCAGATCCTTGTTCACTTCCTGGATCACCACCCCCAGCCAGCCACGACTGACCTTACCCTCAGCCTTCAACTGATCGGCCACGGCCAGCGCCACATCGATCGGAATTGCGAAAGAAAGGCCCATGAAACCACCGGAGCGGGTGAATATCTGCGAGTTGATGCCGACCACTTCGCCATCCAGGTTGAATAGCGGACCACCCGAGTTGCCCGGGTTGATCGCCACGTCGGTCTGGATGAACGGCACATAGTTCTCGTTCGGCAGGCTGCGCCCCTTGGCGCTGACGATGCCCGCGGTGACGGAGTGATCGAAACCGAAGGGCGAGCCGATGGCCAGCACCCAGGCTCCGACCTTCAGATCGTCGGATTTGCCCAGCTTGACGGTCGGCAGCCCCTTGCCCTCGACCTTGAGCAGCGCCACGTCGGTACGCGGGTCGGCCCCCACCAGCTTGGCTTCCAGCTCACTGCGATCAGACAGGCGCACGATGATCTCGTCGGCATCGGCCACCACATGGTTATTGGTCAGTACATAGCCATCGTCCGAGATGATGAAGCCGGAGCCCAGCGACTGCGCCTCGCGCTGGCGGCCGTTCGGATTGCGCGGTACCTGCGGCAGATTGCGCTCGAAGAACTGGCGAAACTCCGGAGGCAGGCCTTCCAGATCGGGCATCTGCCCCTGAATCGCGGCATTGCGCTGCGGCACGTTCTGCCGCGTGCTGATATTGACCACGGCCGGCGAGGCCGACTCGACCAACTCGGTGAACTCTGGCAATTGTGCCTGCGCCACAGCCACCTGGCCCAACAACAGCAGGGCAAACAGACCGGACACGGAGGATTTCAGGCTAAGCATCGACGACAGCTCCCATCCACAGAAAAGAGTATTCAGCACGCACTGATCAGCATGGCACGCAGCACCACCGGCTGCAGCGCCGGGTCGGCCGCCGTTTGACGACTGCGCCAACGCACGACGAGCCAGCCCACGAACAATCCGGCCAGGCCCAGCACGATCACCAGCGGCTCGGCCAAGTCCAGCGCCTGCGCCAACAAGGCGGCGGCAAACAGGCATACCAGCGGCAGCAGATAGACCAGCAAGGCACCACGCACCAGCAGATCCTCGCGCACACCGATCACCACGGCATCACCCACCTGCACCTGCAGATCGCAGAGGGCGCGCACCAGGCCCCGACTGCGGCCAACGCCCAGCTTGTCCATCAAACCCTGGCCACAACCGGCATTGGCCGAGCAACTGGAGCAGGTGCTCTTGCGCAAGGTCTCGACCCAGACGGCGCCCGTTTCGAGCGCCACGACTCGCCCGCGCTCCTCGATCATTGCGCCGCACCTGCCGCGGAGGGTTGCAGCGCCTGCATGGACAGGGCCACCCGCTCGGCGGTCCCCAGCGGGATCTCACCAACCACCGTGACCATCACATCGCCGTCCGCCGTCGCCATGCGCCGGGACACCACGGCAGTCGGCCCCAATTGGCTGCGCGCATCCTCCACCGCGGCGCCGCGCAGCGGCTCGAGAAAGACCGAGAAGCGCGCCAGGCCATCGTCATACATCAGGCAAGCCACCGGCTCCGAGGATGCCGGACTACGGCGCCGCAAGGCCTGTTGCAGCTCGAAACCCGGCGGCAGCCAGGCGGCACGCCAGGCCTGCGTGGACAGCTCGGCGGCCTTGCTGAAGTTCACCGCCTTGCAGGCCGCACTGGGCTGCAACTGCTCGTCGGCCACCAAGGCCCGAGTATCCAGCTCGATGAACTGGAAGCGCTCGAGCAGCTGCCCCTTCTCACTCAGCAGCAACGACCTGAGCGGCACGGCCGTTTCCTCATCCAGATGCAGCTCGACCGCGTAGCGGTGCTGATCGCGCGGCTTCAGTGCCAGCACTACCGCGGCGCGCCCGGCCACCCGGGAGCGTCCCAGCACACGCAGCTCATAACGCTTGGCCAGCTGCTCCGGAGCCAGCGCGCGAGCCGGCCACTGCACATCGCTGAGCTGGTCGGTCAGGGCGCCACTCACGCACTGCGGACGACCGTCGACGCGCAGCACTTCCTGCGCCGGGCCGTCGAGCTGCAGCAGGCGCTCGCGCACCACGCCGCCCTCGGCCCGATGCCAGATGGCATGGGTGGAAAAGCTGCCGTTGCGCTCGTAAACGAAGGTACCGTGAAAGCTTTGCTCTTCAGCTTTAGCCAGACGACTCAGCCAATCCTGGGCATCGGCAGCCTGGACCGGCAACGCCAGCCAGCTGCCAAACAACACGAGAAACGGGAAGGCGCGCATGGTCCTCCTCAGCGGCTTTCCAGGCTGGCGGCACGCGCATACGGCAGAGCCGAGTCAGCGCCATTGGCAGCCGCCTGCTGCGCATGCTGGCGCAGGTAGGCGGGCAGACGCTGCTCATGCCAGCCGGAAACCGGCTGCTGTACCTTCGGCATACCCTGCACCAGCGGCTCGCTGCTCGTCGTATAGCCCGCCAATACTGCCGGGCCCTGCGCTTGCGGCATCGCCAGAGCGGGCTGCGCGCCCTGCTGGGCCAGCTGCGCGCCAGCCAGCTCGTCCTGATTGTAGAAACGTACGCCCGCCAGCACGGCAACCGTCACCGATGCGGCAACCGCCAGACGCCCGAGGCCGCGCCACGGGGCACGGGAAACCTTGGCCGGCTGCGCCTCATCGGCCAGGGCGGCGGAGACGGCGGCGGCGATATCCAGGCGCGGCTCCCGCAGCTCCTTGTGCATCACCGCACGCGCGACCTGATAACGCGCCCAGGTGGCGCGCAGCTCGGGCTCGTCGCTGGCGGCCAGCACCCGGCGCAGCTCCAGTTCATCCGCTTCGTTATCCATCACCGCGGACAGCGATTCCTGCAGGGCTTCACGACTCATGGCGGTTCCTCTCTCGGCTGTCGCCGCTGTCTCAGGCTTCCTGCAACAGGGGTTGCAGGGACTTATCGATGGCCTCGCGAGCTCGGAAAATCCGCGAGCGCACGGTGCCCACCGGACATTGCATGACATTGGCAATGTCCTCGTAACTCAACCCATCGAACTCGCGCAGAGTCAGCGCCGTGCGCAAATCCTCGGGCAACTGCTGGATGGTGCGGTGCACGGTGGCCTCGACCTCATCACGCAGCAACAGCCGCTCCGGTGACTCGATGTCCTTGAGGGCATGATCCCCCTCATAGAACTCCGCATCCTCGGCACTCACATCACTGTCCGGTGGCCGGCGGCCACGCGAAACCAGATAATTCTTCGCCGTATTGATGGCGATCCGGTACAGCCAGGTATAAAACGCACTGTCGCCGCGAAAATTGCCGAGCGCGCGATAGGCCTTGATAAAGGCCTCCTGCGCGACATCCTGAGCCTCGTGACTGTCGTGCACGAAGCGCACGACCAGCCCCAGAATCTTGTGCTGGTACTTGAGCACCAGCAGATCGAAAGCCCGCTTGTCGCCGCGCTGCACCCGCTCGACCAGTTGCTGATCGTCTTCCTGGGTTAGCATGAATACTCCTCGTGGGGTTCGAAGGAGTTCTGCGTCTGCCAGCAAGTCGTTCTGCCAAGATAGACTCGGACGTTGCGCAAAAGTTCTCCCCCTCCGAACAGGCTTCCTGCAGCGCCTGAGACGCTTGCACGAAACAACGCAACAGGGCCTGCGGCCCTGCTGCCGGATAATCTTTTTACCTGATCGAGGCCGCCCTTCTGGCGGGCTCGATCGGCACCCATGGTGACGGGTGACAGTCTATGGAACCTGAACGTATAAAGAAGTTCCCGATCATTTTAGTCTGTCATAAGGCCGCTATTGTGCCGGCCACCCCCTCTATATACTAGGCGGCGCCCTTTCGCGGAATCAGCAGTAGATGAGCCAACACCATCAGCACGACGTACTCATCATTGGCAGCGGTGCAGCCGGCCTGACCTTGGCCCTGACCTTGCCGCAGCACCTGCGCATCGCCGTGCTGAGCAAGGGCGAGCTGGCCAATGGCTCGACCTACTGGGCCCAGGGCGGGGTTGCCGCCGTGCTGGATGACACCGACACGGTCGAATCCCACGTCGCCGACACCCTCAACGCCGGTGGTGGCCTGTGCCGCGAAGATGCCGTGCGTTTCACCGTCGAGCACAGCCGCGAGGCCATCCAGTGGCTGATCGCCCAAGGCGTGCCCTTCACCCGCGGCGATGAACACGAGCGCGAGGACGGCGGCTTCGAATTCCACCTGACCCGCGAGGGCGGCCACAGCCATCGGCGCATCATTCACGCCGCCGACGCCACCGGCGCCGCCATCTTCAACACCCTGCTGCAGCAGGCGCGCCAGCGGCCCAACATCGAGCTGCTGGAGCAGCGCGTGGCGGTCGACCTGATCACCGAACGCAAGCTCGGCCGCCCCGGCCAGCGCTGCCTCGGCGCCTACGTACTGAACCGCCAGAGCGGCGAAGTCGACACCTGCCACGCGCGCTTCGTCATCCTCGCCACCGGCGGCGCGGCCAAGGTCTACCTGTACACCAGCAATGCCGACGGCGCCTGCGGCGACGGCATCGCCATGGCCTGGCGCGCCGGCTGCCGGGTCGGCAACCTGGAATTCAACCAGTTCCACCCGACCTGCCTGTATCACCCGCAGGCCAAGAACTTCCTGATCACCGAGGCCCTGCGCGGCGAAGGCGCCCTGCTCAAGCTGCCCAATGGCGAACGCTTCATGCCGCGCTTCGACCCGCGCGAAGAGTTGGCCCCGCGCGACATCGTCGCCCGCGCCATCGACCATGAAATGAAGCGCCTGGGCATCGACTGCGTCTACCTGGACATCAGCCACAAGCCCGCCGAATTCATCAAGGCGCACTTCCCCACCGTCTACGAGCGCTGCCTGCAGTTCGGCATCGACATCACCCGCCAGCCCATCCCGGTGGTACCGGCGGCGCACTACACCTGCGGCGGCGTGCTGATCGACAGCAGCGGGCGCACCGACGTCCCCGGTCTGTACGCGATAGGCGAAACCAGTTTCACCGGCCTGCATGGCGCCAATCGCCTGGCCAGTAATTCGCTGCTGGAATGCTTCGTCTACGCCCGCTCGGCCGCCGCCGACATAGTCGCCCAGCTGGATCAGGTGGAGATGCCGAGCGAGCTGCCGACCTGGGACGCCAGCCAGGTGACCGACTCGGACGAGGACGTGATCATCGCGCACAACTGGGACGAACTGCGGCGATTCATGTGGGACTACGTGGGCATCGTGCGCACCAACAAGCGCCTGCAACGCGCCCAGCACCGCGTGCGCCTGCTGCTCAGCGAGATCGACGAGTTCTACAGCAACTACAAGGTCAGCCGCGACCTGATCGAGCTGCGCAACCTGGCCCTGGTCGCCGAGCTGATGATCCGTTCGGCCATGCTGCGCCACGAGAGCCGCGGCCTGCACTACACCCTGGATTACCCGGAGCAGTTGCCGCAAGCCAAGGACACTATTCTGCTGCCGCCCATCTACGGCGACTGAACTTCAGGCGCACCCGCAGGCGCCGGTGCTGCTCCCGCGACAAGGCGTCGCGCGGGATGCACAAGCCGCGCACGCGCCGCTCGCCAGCCAGGCGAAAGCGCAACACCACAAGCAGTGGCAAGGCCAGGCTGTCCGGGCGCAACTGCACCGCCTGCCAGCCATTGGCCCGGCTGTACAGCTGCCAGCCATCCTCATCCCGGCGCAACCCGGTGAAGGCGCGCGGATGAGCGAGCAGCACCTGACGCGGCAACACCCAGGCGGCCTGCGCCAGGCAGCACAGCACGCCCAGGGTAAGCGCCCAGGCCGGAATGGCGACGAGAAACAGGGTCGCCAGCGCCAGGAACAGCGCCAGCAGGTAGCTCGCCAGCAGCAGGCGCGAAGCCTGCCAGTGGCATTCGAAGCCGTTACTTGGGTTGGACACGATCCAGGATCATGCGCACCATGCGCTTGAGGTCGGCATCTTCCGGCTCTTCGCGCTGCATGAACCAGCCGAACATGTCCTGATCCTCGCATTCCAGCAGTTTGCGATAGCGCGCCTGATCCTCGGCATCCAATGTCGCGTACACCTCCTTGACGAAGGGCACCAGCAGCACATCCAGCTCCAGCATGCCGCGACGGCTGTGCCAGAAGAGTCGATTCAGTTCGGTTGCGTCGGCCATACAACGGCTCCTGTGGGAAGGTGCGCAGTATAGCGAGCGGCGGCGCACTCGGCACCCGCTGACAAGCGCGCGGGTCGGCTCTATGATGAGGCCCCAGTCTTCCCTACCTGCGACAGCCAATGGCCGACTCCGCTTTTTTCTGCCCCCTGACCCACGAAGCCCTGCTCGCCGTGCGCGGCGCCGATGCCAGCAAATTCCTCCAGGGCCAGGTCACCTGCAACCTCAACTACCTCGACCCGCAGACCAGCAGCCTCGGCGCCCGCTGCACGCCCAAGGGGCGCATGCTGTCGAGCTTCCGCATCCTCGGCGAAGGCGACGGCTACCTGCTGGCGATGGCCGGCGAGCTGCTCGAGGCGCAACTGGCCGAACTGAAGAAGTATGCGGTGTTCTCCAAATCGACCCTGAGCGACGAATCCGCCGCCTGGGTACGCTTCGGCCTCAGTGGCGGCGATGGCGCGCTGGTCAGCCTGGGCCTCGACCTGCCGCACGCCGCGGATAGCGTGGTGCGCCACAACGGCCTGCTGGCCCTGCGCCTGAGCGATGGCCGCGCCGAACTCTGGGCCCCAGCCGCCGAAGCCGAGACCCTGCACAACCGCCTGGCCGCGCAGCTGCGCGAAGCCCCGCTCAACGACTGGCTGCTCGGCCAGGTGCGCGCCGGCATCGGCCAGGTATTCGGCGCCACCCGCGAACAGCTGATCCCGCAGATGATCAACCTGCAGGCCCTGGGCGGCGTGAGTTTCAAGAAAGGCTGCTACACCGGCCAGGAAATCGTCGCGCGCATGCAGTACCTCGGCAAGCTCAAGCGGCGTCTCTATCGCCTCAGCCTGGTCGCGGGCCCGCTGCCGCCCATCGGCGCCGAATTGTTCTCGCCGGTGCATGGCTCCAGCGTCGGCGAAGTAGTCCTGGCCGCGCACAACGGCACTGGCGGCGAGCTGCTGGCCGTGCTCCAGGAAGATGCCGCCCAGGACGGTCGCATCCGCCTCGACAGCCTCGAAGGCGCGCCGCTGCAGGTGCTCAGCCTGCCCTACGAGCTGGACGGCGACCGCGAGATCCAGCGCTGACTAGAAAACGCATGCATAAGCCGGGGCAAACAAGGTACAACCCGGCGTAACCCTGACCCATGACCCGGCCGCCCTACACTGAGGCGGTCGAGTGAGCCGAGAGCCGAAATGAGCAAGCTTGCCGAAAAAGTCCAACAGGAACTGATCCAGGCCATCGAAAACGATGAACTGGTACTGCCGACCCTACCCGAGGTCGCGCTGAAGGTTCGCGAGGCCGCCGAAGACCCGAACATCAGCATCCAGGCCCTGAGCAAGGTGATCGGCAACGATGCCGCGCTGACCGCGCGCATCATCAAGGTGGTCAACAGCCCGCTGCTGCGCACCAGCAAGGAAATCACCGACCTGCAGATGGCCGTCAGCCGCCTCGGCATCAACTACACCTGCAACCTGGCCACCGGCCTGGCCATGGAACAGATGTTCCAGGCCACCTCCGACGTGGTCGACCGCAAGATGCGCGAAGTGTGGAATAAAAGTACGGAAATAGCCGGCATCTGCCACGTTCTGTGCAAACACTACACCCGCCTGATGCCCGACCAGGCGACCCTCGCCGGCCTGGTGCACCAGATCGGCATCCTGCCGATCCTGACCTACGCCGAAGAGCACAACGAACTGCTGGCCGACTCCATCAGCCTCAACCACGTGATCGAGAAGATCCACCCGATCATCGGCGACAAGATCCTGCGTGCCTGGGAGTTCCCCGAGCCGATCGCCATGGTGCCGGGCCAGCACCTGGACTTCACCCGCAACTCGCCGAAGGTCGATTACGTCGACATCGTCCAGGTCGCCACCCTGCAGAGCTACCTGGGCAGCGAGCACCCCTACACCCAGCTGGACTGGAGCCAGATCCCCGCCTTCGCCAAGCTCGGCCTCGACCCGAACGTCGACATGCAGGCCGACGAAGACCTCTCCGCGGCCATGGAAGCCGCCACCAGCATGCTGCAGTAATTCACTGCAGACGTATTCGCCATCTGCTTCTACGCTATGAACTAGCTCCGCCGCTGCCAGCAGCAGCGGAGCCGCGGCGCCAAGCCGCCGAGGTCTAACGGAATGACCTTGCCCCGTTCAATCTGGGAGAAGGAAGCACCCGATGCGTCTGTTTGCCCTGCTGCTCGCCCTGACTCTGGCCGGCTCCGCCCTGGCCGACAGCATTCGCCTGACCAACGGCGAATGGAGCCCCTATCTGGGCAAGAACCTGCCCCACCACGGAGTCGCCTCGCGCATAGTCGAAGAAGCCTTCGCCCTCGAAGGCGTCCAGGTGCGCTGGGAGTTCTATCCCTGGGCCCGCGCCCTGCGCAGCGCCGAGCATGGCAAGAGCGATGGCGCCGCCGTCTGGCTGCGCAGCCCAGAGCGTGAGGCCGCTTTCTACATCAGCGACCCGGTGGTGGACAGCAGCTACTACCTGTTCCACCGCAAGGACCAGCCCTTCGACTGGCAGCAGGTTGACGACCTGCAAGGCAAGCGGATCGGCGGCGCCATCGACTACGACTACGGCCAGGCCTTCCAGCAGGCGGAAAACAGCGGGCGACTGCAGGTGCAGCGCCTGAGCAGCGAGGAGCAGGGGTTGCGCATGCTGCTGGCCGGACGCCTGGATGTCTTCCCGATGGACAAGGTGGTGGCCTTCGACCTGCTGCACAGCCAGTTCAACGCCGCCGAACGGCGCCAGTTGAGCTTCCACCCGTTGCCGCTGCGCAGCGACAGCCTGCACCTGCTGCTGTCGCGCAAGGTGGCCGGCAACGAGGCCATGCTGCAACGCTTCAACCAGGGCCTGCAGCAGCTGCGCGCCAGCGGCAAGGTCAGCCAGTACCTGCTGGAAATCCAGCAACCGCTGAGCCTGAGCCACTGATCAGAGCGGCGCCGCCGGGAAACTCACCCGCACCAACAAACCGCCGTCACGCCCCGCATCCAGACTGATCTGCGCCAGGTGGGCGCGACAGATCTCGCCGACGATCGCCAGCCCCAGCCCGGCACCGCCAACCTGCGGGTTGCGCCGATAGAAACGCTCGAAGACCCTCTCCCGCTCCTGCGGCGGAATGCCCGGACCGTCGTCCTCGACCTCCAGCAGCGCCGGCGCCAGCACCCGCAGGATCACATTGCCGCCCGCCGGGGTGTGGGCCAGGGCGTTGTCCACCAGGTTGTAGACCAGTTCGTTGAGCAGGGTCGGCTCGCCGTGGATACATACGCCTTCCTCGGCCTCCAGGGCCAGAGCGATGCCGCGCTGATGGGCCAGCGGCGCCAGGGCCATGGCCAGCTCGCGTACCAGCAGACTCAGCTCGACCCGCTCGGCGCCGCCCTCGGCGATGGCCCGCGCGCCGCGCTCGATGCGCGCCAGCGACAGCAGCTGGTTGGCCAGGTGGGTCAGGCGGTCGGTGCTCTGCGCGGCCTTCTCCAGGGTACTGTGCCACAGCGCCGGCTCGCGCTCGCGCAGGCCCAGCTCGATGCGCGCCTTGAGCGCCGCCAGCGGCGTGCGCAGCTCGTGGGAGGCATCGGCGATGAACTGCGCCTGGCGCTCGAACTGCACACGCAGGCGCTCGGTGAAGTGGTTGAGGGAGGCCACCAGCGGGCGCAATTCATCCTGCGCCTCGACCAGCGGCAGCGGCCGCAGATCGTCCGGCTGACGCTCCTCGACCGCCGCGCGCAGGCGCTCCAGCGGCCGCAGGGCGGCGCTCACCGCCAGCCACACCAGGGCCAGGCTGACCAGCGCCAGCAGGCCCATGCGCCACAGGGTGTCGAGCAGCAGGCCACGGGCCATGCGCTCGCGCGCACCCTCGGTCTCGGCCACGCGGATCTCCGCCATGCCGTTCATCTGCGGCTCGCTGACCGGCTGCAGCAGGCTGACCACGCGCACGCCGACGCCCTGGAACTCGCCGTCGTAGAAGCGCGCCAGGGCCGGGTAATCGTCGGTGCGCGGGGTTCCGGGGGGCGGCGCCGGCAGGGCGTCGTAGCCCGAGACCAGGCGCCCCTGCAGGTCGCTGACCTGATAGAAGATACGCCCCTCGCTGTCGTAGGCGAACACATCCAGGGCCACGTAGGGCACGTCGGCACGCAGACTGCCGTCCTCGGCATACAGGCCGTCGGCAATGGCCCGCGCCGAGGCCAGCAGGGTGCGGTCATAGGCCGCGTCCGCCGCCTCGCGACCGTTCCAGTAGGCGCTCAGGCTGCCGATCAGCAGCGGAATGGCCAGCAGCGCGGCGAGGCGCCGCAGCAGCCGGCCACGCAGGCTGCCCGCCGCCAGCTCATTCACCGGTGGACTCCAGCAGGTAGCCCAGGCCACGGAAGGTGACGATGCGCACGCTGTCGCCTTCCAGCTTCTTGCGCAGGCGATGCACGTAGATCTCGATGGCGTCGGCGCTGGCCTCCTCGTCCAGGCCGAACACCTGGTCGGCCAGCTGCTCCTTGCTCATCACCCGCCCGGGACGGGCGATCAGCGCCTCCAGCACCGCCTGCTCGCGCGAGGTCAGGTTGAGCAGCTGCTCGTGCAGGCTGAAACGCCGGGTGCCCAGGTCATAGACCAGCGCCCCGCAGCGCTGCTGGGCCTCGCCACCGAGCACGCTGCGCCGCAGCAGGGCCTTGACCCGCGCCTCCAGCTCGGTCAGCTCGAAGGGCTTGGCCAGGTAGTCATCGGCGCCCAGGTTGAGCCCATGCACCCGATCCTTGACCTCGCCGCGGGCGGTCAGCATCAGCACCGGCAGGGTCTTGCCGCGCCCGCGCAGGCGTGCCAGCACCTCGAAGCCGTCCAGCCGCGGCAGGCCGACATCCAGCACCGCCAGGGCGTAGTCCTCGCTGGCCAGGGCATGCTCGGCGGCGATGCCGTCGTGCAGCACGTCCACGGTCAATCCGGTGCCGCGCAGGGCCTGGGCCACGCTTTCGGCCAGGGGCAGATGGTCCTCGACCAGCAGGATTCGCACGGTGATGGCACTCCACACACTTGTTGTTATGAGAATCCGCCGCGATCTGCTGCGCGTCGATCATGCGGCTTTGAAAGCGGGCTCGGGCTGCTCATTTACCGCTCGTAAACTCCGCGCCCTCGCCCACTTTCGCCTTGCCTGACTCTAGCTCGCGAGATCGGCGGCGAATTCTAAGGCGAGTGTAACGGCGCAAACGCCTGTGCGAACGCCGCAAGAACTTTCTTTCAGGCTGAAAGCCTGGCGAAAGTTTCGCCCCCTAGGATCGCGACCAGGGTGGCTAGAACCACCCACAGAACGCCGGCTGCGTGGTTGCGCCGGCGTGACAAAAACAATATTCGGAGACCACATATGCGTACTGCCTCCCGGCAGGCCTCCGCGCCTGTCCGCCGCTTCAGCCTCACCCTGCTCGCCTGTGCCCTGGCACCCGCCGCCCATGCCGCCTTCGTCGAAGACAGCAGCGCCAGCCTGACCACCACCAATATCTACCTCAACCGCGACTTCCGTGAAGGCGATGGCCAGAACAAGCGCGAGGAATGGGGCCAGGGCTTCCTGCTCGACATCCAGTCCGGCTACAGCGAAGGCACCGTTGGCTTCGGCCTCGACGCCCTCGGCATGCTCGGGGTCAAGCTGGACTCCGGTGGCGGCCGCACCGGCACCGACCTGCTGCCGGTGCAGGACGACGGCGGCACCCCGGACACCTTCGGCCGCCTGGGCCTGACCGCCAAGGTGAAGGTCTCCGCAAGCGAGTTCCGCTACGGCTCGCACATCCCCGAGCTGCCGGTGGTCAAGGCCAGCGACAGCCGCCTGCTGCCGCAGGTGTTCGAAGGCGGCCTGCTGACCTCCAGCGAGCTCGACAACCTGAGTTTCACCGGCGGACGCCTGGACAAGGTGATCGACCGCGCCTCGACCAACTCCGAGGACCTGATCCTCAACAGCAAGAACAAGCGCTTCGCCAGCGGCGTGACGGCCGAGCACATGGACCTGGCCGGCTTCGATTACAGCTTCGCCAAGGGCCTGACCGGGCGCTACTACTATGCCGACGTCGAGGACATCTACCGCCAGCACTTCCTCGGCCTGCTGGCCAGCCAGCCATTGGGCGGCGGCACCCTGAGCGCCGACCTGCGCGTCTCGATCAGCGACGACAGCGGCGCAGCCCAGGCCGGCACCGTCGACAACACCGCCTGGAACGGCCTGCTCGCCTACGCCCACAGCGGCCACAAGCTGAGCCTGGGTTACCAGCACCTGTCCGGCGACACCGGCTTTGCCTACATCGATGGCAGCGACCCGTTCCTGGTCAACTTCGTGCAGATCAACGACTTCGCCAACGCCGACGAGCGTTCCTGGCAGGCCCGTTACGACTTCGACTTCGCCCGCCTCGGCGTGCCCGGCCTGAGCTTCCTCACCCGCTACGTGCACGGCGACAACGCCACGGTGGCCGGCAGCACGGAGGAAGGCAGCGAGTGGGAGCGCGACATCGAACTCAAGTACGTGGTGCAGAACGGCCCGCTCAAAGACCTCTACGTGCGCCTGCGCAACGCCAGCTTCCGTTCCAGCTTCGCCCGCGACGCGGACGAGAACCGCGTGATCGTCGGCTACTCCCTGCCGATCTGGTAAGCCACAATAAAACTCCACAGGAGATAGATGATGAAAACTGCCCTGTCCCGCATCGCCCTGGCCTTCGCCACCCTGGCCCTGTCCGGCCAACTGCTGGCCGAACCCAAGCGCCCCGAATGCATCGCCCCGGCCAAACCCGGCGGCGGTTTCGACCTGACCTGCAAGCTGGCCCAGAGCGGCCTGAAAGACAACGGCCTGCTCAAGGCGCCGATGCGCGTCACCTACATGCCCGGCGGCGTCGGCGCGGTGGCCTACAACGCCGTGGTCGCCCAGCGACCGAAGGACGCCGGGACCATCACCGCCTTCTCCTCCGGCTCCCTGCTCAACCTGGCCCAGGGCAAGTTCGGCCGCTATGACGAGAACGCCGTGCGCTGGCTGGCCGGCATCGGCACCGACTACGGCGCCATCAGCGTACGCGCCGACTCGCCCTACCAGACCCTCGACGATCTGGTCCAGGCGCTGAAGAAGGACCCGGGCAGCATCGTCTTCGGTGCCGGCGCCACCATCGGCGGCCAGGACTGGATGCAGACCGCGCTGATCGCCCGCGCCGCCGGCATCGACCCGCAGAAGCTGCGCTACGTGGCCTTCGAGGGCGGCGGCGAGACCCTCACCGCCATGCTCGGCGGCCATGTCCAGGTCACTTCCAGCGGCCTCGGCGAAGTCACCCCGCAACTGGCGGCGAACAAGATCCGCGTCATCGCCGTGCTCTCCGACGAGCGCCTGCCGGGCAAGCTGGCGGCCATCCCGACCGCCAGGGAACAGGGCTACGACATCAGCTGGCCGGTGATCCGCGGCTTCTACATGGGCCCGGAGGTCAGCGACGCGGACTTCGCCTGGTGGAAGGGCCAGTTCGACACCCTGCTGGCCAGCCCCGAGTTCGCCAAGCTGCGCGAGCAGCGCGACCTGTTCCCGCTGAGCATGACCGGCGACGAGCTGAAGGCCTACGTGTTCAAGCAGGTGCAGGACTACAAGGCGCTGGCCGGCGAGTTCGGCCTGGTCCAGTAGGGAAGCTGCTGCGCTAGGAAAAGCTGTGTTGGAAGGCGGCTCGGCTCGGTCATTGGGTTGACCCAACTCCCTCCCCTCGCCGCCTTCCGCCTTGCCTTTCCGTCGCTCGCGACGCTTCCCCCTTCCGCTATAACCAGAGGAACTCCTCATGTACGTCCGCCTGTTCGCCGCGGTGTGGCTGCTCGCCTGCGCCTTTCTCGCCGTGGTCGCCTGGGGCTTCCAGGCGCCCTTTTCCTACGACCCGGTCGGCCCGCGCGCCTACCCCCTGCTGCTGCTGGGCCTGATGGCCGTGGCCGCCCTGTGGCTGCTGTGCAAGCCGAGCGGCGAGCCGACCCTGCCGATTTCCTGGGTGCTGGCACGCAAGGTCGGCCTGTGCGTCGGCGCCCTGCTGGCCTACTCCCTGCTGTTCGAGCCGCTGGGCTTCGTCCTCAGCACCGCCCTGGCCGGCTTCAGCCTCGGCCTGCTGTTCGGTGGCCGCCTGCTGCCCAGCGCCCTCAGCGGCCTGCTGATGGGCACCCTGCTGTACGGCCTGTTCGACTATCTGCTGGACGTGCCGCTGCCGCTCGGCCTGTTCACCGCCTTCGTGGAGAGCTGAAATGGAAACGCTGAATTTCTTGATGCAGGGCTTCGATGTCGCCTTGCGTCCGACCAACCTGCTGGTGGCGCTGTTCGGCGCCTTCGTCGGCACCGTGGTCGGCCTGCTGCCGGGCCTGGGGCCGATCAACGGCGTGGCCATCCTGCTGCCGCTGGCCTTCGCCCTCGGCCTGCCGCCGGAGACCGCGCTAATCCTGCTGGCCGCCGTGTACCTGGGTTGCGAGTACGGCGGGCGCATCTCGGCGATCCTGCTCAACGTGCCGGGCGACGCCGCGGCCATCATGACCACCCTCGACGGCTACCCACTGGCGCGCCAGGGCAAGGGCGGCATCGCCCTGTCGCTGTCGGCCATGAGCTCGTTCATCGGCAGCACCATCGCCACCATCGGCGTCGTGTTGTTCGCGCCGATCCTGGCCAACTGGGCGGTGGCCTTCGGCCCGGCCGAGTACTTCATGCTGATGGTGTTCGCCATCGCCTGCCTGGGCGGCATGGTCGGCGACAAGCCGGTCAAGACCCTGCTCGCCGCGCTGATCGGCCTGGGCCTGGCCACGGTCGGGGTGGATGCCACCACCGGGGTGTACCGCTTCACCTTCGACAGCATCGGCCTGTCCGACGGCATCCAGTTCGTCATCGTGGTGATCGGCCTGTTCAGCGTCAGCGAGGTGCTGCTGATGCTCGAACACACCACCAAGGGGCAGAAGGCGGTCAAGGCCAGCGGACGCATGCTGTTCAACGCCCGCGAGTTCGCCAGTGTCTGGTGGACCACCCTGCGCAGCTCCCTGGCCGGCTTCGTCATCGGTGTGCTGCCGGGGGCCGGGGCGACCATCGCCAGCGCCATCACCTACATGAGCGAGAAGCGCCTGGCCGGCAACTCCGGCCGCTTCGGCGAGGGCGACCTGCGCGGCGTGGCGGCCCCGGAGGCGGCCAACAACGCCTCGGCCTGCGGCTCGCTGATCCCCATGCTGACCCTCGGCGTGCCGGGTTCGGGCACCACCGCGGTGATGATCGGCGCCCTGAGCCTGTACAACATCACCCCCGGCCCGCTCTTGTTCGAGCAGCAGCCGGACGTGGTCTGGGGCCTGATCGCCTCGCTGTTCATCGGCAACATCATCCTGCTGGCGATGAACATCCCGCTGGTCGGCCTGTTCGCCCGCATGCTCAGCGTGCCGAGCTGGATCCTGGTGCCGGCCATCACCATCGTCAGCCTGGTCGGTGTGTACGCGGTGCACAGCACCACCTTCGACCTGGTGCTGATGATCGGCCTCGGCGTGTTCGGCTACCTGCTGCGCAAGATGGACTTCCCGCTGTCGTCGCTGATCCTCGGCTTCGTCCTCGGCGAGCTGATGGAGTCCAACCTGCGCCGCGCCCTGTCGATCAGCAACGGCGACCTGGCGATCCTCTGGTCCAGCCCGATCACCGTCGCGCTGTGGGCCCTGGCCGTGCTGATGCTGGCCCTGCCCGGCCTGCGCTGGCTGCGCAGCCGCCGCAAGCTGCGCGCCGCGCATGCCTAAGGGGTGGCTCACGCCGCTGGCCGGCGCGGCCGGCGGCGCTTTGGCCAGCCTGATCGGCTGGCCTTTGCCGTGGATGGTCGGCTCCCTGCTGGCGGTGATCCTGCTGCGCTGCCTGGCGGGGCTGGACCTGCGCGAAGTGCCCGGCGCGCGCAAGGGCGGGCAGTGGCTGGTGGGCACCGGCATCGGCCTGCACTTCAGCCCGGCGGTGCTGCAGCAGGTGCTGGCCCACGGCGGCCTGCTGCTGGCCGGCGCCCTGCTCACCAGCCTGACCTGCCTGATCGGCATCCACCTGCTGCGCGCGGCCGGGCACGACCGCGCCACCGCCTTCTTCGCCAGCATGCCCGGCGGCGCCAGCGAGATGGTCAACCTCGGCCAGCGCAACGGCGCCCAGGCCGGCGAGGTGGCGGCCGCACAGAGCCTGCGCCTGCTGCTGGTGGTGCTCTGCGTGCCGGCGCTGTTCCAGTGCTGGCTGGGCGCGGCGCCAGCCCTGGCGCCTGGCGCAGGAACTGTGGATGTACCCTTGCTCGCCCTGCTGCTGGCCGGCGGCGCCGGCCTGGCCCTGCTCGGCCAGCGCCTGCGCCAGCCCAACCCCTGGCTGCTCGGGCCGATCCTGGTCAGCGCCCTGGGGGCGATCCTACTGGAGCGCAACCTGAGCCTGCCGGCCGGCACCAGCCAGGTCGGCCAGTGGCTGATCGGCAGCGCCCTGGGCTGCCACTTCAGCCGTGAATTCTTCCGCCGCGCGCCGCGCTTCGTCGCCCTGGTGCTGCTGGCCACCCTGCTGGCCATGCTCGCCGCCGCCCTGGGCGCCGAGGCGCTGAGCTGGCTGGGCGCGCTGGATCACCGCGCGCTGCTGCTGGGCATGATGCCCGGCGGCATCGCCGAGCTGAGCCTGACCGCCGAGGCCCTGGCCCTGTCGGTACCGCTGATCACCGGGCTGCAGGTGCTGCGCCTGCTGTGCGTGCTGTTCCTCGCCGAGCCGCTGTTCCGCCTGTGGCAGCGCCGCCACCAGACCTGATCCGGTTTCCTCGAGCCACGCTTGACCCGCCCCGTGCGGGTCTTTTTTTGCCCGCGACCGCAGGGTGCGCACGGCGCCCCCTAAACAGCCCCAGCCCACGATGCCCGGCTGCTCTATCCTTGTGCTTACAGCCTTAGTGCGAGTCTCGCCATGCGCCTGCGTCGCTGTGCCATTGTCCTGCTCTGCGCCACCCTGCTGCTGGGCGCCTGCAGCCGCCTGGACCTGGCCTATCGCAACCTCGACTGGCTGATCGGCTGGTCGCTGGACGACTACCTGCAACTCGACAGCGCCCAGCAGGACTGGCTCAAGCCGCGCCTGCGCGAGCACCTGGACTGGCACTGCAGCACCCAGCTGCCGGCCTACTCCGCGTGGCTGCAACGCAGCGCGGCCCTGGTCGCCCAGACGCCGCTGCAAGCGCAGCAGTTCCAGGCGCCCTTCAACGAATTCCGCCAGGCCGTCGACGCCATCGCCACGCAGGTCACCCCCACCGGCATCGAACTGCTGCGCGGCCTCAACCCCCGGCAAGTGGCGGAGCTGGACCGGGCACTGAGCGAAGAGAACGAGCAGCTGCGCCGGGAATACCTGCAACCCTCACTGCAGGAGCAGATCGCCACCCGCGCCGAACGCATGGGCGAGCGCCTGCAGCCCTGGTTCGGCGAGCTCAGCCGGCAACAACGGGAGCGTGTCGCGGCCTGGTCCCGGCAACTGGGCGAACAGAACCGGCTCTGGCTGGACAACCGCGTGCACTGGCAGGGGCAATTTCGCGCCCTTCTCGACGCCCGCCGCGGCGCCGACTTCGCCCCCCGCCTGCAGCACCTGGTGCAGCAGCGCACGGCCTCCTGGACCCCGGCCTACCGCGAGCAGTTCGAGCGCTCGCAAGTGGCCCTGGCCGAGCTGCTCGCCGACCTGTTCAACGGCGCCGACGCCCGCCAGCGCCAGCGCGTGCAGCAACGCCTCGCGGCGCTGCGCCAGGACCTCGACGAGCTGGCCTGCACTACGCCGGCAGAGGCGGCAGTCGCCAATCGATCGGAGTGAGGCCGCACTGCTCCAGGTACTTGTTGGCCCGGCTGAAATGGCCGTTGCCGAGGAAGCCGCGGTAGGCCGACAGCGGTGACGGATGGGCCGACTTCAGCACCAGGTGGCGGGTGGCATCGATCAGCTTCTGCTTGCCCTGCGCATGGGCGCCCCAGAGCAGGAACACCAGGTGGCCGGGGCGCGCGTTGACCGCCTCGATCACCTTGTCGGTGAACGGCTGCCAGCCCTTGTCGGCGTGCGAGCCGGCACTGGCCTGCTCCACCGTCAGCGAGGTGTTGAGCAGCAGCACGCCCTGCTCGGCCCAGCTCTGCAGGCAGCCGTGGGCGGGGATGTCGATGTTCAGGTCGCGCTTCAATTCCTTGAAGATGTTCTGCAGCGAAGGCGGCGCCGGCACCCCAGGCTGCACCGAGAAGCACAGGCCGTGGGCCTGGCCGGGGCCGTGGTAGGGGTCCTGGCCGATGATCACCACCTTGACCCGCTCCAGCGGCGTGGAGTTCAGCGCATTGAAGATCAGCGGTCCCGGCGGGTAGATCACCTTGCCGTTGTTCTTCTCGCTGCGCAGGAACTCGCTGAGCTGCGCCATGTAGGGCTTGTCGAACTCCTCGCGCAGGGCCTCCTTCCAGCCCGGTTCGAGTTTGATGCGGTCGTCGACGCTCATGGGTATTCCTGCACGGCAAAAAACGGAAACGGCACGCTAAGGAAGGCACCGGGGCAAGTCAAGGTATCGCACGGGGCGGGCGCCGCTCGCCACGCTAGGCTGCCTGGTGCTCACGGCAGATCAGCTCGACATCGGACTGGTGCAGCGGTTCCAGGGTCAGGCCACAGAAGGGTGCGCCGTCGCGCTGCTGGTGGAAGCGGCAGGTACGGCACAGACCGAAGCCCGGCACGTCCTGGTTGCGCTGGATCTGCCGCAGCAGCTCGCCGAGCAGGGCTTCCAGGGTGTGCTCCCGCTCGCCCATCTGTGCCAGCGCCGTCACCAGGAACTCCGGCGGGGCGATGGCCGCCAGCAGTTCACGGGCCGCCCCGGTCAGCTGCAGGTGCACGCTGCGCCGGTCGTGCTGGTCCTGCGCCTTCTCGATCAACCCCTTGGCCTCCAGCGCCTTGAGCGATTGCGACACCGTGCCCTTGGTCAGCCCCAGGTACTCGCTCACCGCCAGTGGCGTATTGGAATAGCGGTTGCAGCGCGCCAGGTAGATCAGCGCGCTGACCTGGATCGGCTGCAGCTCGGCCAGCAGCGGGTGCTGGCGGTTCCAGATGCGCATGAGGCTGGTCAGGCGTTCGAGCAGGTCGAAGAGGGTCGCGGCAGTCATATCATCACTCCAGTGGAAATATAGTATCGACTAAAAACCATATTGACAAAGCACGGAGCGCGCGCAATTCTCAATAAAGTATCGATTCGATACCAACAATCCAAAGGAGACTCGCAATGACCCACGCACGCTTCTATCACGCCGGCTGCCCCGTTTGCGTCTCAGCCGAACAGACCCTGCTCAACCTGCTGGCCCCGCATGTGCAGGTCGAGGTCGTACACCTCGGTGATCAGCCGCAACGGCTGGCCGAAGCCGAACAGGCCGGGGTCAAGTCGGTACCCGCGCTGGTGGTCGAAGGCCAGGTGCTGCACCTGAATTTCGGCGCCGCCATCGCCGATCTCAAATAGACAAACCGCCTTCGCCCTCAGCATCCCGTTGCAGGGTTGCTAGCCCGCAAAGGCCATGGACATCCCCTGTCCATGGCCTTTTCCTTGCCTCAGCCCTGGTGCAGCGCCCGGTAATGGCTGGGCGCCATGCCCACCACCTTGCGAAACAGCCGCGAGAAGTAATAGGGGTCGTCGTAGCCCAGCTGCTCGCCAACCTGCCGCACCTCCAGGCTGCCCTGATCGAGCAGGCGGCAGGCGTGGGCCATCTTCAGGTTGATGAAGTCCTGGATCGGCGCATGGCCGGTCAGCGCGCGGTAGGTCTTGGCGAAGTGGAAGCGCGACAGCTTGAACTGCGCCGCCAGCTCGTCGAGGTTGAGGCTGCCATGCAGGTGGGCGCGCATCACCGCCTGCACCGCGTCCACGTCCAGCACCCGCCCGGACTTGAGCTTGGCCCGCGCCGGCAATACCGCCAGGGAGCTGAGCAGCGCCTGCAGCTGGTGCGCGGCATGGATGAAATGCGCCAGGTTGAGGCCCTGGCGGTGCAGGCCGAGCAGCGCGTCGAACTCGGCCAGCAGGCGTGGCTGCACGCCGATGCGGCGCAACCGGGCCGGCCCGAGCAGGCGCAGGAAGTCCTCGCACAGGCTGCCGTCGAAGTGCACCCAGTACAGGGTCCAGGGGCGTTCGGCATCGGCGCCGTAGGCATGCGCCTGGCCCTTGGGCAGCAGCAGCAGGTCGCCGCCGCCAACTTCTAATCGTCCATCCTCGCTGTCCAGCCAGCCGCGCCCGGCCCGGCAGTAGATCAGCAGATGATCGTCCGGCTGCTGGCGCTGCATGCGGTGCCCGGCCGCCTCCGGGTAGAAGCCCAGGGCCAGCGGAAAACAGCCGGCGGCCAGCGGTTGGCGCGCCAGCAGGCGGCGCAGCCTGGGCGGGGTGATGAAGCGCAGGCCACCGGCCGGCAGCGGCCAGTTGGAGGTTTCGACAGATGCGGCCATGCTGACTCCCCAGTTTCTAATCCCAAGATCGTCCATCCAACCGACAAGATCGTCAATCCACAAGCCTTCGCGCAGTGGCTATAACAGGGGCACATGATTCTGCTCACGGTCTCGCGAGCTAGAGCCAGACAAGGCGCTACGTTAGTAACAGCCTTCGGCTGGTCAAACGGCCGAGGGAGCGGAGTTTACGAGTTGTAAATGAGCATCCCGAGGTCAGTTTTAACGCGGTATGGCCGACGCGCAGCAGATCGTGAACAGAATCCAAAAATAAGCTCAGGAGCAACCTGATGGCCCGTGTGATCCCCCAGCTGATCGCAGGCGAGTGGCAAGCCAGCCACTCCCGTGAACTGATCGAAGTGACCGACCCGGCCACCCAGGAAGTCCTGGCCCTGGCACCGAAGGCCACCTCTGAAGAAATCGAGGCGGCCATCGCCAGCGCCAAGAGCACCTTCCTCACCTGGCGCGAGGTGCCGGTTCCGGAGCGCGCGCGGCTGATGCTGCGCTACCAGCACCTGCTCAAGGAACACCACGACGAGCTGGCCGAGATCCTCGCCGGCGAGACCGGCAAGACCTTCGCCGACGCCAAGGGCGATGTCTGGCGCGGCATCGAGGTGGCCGAGCACGCGGCCAACATCTGCAGCCTGATGATGGGCGAGACGGTGGAGAACGTCGCCCGCGAGATCGACACCGCCAGCTATATCCAGCCGCTCGGCGTGTGCGTCGGCATCACCCCGTTCAACTTCCCGGCGATGATCCCGCTGTGGATGTTTCCGCTGGCCATCGCCTGCGGCAACACCTTCATCCTCAAGCCGTCCGAGCAGGACCCGCTGACGCCCAACCGCCTGGCAGAACTGTTCATCGAGGCCGGCGCGCCCAAGGGTGTGCTGCAGGTGCTGCATGGCGGCCGCGAGGTGGTCGACGCCCTGCTGGTGCACGAGGACGTGCGCGCCATCTCCTTCGTCGGCTCGGTGCCGGTGGGCCAGCACATCTACCGCACCGGCACCCAGCATTTGAAGCGCGTGCAGGCCTTCGCCGGGGCCAAGAACCACATGGTGATCATGCCCGACGCGCCCAAGGACCAAGTCATCAGCAACCTGCTCGGCGCCAGCTGCGGCGCCGCCGGCCAGCGCTGCATGGCGATCAGCGTGGCGGTGTTCGTCGGCGAGTCGAAGGCCTGGATCGACGAGCTGGCGACGCAGATCGCCGAACTGAAACCGGGCTACTGGAACGATGCGAGCGCCGCCTACGGCCCGCTGATCAGCCAGCAGGCCAAGCAACGCGTGCTGCGTCTGATCGCCGAGGGCAAGGCCGAAGGCGCCGAGTGCCTGGTCGATGGCTCGCACTGCACGGTGCCGGGCTACCCCGATGGCAACTGGCTGGGTCCGACCCTGTTCCGCGGGGTGACGACGAAGATGGGCCTGTACCGCGAGGAGATCTTCGGCCCGGTGCTGGTGTGCATGGAGGTCGACACCCTGGAGCAGGCCATCGAGCTGGTCAACGCCAGCCCGTTCGGCAACGGCACCTCGATCTTCACCCGCTCCGGCGGCGCCGCGCGGCATTACCAGCACGCGGTGGAAGTCGGCCAGGTGGGCATCAACGTGCCGATTCCGGTGCCGCTGCCGTTCTTCTCCTTCACCGGCTGGAAGGGGTCCTTCTATGGTGACCTGCACGCCTACGGCAAGCAGGCGGTGCGCTTCTACACCGAGACCAAGACCGTCACCAGCCGCTGGTTCGACGACACGCCGGTGAGCGGGCCGAACATGACCATTCAATTGAAGTGAACATTGACCCACTGCAATACGCTGCACATACGACCAAAAGAGAATGCCTCCCCGCTCGCCGGGGCCTCACAGTCGGCCCCGGCACAACAAGAACATGGAGGATGCAATGAAACGACTGACTGTCACCCTGGCCCTCTGGGCCGGGATCACTGCCTGCGCGCAGGCTGCCGAACCGATTACCCTCGGTCTCAACTACCCGCGCACCGGCCCCTATAAGGAAGAAGGATTGGCCCAGATGCGCGGCGCCCTGCTGGCCATCGACGAGCTGAACGCCCAGGGCGGCGTACTCGGCCGGCCCTTGCGCCTGTCCAGCAAGGACAGCGCCTCGCGTCCGGAAAAGGCGGTGAAGAACGTCGACAAGCTGGCCGACGAAGGCGCGGCCATGCTCTTCGGCGGCGCCTCCAGCGCGGTGGCCATCGCCGCCGGCAAGCAGGCGCGTGAACGCGGCCTGCTGTACTTCGGCACCCTCACCTACTCCAACGACACCACCGGCAAGGATGGCCAGCGCTACCTGTTCCGCGAGTGCAACAACGCCTGGATGAGCGCCCGCGTGCTCGGCCAGCACCTGGCCAAGACCCTGCCGGGCAAGCGCTATTTCTACGTGACCGCCGACTACACCTGGGGCAACACCACGGAAAGCTCGCTGCGCGAGACCACCGGCACCCAGGACCCGGGGCAGAACCCGGGCCTCAAGGTACCCTTCCCCGGCGCGCGTAGCGCCGACTACCAGTACGCCCTGACCCAGGCCGCGGCCAGCAACAGCGAGGTGCTGGTGCTGGTGCTGTTCGGCGAAGACCTGGTGCGCGCCATGCGCATCGTCGAGGACCTCGGCCTGAACAAGCGCATGCAGATCGTCGCGCCCAACCTGACCCAGAGCATCGTCGAGCAGGCCGGCCCGAGCCTGATGGAAGGCGTGCTCGGCACCGAACCCTGGACCTGGCAGGTGCCCCAGCGCGAAGGCTCGGAACGTGGCATGGCCTTCGTCAAGGCGTTCAACGAACGCTACGAGGTCTACCCGTCCAGCTCCGCCGCCTCGGCCTACAGCATCGTCTACCAGTGGGCCGACGCCGCCAAGCGGGCCAAGAGCCTCGACAGCGAGGCGCTGATCCAGGCCCTGGAAGGCCACAGCTACAGCCTGCTCAAGGGCAAGCAGCAATGGCGCGCCTTCGACCACCAGAACGTGCAGACGGTGTATGCCGTCCAGGTCAAGCCGCGCGCCGAGGTGATGAAAGATCGCTTCAAACAGGATTATTTCGAGATCGTGCATCAACTGGACGGCGAGCAGGCCGCGCCCAGCCTGGCCGAATGGCAGGCCGAGCGGCAAGCCGCCAAACAACCCCCGACCTTGCAGTGAGAGCCCATGGACTTTGAACTGAGCGATGAACAACGCCTGCTGGTACACAGCGCCCGCGCCTTCGCCGCGCGGGAACTGGCCCCGCACGCAGCAGACTGGGACCGCGACCACCACTTCCCGGTGGACGTGATCAAACGCGCCGCCGAGCAGGGCTACCTGGCCCTGTACATCAAGGAGGAAGACGGCGGCCTGGGGCTGTCGCGCCTGTCCAGTTCGTTGATCTTCGAACAGTTGTCCGCCGGCTGTATCGCCACCACGGCGTTCCTCACCATCCACAACATGGCCTCGTGGATGCTCGCCAGCTTCGCCGACCAGGCGTTGAAGGACGCCTGGCTGCCGCGCCTGACCAGCGGCGAGTTGCTGGCCTCCTATTGCCTGACCGAGCCGGACGCCGGTTCCGACGCCGCCCGCCTGCGCACCCGCGCCAAGCGCGACGGCGACGACTACGTGATCGACGGCAGCAAGTGCTTTATCTCCGGCGCCGGCAGCACCGACGTGCTGATCGTCATGGCGCGCACCGGCGAGGACGGCGCCAAGGGCGTGTCCTGCTTCCTGGTGCCGGGCGACGCGCCGGGGGTGAAGTACGGGCGCAACGAACTGAAGATGGGCTGGCGCGCGCAGCCGACCCGCTCGATCAGCTTCGAGGGCGTGCGCATCCCCGCCGGCAACCGCATCGGCCCGGAAGGCCAGGGCTTCGTCTATGCCATGAAGGGCCTGGACGGCGGCCGCATCAACATCGCCAGCTGCTCGCTGGGCGCGGCCCAGGCGGCGTTGGAGCAGAGCCTGCGCTACGTCGAGGAGCGCAAGCAGTTCGGCAAGGCGCTCAGCGAATTCCAGGCCCTGCAGTTCAAGCTGGCCGACATGCTCACCGACCTGACCGCCAGCCGGCAGATGGTGCGCCTGGCCGCGCACAAGCTGGACAACGGCCACGGCGAGGCCAGCCTGTACTGCGCCATGGCCAAGCGCTTCGCCACCGACCACTGTTTCAACCTGTGCAACGAGGCCCTGCAGCTGCACGGCGGCTATGGTTACCTCAACGACTACCCGCTGGAGCGCTGGGTGCGCGACAGCCGCGTGCACCAGATCCTGGAGGGCACCAACGAGATCATGCGGGTGATCATCGCCCGTCGCCTGCTGGATCAAGGCGGCATGCTCGATCGCCTGCTGTAGTTTTAAATCTGATCGCGGGAGTGATCGGCAACGCCACACCTGTAGGAGCCAGCTTGCTGGCGATCAGCAGCCCTGCAGGTACCGACTTCGCTCGCCGGGATCGCCAGCAAGCTGGCTCCTACAAACGCAGACCGTTGTGAGGATATTCATGAGCAACGCCATCGAAGCCTACAAGCCCGGGCTCTTCGACCTGACCCACAAGATCACCGTGGAGAAGCACGGCCACACCGCGCTGATTACCCTCAACCACCCGCCGGCCAACACCTGGGACCGCGACTCGCTGATCGGCCTCAAGCAGCTGGTCGAGCACCTCAACCGCGACGACGACATCTACGCCCTGGTGGTGACCGGCCAGGGCGGCAAGTTCTTCAGCGCCGGGGCCGACCTCAACCTGTTCGCCGACGGCGACAAGGCCCGCGCCCGCGAGATGGCGCGGCGCTTCGGCGAGGCCTTCGAGGCCCTGCGCGATTTTCGCGGCGTGTCGATCGCGGCGATCAACGGCTACGCCATGGGCGGCGGCCTGGAATGCGCCCTGGCCTGCGACATCCGCATCGCCGAACGCCAGGCCCAGCTGGCCCTGCCGGAAGCCAGCGTCGGCCTGCTGCCCTGCGCCGGCGGCACCCAGGCGCTGCCCTGGCTGGTCGGCGAAGGCTGGGCCAAGCGCATGATCCTCTGCGGCGAGCGCATCGACGCCGAGACCGCCCTGCGCATCGGTCTGGTCGAGCAGGTGGTGGACAGCGGCGAGGCCCGCGGCCATGCCCTGCTGCTGGCGGCCAAGGTGGCGCGGCAGAGCCCGGTGGCGGTGCGCACCATCAAGCCGCTGATCCAGGGCGCGCGCGAACGCGGAGCCAATACCTGGCTGCCCGAAGAGCGCGAGCGTTTCGTCGACCTGTTCGACGCCGACGACACCCGCGAAGGGGTCAACGCCTTCCTCGAGAAACGCGACGCGCAGTGGCGCAATAAGTGAGTAAGACTGAGCGGTATCTGTGGGAGCGGCTTTAGCCGCGATTGATGCTCCGCTGCTGCATATCGCGGCTGAAGCCGCTCCCACAAAAAGCATACGAAACTGACGCCCCGTAAAAGGCGCCATGTGCACCAGGACCCACGAAGATGAACGTGCATTTCGAAGAACGCCACGCCCAGCACGGCTACCGCATCGGCATCGCCAGCCTGGATGCGGAGAAGAGCCTGAATGCCCTGACCCTGCCGATGATCGAGGCGCTGGATGCCCGGCTCAAGCAGTGGGCTGACGACCCGGCCATCGCCTGCGTGCTGCTGCGCGGCAACGGGCCCAAGGCCTTCTGCGCCGGCGGCGACGTGGTGCAGCTGGTGCAGCAGTGCCGCGAGCACCCCGGCGAGGTGCCGCCCCTGGCGCGGCGCTTCTTCGCCGACGAATACCGCCTCGACCACCGCATCCACACCTACCCCAAACCGCTGCTGTGCTGGGCCCACGGCCATGTGCTGGGCGGCGGCATGGGCCTGATGCAGGGCGCGGCGATCCGCATCGTCACCCCGAGCAGCCGCCTGGGGATGCCGGAGATCAACATCGGTCTGTACCCGGATGTCGGCGGCAGCTGGTTCCTCGCCCGCCTGCCGGGCAGGCTCGGCCTGTTCCTCGGCCTCACCGCCAGCGGCATCAACGCCCGCGACGCCCTGGACCTGAACCTGGCCGACCGTTTCCTGCGTGACGACCAGCAGGACGCCCTGCTCCACGGCCTGAGCCAGCTCAACTGGCAGGAGCAGGCCGCCCAGCAGCTCAACAGCCTGCTGCGCGCCCTGGAGCACGAGGCCCGCAGCGCACTGCCGCAGGCCCAGTGGCTGCCGCGCCGCGAACGCCTCGACGCCCTGCTCGACGTGGCCGACCTGCCCGCCGCCTGGCGCGCGCTCAGCACCCTGCAGGGCGACAGCGACCTGCTCCTGGCCCGCGCCGCCAAGACCCTGAGCGAGGGCTGCCCGCTCACCGCCCACCTGGTCTGGCAGCAGATCCAGCGCGCCCGCCACCTGTCGCTGGCCGAGGTGTTCCGCATGGAATACGCCATGAGCCTGAATTGCTGCCGCCACCCGGAATTCCCGGAAGGCGTGCGTGCCCGCCTGCTCGACAAGGACCAGGCGCCGAAGTGGCACTGGCCGGACGTGGCGGCCATCCCGCCGGCGGTGATCGCCGCCCATTTCGAGGCGGTGTGGGAAGGCGCGCACCCGCTGGCGGATCTGTGAGCGCGAGCCCGCCGGTGCCCAGCCAGATGCAGCGGGCCCTGGCCTTCCAGGCCCTGCACCAACGCCCCGGCTGCTTCGTCATCCCCAACCCGTGGGATGCCGGCTCGGCCAAGGCACTGGCCGCCCTCGGCTTCGAGGCGCTCGCCACCACCAGCGCCGGCCTGGCCTTCAGCCTGGGCCGTGCCGATGGCGAAGGCTTGATCAGCCGCGAGGAAACCCTGGCCAACGCGCGGGCGATCATAGACGCGACCGGGCTACCCGTCGCCGCCGACCTGGAAAACGGTTTCGGCGACAGCCCGCAGGAATGCGCACAGACCATCCAGCTGGCGGCCCTGGCCGGCCTGGTCGGCGGCTCCATCGAGGACGCCAGCGGCCAGGCCGCTGTGCCTATCTACCCCTTCGAACTGGCCGTGCAGCGCATCCAGGCGGCAGTCGCAGCGGCCCGTGCCCTGCCCTTCCCCTTCACCCTCTGCGCCCGGGCGGAGAACTTTCTGCACGGGCGCCCCGACCTGGCCGACACCATCCGCCGCCTGCAGGCCTATGCCGAAGCCGGGGCCGACGTGCTCTACGCGCCGGGCCTGCGCAGCCGCGAAGAGATCGCCGCGGTGGTGCGCGCCGTGGCGCCGAAACCGCTCAACGTGGTGATGGGGCTGGGCGCGGCCAGCTTCACCGTCAGCGAACTGGCCGAGCTGGGCGTCAAGCGCATCAGCCTCGGCTCGTCCCTGGCCCGCGCCGCCTTTGGCGCGTTCCTGCGCGCCGCCGAGGAAGTCCGCACGCAGGGCAGCTTCACCTTCGCCGAACAGGCCGAGCCGTTTGCCCGGATCAACGCCCTGTTCACGCCACACCCCTGACCACCGCCATCGAGGAGAACAATAACAATGACCCAGATTGCCTTTATCGGCCTCGGCCACATGGGCCTGCCCATGGCCCGCAACCTGCTCAAGGCCGGCTTCGCCGTGACCGCCTTCGACCTGGTCCCGGAAGCCGTCGCCAGCCTGGTCGGCGACGGCGGCAAGGCCGCGGCCAGCGCCGCCGATGCGGTGCAAGGCGCCACGGTGGTGATCAGCATGCTGCCGGCCAGCCGCCATGTGGAAAGCCTGTACCTGGGCGATGCCGGCCTGCTGACACAGATCGCCGCGGGCGGCCTGGTGCTGGAGTGCTCGACCATCGCCCCGGACTCGGCGCGCAAGGTGCACGCGGCGGCCGCCGCCCGCGGCCTCGCCATGCTCGATGCGCCGGTGTCCGGCGGCACCGCCGGCGCCGCGGCCGGCACCCTGACCTTCATGGTCGGCGGCCAGGCCGAGGCGCTGGAAAAGGCCCGACCGATCCTCGCGGCGATGGGCAAGAACATCTTCCACGCCGGCCCCGACGGCGCCGGCCAGGTGGCCAAGGTGTGCAACAACCAGCTGCTCGCCGTGCACATGATCGGCACCGCCGAAGCCATGGCCCTGGGCGTGGCCAGCGGCCTGGACCCGGCCGTGCTGGCCGAGATCATGCGCCAGAGCTCGGGCGGCAACTGGAGCCTGGAGAAGTACAACCCCTGGCCGGGGGTGATGGAAAACGCGCCGGCGTCGAAGGCTTACTCGGGCGGCTTTATGGCCGAGCTGATGGCCAAGGACCTGGGCCTGGCCCAGGAAGCGGCGCAGGCCACGGCCAGCAGCACGCCGATGGGCGCCCTGGCCCTGCAGCTGTATCGCCTGCTGCTCAAGCGGGGTGAGGGCAAGCTGGACTTCTCGGCGGTGCAGAAGCTGTTCGTCGAATGACGGCCCTGCACGCGCAGAGTGCGCCAGCGTTAACGGCCGGCAGCCTGAGGTCCTCCAAGCCATTCAGGAGCGCTGCACAGCGCTGTTGCCTGGGAGCGCACTCATTCGCGATCGGCTCCGGGTGGCCGGTTTATCGCGGATAAAACCGCTCCCACTAAAACCTAGCCAAACCAAAACGCCGCAGTGAATGCGGCGTTTTTGTGGGCGGGCGGAGCCTGTCAGCGCTCGCGCAGCGCCTCGGCCCGGGCGCGGATGATCGGCTTGAGCAGGTAGCTCAGCACGCTCTTCTTGCCGGTGATGATGTCCACCGAGGCGACCATGCCGGGGATGATCAGCAGCGGCTTGGCCGCGCTGCCCAGGTGGCTCTTGTCGGTGCGCAGCTGGATCAGGTAGAAGCTGTTGCCTTCCTCGTCGGTGACGGTGTCGGCGCCGATCTGCTCCAGTTCGGCGCGCAGCCCGCCGTAGATGGTGTAGTCATAGGCGCTGAACTTGACCATGGCCTCCTGCCCGGAATGGAGGAAGGCGATGTCCTGCGGACGGATGCGCGCCTCCACCAGCAGGCTCTCGCCCAGCGGCACGATCTCGACGATATCGCTGCCCGGCTGGATCACCCCGCCGATGGTGTTGACCAGCAGCTGCTTGACGATGCCGCGCACCGGCGAAGTGACCAGGGTGCGGTTGACCCGGTCTTCCAGGGCCTTGCCGGTCGACTGGATCTTGCTCAGCTCGGTGCGCGCCTCGTTCAGCTGGGTCAGGGCCTCGCTGCGAAAGCGCCCGCGGGTCTCGTCGATCTTGCGTTCCACTTCCTTGATCGCCGCCTCGGCGCGGGGTATGGCCAGGGTGGTGGCTTCCAGCTGACCGCGCGCCTCCACCTCGGCACGCTTGAGGCGCAGCACTTCCACCTGGGAGATCGCGCCTTCGGCGACCAGCGGCTCGGACATCTGGATTTCCTGGCGCAGCAGGTTGAGGCTGTTGCGCGACTGCCCCTGCTTGGACGCGTACTCGCGCAACTCCTGGCGACGCTGGGTCAGCTGCTCTTCCAGGCCGGCCACCTCGTCGAGCAACTGCTGCTTGCGGCTGTTGAACAATTCGATCTCGTTGTCGGCCAGGCCCGGGGCCTTCTCCCGCACTTCCACCGCCACCACCAGCTCGCGATCCTGCACCTCGGCACTCAGGCGCTCCACGCGCAGCAGCAGGGCCAGGCGGTCGGCTTCGGTTTCGCCGACGTTGGAGGCGAAACGGGTGTCATCCAGGCGCAGCAGGGGATCGCCGATCTCGACTATCTGCCCTTCGCGCACGAACAGCTCGGCGACTATGCCGCCCTCCAGGTTCTGGATCTTCTGCAGGCGCGAGGAAGGAATGGCCTTGCCGTCGCCACGGGTCACTTCATCGACCACGGCGAAATTGGCCCACAGCAGGCAGAAGGCGACAAAGGCCACCAGCGCCCAGATGGTCAGGCGGATCACCCGCGGCGCATCCTCGATCAGCGCCTTGCTGACCTCGGGCAGGGGCTCGCTGCCCAGCGCGTCGCGGCCGCCGAAATAGGCAGCCAGGGCTTGCCGCAGACGCTTGCCGATAGCTTTAGCTGACACTGACCTGCCCCTTCTTCAGCGCTTCCATCACACTCCCCTTGGGCCCGTCGGCAATGATCTGGCCACGGTCGACGATCACCAGGCGATCCACCAGGCTGAGCATCGAGGCCCGGTGGGTGACCAGCAGCAGGGTCTTGTTGGCGATCATCGCCGCCAGGCGCTGCTTGAGGCGCTCCTCGCCGGTGTTGTCCATGGCGCTGGTCGGCTCGTCCAGCAGCAGGATCGGCGGATCGAGCAACAGCGCGCGGGCCAGGGCGACGTTCTGCCGCTGGCCACCGGAGAGGTTCTGCCCGCGCTCGCCAACCTGCAGCTCATAGCCCTTCGGGTGCAGGCGGGCGAACTCGTGCACGCCGGCCAGTTCGGCGGCCTGCAGCACCAGTTCGTCTTCCACGTAACGCGCGCCGGCCACCAGGTTGTCGCGCAGGCTGCCGGAAAACAGCTGGATGTCCTGGGGCACGTAGCCGATGTTGTAGCGCAGGTCGCTGACGTCCAGCTGGCGCACATCGATGCCGTCGACCAGCAGGTTGCCGCTGTCGGCCTGGTACAGGCCGACGATCAGCTTGGCCAGGGAACTCTTGCCCGAGCCGCTGCGGCCGATGATGCCGATCTTCTCCCCCGGGCGGATCACCAGGTTGATCTTGTGCAAGGCCGCCTGCTGCTGTTCCGGATAGTGGAAGTCGACCTGGCGGAACTCCACCGCGCCCTGCAGCGACTGGCGCTTGAGCGGGCGCTCGTTGTCCTGGCGTTCCTGCGGCAATTCCATCATCTGGTTGACCGAGTCCAGGGTCACCTTGGCCTGCTGGTAACGGGTCAGCAGGCCGGACATCTGCGTCAGCGGGCCCAGGGCGCGACCGCTGAGCATGTAGGAGGCGATCAGCCCGCCCATGCTCAGGTTGCCGGCGATGATCTGGTAAACCCCCAGCACCACCACCACCACGCCGGCCATCTGCTGCAGCAGCATGGTCGAGTTCAGCGCCAGGCTGGACAGCATGCGCGCGCGCAGCTCCAGGCGGCTGAGCGTGCCGATGGTCTGCTCCCAGATGTATTGCCGCTCGCTCTCGGCGTTGTTGACTTTGACCGCGTCCAGCCCGGCCAGGCTCTCGATCAGGCTGGACTGGCGCTCGGCGGCCAGGGCCATGGTGCGCTGCATGGTCTCGGCCAGGGGCCGCTGCAGGGCCCAGCCGATCAGCGCCACCAGGGGGAAGGCGAGAATCGGAATCCACACCAGATGCCCGCCGATCATGGCGATCACCGCCAGGATCAGCAGGGTGAACGGCAGGTCGATGACGCTGGCCAGGGTCAGCGAGGCGAGGAAATCGCGCAGGCTCTGGAACTCGTGGATGTTCTGCGCGAAGCTGCCGACCCGCGCGGGGCGGAACTTCATGGCCATGCCGACGATGCGCTCGAACAGGGTGGCCGAGATGATCAGGTCGGTCTTCTTGCCGGCCAGGTCCAGACACAGGCCGCGCAGGGTCTTGAGCAGCAGGTCGAAGAAGAACACCCCGGTGATGCCGATGGCCAGCACCCACAGGGTGGCCTCGGCCTGGTTGGGCACCACCCGGTCGTACACGTTCATCACGAACAGCGGCGTGGCCAGGCCGATCAGGTTGATCAGCAGGCTGGCGGCGATGGCATCGACATACAGCCAGCGGGAACGCTTGAGGGTGTCGCGGAACCAGGACGTGGCCCGCGGGATCAGCTCGCCCCGGTTGAAGTCGAACTTGTGCAGGGGCTGGGCGAAGAACGCCTGGCCGCTGTAGTCCTCGCGCAGGATCTCGAGGTCGACCAGCACCTCGCCGCCCTCGCTTTCGCAGGGCATGACGCGCGCGCGCTGCTGCTCGTCCCAGCCCAGCAGCAGGGCACTGCGCCCGTCGCGCAGCAACAGCAGCGCCGGCATGGCGATGGCCGGGATCTGCTGCAGCTCGCGGCGCAACCAGCGCCCCTGCAAGCCGGCCCGCGCCGCCGCGCGCGGCAGCAGCTCGGCGCTCAGCCGCTGCTCCGGCAGGGGCAGCCCCGCCGTCAGCATGGCGCGGCTGACCGACTTCTGATGCAGGAGGCACAGCGACAGCAGGCTATCCAACAGCGGATCGTCATGGCGATCGCGCGGGTCGCTACGGGTCTGGGTCTGACTGATATCTACTGCCACTCGGGGTCACTCTTGCGCCGAAGAAAGCCGACTCATCGCCAGGCACGGTCATCGCACTATTGCCGGGCAGTCACGCCGTGGCGTGCCCGGCAGCCGACCCGCTTCGCCGCGGGTCGAGCGGCCCGGGGTTCAGTTCAGGCCCGGCAGCTGGGCTTCGCTCTGGACTTCGTCCAGCGGCGCGGACGCCATCGGTGCGACCACCCCCTGGCTCTTGAGCAGCGCGCCCATGGTGGCCTTGATCCGGTACTGAGTAAACAGCTCCAGAAAGCGCACTTCCTCGAGTCGACGGGAGGCGGTGAACAGTTCGTTCTCGCTGTCCAGCAGGTCGAGCAGGGTGCGGTCGCCGAGGGTGAACTGCTTCTGGTAGGAGTCGCGCACGCGGCTGCTGTAGTCGACGTACTGCTCGGCGATCGGCACCTGCTGACGCGCGTTTTCCAGCGCGTTCCAGGCCAGGCCCAGCTCCTCGTTGAGCACCCGCAGCGCGTTGTTGCGCACGTCCATCGCCTGATTGGTCAGGTGCGCCTTGGATTGCAGGTCGGCCTTGTTGCTGCCGCCGGCGAACAGGTTGTAGCGCATGCGCACCATGGCCTGCCACTCGTTGACATGGCCCTCGGTGCCATCCAGGTTGTTGTCGGCGCCGTGCTCCAGCTCGGCATCGAAGCGCGGGTAGAAGGGCGACTTGGCCGCTTCGTACTGCTGCTCGGTGGCCTGCACATCGGCCTCGGCGGAGCGCAGCAGCGGGTTGTTCGCCAGCATCTCCAGGCGCGCGGCCGGCAAGTCCGCCGGCAGCTGACCGGCCAGGCCGGCCGGGCGGCTCAATTCGGCGGGGTCGCTGCCCACCACGCTGAAGTAGTTGACCCGCGCATCGGCCAGGTTGGTCTGCTCGGTGATCAGGTTGTTGCGGGCCTGGGCCAGGCGCGCTTCCGCCTGATCGAGATCGGCCATGCGCCCTACCCCGCGCTCGCTGCGCAGGGTGATCTGGTCGTAGATGCGCTCATGACTGCGCAGGTTGTCCTGGGCCAGACGCACCATCTCCTGGCGGCTGAGCACATCGAGATAGGCACGCACCACGTCCAGGCCGGTACGCTCGGAGGTGCCCAGCAGTTCGTAGGCCCGCGCATTCACGGTGGCGCGCTGGCGGGCCACTTCGCTGCTGGTGGCGAAACCGTCGAACAGCATCTGCTGCACACGCAGGCTGGATTCGCCGCGGGTCAGGGTTTCATAGTCGTGTTCGCCGCTGCTGTTGCGCGCTCCCGGATCGTCGGTGCCCTCGCGCCCGTAGCCGGCCAGCAGGTCGACCCGCGGCAGGTAGCCGCCCTTGGCCGCCTTCATCTGCTCTTCCACGGACAGGCGGGCATTCACCCCTGCCTGGACTTCCGGATGATTGTCGAGCGCGCCCTGCAGCGCCTCGCTGAGGGTCTGTGCCTGGGCGGAAACCGAGCAGGTGAAGAGGAACGGCAGAACGACGGAGAAGCGCATGGGAAGGGGAAATCCTTTGAACAGGGCAAGGCGGATCTGCACAACGCTGGATCGCTGAAAACGCCGCATCAACGACGTCGATTAAGTCACTGCATTAAAGTGACGCGGCTCACAGATTAATCTTATCGATATCAAAGTGACATCACGATAGTCAATTGTTTATGATCGCCGAAAGAGGGTCAATACTTTGTCGCGCATCAATTCCAAATAGACATAAGACAAATTATTGTCGCCAACATTTTGACCATTACCACGCTACTCCAACGCCTACAACTTCAATTCATCTGCGTGCACAACCTTCCCAGTGCGCTTTAGCAGGAGCGGATCCATGAGCAGCATCGTCGCCGTTATCAAGAGCATCATCGGTCAGGTTTTCGCCGTTTCGATCGATGGCTTGAAGCGCCAGGTATTCGAAGGCGATCAGCTGTTCGCGGGGGAACAGCTCCTCACCGATGCCGGTGGCAGTGCCACCATGCAACTGGCCAGCGGCGAGGTCGTCCAGCTGGGGGCCAGCGCCACCTGGCAGGCCGGCAATCCGCAGGCGGAGGCAGAGGCAGACGATGACGACGAACCCGTCTCCGAGCTGGAGCAGGCCCTGGCCGAAGGCTTCGACCCGACCACCGGCCTGGAAGAAACCGCAGCGGGCGCGGCAGCCGGCGGCGGCACGGGCGGCGCGGCCGGTGGCGGGCACAGCTTCGTCATCCTCGATGCCACCGGGCAGCAACTAGACCCGACCATCGGCTTTGCGACTGCCGGGCTCGACATTGCGGGGGCGCCAGAGGTGCTCGAAACCGCCACCGACGCCCCCGACCTGGCCGCCACCGCCACCCCGCCGGCGACCGACACCACCCCACCCGTGATCAGCATCAGCCTCGATCCGATCACCGCGGACAACACCCTCAACCGCCAGGAACTCGCCGGCGACTTCCTCACTATTACCGGAAGCGTCGGCGGCGAAGCCAAGGTGGGCGACAGGGTGACCCTCGATGTGGGCGGCAGCCTCTATACCGGCAGCGTGATCCAGCGTCCCGACGGCTCTCTCGGCTTCGACATCAATGTGGGCACCGGCGATCTGCGCGCGGCCGACAGCATCACCGCCACGCTGACCAGCACCGATGCCGCAGGCAACAGCGCAAGCGCCAGTACCGTGCGCGACTACGCCGTCGACACCAGCGCCAACCTCACCGTCAGCCTCAACGAAGTGAACAGCGACAACGTCGCCAACGCCCCGATCTCCGGCACCTCCGATGTCGGCGCCGGCCGCACCGTGACCCTGGTGATCAGCGACAACGACCCGGCCACCGCCGACATCACCCTCACCGCCATCACCGATACCGCCGGCAACTACAGCGCCACCGCCGACCTCAGCGGCCTGGCCGATGGCAGCCTGAGCGTCAGTGCCAGCGTCACCGATGCCGCTGGCAATCAAGCAAACGCCACCGACGGCGCGGTGCTCGACGCCCTGGCGCCGAGCGTGACCATCGCCGACATCAGCACCACCAGCGACAGCACCCCGACCTTCAGCGGCACCTATGCCAACACCAGCGGCAACCTGACCCTCAACGTCAACGGCACCGACTACAGCGTCACCCCCAACGGCGACGGCACCTGGTCCTTCACCCTGCCGGACAGCGCCGCCCTGGCCGATGGCAACTACATCGCCACCATCAGCGGCAGCGATGCCCAGGGCAATGACGCCAGCGCCAATGATCCGTTCACCGTCGCCGATGGCGTCGTCGCCGTTGATGACAGCTTCAACGTCAACGAAGACGGCTCGGTCAGCCTCGACCTGCTCGGCA
>NZ_WELL01000008.1:36719-84717 GCF_009799935.1 Pseudomonas sp. L-22-4S-12 | reverse complement strand
CGATGGCGACACCGCCAGCGCCACCGTCAGCATCGACGTCGCCGCGGGCAACGACGCCCCCACCGGCACCGATGACGTCATCAGCCTCAACGAGGACGGCAGCCACAGCTTCAGCGCCGCCGACTTCGGCTTTACCGATACCGACAGCGCCGACAGCCTGCAGGCAGTGCGCATCGATAGCCTGCCGGGGGCCGGTTCACTGCAACTGAACGGCGCCGCGGTCGGCGCGGGCCAGGTGATTGCCCTGGCCGATCTCGACAACCTGACATTCAAGCCGGCGCCCGACGCCAGCGCTGACGATTACGCCAATCTGACCTTCTCGGTCAGCGATCAGGCCGGTCTGTTCGACAGCACGCCCAATACGCTGACCTTCGACGTGGCCCCGGTTGCCGACGCGCCCATCGTCACCCTCAATCTGGGCACAGGCACCCCCAGCATCACCACCATCAGCAGCGCCAACGCCACGGCGAGCGGCCAGGGCTTCAGCGTCAGCGCCGTCAAGCTCGATGGCACTGCGGGGGTGATTGCCATCAATGGCAGCCCGAATGGCTTCGGGGTCGCCGGGGCGGCCTCCGGCGCCGACAGCGAACTGGGCCAGGCCAATGGCCAGTCCGAACGTATCGCGGTGACCTTCGATGCCCCGGTGGCGAACGCGACCGTTAGCTTCGCCTGGCTGCATACCGGCGAAAGAGCCACCTACGAACTGTTCGACAGCAACGACAACCCGATCGGCAGCGGCACCATCGCCGGCCTGACCGACGCCGTCGACCCGGCCATCACCCTGACCAGCAGCACGGGTGCCGCGATCGGCCGCATCGAGTTCAGCGCCCCGGGCGGCGGAGACAACGATTACCTGATCAACTCGATCGAGTTTGTCTCCAGCATCGGCTACCCGCTGACCATCACGGCCACGCCCAGCGACATCGACCACTCCGAGTCCATCGCCAGCATCACGGTGGCAGTCCCCGACGGGGCCACCCTGTCCGCCGGTACCGACAATCTCGACGGCACCTGGACGCTGCCACTGACCGGCGCAGGCGGCTATAGCGTGGTGGTGAACCCGACCACCCAGGCGGTGACCATCAGCGGCCTGACCATGACCATCCCGGGCAACCCGGTTGGCAACCTGAGCGTGACCGTGACGGCGACGGCCCAGGATGGCGCGGACACCGAATCGGCCTCGGCCAACCTCACCATTGGCGATACTGGCGCCCCCGAAACCGACGATGAGCTCGTTAGCGGGAATGAGGATGCTGCTATCAGCATCACCCTGAGCGCGAACGATAGCGCCAGCAGTATTGCCAACTTCACTATCGACAGCCTGCCGGCGAACGGCACGCTGAGCTACAACGGCCAGGCGGTGCAGGTTGGCCAGGCCATTCCCGCCATCGGCGATCAGGCTGTCCTGAGCTTCACGCCGAACGCCAACTGGAATGGCAGCACCGAGTTCCAGTATCTGGCCACCGATGTGGCCGGTAACGCCGACCAGAGTGCGGCAACCGTTTCCATACAGATCAACCCGGTGAACGATGCGCCCGTCAACAACCTGCCGGCGAGCTACAGCTCTAATGAAGACAGCACACTCAAGCTAAGCGGTCTTTCGGTAAGTGACGTAGATGCCAGCGCCAGCAGCAACCTCTCGGTGAGCCTGAGCGTGAACAGTGGCCTGCTCAGCGCCAGCTCCAGCGCAGGCGTAAGCGTCAATGGTTCCGGCACCGGCAGCCTGCTGCTGACTGGCAGCCTGGCGGCGATCAACGCCTACCTCGCCGATGCGGCCAGCCAGCCGGTGTTTACCCCGGTGACCGACGCCAGCGGCACCGTCACCCTGAGTATGATCAGCAGTGACAATGGCAATACCGGCGCCGGCGGCCCCCTGACCGACAGCGACAGCATCAACATCATCGTCAACCCGGTGGCCGATGCCGTGCCCGGCAGCGATGTATCGCTGGTCATCGGCGCGCCGCTGACCAACGAAATCAGCTTCGTCAGCGATGGCGGCCTGACCGGCCTGAGCGAATACACCTTCGGCAATGGCGTGACCATCTCCACCAGCACTGGCACATTCCACTGGTCTAACGGGAATGACCTGGGGGTTGACGGCACGATCATCAAGAAAGGAGAGGTCGTCTCTGAAAGCGGTGATGATGAACAACGCATAGAAGGAAGCGACGAGGCCATCACCTTCACCTTCCCCTACGGCATGCAGTACATGGACCTGCGGCTGAAGAACTCGAGCGACGACTCGGTGCTGATCCGCAGCAACCTGGATGTAGGCGACCTGACCGACGAGAGCGTCGCCGGCAGAATCACCTCCTCCTCGGGGCTGGCTGTCGACTCCACCAGTCTCAAGATAGAGCTGGTCCTGAACCTTGACGGCCAGAGCAGCCCGCTGATCCTGGACAGCGTGAATAATTCCGATAAGGTCAAGGTCAACGCTGACGGCACCTGGTCCGCCGACCTCTCGGGCATTAGCGGGACCATCCTCGCCGCCTCCGTCAATGCCTATGTCGATGGTAGCCTGTTCAACCAGGGCGGCAACGGTGACGCCGGCCTGCATTACTCGATCGACACCGACATGACCCAGCTGGCGATCAGCCAGGACGCCGGCAATCTCTACCAGGAGAAGAACAACGGCTTCCAGATCGAGTACATCGCCGTGGACGCCAATCCGACCGGCCTGACCAGCTACAGCTACCCGGTGGATCTGTACGCCGTTGTGCAGGACCAGGTCGGCACCGCCGAGACCTTCACCGGCCTGACACTGAGTGACCTGCCGGACGGTTCGACCCTCAGCGTGGCGCTTGCCGACGGCACCTACCGGGAGATCATGCCCGACGCCCAGGGGGTCTATGATCTGAGCGCCTACACCGACCTGCTGAACACCGCGACCACCACCGTGGGCACCGACAAGATCTACCTGATCACCCCTGACCCGCTCCCCGACGGCTACGCCCCGACCCTTGCCATCCAGGTCAGCGACGGCGGCCTGAGCAGCGCCTGGACCATCCTCGGTGGCTCCGACGGCTCGACCCACACCGGTGGTGCCGGCAATGACTACATCAGCGGCGGCGCCGGCAACGACAGCCTGATTGGCGACAGCGGCAACGACATCCTGCTGGGCGGAAGCGGAGCCGATCTGTTTACCTGGACAACCGGCGATACCGGCAATGACGTGATCAAGGACTTCAATGCCGGCGAAGGCGACCGTATCGACCTGAGTGATCTGCTGAGCGATATGGACGACTCCGCCGACCTGTCCCAGTACCTTGGCCTGGACACCGACACCTCGACCCTGCTGATCAGCACCACGGGGACGCTGGCGACCGAGGGTGCGAATGTCACCATCAAGGTGGAGAATGCCGGGGTCAATGTGCTGACGGCCAGCGACACCATCAACTCGCTGATTGCAGGCGGCGATAGCGCGCTGGTCAAGGTCAACCCGGACTGATGGCGGAACCCCGCGCCCCTAGGCGCGGGGTTCACTCAGGGCGGTCAAGCATGTAAGGAGCAGTCGATGCTGTATGTGAAACATGACGCCTGGGGCAACCTGGAGCGGGTCGAACCGGCGCCATTCGCGGGCATGGACGGCGAGCTGGCGGCCGATAGTCAGGAAGCCCAGGCCTGGTTTGCCAACCAGAGCGTGGAAAACAGCCTGCTGCAACTGCAGCAGAGCGATCTGGACATGATCCGCGTGCTGGAAGACCTGATCACCGCGCTGATCCAGAAAGGCGTGCTGCGCATCACCGATCTGCCGGAAGCGGCGCAAGCCAAGCTGGTGGGCCGCAGCAAGGCGCGGGACGCGCTGGGCGGCCTGCACCGGCTGATCAACGATGAAGAGTCCGGCCTGATCTAGCAGGCCGTTGAAAAACTACCTGCGTTGCCGATGCGTCGTTAAAAACAGGCTCAGAAAGCCGCTTGCGGCTGACGCGCTTTAGCGCGGCCCGAAGGGCGAGCAGAGCGAGTCATGCTCATTTACAGCTCGTAAACTGCGCTTTTTCGCCGTTTTGACCAGCCGTAGGCTGTTACTAACGTTGCGCCTAGCCTCGGCTGCCTCGCCAACATTTTTCAACGGCCTGCGAGTCCGGCCGCGCGGGCCATGATGCAGCCCCCGCGCTCAGCCGACGCCCCTCCGCTCACGGCCACCCTATCCGACCGCCACTCCCGACCCCGAGTCAGGCGCAAGGCCACAGCCCGCGCCACAGGGCCGTCACTGCCAGGGCTGAGGCTCGCCGAACAAGCGGCCCTGCACGCCCACAATGCCCATCGAGCGCAGCACCTGCCACTCGCCGTCGGTCTCGACCCGCTCGGCGATCAACGGCAGGTCGATGCTGTTGGCGGCGCGCTGCATGGCCTCGATGAACAGGCGCTTGTCGTTTTCCTGATCGATGGCGCGGATGTGGCTGCCATCCACCTTGATGTGGCTGAGGCCTAGTTTGGCCAGGTTGCCGATCATGCTGAAACGCCCGCCGAAGTGCTGCAGAGCCATGCCGAACCCCAGCGCGTGCAGGCGCTGGGCCAGGGCCTGCAACTCGTCCTGCGCGGGCAGCTGGTCCTCATCCAGTTCGATGATCAGGCGCGCGCCCAGCTGGGCGTGCTGGCGCAGTTTCTCGTAGAGCCCGGCCAGCGCCTGCGGGTCGCGCAGGGTGCTGCCGGACAGGCTCAGCGCCACAGTGCCGTCGCGTTCGTGCAGGTGCGCCAGCACCCGGTCGAGCATGCCCATGTCCAGGCGCGCGGCCCAGCCGAAGCGCTCCAGCCAGGGCAGGAAACTTCCTGCCGGCAGCAGATTGCCCTGCTCGTCGAGCAGGCGCGCCAGCACCTTGTGGTGCAGCACCCGATCCGGCTGGTTGGCATCGACCACCGGCTGCGCATACAGCTGCACGCGGCCCTCGCTGAGCGCCGTATCCAGCAGGCGATACCACTCCTGGCGCTCGTCGACGGGCTGCTGCCCCTGGCCCTGCTCGCGGCAGGCCCAGTTGCGCTGCGTCTGGCTGGCCGCCTGGGCCAGCGCTTCGTCGGCGGCCTTGAAGATGGCGACGGCCTCGTCGCCGGGGGCGAAGGCGCTCAGGCCGATATGCGCCACCGGCAGGCTGTCGGCAATGCCGCTGCGCTGCAGGCCGGTCAGGGCCTGGTCCAGCATCTCGGCCAGTTGCTCGGCCTCGTCGCGTTGCAGGCCGATGGCCAGCAGGGCGAATTCGCCGCCGCGATTGCGCGCCAGCACATGGCGGCCCTGGCTGAGCAGTTGCAGTTGCTCGGCCACGGCCTTGAGCAGCAGGTCGGTGCGCTTGCCGCCCAGGCGATGGTTGAGCCCGGCCAGGTCGTTGATCCGCAGCAGCAGCAGGAAGCCGCTGCTGGCCTGCTCGCCGCTCAGGCGGCCTTGCAGCTGCAGGTCGAAGTAGCGACGGTTGGCCAGCCCGGTGAGGCTGTCCTCGTAGGCGTCGGCGCGCAGTTTTTCGCTGCGCGCGGCCTCCTCGGCAAAGAGCGCCTTGAGCTTCTCGACCATCTGGTTCATCGCACTGACCACCCGACGGAACTCGGGAGTCTTGGGCAGCGCCGGCAGGCTGAGGAACTCGCGCCGGGCGATGGCATTGGACTGCTCCACCAGGTATTCCAGCGGGCGCAGCTGGCGCTTGAGGAACAGCACGCCCAGGCCCACGCAGAGCAGGCTGCTCAGGGCCAGCCACATCAGGGTGCCCAGGGCGCTCTGCCAGAGTTTGCCGACGGCGAACAGCGGATGGCTGACCACCTCGACGCGGGCCGCCTGGCGCCAGCCGTCACTGACGATGGCGTCGCCGCTGGCGGCCTCCAGATCGACCAGGCGGGTGAACCACTCCGGGGCGCTGGGGCTGACCGGCACGCCACTGCGCTCGACCAGCAGCTCGCCGCTATCGGCGTCGAGCACGCGAATGCTCTGGAAGTAGCCGCTGTCGAAGATCGAGCTGACCATCAGCTCCATCATCGGCACGTCGTCGGCGTGCGGGCTCAGCGACAGGCCCAGTGCCGTCGCCGCATCCTGGGCGTGCGCGCGCAGCTGGTTGACCTGCTGCTCGCGCGAGCCCTCGACGCTGACCAGGAAGCTACCGGCGAAGTTCACCAGCATCAGCACGCAGATGGCAATGAACAGCTGTTTGAACAGTGACATGCATAAACCCCTCGGCCGTTATCAGGGAAATCCCTCGGCGCGCATTTTTTTCAACAGGTCTTGCCAGCGCGACAGGCGCTTGGCATCGCCGACCTGCTTGCCGCCGCCCGCTCCGGGCAGCCACAAGCCTTCGGCATTGAAGGCATAGACCGGCACCAGGTCGGTGCGGCGGTTGGCCGGCTCGATGGCATCGATCAGGTTGTCCAGCACCAGCGGTATCGCCGAGGGCTGCGGGTAATAGGTCAGCACCATGTGCGCCTGGTTCTGGCGCAACGCCTTGACGTAGGTGATGCGCAGCTTATGGCTGGGAACCCCGAGCTGACGCAGGCTGAAGTACTTGGCGATGGCGAAATCCTCGCAATCGCCGGCGCCGCGGTACAGGGCCTCCACCGGGGTGGCCCAGTAGTCCTTGACCCGCCACAGCTGGATGTCGTCGCGAAAGCGCAGGCGCAGGTTGAAGAACCGGTTGACCGCCTTCAGCTGTTGCAGCTCGGCCTGGCCCGCCTGCGCCTCGAACAGGCGCTGCCAGTCATCGATGCGCCCGCGCCCCTCGCCCAGCGGCCCGTAGAGTTTCTCCGCCCGCGAGCTGATCAGGCCGAAGTCCCAAGCGGCCTGCAGAACGCCGGCAACGGCCAGGCAGACCAGCAAAAAAACCACTTTCGCTGGCCTACCCGGATGCTGCAGAAAAGAGACTAGGCGACCGATCGGCAAAGCCGGTACATCCAAACCGATAAACGGCCGTCATGGTGAGTGGCGCAGGCTGAAAACACAATCCTCGCCCCGCTCGATCGGGCCGGACGGATGGCTCCGGCGACGCTCGCCTAACGCCGGCCATTACGGCTCGGCGCGGGCCTCAGTTGGCGATACGCCAGCCGCGCTGGCCATCCTGGTGCGACGAACGCTGCTGACGCCGCTCGTCGTGGTGGCGCTCATGCTGGCGGCCCTCGTCGCGGCGGTCGCTCTGGCGCAGCCAGGAGCCCTGGCGCCGCTCATCGTTGCCCTCGCGACGATCCCAGCCATAGCGCGGCTGCTCGCTGTGCCGGCGCTGCTCGTGGTAGCGCTGCTGGTCGCCGTAGCGCTGCTGCTCGGCGGAGCGATGGCGGTCGTTGCGCCAGTCATAGCGGCCGTCATGGCCGGGGGCATAGTGGGAGTGGCGGCGTTCCTGGTAGCGGTCGTGGTGGCCGCTGTAACGCCGGTCATCGTCGTAATAGCGGTAGACCCGATAGCTCGGGTACGTCTCGTAGTACTGCACGTTGTAACCGCTGTAAGGGGCGTACTGACGGTAGTGGGGGCGGTCATCGCCATAGGCGACGCAACCGCCGAGACTCAAGCCGAGAACTGCACACAAGACTGCTCGAATGGACATGGGCGGCCTCCTTCGACCGCTGGGATGGCGCCGACGAATATCGGCGCCCGGGATCACTCCCACAGGCTTTGACTCTTGCCCCCCGAATGAAGTGCCGAGCCGGCCCCGCGCATAAGTTGTATCCGCGCATTTCCGGTGCACCAGCTCGGCGCAAAGTGGCTCGCCGTTGGTGCAAAGGCCCATGGCAGAGCGCTCCGTGCCGACCGGGCAGGCCGCGCAATGGCGCCCAGCAGACGCTTTGGCACGCCATTCGCTAGGCAGGGCGGACACAGGATTGCCGCCACGCGCAATCGCACCAGTACATCATCGCAATGGTCGACTAGGGTTCCGGCTTGCCCGCTCCGCAACGAGACGGGCAAGCGACTGGTCCGAGAGTGGACAACCTCGGCAGAGGTCACACGGCGGGACAAAAGCCCGGGAGAACGCGCAGCGCCTGACTGCCGCCATCCTGTGCCCGTCTCTTCTGCCTGAGGTCAACCATGCCCCGCCGTTCCCTGTTCGCCCGTCTGCTTCTCGCCTGCCTGCTGGCCCTGCTGTTTGTGCAAGCGCCCGGCGCCAGCGCGGAAACGCCCAAGTTCAAGGTCTGCTGGTCGATCTACGCAGGCTGGATGCTCTGGGGGCAGATGGCCGAACAGGGCATCATCGACAAGTGGGCGAAGAAGTACGGCATCCAGATCGAGGTCGAGCAGGTGCCGGACTACGTCGCCTCCATCGAGCAGTACACCGCCGGCGACTACGCCGCCTGCGCCATGACCAACATGGACGCCCTGACCATCCCGGCTGCGGCCGGGGTCGACTCCACCGCGCTGATCGTCGGCGACTTCTCCGCCGGCGCCGACGGCATCCTGATCCGCGGCGCGGATCGCGACATCAAGGACCTCAAGGGCAAGACCATCCTCCTGGTGGAAAACTCGGTATCCCACTACCTGCTCGGCCGCGCCCTGGAATGGGCGCACCTGGACGAGAGCGAGGTGAAGATCGAGAACGTCTCGGACAAGGACCTGGCCCAGCTCTGGCGCAGCGGCAAGGGCGATGCAGTGGTGACCTGGAACCCGATCCTCGCCGACCTGCGCCAGGACGGCGACAGCACCCTGGTGTTCAGCTCGCACCATATCCCCGGGGAAATCCTCGACCTGCTGGTGATCAACAGCGCCACCCTGGCCGCCCACCCCGAGCTGGGCAAGGCGCTGACCGGCGCCTGGTTCGAGGGCATGCGCCTGATGGGCATGCCGACCGCCGAGGGCAAGGCCGCTCGCACGCAGATGGCGACTGCGGCAGGCACCAGCCTGGAAGACTTCGAGCTGCAACTGAAGACCATCCGCTCCTTCTACGCCCCGCGCTCGGCCCATGCCTTCGCCAGCAGCGACAAGATGCCCCTGCTGATGCAGCGCGTGGCCGGTTTCGCCGACGCTCATCACCTGCTCGGCAGCGACGGCAACGGCCTGCAGCAGCTGGGCATCTCCTTCAGCGGCAACCGCGTGCTGGGCAACCCGGCGCAGATCAAGCTGCGCTTCGACCCCAGCTATATGCAGCAGGCCGCCGAAGCCAGGCTTTAACGCGCCGTGGTGGGAGCGGATTTATCCGCGAAGGGCGCGACCAGGATCGCGCCCAGGCACCAACAACGAACACCGCGCACCAGGATGGCGCAGCCACTCATCCCATCCATAGCCAGGCTGGCCGCGCAAAGCGCCAGGCCAAGGGCCTTGCGCCAGCTGGCACGATGTTCGCTTTAGCTCAAACATGCAGAAGCACCCCGCAAGGGGCGCGGCACGACAATTTGCAATGGCTGACTAGGGTTCCGGCTCGCCGTTCTCCACGGAGTGCGGCAAGTGACTGGTCCGAGAGTTGGCGACCTCGTTCGGGGTTACACGGCGGGATAAAAGCCCGGGAGAACGCGCCACCTGGTCAGCCAGGCACGTGCCGCGCCGCTCCTGCCCGTATTCCCTGGAACTGGAGGTCTACCCATGCGCAAGTCCCTGCTGTCCTCGCTGATCGCTACCGGCCTGTCCGCCGCCCTGAGTTTCCCCGCCCTCGCCGCCCCGAAGACCGACTTCAGCGTCTGCTGGACCATCTATGCCGGCTGGATGCCATGGGAATACGGCGCCGCCCAGGGCATCGTCGACAAGTGGGCGAAGAAGTACGACATCAAAATCGACGTGGTGCAGCTCAATGACTACGTCGAGTCGATCAACCAGTACAGCGCAGGTGGGTTCGACGGCTGCACCATGACCAACATGGACGCCCTGACCATCCCCGCTGCGGGCGGCGTGGACAGCACCGCGCTGATCATCGGCGACTTCTCCAACGGCAACGACGGCATCGTGCTCAAGGGCGAGAAGCAGACCCTGGGCGACCTCAAGGGCCAGGACGTCAACCTGGTCGAGCTGTCCGTCTCCCACTACCTGCTGGCCCGCGGCCTGGAGCGCGCCGGCCTGGCCGAAAAAGACCTCAAGGTGGTCAACACCTCCGACGCCGACCTGGTCGCTGCCTTCGCCACCGATGACGTCAAGGCCGTGGCCACCTGGAACCCGCTGCTGGCCGAGATCGAAGCCACCCCGGGCGTGACCAAGGTGTTCGACTCCAGCCAGATCCCCGGCGAAATCATCGACCTGATGGTGGTCAACAGCGACACCCTCAAGGACAACCCGGCCCTGGGCAAAGCCCTGACCGGCGCCTGGTACGAAATCATGGCCACCATGAGCGCCGACACCCCTGCCGGCAAGGCCGCCCGCGAGCATATGGCCAAGGCATCGGGTACGGATTTGGCCGGCTACGAAGCCCAGCTGGCGGCGACCAAGATGTTCTACTCGGCCGCCGATGCCGTGGCCTTCGCCAACAGCCCGAAACTGCCGGCGACCATGACCAAGGTGGCCGAGTTCTCCTTCAGCCACGGCCTGCTCGGCGAGGGCGCGCAGAGTGCCGAAGCCATCGGCATGGGCTTCGCCAAGGGCGTGACCACCGGCGACAAGGGCAACCTCAAGCTGCGCTTCGACCCGAGCTACATGCAGATGGCGGCCGACGGCAAGCTCTGAGCCGTAGGTTGGGTTGAGCCTGCGAAGCCCAACGCCTGCCCAATGTTGGGCTTCGTGCCTCAGCCCCCACCTACGCGCCACCTTCATACAGAGGCAATCCATGCGCCTGATCAACCGACACCCGGACCGCGGCGGCCGCCTGCTGCTGATCCTGTTGCCCTTCGCCCTGCTGCTGTTCGCCTACTTCACGGGCTCGGCGGCGCGGCTGACGGACAACCCCAACGACAAGCTGCTGCCCAGCGCCAGCCAGATGGTCAGCGCCATCGACCGTTTGGCCTTCACCGAGGACAAGCGCAGCGGCAAGTACCTGTTCTGGCAGGACAGCGCGGCGAGCCTGGCCCGTCTCGGCATGGGCATCGGCATCGCCGCCCTGGTCGGCCTGTGCCTGGGCATCGCGGCGGGCATCCTGCCGCTGTTTCGTGCGCCGCTGTCGCCGCTGCTGACCGTGCTGTCGATGGTGCCGCCGCTGGCGATCCTGCCGATCCTGTTTATCGTCTTCGGCCTGGGCGAGCTGTCCAAGGTGATGCTGATCGTCATCGGCATCACCCCGGTGCTGGCCCGCGATCTGGAACAGCGCGCCCGCGAAATCCCCCAGGAAATCCTGATCAAGGCGCAGACCCTCGGTGCCAGCACCTGGACCCTGATCCTGCGCGTGGTGCTGCCGCAACTGCTGCCGCGCCTGCTGATCGCCCTGCGCCTGGTACTCGGTTCGGCCTGGCTGTTCCTCATCGCCGCCGAAGCCATCGCCGCCACCGACGGCCTCGGTTACCGCATCTTCCTGGTGCGCCGCTACATGGCGATGGACGTGATCCTGCCGTACGTGGCGTGGATCACCCTGCTCGCCTGGCTGATGGACCTGGGCCTGCGCCAGACCACCCGCCTGTGCTTCCCCTGGTATGAAGGAGCGAAGGCATGAAGCGCATAGAGAGCGGCGCCGTAGCGAGCGAGTCGCTGACAAGAAGCCCGGAGCGCAGCAACCGGAGTGGACATCTCGTCCATGAGGATTGCGAGCACCGCGCGACGCAGTCAGCGGCTCGCGCAGTAGGCGCCTTTATCGAGGTGAAAAACGTCTGGCAGCAGTATGGCGATCAGGTCGTACTGGAACGCCTCAACCTGTCGATCAACGAGGGCGAGTTCTGCACCCTGGTCGGCGCCTCCGGCTGCGGCAAGTCGACCTTCCTGCGCCTGCTGCTGGGCCAGGAGCGCGCCAGCCGTGGCGAGATTCTGCTGGCTGGCCAGCCACTGTCCGGCGAGCCGGATAGCAGCCGTGGCGTGGTGTTCCAGCGCTACTCGGTATTCCCGCACCTCAGTGTGCTGGACAACGTCGCCATCGGCCTGGAACTGCCGCGCTCGCCGCTGCTCGGCCGGCTGTTCGGCGCCGCCAAGCGCGACGCCCGCGCCCAGGCCGAGGTGATCCTGAAAAAAGTCGGCCTCGGCCACGCCCTGGACAAGTACCCGAGCCAGCTCTCCGGCGGCATGCAGCAGCGTCTGGCCATCGCCCAGGCGCTGATCATGAAACCGCGCGTACTGCTGCTCGACGAGCCGTTTGGCGCGCTGGACCCGGGCATCCGCAAGGACATGCACGCCCTGCTGCTGGAGCTGTGGAACGAGACCAAGCTGACCGTATTCATGGTCACCCACGACCTCAGCGAAGGCTTCAGCCTCGGCACCCGCCTGCTGGTGTTCGACAAGACCCGTATCGACCCGCACGCACCGAACGCCTTCGGCGCGCGCATCACCTACGACATCCCCCTGAACAGCGACCGCCGCGCCACCCGCGCCGCCGTCGAGGCGCTGCCGGCGCATATCACCGGCCAGCCGCAACCGGCCCTGTAAGGAGTTAGCCATGACTGCTGCACTCACCCTGCGCCCCAGCCTGTACGAAGAACTCGTACCCGGCGGCGGCCACACCTCCTTCGTCCTCAAGCGCGGCCAACTGCTGCGCATCACCGATATCGAAGGCGGCGCCAACGTCAGCCTGCTACTGCTTTCCGCCGCCGAGAAAAGCGAACGCCTGAACCTGCCCGACACCCTCAAGTGCCAGCACACCGCCAAGCTCACCGCCGGCCACTGCCTGTACTCGGACATGGGCCGCGTGCTGGCGGCGATCACCGCCGACACCTGCGGCTGGCACGACAGCTTCGGTGGCGTGCTGAACGCCGAGGAAGTCACCGAGAAGTACGGCAGCGGGCGCTACCAGGAACTGCGCAACGGCTACTTCCGCAACGGCGTGGACAACCTGCTGGTGGAGATGGGCAAGTGGAACCTCAACCTGCAGGACCTGCTGATGGCGCTCAACCTGTTCAGCAAGGTGACGGTCGATGGCGACGGCCGCTTCCACTTCGAATCGGGCAACTCCAAGGCCGGCGACTACATCGAGCTGTACGCGCCGATGGACTGCCTGGTGGTGCTCACTGCTCTGCAACATCCCATGGACCCGAATCCCGAGTACGCGCCCAAGCCGGTGCAACTGAGCTGGAGCAAGGTCGAGAGCGACGGCATCAGCGTGCTCTGCCGCACCTCGCGCCCGGAAAACGACCGCGGCTTCCACAACACCGAACGTCTGTATATCTGAGGGCTGCCAGCATGACTCTTACCCATAGCGACAAGCACCCCGAAGCCGCCGTCTACCGCCACGAGATCCCGGCCGGCGAGCCGTTCCTCTGCGAAGTCAAAGCCGGGCAGACCGTGCGCCTGCTCGACCTGGAAGGCAACCAGGCGGTCGACACGCTGTTCTTCAGCGCGCAGAACCCACGCGAGCGCTACGACCCGCAACGCACCCTGCGCAAACAGAACAGCGTCTACCTGACCACCGGCACCGTCCTGTACTCCAACCTGGGCAACCCGCTGCTGACCATCAGCGCCGACACCTGCGGGCGCCACGACACCCTCGGCGGCGCCTGCGCCCAGGAGAGCAACACGGTGCGCTACGCGCTGGACAAGCGCTATATGCACAGCTGCCGCGACAACTTCCTGCGCGCCAGCCTGCACGACGGCCGCCTGGAGAAGCGCGACATCGGCGCCAACATCAACTTCTTCATGAACGTGCCCGTCACCCCGGAGGGCGGCCTGACCTTCGCGGACGGCATCTCCGCGCCGGGCAAGTACGTGGAGTTGAAGGCGCATATGGACGTCATCGTACTGATCTCCAACTGCCCGCAGCTGAACAACCCCTGCAACGGCTGGAACCCGACCCCGGCCGAGGTGCTGATCTGGGATTGATGGCGCATGCACCATCGTAGGTTGGGTTGAGCGCAGCGAAGCCCAACGCCGCCATGTTGGGCTTCGCAGGCTCAACCCAACCTACAGGCCATCACCCGGATCTAGTCCGGACGACAGAATTTCAACCACGGACGACCGTGGTGCAGACCGAATACAGCGGGACGGCCCGCCAACCCTTCCGAGGGCAAGCAGATGTTCGACAAACTCCTGATCGCCAACCGCGGCGCCATCGCCTGCCGCATCCTGCGCACCCTGCGTCAGCTCGACGTCAAAGGCGTGGCCGTCTACTCCGAGGCCGATGCCGCCAGCCTGCACATCCAGCAGGCCGATGAAGCCTTCAGCCTCGGCGAAGGCCCGGCCGCCGGCACCTACCTGGTGGTCGACAAGATCCTCGCCGTGGCCAAGCAGACCGGCGCGAAAGCCATTCACCCCGGCTACGGCTTCCTCTCCGAGAACGCGGCCTTTGCCGAAGCCTGCGAGGCCGCCGGCATCGCCTTTGTTGGCCCGACGCCCGAGCAGCTGCGGGTATTTGGCCTGAAGCACACCGCCAGAGCGCTGGCCAAACAGCATGGTGTGCCGATGCTGGAAGGCACCGAGCTGCTGGAAAACCTCGACGCCGCGCTGGTCGCTGGCGAACAGGTCGGCTACCCGGTGATGCTGAAAAGCACCGCCGGTGGCGGCGGCATCGGCATGCGCGTATGCAACAGCGCCGCCGAGCTCTCCGACGCCTTCGAGGCGGTCAAGCGCCTGGGGCAGAACAACTTCAGCGACAGCGGCGTGTTTATCGAGAAGTACATCCAGCGCGCCCGTCACCTGGAAGTTCAGGTGTTCGGCGACGGCCAGGGCGAAGTGCTGGCCCTCGGCGTGCGCGACTGCTCGGTGCAACGGCGCAACCAGAAGGTGCTGGAAGAAACCCCGGCGCCCAACCTGCCGGCAGGCATGGCCGAGGAGCTGTGCGCGGCGGCAATCAAGCTGGCCAAGGCGGTCAGCTACCGCAGCGCCGGCACCGTCGAGTTCGTCTACGACAGTGAGGCCGAGCGCTTCTACTTCCTCGAAGTAAACACCCGCCTGCAGGTCGAACACGGCGTCACCGAACAGGTGTGGGGCGTCGACCTGGTGCGCTGGATGATCGAACTGGCGGCCGGCGACCTGGCGCCGCTAAGCGAGCTGGCCAAAGGCCTGCAGCCCAGCGGCCATGCCATCCAGGCGCGCCTGTACGCCGAAGACCCGGGCCGCGACTTCCAGCCGAGCCCCGGCCTGCTCACCGCCGTGGACTTCCCCAAGGCCGACGGCAAGGCCCTGCGCATCGACACCTGGGTCGAAGCCGGCTGCGAGATTCCGCCTTACTTCGACCCGATGATCGCCAAGGTCATCACCTGGAAACCGACCCGCGAGGAAGCCAGCGCCGCACTCAGCCAAGCCCTGGCCGATACCCTGCTGTACGGTGTGGAAACCAATAGCCAGTACCTGCGGCAGATCCTGGTCGACGCCCCCTTCGCCAGCGGCGAGCCGTGGACCCGCTGCCTGGAAGGCCTGCGTTATACGGCGCACACTTTCGAGGTGCTCTCCGCCGGCACCCAGACCACCGTGCAGGACTTCCCCGGTCGCCTCGGATACTGGGCGGTCGGCGTACCGCCGTCCGGGCCGATGGACGACCGTGCGCTGCGCCTGGGCAACCGCCTGCTGGGTAACATTGAGGGCGCCGCCGGCCTGGAAATCACCATGAGCGGCCCGCTGCTGCGCTTCAACACCGATGCGGTGGTGGCGGTGACCGGCGCGGCGATTCCGCTGAGCCTGGATGGCGCCGAGCAACCGATGAACACCGCGCTGCTGATCAAGGCCGGCAGCACCCTGAGCCTCGGCACCATCGCCGGCAGCGGTGCCCGCTCGTATCTGTGCCTGCGCGGCGGCCTGCAGGTGCCGGAGTATCTGGGTAGCAAAAGCACCTTCACCCTCGGCCAGTTCGGCGGCCACGGCGGTCGTGCCCTGCGCGCCGGCGATGTGCTGCATATCCCGGCATTGAGCGACGTGGACAGCGGCGCACAACTGCCCAACGAGCTGTGCACCGCCCTACCCTCCGTCCGCGAAATCCGTGTGATCTACGGCCCGCACGGCGCGCCGGAATACTTCACCCCGGCCTACATCGAGACCTTCCTCGCCACCGACTGGGAAGTGCACTTCAACTCCAGCCGCACCGGCGTGCGCCTGATCGGACCGAAACCGGAGTGGGTGCGCGACAGCGGCGGCGAAGCCGGCCTGCACCCGTCGAATATCCACGACAACCCCTACGCCATCGGCGCAGTGGACTTCACCGGCGACATGCCGGTGATCCTCGGCCCGGACGGCCCGAGCCTGGGCGGTTTCGTCTGCCCGGTGACGATCATCGAGGCGGACCTGTGGCAGCTCGGCCAGCTCAAGGCCGGTGACAAGGTCAGGTTCCTGCCGGTGAATATCGCTACGGCGCGAGAGCTGGCGAAAGCAAGGAAGCAGGAATGCACGGCTCTCTGTGGCAGCGAATTCATTCGCGAAGCAGGCAGCACCGCCATCGCGGATAAATCCGCTCCCACAACGGCGACGCTCACCTCGCCCATCGTGCTGGACATCGGCACAGCCGACAAACGCCTGGTCGCCCGCCTCTCCGGCGATACCCACCTGCTGCTGGAAATCGGCCAGCCGGAACTGGACCTGGTGCTGCGTTTCCGCGGCCATGCGCTGATGCAGGCGCTGGAAGCCAAACAGCTCAACGGCGTGATCGACCTGACTCCCGGCATCCGCTCGCTGCAGGTGCACTACCAGCCGGAAACCCTGCCACTACAGCAACTGCTCGACACCGTCGCCGGCGAGTGGGACGCGGTGTGCAACGCCCAGGACCTCAAGGTGCCGTCGCGCATTGTGCATCTGCCGCTGTCCTGGGATGACCCGGCCTGCCAGCTGGCGATCGACAAGTACATGACCACGGTGCGCAAGGACGCGCCCTGGTGCCCGAGCAACCTGGAATTTATCCGCCGCATCAACGACCTGCCCAACCTCGACGAGGTGTACAGGACTGTCTTTGACGCCAGCTATCTGGTGATGGGCCTCGGTGACGTCTACCTCGGCGCGCCGGTGGCCACCCCCCTGGACCCGCGCCACCGCCTGGTGACCACCAAGTACAACCCGGCGCGCACCTGGACCGCCGAGAACTCGGTGGGCATCGGCGGCGCCTACATGTGCGTGTACGGCATGGAAGGCCCCGGCGGTTACCAGTTCGTCGGCCGCACCCTGCAGATGTGGAACCGCTATCGCGACCTCAAAGCCTTCCACGGCAAGCCCTGGCTGCTGCGCTTCTTCGACCAGATCCGCTTCTACCCGGTGTCGGCCTCCGACCTGCTGCAGATCCGCCGCGACTTCCCGCTCGGCCGCCATGAGCTGCGCATCGAGGACAGCGAACTGGCCCTGGCCGACTACCAGGCCTTCCTCACCGAGGAAGCCGAGGGCATCGACGCCTTCCGCAACCAGCAACGCGCCGCCTTCGACGCCGAACGCCAGCGCTGGATCGCCTCCGGCCAGGCCCATTACGAGAGCGAGGAAGTGGCGCCCGAGCTGGGCGACGACGCCCCGCTCGGTGCCGGCCAGCACGGCATCGACAGCCATATCGCCGGCAACCTCTGGCAGGTGCAGGTCGAGTCCGGTAGCGCGGTGAAAGCCGGCGATGTGCTGGTGATCCTCGAGTCGATGAAGATGGAAATCCCCCTGCTCGCCCCGCGCGACGGCGTGGTCCGCGAAGTGCGCGTGCAACCGGGATCCCCGGTGCGTGCCGGCCAGCGCGTGGTGGTGCTGGAAGAGAACTGAATCTAACCCCATAGCGGATTACGTAGGTTGGGTTGAGCGCAGCGAAGCCCAACGACTTGGCACACGGCAGCGTTTGTTGGGCTTCGCCACTGCGCGGCTCAACCTACCCGAGGACACTGATCATGCAATTCGACTTCGACCTGCGCCTCGGCGCCCTGAAAACCGCCTACAGCGACGGCAGCCTGACCCCGCGCCAGCTGATCGCCGCCCTGCACGAGCAGGCCACGGCGCTGAACCCCGAGTTCAACCTGTTTATCCACTTGTTGAGCGTGGAACAGCTGGAACCCTACCTGGCCGCGCTGGACGACAAGTCAACCGCCGAGCTGCCGCTGTACGGCGTGCCGTTTGCCATCAAGGACAATATCGACCTGGCCGGCATCCCGACCACGGCCGCCTGCCCGGCCTTCGCCTATGTGCCCGAACGTAGTGCCACTGTCGTCGAGCAGCTGATCGCCCTCGGCGCCGTGCCCCTGGGCAAGACCAACCTCGACCAGTTCGCCACCGGCCTTAACGGCACCCGCTCGCCCTACGGTGAATGCCGCAACAGCGTGCACCCGGACTACCCGTCCGGCGGCTCCAGCGCCGGCTCGTCCCTGGCCGTGGCGCTCAGCGTGGCCAGCTTCGCCCTCGGCACCGATACCGCCGGCTCCGGCCGCGTGCCGGCGGCGCTGAACAACCTGGTCGGCCTCAAGGCCACCAAGGGCCTGCTTTCCACCGCCGGCGTGGTGCCCGCCTGCCGCACCCTGGACTGCGTCACCTACTTCACCGCCACCGCGGCCGAGGCCAGCCAGCTGCTGGCGCTGACCGCCAGGCTGGATGCGCGCGACGAATACAGCCGCAGCAATCCGCTGTGGAACGACGCCAGTGCCTTCGGCAAGCCGCGCACGGGCTTCCGCTTCGGCGTGCCGGCGCAGCTGGAATTCCTCGGCTGCGCGGAAAGCCCGGCGCTGTTCGCGCAGACCATCGAACAACTGAAGGCCCTGGGCGGCGAAGCGATGGAAATCGACTTCGCGCCCTTCCTCGAAGCCGCGCGCCTGCTCTATGAAGGTCCCTGGGTCGCCGAGCGCTACAGCGTCGCCGGCGCGCTGATCGAGCAGCAGCCGGACGCCGTGCTGCCGGTGATCAAGGCCGTGCTGGAAAAGGCGCCCGGCGTCAGCGGCGTCGACACCTTCCGCGCCCAGTACCGCCTGCAGACGCTCAAGGCGATCTGCGACCGCCTCCTCGCCGAGGTCGACTGCGTGCTGACCCCCGCCTACCCGCGCCCGGTGACCCTGGACGAACTGCATGCCGAACCGGTCAAGCGCAACTCGGACCTGGGCTACTACACCAACTTCATGAATATGCTCGACTACGCCGCCGTCGCGGTGCCCAGCGCCTTCATGCAAAACGGCCTGCCCTGGGGCGTGACCCTGTTCGGCCGCGCCTGCACCGACCAGTACCTGCTGAGCCTGGCCGACGGCCTGCAGCGCCAAACCGGCCTGCCGCTGGCCGGCGAGCGCACGCTGGATGCGCAGGCCCCGGCCACCCTCGCCCGCAACGACCGCGCCCGCGTGGTGGTGTGCGGCGCGCATCTGGACGGCCTGCCGCTGAACTGGCAGCTCAGGCAACGCGGCGGCCGCCTGCTGCTGGCCACGCAGAGCTCGCCGGACTACCGGCTGTACGCCCTGGCCGGTGGCCCGGTGCAACGCCCAGGCATGGTCCGGGTCGCCGAAGGCGGCGTGGCCATCGCCGTGGAAGTCTGGGAACTGCCGAGCGCCGAGCTGGGCTCGTTCCTCACCGGCATCCCCGCGCCGCTGGGCCTGGGCAAGGTGCAGCTGGCCGACGGCAGTTGGGAAACCGGCTTTATCTGCGAGGGCTACGGCCTGCAAGGCGCCGAGGACATCACCCGTTTCGGCGGCTGGAAGGCCTACCTGCAGAGCAAGGCCTGAAGCGCTGGCCTAGGCTGCGCCATGCGCACCGACAAGCCCGCGGCGGCAGGTAAATCCAGCAGGCCGCTGCTGCTTCATCACGCAGCAGCTTGTCTGGCAGGGGTTGCGCTTCGGGTTTAGAGTGCTTGCATTGAGGGAGTCACCCGCTTGCCGGGGCACAGCACGCACAGGGAACCGTATGCCGTCACTCACCCGCGACCAGGCCCAGCACCGCGCCGACGATATCCAGGCGTTCTACCGCGAGGTGGAGCGCCTGCACGAGGAGCAGGCGCTGGCGCTCGGCAACCAGCAGCTGCAGCAACTGCAACTGCACCACCAGGACTTGCTGGCGCAGTACCGCAGCCGTTTCGACATCGACCACACGCGGCAGAGCAAGCGCCTGTCGCTGAGCATGCGCATCGTCTCGCTGCTCGGCGCCCTGGCCCTGGCCGCCAGCCTGCTGTTCTTCTTCTACCAGTTCTGGGGGCTGTTCAGCGAGACGACGCAGGTCGCCATTCTCGGCGGTTTCGCCCTGGGCAGCCTGCTGCTGACCTTCGCCATCCGCCGGCGCGACCCGTCCGGCTATTTCAGCAAGCTGGCCGCCCTGCTCGCCTTCGCCTGCTTCGTGCTGAACATCAGCATGCTCGGGCAGATCTTCAATATCACCCCCTCGGACAAGGCCCTGCTGCCCTGGGCCGCCCTCGCCCTGCTGCTGGCCTATGGCTGCAACGCGCGCCTGCTGCTGGTCGCCGGCCTGGCCTGCCTGCTGGCCTACAGCGGCACACGGCTGTGTGCATGGAGCGGGTTCTTCTGGCTGGAAGCGGGCGAACATCCGGAAAACTTCCTGCCCGGTGGGCTGCTGGCGTTCCTCCTGCCGCTGTTCGTCAGCCAGGCGCGCTTCAGCGGTTTCGCCGCCACCTACCGGATCATGGGTCTGCTCGCCCTGTTCGTGCCCATGCTGGTGCTGGCCAACTGGGGGCATGGCAGCTACCTGCCGTTCTCCGCCGCCAGCATCGAAAACGGCTACCAGCTGCTCGGCTTTGTCGCCTCGGCCCTGGCCATCTGGCTCGGCACCCGGCGCGACTGGACGGACGTGGCGCTGACCGGCCAGCTGTTCTTCATCGTCTTTCTCGGCATCAAGATGGTCGACTGGTGGTGGGACGTGCTGCCCAAGTACCTGTTCTTCCTCCTGCTTGGCCTGGTCGCGGTGCTCACCCTGCTGGTCCTCGGGCGCTTGCGGCGCAGCCACAAGGGGGCCCGCGCATGATCACGCTCACCACCCGGCACGGCCTGCTGGCCGGCCTCGCCCTGATCCTGCTGACCAATGCCGTGGCCCTGGCCGGCGTCTGGTACAACCGCCAGGGCCAGCCGGAGAGCAGCCTGCTGCTCTCCGAGCGCGAGCTGCTGCGCGACCATGAGGGGCCCAGCCGGGAAAACAGCGGCCTGGCCCTGCGCCTGGACTGGCGCAGCCCGCGCCCGGCCGACGCCAGCAACCGCTACGAGCGCCGCCCCCTGCAGCAGGAGCAACTGCTGGCCCTGGGCTTCGCCCCGCTCGACGAACGCGACCCCGACTACCGGCAGCGCCATGGCAAGCGCCAGGTGCTGGTGGTGCTGGAACTCGATGGCCCGGCCTACCAGACCGAACTGCGGCGCACCGAGGCCGAGCTGCAGCAGGCCAGCCAGGCCCTCGCCCAGCTACCGGACGATGAACAACTGCAGATCCGCGAGAAACTGGCGCGCGAGGACCTCGCCAGCGAACGCCAGCACGCCAGCCGCCTGTTCGCCATCGATGTCGGCCTGGATGCCGCCAGCCTGCGCCAGCGCTATCCGGACCGCAGCCGCTATGCCCTGGTCCCCGGCACGGTAAGCGCCTGGTGCGACTGCAGCGGCGACGTGCGCCAACTGACCGGGCAGATCAGCCAGCTGTACAACAGCAGCCTCAACGTGCCGCATGCCTGGCGCAGCCTGCTGGCCGAGCGTCTGCCCGCCGCTTATTCGAGCGAACAACGTCCCTCCTTCCAGGCCCGGGTCAACTATGGCCAGCGCCTGGAGCCGTGGATCAGCGCCATCCACGGCCTCGCCGAATAACCCGCCAGGGCCGGTGACGCCGGCCCGGCCGGCGCGCTAGCATGGAGCCACTACTCCAGGGCCCCTTTCCATGCCACTCCGTCACTCGCGCAAAGCCCAGACCCTGCTGCTCCTGCTGCTGCTCGCCCTGCTGCTCAGCGGCTTCACCGCCACCGCCCTGGTCAGCTACTACACCTCGCGGGACAACATCCGCCACAGCATCGTCAACACCGAACTGCCGCTGACGTCCGACAACATCTATTCGGAGATCCAGAAGGACCTGGTGCGCCCGGTGGTGATCTCCTCGATGATGGCCCGCGACACCTTCGTCCGCGACTGGGTGATGAGCGGCGAGCAGGATCCCGCGCAGATGACCCGCTACCTGCGCGAAGTGCAGGAACACTACGGCGCCTTCACCAGCTTCTTCATCTCCGAGAAGACCCACACCTACTACCAGGCCAAGGGCGTGCTCAAGCAGGTCAGCCCGAGCGAGCCGCGCGACGTCTGGTATTTCCGCGTGCGCGAGATGCAGGAGCCCTACGAGATCAACGTCGATGTCGACATGGCCAACCAGGACCGGCTGACCTTCTTCATCAACTACAAGGTCTTCGACTATGCCGGCAACTTCATCGGCGCCACCGGCGTCGGCCTCACCGTCGATGCCGTGGTCAAGCTGATCGACGACTACCAGCAACGTTACGAGCGCAGCGTGTATTTCGTCGACAGCAGCGGTCGCATCGCCCTCACCGGGGCCAGCGGCGGGCCGCTGGGCGCCCGGGCCGGGCAGGCACTCGGCAGCGTGGCCGGCCTGGAAGCACTGCTGGCCAAGCTGCCGCAGCCGCAAAGCGGCCACTACGACTATCAGGAGCACGGCCGCGGCCACTTCCTCAACGTGCGCTTCATCCCCGAACTGGACTGGTACCTGTTCGTCGACAAGCACGAGGAAGGCGCCCTGGCCGGCATCCGCCACACCCTCTACCTCAACCTGCTGATCTGCGCGCTGATCAGCGCCATGGTGCTGTTCCTGGTGTACCTGGCCATGCGCCGCTACCAGCGCCACATCGCCACCCTGGCCACCACCGACGTGCTCACCGGCCTGCCCAACCGCCGCGGCTTCAACCTGCTGGCCGGCCAGGCCCTGAACGAGGCGCAGCGCAGCCAGAGCCCGCTCTGCGCCCTGCTGATCGACCTCGACCACTTCAAGGAGCTCAACGACAGCTACGGCCACCTGGCCGGTGACGAAGTGCTGCGCGGCTTCGCCCAGACCCTGCAGGGCAACCTGCGCCAGTCCGACATCATCTGCCGCTGGGGCGGCGAGGAGTTCATCCTCCTGCTCAAGGACACCGACAGCGCCACGGCGCGCCTGCTGGCCGAGAAGCTCCGCGAGCAGAGCGCCGCCAGCAGCATCCCCTTCAATGGCGTCAACCTGCAGGTGAGTACCAGCATCGGCCTCACCGAACTGCACGGCGAGGACAGCCTCGACCGCCTGATCGCCCGCGCCGACCGGGCGCTGTACCGGGCCAAGCAGTCCGGGCGCAACCGCGTCTGCGAAGAAACCTTCGAGCCGCCGGCATGAGCGACGCCAGCCGTTGCCCGCGCTGCGGCCAGCTCAACCGCTGCGCCCAGGCCGGGCAGAGCGAGCCCGCGACGGATTGCTGGTGCTTCCACAGCCCGGTCGATGCGGCCGTGCTCGACAGCCTGCCGGCCGAGCAGCGCGACCGCGCCTGCCTGTGCCCGCGCTGCGCCCAGGGCCTGCCCGGCGCCCCGCAAGCCGCGGACTGAGCCGTGCGTCTCGACCGTTTCCTCAGCAACCTGGCGCAATTCAGCCGCGCCGACGCCCGCCTGCTGCTGGCCAGCGGGCGCATCCGGGTGGATGGCGCAGCGGTGCGCGACGGCCGCTGCGAGGTCCGCGAATTCAGCCGCATCGAACTGGACGACCAGCTGCTGCAGGCCGGCAAGCCGGCGCGCTTCTTCATGCTGCACAAGCCGCTCGGCGTGGTCAGCGCCACCTGCCACCCTGAACACCGCACCGTGCTCGATCTGCTCGACGAGCCGGACAAGCACGAGCTGCATATCGCCGGACGTCTCGACCTGGGCACCAGCGGCCTGCTGCTGCTCACCAACGACGGCCTGTGGTCGCGCCGCCTGACCGAACCGCGCAGCCGCCTGGGCAAGGTCTACCGGGTACGGACCGAACAGCCGATCACCGCCGAGTACATCGAGGTGTTCGCCCGGGGCCTGTACTTCGCCTACGAGAACCTCACCACATTGCCCGCCGAACTGCAGATTCTCGACAGCCACAGCGCCCTGCTGACCCTGCACGAAGGTCGCTACCATCAGGTCAAGCGCATGTTCGGCCACTTCCAGAACAAGGTCATCGGCCTGCACCGCGAGCGCATGGGCCCGCTGCAACTCGACCCGAGTCTGGCGCCTGGCGAATACCGGGCGCTGAGTGCCGAGGAAGCAGCTCTGGTCTGAGTGCTACCGTCCGGCAGAAGTTGCGAAATCAGCCATGCGAGTGACTTGCTTCGGTCACACAAGCCTGCTTGAATCAAATCCAAGGTCCGTAAGTGACCAGCAAGTCATAAGCAGCATCTAAGAAAACTTTTTTGGTTGAGGGTGCCACGGCACCTGTAACGGGACTGCCCCCGATCATATCGAAGCGGAGTGACGCCACTCCTCCTCGGTCGATTCCCGAACCGAAAAATCGCCCGCCAATAACAATACCTGTCGGCCAGCCTGTACCCGTCGACAAGGGCCCCCACTTTCCAGGCGCATGCCTACCTGTCCTGAAGCTCGTGCAGCTCGCGTTCCTGCGGCTGCGCGTCCGCAACACTGCACGTCAGGGGCATGTACGATGAAACCAGAAACCGCTGTGCTGGATATCCAGGGGCAATACCGGGTTTACACGGAGTTCTACCGCGCCGACAGCGCCGAGCACACCATCATTCTGGTCAACGGTTCACTGTCGACAACGGCGTCCTTCGCCCAGACCGTCCGCTATCTCTACCCGCACTTCAATGTGGTGCTGTTCGACCTGCCCTATGCCGGCCAGTCGCGCGAGCACAACGAGCACACGCGCCTGATGACCCGCGAAGAGGAAGCCGACATCCTCCTCGAACTGGTCGAACAGTTCGCCTGCGACCACGTGCTGTCCTTCTCCTGGGGCGGTATCGCCACCCTGCAGGCCCTGGCGCGCCGGCCGCGGCGCATCGTCCGGGCGGTGATCAACTCGTTCTCGCCGGTCACCAACCAGGCCATGCTCGGCTACCTGGAGCGCGGCGTGGCGGTGATGAAGGCCTGCGACCGCGAGAACGCCGGCCTGCTGCTCAACGGCACCATCGGCAAGCACCTGCCGTCGCTGTACAAGCGCTACAACCATCGCCACCTGACCAGTCTGGAAGTCTACGAGTACCAGCAGATGTGCTTCCACGTGGAAAACGTGCTGAACATGGAAGGGCGTTCCTGCACCAGCTTCGCCGCGGAAATCGAAATTCCCACGCTGTTCGTCAACGGCGAGTGGGACGAGTACACCACAGTCGAGGATGCCCGCCTGTTCGCCCAGTACGTGCGCCACAGCGAGTTCCGCAGCATCGACCAGGCCGGCCACTTCCTCGACATGGAGCACAAGGGCGCCTGGCTGCAGACCCGCGACACCCTGCTGGGCTACCTGCAGCAACCGCTGGGCCAGCGCCAGCGCAGCGTGGCCATGGCCGAGAGTGCCGCCCTCGCCGGCTGAACCCCGTTGCCAGCCGGCAGCCCGACAAGGCCCCGCCGCGGCTGCCGGCGGCAACGGCGTACGCCACGACGCAGGTATTTCTTGCGCCGTGGCTTCACCTCGGCAATCGATTCTGGTACAAAGTCACCCGCCCAAGCGGGCGTCGTATAATGGCATTACCTGAGCTTCCCAAGCTCATGACGAGGGTTCGATTCCCTTCGCCCGCTCCAGAACTTCAAAGAAAAAGCCCTGCTCATGCAGGGCTTTTTCGTTTCTGCCGCTTGCCGGATCAGGCCAAAGAGCGCCAGACAGCTTGCACAGACGGCATGCGCGGCGCATCGCAGCGCTGATGGCCGAGGGGTAGCCTCAGGCTCATTTCTTCCTAGGGCCTGGCTCCATGACCCAGAAAAAGAAAACCCCGCACGCGGGCGGGGCCAAAGGAGCACTGCATCTTGGGGATTTCAGTGGAATCAGGCTATGGCCTGATCCGTGAAACTTTCGTGAAGACGATGTCGGTAAAACGGTAAACCGCGAATTTCGTCACCCCGCTACGCCCCGGCCTCAGTCGGCGCCACGCAGCCACTGCGCCAGGCTGCCGCTGAACAGCGCCGCCTGTTCTTCATGGAGCATCTCCAGCGCCCGGCGCAGGCCCGGATACCAGACTTCGTCATCCAGCTTGTCCGGCAATTGCCCGGGGCGCGGCAACGGCCAGGGGCTACGGCTGAGCAGTTGATGCAGGCTGAAATGCTCCAGGTCGCGGCACAGCACCCAACCGCCGCCACCGCTGACCCGGCAGACCAGGTGTTCGCCCTCGAGGAAGTCGAGCACTTCCTCCCACTCGTCCTCCGGCAGCAGCCAGCCTTCGCGCTGCACGTCGCCATGGCGCAGCGGCACGCCGCGCAGCTGGCGCTCGTGAAACACCCGCAGGATGCCCAGCAGCACCAGCAGCCGTGGCAGCGCGCGGCGGCGCCAGTGCCGCGAGGCCGTCAGGTTGCACACCAGCTCGGCACCGAACAGCACGATCAGCCAGGACACGTAGATCCACAGCAGAAACAGCGGCACCGTGGCGAAGGCGCCGTAGATCAGCTGGTAGCCGGGAAACAGGCTGACGAACAGGCCGAACAGCGCCTTGGCCACCTCGAACAGCACGGCGGTGAACAGGCCGCCGAGCAGCGCATTGCGCAGCGGCACCCGCGCATTCGGCACGGTGGCGTAAATCAGGGTGAAGGCGGCGACGCTGGACAGCAGCGGAGCGAAGCCGAGCAGGGTCTTGGCGCCGATCAGCGCATGGGGGCCGGACAGCAGTGACAGCGAGGTGATGTAGGTGCTGACCGCAAAGCCCACGCCGAGCAGCAGCGGGCCCAGGCTGAGGATCGCCCAGTACAGCAGGAAGCTGGAGACGCCGCGGCGCGGCTGGCGCACGCGCCAGATGGTGTTGAAGGCCTTCTCGATGGTCACCAGCATCATGAACGCGGTGAGCGCCAGCAGGATCACCCCGGCCCAGGTCAGCTTGCGCGCCTGCACGGTGAACTCGCGCAGGTACTCCTGCACCGTGGCCCCGGACGACGGCACGAAGTTGCGGAAAATGAAGCTCTGGATGTCCTCGCCCATGCCCTGGAAGACCGGGATCGCCGAGAGCATGGCGAAGGTCACGGTCATCATCGGCACCACCGCGAACAGGGTGGTGTAGGTCAGCGCGGCTGCGCTCTGGGTAGCGCGGTCGGCGAAGAAGCGCTGAACCAGGAAACGCCAGAACTCCGTAACATCCTCTAGGCGCTGACGCATTCCCTCTCCTTAGCCATGCTGGACTGCGCTGATCCGCGCCGAGGTGGGTAGAATAGCGCCCACCTCAGGCTAGATGCGACCCATCCATGACCGACTTGACCCTCTATCACAACCCGCGCTGCTCGAAATCCCGCGGCGCCCTGGAACTCCTCGAAGCCCGCGGCCTGACGCCGAACATCGTGCGCTACCTGGAAACCCCGCCCAGCGCTGGCGAGCTGCACAGCCTGCTGGGCAAGCTGGGCATCGGTGCGCGCCAGCTGCTGCGCACCGGCGAGGACGAATACAAAGAACTCAACCTGGCCGACGACAGCCTCAGCGAGGCGCAGCTGATCGAAGCCATGGTCGCCCATCCCAAGCTGATCGAGCGGCCGATCCTGATCGCCGGCGACAAGGCGGTGATCGGCCGGCCGCCGGAGAAAGTCCTGGAGCTGCTGGCATGAGCGCGCCCTATATCCTGGTGCTCTACTACAGTCGCCACGGCGCCACCGCCGAGATGGCCAGGCAGATCGCCCGCGGTGTCGAACAGGGCGGCCTGGAAGCGCGCCTGCGCAGCGTGCCGGCGGTATCCACCGAGTGCGAAGCCACGGCCCCGGCGATTCCCGCCGAAGGGGCGCTGTACGTCAGCCTGGACGACCTGAAGCACTGCGCCGGCCTGGCCCTGGGCAGCCCGACCCGCTTCGGCAATATGGCCGCGCCCTTGAAGTATTTTCTGGACGGCACCAGCAGCCTGTGGCTGACCGGCGAGCTGGTCGGTAAGCCGGCCGGGGTGTTCACCTCGACCTCCAGCCTGCATGGCGGCCAGGAAAGCACCCTGCTGTCGATGATGCTGCCGCTGCTGCACCACGGCATGCTGCTCTGCGGCCTGCCCTACAGCGAAGGCGCCCTGCTCGACACCCGCGGCGGCGGCACGCCCTACGGCCCCAGCCACCATGCCGGGGCCGACAGCAAGCGCGCCCTCGACGAACACGAAATCGCCCTGTGCCGCGCCCTCGGGCTGCGCCTGGCCAAAACCGCCCAGCAGCTGGAGACCCCGCGTGGCTAAGCAAGCGAAACCCCTTCCGGCCCTCGACTGGCTGCAACCGCGGCTGAAACTCAGCCGCGCCCTGAGCCTGTTCAGCTTCATCGCCCTGTTCGCCTTGCTGCTGGGGTGGAACCTCGGCTTCGCCGACCTGCACGGCGCGCGTATCTGGGTGGTGCTGAGCATCCAGCTGGTGCCGCTGCTGCTGCTCGCTCCCGGCCTGCTGCTGGGCAGTGCCCGCGCCCACGCCTGGACCTGCTTCGTGGTCAACATCTACTTCATCCAGGGCGTACTGGCCGCCATCGACCCGGCCCGCGCGCTGTTCGGCATGCTCGAAGCGGTGATCAGCTTCGGCCTGTTCTGCTGCGCCCTGCTCTACACCCGCTGGCGCTTCCAGTACGACCGCAAGCTGGCCGGCGAGGCCTGATGCGCCTGCTGTTGCTGCCGGGCCTGAACGGCAGCAACCGCCTGTTCGCCCCGCTGCTGCCCTGGCTGGATGGGCTGCAGCTTGTGCCACTTGAGCTACCGCAGCACGGCCCGCAGGACAGCGACAGCCTGGTCTCCGTCCTGCTGCCCCGGCTCGGCGCCAGCCCCTTCGTCCTGCTCGGCGAGTCCTTCTCCGGGCACCTGGCCTACCGGTTGGCCCTGCGCCAGCCGCCCGGCCTGCGCGGGGTGATCTTCGCCGCCGCGTTTCTTCGCCGTCCGCACCCGCTGCTACCACTGAGCCGCTACCTGCCACTGCCCAGGCGCCTGCTCAGCCATGAGCGGCTGTTGCAGCTGTTCTGTGTCGGCCGAAACGCCAGCCCGGCGCTGCTCGCCCTGCTGCGCGAGGAAATCCGCCAGTTACCCGACGCCCTGCTGCGGGCCCGCCTGCACAGCCTGGCGCGACTGCAGGAACCCGCCCAGCCGCTCCACCTGCCCGCCCTGCACCTGTGGCCGCAGCAGGATCGCCTGGTCTCGCAGCATGCCGCGGCCAGCCTCAGCCGGCACTGCAGCGATCTGCGCCAGATCGCGCTGGGCGGGCCGCACTTCGTCCTGCAGAGCCGGGCACAAGCCTGCGCGCAGGCGATCAGTGAGTTTGTCGCGGAGCTGGAAGCACTGCCGACCTAGCAGCCGGTGCCAGGCAAACGGCTACCAGCCGAGGACTTCTTTCAGGAAGGGAATGGTCAGCTTGCGCTGAGCCTGCAGCGAGGCCTGGTCGAGACGTTCGAGCAGTTCGAACAGCGCGCTCATGCTGCGCTCGCCACGGTTGAGGATGAAGCGCCCGACTTCGTCGGTCAGGTGCAGGCCGCGGCGCGAGGCACGCAGCTGCAGGGCACGCAGCTTGTCCTCATCGGACAGCGCATGCAGCTGGAATACCAGCGCCAGGGTCAGGCGCGACTGCAGGTCGGCCAGGCCGATCGGCAACTCGCGCGGCGCGGCGGCGGCAGCGATCAGCAGACGCCGCCCCGAATCCCTCAAGCGGTTGAACAGGTGGAACAGCGCCTCCTCCCACTCGGGCCGGCCGGCCACCGCTTCCAGGTCGTCCAGGCAGACCAGCTCGCACTGCTCCAGGTTGTCGAGCAGCTCCGGGCCGTAGTCGGCCACTTCGGCCAGCGGCAGGTAGACCACCGATTCGCCGCGCTGCTCGAACCGCAGGCAGGCCGCCTGCAGCAGATGGCTGCGCCCGACACCCTCGCTACCCCAGAGGTAGATCAGGCTTTCGGTCCAGCCGGCATCGGCCTCGCACAGGCGCTCGGCATAGCCAAGGGCCGCGGCGTTGGCGCCGGGATAGTAGTTGGCGAAGGTGGCGTCATCACGCAGACGCACCCCCAGGGGCAGCTGAATCGGGATCATGCAGGGTTGGGCGGTTCGTCAGAACCGCCTCCGGGCTCACCATAGAGGGCGGAAAGTTTATAGAAATCATGAGCATGGCGCAGCAAAACCATGATGATCGCCGCCACCGGCAGGGCCAGCAGCACGCCGGTGAAGCCGAACAGCTGGCCGCCGGCGAGGATGGCGAAGATCACCGCCACCGGGTGCAGGCCGATGCGGTCGCCGACCAGCCAGGGCGTCAGCAGCATGCCTTCGAGCAGTTGGCCGATGCCGAACACCACGGCTATGCCGACCAGCGGGTACAGCTCGAAGCCGCCGAACTGGAACAGCGCCGCCACCAGCGCCGCACCGAAGCCGACGATAAAGCCCATATACGGCACGATGCTGGCCAGCCCGGCCAGCACACCGATCAGCAGGCCCAGCTCCAGGCCGACCAGCATCAGGCCACCGGCATAGATGCCGGCCAGCGCCAGCATCACCATCAGCTGGCCGCGGATAAAGGCGCCGAGCACCTCGTGGCACTCGCCGACCAGGCGCACGATGAAGCCCTCGCGGGCGCGCGGCAGCAGGCCGCGCAGCTTGGCCAGCATCACGTCCCAGTCGCGCAGCAGGTAGAAGGCCACCACCGGAATCAGCAGCAGATTGCCCAGCCAGCCGAGCAGCGCCAGGCTGGAGGCGGTCGCCTGGGCCAGAACCAGGCCGACGATATCGCCAGTCTTGCCCAGGTGCTCGCTGAGCGCCGCCTTGAGCTGATCCAAACGCCAGAAGTCCTCGGTCAGGCCGAACTGCGCCTGCATCCAGGGCAGCGCCTCGTGCTGCAGGCGGTCGAGCATCAGTGGCACCAGCTCATACAGGCGCACCAGCTGGCGGCCGAGCATGGGCAGCAGCACCAGCAGCAGGATCAGCAGCAGCAGGCTGAACAGGCCGAACACCAGCACCACGGCCCAGGTCCGCGACAGCTTGTGGCGTTCCAGGCGATCGACCAGCGGATCACCCAGGTAGGCCAACAGCATGGCCACCAGGAACGGCGAAAGAATCGGGGTCAGCAGGTAGATCAGCCAGCCGCCGAGGAACAGCCCGGCCAGCCACATCCAGCGCCTTGAATCGGTCATCTCGGGCTCTCCGCCTCGGTTCATCCCTGTCTCCGCGTGCCTTGGCCCACGGCTGTATGTGCTGCTTCAGCCCTTGCGCCTGATGGGCGGGGTGCTGCCGTGCGGCAAGCTACCAGCGAAAACGCAGCAGATTGGCCGGCGCCGCGGCCGGGGCGCTGCCCGCGGGCGCCGCCGCATCCAGTGGCGCGGCATCGACGGGGATTTCCTGCAGCCCGGCCAGGGCCAGCTGGGCGCGCAATTGTGCGGCGCTGGCATTGACCTGCCAGGTCAGCTGGTCGCCCTTGACCTTGATCAGGCGCGCGGCGAAGGGTTCGAGCAGACTCGCCAGATTGGCATAGCGGGCCAGGTCGGTGCCCTGCACTTCGACCAGCAGGGCGCCGGCCGTCCCCGGCTTGACCACGAAACGCGGCGCCAGGCGCTCGCTCACGGCCAGCAGCACGGCATCGGCCAGGGCATTCTGGTCAGCGCCCTGGGCCTTGCCCTGCTCGCGGCTGTCGCCCAGCCACAGGCGCCACTCGGCCTGCCACTGGCCACCCTCTTCGCGCGCCTGCACGGCCAGCAAGGCATCGGCGGCGTAGCGCTCGGAGGCCGGCTGCAGGGCATCCGGCTGGTCGGCGCCGAGGGTTTCCGGGGTCGCCAGCAGTTGTTCCTGCAGATCGGCCAGTGGCAGGCGCAGCGGCAGGCCACGGTTCTGCGCGGCCTGGCGCAGCGGTGCGGCCGCTTCCTGGCCATCGCCGAGCAGGCTGAAGCCTTCCACTCCGGCATTCAGCCACCAGGCCAGGATCGCCGGGCGATTGGCGCCCCACAGGGCCAGGCCGGCCTGGCGCAGCTTGTTCTCGGTGGTCAGCGGATCGAAGTCGACGATCAGGGTGTCGCCCTCGTAGACGTACTGGCTGACCAGTTGCTGCGGGTCCTTGCGCACCCCCTCCAGGCCCGACGCCTGCAGCGCCTGGGCATCGCCGGTCAAGCGCAGTACCAGGGTTTCCAGGGCCTTGCCCAGGACCACGCCGCGCTCTTCCGGCTGCTGGCTGGTGACCGCCTCGCGCACCTGATAGAGGCCGCTGACCGGCTCGGCAAGGGACGGCAGGCTGAGCAGCGCACAGCACAGGGCAAACAGACGGACGAACAGGCGCATGTGAGGTCTCGACGGCTGGAGGTGTGTGCGACGGGCGCACGCGAAGGCTTATACCTTAAACAGCCGCCCGCCATGCGGCAACCGTCGGGGCCGGTGGCCGCTGACGGACAAGCCTGATAAAATCGCGCGCCTTCGCAGACCGGCACGCGCGTGGACTCCCGCCCGGCCCGGTCGACAACCGCATTTCCCCCTTAAAGGCCTGAACCCATGAGCAAGCAACCCTCCATCAGCTACAAGGACGCCGGTGTAGACATCGACGCCGGCGAAGCCCTGGTCGAACGCATCAAAGGCGTCGCCAAGCGCACCGCACGCCCGGAGGTCATGGGTGGCCTGGGTGGCTTCGGCGCCCTCTGTGAAATTCCCGCCGGCTACAAGCAGCCGGTACTGGTCAGCGGCACCGACGGCGTCGGCACCAAGCTGCGCCTGGCGCTGAACCTGAACAAGCACGACAGCATCGGCCAGGATCTGGTCGCCATGTGCGTCAACGACCTGGTGGTGTGCGGCGCCGAGCCGCTGTTCTTCCTCGACTACTACGCCACCGGCAAGCTCAACGTCGACGTGGCCGCCACCGTGGTCACCGGCATCGGCGCCGGTTGCGAGCTGGCCGGCTGCTCCCTGGTCGGTGGCGAGACCGCCGAGATGCCCGGCATGTACGAAGGCGAAGACTACGACCTGGCCGGTTTCTGCGTCGGCGTGGTGGAAAAGGCCGAGATCATCGACGGTTCGAAAGTCGCCGCTGGCGACGCGCTGATCGCCCTGCCCTCTTCCGGCCCGCACTCCAACGGCTACTCGCTGATCCGCAAAATCATCGAAGTCGCCGGTGCCGACATCGAGGCCATACAGCTCGATGGCAAGCCGCTGACCGAGCTGCTAATGGCGCCGACCCGCATCTACGTCAAGCCGCTACTCAAGCTGATCAAGGAAACCGGCGCGGTCAAGGCCATGGCCCACATCACCGGCGGCGGCCTGCTCGACAACATCCCGCGCGTGCTGCCGCAAGGCGCCCAGGCGGTGCTCGACGTGGCCAGCTGGACCCGCCCGGCGGTGTTCGACTGGCTGCAGGAGCAAGGCAACGTCGACGAGCACGAGATGCACCGCGTGCTCAACTGCGGCGTCGGCATGGTCATCTGCGTGGCCCAGGACCAGGTCGAAGCGACCCTGGCCAACCTGCGCGCCAGCGGCGAAGCGCCGTGGCTGATCGGCCAGATCGGCACTGCCGCCGAAGGCGCCGCCCAGGTCGTGCTGAACAACCTGAAAGCCCACTGATGGCCGACTGCAATGTCGTGGTGCTGATTTCCGGGTCCGGCAGCAACCTGCAGGCCCTGATCGACAGCATCGCCGAGGACGGCAACCCGGCACGCATCTGCGCGGTGATTTCCAACCGCGCCGATGCCTACGGCCTGGAGCGGGCGAAACAAGCCGGTATCGACACCCGCGTGCTCGACCACAAGCAGTTCGACGGCCGCGAGGCCTTCGATGCCGCCCTGGTCGAGTGCATCGACGGCTTCGCCCCGCAGCTGGTGATCCTGGCCGGCTTCATGCGCATCCTCACCCCCGCCTTCGTCAGCCACTACAGCGGCCGCCTGCTGAACATCCATCCCTCGCTGCTGCCCAAGTACAAGGGCCTGCACACCCACCAGCGGGCGCTGGAGGCCGGCGACCACGAGCATGGCTGCAGCGTGCACTTCGTCACCGAGGAACTCGATGGCGGCCCTCTGGTCGTACAGGCCATAGTGCCGGTGCAGTCGGACGACACGCCGGACAGCCTGGCCCAGCGCGTCCACGCCGAAGAACACCGCATCTACCCACTGGCCATGCGCTGGTTCGCCGAAGGCCGCCTGCGCCTGGGCGGCACCGGGGCAGAATTGGATGGCCAGGCCCTGCCGCCCTGCGGGCAGCAGCTACGTAACTAGGAGATCGATCGATGCGCCGCGCCCTGTTATTGCTCCTCGCCCTGTTCAGCCTGCCGCTGGCGGCAGCCGGGCTGACCCCGTTCTCGGCCAGCTACACCGCCGACTGGAAACAACTGCCGATCAGCGGTACCGCTGGACGCAGCCTGAAGGCCCTGGATAACGGCCGCTGGGAACTCAGCTTCGAGGCCGCCATGCTGGTGGCCAGCCTCAGCGAAGTGAGCACCTTCCGCGTGGAAAACGGCACCTTCCTGCCGCTGACCTACCGCTTCGACCGCAGCGGCCTGGGCAAGGCCAAGCAGGTCGAGCATGACTTCGACTGGACCGAGAAGCAGGTGATCGGCAGCGATCGCGGCGAGCCGGTGCGCTTCGCCCTCAACCGCGGCATGCAGGACAAGTCGACCTACCAGCTGGTGCTGCAGGAAGACGTCGCCGCCGGCAAGCAGAGCATGAGCTACCAGGTGGTCGACGGCGACGAGATCGAGGTCTACGACTTCCGCGTGCTCGGCGAGGAGCGCGTGCGCACCAAGGCCGGGCTGATCGACGCGATCAAGGTCGAGCGCGTGCGCGACCCGACCCAGAGCAGCCGCAAGACCGTGCTGTGGTTCGCCAAGGACTGGGACTACCTGCTGGTGCGCCTGCACCAGGTGGAGAAGGACGGCAAGGAATACCAGATCATGCTCAAGGACGGCACCGTCAACGGCCGCACCGTCGAGGGCATCCAGGAGTAAGCGCTCCTGCCGAGAACGAGCCGGGCACTGCCCGGCTTTTTTCTGCCAGGCGAAAATGCCCTAGGCTGGTCAGTTAGCAATCAGGGGAAAGCGCCATGAACGACAGCTACCAGCCCATCGCCTGCGACCTCTACGACTACCTGGAGATCGCCTGCCTGCACCATTACCAGTTACGCATCGAGCTGACCGACGGCAGCGAGCTGCTGGCCGAGGCAGTCAATACAGCGATTACCGCGAACAAGGAGGAGTTCTTCGTGGTGCGCGGCGCCGGCGGCGAGCAGCGCCTGCGCATGGATCGCCTGCTGGCCATCACCCCGCTGAATGCGGGGGCCAGTTTCGGCCGGGTGCTGCTGGGCAATGCACGTTGCTAAAGCATCATCACGGCCCAGAGCAGAACCGGACCGCTGTTGTGGGAGCGAATTTATTCGCGAATGAGAGCAACCCGGAGCTGCCGGCGATCGCGAATGAATTCGCTCCCACAGGTGTTCTGCAGGGCATGAAAAAGCCGGGATAAACCCGGCTTTTTCACTCGCCCCGGCATCACCACATCAGGTCGTCCGGCACCTGGTAGGCGGCGTACGGGTCGTCGGCGTCCGGCGCTTCGGTCTGGGTGTTGAGCAGCAGCACGCGCTGCGGATCGCGTTCCTGGATCTTCAGCGCGGCCTCGCGCGGGATGATCTCGTAGCCGCCGGCATGCCGGACGATGGCCAGCGAGCCTCGACTGAGCTTGTCGCGCAGCATGCCGTTGACCGCGATGCGCTTGACCTTCTTGTCGTCGACGAAGTTGTAGTAGTCCTCGCTGGTCAGCTTCGGCAGGCGCGAGGTCTCGATCAGTTGCTTGATCTGCGCGGCGCGGGCCTTCTGCGCGGCCTTCTCCTGCTGCTGGCGGTTCAGCTCCTGGTCGCGCGCGGTCTTCTCGGCCATGGCCTGCAGGGCGGCCTGTTTCTGCGAATCGTCGACTTCGACCTGGTTCTTCTTCTCCAGGCGCTGCTGCTTCTGCTTCTGCTTGCCGGCCTGCTTGGCCTGCTTTTCATTGACCAGGCCGGCTTTCAGCAGCTGATCGCGGAGGGAAAGACTCATAAGGCATTCAATCTCGACAGTTAACAGCCAGGCAGGCGTTTTTCCTGCTGCTTGGCTTCGCCCCACAGGGCATCCAGTTGTTCCAGGCTGCAATTCTCAATGGGCTGGCCGGCTGCGCGCAAGGTTTGTTCGATAAAGCGAAAGCGCCGTTCGAACTTGCCGTTGGCACTGCGCAAGGCAGTTTCCGGATCGACCTTGAGATGGCGCGCCAGGTTGGTGACCACGAACAGCAGGTCGCCGATTTCCTCGGCGATGGCCTGCGGGTCGTTCTCGCTCATGGCCTCCAGCACTTCGTCCAGCTCTTCGCGCACCTTGTCCACCACCGGCAGGGCTTCCGGCCAGTCGAAACCGACCCGGGCCGCACGCTTCTGCAGCTTGGCCGCGCGACTCAGGGCCGGCAGCGCGTTGGGCACGTCATCCAGCAGCGACAGCTGCTCGGGGGCGGCCGCCTTTTCTGCACGTTCCTCGGCCTTCAACTCTTCCCAGCGTTGCTTGACCGCCGCTTCCTCGAGCCTGGCCGCATCCGGCGCGCCATACAGGTCGCCATCGACGAACACATGGGGATGGCGGCGGATCAGCTTGGCCGTGATGCCATCGACCACCTGGGCGAACTCGAAGCGCCCCTCCTCGCGGGCCAGCTGGCTGTAGTAGACCACCTGGAACAGCAGGTCGCCGAGCTCGCCCGGCAGGTGCTCGAAGTCGCTGCGCTCGATGGCGTCGGCCACCTCGTAGGCTTCCTCGATGGTGTAGGGCACGATGGTCGCGTAGCTCTGCTTGAGATCCCACGGGCAGCCATGCTGCGGGTCGCGCAGGCGGGCCATCAGGTGCAGCAGGTCGTCGAGTTGGTACATGACAAGCCCCGAAACAGGTGAGGGTTAGGGTTGGACGTGACGGCGGAAAAGCCCGCTTGGCTGTAGCCACTTGGGCATTTTCCGGCGCCACTGCAACAACGCCAGAGCGAGCGCAGCCGCTCAACTGCTGCGGCTGCGGCGGACCTCGATGATGTTGGGCAGCTGCGAGATGCGCCCGAGCAGGCGCCCGAGGGCATCCAGACCGGGAATTTCGATGGTCAGCTGCATCGACGCGGTGTTGTCTTCCTTGTTCGAGCGGGTATTGACCGCCAGCACGTTGAGCCGCTCGTTGAGCAGCAGCTGCGACACGTCGCGCAGCAGGCCGGAACGGTCGTAGGCCTTGATGATGATATCCACCGGGTAGGTCTGCACCGGCACCGGCCCCCAGCTGACCTGGATGATCCGCTCCGGCTCGCGCCCGGCCAGTTGCAGCACCGAGGCGCAATCCTGACGATGGATGCTGACCCCGCGACCGAGGGTGATGTAACCGACGATCGGGTCGCCCGGCAGCGGCTGGCAGCAGCCGGCCATCTGCGTCAGCAGGTTGCCGACGCCCTGGATCTGGATATCGCCGCGCTTGCCCGGCTTGTAGCCGCCGGCGGCGCGCCGCGGGATCAGCTCCAGCTGCTCGCTGCTGCGCTCCGGCTCGACCAGCTGCTGAGCCAGGTTGACCGCGTGGGCCAGGCGCAGGTCGCCGGCGCCGAGGGCGGCGTACATGTCCTCGGCGGTCTTCATGTTGCACTTGTCGGCCAGCTTGTCGAAGTCCACGTGGGGCAGCGCCAGGCGCCCCAGCTCGCGGTCGAGCATGGTCTTGCCGGCGGCGACGTTCTGGTCGCGGTCCTGCAGCTTGAACCAGTGGACGATCTTCGCCCGCGCCCGGCTGGTGGTGATGTAGCCGAGGTTGGAGTTCAGCCAGTCGCGGCTCGGCGAGCCGTGCTTGCCGGTGATGATCTCCACCTGCTCGCCGGTCTGCAGGCTGTAGCTGAGCGGCACGATGCGCCCGTTGACCTTGGCGCCGCGGCAGTTGTGGCCGATCTGGGTATGCACGCGGTAGGCGAAGTCCAGCGGCGTGGCGCCCTTGGGCAGGTCGATGGCATGGCCGTCCGGGGTGAACACGTAGACCCGGTCCGGCTCGATGTCGACGCGCAGCTGCTCGGCCAAACCGCCGATATCGCCCAGCTCCTCGTGCCATTCGAGCACCTGGCGCAGCCAGGAGATCTTCTCCTCGTAGTGGTCGGAGTTTCCCTTGACGTCGGTGCCCTTGTACTTCCAGTGCGCGCACACGCCCAGCTCGGCTTCCTCGTGCATGGCCGAGGTGCGGATCTGCACTTCCAGGACCTTGCCGTCCGGGCCGATCACCGCGGTGTGCAGGGAGCGGTAGCCGTTTTCCTTGGGGTTGGCGATGTAGTCGTCGAACTCCTTGGGGATGTGCCGCCACAGGCTGTGCACGATGCCGAGGGCGGTGTAGCAGTCGCGCATCTCCGGCACCAGCACGCGCACCGCGCGCACGTCGTAGATCTGGCTGAACTGCAGGCCCTTGCGCTGCATCTTGCGCCAGATCGAATAGATGTGTTTCGCCCGGCCGCTGATGTCGGCCTTGATCCCGGCGGCGGTCAGTTCGTCGCGCAGCTGCTGCATGACGTCGGCGATGTACTGCTGGCGATCCAGGCGGCGCTCGTGCAGCAGCTTGGCGATCTGCTTGTACTGCTCGGGTTCCAGATAGCGGAAGGACAGGTCCTCCAGCTCCCACTTGATATGGCCAATCCCTAAGCGGTGGGCCAGCGGCGCGTAGATGTCGAACACCTCGCGGGCCACCCGGTGGCGCTTCTCGTCGTCGGCATGCTTGACCGCGCGGATCGCGCAGGTGCGCTCGGCCAGCTTGATCAGCGCCACGCGCACGTCGTCGACCATGGCCACCAGCATCTTGCGCAGGTTCTCCACCTGCGCCTGGGAGCCGAGTACCAGGGAATCGCGCGGGTTAAGGCTGGCGCTGATCGCCGCCATGCGCAGCACGCCCTCGACCAGCTTGGCCACCACCGGGCCGAATTTTTCCTGCACGGTCTTGAGGGTGATCTTGCCTTCGCGCACGGTGCGGTAGATCACCGCGGCGACCAACGAATCCTGGTCGAGCTTGAGATCGGCGAGGATCTCGGCGATCTCCAGGCCCGTGCGGAAACTGGAGTTGCCCTCGGCCCACAGGTTCTGCGCGGCATTGGCCTGCTGCTCGGCGTCGCGGGCGAACTCACAGGCGACTTGCAGCGCCGCGCGGTCCAGCGCCGGATCGGCACTCAGGGTGTGGTCCAGCCACGCCTCCAGGTTGATGCTGCCGTCATCGTTGATCGGCTGATGAGCCCTGACCTGTACCATTGCTTACCTTCCCTACGGCGAGCGTCTGGCTCGCTGAAATATCGCCGGCCTCTCTGGGCCAGTCGGATTGCGTGAACGTCCTAGTCCACCTCGAATAACGCCATCGCCTCGACATGCGCCGTCTGCGGGAACATGTCGAGGATGCCGGCCCGCTTGAGCCGATACCCCTGGCGCACCAGCTCGGCCGCATCGCGGGCCAGGGTCGCCGGGTTGCACGATACATAGACCAGGCGCCGGGCACCCAGCGCGCCGATCTGCCTGACCACCTCGAACGCACCGTCGCGCGGCGGGTCGAGCAACACCGCGTCGAACGGCTGCCGGGCCCAGCCGGCCTCGACCAGCGGTTTCGACAGGTCCGCCTGGAAAAAGTGCAGATTGCCCAGGCCATTGGCCGCGGCATTGCCGCGCGCCCGCTCGACCATCGCCTGCACCCCTTCCACCGCCACCACCTCGCACACCCGCTGGGCCAGCGGCAGGGCGAAGTTGCCCAGGCCGCAGAACAGGTCCAGCACGCGCTCGCCAGTCTGCGGCGCCAACCAGTCTAGCGCCTGTTCGACCATCGCCTGATTGACCGGCCCGTTGACCTGGACGAAATCGCCCGGGCGGTACTGCAGCTCTAGGTTCCACGGCTGCAGACGGTAACCCAGGCTCTGCCCGGGCTGATCGGCCGCCGGCTCGCCGGCACCGTGCAGCCACAGCTGCGCCTGATGCGCGGCGCAGAAGGCGCGCAGGCGCGCCAGGTCGGCCTCGCCCAGCGGCGCCGTGTGGCGCAGCAGCAGGGCCGCCTGGGTGCCGTGAAACAGCTCGACGTGACCCAGCGCCTGGGGCTTGTCCAGGCTGCGCAGTAACAGCGGTAACGCGCGCAGCAAGGGCTGCAAGGGCTGTACCAGTACCGGGCAATCGGCGATGGCGACTATGTCCTGGCTGGCGGCGGCACGGAACCCCACTTCCAGTTGCCTGGCCTTGGCGTCCCAGCGCACCGCGATGCGTGCGCGGCGGCGGTAGGCGAATTCGGGGCCGACCAGCGGCGCGGCCCACTGCTCGGGCTCAACTCCGCCCACACGCTGCAGCTGCTCACTCAGGCTGCGCTGTTTCAGAGCAAGCTGCTCGGCGTGCGGCAGATGCTGCAGGGTACAGCCGCCGCAGCGGCCGGCATGCGCGCAAGGGGGCTGGCGGCGCAGCTCCACTGCCTGCAGGATGCGCTCGGCGCGGGCCTCGACCACCTGGCTGCGGGCCGCCAGCACGCGCGCCTCGACCTCCTCGCCCGGCAGCGCACCGGCGACGAACCAGCTGCGCCCGTCGACGAAGGCGATGCCGCGGCCATCGTTGGCCAGCCGCTCAATGCTGAGCTTCTGTTTCTTGCCCACCGGCACTTGCGCCTTGCGCTCGCCGCCACTGGGTTGGAAACGCAAGCAACTGCTGCGCTTGGCCATCTGCAATACCTGCTGATCAATACGTGAACATGGGCCGCAGCCTGGCTGCGGCCGTGGTGATTACTGCGGGTCGTCGTAGATCCCGGTGGACAGGTAGCGGTCGCCGCGGTCGCAGATGATCGCCACCATCACCGCGTTCTCCACTTCCGCGGACAGGCGCAGCATGCCGGCCACCGCCCCGCCGGAGGAAACGCCGCAGAAGATGCCCTCCTCGCGCGCCAGGCGGCGCATCACCTGCTCGGCCTCCTGCTGGCCCATGTCGATCACCCGGTCGACCCGCGTGGCGTCGAAGATCTTCGGCAGGTATTCCTCGGGCCAGCGGCGGATGCCGGGGATGGCCGAGCCTTCCTGGGGCTGCAGGCCGACGATCTGCACCGCCGGGTTCTGTTCCTTGAGGTAACGCGACACCCCCATGATGGTGCCGGTGGTGCCCATGGAGCTGATGAAGTGGGTGATGCGCCCCTGGGTCTGCTGCCAGATCTCCGGGCCGGTGCTGCTGTAGTGGGCCACCGGATTGTCGCCGTTGGCGAACTGGTCGAGGACCTTGCCGCGCCCCTCCTCCTGCATCTGCAGGGCCAGGTCGCGGGCACCTTCCATGCTGTCGACCAGGATCAGCTCGGCGCCGTAGGCGGTCATCGCCGCCTTGCGTTCGGCGGTCGAGTTGTCCGGCATGATCAGCACCATCTTGTAGCCCTTGATCGCCGCGGCCATGGCCAGGGCGATGCCGGTGTTGCCGCTGGTGGCCTCGATCAGCACGTCGCCGGGGCGGATGTCGCCGCGCAGCTCGGCGCGGCTGATCATCGACAGCGCCGGGCGATCCTTCACCGAACCAGCCGGGTTGTTGCCTTCCAGCTTCACCAGCAGGGTATTGGAGGTGTGGCCGGGCAGGCGTTGCAGGCGTACCAGCGGGGTGTTGCCGATGCACTCGGCGATAGTGGGGAACTGCAGGCTCATGGCGAACTGAATGATCCGGGTACAGATGGAGACGCCCATGATACCGGCAAACCGGGCCAGGCCATATTGCGGAACGCTCGCACTTTATTACCGCGGGTTATGGAGAGGCCGCCGAGCCAGGAGCGTCGCCGCTTCACCAACCTCCGGCGGGCGCAGAACAACAGCCGCAAACTCAGAACCAAGGCCAATTGCTGGCAATTGCGCAAAAGCCCTGGGAGATTCCCGATCGATGTGCCGCTAAACTGCCGGCAACACCACGATGGAGAAGGTCGTGTTCAAGGAACTCGGTATCAAGGGCCGCGTGCTGCTGCTCACCCTGCTGCCCACCAGCCTGCTGGCGCTGCTGCTCGGCGGCTATTTCACCTGGATGCAGCTGGCCGAGCTGCGCAGCCAGCTGCAGCAGCGGGGCGAACTGATGGTGCAGCAGCTCGCCCCGCTGGCCGCCACGGCGCTCGGACGCAACGACGCCGCGCTGCTCGAGCGCCTGGCCAAGGAGACCCTCGACCAGGACGATGTACGGGCCGTCAACTTCCTCTCCAGCGAGCGCACGCCCCTGGCCCACGCCGGCCCGAGCATGCTCAGCCCGCCGCCGCAAAGCGATGGCAGCCCCTTGGTGCAAAGCAGCGGGCGCGACGCCACACGCTTTCTGCTTCCAGTGTACGGCCGCCACCGCAGCCTGGTCAGCGCGCAGAGCGATGCCGAGGCCAACCGCCTGATCGGCTGGGTCGAGCTGGAGCTGTCGCACCACCGCACCCTGCTGCAGGGCTACCGCAGCCTGTTCGCCAGCCTGCTGCTGATCGCCGCCGGGCTGACCGTCACCGCCCTGCTCGCCCTGCGCATGAGCCGCAGCATCAACGAGCCGCTGCGCAGCATCAAACAGGGGGTGGCCCAGCTCAAGGACGGCAACCTGCAGACGCGCCTGCCGGCGCTGGGCAATCACGAGCTGGATGAGCTGGCCTCGGGCATCAACCGCATGGCCGAGTCGCTGCAGAACGCCCAGGACGAACTGCAGCACAGCATCGACCAGGCCACCGAGGACGTGCGGCAGAACCTGGAAACCATCGAGATCCAGAACATCGAGCTGGACTTCGCCCGCAAGGAGGCCCTGGAGGCCAGCCGGATCAAGTCCGAATTCCTCGCCAACATGAGCCATGAGATCCGCACCCCGCTCAACGGCATTCTCGGCTTCACCAACCTGCTGCAGAAAAGCGACATGAGCCCACGCCAGCAGGACTACCTGGGCACCATCGAGAAGTCCGCCGAGAGCCTGTTGGGGATCATCAACGAGATCCTCGACTTCTCCAAGATCGAGGCCGGCAAGCTGATCCTGGAAAGCATCCCGTTCAACCTGCGCGACCTGCTGCAGGACACCCTGACCCTGCTCGCCCCGGCCGCCCACGAGAAGCAACTGGAGCTGGTCAGCCTGATCTACCGCGACACGCCGCTGTCGCTGCAGGGCGACCCGCAGCGCCTCAAGCAGGTGCTGACCAACCTGGTGAGCAACGCCATCAAGTTCACCCGAGAAGGCACCATCGCCCTGCGCGCCATGGTCGAGGACGAAAGCGACGACCGCGCGCAGCTGCGCATCAGCGTGCAGGACACCGGCGTCGGCCTCTCCGAGGACGACCAGCGCGCGCTGTTCCAGGCCTTCAGCCAGGCCGACAACTCGCTGAGCCGCCAGGCCGGCGGCACCGGCCTGGGCCTGGTGATCTCCAAGCGCCTGATCGAGCAGATGGGCGGCGAGATCGGCGTCGACAGCAGCCCGGGCAGCGGCTCGGAGTTCTGGATCAGCCTGAGCCTGCCCAAGGCCCGCGACGACAGCGAGGACCTGCCGCGCGCGCCACTGGGCGGCCGGCGCGTGGTCCTGCTGGAAAGCCATGCGCTGGTCAACCAGTCCCTGCAGCACCAGCTGGAGGACTGCGGCCTGCAGGTGCTGGCCTTCAACAGCCTCGACGGCCTGCTCGAATGCGTGGAACAGCAGCACCAGGGCGAGCAGCCGATCGAACTGGCGGTGCTCGGCGTGCGCGTCCAGGAACTGCCACCGGAACAGCTCAGCCAGCGGGTCTGGGACCTCGACCGGCTCAACTGCAAGAGCCTGGTGCTGTGCCCCACCACCGAACAGGCGCTGTACCACCAGTGCCTGCCGGACGCGCACAGCCAGCTGCAGGCCAAACCGGCCTGCACGCGCAAGCTGCAGCGCGCGCTGATCGACCTGGTCCATCCGCGCCCGCACAAGGTCGAGGCGCGCCAGCCGCTGACCAGCCGCGCCCCGCGCCTGCTCTGCGTCGACGACAACCCGGCCAACCTGCTGCTGGTGCAGACCCTGCTCGGCGACATGGGCGCCGACGTGATCGCCGTCGACAGCGGCTATGCGGCCCTCGACAGCGTCCAGCAGCACAGCTTCGACCTGGTCTTCATGGACGTGCAGATGCCCGGCCTGGATGGCCGCCAGACCACCGAGGCGCTGCGCCTGTGGGAACAGGAACATGGCCGCAGCCCGATGCCGATCATCGCCCTGACCGCCCACGCCCTGGCCAACGAGAAGCGCGCCCTGCTGCAGAGCGGCATGGACGACTACCTGACCAAGCCGATCAACGAACGCCAGCTGGCCCAGGTGGTGCTCAAGTGGACCGGTCTGGACCTGCGCAGCCAGCCGACCGCGGAGGCCGCCGAGGTGCAGCCGGCGACCAGTACGCTGTGCGTACTGGACCCCGAGGAGGGCCTGCGCCTGGCCGCCGGCAAGGCCGACCTGGCCAGCGACATGCTGGGCATGCTGCTGGCCTCGCTGACCGCCGACCGCCAGACCATCCGCCAGGCCCGCGATGCCGGCGAGCGCAACGTGCTGATCGAACGCGTGCACCGCCTGCACGGCGCCACCCGCTACTGCGGCGTGCCGCAGTTGCGCGCCGCCTGCCAGCGTTGCGAAACCCTGCTGAAGCAGGACGACCCGGCGGCGCAGCAGGCCCTCGACGAACTGGACGCCGCCATCGCCCGCCTGGCCGAGGAAGCCGCGGTCAGCGCCTGAGGCCGCGCCTCCGCTGCGCGGCAGCGCGTTCATTCGCGACCCCTAACCCACTCACAGACGCAGGCTGGCAGCCTGCGTCCAGCCCCGGAAACCCGCCATGCGCACCCTCCTGTTCAGCAGCAAACCCTATGACCGCGACAGCTTCCTCGCCGCCGGCTGGCCCGCCGGCTGGCCGCTGCAGTTCCAGGAAGCCCGCCTGAGCCTGGATACCGCCACCCTGGCCGAGGGCTATGCGGTGGTCTGCCCGTTCATCAACGACGATCTCTCGGCGCCCGTGCTGCAGCGCCTGGCCGCCGGCGGCACGCGGCTGATCGCCCTGCGCTCGGCCGGCTACAACCATGTCGACCTGAAGGCCGCGCAGCAGCTGGGCCTGACCGTGGTGCGGGTGCCCGCCTACTCGCCCTTTGCCGTGGCCGAACACGCGGTGGCGCTGATCCTGGCGCTCAACCGGCGCATCCACCGCGCCTTCAACCGCACCCGCGAGGGCGACTTCAGCCTGCACGGGCTGAGCGGTTTCGACCTGCACGGCAAGACCGTCGGCATCATCGGCGGCGGCCAGATCGGCCTGGCCTTCGCCCGCATCATGGCCGGCTTCGGCTGCCACAACCTGCTGCACGACCCCTGCCCGCTGGCCAACCTGGACGCCGTCAACGGACGCCAGGTCGGCCTCGACGAACTGCTCGCCAGCAGCGATGTCATCAGCCTGCACTGCCCGCTGACGCCCAGCAGCCACCACCTGATCGATGCCGTGCGCCTGGCGCAGATGAAGCCCGGCGCCATGCTGATCAACACCGGGCGCGGCGCGCTGGTCGACACCCCGGCGCTGATCGGCGCGCTGAAAAGCGGCCAGCTCGGCTACCTGGGCCTGGATGTCTATGAAGAAGAAGCGGAACTGTTCTTCGAGGACCGCTCCGACCAGCCCCTGCAGGACGACGTGCTGGCGCGCCTGCTGAGCTTCCCCAATGTCATCGTCACCGCCCACCAGGCCTTTCTCACCCACGAGGCGCTGAGCGCCATCGCCGCCACCACCCGCGACAACATCGCCGCCTGGGCCGCCGGCCGCCCGGTCAATCAGGTGCAACCTGGGCCGTGATAGCATGCCGGCACCATTCCGGAGGACCCATGGCCGAACACGATTTCCGCTATTCCCTGCTTGCCCCGCAACATACCCTGACCGAGTGCCGCGCCCTGTCGCCCGGCCGCTACCAGGTGACCGGCAACGGCGGCTCGATTCAACCCGGCGACACCCTGCTGGTGACCCTCAAGGGCAGCCGGACCCTGACCCTGCGCCTGCTCGTGGAGAAGGTCCGCCACATGATCACCCCGCCCGGCCAGTGGCTGGCGGTCGCCAACGGCCCGGCCTTCCGCGAACTGGCTATCCTCAACTGGCAGGTCAACTGCAACGGCTGCGCCAGCCAGCTGGATTTCGAATTCGCCGTGGACGCCGCCCTGGGCGAGCAGGCCCGCCCGGCCGCCGCCGAGGCACGCATCCGGGAACTCGGCTGGCGCAGCCATGCCGGTCAGCACTTCTGCCCCCGCTGCACGGAGAAAAGCGCATGAAGCCAACGCTCGCCCTCGGTCTGCTCGCCGCCTGCCTGGCCGGCTGTGCGGCCGACCCGATTCGACTGGAAAGTGACAAGACCTACCAGGTGGAATGGATCGGCGAGCGCCCGCTGATCGACCGCAGCCACCTGACCCTGACCCTCGGCGAGGATGGCCGCGCCTACGGCAACGCCGGCTGCAACCACTGGTTCGCCTCTTTCACCCTGGAGGGCGACAAGCTGACCTTCGGCCAGGCCGGCAGCACCCGCAAGATGTGCGCACCGGCGCTGATGGAGCAGGAGCAGCGCTTCCTCGCCACCCTCGGCAGCGTGCAGCGCTGGGATGTCTCGGGGATCGGCCAGCTGCGCCTGTGGCCGGCCGAAGGCAAGCCGATCCGCCTGTGGCCGGAAGAAGGCTGAGAAATACCTGCGTGGATACGTAGGTTGCGGTTGAGCGCAGCGAAGCCCAACGGGCGATGTTATGTGCGCTGCTACGCTGGGCTTCGCCGCGTTGCTCCTCAACCCTGCCTACGGCGCAAACAGCTCCAGCTGCTCATGGCGGCCGCGCAGGTCGACCAGCCTGACCCCCACCCCCAGCAGACGCACCGGCTTGTTGCCGCGGGCGAAGGCGGCGCTGAGCAGCAACTGGTAGCTGTTCAGGTCGCGCCGCGCGCCGGCCTGCTCCAGGGTGGTCTGGCTGAAGTCGTGGAACTTGACCTTGACGAAGGGCTTGTCCGCCTTGTAGCTGCTGTCCAGCCGCGCCAGGCGGGTTTCCAGCTGTTCCAGCAGCTCCGGCAGGCGCTTCAGGCACAGCGCCAGGTTGGGGATGTCCTCGTCGTAGGTGTTCTCCACGCTCACCGACTGGCGCCGGCTGTCGGTCTGCAGGGCGCGCTCGTCGATGCCGCGGCAGAGGTTCCACAGGCGCTCACCGAAACTGCCGAACTCGCGCACCAGGGCCAGCTTGTTCCATTCGCGCAGATCGGCGCAGGTGCCGATACCCAGGCGCCCCAGCTTGTCCGCGGTGACCTTACCCACCCCGTGCAGCTTGCTCACCGGCAAGGCGGCGACGAACGCCTCGACCTGATCCGGGGTGATCACGAACAACCCGTTGGGCTTGCGCCAGTCGCTGGCGATCTTGGCCAGGAACTTGTTCGGCGCCACCCCGGCGGACACGGTGATATGCAGCTCCTGCGACACCCGCCGGCGGATTTCCTGAGCGATTCGTGTGGCGCTGCCGGAAAAATGCGGGCTGGCGCTGACGTCCAGATAGGCTTCATCCAGCGACAAGGGCTCGATGATCTCGGTGAAATCGCGAAAGATGCCGTGAATTTCCCGGGAAACCGCCTTGTAGGCGTCCATCCGCGGCTTGACCACCTGCAGATCCGGGCACAGCTTCAGGGCCTGGCGCATGGGCATGGCCGAACGCACGCCCCAGGCCCGCGCCTCGTAGTTGCAGGTGGCGACCACCCCGCGGCGATCGGCGGCGCCGCCCACGGCCAGCGGTTTACCGGCCAGGCGCGGGTCGTCACGCATCTCGATGGCGGCGTAGAAGCAGTCGCAATCCACATGGATGATCTTGCGCACGAAAAGTCCGGAAAGCCCCAGCAGGCAAGCCCTGAAGCCCCCGAGTCTACCACCCGCCCAACGCTAAGCACCTGAGTGATCAGGATTTTTTCCAAGTTAAAGGTTGACAGCCGAGGATTTGGCGATAGAATTGGCGCCGCGGGATGGAGCAGTCTGGTAGCTCGTCGGGCTCATAACCCGAAGGTCGTAGGTTCAAATCCTGCTCCCGCAACCAGTTTCGAAGAAAGGCCACTCAAACGAGTGGCCTTTTTCGTTTCCGCCTTTTTATTTAAGTATTTGATTAAAAAGCAGAAATCGATTGACAGAAAGTTCTCCCGCAGTAGAATTGGCGCCGCGGGATGGAGCAGTCTGGTAGCTCGTCGGGCTCATAACCCG
>NZ_WELL01000008.1:24974-36619 GCF_009799935.1 Pseudomonas sp. L-22-4S-12 | reverse complement strand
GCAACCAGTTTCGAAGAAAGGCCACTCAAACGAGTGGCCTTTTTCGTTTCCGCCTCCCGCACCCCGCCCGGCCTCGAAAACAGGCACTCCCTCGGCGCACGCACCATTCTGGTGATCACCCCGCCCGCCCACGCCCAGCCAAATCCCGTCCACACTGGTGGTATCAGACTGTCCGGCATTCGGCCCGCTTATTGCTTTGCTCGCATAAATACCTGACTGAATAGTCAAATAAATTATCCAGGGCGGCGCCCGCCAGCGAGCGCAACGCCCCCGTGCGGAGCAGAATGAGTGATAACAGCGAAAACCCTGCGCCTTGTCCGGCGAGCCGGGCAAGAAGGAGCGACGGCATGATCCGCTTCCTTCTCAACCAGCGCCTTTGCGAAGAGCGCGACCTGGACCCCAACCTCACGGTGCTCGACTACCTGCGCCGGGTCCAGGGCCGCAGCGGTACCAAGGAAGGCTGCGCCTCCGGCGATTGCGGCGCCTGCACCGTGGTGCTGGCCGAACTGGCGGGCGAGCAGTTGCGCTACCGGGCGATCAACGCCTGCCTGACCTTCGTCGCCAGCCTGCACGGCAAACAGCTGATCAGCGTGGAGGACCTCAAGCAGCAGGGCCGCCTGCACCCGGTGCAACAGGCCATAGCCGACTGCCATGGCTCGCAGTGCGGTTTCTGCACCCCCGGCTTCGTCATGTCGCTGTTCGCCCTGCACAAGGGCGTGCAGCAGTACGACCCGCACGCCACCCACCAGGCGCTGGCCGGCAACCTGTGTCGCTGCACCGGCTACCGGCCGATCCTCGCCGCCGCCGAACAGGCCTGCGGCCAGCGTCAGGCGGACAGCTTCGACGCCCATGCCGCCGAGACCATCGCCCAGTTGCAGGCCATCGCCCGCACCCCGGCCGAGAGTCTCGCCGGCAACGGCCACCGCTGCCTGCTGCCGAGCAACCTGGACGAGCTGGCCAGCCAATTCGCCGCCCACCCCGAGGCCCGTCTGGTGGCCGGCGGCACCGACCTGGCGCTGGAGATCACCCAGCTGCACCGCGAGTTGCCGCTGCTGATCCACCTTGGCCAGGTCGAGGCACTCAAGCGCATCGCCGTGCTGCCCGAGCGCCTGGAGATCGGTGCCGGCGTCGCCCTCAGCGACTGCCATGCCCTGCTCGCTGCCGAGTACCCGGACTTCGGCGACCTGCTGGAGCGCTTCGCCTCCCTGCAGATCCGCAACCAGGGCACCCTCGGCGGCAATATCGGCAACGCCTCGCCAATCGGCGACGCCCCGCCGCTGCTGCTCGCCCTCGGCGCGCAACTGCTCCTGCGCCAGGGCGCCCAGCAGCGCAGCCTGCCTCTGGAAGACTTCTTCCTCGACTACAAGGTGACCGCGCGCCAGCCCGGCGAATTCATCGAGCAGGTGATAGTGCCGCGCCCCGTCGCCGGCCAGCAGTTCCGCGCCTACAAGGTCAGCAAACGCCTGGACGACGACATCTCCGCCGTCTGCGCGGCCTTCAGCCTGCAGCTGGACAACGGCGTGCTCGGCGAGGTGCGCATCGCCTTCGGCGGCATGGCCGCCATTCCCAAGCGCGCCACGGCCTGCGAGCAGGCGCTGGGTGGCCGGCCGTTCGACACGGCGACGGTGGAAGCCGCCTGCGCCGCCCTGGCCCAGGACTTCACCCCGCTCAGCGACTTTCGCGCCAGCCGCGACTACCGCCTGCTGGTGGCGCAGAACCTGTTGCGCCGCTGCCACCTGGAACTGACCCAACCGCACATCGCCACCCGGGTGACCGACCATGCATAAGCCCGAACTGAACCAGCAGCAACTGGCCGAGCTGTTCCGCCAGGGCCTCGCCACCGGTGTGGGCAAGCCGCTCAAGCACGAGAGCGCGGACAAGCACGTCAGCGGCGAGGCGCTCTACATCGACGACCGCCTGGAGTTCCCCAACCAGCTGCACGTCTACGCCCTGCGCAGCGAGCGCGCCCACGCGCGGATCACCCGCATCGACACCACAGCGTGCCAATCCATGCCCGGCGTGGCCCTGGTCATCACCCACGAAGACGTGCCGGGCCAGCTGGATATCGGCCCGCTGCTGCCGGGCGACCCGCTGCTGGCCGATGGCCTGGTGCAGTTCGTCGGCCAACCGATCCTCGCCGTCGCTGCCGACAGCCTGGACAACGCCCGCCGCGCCGCCCAGGCCGCCATCGTCGAATACCAGGACCTGGAACCGCTGCTCGATGTGGTAGAGGCCATGCGCAACCGGAAGTACGTGGTGGACAGCCACCAGCAGCGCCGCGGCGATGCGCCCGCCGCCCTGGCCAGCGCGCCGCATCGCCTGCAGGGCCGACTGCATATCGGCGGCCAGGAACACTTCTACCTGGAAACCCAGGTGTCCTCGGTGATGCCCGGCGAAGACGGCGCCATGCTGGTGTACTGCTCCACGCAGAACCCCACCGAGGTGCAGAAACTGGTGGCCGAGGTGCTCGGCATCCCCATGCACAAGGTGGTGGTCGACATGCGCCGCATGGGCGGCGGCTTCGGCGGCAAGGAGACCCAGTCCGCCGGCCCGGCCTGCCTGTGTGCTGTGGTCGCCCACCTCACCGGGCGCCCGGCGAAGATGCGCCTGCCGCGCTTCGAAGACATGCAGATGACCGGCAAGCGCCACCCCTTCTATGTCGAGTACGACGTCGGCTTCGCTGACGACGGCCGCCTGCTCGCCACCCACATGGAGCTGGCCGGCAACTGCGGCTACTCGCCGGACCTGTCGCGCTCGATCGTCGACCGCGCCATGTTCCACGCCGACAACGCCTACTTCCTCGGCGCCGCGCTGATCAACGGCCACTGCTGCAAGACCAACACCGCCTCCAACACCGCCTTCCGCGGCTTCGGCGGACCGCAGGGCATGCTGCCCATCGAGGAGGTGATGGAGCGCATCGCCCGCCACCTCGGCCTCGACCCGCTGGAGGTGCGCAAGCGCAACTACTACGGCCAGAGCGAGCGCAACGTCACCCATTACGGCCAGACCGTGGAGCACAACCTGCTCGCCGAGATGACCGCCGAGCTGGAAGCCAGCAGCGACTACCACGCCCGCCGCGCGGCGATCCGTGCGTTCAACGCCACCAGTCCGGTGCTGAAGAAGGGCCTGGCGCTGACCCCGGTGAAGTTCGGCATCAGCTTCACCGCCAGCTTCCTCAACCAGGCCGGCGCGCTGATCCACGTCTACAGCGATGGCAGCATCCACCTCAACCACGGCGGCACCGAGATGGGCCAGGGCCTCAACACCAAGGTGGCGCAGGTGGTGGCCGAAGTGTTCCAGGTCGATATCGGGCGCATCCAGATCACCGCCAGCAACACCGACAAGGTGCCCAACACCTCGCCCACCGCCGCCAGCAGCGGCAGCGACCTCAACGGCAAGGCCGCGCAGAACGCCGCCGAGATCATCAAGGCGCGCCTGGTCGAATTCGCCGCCCGGCACTTCGGCGTGGCCGAGAGCGAAGTCGAATTTCGCAACAACCAGGTGCGCGTCGGCGAGCAGCTGCTGCCGTTCGCCGAGCTGGCGCGGCTGGCCTGGATCGGCCAGGTGTCGCTGTCCTCCACCGGCTACTACCGCACGCCGAAGATCCACTACGACCGCGCCAGCGGCCAGGGCCACCCGTTCTACTACTTCGCCTACGGCGTGGCCTGCGTCGAGGCGCTGGTCGACAGCCTGACCGGCGAATACAAGCTGCTGCGCACGGACATCCTGCATGACGTCGGCGCCTCGCTGAACCCGGCCATCGACATCGGCCAGGTCGAGGGCGGCTTTCTCCAGGGCGTCGGCTGGCTGACCTGCGAGGAGCTGGTATGGGACGCCCAGGGCCGCCTGCTGACCAGCAGCCCGGCCAGCTACAAGATTCCCACGGTGGCCGACATGCCGGCCGACCTGCGGATCAAGCTGGTGGAGAAGCGCCAGAACCCGGAAGACACGGTGTTCCACTCCAAGGCCGTCGGCGAGCCGCCGTTCATGCTCGGCATCGCCGCCTGGTGCGCGATCAAGGACGCCGTGGCGAGCATCGCCGACTACCGCGTGCAACCAGATATCGACGCCCCCGCCACCCCGGAACGGGTGCTGTGGGGCGTGCAGCAGATGAAAGCAGCCGTGCGGGCGCCAAAGGAGCAGCCATGCTGACCGTAGGAGCGGCTTCAGCCGCGAAGCCCTGCAGCGGCCTGATTCGCGGCTGAAGCCGCTCCTTCGAAAGCAGTGCCACCAGCCATGAAGAACCGCACGACTCCGACGGAGGCGAAAGACAATGAACAACTGGCTCGAAGCCCTGGCCGACCTGCAGCAGCAGGATCAGCCCTGCGTGCTGGTCACCGTGATCGAGGAGCGCGGCTCCACCCCGCGCAATGCCGGGGCGAAGATGGTGGTTGCCAGCGAACGCAGCCACGACACCATCGGCGGCGGCCACCTGGAATACAAGGCCCTGCAGATCGCCCGCGAAATGCTCGAAGCAGGTGCCCAGCAGCCGCGCCTGGAACGCTTCGCCCTCGGCGCCAGCCTCGGCCAGTGCTGCGGCGGCGCCACCGTGCTGCTGTTCGAACCCATCGGCCGCGCCCAGGCGCGCATCGCCTTGTTCGGCGCCGGGCATGTCGGCCGCGCCCTGGTACCGCTGCTCGCCAGCCTGCCGTGCAAGGTGCGCTGGATCGACTCCCGCGAAGCCGAGTTTCCCGACCCGCTGCCGCGCGGGGTGGAACGCATCCTCAGCGACGAGCCCGTCGACGAGGTGGCCGAGCAACCGGCCGGCAGTTACTTCATCGTCATGACCCACAACCACCAGCTCGACCTGGAACTGGCGGCCGCAATCCTCGCCCGCAACGACTTCACCTGGTTCGGCCTGATCGGCTCGAAGAGCAAGCGCGCGCGCTTCGAACACCGCCTGCGCGAGCGCGGCCTGGCCGGCGAGCTGGTGCAACGCATGCGCTGCCCCATGGGCCTGAGCGAGGTCAAAGGCAAACTGCCGATGGAGATTGCCGTGTCCATCGCCGGCGAAGTGATCGCCACCTACAACGCCAACTTCGGCAGCCAGTCGGCCAAGGGCAGCTCGCCCCTGGCACGGTTGCTGCCAGACTCACGCCGTGCCTGATTTTTGTGGGAGCGGCTTCAGCCGCGATGCTGGTGTGTGGCCTGCATCGCGGCTGAAGCCGCTCCCACGCAAGCAACCTCTGTACGCCACCCGAGCATTTGCGGAATACCCATGAGCCAGATCCAAGCCTTTCGCGCCGCCCTGCTGCACAGCCTGGCCGACCCCGCCGAAGTGGGTAACGCCCACAGCCACCAATACTTCGCCGACGGCCTGCTGTTGGTGCAGGACGGCAAGGTCCTGCGCGCCGGCCCGGCCACCGAGCTGCTGGCCCAGCTGCCCGCCGAGGTGGAGGTGCAGCACTTCCCCGATAGCCTGCTCTGCCCCGGCTTCATCGACACGCATATCCACTACCCGCAGACCGGCATGATCGGCGCCTATGGCGAAGACCTGCTGCACTGGCTGAATACCTACACCTTCCCGGTGGAGTCGCGCTTCGCCGATCCGGCCCATGCCGCCGAGGTCGCCGAGCTGTTCATCCAGGAGTTGCTGCGCAACGGCACCACCACCGCACTGGTGTTCGGCACCGTGCATCCGCAGTCGGTGGATGCCCTGTTCGGCGCCGCCGAGCAACGCGACCTGCGCCTGATTGCCGGCAAGGTGCTGATGGACCGCAACGCCCCGGATTACCTGCTCGACACCCCGCAAAGCGGCTACGCCGAGAGCAAGGCGTTGATCGAGCGCTGGCACGGCAAGGGCCGCCTGCACTACGCGGTGACCCCGCGCTTCGCCCCCACCAGCAGCCCCGCGCAGCTCGACCAGGCCGCCCGCCTGCTGCGCGAATACCCGGATCTGTACCTGCACACCCACCTGGCGGAAAACCTGCGCGAGATCGACTGGGTGCAGGCGCTATTCCCCGAGCGCACCAGCTACCTGGATGTCTACGACCACCACCGGTTGCTCGGCGCCCGCGCGGTGTTCGCCCATGGCATCCACCTGTGCGACGGCGATTGCCAGCGCCTGGCCGAAACCGGTTCGGCGCTGGCGTTCTGCCCCACCTCCAACCTGTTCCTCGGCAGCGGCCTGTTCGACCTGGAGAAGATGGAGCGCCACGGCGTGCGCGTCGGCCTGGGCACCGATGTCGGTGGCGGCACCAGCTTCTCCCAGCTGCGCACCCTCAGCGAGGCGTACAAGGTCGGCCAGCTGCGCGGCCACCAGACCCACCCGTTCAAGCTGCTGCACCTGGCCACCCTGGGCGGCGCCAGGGCGCTGTATCTGGATGACCGGCTGGGCAACTTCCTGCCGGGCAAGGACGCCGATTTCGTCGTCCTCGACCGCAAGGCCACACCGCTGCTCGACTACCGCCTGCGCCAGGCCGGCAGCCTGGAAGAGAGCCTGTTCGCCCTGATCACCCTCGGCGACGACCGGGTGATTCGCGCCACCTACGCCGCCGGGCGCTGCGTGCACCAGCGCGAAGCAAGCTGACCCTTCGATCAACCTGGCCGGCACCAAAGCGGCTCAGCTGCCGCGATAGGTCGAGTAGCTGTAGGGCGAAACCAGCAGCGGCACATGGTAGTGCTGCGTGCTGTCGGCCACGCCAAAACGCAGCACGATGACATCGAGGAAAGCCGGTTCGGGCACTGCCACACCGAGGGCCCGGTAGTAGTCGCCCACGGCGAACTGCAACTGGTAGGTGCCGGCGCTGAACGCCGCGCCTTCCAGCAAAGGCGCCGCGCAGCGCCCGTCGGCGTTGGTCTGCGTGCGGCCGAGCAGTTGCAGCTGCGCGTCATCCACGCGGTACAGCTCGATGGCGATGGCACTGCCCGGGCGACCGTGGGCGGCATCCAGTACGTGGGTGGTCAAACGGCCCATAACATTCTCCTGTCGCTGGCCCGGCGCTGCCCGTGCAGGCCGGCTGCTGATCGGCTTCTATACTTGACCAATCGGGCAAGTTTTTTGCAAGACCCTTGCCAGCGCCGGCAACGGCAGCGCCACCCTGCTTTTCATAAACCACACTGTACCCATAACACAGCAGAGGAAGCCCGACTTGGCCACCGACTACCCTCGCGACCTGATCGGCTATGCCGGCACGCCGCCCCACCCGCAGTGGCCGGGCGACGCGCATATCGCCCTGTCCTTCGTGCTCAACTACGAGGAAGGCGGCGAGCGCTGCATCCTGCATGGCGATGGCGAATCGGAAACCTTCCTCTCCGAGATGGTCGCCGCCCAGCCGCTGCCCGGCGCGCGCCACATGAGCATGGAGTCGCTGTATGAATACGGTAGCCGCGCCGGCGTCTGGCGTCTGCTCAGGCTGTTCCGCGCAGAGAGCATCCCGCTGACCATCTTCGCCGTGGCCATGGCCGCCCAGCGCCACCCCGAGGCGATCCGCGCGATGGTCGCCGATGGCCACGAGATCTGCAGCCACGGCCTGCGCTGGATCAACTACCAAGACATGCCCGAAGCCGAGGAACGCGCGCACATGGCCGAAGCCATCCGCATCCTCACCGCGCTTACCGGCCAGCGCCCGCTGGGCTGGTACACCGGGCGCACCGGGCCGAACACCCGGCGCCTGGTGATGGAGGAAGGCGGCTTCCTCTACGACAGCGACACCTACGACGACGACCTGCCCTACTGGGAAAAACACACCCCGCACGGCCAGCCGCACCTGGTGATCCCCTACACCCTGGACACCAACGACATGCGCTTCACCCAGGCGCAGGGCTTCAACAGCGGCGACGACTTCTTCACCTATCTCAAGGATGCCTTCGACGTGCTCTACGCCGAGGGCCAGGCCGGCGCGCCGAAAATGCTCTCAATCGGCATGCACTGCCGCCTGCTCGGCCGCCCGGCGCGCCTCGCCGCCCTGCAGCGCTTCATTGCCTACGTGAAAGACCACGAGCGCGTGTGGTGTGCCCGCCGCGTCGACATCGCCCGTCACTGGCACGCCGTGCACCCCTGCCCGCCGCAGGTGCAGCCATGAGCCGCTTCCACAGCCTGACCCCGTCGAGCCTGTCACGCGCAGCCTTCATCGCCGCCTTCGCCGACATCTACGAACACTCGCCCTGGGTCGCCGAACGCACCTACGACCAGGGCGAGCCGGCCAGCTTCGACGAGATCGACAGCCTGCATGCGCAAATGGCCCGCGTGCTGCTGGCCGCCAGCCGCGATGAACAATTGGCGCTGATCAACGCCCACCCGGACCTGGCCGGCAAGGCCGCCATCCGTGGCGAGCTGACCGCCGCCTCCAGCGCCGAACAGGCCGGCGCCGGCATCCAGGACTGCAGCCCCGAGGAGTTCGCCCGCTTCACCGCGCTCAACGCGGCGTACAAGGCGCGCTTCGGCTTCCCCTTCATCAAGGCGGTCAAGGGCAGCAACCGCCAGCAGATCCTCGCCGCCTTCGAACAACGCCTCCACCACAGCCCGGAACAGGAATTCGCCACCGCCCTGGCGGAAATCAACCGGATCGCCCTGTTCCGCCTGCAAGCCCTCTGACTGGATACCGACCCGTGAAGACCCATGCCGCCCCCTTCGAGAAATACCTCAACCTGGCCGATGCCCGCCTCGGCACCCGCGCCCTGTCCGTCAGCGACGACTGGTTCGCCCCGGTCGAACGCATGCTGCAACCCACCCCGGCGGTGTGGAAGGAAGGCCTGTACGACGACAACGGCAAGTGGATGGACGGCTGGGAGTCCCGGCGCAAGCGCTTCGAGGGTCATGACCATGCCGTGCTGCGCCTGGGCGTACCTGGCTCGATCAAGGGCGTGGACATCGACACCCGCTTCTTCACCGGCAACTACCCGCCATCGGCCTCGCTGGAAGCCTGCTTCATCGACGGCGGCGGCGATCCGGACGACGCCACCCTGTGGAGTGAAGTGCTGCCCGCCGTGGCCCTGCAAGGCAACAGCCAGCACCTGCACGCCATCGATGACGACCGACCGTGGACCCACCTGCGCCTGAACATCTACCCGGACGGCGGCGTGGCGCGCCTGCGCGTGTACGGCATCCCCTACCGCGACTGGTCGGCCGCCGGCACCGACAGCCTCGACCTGGCCGCCGCCCTCAACGGTGGCCGCGCCCTGGCCTGCTCCGACGAGCACTACGGCAGCATGAGCAACATCCTCAACCCCGGCCGCGCCGAGAACATGGGCGGCGGCTGGGAAACCGCACGGCGGCGCACGCCCGGCTTCGACTGGGTGATCGTGCAACTCGGCCACCCCGGCGTGATCGAGGAAGTGCTGGTCGACACCCTGCACTACAAGGGCAACTACCCGGACAGCTGCTCGCTGCAGGCGGCCTACGTGAAGGGCGGCACCGATGCGCAGATCGAGACCCAGAGCCTGTTCTGGCGCGAGCTGCTGCCCAGCCAGAAGCTGCAGATGGACTGCGAGCAGCGCTTCAGTGCGCTCAACGAACTGGGCCCGGTGACCCATGTACGCCTGAACATCTTCCCGGACGGTGGCGTCAGCCGCCTGCGCCTGTTCGGCAAGCCGGCCAGATAACCCCGCAGGAGCCTGCCTGAACCTGTAGGAGCCAGCTTGCTGGCGATCGACCGCCCACTCACTGCGTCATGCAACCCGGATCGCCAGCAAGCTGGCTCCTACACAGAACCGCCGAGAGTTTCACCCATGCGCACACTGACCATCGAACCGCTGACCGCCCAGGCCTTCGCCCCCTTCGGCGAGGTGATCGAGGCCGAGGGCCGCGAGTTCTTCCTGATCAACAACGGCTCGACCCGGCGCTACCACCGCCAGGCCGAGGTACAGACCAGCGGCGCCGACGACAGGGCGATCATCAGCCTGTTCCACGCCACGGCGCTGCCGATGCCGCTGACCATCGCCATGCTCGAACGCCATCCGCTGGGCAGCCAGGCGTTCATGCCACTCAACGGCCAGCCGTTCCTCATCGTCGTCGCCGCGCCCACCGAGCAGCTGCACGGCGACCAGCTGCGCGCCTTCCTCAGCAACGGCCGCCAGGGCGTCAACTACCGCAAGGGCGTGTGGCACCACCCGGTGCTGTGCCTGGCCGCCGAGGATGACTTTCTGGTGATCGACCGCGCCGGCCCCGGCGCCAACTGCGACGAACACTTCTTCCCCGAGGCCGAGCAGTGGCTGCTCGACCCGGCATCCATCCACAGGGGATAACACCTTGGCTGCACACCTGCTCGAATGGCTCAACCTGGTGGTGCGCTGGTCGCACATGATCTTCGGCATCGCCTGGATCGGCGCCTCGTTCTACTTCGTCTGGCTGGAGAACCACCTGGACCGGCGCGCCCCGCGCGACGGCCTGGCCGGCGACCTGTGGGCGATCCACGGCGGCGGCATCTACCACCTGGAAAAGTACAAGCTGGCCCCACCGCGGATGCCGGAGAAACTCCACTGGTTCAAGTGGGAGGCCTACAGCACCTGGCTGTCCGGCGTGGCCCTGCTGACCCTGGTGTTCTACCTCGAGCCGAGCCTGTACCTGCTGGCCCCCGGCAGCGACCTGGCGCCGTGGCTGGCCGTCGCCATCGGCCTCGGCTCGCTGGCCCTCGGCTGGCTGACCTATGACTGGCTGTGCGACTCGCCCCTGGGGCGCCAACCGCTGCTGCTCGGCATCGTCCTGTTCGGCCTGCTGGTCGCCGCCGCCTGGGGCTACAGCGCGGTATTCAGCGGCCGTGGCGCCTACCTGCATGTGGGTGCGCTGATCGGCACCATCATGGTCGGCAACGTGTTCCGCACCATCATGCCGGCGCAGCGCGCCCTGGTCACCGCCATCGCCGCCGGCCGCACCCCCGACCCGGCGCTTCCGGCCAAGGGCCTGCTGCGTTCGCGGCACAACAACTACTTCACCCTGCCGGTGCTGTTCATCATGATCAGCAGCCACTTCCCCAGCACCTACGGCAGCGCCTGGAACTGGCTGATCCTGGCCGCCATCGCCGCCCTGTCGATCGGCGTGCGGCACTACTTCAACACCCGCCACCTCAGCCAGCAGTTCGCCTGGACCCTGCCGGCAGCCGCCCTGGGCATGCTCTGCCTGGCCTTCGTCAGCGCCCCGCGGCATGAGTCCGGCGCCGCCAATGCGCCGGTCGAGTTCAGCCAGGTGCAACTGGTGATCGCCCAGCGCTGCGCCAGCTGCCACGCGGCCAAGCCGAGCAGCCCGCTGTTCGCCAGCGCGCCGGCCGGGGTGATGTTCGACAGCGCCGCGCAGATCCGCCAGCAGGCTGCGCGGATCAAGGCCCAGGCGGTGGACAGCCGGATCATGCCCCTGGGCAACCTGACCCAGATGACCGAAGCCGAACGCGCCCTGCTCGGCCGCTGGATTTCCGAACAGGCGCAGCCCATCGCGCCGTAGACGCGCCCTGCTCTTGTAGGAGCGGCTTCAGCCGCGAAAAACCGGCAACACCGAGCAGTCTGGGTTCGCGGCTAAAGCCGCTCCCACGGGGTTGCGCGCCGGCTCACTGGCCCAGCGCAGAAACGTCACGCTCTTGTAGGAGCGGCTTCAGCCGCGAAAGCCGGCAACACCGAGCGGCCAAGGTTCGCGGCTAAAGCCGCTCCTACGGGGTTGCGAGCCGGCTCACTGGCCCAGCGCAGAAACGTCACGCTCTTGTAGGAGCGGCTTCAGC
>NZ_WELL01000008.1:0-24874 GCF_009799935.1 Pseudomonas sp. L-22-4S-12 | reverse complement strand
CGCGAAAGCCGGCAACACCGAGCGGCCAGGGTTCGCGGCTAAAGCCGCTCCCACGGGATTGCGCGCCGGCTCGCTGGCCTGGTGCAGGGCATTCGGGCAATTCGTGATCATCTGGTCAGGAAATTGCAAGGTCGCCAGCGTCAGACCTTTCCACTGCCCGTCCGAGAGCCTCGATGAACCTGTACATCCCTTCGCACAGCAACAGCCTGGAGAAACCGGCCGGGCGCATTCGCCAGCACAATGAGGAAGTCATTCTCGCCGCCGCCGAGGAAGAGTTCGCCCGCCACGGTTTCAAGGGCACCAGCATGAACGCCATCGCCCTCAAGGCCGGGCTGCCCAAGGCCAACCTGCACTACTACTTCAGCAACAAGCTGGGCCTGTACCTGGCGGTGCTGGCCAACATCATCGATCTGTGGGACAGCACCTTCAACCACCTCACCGTCGACGACGACCCGGCCGAGGCACTGAGCCGCTACATCCGCGCCAAGATGGAGTTCTCGCGCAAGCACCCCGACGCCTCGCGCATCTTCGCCATGGAAGTGATCAGTGGCGGGCCCTGCCTCAGCGAGTATTTCAACCAGGACTACCGCAGCTGGTTCAACAGCCGCGCCGCGGTGTTCCGGGCCTGGATCGACGCCGGCAAGATCGACCCGGTGGACCCGGTGCACCTGATCTTCCTGCTGTGGGGCAGCACCCAGCATTACGCCGACTTCGGCTCGCAGATCTGCCGGGTGGTGGGCAAGAGCAAGCTGACCCGCCAGGACTTCAACCAGGCCGGCGACAACCTGATCCGCATCATTCTCAAGGGCTGCGGCCTGACTCCGCCACCAGCGGCCGGCAGCGCTTCGCTCCCGTAGGGAAATCGTGAACAGGTTATCGGGGACGGTTTCAGTCGTAGGTTGGGTTGAGGAGCAGCGCGACGAAGCCCAACGATCCTGCCTCGGTTGTTGGGCTTCGCTGCGCTCAACGCCAACCTACCCACGCAGGCGCGCCGCGCAATACAGGGCAATCCATGCTCGCCCCCCCATACGCCCCATAAGAAGGACATAGCCCATTCATTTGCGCTAGCTGGCCCGCAAGGCCGCACCCGCCTGCCACCGGCACTTGCCCACAAAGCTCCACAGTTTCTGTGGACGAAGCTGTGCATAACCTCTGTAGCGCTGGCTGCAGGCCAGTCGCGGCAGGCCCTGCGCAGCTCTGCACATTTTTTGACCAATAGATACAAGTACCTGTTTTTGTTTGACTTTTTTATCAACAGCCGGATGACCAAGCCGCCACGGGCTGGCCTCGACGCGCTTTCCCGGCCGGCTCCCGGGCGGTGCACGACGCACCAGAGTCGGGCAGCTTCCTGCCGCCGACCGCCACGCCACGGGCAGCGCCGCGCAGCAAGAGGCCGCCGGCGCAGGCCCCGAAAAATTTCCTGACTAATTGGCCAAATTTTTGCTTATGCACAGCAGTCGAAACCCAACCACCGAGCCGCCCATGTCCCCATCAGCATCGCCAGCGCGCCTGGAACTGCGCGCCATCAGCAAGCGCTACCCCGGCTGCCTGGCCAACGACCGCATCGACCTGCGCATCCAGCCGGGCGAGATCCATGCCCTGCTGGGCGAGAACGGCGCCGGCAAGAGCACCCTGATGAAGATCATCTACGGCGTGACCCAGCCGGACAGCGGCGAGCTGTACTGGCAGGGCCAGCGCATCCAGGTACGCGACCCGGCCCAGGCCCGCGACCTGGGCATCGGCATGGTGTTCCAGCACTTCTCGCTGTTCGAGACCCTGACCGTGGCGCAGAACATCGCCCTGGCCCTCGGCCGCCAGGCCGGCACGCCGCAGCAGCTGGAGCCGAAGATCCGCGAGGTGTCGCAGCGCTACGGCATGGGCCTGGAGCCGGAACGCCTGGTGCACAGCCTGTCGATCGGCGAACGCCAACGGGTGGAAATCATCCGCTGCCTGATGCAGGACATCCGCCTGCTGATCCTCGACGAGCCGACCTCGGTGCTCACCCCGCAGGAGGTCGACGAGCTGTTCGTCACCCTGCGCGCCCTGGCGGCCGAGGGCTGCAGCATCCTGTTCATCAGCCACAAGCTCGGCGAGGTGCGCGCGCTCTGCCACAGCGCCACGGTGCTGCGCGCCGGCCGGGTTTCCGGCGAGTGCGTGCCAAGCGAGTGCAGCGACCTGCAACTGGCGCGCCTGATGGTCGGCGATGCCGAAGGCCTGGAGGCCAGCTACCCGAAGGTCACGGGTGGGCTGACCCGGCTGCGTGTGGATGACCTGAGCTGGGACAACGCCGACCCGTTCGGCACCTCGCTGCACAACCTGCGCCTGGAGGTACGCAGCGGCGAGATAGTCGGCATTGCCGGGGTCGCCGGCAACGGTCAGGACGAACTGCTCGCCCTGCTCTGCGGCGAAGTACGCCTACCGAATGACGAGCGCGCGCGCATCAGCATCGATGGCGAGCCGGTGGCCAATCTCTATCCCGATGCCCGCCGCCAGCGCGGCCTGGCCTTCGTCCCCGCCGAACGCCTTGGCCACGGCGCCGTGCCGGAGCTGAGCCTGGCCGACAACGCCCTGCTCACGGCCTTCCAGCACGGCCTGCTGAGCCACGGCATGATCCGCTCGCACAAGGTGCTGGAGCTGGCCGAGGAGATCATCCGCCGCTTCGCGGTGAAGACCCCGGACGCCCAGTCCCAGGCGCGCAGCCTGTCCGGCGGCAACCTGCAGAAATTCATCCTCGGTCGCGAGATCCTGCAGAACCCCAGGCTGCTGGTCGCCGCGCACCCCACCTGGGGCGTGGATGTCGGCGCCGCGGCGGCCATCCACCGCGCGCTGATCGCCCTGCGCGATGCCGGCGCGGCGATCCTGGTGATCTCCGAGGATCTCGACGAGCTGTTCCAGATCAGCGACCGCCTCGGCGCGCTGTGCAGCGGCCGCCTGTCGCCGCTGCAAGCCACCGGGCAGACCCATACCGTGGAGGTCGGCCGCTGGATGGCCGGCCAGTTCGCTTCCCCGCAAGACGCCGCCTGACGAGAACGCCGCCATGCTGTTATCCCTCGAACCCCGTATCCAGCAGTCGCGCGCCATGCTCCTGCTGTCGCCGCTGCTGGCCGGGGTGCTCACCCTGCTCAGCGGCGCGCTGCTGTTCGCCGTGCTCGGCCACGATCCGCTGGTCACCTTTCATACCCTGCTGATCGCGCCGATCAGCGACTTCTACGGGGTCTCCGAACTGCTGATCAAGGCCCTGCCGATCCTGCTCTGCGCCTTCGGCCTGGCCGTGGCCTACCAGGCACGCATCTGGAACATCGGCGCCGAAGGTCAGCTGCTGATCGGCGCGCTGGCCGGCAGCGCGGTGGCGGTCAACATCATCGGCTGGGACACGCCCTGGGCGCTGGCCTGCGTACTGGCTGCCGGGGTGCTCGGCGGCGCCGCCTGGGGCGCGCTGGCGGCCTGGCTGCGCACGCAGTTCAACGCCAATGAAATCCTCACCACCATCATGCTCAACTACATCGCCCTCAACCTGCTGCTGTTCTTCGTCCACGGCCCGCTGAAGGACCCGCACGGCTTCAGCTTCCCCGAGTCGGCCATGTTCGGTGACGCCAGCCGCCTGCCGCAGCTGTTCGAAGATGGCCGCGTGCATATCGGCGTGTGCTTCGCCCTGTTCGCCCTGGTGGCCGTGTGGGTGCTGCTGCAGAAAAGCTTCATCGGCTTCCAGATCAAGGTGCTTGGTCTGGACCAGCGCGCCGCCGGCTTCGTCGGTTTCCGCGAGAAGAAACTGGTGTGGCTGGTGCTGCTGATCAGCGGCGGCCTGGCCGGGCTGGCCGGGGTCAGCGAAGTCAGCGGGCCGATCGGCCAGCTGGTGCCGCAGGTCTCGCCCGGCTATGGCTACGCGGCGATCACCGTGGCCTTCCTCGGCCGCCTCAACCCGCTGGGCATCCTCTTCGCCGGCCTGCTGATGGCCCTGCTCTACCTGGGCGGCGAAAGCGCGCAGATGACCCTCAACCTGCCGCAATCGCTGACCGAGCTGTTCCAGGGAATGATGCTGTTCTACCTGCTGGCCTGCGACGTGCTGATCCTCTACCGCCTGCGCCTGAACCTGAAATGGCGCCAGCGCGCCGCCCTGCCCGAAGCGGCCAGCGCCTGATGGACAGCTACTCGTCACTCCCTGTGGGAGCGGCTTTAGCCGCGATTGCTCTTGCAGGCACCGGTGCTGCCCCAATCGCGGCTAAAGCCGCTCCCACAGGTTACCCACCTTCGTCCACCTGCCGCCCGCAACGCGCAGCCTGAGGCTTCAAAACTATGGATCTCGACCTGTTAAGCAACATTCTCAACGCCATGGTGCGCTGCGGCACCCCGCTATTGCTGGTCGCCCTCGGCGAGCTGGTGTGCGAGAAAAGTGGCGTCCTCAACCTCGGCCAGGAAGGCATGATGCTGTTCGGCGCGGTGATCGGCTTCATCGTCGCCCTCGCCACCGGCAGCCTGTGGCTCGGCGTGCTGCTGGCCTGCCTGGCCGGCATGCTGCTGGCCGCGCTGTTCGCCCTGGTCGCCCTCGGTTGCCAGGCCAACCAGGTGGCCACCGGCCTGGCCCTGACCATCTTCGGCGTCGGCCTGTCGTCCTTCGTCGGCGCCGCCTGGGTCGGCAAGCCGCTGGCCGGCTTCGAGCCGATCGCCATCCCGCTGCTGGCCGACATCCCGCTGCTCGGCCACATGCTGTTCCAGCAGGATCTGCTGGTCTACCTGTCGTTTGCCCTGTTCGGCCTGGTGGCCTGGGTGCTGCTCAAGAGCCGCCTCGGCCTGATCCTCCAGGCCGTCGGCGAGAATCCCGATGCGGCCAGCGCCATGGGCCTGCCGGTGCTGCGCGTGCGTACCCTGGCGGTGCTGTTCGGCGGTGCCATGACCGGCATGGCCGGCGCCTACCTGTCGCTGGCCTACACGCCGATGTGGGCGGAGAACATGAGCGCCGGGCGCGGCTGGATCGCCCTGGCCCTGGTGGTGTTCGCCAGCTGGCGGGTGTTCCGCGTATTGCTCGGCGCCTACCTGTTCGGCCTGGCCAGCATCCTCCACCTGGTGGCTCAGGGCATCGGTCTGAGCATCCCGGCCAACCTGCTGGCGATGCTGCCCTACGTGGCCACCATCCTGGTGCTGGTGGTGCTCTCGCGCGATGCGCTAAAGACCCGCCTGTACGCCCCGGTGTCCCTCGGCCAGCCGTGGAAGGCCGGGCATTGAAATAGTTTGTGGCCGCTATGGCTGTGCGTGGGAGCGAATTCATTCGCGATCAGGGTCGACTCGGGGTTGCCTGGCTATCGCGGATAAATCCGCTCCCACTAAAGATCCATTGAAATGCCCCGCCCGCGCCTCGGCGCCCCTGGATCAGCAGACAGGGCAACACTGAGCTGGCCAACCTGAACACACTTTTCAGAGGAGCCGGCCATGTCCGCAGCGCGTATCTGGATCAAGAACCCACAAGCCATCTTCACCGCCAATGACCAGGACGCCCGTGGCGGCCTGGTCGTCGAGGGCGCGCTGATCGTCGAACTGCTGGCCGCCGGCCAGGTTCCCGCGCAACCCTGTGCGCAGGTGTTCGATGCCAGCCAGCACGTGCTGCTGCCGGGGCTGATCAACAGCCATCACCACTTCTACCAGACCCTCACCCGCGCCTGGGCGCCGGTGGTCAACCAGCCGCTGTTCCCCTGGTTGCAGAGCCTCTACCCGGTGTGGGCACGGCTGACCCCGGCGCAGCTGGCCCTGGCCTGTCGCGTGGCCCTGGCCGAGCTGCTGCTGTCGGGCTGCACCACTGCCGCCGACCATCACTACCTGTTCCCCCAGGGCCTGGAGGACGCCATCGACGTACAGGTCGAGGCCGTGCGCGAGCTGGGCATGCGCGCCATGCTCACCCGTGGCTCGATGAGCCTGGGCCAGGACGATGGCGGCCTGCCACCGCAGCAGACCGTGCAGCAGGGCCAGGTGATCCTCGACGACAGCCTGCGCCTGATCCGCCGCTACCATCAGCGCGACGCCGGGGCACAGATACAAATCGCCCTGGCGCCCTGCTCGCCGTTCTCGGTGACCAGCGAGATCATGCAGGCCAGCGCCGCACTGGCCGCCCAGCAGGACGTGCGCCTGCACACCCACCTGGCCGAGACCCTCGACGAGGAAGCCTTCTGCCAGCAGCGCTTCGGCCTGCGCACCGTCGATTACCTGGACAGCGTCGGCTGGCTCGGCCCGCGTACCTGGCTGGCCCACGGCATCCACTTCAATGCCGAGGAAATCGCCCGCCTGGGCGCCGCCGGCACCGGCATCTGCCACTGCCCGGTGTCGAACATGCGCCTGGCCTCGGGCATCTGCCCGACCCTGGCGCTGCAGGAAGCCGGTGCCCCGGTCGGCCTGGGCGTGGACGGCTCGGCCTCCAACGATGCCTCCAACCTGATCCTCGAAGCACGCCAGGCCCTCTACCTGCAGCGCTTGCGCTATGGCGCCGAGCGGATCACCCCGCAACTGGCCCTGGGCTGGGCCACTCGCGGCTCGGCCAGGCTGCTCGGGCGCAGCGATATCGGCGAACTGGCCGTGGGCAAGCAGGCCGACCTGGCCCTGTTCAAGCTCGACGAACTGCGCTTCTCCGGCAGCCACGACCCGCTTTCCGCGCTGTTGCTGTGTGGCGCCGAGCGCGCCGACCGGGTGCTGGTCGGCGGGCGCTGGCGGGTGCTCGACGGACAGATCGAGGGCCTCGACCTCGGCGCACTGATCGCCGCCCACCGCCAGGCCGCGCGGCAACTGGTCGGCGGCTGAAGGATCGACGGCACGGGCCCTGCAGCCTTGCACCAGTTTCAGGCCTGGGGCCGGCAAAACGCGCCGTTATTGACCAGTAAGACAAGTTTTATCCGCAGGCACAGCCCGCGAAATCAACCGCGCAGCGCCCGCCAAGCTTATTTGTCTTGTTGGTCAATTTTTTGCATTGGTCGTCACGCCTCTTTCGGCCGCCCCCATAAAAATTCGACACGGAGCACTGCACCCTATGTCCACACCCTCCCTCAAAGCCCTGGTTCGTGGCGTTGCCGCCGCCATCGGCCTGACCGCATCCCTCGGCGCACTGGCCGCCGACCCGCTGAAAGTCGGCTTCGTCTATGTCGGCCCGATCGGCGACCACGGCTGGACCTACCAGCACGAACAGGGCCGCCAGGCGCTGATCAAGCAGTTTGGCGACCAGGTACAAACCAGCTTCGTCGAGAACGTGGCCGAAGGCGCCGACGCCGAGCGGGTCATCCGCAACATGGCCAAGGGCGGTTACGACCTGGTGTTCACCACCTCGTTCGGCTACATGAACCCCACCGCCAAGGTCGCCAAGCAGTTCCCCAAGGTCACCTTCGAGCACGCCACCGGCTACAAGCAGGACAAGAACCTCGGCACCTACCTGTCGACGTCCTATGAAGGTCGCTACGTCGGCGGTTTCCTCGCCGCCAAGATGACCAAGAGCAAGAAAGTCGGCTACGTCGCCTCCTTCCCGATTCCGGAAGTGATCCGCGATATCAACGCCATCCAGCTGGCCCTCGACAAGTACAACCCCGGCACCGAAATCAAGGTGGTATGGGTCAACTCCTGGTTCGATCCGGGCAAGGAAGCCGATGCCGCCAACGCCCTGATCGACCAGGGCGTCGACGTGGTGTTCCAGCACACCGATAGCCCGGCACCGATCCAGACCGCCGAGCGCCGCGGTGTCTACTCCGTAGGCTACGCCTCGGACATGGCCCACTTCGGGCCGAAAGCCGTGCTCACCTCGATCGTCAACAACTGGGGCCCGCACTATGTGAAGAGCACCCAGGCCGTCATCGATGGCACCTGGGCGCCGCAGGACTACTGGGGCGGCCTGAAGGAAGGCACCATCGAACTGCCGATCAGCGACCTGGTTCCGGCCGAGGTCAAGGCCGAAGCCGAAACCATCATCGCCAGCATCAAGGACGGCTCCTTCCACCCCTTCACCGGCCCGATCATGGACCAGAGCGGCGCGGTCAAGATCCCGGCCGGCAGCACCGCCAGCAACGCCGAACTGGCCGGCATGAACTACTACGTCAAAGGCATCTCCGCCGAGATACCGAAGTAAGCAGCCCCCGCAGGAGGGCACAGCTTTTGTAGGAGCGGCTTCAGCCGCGATAGCCAGGCAGCTTCGAGTAGCCCCTGATCGCGGCTGAAGCCACTCCCACACAAGCACCAGCCAAGCAATACCAAGCACCACCGCGCCGTCCCTTTCCCCCGGAAAGAACCGCGCACCAAGGGCGCAGCGCATTGCGCCCTGTTCGCTGCCCTGGGTACGAGAAGACTCGCAGCACCTACACCCCTCCAGGAGCATCCATGAACTCACTCCCGATCATCGACATCGCCCCCCTGTACCACAGCGACCCGGCCGGCTGGCCGCAGGTCGCCCGGCAGATCGACCAGGCCTGCCGCCAGTGGGGCTTCTTCTACATCAAGGGCCACCCGATCGGCGCCGCGCGCATCGCCGAACTCAAGGCCGCCGCCGTGGACTTCTTCGCCCTCCCGGACGCCGAGAAGCTGCGCATCGACATCACCCAGACCCGCCACCACCGCGGCTACGGCGCCATCGCCACCGAACAGCTCAACCCCGGCCAGCCCTGCGACCTCAAGGAAACCTTCGACATGGGCCTGCACCTGAGCGCCGAGCACCCCGAGGTGCTGGCCGGCAAACCGCTGCGCGGGCCCAACCGCCACCCGGACATTCCCGGCTGGCAGGCGCTGCTGGAACAGCACTACCTGGACATGCACGAACTGGCCAAGACCCTGCTGCGCGCCATGGCCCTGGCCCTGGGCATCGAGCGCGACTTCTTCGACCAGCGCTTCGAGCAGCCGATCAGCGTGCTGCGCCTGATCCACTATCCACCACGGCAGACCGCCAGCAGCAGCGATCAGCAAGGCGCCGGCGCGCACACCGATTACGGTTGCGTGACCCTGCTGTATCAGGACGCCGCCGGCGGCCTGCAGGTGCAGAACCGGCAGGGCCAGTGGATCGACGCGCCGCCGATCGACGGCACCTTCGTGGTCAACATCGGCGACATGCTGGCGCGCTGGAGCAACGACCTCTACAAGTCCACGCCGCACCGGGTTATCAGCCCACTGGGGGTGGACCGCTACTCCATGCCGTTCTTCGCCGAACCCCACCCGGATACCGAAATCAGCTGCCTGCCCGGTTGCCAGAATCCTGAACATCCGGCCAAATACGCGCCGATTTCCTGCAGCGACTACATGCTCTCGCGCTTCGCCGAGACCTACGCCTACCGCCGGGAAGAAGCTCAGTCCTAGGCGCATATGCTGCGCCTACACCGCTTATGGGCTGGTGTGGGAGCGGCTTCAGCCGCGATCAGGGCCGACTCGCTGCTGCCTGCTCAATCGCGACTGAAGCGGAATGCCGCCAAGCCGCGCCCACAAGAGCCATGCACTGCGGCAAGCGCCACACCGATTAAACTGCACCCATCACGCCCGACCACGAGATTGCCGCCATGTACGACTGGCTCAACGCCCTGCCCAAGGCCGAACTGCACCTGCACCTGGAAGGCTCGCTGGAGCCCGAGCTGCTGTTCGCCCTGGCCGAACGCAACAAGATCGCCCTGCCCTGGGGCGATGTGGACAGCCTGCGCCAGGCCTATGCCTTCAACAACCTGCAGGAATTTCTCGACCTCTACTACCAGGGCGCCGACGTGCTGCGCACCGAGCAGGACTTCTACGACCTGACCTGGGCCTACCTGCTCAAGTGCAAGCAACAGAACGTCATCCACACCGAGCCGTTCTTCGACCCGCAGACCCACACCGACCGCGGCATCCCCTTCGAAGTGGTGCTGCGCGGCATCCAGCAGGCGCTCGACGATGGCCACAAGCAACTGGGCATCAGCCACGGCCTGATCCTCAGCTTCCTCCGTCACCTGCCGGAAGAAGCCGCGTTCAACACCCTGGAGCAGGCCATGCCGTTTCGCGATGCCTTCGTCGCCGTCGGCCTGGACAGCTCGGAGATGGGCTTTCCGCCGCGCCTGTTCCAGCGGGTGTTCGCCAAGGCCCGCAGCGAAGGCCTGCGCTGCGTCGCCCATGCCGGCGAGGAAGGCCCGCCCGAGTACATCTGGGAAGCCCTCGACCTGCTCAAGATCGAGCGCATCGACCACGGTGTACGTGCCATGGAAGACGAACGCCTGATGCAGCGCATCATCGACGAACAGATCCCGCTGACCGTCTGCCCGCTGTCCAACACCAAGCTCCGCGTGTTCGCCGACATGCGCCAGCACAACATCCTGCAGATGCTCGAACGCGGGGTGAAGGTGACGGTGAACTCCGACGATCCGGCCTACTTCGGCGGCTATGTCACGGAAAACTTCGCCGCCTTGCACGACAGCCTCGGCATGACCCAGGACCAGGCCCGGCGCCTGGCGCAGAACAGCCTGGATGCACGCCTGGTCAAGTAGCCCCTGCGCCCCGGCCTGGTCCGGGGCAACCCTGTCGATCAGCGATATACGCCACACAATGGCGCAAAGTTGCGCCAGGCTGAGGCACTCAAGCCGGCAGTTGGCCACTCGTTCCAGCCCCAACCCAGGCCTCGGGCCGAGCTAGCCGGCCACCAGATCGAACAGACGGCCCTGGCAGCCCGCCAGCACGCCCGCAATCCCCCTAGAGCGCCCTGTTCTTTAATTTTTCTGTCCATACAGACAGGAACTGGCGCTGTTCTTGCTCATACAAGAAAGCCTGACCAACACGACAGGTTCAAAACCATAATTCGACCATTCAGGAGCACCCCCATGAAGCGCACCCTAACCTCCCTGATGCTGGCAGGCGGCCTGTTGACCGCTGGCCAGGCCCTCGCCGGCGACCTGTTGCAGTGGCAGGACAACAGCCTGACCTACCTGAACGGCACCGACTTCACCGTCGACCCGGACAAGCAGCAGACCATCACCTACGAACATGCCAGCGGCTGGAGCTTCGGCGATCTGTTCGCCTTCGTCGACGTCATCAAGTACAACGGCGAGGCGGAAAACGGTGCCGGTGACGGCCACACCTTCTACGGCGAAATCAGCCCGCGCCTGTCGCTGGGCAAGATCAGCGGCGCCGACCTGTCCTTCGGCCCGATCAAGGACGTGCTGCTGGCCACCACCTATGAATTCGGCGAAGACGATGTCGACTCCTACCTGATCGGCCCGGCCATCGACCTGAATATCCCCGGCTTCGACTACTTCCAGCTCAACACCTACCTGCGCACCACCGACGGCAAGCGCGACGGTGACAACGTCTGGCAGATCACCCCGGTGTGGAGCTACACCATCCCGGTCGGCAACTCCGACCTGGTGCTCGACGGCTTCATGGACTGGGTGGTGGACAACGACGACAGCTACCATGCCAACCTGCACTTCAACCCGCAGATCAAGTACGACGTGGCCAAGGCCTTCGGCGTTGGCCAGAAGGTCTATGTCGGGGTCGAATACGACTACTGGAGCGACAAGTACGGCATCGAGGACGAAAGCTTCGTCGGCGAGGACATCCTCGGCGGCACCGACCAGAGCGCCATCAGCCTGCTGGTCAAGGCGCACTTCTAAGAACCTGTCTACGATCTGCTGCGCGTCGGCCATACGGCGTTAAAAACAGCCTCGGAATGCTCATTTACAGCTCGTAAACTGCGCTTCCTCGGCTGTTTTTGCCTTGGCTGGCTCTAGCTCGCGAGATCGTAGATAGGTTCTAAGCGTCCGGTGCGCGCAGGGTGTGCCACGCGCAGCACACGCCCATGCGTGGCCCCTGGCGCGCACGGCACACCCTGCGGCAAAGCGAAAAGCTCACCTCAGTTTTCTCCCGGCCGGTGCCATCCTCCCCTCCTTGGGATGGCGCCGGCTCTTTAGCCAGGGCCCTGGCGCTCCCCGGCGCCTACCGATCGGTGCTATGTTTGGCCCCCGCCTCTGTCCGCGTCGGCCTGAATTCTCGATGAGCAACCGCAAGATCGGCATCCGCCAGAAGAACACCGAAAAGATCCTCCTGGCCGCCGAGCAGGTGTTCGCCGAGCGCGGCTTCGCCGGTGCCTCGATGCAGGACATCGCCCAGTTGGTGGAACTGCCCAAATCCAACCTGCACTACTACTTCAAGACCAAGGAAGAGCTGTACCGCGCGGTACTGGTCAACCTGCTGGAAGTGTGGAAACAGGATGCGCTGTGCTTCGAGCTGTACGACGACCCGCGCGTGGTCCTGACCACCTACATCCGCGCCAAGATGAACCACTCGCGCAGCCGCCCGTACGGCTCCAAGGTCTGGGCCAGCGAGATCATCCAGAATGCGCCGGTGCTCGGCGAGAGGCTGCGCGAGAGCCTGTACGACTGGGCCAAGCTCAAGGAAGCCAAGGTTCGCGAGTGGGTGGAGAGCAAGCGCATCCTGCCGGTGGCACCGGACTACCTGCTGTACATGATCTGGGCCTCGACCCAGCACTTCGCCGACTTCAACTACCAGATCGCCCTGCTCAACGACGACCAACCGCTGTCCGACCTGCAGTTCGAGCATGCCGTGCAGACGGTGACCAGCGTGGTATTGCGCGGTATAGGACTGGATGCCTGAGCCAGCTTCAGGCGCTCCACCAAAACTCCAGTGGGAGCGGATCTATCCGCGATAAGCAGGCAACCCCGCGCCAACCCTGATCGCGAATGAATTCGCTCCCACAAGAGCAGCAAGATCACCCAGCCGCTAGACCGTTACACCACCTCGCAATAGGGGTTGCGCGGGTCCTGGGTCCAGTTCATGTAGGGCTGTTCACTGGGTTGCTCAACCATGCTGATGCAGTTCTCCACCGGGCAGGTGATCTGGCACAGGTTGCAACCCACACACTCCTCGTCCTTGACCTCATAGCTGTGCGTGCCGTCGGGTTTGAGTAGGTTGTCGATGGCCTGGTGCGAGGTGTCTTCGCAGGCGATGAAGCAGCGGCCGCAGCCGATGCAGGCGTCCTGGTCGATCTTGGCGATCACCTGATAGTTCATGTTCAGGTACTTCCAGTCCGTGGTGTTGGCCACTGCCTTGCCAGAGAAGTCACTGATGCGCGCGTAACCCTTGTCGTCCATCCAGCGCGACAGGCCGTCCTGCATCTCCTCGACAATGCGAAAGCCATGCAGCATGGCCGCCGTACACACCTGCACCGAACCACAGCCGAGGGCGATGAACTCGGCGGCGTCGCGCCAGCTGCCAATGCCGCCAATGCCGGAAATCGGCAGGCCGCGGGTGGCCGGGTCACGGGCGATCTCGGCAACCATGTTCAGCGCAATCGGCTTGACCGCCGAGCCGCAGTAGCCGCCATGGGTGCTGCGCCCGCCGACGATGGGGCGGGCGACCATCGCGTCGAGGTCAAGCGAGGTGATCGAGTTGATGGTGTTGATCAGCGACACCGCATCGGCACCGCCAGCCAGTGCAGCGCGGGCCGGCAGGCGCACGTCGGTGATGTTGGGGGTGAGTTTGACGATCACCGGCAGGCGGCAATAGGTCTTGCACCAGCGGGTGACCATCTCCACGTACTGCGGCACCTGCCCCACCGCCGCGCCCATGCCGCGCTCGGGCATGCCGTGCGGGCAGCCGAAGTTCAGCTCGATGGCATCGGCGCCGGTGGCTTCCACCAGCGGCAGGATGAACTTCCACGACTCCTCCTCGCACGGCACCATCAGCGAGACGATCAGGGCGCGGTCCGGCCAGTTCTTCTTCACCTGTTCGATCTCGCGCAGGTTGATCTCCAGGCTGCGGTCGGTGATCAGCTCGATGTTGTTGAAGCCCAGCACTTCGCGGTTCTTGCCGTAGTGCGCGGAGTAACGCGACGACACGTTGACCGCTGCCGGGTCCTCGCCGAGGGTCTTCCACACCACTCCGCCCCAGCCCGCTTCGAAGGCGCGCTCTACGTTGTAGGCCTTGTCGGTGGGCGGCGCCGAGGCCAGCCAGAACGGGTTGGGTGCCTGGATACCGGCGAAATCGATCGATAGGTCAGCCATCACGCGGCCTCCACTTGAGTCATCAGGTCCTGGTGGATGGCCATGGCGGCCAGTTTGCCGTGCTGCACGGCCTGTACGGTGAGGTCCTGCCCGGGCTGCACGCAGTCGCCACCGGCATAGATGCCCGGCACGCTGGTGCGCCAGGCGCTGTCGACCCAGATGCGCTCGCCCTCGCGGCGCAGTTCGCTGGCCTTGCCGTCGACCAGGCTGGCGCCGTCGAATGCCTGGCCGATAGCCTTGAAGATGGCCTGCGCCGGCAGCTCGAACCGCTCGCCGCTATCGACCAGGCGGCCGTTGTCCAGCAGGGTTCTGGCGAACGTCATGCCGCACACCCGCCCGGCCTCATCCAGCAGCACCTGCTCGGGCCGCGCCCAGGTCAGCAGGCGCACGCCGTTGGCCTTGGCGATGTCCTGCTCGTGGCCGGTGGCGCCCATTTCGGCGAAGCCACGGCGGTAGACCAGGGTCACCTCGTCGGCGCCCAGGCGCTGCATCTGCACGGCCATGTCGATGGCGGTGTTGCCGGCGCCGATCACCAGGCACTGGCGGGCCAGCGGCAAGCTCGCGTAGTCGTCGCTCTGGCGCAGGGCCTTGATCCATTCGGTGGCGGCCAGCAGGCCAGGGGCGTCCTCGCCGGTCAGGCCGAGGTTGCGACTGGCGCCCAGGCCGAGGCCGAGGAACACGCTGTCGAACTCGCGGTACAGCTCGGCCAGGCTGAGGTTGTCGCCCAGGCGCTGGCCGGTGCGCAGCTCGATGCCGCCGATGCCGAGGAGAAACTCCACTTCGTCCTGGGCAAAGTCGTCGGGCAGCTTGTACTGGGCGATGCCGTACTCGTTGAGGCCGCCGGCCTTGGCCTGGGCCTCGAACAGCACCACGTCGTGACCGAGCATGGCCAGGCGATGGGCGCAGGACAGCCCGGCCGGACCGGCACCGACCACGGCGATGCGCTTGCCGGTGCTGGCCGCCCGCGTGAACGGGTGGGCGCCGAACGCGGCGTTATCCAGGGCATAGCGCTGCAACTGGCCGATCAGCACCGGCGCGCACTCCCGGGCGTTGTTGCGCACGCAGGCCTGCTGGCAGAGGATCTCGGTCGGGCACACGCGGGCGCAACTGCCGCCGAGGATATTGGCCTCGAGAATGGTCTGCGCCGCGCCCTTGAGATTGTCCTGGGCGATGTTGCGGATGAACGAGGGAATGTTGATCTCGCTCGGGCAGGCGTTGATGCACGGCGCGTCATAGCAGTACAGGCAGCGCTCGCTTTCCAGCACGGCCTGGCGCGCATTGAGCGGCGGGTTGAGGTCGCTGAACTGCAGCGCCAGCTCGGCATGGGGTGCCGTCGGGTGGGGTAGATGGTCGAGTCGTTCGATCACGGTCGGGGCCTCTCGGTTGTTGTTTTGGCTGTCTGCTCCGGGCGATGCGCACAGGCATCCTGGCCGGGCGCGCGGTGAGGCGCGCCCAGCCCCGTGAACAGGGGCAACGGCAGTCGAAGTCGAAGCGGCTGCGCTCTACGGCGCGGTCCGTACAGGTATTCAGCGCAACACGGGCTCGGCGCGGTTGTGCGCGGCGCGCTGGCTCAGTTGCTGATACACCGCCGGCCAGGCCGGACGCGGCAGGTAGCGGCCAGCGCCGCGCTCGGCGCGCAGGTCGCCATCACACCAGACCAGGCGCCCCTGGCTGATGGTGTGGCGCGGGATGCCGCGCACGGTCTTGCCCTCGAATATGTTGAAGTCGACGTTCTGGTGATGGGTCCGGGCGCTGATCAGCCGCGTGCCTTCTGGGTCCCACAGCACCAGGTCGGCATCGGCGCCGACGCGCACCGCGCCCTTGCGCGGAAACAGGTTGAACAGCTTGGCGGTGTTGCTGCTGGTGATGGCGACGAACTCGTGCATGGACAGGCGGCCGCTGTTGACCCCCTCGTCCCACAGCACGGCCATGCGCTCTTCGATGCCGGCGGTGCCATTGGGAATCTTGCTGAAGTCGTCGCGCCCGGCGGCCTTCTGTTCGGCGCAGAAGCAGCAGTGATCGGTCGCGGTGGTTTGCAGGTCGCCGCTCTGCAGGCCCTGCCACAGCGCCTGCTGATGCTGCGCCGGGCGGAACGGCGGGCTCATCACATGGCCGGCGGCGACCTGCCAGTCGGGGTGGCGGTAGACGCTGTCATCCAGCAGCAGGTGCCCCGGCAGCACCTCGCCATACACCGGCTGGCCCTGGCGGCGGGCCAGGCGGATCTGCTCGACGGCATCGGCGGTGGACACATGCACCAGATACAGCGGTACGCCGAGGGTGCCGGCGATGCTGATGGCGCGGCTGGCCGCCTCGCCCTCGACCTGTGCCGGGCGCGACAGCGGATGCGCTTCCGGCCCGGTCAGGCCCTGGGCCAGCAGCTTGCGCTGCAGGTGATCGACCAGCTCGCCGTTCTCCGCGTGCACGGTGGGCATCGCCCCCAGTTCCAGGCAGCGTTCGAAACTGGCGACCAGGGTGTCGTCGGCCGCCATGATGGCGTTCTTGTAGGCCATGAAGTGCTTGAAGCTGTTGATGCCGTGCTCGCGCACCAGCACGCCCATCTCCTCGCGCACCTGCTCGCTCCACCAGGTGATGGCGACATGGAAGCCATAGTCGGCCGCCGACTTCTCGGCCCAGCCGCGCCAGGCGCCGAACGCCTCCAGCAGCGACTGCTGCGGGTTGGGAATGACGAAGTCGATGATCGAGGTGGTGCCGCCGGCCAGGCCGGCGGCCGTGCCGCTGTAGAAGTCCTCGCTGGCCACCGTGCCCATGAACGGCAGCTCCATGTGGGTGTGCGGGTCGATGCCGCCGGGCATCACCAGCAGGCCGCCGGCGTCGACCACTTCGGTGCCGCCCGGCACGCCCAGGTCGGTGCCCAGCGCGGCGATCCGGCCATCGACGCAGAGCACGTCGGCGCGAAAGCTTTCCTCGTGGGTGACGACGGTGCCGCCTCGGATCAACAGCTGCATGATGGTGCTCCTCGCAGGTCATGAACAGAAAACCGGCGGGGAATATTTAAACCTGCCCCGCAAGACAGGTTTAGAAACTATACGCAGTAGATCGACGAATCAAGCCAACCAATAACGCACCACATACACATATAAATTATTGATTTATAAGCAATTAAAAACAGAATCACCAAAATGGTGAGCCCTCTCACCATTTTGACGCACCAGACAACTTTCCTGGTTTAAAGAGAAAAATCAGGAAAAACAGGGCGTTGCCGAAAACCTGGGGAGAGCGACGGCGGCCAAAATTTTTTTACGTGCACCAGTTTGAATCCTGACTCGCAAGACAAGGTTGTATCGACAGGCCGCACAGAGCCTGCGGACAACCTGCCAGAAAACTCGAACACAGCGATTAATTCTTTAATTTCAATGACTTGCATAATTTTATCGACCACACGGACAGCTATTAGACGATTTCGGCACGCTTATTGAGTGCGCCCAGCCCTGTCTTCACGGCAGGGCCACGGCACCTGCCCGCCGCACAGGCGCACCCATAAAAACCGCACAGCACTGGAGAGGCACATGCAGCAGAGCAGATCGCAGGTGAGCACCCATGACGGGCTCTATGAACTGGAACCCGGGCAGGATGTGCTGGACAGCCCGCGCTTCAACGAGGACATCGCGCCGACCCGACGCGCCGAGCGCACCTGGCGCAGCGTGCACATCGCCGCGCTGTGGGTCGGCATGGCCATCTGCGTGCCCACCTACACCCTGGGCGGCGTGCTCACGGCCTACTTCGGCCTGTCGGTGGGCGAAGCCCTGTTCACCATCCTGATGGCCAACATCGTGGTGCTGATCCCGCTGACCCTCAACGCCTTCCCCGGCACCAAGTACGGCATCCCCTTCCCGGTGTTGCTGCGCTCCTCGTTCGGCATCCTCGGCTCCAACGTGCCCTGCCTGATCCGCGCCGTGGTCGCCTGCGGCTGGTTCGGCATCCAGACGATGTTCGGCGGCCTGGCCATCCACCTGTTCCTCGGCTCGCTCTTCCCCGAGTGGAAGGCCCTGGGCGGGGTCGGTGAAGTGATCGGCTTCCTGCTGTTCTGGGCCCTCAACCTGTGGGTGGTGCTGCGCGGCGCCGAGTCGATCAAGTGGCTGGAAACCCTCTCCGCCCCGCTGCTGCTGGTCGTCGGTGTCGGCCTGCTGGCCTGGGCCACCCCGCACATGTCCATGAGCGAACTGCTGGCCCAGCCAGCCAAGCGTCCGGAAGGCGCCGGCGTAACCAGCTACTTCTTCGCCGGGCTGACCGCCATGGTCGGCTTCTGGGCCACCCTGTCGCTGAACATCCCGGACTTCAGCCGCTACGCCAGAAGTCAGAAGGATCAGGTGATCGGCCAGATCGTCGGCCTGCCGCTGACCATGTTCCTGTTCGCCGCCCTGGGCGTGGTGATGACCGCCGCCTCGGCTTCGCTGGTCGGTGAAACCGTGGCCGACCCGGTCAGCCTGATCGGCCATATCGACAGCCCGTTTTGGGTCGCCCTGGCCATGGCCTTCATCATCATCGCCACCCTGTCGACCAACACCGCGGCCAACATCGTCTCGCCGACCAACGACCTCCAGAACATCGCGCCCAAGCTGATCAACCGCACCAAGGCGGTCCTGCTCACCGGCCTGGTCGGCCTGCTGCTGATGGGCCACGAGCTGCTGAAAAAAGCCGGCCTGATCGTTTCCGACGTGAGCCTGGAAAGCCTCTACTCCAACTGGCTGCTGGGCTACTCCAGCCTGCTCGGACCGATTGCCGGGATCATGATCGTCGACTACTTCCTGATCCGCCGTCAGCAGCTCGACCTGCCCGCCCTGTATCTGGACGGCGGCACTTACCCGGCCATCAACTGGGCCGGCTTCATCGCCTTCGGCGTACCGGTGGCACTGACCCTGCTGGCCCTGACCACCGGCCTGCTCAGCTGGTTCTACAGCTACGGCTGGTTCACCGGCTCGCTGCTCGGCGGCCTGCTCTATTACGTCTGCGCCGGCCTCACCAAGCGCAACCTGGTCGCCGCCAAAGCCACCGCCTGACCACCCCGCCCCTTGCCGGCGCAGCCCGCTGCGCCGGCCTTCCGGAGACCGCCCCGATGCACAGCCCCGCAAGCCTGCTGGCCGCCCCGGCCCTGCACATCAACAGTCAACGCCTGTGGCAATCGCTGATGGACCTGGCGCAACTCGGCGCCACCGCCAAGGGTGGCGTCTGCCGCCTGGCCCTGACCGACCTCGACCGCCAGGCCCGCGACCTGTTCAGCCAGTGGTGCCGCGAAGCCGGCTGCACCATCAGCGTCGACCAGGTCGGCAACATCTTCGCCCGCCGCCCCGGCAGCAACCCCGACCTGCCACCGGTGATGACCGGCAGCCACATCGACACCCAGCCAACCGGCGGCAAGTTCGACGGCTGCTTCGGCGTGATGGCCGGCCTGGAAGTGCTGCGCACCCTCAACGACCTCGGCGTGGTCACCGCAGCCCCGCTGGAAGTGGTGGTGTGGACCAACGAGGAAGGCTCGCGCTTCGCCCCCTGCATGATGGGCTCCGGCGTGTTCGCCGAAAAATTCACCCTGGCCGAGACCCTGGCCAAGACCGACGCCGACGGCATCAGCGTCGGCGCCGCCCTGCAGGCCATCGGCTATGCCGGCAGCCGCCCGGTCAGCGGCCACCCGGTCGGCGCCTACTTCGAGGCCCATATCGAACAGGGGCCGATCCTCGAAGACCAGGCCAAGACCATCGGCGTGGTGCTCGGCGCCCTCGGCCAGAAATGGTTCGACCTCAGCCTCAAGGGCGTCGAAGCCCATGCCGGCCCGACGCCCATGCACCTGCGCAAGGATGCCCTGGTCGGCGCCGCGGAAATCGTCGGCGCGGTCAACCGCATCGCCCACGCCTACCAGCCGCACGCCTGCGGCACGGTCGGCTGCCTCAGCCTCAAGCCCGGCTCGCGCAACGTGATCCCCGGCGAGGTGCAGATGACCCTGGACTTCCGTCACCTCGACAGCACCCGTCTGGCCGGCATGATCGGCGAGATCGAAGCGGTGATCGCCGCCAGCTGCGAACGCCATGGCCTGAGCTGGCAACTCACGCCGACCGCCGACTTTCCGCCCCTGTACTTCGCCGACGCCTGCGTCGACGCCGTGCGCCAGGCGGCGGCCGGCCTTGGTCTACCGCACATGGACATCGTCAGCGGCGCCGGGCACGACGCCATCTTCATCGCCGAACTGGCGCCGGCGGGGATGATCTTCGTGCCCTGCGAAGGCGGCATCAGCCACAACGAGATCGAGAACGCCAAGGCCGAAGACCTCGCCGCCGGCTGCGCGGTGCTGCTGCGCGCCATGCTGCTGGCCGCCGAAGGCGCCTTCAGCGGGCAACAGGCAGCCTGATTGCTCTACAGGGAGCGCCGTGCGCAACCAAAAGCTGCACACGGCGCCGTAGGCCACGCGCCAATTGATCCAGATTCAGCTTCGGTTAAGACTTTCCGGCTACCCTGCCACGCATCCCGCCTGAAGACGCGAACCGGAGAAAGCCTGATGACCTGGAAAAACAACCCATCCCGCTACGGCAGCCTGTCCATCGGCCTGCACTGGCTGATGCTGATCCTGATCGCCGGCGTCTACGCCTGCATCGAACTCAAGGGCAACTTCCCCAAGGGCAGCGAACCGCGCGAACTGCTCAAGCAGTGGCACTTCATGCTCGGCATGGCCATCTTCGCCCTGGTCTGGCTGCGCCTAGCAGCCCGCCTGATCGGCCCGACCCCGGCGATCGTGCCGGCGATTCCCACCTGGCAGGCCATCCCCGCCAAGCTGATGCACCTGGCCCTGTACCTGCTGATGGTCGGCGCCCCGCTGGCCGGCTGGCTGATCCTCAGTGCCGCCGGCAAGCCGACCCCGTTCTTCGGCCTGGAACTGCCACCGCTGATCGACAAGAACCCCGAGCTGGCCGGGCAGATCAAGGAACTGCACGAACTGGCCGGCACCGCCAGCTACTGGCTGATCGGCCTGCACGCCGTGGCCGGACTGTTCCACCACTTCGTCAGCCGCGACAACACCCTGACCCGCATGCTGCCGGGGCGCGGCTAGCCGCAATCTGCGGGGGCAACTCCCCGTAGGAGGACCCTTGGCCGCGAAACCCGGGCAGCGCCGAGTCGCCCAGACCAGCGTCGCGGCCAAGGCCCCTCCGACAGGCTCACCACCCACGCCAATCCCCTTTGTGGGAGCGGCTTCAGCCGCGATAAGTCGCCCGACGGCTTCACCTTTTCGCGGATAAATTCGCTCTCAGCCGCGCGGGCTTGTCCATGCACCTCTGCAATCGGCCCCCATCCCTATATAAAGCAGGCAAACGGCACCTCGTAACACTGGCCAAGCCTCGCCGGCGCCGCTAGAATTGCGCACTTTTTGATCAGCGGCGCCGCCCAGAGCGCCCGATGAGGTTAGCCCCGATGTCCACCGCCACCCCGAAAGTCGGCTTTGTCAGCCTTGGTTGCCCGAAAGCCACTGTCGATTCCGAACGCATCCTCACCCAGCTGCGCATGGAGGGCTACGAGATCGTGCCCACCTACGAGGATGCCGACGTGGTGGTGGTCAACACCTGCGGCTTCATCGACAGCGCCAAGGCCGAATCCCTGGAAGTGATCGGCGAAGCCATCGCCGAGAACGGCAAGGTCATCGTCACCGGCTGCATGGGCGTGGACGCCGGCAGCATCCGCAACGTGCACCCCAGCGTGCTCTCGGTGACCGGCCCACAGCAGTACGAGCAGGTGGTCAACGCGGTACACGAGGTCATCCCTCCAAAGGCCGAACACAACCCGCTGATCGACCTGGTACCGCCGCAGGGCATCAAGCTGACCCCGCGTCACTACGCCTACCTGAAGATTTCCGAAGGCTGCAACCACCGCTGCAGCTTCTGCATCATCCCCTCGATGCGCGGCGACCTGGTCAGCCGCCCGGTCGGCGACGTACTCAGCGAAGCCGAGCGTCTGGTCAAAGCCGGGGTCAAGGAACTGCTGGTGATCAGCCAGGACACCAGCGCCTACGGTGTCGACCTCAAGTACAAGATGGACTTCTGGAACGGCCAGCCGGTGAAGACGCGCATGCTGGAACTGTGCGAAGCGCTGTCGTCGATGGGCGTGTGGGTGCGCCTGCACTACGTCTACCCCTACCCCAACGTCGACCACGTCATCCCGCTGATGGCCGAAGGCAAGCTGCTGCCGTACCTGGACATCCCCTTCCAGCACGCCAGCCCGAAAGTGCTCAAGGCCATGAAACGCCCGGCCTTCGAAGACAAGACCCTGGCGCGCATCAAGCAGTGGCGCGAGATCTGCCCCGAGCTGACCATCCGCTCCACCTTCATCGTCGGCTTCCCCGGCGAAACCGAGGAAGACTTCCAGTACCTGCTCGACTGGCTCACCGAAGCCCAGCTCGACCGCGTCGGCTGCTTCCAGTACTCGCCGGTGGAAGGCGCCCCGGCCAATGACATGGATCTGGAAGTCGTCCCCGACGACGTCAAGCAGGAGCGCTGGGAGCGCTTCATGGCCCACCAGCAGGCGATCAGCGCCGCCCGCCTGCAGCTGAAGATCGGCCAGGAAATCGAAGTATTGATCGACGAAGTCGACGACCAGGGCGCTGTCGGCCGCTCCTACGCCGACGCCCCGGAAATTGACGGCAGCGTGTTCATCGACTCCACCAGCGTGAAGCCCGGCGACAAGGTGCGCGTGCGCGTGATCGACGCCGACGAGTACGACCTCTGGGCCGAACTGGCCTGATCGCCCCAGCGCAAAAGCCCCGCCCAGCAGCGGGGCTTTTCGTTTCCGGCGTGCAGGCTTTCGTGGGAGCGGATTTATCCGCGATCAAAGCCTGCTCGGAGTTGCCTGCCTATCTCGGATAAATCCCAGGAGGCCATCCCTACACCCGATCCAGCGGACTGATCACCCCCAGCCCGCCACGATTGAGCACATGGGTATAGATTTGCGTGGTCTTCACGTCCGCGTGCCCCAACAGCTCCTGCACCGTGCGAATGTCCTGGCCGCCTTCCAATAGATGGGTGGCGAAGGAATGGCGAAAGGTATGCGGCGTCGCCGGCTTGATGATCCCGGCACGCCTTACCGCCTCGCGCACCGCGCGCTGGATGGTCTTCTCATGCAGGTGATGGCGGAAGATCCCCTCTGAACGGGGATCTTTGGAGCGATTGATCGAGGGGAAGACAAACTGCCAGCCCCACTCCGCCGCCGCATTCGGATACTTGCGCGCCAGGGCGAAAGGCAGATTGGCCAGGCCGAAGCCTTCGGCCAGATCGCTGCGGTGCAGCACCGCCACCTTCAGCAGATGCTCTTGCAACGGCAGTACCAGACGCTGCGGCAACATGGTCACGCGGTCCTTCTGCCCCTTGCCATCGCGCACCAGAATCTCGCCACGGGCGAAATCGACATCCTTGACCCGCAAGCGCAATGCCTCCAGCAAACGCAACCCGGCGCCATAAAGCAGATTCGCCACGATCCACTGCACACCCGATAACTGCGCCAACACCCGGCTCACTTCATCGCGGGTCAACACCACCGGCAAATGCCTGGGCTTCTTGGCCCGGACAATGTCATCCAGCCAGGGCAACTGCACCTGCAACACCTGCTTGTAGAGAAACAGCAGCGCCGCCAAGGCCTGATTCTGTGTGGAGCCCGACACATTCCTGGCGACGGCCAGATGAGTCAGAAAAGCCTCGATCTCCGCAGCGCCCATTTCCGCAGGATGCCGATAATGATGAAAGCGGATATAGCGCTTCACCCACTCGGCGTAGACAGCCTCGGTACGAATCGAATAGTTTCTCAAACGAATCTGCTGGCGTACCTGCACCAGCAATTTTGGCTTGCCGTCATCCATGTCGTGTTGCTCCCTGAGTCATGTCGCACTTCTCGCGACCTCCTCAAGCTAGACAAGGACTTGCAGAACGACAAGGAACGTTACCCGACATCCTTCGGGATGTTATGCGACAGTAATGTCGTCTAATTATAGTTAGGGAAAACAATGGAATCTCCAGCAGCCTACAAATTCAAAAAAGGGTATCTACCATATACCTTTATCCCAATCCTAATTGCTCTCGCAATAGTAACCCTTTCAAACTCGTGGGCAGCAAACCTAGGAGGAGGCATAATATTTCTAATATTATCCGCCAACCTAATTATCTTCCAACTAGCAATATTTCATCTCCCGGTTGAAGACAAAGACAATTTTCACATGTACTGCTTCCTGCTAACGTTCGTCAATATATTCATTACGCCTATGCTGTTGGGAGCTGTAGTAGGAGGCTTGATTGGATGAATCCCCTAACAACTGGTTCAAGTCGTTCGCTTCGCTCACTCGGGACCGGCTAAAGCCGGCCCCTTAACCAAACGTTAGAGAACTTCGCATGAGCACACAGTGGAGCTACAAAAAGTGCCTGTTCTGTAACGGAAAAATTCCTTACATGCCGCACTGGAAGAATCTGCCTGACAAATGTAACGACTGCATTTTTTCAGAAATACTTGATCTCCCAGCGCTCTTCAAAAAATTCTTGGAAAAAGAATCGAGTCACCATCAGCGCTATATGTCAGCTGAAGACCTGCTTTCATATAAAAGCAGAGAAGCTCTCAGGCATAAAATTAGTGAGGCTCTCAAGGAGCACGCGCTAAGAAATAAAGACATTCACGAAACATGCAAAAAAGACAAAGAACTGCTAAAACTGGCTATATCTCTACACAAAAACCAGAGCGGCATTACTAATAGCCCCGCAACCAGGGCAATCCCAGCAAGAATCCCACCATTCATGCAAGGTGGCGCACCGGGGTTAGGGAAACGTAAATGAGTGAGTGTCGTTCTCTAACAACTGGTTCAAGCCGCTCGCTTCGCTCACTCGGGACCGGCTAAAGCCGGCCCCTTAACCAAACGTTAG
>NZ_WELL01000007.1:215179-232760 GCF_009799935.1 Pseudomonas sp. L-22-4S-12 | reverse complement strand
CTCCTATCCCAAACCCCCGATCATCGTAAGATGGTCGGGGGTTTGTCTTTGCGCCACAGAAACTGACCGCTACTGCTGAACCTGAATGGCAGTGCTGTTTCCGGCCTTGCCATACCTTATGCTTCATTGCTCTACTCAAGCTCATGCAGGTAGGCCTTTTGGTCTGTCGACTGTTGCTTCTGCGGGGACATTTTCCCCAGCCCTAGTTTGTTCTGGAATGGAGTCTGATCTCGATCATGACCGAGCTGAATACAGCCAAAACCCGCCGTACCACCAACTGGTCGGCCATATGGGTCTTACCGCTGATTGCCTTGTTGATTGGCGGCTGGCTCGGTTGGCGCGCCTACAACCAGGCCGGTATCGAGATTCAGGTGTATTTCCCCAGCGGCGACGGGATCCAGGCCGGCAAGACCGAGGTGATCTTCAAGGGCATGCCGATCGGCAAGGTGGTCGGTCTGGAGCTTGATGACAGCGGCAAGAAGCGTGGCGTGCGCGCGACCATCGAGATGGATAAGCGCGTTGGGCCGCATCTGCGCAGCAATACCCGCTTCTGGCTGGTCAAGCCGAGCGTCTCGCTGGCTGGCATTACTGGTCTGGAAACCCTGGTGTCCGGTAACTACATTACCGCTAGCCCCGGAGACGGCGAGCCGGCACGCGAGTTCACCGCGCTGACGGAGCCGCCACCTCTGGCGGATACTGTTGCCGGCTTGCACCTCACGCTCAAGGCGGATCGTCTGGGCTCGCTGAACCGCGACAGTCCGGTGTTCTACAAGCAGATCCAGGTCGGCCGGGTGAAGAGCTATACGCTGGGCGAAGATCAGAGCACTGTCGAGGTCAAGGTGTTCATCCAGCCGGAATATGCCTCCCTGGTGCGCAAGCACACGCGGTTCTGGAACGCCAGCGGCATGACCATCGATGCCGGGCTGTCCGGCGTCAAGGTGCGTACCGAGTCGCTGGCGAGCATCGTCGCCGGCGGGATCGCTTTTGCCACCCCGGAGCATCGCAAGGACAGTCCGCCCACGGATCCGAGCCTGTCATTCCGGCTGTACGAGAATTTCGATGATGCCCAGGCGGGCATCAAGGTCGCCCTCAAGCTGCCCGATTTCGAAGGCCTGGAGCCGGGTCGTACGCCAGTGATGTACAAGGGCATCCAGGTTGGCTACATGAAGACCTTCAAGGTCAATGAGGATCTGAACGGCGCCAGCGTGGAGCTGATGCTGGATCCGCGCACCGAAGACTATCTGGTCGAAGGCACCGACTTCTGGATGGTCAAACCCTCGATTTCGCTGGCCGGTATCACGGGCCTGGAAGCCCTGGTCAAAGGTAACTACATCGCCATTCGCCCGGGGGAGAAGGGTGCTGCGCAGCTGCGCGAGTTCGTCGCCCGGGACAAGGCTCCGCCTCTGGACCTGGGCGCGCCTGGGCTGCACCTGGTGTTGTTCAGCGACAACCTGGGCTCGCTGGAGGTGGGCAGTCCGATCCTCTATCGCCAGGTCAAGGTCGGCAGCATCCAGAGCTACCAGTTCGCCCGCGACCAGAAACGGGTCGTGCTGGGCGCGCATATCGAGCCCGAGTACGCCAAGCTGGTGAACAGCTCGACGCGCTTCTGGAATGCCAGCGGCATTCGCCTCACCGGCGGGTTGTCGGGGATCGAGGTGAAGAGCGAGTCGCTGCAGAGCTTGTTGGCCGGTGGCGTGTCCTTCGATACCCCGGACCTGAAGGCGCCGGTCAGTCGCAAGATCCAGCGCTTCACCCTGCACGACGACCGCGAGAGCGCGCTGCAGGAAGGCGTGGCGATCCAGGTCAAGGTGGGCAGCGGCGACGGTCTCAATCCGGGCACGCCGATTCGCTACAAGGGCCTGGAGGTCGGCAAGATCGAAACGGTGGAGCTGACCGAGGATCTGCAGGCCGTATTACTCAACGCGCGAATCACCAAGGCGACCGCACGGATCGCCAGCGTCGGCAGTTCTTTCTGGGTGGTCAAGCCGGAGCTGGGCCTGGCGCGTACCGCCAACCTGGAAACCCTGGTCAGCGGCCAGTACCTGGAGGTTCAGCCGGCGGACAAGCCGGGCAAGGGCCAGACCTATTTCGAGGCCCGCACCGAGGCGCCCACACGTGGAGCGAGCGAGACCGGCTTGCGGGTGGTGCTGAGCACCGCGCGGCGTGGGTCGATCAAGCCCGGCGTGCTGGTCAGTTACCGCGAGGTGCCGGTGGGCAAGGTGACCCATTTCGAACTGGGGCCGACTTCCGACCGCGTGCTGGTCCATATCCTCATCGAGCCGCGCTATGCGCCTCTGGTGCGCAGCGGTAGCCGCTTCTGGAACGCCAGCGGCATCGGCGTGGAAGCCGGGCTGTTCAAGGGGGTGAAGGTGCGTACCGAGTCGCTGGAGGCCTTGCTCGAGGGTGGGATTGCCTTCGCCACCCCGGACAACCCACAAATGGGTGGCCCCGCCAGGCCTGGGCAGACCTACGCGCTGAACGATGAAGTCAGCGAAGAGTGGCTGAAGTGGGCGCCGAAGATCGTGCTGGACAAGTGAGGTGAGAAAGGCGGGCGGATTCAGCTTGAGTTAAGTCGGCTTGGCTATCTTGGTTCCTGTCGAAACCAACAGCCCAAATGGAGACTGAACATGAACAAGCTGACTACCCTGTTTACCATCACCGTCCTTGCCGCCACTGCCGGTATCGCCCAGGCCCGCGACCTGGGCCCGGACGAAGCGCTGAAGCTGCGCGATGCCGGCACCATCCAGCACTTCGACAAGCTCAACGAGGCAGCTATCGCCAAGCACCCTGGTAGCAAGATCGAAGAGACCGAGCTGGAAGAGGAGTACGGCCGCTACATCTACCAGGTCGAGCTGCGCGACGCGCAGAACGTGCAGTGGGACCTGGAACTGGATGCTACCACTGGCCAGATCCTCAAAGACCACCGCGACGATTGATTGATCGCCATATAACGAAAGGGCCGCTGATGCGGCCCTTGTCGTTTGTGCTAGCGGGGTGGAACCCTGGCTAAGGATCAGGCCGGCTGGCCTTCCGGCTCGGCGGCTTTGACCACTTCGCGGCGTTTGATGAACTTCCAGTCGGCCTCGTCGATGTAGATGCCATTCGGCCCGCTGCCACCTTCCAGGTCGATGGCCACGTGGGCCGAGACCTGCGGTTTCACCGAGGCCAGGATCGGCACGAAACCCAGCTGCAGGCTGGTCTCGATCAGCGCCTGCTGGTTGCGCTCGTCGATATCCGCCGCCTCGTCGAGGTAGTAGGGCAGGCGTACCTTGCCGGCCTGCTCGCGGTCCATCAGGTGCAGCAGCAGGTACATGTTGGTCAGCGCCTTGATGGTCATGGTGGTGCCGTTGGAGGCGGCACCATCGATGTCGGTGTGCATCACCGGCGCGCCGCCGACCTTGGTGATCTCGAAGGCCAGCTCGAACAGGTCCTTGAGGCCCAGCTGGTTGCCGTTGGCGGCCACCAGGCGCGACAGGTAGTCCTTGGCTTCCTCGTTCTTCGCATCCTGCTCGGCGCTCTGGCTCAGGTCGAACACCGACAGGGTCTCGCCTTCCTCGTACTGGCCGGCGCTGTGGATGATCTGGTCGATATGCTTGAGTGCATCGCGGTTGGGCGCCAGGACGATGCGGAAGCTCTCCAGGTTGGATACCTGGCGCTTGTTGATCTCGCGGTTGAACAGCGCCAGCTGGTGTTCCAGGTTGTCGTAGTCGCTGCGGATGTTGCGCAGGGTGCGGGCGATATCGGTGACGGCGGCGCGACGCGCCTTGGCCAGCGTGAGGGCCTCGTCCTGGCGATGCGCGTAGGCGTTGACCAGCAGCTGCAGGCGGCGCTCCGGATCGTCTTCGCTGTCGAACTTGGCCACGCCCTTGAGGCGCACCTGGGCGTACAGCGCGTCGATCTGGCCGTCGATGCGCTGCAGCGCCTGCCAGCTGTCCTGGTAGTCGTTGAGCAGTGGCAGCAGGTTGTCCAGCGAGTCGTCCACCGGCTCCAGGAAGGGTGTGCCGAACGGCAGGTCGGCCGGCAGCAGCTGGCGGCGGCGCAGGGCATCTTCCAGGGTGCGCTCCTTGGCTTCCAGGTCGGCGAGCTGGCGGCCGACCAGCTGCAGCTTGGCGGAGAGCTGCTGCACCCGCTCGGTGAAGGCGTCGGCGGCGCGCTTGAGTTCGTCCTGGGCGGCCTCGGCCTCGGCCAGCTGATCCAGCTTGGTCGGCTCCTCGGCGGCCAGGGTCTGGCTGCGGCGGAAGTCCTCCAGGGCCTTCTGTGCATCCAGTACGGCCTGGTACAGCTGCTCGGCCTGGGCCTTGCTCGCCGCGCGGTCGTTGGCCACGGCCTGCTGGGTCTTCAGTTGCTTGAGCTCGCGCTCCAGGCGGTCGCGCTGGTCGCGCAGGGCGGCGCGGTCGGCCAGGGCCTGCAGAGCCGGCGGCTCGATGTGTGAGAGGTCGATGGACAGGCCTGGCACCGCAAAGGTGTCGCCCTTGAAGCGGTCCAGCACGGCTTCCACCGCCTTGACCCAGTCGTCGCCCTCGGCCTGGATGCCTTTTTCACCCAGCGGCAGGCTGAACAGCTGGCCGTTGAACAGGCGCATCAGGCGGTCGACGTCGGCCTGGCTGAACTCCTCGCGCAGGCGCGAGTAGCTGTTGTTGTCGGCGTGGTCGAGCTGCTGCCTGACCGACTTCAGGCGTTTCTCCAGGTCGCGCAGGCGCTCGTCCAGGTCCTCGGCAGAGAACTGGCGGGATTGGGCCAGGGCGCCGGCCAGTTCGTCGTGGGCGTCCTTGGCGGCGAGCAGCTGCTCTTCCAGCACCTTGGCGCTGTCGACCAGGGCAAAGCGGTTCTTCAGCACCGCCAGCTCACCGAGCCAGCGCTGGATCTCGCTGATCTCGCGCTCCAGGCGCATCAGCTCGGCAGTACCGCCGCGCTGTTCGTTCTGCAGGCCGTCCTGCTCGCGCTTGTAGTGCTCGGCCTGGATCACCAGCTCTTCCTTGCGCGCGCCGGAGTAGTCCTGCCAGGCGCCCAGCAGGTTATCCAGCAGCGGCGAGAGGCGGTGCAGCTTGCCGCGCAGCAGTTCGCGCTGGGCCACGCCGCCGGACAGCGCCTCGACCAGCGGGCCGGCGGCGACCAGGGCCTGGTAGTCCTGCTCCATGCGGCGCACGTCGCGGAAGGCCTCTTCGGTGGCGGCGATATAGTCGACGCTGCCGGAGCGCAGGCTGTGCTCGAAGGCATCGAGGAACAGCTGCTTCAACTTCGCAGCGGTGATCTCGCGCATATGCAGCAGGTTGATGAACAGAGCGCGGAAGGTCTTCAGGCTCTGCTCGCTGGTGGAGCGCAGCGGGATCAGGGTCAGGTCCAGCGGGATCGAGGTGTGGCCGCCGACCAGCAGGCGGCGCAGCTCCTCGGGCTTTAGCTCGTAGGCGACGATGCCGGCCTGGCCGAGGTTCTTGAACAGCTCGCGCTGGCGCAGGCAGGTGCCGTCCTGCTGGTAGTGGGCCAGGTCCAGCTCACCCCGGTAGGCGAAGAACTGGTGGCCGAAGCCGCCGCCCGGGCCACGGCCGGCCACGCCGATCACGTGCGGGCCGTGGGGCAGGGCGACTTCCACCAGGATGTAGCTGGTGTCCGAGGCGAAGTAGAACTTGCGCGACTGTTCCAGGCTGTACTTGCCGAAGCTCATGTCCGACATGCGCGCGAGGATGGGGAACTGCAGGGCGTTGATCGAGGCGGACTTGCCCAGGTTGTTGGCGCCGTACACCGACAGCGGGTTTTCCAGCGGGAAGATGCCGAGGCTGTAGCCGGCGGTGTTCAGCAGGGCGAAGCGGCGGATGCCGTAGCGTTCCTGGCTCATGCGTCGATCTCCTGGGCTTCACGTTCTTCGGCCATGGCGCGGGCCAGGGCGTCTTCCTCGGACTCGGTCGGCGCGGCTTCCGCCTCCTCCGGCTCGATGATCACGATTTCGTCTTCTGCGTCGTCCACCGCCAGCTCCGGGGTCGGTAGCGGCAGGTTGCTGTGCAGGGTGGCGGCCAGGTCGCGGTCCTGCTGCACCGACAGGCACACGTCGAGGAAACGGTGCATCGGCGCGAGAAAGCGGTACACGCCGTTGTCCTCACCGGCGAAACCGAGCTGGGCCAGGCGGCGCATGACCTTCTCTTCCAGTTCTTCCTGGGTGGTGACTTCGGCCTGCAGGAACAGGTCCTTGTACTTCTCCAGCAGCGCCGGCAGCTCGTCGCGGCCCAGGCTGCCGCCGTCGAGCACGGCCAGCGGGTCGCGGCCCTGGTCGGCTAAATGTTCAACGAGGATGAAGGTGAACAGCGCCAGGCGCTGGGCGGTCTTGTTGACCTGGGCGCCCATCTGCTCCGGCACGAAGTAGTAGAAACCGCGGCTGTCGCAGACCAGCTCGTAGCCGAGCGACTTGAACAGCGCGCGGTACTGGTCCTGCTGGTTGGACAGCTGGGTGTACAGCTCCGGGCTGTTGCGGCTGATGTGGTAGCCCTTGAACAGCTCGCGGAAGATCGGCGCCAGCTGGGTGAGTTCTTTCAGATCGATATTCATGCAGTGGTCCCGGCCGGCTTGATCAGGGCGTAGGAGCTCAGGCTGACCTGATGCTCGCGGGTGAGGTAGTCGCGGCGTTCGAGGCGCTCGCGCTGGAAGCGGCCGTCGCGCGACAGGCGCGAGAACCAGTAGAGCAGCTCGTCGGTGGCGCCTTCCGGCTCCTGCTGCAGCAGCCAGGTCATCAGGTCCGGCAGCGGCAGGGCCTGCTCACAGCGCTCGATCATCTCGCGGGCGGTGCGTGGTGCCTGCGGCGCGCTGCCCTTGCGGGGGGCGCTGGCCTTGGGGAACTGGTTGGGCTTGGGCTGGAAGCGCGCCAGGGCGTAGACGTAGCTTTCCACCTGGCTGGCGGTGCCGAGGAAGGTGCTCTGCGGGCGGCTGAACAGCGGCAGCGAGGCCTGGGGCAGGGCATCCAGGCCCTTCTTGCGGATCACCGACAGGGCCAGGGCGGCGCCGCGGGTCACGGCGTTGTGCCGGCGGGCCTCCTCGCGCAGCGGCAGCAGCAGCTCGCGGGCCTTGCGCAGGGTCAGCTGGGCGGTGGTCTGCATTTCCAGGATGCGCGCGTGGGTACGCAGCAGCAGGTCGTCGTCGACCAACTGGCCGAGGCGCTGCTGCTCGCCGAGCAGGCGCAGCAGCACCTGCTCGACGCGGCGCACGCCCTGCTCGAAGGCGCCATCGGCGGCGACCAGCTGGATCATCGGCTCGACGTATTCGTCCCAGGTTGCCAGCACCTCGGCGTAGCGCTGGCGCAGCGGAATCTGCCGGTCCGAGGTCTTGGCCCGTTCGGCCACGCCGACCAGGGCCTGTTCGTCGTTGGCCAGTTTCTTCAGTACGTCGCGCACGCGCATGTCGAGCAGGCGCAGCTGGCGCGCCAGGTCGTTGCCATCGCGCACCTCGAAGGCATCCTGGATATAGCCGGCCAGGCGCTCCAGGTGGCGCAGGTAGGCCTCGATCTCCAGGCACAGGCCGAGGCGGTGCTCACGGCGCAGGTAGGCGAGGAAGTCGTGGATCTGCGCGTTCAGCTCGAAGCGGTTGGGGCTCTTGGCCACCGGCACCAGGATGTCCAGGCGGATCCACTGGTCGAGCAGGGCGGTGATATCGGCGGGGCTGCCCTCGGGCAGCTGCGTGCCGAGCTGGTTGCGCAGCTCCACCAGGCTCAGGGTGCCGGCGTCGAAGCGCTCGCACAGCGGTTCGAGCAGCGTCCAGTGCTCGGCGAGGGCGCGCAATACGCGCTTGGGATCAATCATCGGGGCATCCGTTCGGCAGGCTGCTTTCCATGATCTGCTGCGCGTCGGCCAGCCGGCGTTAAAAATGGCTTCGGAATGCTCATTTACAGCTCGTAAACTCCGCTTCCTCAGCCATTTTTGCCTTGTCTGGCTCTAGCTCGCGAGATCATCAATAGTTCAAAGGCGGCGGAATTGTACTGCAAAGGTGCAGGACTGGCCGACCGGGTGTCGAAACGCCCGGCGGCCTTCCCCGCAGCGGCGATTCAGGCCACAATTCCCGCCCATCAGTGCGGGCCCGCTGCCCGCCACAGGAACTCTCAGTCTTGATCGAAGAAGCCCGTCGCCGTGCCTATCTGACCGCCATGCAGGTGGTCAGCTGGCTGCCGCGCAGTGTGTTGCCCTTTGCCGCGCCGTCGCGGGCCGAGCTGCTGCAGCCATTGCCCGAGCCGGAGCCGCAGGTCGTCGTGCCGGTAGCGGTTGCGGCGCCTGCCGTTGTGCGCGAAGAGGCTCCGGCGCCACGTCCGGGCATCGAAGTACCGCGCCCGGCTGTGCCGATGCCCAAGCCGATGATCAAGGCCGAGCCGGCCGCGACCGAAGCAGAAGAAACCCCGGCGCCGCCCCGAGCAGCGCCCGTGGCACCGCCGCGCTTCGCCCTGCAACTGCTGCGCGCCGGCGATTGCGCCCTGTTGGTCGAGCTGCCCACCGGCGAGTCGTTCCAGAGCCGCGACCCGGCCTATCTCTTATTGAAGGACCTGCTGCGCGCCGCCGGCCTGCCGGACAGCCCGCAGCAGGTTGGCGACGGCTCGCCGATCCGCTGGCCGCTGCTGACCCGCGGCAACCTCGACCAGGGCCCGGATGCGGCCCGCGACTATGTGCAGGGTGTGCTCGCCGGCCAGTTGGAGAGCCAACCCTGTGCCTGCCTGTGGCTGATCGGCCTGCCGGCCGTGCGCTTCGCCGGTGAGGCGGATGCCGAGGCCTTCAACCGTGAACTGACCATCGATGGCCTGGGCGCGGCCTGGGCCTTGCCGGGCCTGGAGCTGCTGATGGACGAACCTGAGCGCAAGCGCGAGCTGTGGCAGGCCATGCGCCGGGTCATGCAGCGCTGGAAACCTGTCGTATGAGCAACGCCATTACCTTCCGCCCGATGACTGCGGCGGATCTCGACCGCGTGCTGCAGATCGAAGCGGCCGCCTTCAGTCATCCCTGGACCCGCGGCATCTTCGAGGACGGCCTGAAGTCCTACGACTGCTGGGTGATGTTCGAGGGCGAGGAGCAGGTCGGCCACGGGGTGATCCAGGTGATCATCGACGAGGCGCACCTGCTCAATATCACCGTGCGCCCGCAGAGCCAGGGCCAGGGCTACGGCCTGCAGTTGCTGGAGCACCTGATGCGCCGGGCCATGCAGCTGAACGCCGGCGAGTGCTTCCTCGAAGTGCGCGCCAGCAACCAGTCGGCCTACCGCCTGTACGAGCGCTACGGCTTCAACGAGATCGGCCGGCGCCGCGACTACTACCCGGCGCCGGGTGGGCGTGAGGATGCCCTGGTGATGGCCTGCACCCTGCTCGATTGAGCGCTGCTCGGCAAAACCAGCATGCCGGGCCCGGGTTCGCGCAGGCGGGCTGCCGCTAGCGGGTAGAATGGCGCTCCATCTATACAGGAGTGATTGCCATGGAACAGGCAAACCAGAACCCCCAGGCCGCTATCGCTATTGATCTCGGCGCCCTGCCGCAGCAGCTGGAGGTGCCGGGCTTCGCCACCTTCTACGAGGAGCACCGTCAGGCCAACGAAGGCTCGCCGCTGGCGACTATCCTCACCTTCATCGGTTACGGCGTGCTGATCGTTGGCGTGCTGACCCTGATCTTTGGTCCCGAAAGCGTCATGGTCAATACGTTCAGCGGGCCGGATTTCTTCCAGATGATCCAGCTCTACCCGGGCCCCATCGCCTCGCTGGGCTTCCTGATCGTTTCCGCTGCCACCCTGCTGAACGGGCAGAAGCAGCTGCTGACTCCCGAGGCCTATCTGCTCAATCACTATCCGCTCGAGCCGCTGGGCGAGTTGGCGGAGGGGCAGCGCCTGCAGGTCGGGTATTTGGGCGACAGCCGCTTCCTGCTTAGCGGCGTGGTTGCCGACGAGGCTGCCGGCGAGAGCCCGGCAGGCGCCTAGGCCGTTCCTCGCTTGTCAAAGCCTGGGCCGCTCCGTATGGTGCGGCGCGAGCCTGGAGGATTAGCCATGAACGATCTGCAGCACCTGTTCGACAACAACGCGCGCTGGGCCGAGACGATCAATCAGGAAGACCCGGAGTTCTTCGCCACGCTGGCCAAGCAACAGGCCCCGGAATACCTGTGGATCGGCTGTTCGGACGCGCGCGTGCCGGCCAACGAGATCGTCGGCCTGTTGCCCGGCGACCTGTTCGTCCACCGCAACGTGGCCAACGTGGTGCTGCATACCGACCTCAACTGCCTGTCGGTGATCCAGTACGCGGTCGACGTGCTCAAGGTCAAGCACATCCTGGTCACCGGCCACTATGGTTGCGGCGGGGTGCGGGCGGCCATGCAGGATCGCCAGTTCGGCCTGATCGACGGCTGGCTGCGCTCGATCCGCGACCTCTACTACGAGCACCGCGACCATTTCGCCCAGTTCGATAGCAAAGAGGAAAAGGTCGACCGCCTCTGCGAGCTCAACGTGATCCATCAGGTGGCCAACGTCAGCCACACCAGCATCGTGCAGAACGCCTGGCACCGCGGCCAGGAGATCGCCGTGCACGGCTGCATCTATGGCATCAAGGACGGTCGCTGGAAGAACCTCAACGTCACCGTCAGCGGCCTCGAACAACTGCCGCCCCAGTACCGCATGCGCCCGCTCGGGCAATCCTGAGGTGGGGCACCCGCAACTCCTCGCCTGGCTCGGTCTGGCCCTGGCGAGCCTGTTCTGGGCCGGCAACTCGCTGGTCGCGCGGGCCTTCAGCGGGCCGATCCCGCCGCTGTCGCTGGCCTTCTGGCGCTGGGCGGTGGCTCTGCTGATCCTCCTGCCGCTGGTCGGCCCCTCGCTCTGGCGCCATCGCCAGGTCCTGCGCGCCGCGGGCTGGCGCCTCTGGGTGGCGGCGTTGCTGGCCATCAGCCTGTACAACTGCCTGCTGTATACCGCGGCGCTGAGTACCGCGGCGATCAATCTCAGCCTGGTCAGCACCTGCCTGCCGCTGGCGACTTTCGTCGGCGCCGGCCTGCTGCTGGGCGAGTGGCCGGCACGGCGTGCCTGGTTCGGTCTGGGCCTGGCGCTGCTGGGGCTGTTCTGGCTGATCGGCCAGGGCGACTGGGGCGTGCTGAGCAGCCTGTCGTTCGCCCAGGGGGATCTGCTGATGCTGCTGGCGACCCTGGACTGGGCGCTGTACTCCTTGCTGCTGCGGCGCTGGAGTCGTTACTTCCAGCTGCCGCCGTTCACCCTGCTGGGCGCCTTGGTGTTGCTTGGCCTGCTCATGCTCACGCCGCTGTATGCCTGGGATCTGTGGCGGGGCGTGCGTTTCGAGCCCAGCCCGGCGAATCTCGGCGCCATCGCCTACACCGCGCTGTTTGCCTCGGTGATCGCCTACCATCTGTGGAATATCGGCCTGCGCGAGCTGGGGGCGGCGCGCACGGCCATGAGCAATTACCTGATGCCGGTGTTCACTGCCCTGCTGGCCTGGCTGCTGCTCGACGAGGGGTTGCAGGCCTACCACTGGGTCGGCGGTGGCCTGATCCTGCTGGGGCTGTTGCTGGCTGGTCGTCTACAGGAGAGCCGGGCATGAACCATTCACTCTGCGTGATTGCCGGCGACGGCATCGGTCGCGAAGTGGTGCCGGTGGCCGTCGCGGTATTGCAGCGCCTGCTGCCGGGCTTGCGCCTGGTCGAGGCCGAGGCGGGCTGGGACTGCTTCCAGCGCCACGGCGTCGCGGTGCCCGAGGCCACGCTGCAGGCCCTGCAGCGCTGCGGGGCCGGCCTGTTCGGCGCGGTATCCTCGCCCAGTGGTGTGGTGCCCGGTTATCGCAGCGCCATTCTCACCCTGCGCCAGCGGCTCGGCCTCAACGTCAACCTGCGCCCGGTGCGCAGCTGGCCGCGGGTTTCGCCCAAGGCCGGGGTGGATCTGCTGATCCTGCGCGAGAACAGCGAGGGGCTCTACAGCGGCCGCGAGCACTGGCAGGAGGGGGGCGTGGCAATTGCCGAGCGGGTCATCAGTCGTGCCGCCTGCGCCCGGCTGGCGAGCATGGCGGCCGAGGTCGCGGCGCAGCGCCAGGCGCGGCGCATCACCCTGGTGCACAAGGCCAACGTGTTGCCGCTGACCTGCGGCCTGTTCCGCGACACCTGCCGCGCAGGGCTCGAGGCGGCCGGCTGGGGCGCCCAGCTGGACGAGCGCCTGGTGGATGTCGCGGCCTTGCAGCTGGTGGCGCAACCCGAGGCGTTTGACCTGATCGTCACCAGCAACCTGTTCGGCGACATTCTCTCCGATCTGGCCTGCCACTGGAGCGGTGGCCTGGGTCTCGCTCCCTCGCTGAACTGGGGCAATGGCCTGGCCCTGGCCGAGCCGGTGCACGGCAGCGCCCCCGACATTGTCGGCAGCGGCCGGGCCAACCCGCTGGCGGCCATCCTCAGTGCGGCCCTGCTGCTGCGCCACCACTGGCAGCGCGACGATCTGGCCCGGCGCGTGGAGCAGGCGGTGGAGGACTTCCTGCGCGAGGAGTGGCGCGCTGACCTGGCGGGAGAGACCACCAGGGTGGTGGCACACGGGGTGTTGGCGCGTCTGGCCTGAGTGTCCGGCTGGCTGGGTTCGGCTGGCGCTGAAACCTTTTTCAGCAGGCGCCTTGGCCGGGGATATGCCCCCGGTTCTTCTCGGAGGAGCGGGGCTTCAACTGTCCTGTTGGCCTATTTCGGCTTCAGGGGATGTTGATCTGCAGGGTGCCCATCGCGAGCTTCAGGAAGATCAGCCAGCCAACCGCGCTCAGTATGCCGAGCACCGAATAGCCGACGATGATGCCCAGGGCGATCTGCTTCCAGAGCCCCGAGTGATTGCTGGTCGGCGTTTGCCGGTAGGGCGGGGTGTCACGTTCCGCCCGGATATTCTCGAAGTCGTCTTTCACTTTTATCTTCCGTTTGTCCGAGCGTGCCGGTGTCTCGCCACGCCCTGCGCAACGGTATCTCGGTCTTTTCCCGCATTGGGTCCGGCTGGTGTGTTGATTGGCCGGATTATAGGGGCGGTCTGGCTGCGGGGCAGACGATTTTTCTGAAGGCCAGAAAGCACAAAGGCCTACCCGAAGGTAAGCCTTTGTTTTGTATGGTGGCTACGCAGGGACTTGAACCCCGGACCCCAGCATTATGAAAAAACGGCATTTACCTTCGTAAAGGGCGAAAGCCTGTAAGATCGTGCTTCTCGGCCACCCTAAAGCCTATAAGGTGGCGGCGTATGAAGGAGATTAGATAAGCTGGGAAAAAAACTCAGATGGAGCATTAGGTGAAACGGATTTTATCGATAGGGCCTGCACTCGCGGTTGTAGTTGGATCTCTTGGAGGCTGCGCAGCTGTCCAGAAAGAGCCGAACGATTCCGCCTCGTCACAAATGGCATCTCTGCCTGTTGAATCGGAAGCGCAGCGTATCGCCAACCAGCGAGTCCAAGAGGATATTGCGGGCGTCAAAGTACTGATTGTGGTGGCGTGCTCAGAAAAGCTAAGCATCCCGACCGTCGAGCGTCCCGAAGATCTGGCCACAGTAAAAAAATGCTCGGACGACCAGCTAAAGGTCATAGGCAATGATGCTCTGGCCCGCATAGAGGCGAGAGAGCTGTCTGACAGTGAAGTGGGCCCATTCATGCTTAACCAAGCGGCGGCCTTTCTTCAGGCCAACAGCGAGGCCGCTAGAGCACGCGATCCCGCAGAGCTTATTAAAATTGCGCGAGAGGGTGGTGGGAGGCTTTTTCTTTCGAAGCCTGAATGATAGCTACCTAGGCTTCGGTAGCGGGCCAAATTTGCAGTGTCGGCTTCTGGCTGTGAGTAGCAATCAGGAGTCGAAGCAATGTTGGAGTGAGGCCGTCTCCGTAGGCTGAGCCAACATTGAGACACTTCTGGGGCAGGCCCAGAAACAACAAAGGCCTACCCGAAGGTAAGCCTTTGTTTTGTATGGTGGCTACGCAGGGACTTGAACCCCGGACCCCAGCATTATGAATGCCGTGCTCTAACCAACTGAGCTACGTAGCCGCTTGAGGCGCGCATTATTCTCGTCGGGCGTCAGGCTGTCAAGCCTGTTTTGAGAAAATTTCCGCGCGCGATCAAATGCTTACACGTTGAAGCGGAAGTGCATGACATCGCCGTCCTTGACGATGTAGTCCTTGCCTTCCAGGCGCCATTTACCGGCTTCCTTGGCGCCGGCTTCGCCCTTGTACTGGATGAAGTCGTTGTAGGCGACCACTTCGGCGCGGATGAAGCCTTTCTCGAAGTCGGTGTGGATCACGGCAGCTGCTTGCGGGGCGGTGGCGCCGACGCGTACGGTCCAGGCGCGCACTTCCTTGACCCCGGCGGTGAAGTAGGTCTGCAGGTTGAGCAGCTCGTAGCCGGCGCGGATCACGCGGTTGAGGCCCGGCTCTTCGAGGCCGAGGGCTTCGAGGAACATGTCCTTCTCTTCGCCGTCGTCGAGCTCGGCGATTTCCGCCTCGATCTTGTTGCACACCGGGACGACGATGGCGCCCTCTTCGGCGGCGATGGCCTTGACCACGTCGAGCAGCGGGTTGTTGTCGAAGCCGTCTTCGGCGACGTTGGCGATGTACATCACCGGCTTGCTGGTCAGCAGGTGGAAGCCACGTACCAGCTGCTTCTCGTCGTCGCCCAGGGTCTTCAGCAGGGTGCGTGCCGGCTTGCCTTCGGTGAAGTGGGGGATCAGCTTCTCCAGCAGGCCTTTCTGCGCCACGGCGTCCTTGTCGCCGCCCTTGGCGTTGCGGCTGACCTTCTGCAGCTGCTTCTCGCAGCTGTCGAGGTCGGCGAAGATCAGTTCCAGCTCGATGATCTCGATGTCGCGCTTGGGGTCGACGCTGTTGGACACGTGGATCACGTTGTCGTCTTCGAAGCAGCGCACGACGTGGGCGATGGCGTCGGTCTCGCGGATATTGGCGAGGAACTTGTTGCCCAGGCCTTCACCCTTGGAGGCGCCTTCGACCAGGCCGGCGATGTCGACGAACTCCATGGTGGTCGGTAGGACGCGTTCGGGCTTGACGATCTCAGCCAGTGCGGCCAGGCGCGGGTCGGGCATCGGCACGATGCCGCTGTTCGGCTCGATGGTGCAGAAGGGGAAGTTCTCTGCCGCGATACCGGATTTGGTGAGGGCGTTGAACAGGGTGGACTTGCCGACGTTGGGCAGGCCGACGATGCCGCAGTTGAATCCCATGGTGTGTCCCTCGCGCGTAAGGCGGTGAAAGGTGATTAGGTGGCTTTCTGGCTGTGCAGCTTGTGCATCGCCTTGGTCCATTCGCCGGCGAGCATTTCCGGGAGGACGCCGAGAGCGAAGTCGATGCTGGCGTCCAGCAGTTCCTGCTCGCTACGCGGGGCGCGGCCGAGCACGAAGTTGGAGACCAGGCTGCTGTGCCCGGGGTGGCCGATGCCGAGCCGCAGGCGGTGGAAGCTGTTCTGATTGCCGAGCTGGGCAATGATGTCGCGCAGCCCGTTGTGCCCGCCGTGCCCGCCACCCTGTTTGAGTTTGGCGACGCCGGGAGGCATGTCGAGTTCGTCGTGGGCCACCAGGATGGCTTCTGGCGGAATGCGGAAGAAATTCGCCAGGGCCGCCACGGACTGGCCGCTGCGGTTCATGAAGGTGGTGGGGATGAGCAGACGAACGTCGCGACCCTGATGGCTGAACTTGCCCACCAGGCCAAAATACTTTTTGTCGGGGTTCAGGCTGACGCGTTCGCGGTCGGCCAGGCGCTCAACGAAAAGGGCCCCTGCGTTATGCCGGGTCTGGTCGTATTCGGGGCCTGGATTACCCAGGCCGACGATCAGTTGCACGGCAGTCACGACGGGGGCCCTTCCTTAAGACGAGCTGAGTGGATTACTCGGCTGCGCCTTCTTCTTTGGCAACGCGGGAGGCATGGATGTTGGCAACAGCCAGGTCGTTGCCGTGGGCCAGGGCCACCAGCTCGACGCCTTTCGGCAGTACCAGGTCGGACAGGTGAACGATCTGACCGACTTCGACCTGGGCCAGGTCGACTTCGATGAATTCCGGCAGGTCTTGCGGCTGGCAGGAAACTTCGACTTCAACGATGGTGTGGGACACTTCGCCGCCCTGCTGCTTCACGCCAACCGAGGATTCCTGGTTGATGAAGTGCAGCGGAACGTGGGCGCTCAGCTTCTGGCCGGCGACGACGCGAACGAAGTCGGCGTGCAGCACGAAGCCTTTGGCCGGGTGACGCTGCAGGGCCTTGATCAGAACGGTTTCGGCGGTGCCGGCAACGTTCAGGGTCAGCACGTGGCTGAAGGCAGCTTCGTTTTCCAGCAGCTTGGCCAGGTCTTTGGCCAGCAGGCTGATCGATTGCGGGGCTTTCTCGCCACCGTAGATAACAGCCGGAACCAGGCTGGCGATACGACGCAGGCGGCGGCTCGCACCTTTCCCCAGGTCGGAACGCGCTTCGGCATTCAGGGCAAATTCAACAGTCATTTCACATCTCCAGAATAACCAAACCGCCAACAGCGCTTGCGACCAGCGTGTGGGCGGTTGGGCAAAAAGCCCCGCACGGCGGCGGGGCACAGGTCGTCAGGGACGTTCGCCGGTTAGCGGAACATCGCGCTGATCGATTCTTCATTGCTGATGCGACGCATCGCTTCAGCTACGACGGCGGCCATGTCCAGCTGACGGATGCGCGGGCAGGCTTGTGCCGCGGCGGACAGCGGGATGGTGTTGGTCACCACCAGTGCGTCCAGCACGGAGTTTTCAATGTTTTCGATGGCGCGCCCGGAGAGAACCGGGTGGGTGGCGTAGGCGAATACCTTGGCGGCGCCGTGCTCCTTCAGTGCCTTGGCGGCATGGCAGAGGGTGCCGGCGGTGTCGACCATGTCGTCGACCAGTACGCAGGTGCGGCCGTCCACGTCACCGATGATGTGCATCACTTCGGAGTGGTTGGCTTTTTCGCGACGCTTGTCGATGATCGCCAGGTCCACACCCAGGGACTTGGCCACGGCGCGAGCACGTACCACGCCGCCGATGTCCGGGGAGACGATCATCAGGTTGTCGAAACGCTGGTCTTCGATGTCATCCACCAGAACCGGGGAGCCGTAGATGTTATCTACCGGGATATCGAAGAAGCCTTGGATCTGGTCGGCGTGCAGGTCGACGGTGAGCACGCGGTCGATACCGACCACGGTCAGCATGTCGGCCACTACCTTGGCGCTGATTGCCACGCGAGCGGAGCGCGGGCGGCGATCCTGGCGGGCATAGCCGAAGTAGGGGATGACTGCGGTGATACGAGAAGCCGAGGAGCGGCGGAAGGCGTCAGCCATCACCACCAGTTCCATCAGGTTGTCGTTAGTCGGGGCACAGGTCGGCTGAATGATGAAGACGTCTTTACCGCGAACGTTTTCATTGATTTCGGCGCTGATTTCGCCATCGGAGAATTTGCCTACGGAGGCGTCGCCGAGGGGAATGTGCAGTTGGCGCACGATACGACGCGCCAGATCGGGGTTAGCATTCCCCGTGAAGACCATCATCTTGGACACGCGCAGTACCTGCCTGAGGGTGGGTCCGATGAATTAAAAAGCTGTTCAAAAAGCAGGGCTCTTTGAACAGCTCTCGAGTGTATGGCAGGGGCGGCTGGATTCGAA
>NZ_WELL01000007.1:0-215079 GCF_009799935.1 Pseudomonas sp. L-22-4S-12 | reverse complement strand
CCAACGCATGGCAGGATCAAAACCTGCTGCCTTACCGCTTGGCGACGCCCCTGTAGAGTTGACGCTAATGCACGATCCGGTTCACGAAACCTCTGGGAGGTTATGGCAGGGGCGGCTGGATTCGAACCAACGCATGGCAGGATCAAAACCTGCTGCCTTACCGCTTGGCGACGCCCCTGTATCGTATAACCGAATGCTAGGCATTCCCTTCCGTTGCTAGTTTTTCGAGCTGCAGATGAGCCGGAGACCGATTGCAACCACGCGCGACGAAACTTGGCAGGGTGGCCGGAAGTTGGCGCGAGACTTTATCAGCATCGGCCCGATTTGGGAAGCTCCCAAATACACAAGCTCCGGTCCCGGTCATCCTGGCGTGAACAAAATTGTTCAGCAAGTTCAAAGCGTTACGCACTTCTGGGTAGCGCTTCTCGACAACCGGTTGGCAGTCGTTATGACCACCCCCCGCGGGAAGGCTGCGAACTGTAATGGCCGGGGTATTCCGTGTCAACTCGGGGTCGGCAAAAACTTCGGCGGTGCTGATGCTGACTTGCGGCACGGCCACCAGGTACCAGGGTTCGGGAAGCGTGACCGGCTGCAGGCGCTCGCCGACGCCTTCGGCAAAGGCCGCGCGGCCGCGCACGAACACCGGCACGTCGGCGCCCAGGCCCAGGCCCAGGGCGGCCAGGCGCTCCTCGTCCCAGCCCAGCCGCCACAGGTGGTTGAGGCCGAGCAGGGTGGTTGCCGCATCCGAGCTGCCACCGCCGATGCCGCCGCCCATGGGCAGGCGTTTGTCCAGCCAGATATCGGCACCCAGCGAGCAGCCGGCTTGCTGTTGCAGCTGGCGCGCGGCGCGCACGATCAGGTTGCTGTCGTGGGGCACGCCGGGAATCTCGCTGTGCAGGCGGATCTCGCCATCGCTGCGCGGGGCGAAACCCAGCAGGTCGCCGTGGTCGATGAACTGGAACAGGGTCTGCAGCTCGTGATAGCCGTCGGCGCGGCGCCCGAGGATGTGCAGCATCAGGTTGAGCTTGGCCGGGGCCGGCAGGATCAATTGTGCGTCATGCATGGCGGTGGCCTTACTGGCCGAGCTGGCGCGGTTGCCAGTCCTTGATCACCAGGGTCACGTCGAGGTTTTCGCCGTGCAGCTTGATGCGCTGGGGTAGGCTGTAGCCGTTCTGTTCGGCGTAGCTCAGGTACTCCACCTGCCAGCCATCCTGTTCCAGGCGGGCCAGCTGGCTGTTGGCGTCGAGGGTCACCCGGCTCCTGCTGTCCGGAGCGGGCAGGCCGCGTACCCACCACAGCAGGTGGGAGACCGGCAGGCGCCAGCCGAGCTGTTCTTCCAGCAGGGCTTCCGGCGATTCGGCTTCGTAGCGGCCCTGGTTGGCCACTTCCAGCAGGATCGCCCCGGGGCGGCCGGTCAGGCGCGCGGCGCCGCGGCCGAGCGGGCCGGACAGGCGGATGTCGTAGTAGTCCTGGCGCTGCAGCCAGAACAGCGTGCCGCTGCCGGAGTCCTTGGGCGCGCGGATGCCGACCTTGCCGTTGATCTGCCAGGCATCCAGGGCGCTGATCTGGGTCTTGTGGGCCTTCCACTGGGCGGCATTGCCCTGGCCTTCGATGGCTTCGCGGCTGGTGAAGCTGGTGCAGCCGCCGAGCAGGGCGAGCAGGGCGATGGCGATGAACTGACGGAGCATGGATCAGAGGGTCTCGGAGCCGGTGAGGCGCAGCAGGGTGCTGCGCAGGATGGCGCTGTCGGGCTGGGCCTTGAGGGCGGCGCCCCAGACCTTGCGGGCCTCGCGCTGCTTGCCCCGGGCCCAGAGGACTTCGCCCAGGTGGGCGGCCACTTCGTGGTCCGGGTATTTCTCCAGGGCCAGGCGCAGGTAGCACTCGGCTTCCTCCAGGTTGCCCAGGCGGAAGTTGACCCAGCCCAGGCTGTCGAGGGTGGCCGGGTCGTCCGGGTTGAGCTGGTGGGCCTTCTCGATCAGCGCCTTGGCCTCGGCGTAGCGCGTGGTGCGGTCGGCCAGGGTGTAGCCGAGGGCGTTCAGGGCGGTGGCGTTGTCCGGCTCGCGCTCGATGATGCTGCGCAGGTCCTTCTCCAGGCCGGGCAGGTCGCCGCGTTTCTCGGCGAGCATGGCGCGGGTGTAGATCAGGTTGGTGTCGCCGGGGAACTGCTGCAGCGCCTGCTGGATCAGTTGCCAGGCCTTTTCCAGCTGGCCGCGGTCGGCCAGGGCCTCGGATTCGATCAGGTACAGCTGGATGGCGTAGTCGGGCTGGCTTTCGCGGGCCCGGGCCAGGCGGCTGGCGGCTTCGTCGGCGCGCTGGCTGTCGAGCAGGATCTCGCTCTGCCGGGACTGGGCGGCGAGGTAGTCGTCGCCCGGGCCGACCAGGCCGTATTCGATCAGGGCGCTTTCCGGGTCGTCATTGCGCTCGTAGATGCGGCCCAGGTTGAAGTGGGCGGCGTCGGCATGGCTGCCGCGGGCGACCAGCTCTTCCAGGTAGATGGCTGCCTCGTCCCAGGCTTCGGCTTCGAGGCAGACCAGGGTCAGGGAGTAGCGCAGGTCGTCGTCGTCCGGGAACTGCTGGAGCAGGCCGGCGAACTCGGACTTGGCTTCTTCCAGGCGGCCCAGCTCGACCAGCTGGCGGGCGTAGGCCAGGCGCAGGCGCTTGTCGTCGGGGTGCTGCTCGATGCCTTTTTCCAGCAGCGGAATGGCCTCTTCGCCGCGCTGCAAACCTTGCAGCAGGCGCGCGCGCAGCAGCAGGGGCGGCACTTGCGTTTCGCTGGCGGCGTGGGCCTCAAGCAGCTCCAGGGCTTCCTGCGGGCGGCCGTCCTGGTGCAGCAGCAGGGCCTTGCCGAACAGCAGCTGGCCGTTCTCCGGGTGCTTCTGCAGCAGGCGGTCGAAGCTCTGCAGCAGGCCGCTGCGGGTGTCCGGGTCGGTTTCCGCGGCGGACAGGGCGAGGAAGTCGAAGTGGGTGTCGCCCTGGGCCTGCAGGACCTTCTCCATATACTGCATGGATTCGTCATAGCGCCCGCCGCGGGCCAGCTGCACGGCGGCGGCGCGCTGGGCGTCGAGGTTGTCCGGGGCGTTCTTGGCCCAGATCAGCGCGCTATCCAGGGCCGCCTGCTCGGCGCCGAGGTATTCGGCGATGCGGAAGGCGCGCTCTGCAACGCCGGGGTCCTGGGTCGCATTGGCCTGCTGTACATAGTTGCCGAGGGCGATGTCGAAGCGGTTGCGCTGCCCGGCCAGTTCGGCGGCGAGCAGCGAATACAGGGTTTCCTCGTTGAACGAGGCATACGCCTTGGGCTTTTCCGGGGCCGGGCTGGCCGCCGCGTCTTCGACCGGCGGAGCGCCATCGGGAGCGGAAGGGGCGAGGGTCTGGCAGCCGCCGACAAACATCAGGGCGGTCAGCAACGCTAAGGATTTATTCATGGGAAAGGGCGACTAACCTGCGGTGTCGGCATCATGACACAAGCGCTCTGGCAAGCCCAATGGGCCATGTCGGTTCCGCGAAGCGCTGGGCGCTAAGAATCTGTTTAGGCTCTTTTGAGCCAGAGCCAGGCAAGGCGTAACGACCACCAGGAGTAACAGCCGCAGGCTGGCCCGAAGGGTGAGCGCCAGCGAATCAATTGGGCGAGGGCGCGGAGTTTACGAGGTGTAAATGAGCAGTCCGAGCCCGATTTCAACACTGCATGGCCGACGATCAAGAGAGCCGAGGCAGGTTCTAGGGCGATGGGGGCAATGACCTGCGACAGTTGTTCTCGCCCCGGTGACGTAGGACAATTGCGCGCTTCCCCTATCCATTAGCGACCCTGCATGGCCTTCATTGCCCTCGGCATCAACCACAAGACCGCCTCGGTGGACGTCCGCGAGCGCGTGGCCTTCACCCCCGAGCAGCTGGTCGAGGCCTTGCAACAGCTGTGTCACGCCACCCTCAGCCGGGAGGCGGCGATCCTCTCCACCTGCAACCGCAGCGAGCTGTACCTGGAGCAGGAGCAGCTGTCGGCCGACGAAGTGCTGCAGTGGCTGGCCGACTATCACCAGCTGAACCTCGCCGAGCTGCGCGCCTGTGCCTATGTGCACCAGGACAACGAGGCGGTGCGGCACATGATGCGTGTCGCTTCCGGGCTGGATTCCATGGTTCTCGGCGAGCCGCAGATCCTTGGCCAGATGAAGTCCGCCTATGCCGTGGCGCGCGAGGCCGGCACCGTCGGCCCGCTGCTCGGCCGCCTGTTCCAGGCCACCTTCAGCACCGCCAAGACCGTGCGCACCGACACCGCCATCGGCGAGAACCCGGTGTCCGTGGCCTTCGCCGCGGTCAGCCTGGCCAAGCAGATCTTCGCCGACCTGCACCGCAGCCAGGCCCTGCTGATCGGCGCCGGCGAGACCATCAGCCTGGTCGCCCGCCACCTGCACGACCAGGGCATCAAGCGCATCGTCGTCGCCAACCGCACCCTGGAGCGCGCCAGCTCGCTGGCCGAGCAGTTCGGCGCGCATGCCATCCTGTTGGCCGATATTCCCGACGAGCTGATCAACAGCGACATCGTCATCAGTTCCACCGCCAGCCAGCTGCCGATCCTCGGCAAGGGCGCGGTGGAGCGGGCACTGAAGAAGCGCCGGCACAAGCCGATCTTCATGGTCGACATCGCCGTGCCGCGCGACATCGAGCCGGAAGTCGGCGAGCTGGACGACGTCTACCTGTATACCGTCGACGACCTGCACGAAGTCATCGAGGAAAACCTCAAGAGCCGCCAGGGCGCCGCCCAGGCCGCCGAGGAGCTGGTCAGCGCCGGTGCCGCCGACTTCATGCAGCGCCTGCGCGCGCTGGCCGCGGTGGATGTGCTCAAGGCCTACCGCCAGCAGGCCGAGCGCCTGCGCGACGACGAGCTGGCCAAGGCCCAGCGCCTGCTGAGCAATGGCGCCCCGGCCGACGAGGTGCTGGCCCAGCTGGCCCGCGGCCTGACCAACAAGCTGCTGCATGCGCCCAGCGTGCAGCTGAAGAAAATCTCCGCCGACGGCCGCCTCGATGCGCTGGCCGTGGCCCAGGAACTTTTTGCCCTCGACGAGGGCGAGCCGAAATCATGAAAGCGTCACTGTTGAACAAGCTGGACATCCTCCAGGACCGCTACGAGGAACTCACCGCGCTGCTCGGCGATGGCGAGGTAATCAGCAACCAGACCCAGTTCCGCGCCTATTCCAAGGAATACGCCGAGGTCGAGCCGGTGATCCTCGCCTACCGCGCGTTCTGCAAGGTGCAGGGCGATCTCGAAGGCGCCCAGGCGCTGCTCAAGGACAGCGACCCGGACCTGCGCGAAATGGCCGAGGAAGAAGTCGCCAGCGCCCGCGCGCAGCTGGAAGAGCTGGAGGGCCGCCTGCAGCGCATGCTGCTGCCGAAGGACCCGAAGGACGGGCGCAACGTGTTCCTCGAAATCCGCGCCGGCACCGGCGGCGACGAGGCGGCGATCTTTTCCGGCGACCTGTTCCGCATGTATTCGCGCTATGCCGAGCGCCAGGGCTGGCGCGTCGAGATCCTCTCGGAGAACCCGGGCGAACACGGTGGCTATAAGGAAGTGATCGCCCGCGTCGAGGGCGACAACGTCTACGCCAAGCTCAAGTTCGAGTCCGGTGCCCACCGCGTGCAGCGCGTGCCGGAAACCGAATCCCAGGGCCGCATCCACACCTCGGCCTGCACCGTGGCCATGTTGCCCGAGCCGGACGAACAGGCGGCGATCGAGATCAACCCGGCCGACCTGCGTGTCGACACCTACCGCGCTTCCGGGGCCGGCGGCCAGCACATCAACAAGACCGACTCGGCCGTGCGTATCACCCACCTGCCCACCGGCATGGTGGTCGAGTGCCAGGAAGAGCGCTCGCAGCACAAGAACCGCGCCCGCGCCCTGGCCTGGCTGGCGGCCAAGCTGCAGGACCAGCAGGACGCCGCCGCGCACAAGGAAATCTCCGAGACGCGCAAGCTGCTGGTCGGCTCCGGCGACCGCTCCGAGCGCATCCGCACCTACAACTTCCCCCAGGGGCGGGTCACCGATCACCGCATCAACCTGACCCTCTACGCCCTCGACGACGTACTGGCCGGTGGCGTGGAAGCGGTGATCGAGCCGCTGCTGCAGGAATTCCAGGCCGACCAGCTGGCCGCCCTGGGCGATTGAATCTGGGTGCCGGCCGTGGCGGCCCAGCCGCCGGCCCGTGCCACGTAGGGTGCGCCGCGCGCACCAGCGGGAACCACCGATGGCCACCATCGAGCAGTTGCTGAACCACCCCGACCTGCCCGACTCGCCCAGCGCTCGCCTGGACGCCGAACTGCTGCTGGCATTCGCCCTGGGCAAGCCGCGCAGCTACCTGCGCACCTGGCCCGAGCGCGAGCCGGCTGCCGAGCAGCAGGATGCCTTTGCCGCCATGTTGCAGCGCCGCCGCGGCGGCGAGCCGGTGGCCTATATCCTCGGCCAGCAGGGCTTCTGGAGCCTGGAGCTGGAGGTGGCGCCGCACACCCTGATCCCCCGTCCCGACACCGAACTGCTGGTGGAGACCGCCCTCGAACTGCTGCCGGCCACGCCGCTGCGCGCCCTCGACCTGGGCACCGGCACCGGCGCCATCGCCCTGGCCCTGGCCAGCGAGCGGCCGGGTTGGCGGGTCACCGGGGTGGACCGGGTGGCCGAGGCGGTGGCGCTGGCCGAGCGCAATCGCCAGCGCCTCAAGCTGAACAATGCCGAATTCCGCCCGAGCCAGTGGTTCAGTGCCCTGGCCGGCGAGCGCTATGGGCTGATCGTCAGCAACCCACCTTATATAGCCGCCGATGACCGTCACCTGGGCGAGGGCGATGTGCGCTTCGAGCCGGCCAGCGCCCTGGTCGCCGGCGTCGACGGCCTCGACGACATTCGCCAGATCATCGCCCAGGCGCCGCGGCATCTCGAACCGGGCGGCTGGCTGCTGCTGGAACACGGCTATGACCAGGCCGCGGCGGTGCGCGAGTTGCTGGCCGCCGCCGGCTTCGCGCGGGTGCACAGCCGCCGCGATCTGGGCGGGCATGAACGGATTTCCCTGGGGAGCCTGGGCACATGAGTGTGGAACTGAACGACGACGAACTGCTGCGCTACAGCCGGCAGATCCTCCTGCCGCAGATCGATATCGCCGGGCAGCTGCGCCTCAAGGGCAGCCGCGCGCTGATCGTCGGCCTCGGTGGCCTCGGCTCGCCGGTGGCGCTGTACCTGGCCGCGGCGGGGGTGGGCGAGCTGCACCTGGCCGACTTCGACACGGTCGACCTGACCAACCTGCAGCGGCAGATCATCCATGACGGCAGCCAGATCGGCGTGAGCAAGGTCGATTCGGCGATCAGTCGGCTGGCGGCGCTCAATCCGCAGATCCGCCTGCTGGCCCATCGCTCTGCCCTGGACGCCGACTCCCTGGCCGCCGCCGTGAGCGCGGTCGACCTGGTGCTGGATTGCTCGGACAACTTCACCACCCGCGAGGCGGTGAATGCCGCCTGCGTGGCCGCCGGCAAGCCGCTGGTCAGTGGCGCGGCGATCCGCCTGCAGGGCCAGCTCGCCGTGTTCGACCCGCGCCGCCCGGACAGCCCCTGCTACCACTGCCTGTTCGGCCATGGCGACGAGAGCGCGCTGACCTGCAGCGAGGCCGGCGTGGTCGGCCCGCTGGTCGGCCTGGTTGGCAGCCTGCAGGCGCTGGAGGCGCTCAAGCTGCTGGCCGGCTTCGGCGAGCCGCTGGTCGGCCGGCTGTTGCTGGTGGATGCCCTCGACTCGCGCTTTCGCGAGCTGCGCATCAAGCGCGACCCGGCCTGCAGCGTGTGTGGCGGGCGGCCGTGAGCAGCAACGCGGCGGTCGGCGTATTCGACTCCGGCGTCGGCGGCCTATCGGTGCTGCGCGAGATCCGAGCGCGCCTGCCGGACGAGTCGCTGCTGTATGTGGCCGACAGCGGCCATGTGCCCTATGGCGAGAAGAGTGCCGAGTTTATTCGCGAGAGAAGTCAGCGCATTGCCGAATTCCTCCTCGCCCAGGGCGCCAAGGCCCTGGTGCTGGCCTGCAACACCGCCACGGCGGCGGCAGTGGCCGAGCTGCGCGAACGTTATCCGCAGTTGCCCATCGTCGGCATGGAACCAGCGGTCAAGCCGGCGGCGGCCGCCACCCGCAGCGGCGTGGTCGGCGTGCTGGCCACTACCGGCACCCTGAAGAGCGCCAAGTTCGCCGCCTTGCTCGACCGTTTCGCCCATGATGTACGGGTGATCACCCAGCCCTGCCCAGGCCTGGTCGAGCAGATCGAGGCCGGCGAGCTGAACGGCCCGCGCACCCGCGAGCTGCTGCGCGGCTGGGTCGAGCCGCTGCTGGCCGAAGGCTGCGACACCCTGATTCTCGGCTGCACCCACTATCCGTTCATCAAGCCGCTGCTGCGCGAGCTGGTGGGCGAGGGCGTAAGCCTGGTGGATACCGGCGCGGCGGTGGCACGGCGCCTGCAACAATTGCTCGACCAGCGTCAGCTGCGCGCCGAGCCGGGCCGTGCCCTGCCGACCCGCCTGTGGTCCAGTGGCGACCCGCAGCAGTTGCAGCGGGTGCTGCCGGTACTGTGGGGCGAGGCGCTGAGCGTGCAGGCGTTGCCAGAGGCAGGCAAGGCTGAGTATTAATACTTAAGCCGCCTTCCACTGATAACAGCTGTTTCTATACTTCTGAATGAGCGTGGTTCAGCCCCATCATTCTTGGATACAGGACGTTTGTATGAACAAGATCCTCACCCTGGCTGCCGCTGCAGCCCTTGGCCTGAGCAGCTTGGCTGCGCAGGCGGTCGATTTCAGCGCCGCCGTTGGGCGCAGCGGCGAGTCCACCAATGTCTATCGCCTGGGCGCCCAGTGGAACTGGGACCGCAGCTGGATGCAGAGCGACGTCGGTCGCCTGACCGGCTACTGGGATGCCGGTTATACCTACTGGGACGGTGACAAGGCGGCCAGCAACCACAGCCTGTCGTTCACCCCGGTGTTCGTCTACGAGTTCGCCGGCGAAACGGTCAAGCCCTACCTCGAAGCCGGCATCGGCGTGGCCTTCTTCGACAGCACCGAGCTGGAAGAGCACGATCTCGGCTCCTCCTTCCAGTTCGAGGACCGCCTGGGCGCCGGCCTGCGCTTCTCCGGCCAGGAGATCGGCATCCGTGCGATGCACTACTCCAATGGCGGCATCAAGGAGCCGAACGATGGCGTGGAGACCTACACCCTGCATTACCGCCTGAGCTTCTAAGAACCTGTTTACGATCTGCTGCGCGTCGGCCATACCGCGTTATAACTGGCCTCGGGATGCTCATTTACAGCTCGTAAACTCCGCTCCCTCGGCCAGTTTTGCCTTGTCTGGCTCTAGCTCGCGAGATCGTAAGCAGGTTCTAACGGCTGGCGGGCATGAACAAACCGGGCCGATGGCCCGGTTTTTTATGGGCGCACATCGGGGCTAGCGGTAGATCGCGCCCATCCCGCGGCGCTCGTCGATGCACTCGGGGGAGCCCGTTTCGAACTCGCGGCAGATCAGCGGGCGCAGTTCGTAGATGGTGCAGCGCATGCTGTCGCGATCCAGCGCCGCGCACCAGCCATCGTCCAGACGGCGCATGACTTCGCCGCCCCAGTCGTCGGTGTCGATGAAACGCTGCGGCACGCCGGTATCGGTGATCAGCATGACCTCCAGCTGGCAGCAGCAGGCGGCGCAGTTGGAGCAGCTGACGCTGGGTTCGTTGGGGAGTTGGGTGAGGGGGATCTGACTCATGCCGTGGAGTTTACGGCAGGCCGGGATAGATGGCTCGCCTGGCCGACCGACGTGGTGCTGGGATAGTGCTGGGGCGTCAGGCTTTGCGATCGGACGCAGCACTTTCCTCGGCTTTGAACTACAGGTTTCGCCTCTCACGGCGAGTCACTTTTGCCAAACGCGGCAAAAGTAACCAAAAACGCTTGCCCCCTGCATCCGGGTCTCGCTGCGCTCGACTTCCCTCACTCCATCATCGTTCCAGGGGCCCGCCGCGAAGGGCCATCCCTGGCCCATCGCGGCTCTCGCGACATCCATGTCGCTCAACCCCTTGCACGATGATTGCGTTCGGCCTCCTGAAAGGGGGCGCTTGGAGTTGCCTGAAGGCTCGTATCAATCCAGGGGAGGACGCGAGCAAAAGCCGACAACACGCATCCTCTCGTAACTCGAAAGCCTCATGCGCGCAGACTCCCCGTCAGGAGGCCGAGCGTAGGTGTTGCGTAGGGGGACGAGCCGCATGGATTCGGCGAGAGGCTTAAAGGGCCAGGGATGGCCCTTGTAAGCCGGCCCCCGGAGCGGCACCGGAGGGAGGGGAGTTTCGCGTAGCGAAACCCGGATGTCGGGCGCGCTTTCTCTTTGGTTACTTTCTCTTTGCGCGCGCAAAGAGAAAGTGACTCGCCGTGAGAGGCGAAATCTGTAGTTCAAAGCCGAGGAAAGCGCTGCGATAAAAGTGCACTGCTAGCGCCCCCCCACGGCGGGGCATACCGATGAAATGCACAGACTCCTCGTAAGAAGGCCGAGCGTAGCGAAGTGAGGCAACCGGTAGGGCGAAACCTGTGGCTGAGCGCATCTCGGATTTTTGCTTCAATGTGAAGCTTTGGCTCGATACATCCCCGCAAACCCATTCACCACCACCATCACTCCCGCCCAGATCCCCGCCAGCAACAGCAGGGTCGGCCACAATCCCAGCGGCATGCCCACGCCCGCCAGTTTTGCGCCGCCCAGATAGGACAACGGCCCGGCCACCGCGCCGAGCAGGCTGCCCAGCCACCAGGGGCGGGCCGTCCAGGCCAGGCTGTGATTGAGCGTGGTGGCGAACAGCGCCCACAGCAGCGCCAGCCAGGCGGGGAGCAGCAGGCTGTCACCGGCGAAGTCGAAGACCCCCAGGTTGAGCAGGAAACTGTCCAGCGCCGCGCCGAACAGCATCACGCTGGCGACCAGGCGGCCTTCCTGGCGCCAGCTGGCAATCCAGAGGAAATGCGCCGCCAGGCACGCCAGGGCGACCAGCAGCAGCCAGGGGCGTTGTGCACCGAACACGCAGGCGAACCAGCCGATCTGGAACAGCGTGGCATTCAGCAGCAGCAGCGAGCGGGGCGGTGACAGCGGCATGGGCAGACCTTGGGCAAGGTGGTTAGTGTCGAAACGATAGGCCGTAGGGTGCGCCGCGCGCACCAGGGGCGCCAGTGCAAGGCTGTCGGTGCGCGCGGCGCACCCTACGGATCAGGCTCAGGCGTTGAAACGGCCGAGCAGCGGCGCCGGCACGGCTTTCTCCTTGGCCAGCAGCAATTGCGCGGTGCCGATGGTGCGTTCGAGGAAGCCGCCTTCGCAATAGCACAGGTAGAACTCCCACAGACGATAGAAATAATCGTCGTAGCCCAGCTGCTCCAGGGCCGGGCGGGCGTGGCGCAGGTTGTCGTGCCACAGGCGCAGGGTCTTGGCGTAGTGCAGGCCGAAGTCCTCCATGTGGTGCAGGTTCATGTCGGTCTCGCGGTTGATGATTTCCAGCATCTTGTGCACCGAGGGCAGCGCGCCGCCGGGGAAGATGTAGCGCTGGATGAAGTCCACCGAACGCTTGGCCTGCTCGTAGCGCTGGTCGCGGATGGTGATGGCCTGCAGCAGCATCAGCCCGTCGTCCTTGAGCAGGCGCGCGCACTGTTTGAAGTAGGTGGGCAGGAAGCGATGGCCGACCGCCTCGATCATCTCGATCGACACCAGCTTGTCGTACTGGCCGGTCAGGTCGCGGTAGTCCTCCAGCAGCAGGGTGACGCGCTCCTGCAGGCCCTGTTCCTCGATGCGCCGCTGGGTGTAGGCGAACTGCTCCTTCGACAGGGTCGTGGTGGTGACCTTGCAGCCGTAGTGGCTGGCCGCATAGATGGCCATGCTGCCCCAGCCGGTGCCGATCTCCAGCAGGTGGTCGCCGGGCTTGAGCTGCAGCTTCTGGCAGATGCGTTCGAGCTTGTTCAACTGCGCCTGTTCCAGGCTGTCGTCTTCACCCTCGAACATCGCCGCCGAGTACATCATGGTCGGGTCGAGGAACTGCTCGAACAGCGCGTTGCCGAGGTCGTAGTGGGCGGCGATGTTCTTCTGCGAGCCCTTGCGGGTGTTGCGGTTGAGCCAGTGCAGGCCCTGGATCAGCGGACGACCGAGGCGGGCCAGGCCGCCTTCCATGGCATCCAGCACATCGAGGTTGCTGACGAACACGCGGATCACCGCGGTCAGGTCCGGGGTGCTCCAGTAGCCGTGGATATAGGCCTCGCCGGAACCGATCGAACCGTTGCCGGCGACCAGGCCCCACACGGCCGGGTCGTGCACGTGGATCTCCGCATGCAGCGGTGAGCCGGCCTGGCCGAACAGCAGGCGCTCGCCGTTTTCGAAGACGGCCAGTTGGCCATGGCGCAACTGGCCGAGCTGGCGCAGTACCGCGCTGCGCAGCAGGCTGGCGCCCAGGCCGCTGCCGGCACGCACGCTGGATTTTGCAGAGGTCAGGCTAGGGCTTTTCATGGCGAGGCTCCTGATCAGAGGGGCTGGCTACGCGGTATTCACCTTGCGCGGCTTGATGGGAAAATATCGGCAGGCGTTTGAGCAGCAGGCGCAGGGCCTGCCAGTAGATGCCGAGCACGGTTTTGCCGGTCATCCAGGGAAAACTCAGCAGGTGGCGGTGCAGGCTGGCGCGGCTGAGGGCCTGGCGCTGCAGGCCGAGGCTGGCGACGAACAGGCGCTCCTCGCCCTGCCAGTCTTCCATCTGGATGCTCAGGCGCTCGTCCGGCAGGTTGAAGCGCATGCGGTATTCCAGCTCGCGCGGCAGGAACGGCGAAACGTGGAAGGCCTTGGCCACGGCGAAGTGTTGAACCCCTTCACCGCCGGCCGGCAGCACGTAGTGATAGCGCTCGCGCCAGGGCGTGTTGCTGACCTCGCAGAGGATCGCCGCCAGGCGCCCGTCGGCTTCGTAGCAGTAGTAGAAACTCGCCGGGTTGAAGGCCAGGCCCCAGCTACGCGGCTGGGTCAGCAGGCACACGCGTCCGTCCGGCACGCGGCCGAGGGCCTCGCCGATGCGCTGGCGCACCGCGTCGATCAGGCGCATGCCCTGGCGGGTGAACTGTGGCAGGTAGTCGGTTTCGCGGAAGGCGAACGGGGCGAAGCGCCCGCGCCCGGCCAGGGGTGACAGGGCCAGCACGGCGTCCTGTTCGTCGAGGTCGAGAAACAACATGCCCATGCGATAGCGGAAGTCGTGGCCACGCGGCAGGAAGCGCCGGTGGCCGACCCAGCCGCTGTACAGGGCGCTGTTCACAGGCGCTCCCCGAAGGCTTCGGCGACGCGCAGGGCACTGACCACGCCGTCTTCATGGAAGCCGTTGGCCCAGTAGGCGCCGCAGAAGTGGCTGTGCTGCACGCCGCTGATCTCGCTCCAGCGTGCCTGCGCGGCGATGCCGGCCAGGCTGTACTGCGGATGGGCGTAGCGGTAGCGGCCGAGGATCTTCGCCGGGTCGATGGCGGCGGTCTGGTTGAGGCTGACGCAGAAGGTGTGCGGCGCCTGGATGCCCTGCAGGATGTTCATGTTGTAGGTGACGGCGGCAGGTTGTTCTGCCGGGCCACCCAGGCGGTAGTTCCAGCTGGCCCAGGCCAGCGGGCGGTCGGGCAGCAGGCGGGTATCGGTGTGCAGCACCACGTCGTTGTCGGCGTAGCGCAGGTCACCGAGGATCTCCCGTTCGGTCTGGCTCGGCTCGGCCAGCAGGGCCAGGGCCTGGTCGCTGTGGCAGGCGAACACCACCTGGTCGAAACGTTCGGCACCAAAGGCGCTGTGTACGGTAACGCCCTCGGCATCGCGCTCGACGCGTTGCACCGGGCAGTTCAGGCGGATCTTCTCGGCAAAGCTGGCGCTCAGCGGCGCCACATAGCTGCGCGAGCCGCCGCTGACCACGTGCCACTGCGGACGGTTGCTGACCGACAGCAGGCCGTGGTTCTTGAAGAAGCGCACGAAGAACTGCAACGGGAAACCGAGCATGTCGGCCAGCGACATGGACCAGATCGCCGCGCCCATCGGCACGATGTAATGGTCGATGAAGCGCTGGCCGTAGCCGCGCTGCTGCAGGTAGGTGCCGAGGGTGGTGTCGGCGGCGATGCGCTGTTCGGCGAGGTCGCCGAGGGCTTCCTTGTTGAAGCGCAGGATGTCGCTGATCATGCCCCAGAAGCGCGGCGACAACAGGTTGCTGCGCTGGGCGAACAGGCTGTTGAGGGTGTTGCCGTTGTACTCGCTGCCGGTCGCTGGGTCATGCACCGAGAAGCTCATTTCGGTGGGCTGCGAGGCGACGCCGAGCTGGCCGAGCAGCTTGATGAAGTTGGGGTAGGTCCAGTCGTTGAACACGATGAAACCGGTGTCGATGGCGTAGTCACGCCCGTCGACCTGGACGTCGACGGTGTGGGTGTGGCCGCCGACCCAGTCGCTGGCCTCGAACACACAGATGTCGTGCTGGCGATTGAGCAGGTAGGCACTGGTCAGACCGGCGATACCGCTGCCGATGATGGCAATTTTCATGCATTGGATTCCGCGTTGGAGGTACGTGCCATGCGCTTGCCGATGGCCAGTTGCAGGCCCTTGGGCAGGTGACCCAGCAGTTTCAATGTGGCGATAAACGGGCCGGGGAAGGCGATTTCGTAGGGCCGCTTGTCCAGGCGCTCGACGATGTGCCGGGCGGCTTTCTCGACCGGCCAGCGCATCGGCATGGGGAAGTCGTTTTTCTGCGTCAGCGGGGTGTCGACGAAGCCCGGGCTGACCAGGGTGACGGCGATGCCCTCGGCGGCCAGGTCGATGCGCAGGGTCTCGAACAGGTAGCGCATGGCCGCCTTCGACGCGCCGTAGGCTTCTGCGCGCGGCAGCGGCAGGTAGGTCACCGAGCTGCCGACGCCAACCAGGTGCGGCTGGGCGCTCTGCCGTAGCAGCGGCAGGGCGGCTTCGATGCAATAGCTGGCGGAGAACAGGTTGGCGCGCATCACCCGTTCGATCATCGCCGCCTCGAAATGGTGGGTGTCCACGTACTCGCAGGTGCCGGCATTGAGGATCACCGTGTCGAGCACGCCCCAGTGCTCGCGGATGCGCTCGCCGATGGCCATGACCTGTTCGGCATCGCTGAGGTCGCCGGGCGCCAGCAGCACTTGCTGCGGGAAGCGTTCGGCGAGGGCATGCAGGGCGCCGGCATTGCGCGCACTGACGGCCAGGTGATGGCCCTGGTGCAGGAGGATTTCCGCCAGGGCAGCGCCGATCCCGCTGCTGGCGCCGGTCAGCCAGATACGCTTCATGCCAGTCTCCCTTTCAGCCACGCAATCACCCGGCCGAGGATCGGCAGGTGTTCATAGAGCAGGGCGCCGGCATCGAAGTAATCGCGATGCTGGTAGACCTTGTCGCGCCAGCGCAGGTGCGAACAGCCTTCGACGCGGATCAGTTCGCCGCCACGCAGGCGCGGATGGCGATAGCTCATGGTCCAGCGCAGGTAGCCTTCGCCCTCGGCGCTCTGGTCGAAGCCATAGAAGTCGAAGCGCAGCTCGCTGACGTTGGCGTACAGCTCGCCGAAGTAGCCGCGTACCGCCGGCAGGCCGCGTACCTCGTGCAGCGGGTCGCGGAACAGGATGTCGTCGCTGTACAGCTCGCGCAGGCGGTCGAGGTTGCTGGCATCCAGGCCGGCGAAGCGTTCGGCGAACTGGCGGAGGAAGTCAGCCATGGGCGGCCTCCAGCTGCGGCAGGTTCTTGAAGGCGGCCAGGGCACGCTCGCGCGAGCGGGCCAGGTCGACGATCGGCCGTGGGTAGTCGGCCAGGCCGAACAGCCCGCCCATGGCCGCCGGGTTGTGGATGTCGCGCTTGTTCAGGCCGACCAGCTCCGGCACCCAGTGGCGGATGAAGCGCCCGTCCGGATCGAATTTCTGCGACTGGCTGAGCGGGTTGAAGATGCGGAAGTAGGGCACCGAGTCAGTGCCGGTGGACGAGCTCCACTGCCAGCCGCCGTTGTTGGCGGCCAGGTCGCCGTCGATCAGGTGGCGCATGAAGAAGCGCTCACCCTCGCGCCAGTCGATCAGCAGGTTCTTGGTCAGGAACATCGCCACCACCATGCGCAGGCGGTTGTGCATCCAGCCGGTGGCCAGCAGCTGGCGCATGGCCGCGTCGATGATCGGGATGCCGGTGCGGCCCTCCTGCCAGGCGGCCAGCTCGTCCGGTGCGTGGCGCCAGGGAAGCGCTTCGGTTTCCGGGCGGAAGGCGCGATGGCGGCTGACGCGCGGGTAGCCGACCAGGATGTGCTTGTAGAACTCGCGCCAGAGCAGTTCGTTGATCCAGGTGATGACGCCCTGGCTGCCGCTGTCGAACTCGCCGTGATTGTGGCGCAGCGCGGCATGCAGGCACTGGCGCGGCGACAGCACGCCGGCGGCCAGGTAGGCGGCCAGCTGGCTGGTGCCGGGCAGGGCGGGGAAGTCGCGCTGGTTGTGGTAGGCGTCGAGCTGTTCGTCGGCAAAGCGCGCCAGGCGTTCGCTGGCCGCGGCTGCACCGGCCGGCCAGAGCTGGCGCAGGCTGTCGCTGGGGCTGGCAAAACCCTCGACCGCGCTCGGCACGGCGTCGCTGGTGATATCCAGCGGCGCTTGCGCCGACGGGGTGCCGAGCAGGGCCGGCAGGGCCGTGTGCAGGCGCTGGTAACAGACCTTGCGGAACTGGCTGTAGACCTGGAAGTAGCCGCCGGACTTGGTCAGCACGCTGCCAGGCTGGAACAGCAACTGGTCGAGGTGATGGCGAAACTGCACGCCTTGCTGCCCGAGGCGCGCGGCCACGGCCTGGTCGCGCTGGCTTTCGTGGATGCCGTATTCCTCGTTGACCTGCACACAGTCGATGCGCCGCTCGTGGCACAGCTCGGCAAGTACGGCGGGGGCATCGCGCCAGTGCGGCGCCGAGCGAATCAGCAGCGGCACATTGAGCGTCGCCAGCTCGGCAGACAGCTCGCGCAGGTTGCGCAGCCAGAAGTCGACCTTGCACGGCGCGTCGTCATGCTCCAGCCACTGCTGCGGGCTGAGCAGGTACAGGGCGATGGTCGGCCCGGCGGCCATCGCGGCCGTCAGGGCGGTGTTGTCCTGTACGCGCAGGTCGCTGCGCAGCCAGATCAGTTGACGCATGGGCATTCCTTATTGGGGACCGAGCAGACCCAGCACTTGCAGACTGTGCTGGGCGGCGAGGGGATCGTTGACCAGGTGCAGGCCGAACTGGTCGTGCATTTCTTCGGCGTGGATCTGCGCCGCCGGCCCGGCCAGCAGCAGCGGTACGCCACAGGCACTGTTCAGGCGCGGCAGCTCGCGGCGCACCTGCTGGCTGTCGAGGGCCTGGCTGGAGTACAGCAACAGCCCGCGCGGGTCGATGGCTTCCACGGCCAGGGCCAGTTCGGCACTCGGCAGCGGCCAGTCGAACACTTCCACCGGGCAGTCGGCGCTGCTGGCCAGCCAGGCGCAGAGCCACAGGCCGGGCTCCATGGGCAGGGCCGAGAGGTTGACCAGCAGCAGCGGTGCGCCGCTCTGCTGGCGGTTGTTGTGGTAGATGCGTGCGCCCAGCTTGCTGCGCAGCCAGGAGTGGAAGAACACGCGCTCCAACTGGTGGCCCAACGCCGCTTGTTGCCAGCGCTGATCGAGATCAGCCAGCAGCGGCAGGATCAGCAGTTCGCACAGGGTCAATGGCGGGTAGAGCGACAGAGCCTGGTTGAACTGTTCATCGAGCTGGCGCTCGGCCTGGTGGCTGATGGCCTGCAGCAGCGCCTGGCGCTGGCGTTGCCAGTCGCTGCTGGCGTCGCTGGCTGGCGCGCTGCGGTTGTCGAGCAGCTCCTTGACCTGGCTGACTGCAACACCACGGCCCAGCCAGGTGAGGATGGCCTGGATCCGTGCGACGTGTTCCGGCGAGTAGAGGCGATGGCCCTTGGGCGTGCGATAGGGCACTACCAGGCCGTAGCGGCGTTCCCAGGCGCGCAGGGTGACCGGGTTGACCCCGGTGCTGCGGGTCACCTCGCGGATCGGCAGGTAGCCGCGGTCAATGGCCTCCAGGTAGGCGTCGAAACCATCGTTCATCAGATGGCGTTCCGCAGGCTGAGGTTTTCCGGGTGCGGCTGCAGGTAGGCCTGGCGCGCGATGTAGTGATGCGGGTGGCGGCGGAAATGGTGCTTGAGCAGGGTCAGCGGCACCACCAGCGGGATGATGCCGCTGCGGTACTGGGCGATCAGCTGCTGCATCTCGGCGCGTTCCTCGCGGCTCAGGGCCTGCTTGAGGTAGCCGGACAGGTGCTGCAGCACGTTGCTGTGGGTGCCGCGGGTGGCGCACTTCTGCAGCGCGGCCATCAGCTGGCTGAAATAGCGCGGGCCGATCTCTGCCGGATCATGCTCGCCCAGGTTGCCCAGCAACTGGCCGAGGGCCTTGTACTGCAACGGGTTGTTGGCCATCAGCTGGTATTTGTAGCGGGCATGGAAGTCGATGATCGCCTTGCGGGTCAGGCCGGCGGCCAGCAGGCGGCGCCATTCGGCGTAGGCGAATACCCGGGTGAGGAAGTTCTCGCGCAGTACCGGGTCGTTGAGGCGGCCGTCTTCCTCCACCGGCAGGTCCGGGTGGCGGGCGCAGAAGACGGCGGCGAACAGGCCGCGGCCACCGCCCTTCTGCGGCAGGCCCTTGGCGTCGTAGACCTTGACCCGTTCCAGGCCGCAGGACGGCGACTTCTGCATGAAGATGTAGCCGCACAGCTCGTCGTGCTGCTCGGCCATGCGCTGGCCGTAGTCGCTCAGCGCCTCGCTGACATCCAGCTCGGCGCGCAGGCTGCCGACCGCGCGCGGCGCCTGCGGGTCGCCGACCAGGCGGATCGGCTGGCGCGGGACGCCCAGGCCGATGGCCATCTCGGGGCACAGCGGGACGAACTCGAAATGCTCGGCCAGCACCTGGCTGCACAGCTGCGATTCCTTGTGTCCGCCGTTGAAGCGCACTTCGCTGCCGAGCAGGCAGGCGCTGATGCCGACTCTGGGCTTCTGGCTGCTGTTGTACATATCAGGCCCCTCGATGAATTAATTGTACAAGTTGGTTTATTTGTACAGCTTGGGTTCATCATAGGTTTTATGTTGTACAAGTCAAATAATTTGTACAGCTTTTCGTGAGGCTTATGAGGCTTATGAGGCTTATGAGGCTTATGCGACTTTGTTGCGGGCGCACGGCAGCGCGCGCACTGGCTGATGCAGGATCAGTCAGTGCCGCGGGTGCGAGGGGCGGAAGGAGAGCTGCTTGGGATCGGGCGATCCGAGCCGGGTTCTCAGGGGTAGCCGAGCAGGCTCTTGATCTGCGCCAGGTGGCTGGCCACCCAGTGCTTGTCGATCGGGCCCCAGGCCTGGATGGCGTAGTGCCCGGCGTTGTTGCGCGCGCCGTCGTGCTGGACGAAGTCGCAGAGGATATCCAGCTCGGCGAGGGCGGCCAGGGTGTCCTGGGCGGTGCGCCGCGGCATGCCGGTGGCCGCCATCAGCGCCGGCACCGTGGTGGCTCTGCCGCTGTCGATCAGCCAGGCCACGTACAGGCGGCGGTAGAAGCTGGTGCGGGTCTTGCTCGCTTCCACGGCTGTGGTACTCACAGGCTGGCCAGGCCGATATAGGTGGCGGCGCCGGCCAGGTAGCCGATCAGGGCCAGCCAGCTGATCTTCTTCAGGTACCAGATGAAGTCGATCTTCTCCATGCCCATGGCCGCCACGCCGGCCGCCGAGCCGATGATCAGGCAGCTGCCGCCGGTGCCGGCGCAGTAGGCCAGCAGCTCCCAGAAGCTGCCGTTGACCACGAAGTTGCCCAGCCAGCCGGCTTCGCTGCTTGCTGCCGCGAGCGTTTCGGGGCTGACCAGCGGGTACATCTTCATCGCACCGGCCACCAGCGGCACGTTGTCGACCACCGAGGACAGCAGGCCGATGGCTATGTTGATGGCGTAGACGTTGCCCAGGCTGTCCTTCAGGGCGCTGGCAACCTGGGTCAGGTGGCCGGCGGTGGCCAGGCTGGACACGGCCAGCAGGATGCCGAGGAAGAACAGCACGCTGGTGGTGTCGATCTTGCGCAGTACGCCGACCACCGAGAGCGGGTGCTTGTCTTCATCGTTCTTGCCGCGGTGGAGGATCTCGGTGACCACCCACAGCACGCCGAGGCCGAACAGGATGCCCATGTACGGTGGCAGGTGGGTCACGGTCTTGAACACCGGGACGAACAGCAGGGCGCCGATGCCGAGGATGAACACCAGGTTGCGCTCGAACGGGGTGGTCGGGTCGCGACGTTCTTCATCGGTTTCCAGCACTTCGGGGCGTTCGAACTCGCCTTTCATGCTCAGGCTGAGGACGATCAGTGGGACCAGCAGGCAGACCAGGCTGGGGATGAACAGCTGGGCGATGATGCCGCTGGCGGTGATCTGGTTGCCGATCCACAGCATGGTGGTGGTCACGTCGCCGATCGGCGACCAGGCGCCGCCGGCGTTGGCGGCGATGACCACGATACCGGCGTAGAACCAGCGTTCGTGCTGATCCTTGATCAGCTTGCGCAGCAGGGAAACCATGACGATGGTGGTAGTCAGGTTGTCCAGGGCGGCGGAGAGGAAGAAGGTGATGAAGCCGATCATCCACAGCAGGTGCACGCGCTTGCTGGTACGGATGCGCTCGGTGATCACCTTGAAGCCCTCGTGGGCGTCGATCAGCTCGACGATGGTCATGGCGCCCATCAGGAAGAACAGGATCTCCGAGACTTCGCCCAGGTGGTGGCGCAACTCGCTGCTGATGCCGTGGCTGGCGCTGTCCAGGGCCGGCAGAATGCTCTCGGCGCCCAGTACCAGTGCGGTCCAGCAGAATACGGCGGTGAGTATGGCCGAGGCCGCTTTGTCGATCTTGAGGGGATGTTCCAGGGCTATGCAGAGGTAGCCGATAACGAAAATGAGAGCCATCAAGGCGTACATGGTGCGATTCCGTCGAAGTTGTTATTAATTATTGCGCCGCGGCAGGATGCCTGAGTTGTCTGGTTCGGGGGAAGTGTCCTGATTGTCGCAAGCGCGATCATGACCGTGCTCAAGTTGCCTGCGCTTCTGTAAGGGCCGGATGCAACAAGCCCCGGCAGGGCCGGGGCTTGTCAGTACCATGCAGTCGCCATCAACCGACGAAGTTGAGCAGCACGCCAGCCGCCACCGCCGAGCCGATCACGCCGGCCACGTTGGGCCCCATGGCATGCATCAGCAGGAAGTTCTGCGGGTTGGTCTCCAGGCCGACCTTGTTCGATACCCGGGCTGCCATGGGCACCGCCGAGACGCCGGCGGAACCGATCAGCGGGTTGATCTTGTTGCTGCTGAAGGCGTTCATCAGCTTGGCCATCAGCACCCCGGCCGCCGTACCGGCGCAGAAGGCGACCATGCCCAGCAGCAGAATGCCCAGGGTCTTCATCTGCAGGAAGCTGTCGGCCGACAGCTTGGAGCCCACGGTCAGGCCGAGGAAGATGGTGACGATGTTGATCAGCGAGTTGCGCGAGGTGTCGGCCAGGCGCTCGACCACGCCGGCTTCACGCAGCAGGTTGCCCATGGCGAACATGCCGATCAGCGGGGCCGCATCCGGCAGCAGCAGGCCGACCAGCAGGCACAGCACCAGCGGGAAGATGATCTTTTCGGTCTGGCTGACATGTCGCAGTTGCTGCATGACGATGCCGCGTTCTGCCTGGGTGGTCAGGGCGCGCATGATCGGCGGCTGGATCAGCGGTACCAGGGCCATGTAGGCGTAGGCCGCCACGGCGATCGGGCCGAGCAGATGCGGCGCCAGCTTGGAGGTCACGAAAATCGAAGTCGGGCCGTCCGCGCCGCCGATGATGGCGATGGAGGCGGCTTCCTTCATGGTGAACTCCAGGCCGGGGATGCCTATTGCACCAATTGCCAGTGCGCCGAGCAGGGTGCCGAAGATGCCGAATTGCGCGGCGGCGCCGAGCAGCAGGGTCTTCGGGTTGGCCAGCATTGGGCCGAAATCGGTCATGGCACCCACGCCGAGGAAGATCAGCAGCGGGAAGATGCTGGTCGGCAGGCCCACTTCATAGATCAGGTGCAGGAACCCCGCACCTTCGGCCATGTTGGCCACCGGGATGTTGGCCAACAGGCCACCGAAGCCGATCGGGATCAGCAGCAGCGGCTCGAAGCCTTTCTTGATGCCGAGGTAGATCAGCAGCAGGCAGGTCGCCATCATCAGCGCCTGGCCCGGCTCCAGGTGGTAGAGGCCGGTGCTTTGCCAGAGTTGCAGAAGCTTGTCCATGTGTGCCCCTTAGCCGATGGTCAGCAGGCTGTCGCCCACTGCCACTGCGTCGCCCATCTTGACGTTGACGCTGCCGATGGTGCCGGCGCGGAAGGCGCGGATCTCGGTTTCCATCTTCATCGCTTCGAGGATCAGCACCAGCTGGCCTTCCTCGACGTGCTGGCCGGGTTGCACCAGGACCTTGAAGATGTTGCCGGCCAGCGGCGCCTTCTGTGGCTCGCCGCCACCGGCCGGCAGTGGCGCGGCGTGGCTGGTGGCATGCGCTGCACCGCCCAGCGGCTTGATGCCGGTAAGGTCGCCGCCTTCGTTGACCTGCACCACGAAGGACTGGCCGTTGACGGCCACGGTATAGGTCTCGGCCTGGCCGGCGCTGCGTTCGGCTTGCTCGTTGCCGGTCGGGGCCGGTTCGAAGGCCGCCGGGTTGCCGCGGTTCTGCAGGAACTTGAGGCCGATCTGCGGGAACAGGGCGTAGGTGAGCACGTCATCGATGGCGTTGGCGGCCAGGGTGAAGCCCTGGGTGCGCGCCAGTTCGTCGAGTTCTTCGCTGAGCTTGTCCATTTCCGGTTCGAGCAGGTCGGCCGGGCGGCAGGTGATGGCTTCCTTACCGTCCAGCACGCGATCCTGCAGCACCACATTGAATGGCGCAGGCGCGGCGCCGTATTCACCCTTGAGGATGCCGGCGGTTTCCTTGGTGATCGACTTGTAGCGCTCGCCGGTGAGGATGTTGATCACCGCCTGGGTACCGACGATCTGCGAGGTCGGGGTGACCAGCGGGATGAAACCGAGGTCTTCACGCACCCGCGGGATTTCCGCCAGCACTTCGTCGAAGCGGTCCTGGGCGCCTTGTTCCTTGAGCTGGCTTTCCATGTTGGTGAGCATGCCGCCGGGCACCTGGGCGACCAGGATGCGCGAGTCGACGCCCTTGAGGTTGCCCTCGAACTTGGCGTACTTCTTCCGCACTTCGCGGAAGTAGGCGGCGATTTCTTCCAGCAGCAGCAGATCCAGGCCGGTGTCGCGCTCGGTGCCCTGGAACATGGCGACCACCGACTCGGTTGGCGAGTGGCCGTAGGTCATCGACAGCGAGGAAATCGCCGTGTCGACGTTGTCGATGCCGGCTTCCACGGCCTTGAGGATGGCGGCGCTGGAGAGGCCGGCGGTGGCGTGGCACTGCATGTGGATCGGAATCGACAGGCTTTCCTTCAGGCGCGTGACCAGCTCGAAGGCGGTGTAGGGCGTGAGGATGCCGGCCATGTCCTTGATCGCCAGGGAGTCGGCGCCCATGTCCTCGATCTTCTTGGCCAGGTCCAGCCACATCTCCAGGGTATGCACCGGGCTGGTGGTGTAGGAGATGGTGCCCTGGGCGTGCTTGTCCTGGCGCTTGACCGCCTGCAGGGCGGTTTCCATGTTGCGCGGATCGTTCATCGCGTCGAACACGCGGAACACGTCGACGCCGTTGATCGCCGCGCGTTCGACGAACTTGTCCACCACGTCGTCGGCATAGTGCCGGTAGCCGAGCAGGTTCTGCCCGCGCAGGAGCATCTGCTGGCGGGTGTTGGGCATCGCCGCCTTGAGCTGGCGGATACGCTCCCAGGGGTCTTCGCCCAGGTAGCGGATGCAGGCGTCGAAGGTGGCGCCGCCCCAGGATTCCACCGACCAGAAGCCGACCTGGTCGAGTTTCGGGGCGATGGGCAGCATGTCTTCCAGGCGCACACGGGTGGCGAGGATCGACTGGTGGGCATCGCGCAGGACGACGTCGGTGATACCAAGGCGGGACTTGATCATCTTGTTGGGCTCTCTACTGAAGGGCTACTCAGCCGCGCTTGTTGCGGTGCTGGTGAATGGCGGCCTGGATGGCGGCAATAAGATCGGGGCTGACATCGGCGCTGGCCGTCGTCTGGGGCCGCGGGCTTGACGCGCTGGCCACGGGGTGTGGCTCCGGGGCGAAGCGGGCGATCAGTACGGACATGCCGCGGATCGCGTAGACCAGTAGGGTGAGGAACAAATAGACGCAACCTATGCCGATCAGCATAAGTTCAACGCCCTCCATCAGAAGATCGGTCGGGGTCATGTGAGGCTCCGAGAGTGCCGCCGTAGGTTCGGCGATTATTTGTAGTTATGGCGGCCGCGCTTGTGGCTGCGGCAACTGCGGAACCTTACGTGGATGCGGTCGTTGCCGCAATTATCATGCCGCAATTTAGGACATTTTTTGTTGCAATGCCGACGCGAAGGCCTCTGGCGCGGGTTTTCCGTGGTGAGGTCGGCGCCAACCGCTGTCCACGCGGGTTGGCGCATTCGGGGCGGAGGCGCAGGGCTTCGCCGCGTTGCTTTTCGGTGATGATTCCGCTGCGCAGAAAAAAGGCCCGCGGTCTGGCGACGGCGGGCCTTTTTCACTGGGCTGGCTTAGAGGTTGGCGATCTTCTTGCGCTGCTCGACCATCTTGCTCAGGGCCTGTTCGGCCTCGGCCAGCTTGGCGCGCTCCTTGTCCAGCACTTCGGCCGGCGCCTTGGCGACGAAGCCTTCGTTGCTCAGCTTGCCGCCGACGCGCTGTACTTCACCGGTCAGGCGCTGGATTTCCTTGTCCAGGCGCGCCAGTTCGGCGTCTTTGTCGATCAGCCCGGCCATCGGCACCAGCACCTGCATCTCGCCGACCAGGGCGGTGGCGGACATCGGCGCTTCCTCGCCGGATGCCAGCACGCGCACCGACTCCAGCTTGGCCAGCTTGCTCAGCAGCGGCTCGAAGTCGGCCAGGCGGCGCAGGTCTTCGGCGCTGGCGTTGGCGACGATGATGTCGATGCGCTTGGCCATGGAGATCTTCATCTCGCCACGGATCTGCCGCACGCCGAGCATCAGCTGCTTGACCCACTCGATGTCGCCTTCGGCGCTCGCGTCGATACGGCTTTCATTGGCCACCGGCCAGGCCTGCAGCATGATGGTCTCGCCACTGACGCCGGCCTGGGCCTTGATCCGCTGCCAGATTTCTTCGGTGATGAAGGGCATGAACGGGTGGGCCAGGCGCAGGATCACTTCCAGCACGCGCACCAGGGTACGGCGGGTGCCGCGCTGGCGTTCGGCCGGGGCGTTCTCGTCCCACAGCACCGGTTTGACCAGCTCCAGGTACCAGGCGCAGTACTCGTCCCAGATGAACTCGTAGAGGGCCTGGGCGGCCAGGTCGAAGCGGAAGCCGTCGAGGTGGCGGGTCACGTCCTGCTCGCAGCGCTGCAGGGCGGAGATGATCCAGCGGTCGACCGGCGACAGCTCGACGGCTTCGCCATTGATGCCGGTGTCCTGGCCATCGGTGTTCTCGATGACGAAGTTGGCGGCGTTCCACAGCTTGTTGCAGAAGTTGCGGTAGCCCTCGACGCGACCCATGTCGAACTTGATGTCACGCCCGGTGGAGGCCAGCGCCAGGTTGGTGAAGCGCAGGGCGTCGGTGCCGTAGGCGGCGATGCCTTCCGGGAACTCGGCGCGGGTCTGCTTGGCGATCTTCTCGGCCAGCTTGGGCTGCATCATGCCGCTGGTGCGTTTGGCTACCAGGGATTCCAGGTCGATGCCGTCGACGATGTCCAGCGGGTCGAGCACGTTGCCCTTGGACTTGGACATCTTCTGGCCCTGGCCGTCGCGCACCAGGCCGTGCACGTACACGGTCTTGAACGGGATCTGCCCGGTCAGGTGGGTGGACAGCATGATCATCCGGGCGACCCAGAAGAAGATGATATCGAAGCCCGTTACAAGAACATCCGTGGGGTGGAAGGTCTTGAGGAAGTCGGTCTGCTGCGGCCAGCCGAGGGTGGAGAAGGTCCACAGGCCGGAGCTGAACCAGGTGTCCAGCACGTCTTCGTCCTGGCGCAGGTTGGCGTCGCCGAGGTTGTGGGTGGCGCGCACTTCCGCTTCGTCACGACCGACGTAGACGTTGCCGGCGTCGTCATACCAGGCCGGGATGCGGTGACCCCACCAGAGCTGGCGGCTGATGCACCAGTCCTGGATGTCGCGCATCCAGGAAAAATACATGTTCTCGTACTGCTTGGGCACGAATTGGATCTCGCCGCTCTCGACCACGGCGATGGCTTTCTCGGCCAGCGGCTTGGTGGAGACGTACCACTGGTCAGTCAGCCACGGCTCGATGATGGTGCCGGAGCGGTCGCCCTTCGGCACTTTCAGCGCGTGGTCGTCGATGCTTTGCAGTAGGCCGGCGGCCTCGAAAGCGGCAACGATCTGCTTACGGGCGACAAAGCGGTCGAGGCCGGCGTATTCGGCCGGCAGGCTGCCGTCGATCTCGCTGTTGACGCTGCCGTCGATGTTGAACACCTGGGCCTTGGCGAGAACCTTGGCGTCCTTGTCGAAGATATTCAGCAGCGGCAGATTGTGGCGCTTGCCGACTTCGTAGTCGTTGAAGTCGTGGGCCGGGGTGATCTTCACGCAGCCGGTACCGAACTCGGGGTCGCAGTAGTCGTCGGCGATGATCGGGATACGCCGGCCAACCAGCGGCAGCTCGACGAAGGTGCCGATCAGGGCTTTATAGCGCTCGTCTTCCGGGTGCACGGCCACGGCGGCGTCGCCGAGCATGGTTTCCGGGCGGGTGGTGGCGACTATCAGGTAATCCTTGCCGTCGGCGGTCTGGTTGCCGTCGGCCAGCGGATAGCGCAGGTTCCACAGGTGGCCTTTCTCGTCGTGGTTTTCCACTTCGAGGTCGGAGATGGCGGTGTGGAACTTGGTGTCCCAGTTGACCAGGCGCTTGCCGCGGTAGATCAGGCCGTCGTTATGCAGGCGTACGAAGGCTTCTTTAACGGCTTCGGACAGGCCTTCGTCCATGGTGAAGCGCTCGCGCGACCAGTCCACCGAGGAGCCCAGGCGACGGATCTGCCGGGTGATGGTGCCGCCGGACTGCTCCTTCCACTCCCAGACTTTCTCCAGGAACTTCTCGCGGCCCAGGTCATGGCGGCCGATGCCGTCGGCGGCCAGCTGGCGCTCGACCACCATCTGCGTGGCAATGCCCGCGTGGTCGGTGCCCGGCTGCCAAAGGGTATTGCGACCCTGCATGCGGCGGAAACGGATCAGGCAGTCCATGATCGAGTTGTTGAAGCCATGGCCCATGTGCAGGCTGCCGGTGACGTTCGGCGGCGGGATCATGATGCTGTAGGGCTCGCCGGAACCTTGCGGGGCGAAGTAGTTGTTCTGCTCCCAGGTCTGGTACCAGGAAGTTTCGATGGCGTGGGGCTGGTAGGTCTTGTCCATGGGTGCGGCGGGACCGTATTGGCAACTGAGCGGGAAAGCCGGCAAGTATAACGGCAAAGGGCAGGCGGCCAAAGGCCGGCGCTACGAGAGGCGGATGGCGGGCGTTTATCGGGCTCTTTCAGGCTGGTGGTTGGTGCTGCCGGCTATGGGGCGCGTAGGTTGTGCCGTGCGCACCGAAGGCCATGGTGCACGGCGCACCCTGCGGGATCAGGGTTTGCGCTGGGCCAGCAGGCGGTCGAGGCGGGCGTCGAGGCGGCGCTTGAGTTCGGCCTCGATCTGCGGCACGAAATCGTCGATCACGTCCTGCAGCAGCAGTTGCGCGGCGGCGCGCAGTTCGCCGTCGAGACGGCTCAGCTCGCCGCTGCCCTGGGCGCCGAGGCTGCGCTGGAGGGCGCTGCCGATGGTTGAACTGGCGGGCACGGCCGGGCGCAGCGGCGGGGTTGGGGTGACCGGCGCGGGCGCGCCCATGTTGCCGGGTTGTAAGGCGGGGTCGGGCAGGCTGACGGCCGGGCCGGGCTCGATGATGTCGGAGAGCAGGGGGATCTGCAGTTCGCCGTCGAGGCTGTCGGTGAGCAGCGGCGGCTCGAGCTTTTCGTCCTCCAGCAACTGACGGATCGACTCGAGGTCGTCCAGCAGGAGGTCGGGCTTGGGTGGTTTCGGGGTGTCCATGATGCGATTAGAGCCTGTTCATGAGCTCGCGAGCTAGAGCCAGGCAAGGCGAAGACAGGCGAGGAAGCGCAGTTTACGAATGGTAAATGAGCATTTCGAGCCTGTTTTCAACGCCGCATGGCCGACGCGCAGCAGATCATGGACAGGTTCTCAGAGCTCTACACGCTGCGGATCATAGCCTTTCTGCCGGTACAGGCGGAAATTCTCGCGACACAAGGCCAGCAGCTGCGGCTCCTGGTTGACGATCTCGATGACCCGGCCGAACTGCTCAAGATGCGGCGACAGCGCCGGATTGAGGTTGATCAGCAGGCCCTGGCTGGCGGCCGGCGCCTGGTCCAGGCCGAGCACCACCGGCGCCTGCGGGTTGTGCTGGTGCAGGTCGTGGGGCACGAAGCTGTCGCCCTTGAAGCGCCACAGCAGCTCGTCCAGCTCCTCGCACTGGACCTGGTCGCTGCCGCGCAGGAACACCGGCAGGCCGGCACGCCAGGCCTTCAGTGCCAGCTGGCAGGCCGCGCGCAGGCGGCCTTCCGGCGTGGTGGAGGAGAGGACGTAGAACTCGACTCTCACTTGACCCTGTCCAGCAGGTACTGGGTCAGCAGGGGCACCGGGCGGCCGGTGGCGCCCTTGTCCTTGCCGCCGCTGATCCAGGCGGTGCCGGCGATATCCAGGTGCGCCCAGTGGTACTTCTTGGCGAAGCGCGAGAGGAAGCAGCCGGCGGTGATGGTGCCGGCCTTGGGCCCGCCGATGTTGGCGATGTCGGCGAAGGGACTGTCCAGCTGTTCCTGGTATTCGTCGTGCAGCGGCAGCTGCCAGGCGCGGTCGTCGGCGTGCTCGCCGGCCTTGAGGAGCTGCTTGACCAGCGCGTCGTTGTTGCCCATCAGGCCGGAGACCTGGCTGCCCAGGGCGACGATGCAGGCGCCGGTGAGGGTGGCGATGTCGATCACCGCTTGCGGCTTGAAGCGTTCGGCATAGGTCAGGGTGTCGCACAGCACCAGGCGGCCTTCGGCGTCGGTGTTGAGGATTTCCACGGTCTGCCCGCTCATGCTGGTGACGATGTCGCCGGGGCGGGTGGCGCCGCCGCTGGGCATGTTCTCGGCGCAGGCCAGCAGGCACACCAGGTTGATCGGCAGCTGCAGGTCGAGCACGGCCTTGAGGGTGCCGAACACGCTGGCGGCGCCGCACATGTCGTACTTCATCTCGTCCATGCCGGCGGCCGGCTTGATGCTGATGCCGCCGGTGTCGAAGGTGATGCCCTTGCCGACCAGGGCGAAGGGCGCCTCATCCTTGGCGCCGCCGTGGTAGTGCATGACGATCATCCGCGGCGGCTGCGCGCTGCCCTGGGCCACGGCGAGGAAGGCGCCGGCGCCGAGTTCCTTGAGCTTCTTCTCGTCGAGGATCTCGACCTTGAGGTTCTTGTGCGCCTTGCCCAGGGCCTTGGCCTCGTCGGCCAGGTAGCTGGGGTGGCAGAGGTTCGGCGGCAGGTTGCCGAGGTTGCGGGTGAACGCCATGCCGCTGGCGATGGCCTGGGCATGCAGGCTGCCGCGCTCGGTGTCGGCCTGCTCGGCCTTGTCGGCGATCAGGGTGATCTTCTTCAGCGCGCGGGCTTCGGCCTTCTGGCTCTTGAACTGGTCGAACAGATAGTCGCCGTCGGCCAGGGTCTCCACCAGCAGGCGGGCCTTGCCGTAGGCGTCGCGGCCCTTGACCTTGAGTTCGCCGAGGGCCAGCACCGCGTCGCCGCCGCCCAGGCCCTTGAGCACGCCGTGCACCGCTGCAACCAATTTGCGGTACTGGCGGTCGGATAGCTCGCCCTTGCCGCTGCCGACCAGCAGCACGCGCTCGGCCTTGAGGCCCGGCAGGCTGTGCAGCAGCAGGGTCTGCCCGGATTTGCCGGCGATATCGCCGCGCTTGAGCAGGGCGCTGATAGCGCCGGCGCTGGCCTCATCCACGGCCTTGGCGGCCAGGCCGAGCTTGCGGCCCTCGCCAATGGCGACCACCAGGGTGGCGGTCTTCAGGGTTTCCGGGCGGGTGCTTTTGACGAGGAATTCCATGCTGAGCTGTCCCCAAGACAAAGAGTCGGGTTTGGCGGATAATGGCCGCTATTTTTTCGAGGGCCTGCACGTGCTGCAGGCCGGCAAAGGTGCCGGCTAGTTTGAGCGTAGCCACCTGAGCCTGACAACCCTGGAGTGTCTGGTTTGATCGTCTTCCGTTACCTGTCCCGTGAAGTGCTGCTTACCCTCAGCGCGGTCAGTGCCGTGCTGCTGGTGATCATCATGAGCGGGCGTTTCATCAAGTACCTGGCCCAGGCGGCGCAAGGCCTGCTCGACCCCAGCGTGCTGTTCATGATCATGGGCTACCGCCTGCCGGGCTTCCTCCAGCTGATTCTGCCGCTGGGCCTGTTCCTCGGCATCCTGCTGGCCTACGGGCGCCTGTACCTGGACAGCGAGATGACCGTGCTGTCGGCCACCGGCATGAGCCACAAGCGCCTGCTGACCTACACCATGGCCCCGGCGCTGCTGGTCGCCCTGCTGACCGCCTGGCTGAGCCTGGGCCTGGCGCCGCAAGGGGTGGCCGAGGTCACGCGGATCTTCAACCAGCAGGATGCCCTGACCGAGTTCGATACCCTGGTGCCCGGCCGCTTCCAGGCGATGAAGGACGGCTCGCGGGTGACCTATACCGAAAGCCTGTCGGCGGATCGTGGCCAGCTGGCCGGCGTGTTCATCTCCGAGAAGCGCCTGAGCCGCGACAAGGACGAGAAGAACAAGGAGCGCGGCATCACCGTGCTGGTCGCCGAAAGCGGACGCCAGGTGATCCAGGCCGACGGCAGCCGCTACCTGATCCTGGAAAACGGTTACCGCTACGACGGCAACCCGGGCCAGGCCGACTACCGGGCGATCCAGTACGAGACCTACGGCGTGCTGCTGCCCAAACCGTCGGTGAGCAACGAGATCGGCGAGCGCGAAGCCATTCCCACTCGCGAGCTGTTCGGCAGCGACAACCCCAAGCACCAGGCCGAGCTGCAGTGGCGCCTGTCGATTCCGCTGCTGGTGTTCGTCGTCACCCTGCTGGCCGTGCCGCTGGCCCGGGTCAACCCGCGCCAGGGTCGCTTCCTCAAGCTGCTGCCGGCGATTCTGCTGTACATGGCCTACCTGGCGCTGCTGATCGGCGCCCGCGGCCAGCTGGACAAGGGCAAGATTCCCCAGGACCTGGGGCTGTGGTGGGTGCACGGCCTGTTCCTGCTGATCGGATTGGGGCTGTTCTTCTGGACGCCCGTGCAACTCAAGCTGGCCAGCCGCCGCGCAGTGAAGGAGATGGCCCATGGTCAGGCTTGATCGTTACATCGGGACCAGCGTGTTCTTCGCCATCATGGCGGTGCTGGGGATCATCGTCGGCCTGGCGCTGCTGTTCGCCTTCATCGACGAACTGGGCGATCTCGGGGACTCCTACGGCACCCTCGAGGCGCTGGTCTACGTGCTGCTGACCCTGCCGCGGCGGATCTACGAGATGCTGCCGATGGCGGCACTGATCGGCTGCCTGATCGGCCTCGGCAGCCTGGCCAGCAACAGCGAACTGACCATCATGCGTGCCGCCGGGGTCTCGGTCGGACGCATCGTCTGGGCGGTGATGAAGCCGATGCTGGTGCTGATGCTGGTCGGCCTGCTGATCGGCGAATACCTGGCGCCCTGGAGCGAGAACCTGGCCCAGGCGCACCGTTCGATGGCCCAGGGCGGCGGCGAGGCGCAGAGTTCCAAGCGCGGCCTGTGGCACCGCCAGGGCCAGGAATACATCCACATCAACGCCGTGCAGCCCAATGGCCGGCTGTACGGGGTGACCCGCTACCAGTTCGACGACCAGCGCCATCTGCTGTCTTCCAGCTTCGCCCGCCGCGCGCTGTACCAGGGCGACCATTGGCAGCTGGAAGAGGTCAAGACCACGCATTTCCGCGAACGCACCACCGAGGTGATCGAGGAGCCGAACCAGCGCTGGGACATCGAGCTCAACCCGCAGCTGCTCGGCACCGTGGTGATGGCGCCGGAGGCGTTGTCGGTGAGCGGGCTGTGGCGCTATATCCAGTACCTGGGCGAGCAGGGCCTGAACAACGGCAGCTACTGGCTGGCGTTCTGGACCAAGGTGCTGCAGCCGCTGGTGACCGCCGCGCTGGTGCTGATGGCGATTTCCTTCATCTTCGGCCCGCTGCGTTCGGTGACCCTCGGCCAGCGCGTGTTCACCGGAGTGCTGGTGGGCTTCGCGTTCCGCATCGCCCAGGACCTGCTCGGCCCGTCGAGCCTGGTGTTCGGCTTCTCGCCGCTGCTGGCGGTGCTGGTGCCGACCCTGATCTGCGCGGGGGCGGGCTCCGTGCTGCTCAGGCGCGCCGCCTGACGCGCGCGGGATGGCAAAAGGCCGGGCTTAGCCCGGCCTTTTTGTTGGCTATGTGCCAGTTCCGTGTTGCACAAGCCATCGAGCTTGAGTGGGAGCGGATTTATCCGCGATAAACAGGCGGCTCGGCGTAGGCCCTGATCGCGAATGAATTCGCTCCCACGAACAGCCAGAGCAGCCACCGCGAGCGTTTGAGCCAAACAACAGCGCGGCATAGCAGCGCGTAACAGGTACATGGCTTTTTTGTTGGTGCTGTCCCCGGCATGTGGCACATGGGCTTGGCCGGGCCTGGAAGGCCCCGCTATTCACGGCTGCAGTCCGCGGCACTGGCGCATGTGCCGGTAGGTTGGCGTTGAGCACAGCGAAGCCCAACAACCGGGGCAGGCTCGTTGGGCTTCGTCGCGCCGCTCCTCAACCCAACCTACGGCTTGTCGCCTGGCGGTGCCTGTCGGGTTGCTGGCTTAGAGGGTGGCGGGGTTGCTGGCGATATTCAGGCGGCGGGCCTGCTTCAGGTACAGGGTCACTTCGCGCGCCGGCAACGGCTTGCTGTACAGGTAGCCCTGGCCCTCGTTGCAGCCCTGGGCGATGATGTAGGCCTCCTGCTCGGCCGTTTCCACCCCTTCGGCGATGACCTGCATGCCCAGGCTCTTACCCAGCTGGATGATGGCGCGCACGATGGTGGCGTCATCCTCGTCTTCCAGCACGTCCTGGACGAAGCTGCGGTCGATCTTGATCTTGTCCAGCGGCAGGCTCTTCAGGTAGCTCAGCGAGGAGTAGCCGGTCCCGAAGTCGTCGATGGCGATCAGCGCGCCGGCGCGGCGCAGGCTGAGCAGGTGCTGGGCGGCGGTGGTGATGTCTTCCATCAGGCCGGTTTCGGTGACTTCCAGCTCCAGGCTGCGCGCCGGCAGGCGGTAGACCTGCAGCAGGTTGTTGACCATGCGCGGCAGCTCGGCGTGGTGCAGCTGCACGGTGGACAGGTTGACCGCCATGCGCAGGTCGCTGAAGCCCTGGTCGTGCCATTCGCGCAGCTGGCGGCAGGACTGGTCCAGCACCCATTCGCCGATGGCGATGATGCTGCCGTTCTGCTCGGCCAGGGGGATGAACAGGTCCGGCGGGACGAAGCCGTGTTGCGGGTGCTGCCAGCGCAGCAGGGCCTCGACGCCCACCACCTGGTGGTCGCGGTAGTCGATCTGCGGCTGGTAGACCAGGTGCAGCTCGTTGCGCTTGAGGGCCTCGCGCAGGTCTTTCTCCAGTTCGCGGCGGCGGCGCATTTCGCTGTCGACGCTGGCGATATAGAACTGGTAGCGGTTGCGCGAGCGGCTCTTGGCCAGGGTCATGGTCTGTTCGGCTTTCTGCAGCAGCTTCTCGGTGCTGTCGCCGTCCTCCGGGAACAGGGTGATGCCGATGGTGGCGCGCAGGCGCACTTCCTGCTGTTCCAGGGAGAAGGCGGTGTCCAGGCTGTCGAGGATGCTCTGCGCCAGTTCGGCGGCTTCGTAGGGCTGCTCGATATCGGCCTGGACCAGGGCGAACTGGTCGCCACCCAGGCGGGCCAGGGCGCCGAGCTTGCCGCTGTGGCTGCGCAGGCGGTCGGAGAGGGCCAGCAGCAGCTGGTCGCCGGTCTGGTAGCTGAACTGCTCGTTGATGCCCTTGAAGTCATCCAGGCCGACGCACAGCACGGCGACGCGGCGCTGCAGGCGGCCGGCATCCTCGAGGATCTGGTCGAGCTGCTGCTGCAGTTGCTGGCGATTGGGCAGGCCGGTGAGGAAGTCGTACTGCGACATGCGCAGCAGGCTGTTTTCCGCCTCGTGGCGCAAGTGGGTGTTGCGCTCGATGGATTCCAGCAGCTGGTTGGCGGTGTTGATCCACAGCCCCAGTTCGTTCTTCTCGTTGCCGCGCAGCATCGGCAGCTTGTGCTCGCTGGGGCGGTCCGGGTTGATGCTGGTCAGGTGCTCGATGATCTTCGACAGCGGCTTGGTCAGCAGCCAGTGGTAGACCAGGTACAGCACCAGGCCCATGGCCAGGGCGCGCAGCACGCCGGAGATGAAGATGATCACCGAGGTGGTGATGAAGTTCTCGCCGTAGCTGGCGGTGTCCAGGGTGATGTTGAGGTCGCCGTAGTACTCGCTGTAGGGGCCCTTGCCCACCAGCTGGGTACTGAACATCTGTTCCTTGCCGAGAATCGGGTCGGTCAGCCAGCGGCTGGGGGCGTCGAGCAGCTCGCGCGAGCGTTCGGCCAGCATCGGCTCGTTGGGGTGGCCGATGGCGGCATAGCGCACGGCTTCGTGCTGGAACAGACCTTCGATGACCTGCATGCCCATTTCCCGGTCCAGGCTGTAGACGGCCTGGGTCGAGGGGTCGCGGAACATGCCGAGGATGCGCTGGGCATCGCTGGCCACCGCCTGACGGGTCTTGTAGATATCGAAAACGATTTGTGCACAACTGAGGACCACGCCTACGACCAGGGCCGAAAGCAGGACAACACGGAGCAGTTTGAGCGACAGGCTGTTTTTCAATTCCAGCTTCAAATGCTTATTCCTTGTTCTCTGCCGGAGGCTGCTGACCGGTGTGAGTATTGGCAAATGCGCGTGAGCCGTCAAAGGGCCATTACTGCATCGGCAGAACTTTTGCCGACTGAAGCATTCGTCGGGCGGTCGCTGTCGCGGGTGGGCTGGGCGGCGGGCCCAAAAGCAAGAAACCCGGCATTAGCCGGGTTTCTCGTGAACGCTGGGGGTGACTCAGGCGGCGAAGTTCTTCGCCACGAAGTCCCAGTTGACCAGGTTCCAGAACGCCTCGACGTACTTCGGACGCAGGTTGCGGTAGTCGATGTAGTAGGCGTGTTCCCACACGTCGCAGGTCAGCAGCGGGGTGTCGCCGCTGGTCAGCGGGCAGCCGGCGCCGATGGTGCTGGCCAGGGCCAGGGAGCCGTCGGCCTTCTTCACCAGCCAGCCCCAGCCGGAGCCGAAGGTGCCGATGGAGGTCTTGCTGAACTCTTCCTTGAACTTGTCGAAGGAGCCGAAGGTGGTGTTGATCGCGTCAGCCAGGGCGCCAGTCGGTTGGCCGCCGCCGTTCGGGCTCAGGCAGTTCCAGTAGAAGGTGTGGTTCCAGATCTGCGCCGCGTTGTTGAACACGCCGCCGGAGGAAGTCTTGATGATTTCTTCGAGGCTCTTGCCTTCGAATTCGGTGCCCGGCACCAGGTTGTTCAGGTTCACCACGTAGGCGTTGTGGTGCTTGCCGTGGTGGAATTCCAGGGTCTCGGCGGACAGGTGCGGCTCGAGGGCGTTCTTCTCGTACGGCAGCGGCGGCAATTCGAAAGCCATGGTCTATCTCCTACTCAGGTCGGGGGCGCGATGCGCTCATGGGCCGTTCACGGGCGGCCGGACTGGCGGCGGAGAGTTTGTCCTCTTTGCGCCGCGAGCCCCGGATCATAGCACCCGAGCCGGGCCTTAACCACGCAGCAAGTGTGTGGGAAAGCCGGTGCCAGGGCCTCTGCCGCGCCTTACATGGAACGTATTAGCTGATAGGCCATGGCGAACATCATCAGCGCCACGCCGAGGTCGAGCAGGCGCCAGGTCGTGGGGCGGGCCAGCCAGGGGGCGAGCCAGGCGGCGCCCAGGGCCAGGCTGAAGAACCACAGCAGGGAAGCGCTGGCCGCGCCCAGGGTATAGGCGCCGGGCTCCGGCTGCTGGGCACCGAGGGAGCCGATCAGCAGCACGGTATCCAGGTAGACGTGCGGGTTGAGCAGGGTCACCGCCAGCGCGGCCAGCAGCACCGCGCGGCGTGAGCGCGGCCCCTCGCTCTCGCCCTGCTCCAGGGCCTGGGGCTTGATCGCGCGCAGCAAGGCCTTGGCCCCGTACCAGAGCAGGAAGGCGGTGCCGCCCCAGCGGGCGATGCCGAGCAGCAGCGGGTTCTGCGCCAGCAGGGCGGCCAGGCCGAACACTCCGGCGGCGACCAGCAGGCCATCGCACAGCACGCACAGCGCGGCGACCGGCAGGTGATGCTCGCGGCGCAGGCTCTGCGCCAGGACGAAGACGTTCTGCGCGCCGATGGCGATGATCAGGCCGGCGGCCACCAGCAGGCCGTTCAGGTAGCTCTGCCACATGGCGTTCACTCCCGGGCCCGGCTGGCGGCGAGTTGGCTGGGATGGTGCTGGCGGGTCATGGATGCTTCCTTAATAGAGCAGGGGTGAAGGATGGTGGGCAGTTTCCGGTCTGCTGCTGTATAAGGAAAACAAATCATGCTGATCTCCCATTAGGAAAACTGATTTGTTCGATTACAAACTCCTGGCGGCGCTGGCGGCGGTGGTGGAACAGGGTGGTTTCGAGCGCGCGGCGCAGTTGCTCGGCCTGTCGCAGTCGGCGGTGTCGCAGCGGATCAAGCTGCTCGAGGCGCGGGTCGGCCAGCCGGTGCTGGTACGCGGCACGCCGCCGAGCCCCACCGAGATCGGCCGGCGCCTGCTCAACCATGTGCAGCAGGTGCGCCTGCTCGAGCGCGACCTGCAGGGCCAGGTACCGGCGCTGGACGAAGGCGGCCTGCCCGAGCGCCTGCGCATCGCGCTGAACGCCGACAGCCTGGCGACCTGGTGGGCGCTGGCGGTGGCCGACTTCTGCGCCGAGCACCGGGTGCTGCTGGATCTGGTGGTGGAGGACCAGGACGTCGGCCTCAAACGCATGCGCGCCGGCGAGGTGGCCGCCTGCGTGTGCGCCGCCGAACGCCCGGTGGCCGGGGCGCGCTCCTTGCCGTTGGGCGCCATGCGCTACCGGGCGCTGGCCAGCCCGGCATTTATAGCGCGGCACTTTCCTCAGGGTGTGCAGGCGGGCAGCCTGGCGCGGATTCCGGCCATCGTCTTCGGCCCGGACGACCTGCTGCAGCATCGCTATCTGGCGCAGCTGGGCGTGGAAGGCAGTTTTGCCCATCACCTGTGCCCGTCGTCGGAAGGTTTCGTGCGTCTGACCGAGGCCGGCTTCGGCTGGGGCCTGGTGCCTGAGCTGCAGGTGCAACGCGAGCTGGCCAGCGGCGCGCTGGTCGAGGTCATTCCCGACCGGCCGCTGGATGTGCCGCTGTACTGGCATCACTGGCGCAATGGCGGCGAGCTGCTGGCTGCGCTGACCGAGCATCTGCACCGCGGTGTGGCCGGCTGGCTGGTCAAATCCTAGAGCGCGCCGTGCCTTGTGCTGCGCCCGGCGTACCCTGTGGCGACCCGGAGCAGGATCTCAGAGCTGAAAGTGCGCCACCAGCTGCTCCTGGCAGCCCGCGACCTTGCGCAGCTGTTCGCCGCAGTCGCGGGTGTGGGCAGCGGTCTGGCGATTTTCTCCGGTCATTTCGTGCAGGCGATGCATGTGCTGGTTGACCTCCTGGGTGGTGGCCGCCTGCTCTTCGGCTGCGGCGGCGATCTGGAAGGCCAGGGCATGCACGCCTTCCAGTGACTGGCTGAGCTGATCCAGCGAGCCGAGCACGGCCTGGGTTTCGTCTTCCAGCGCGCGGGCCTGCTCGGTAGAGCCCTGCATGCGCTGCAGGGCCTCGTCGGAGGAGTCGCCGAGGGCGCCGATGATCTGCACGATTTCCTCGGTGGCGGTACGGCTGCGCAGGGCCAGGCTGCGTACTTCGTCGGCCACCACGGCAAAGCCGCGGCCCTGTTCGCCGGCCCGCGCCGCTTCGATGGCGGCGTTGAGCGCGAGCAGGTTGGTCTGCTCGGCGATGGCGCCGATCACGCCGAGTACCGAGGCGATCTGCTGGCTGTCGCCGGCCAGGGTCTGCACCACCCGGTCGGCCTGGCGCAGGCCGTCGAGCAACTGGTCCTGGCGGCCGATCATGTGCTGCAGGGTGCTTTGCATGGTGGCGAAGGCGTCCCGCGCGGCGGCGCTGCCAGCGGCACTCTGGCTGGCGTTGCTGGCGATTTCCTGGACGGTGGCGGCCATCTGGTCGACTGCGCTGACCACCATTTCCAGGGCTTCCTGCTGCTGGTCGAGGCGCTTGCTGGTCTGCCCGGCGGCGCCGAGGATGTCGCCACTGGCATCGCCCACCGCACTGCTGGCCAGGCGCAGGCGCTCGATCACTTCGCGCCAGGCCCCGGCCATTTCATGCAGGGCCTGCATCAGGCCGCTGTGCGGGGTGTCGTGGCTGGCCAGGCGCAGCTCGCCGGCTGCCAGGCGTCGGGCCAGGTCGGCCATGTTGCTCGGTTCGCCACCCAGCGGGCGCATCACGCTGCGGCTGACCAGCCAGGTGGCCAGGGCCACCGCCGCGACGGTCAGCAGGCCGAGCAGGAGTACCCGCCACATCAGTTCGCGCACCGGGGCGAAGGCCTGGGCTTGGTCCATCTCGGCGATCAGCGCCCACTGCTGGCCATTGAACTCCAGCGGCACGAAGGCCTTGAGGGCCGGTTTGCCGTCCAGCCCCGGCTCGCTCAGGCGCCCCTGCTGGCCTTGCCGGGCCAGGCTGACGGCCTGCCCGCCGATGCTGCCGGCGGTCTGCGCATCCCGCTCGACCTGCTGCGTGGCGAAGCGCACCGAATCGGAGCGCAGCTTGCCATCGGCACCGACCAGATAGGTTTCCCCGGACTCGCCCAGGCCCTGGCGCGTCTGCATCACCGCATTCAGCGCGGCGATCGGCAGCTCCAGCATCAGCAGGGCCTGCAACTCGCCCTCGGCGAGTACCGGGGCGACCAGGAACTGGCTGGGTTCGCCGGTTTGCGGGTTGCTCGCCAGGTCACCGATCAGCACCCGCCGGTTGCTCAAGCCGCCTTGTGCCAGACGGCCCATGGGGGTGTCGCGCCAGGCGGCATCGTTGAGGTTCTGTTGGTAGTCGCTGTCGCGCAGCACGCTGAACACCACCTTGCCATCGGCGGTGACCAGCTTCAGGTCGCGGTAGCCGAAGGTCTTGATGAAGTTTTCGAAGATCGGCCGGTCATAGTTGGCGGTGCTGATCAGCGCCTGGGCATCCAGCCCGGCGTAGCTGGTGCCGAGGTTGCTGGCCAGGGTGCTGAGCTGGTTGTGGCGGGACTGCCAGTTGTCCTGCAGTTGTCGCTGTTTGATATTCGCAACGGCTTCCAGGGCGTTAAGGGTCTGCTCCTGCAAGGCCTGGCTGGCTTGCTGATAGACGGTGAACGCCATGGCCATGACTGGAATCAGGCCGATCATCAGGTAACTGAGCGCTAACTTCAGGCGTAACGGCATTTCCTGTGGCTCCGCGGGTAAAAGGGTTACAGAAATTCAGGGTGTTGAATATTCTGCAAGAAGCGTGCGAATTGTTTGACGGCTGTAAAGGATATTAAGCGGCCGGTTTGCAGGGCCGGCGTTCTGGCCGCGCCGGTCACGGTTCTCGCCGGCAGGGCCTGCTAGAGTCGCTGGCACAACAAGAACGCTGGGGGAGGCGGGGCAATGAGAATTCTGGTGACGGGGGCAAGCGGCTTCATCGGTGGGCGCTTTGCCCGTTTCGCCCTGGAGCAGGGGCTGCTGGTGCGGGTCAACGGGCGCCGGGCGGACGGCGTGCAGCATCTGATCAAGCGCGGCGCGGAATTCATCCAGGGCGACCTGGCCGACCCGGACCTGGCCCATCGCCTGTGCCGCGACGTCGATGCCGTGGTGCATTGTGCCGGCGCGGTCGGCGTGTGGGGCAGCCGCGAGCACTTCCAGCAGGGCAACGTGGTGCTGACCCAGAACGTCATCGAAGGCTGCCTGGGGCAGAAGGTGCGGCGCCTGGTGCACCTGTCCTCGCCCTCGGTGTATTTCGATGGCCAGGCGCATGTCGGCCTGAAGGAAGAACAGCTGCCGTCGAGGTTCGTCGATCACTACGGCGCGACCAAGTACCGGGCCGAACAGAAGGTCTTCGAGGCCCAGGAGTTCGGCCTGGAGGTGATCGCCCTGCGCCCGCGCTTCGTCACCGGCGCCGGCGACACCAGCATCTTCCCGCGGCTGATCGAGATGCAGCGCAAGGGCCGCCTGTTCATCATCGGCAACGGCCTGAACAAGGTCGACTTCACCAGCATGCAGAACCTCAACGACGCCCTGTTCAGCAGCCTGCTGGCCGCCGGCCCGGCGCTGGGCAAGGTGTACAACATCAGCAACGGCGCACCGGTGCCGCTGTGGGACGTGGTCAACTTCGTCCTGCGTCAGTTCGACCTGCCGCCGGTGACCCGGCACATGCCCTATGCCCTGGCCTATGCGGCGGCGACCCTCAACGAGACGCTGTGCAAGCTGCTGCCCGGGCGCCCGGAGCCGAGCTTGTTGCGCCTCGGCGTGGCGGTGATGGCGCGCGACTTCTCCCTGGACATCGGCCGCGCCCGGCAGTACCTGGATTACGACCCGCAGGTGCCGATCTGGACCGCGCTGGAGGAGTTCTGCACCTGGTGGAAGGTGCAGGGGCGTTGAGGTCGTAGAGGGCGGCGCGGCGGTTATCAGGGCTGGCCGCCTTATGCCCAGCCTGCCCAGCCAATCCCGGCGGCCTACCTATACTGGCCTGTAAAGCCAGCAAGGAAATCCGCATGTTCGCCATGATGGAAAGCGCACGGCTCGAAGCCTTGCACCTCGCCCAGGACCCGGTCACCGGCCTCAGGGCCATCATCGCCATCCACAGCAGCCGCCTCGGCCCCGCGCTTGGCGGTTGCCGCTACCTTCCCTATGCCGATACCGACAGTGCCGTGCGCGACGCCATCCAGCTGGCTCGCGGCATGAGCTACAAGGCGGCGCTGGCCGGCCTGGCGCAGGGCGGCGGCAAGGCGGTGATCATCCGCCCGGCGCATGTCGACAACCGCGCCGCGCTGTTCGAGGCCTTCGGCCGCATGATCGAGTCGCTGGGCGGCGCCTACATCACCGCGGTGGACAGCGGAACCTCCAGCGCCGACATGGACTGCATCGCCCAGCACACCCAGCACGTGACCAGCACCACGGCCGCCGGTGACCCCTCGCCGCACACCGCCATGGGCGTGTATGCCGGGATTCGCAGCACCGCCCTGGCGCGCCTCGGCAGCGCCGACCTGGACGGGCTGCGCGTGGCGGTGCAGGGCCTGGGGCATGTCGGTTTGGCCCTGGCCGAGCAGCTGGCGGCGGCCGGCGTGGAGCTGCTGGTCAGCGACCTCGATGCCGGGCGGGTGCAACTGGCGGTGGAGCAGCTGGGTGCCCGTGCGGTGGCGCCCGAGGCGTTGCTGGGCAGTCCGTGCGACATCCTCGCTCCCTGCGGCCTGGGCGGCGTGCTCAATGCGCAGACGGTGGCCGGCCTGCACTGCGCGGCGGTGGCCGGCGCGGCCAACAACCAGCTGGCCAGCGGCGAGATCGCCGACGAGCTGGACGCGCGCGGCATCCTCTATGCGCCGGATTACGTGATCAATTCCGGCGGGCTGATCTACGTGGCGCTGCAGCACCGTGGCGAGGAGTTGCCGGCGATCACCGCCCATCTGGCGCAGATCGGTCTGCGCCTGAACGAGCTCTACGCCCACGCCCAGGCCGAGAAGTGCTCGCCGGCGCGGGTTGCCGACCGGCTGGCCGAGCGCCTGCTGTACGGCGCCTAGCGCTAGGCTGCTCAGGAAACGCCCGTGGCATCACTGCCGCGGGCGTGCTGCCTGGCGGGTGGCACCCACGGCCACCCGGAGAGCGGCTGCAGGGCAAGTCCCGCCGCTAGGTTTTGCGAAACACCAGCAGCAGGCCCAGCACGATCGCCGCCATGCCCAGCAGGCTCAGCCCGCCCATGGCATTGCCGAGGAACAGGTAGTCCATCGCCGCCGTCACGCCCGGCACCAGATAGAACAGGCTGGTGACGTTGACCAGGTTGCCGGCCTGGATCAGGCGATAGAGCAGCAGCTGCGCCGCCACCGAGATCACGATGGCCAGCCACAGCAGTGGCAGCAGCAGGTCCAGCGACCAGTCCACCACGAACGGCTGGAACGGCAGCAGTGCGGCGCAGGCCAGCAGGCTCATGGCGTATTGCAGTGGCAAGGTGTGCAGGGGCGTCTGCCTCAGGCCTTTCTGCAGGATCGCCCCGCCGGTCATGCAGGCCAGTGCCGCCAGGGCATAGCCCAGGCCCGTTGCGCTCAACGTCGCCTGCTGCAGGCTGTGCCACGCCACCAGAACCAGGCCGGCCATGGCCAGGCCGAGGCCGAGCAGGCGCAGTGCGGCGAAGCGCCGTTCCAGCAGGAGCAGGGTGAGGATTGGCTGCACGCCGAGCAGGGTGGCCAGCACGCCTGGCGTCACGCCGTGGTCCAGCGCCAGCAGATAGCAGATGGAGTAACCGCCGATCAGCAGCAGGCCGGTCACGGCCGTGCGCCAGCGCTGGCCGCGCGCCGGCAACCAGGTCCGGCTGAGGCTGCCGATCAGCAGCAGAACGCCGAGGGCCAGGGCGAAGCGCAGGGTCAGCAGGGCGAAGGCGGACGCATGGTCCAGGCCGAGCCGGGCGAAGATCGCGCCGCTGCTCCAGAGCAGGACGAACAGCGCAGTCGAGGCGCAGGCGCCCCAGAAGGTCTTGTCGAAATACATGGTGAATCACCTGTCGCAAAGGCTTAACAGGCTCCACCGGCTCGTCACGCGGGACGGGCCGGCCAGAAGGCGAAGCGGAGCCGGGAGTCGGGCTGGGTATTAGCCCGCAGCGGAGCACGCAGGGGGCGGCGGGGGAGTGCCGGCCCGGCGTGCAGCGGGAGGTGCGACAGGTGGGGCAGTCAGCGACAGGCACGCAGCAGCATCCCGCTCAGCGCTGAGCTGAAGAGCGGGAAGAGAGCTGTGCGTGGGCTGGGTCATGGTTCGGTTATCGGTCGAGCTGAAGGACTGGGCAGGCTTTTGCCTGCCATGGGCAGCCTGGAGTATGGCGCTTTCCTGGTCGCGGCTTCAACCGCAGCTCGTCACTGCCACGCACAAAGGTGTAACGGGGGCCTGGCGCCGAGCAGCGGCGATTGGCGCCAGGTGCTCGTGCTTACTCGGCGGCTTCGGCGCCCAGCTCGGCCAGGGCTTCGGGCTGGTTCTTGAAGGCCTTGGCGAAGGTGTCGCGGTTCTTCGCCATGTAGATGCCGAGTTCTTCCACCTGCTGCTCGCTGAGCGAGGGCACGGCCTTGTGCAGCGCCTCGGAGAGCGCTTCGGCCAGTTCCAGCATCTTGTCGTAACGATCGGCTTCGGCCTTATCCATGAACAAGCGCTCCGGGTCGCGGCTGCTGCGGTACACCACTTCGACGGCCATTCATCACCTCATTCCTGTATCGGTTCAAGTTTGCTGTATGTGCATACAGTATTGGAAAGTGGTGGCCCAGTGCAAGTCCGGCTTCTCCTCCCATGGAAGCATTGCCTGTCGCCGCCGCGGGCGGCAGGCTGGCCTCCATTCTGCATAACCGTCATCTGTCGGGGCCAGCATGGCCTTTCCAAGCCAGTCAGGAGTGAACGCGTGAAACTGCAACAAGTCGATTCCTTGCGGGAGGGCATGCATGCCCTGGCGCAGTCCCTGGGCAATCTGCTGGTGGAGGCCTTCCACTACCTGGCGCTGTTCGGCATCGGCGCGATCACCGCCTGGGCCTCGGTGGTCGCCTTTCTCGGCATGCTGGAAAAGGGCCACATCACGGTCGACGACATCCTGCTGCTGTTCATCTACCTCGAACTGGGGGCCATGGTCGGCATCTACTTCAAGACCAACCACATGCCGGTGCGCTTCCTCATCTACGTGGCGATCACCGCGCTGACGCGCCTGCTGATCTCCGACGTGTCGCACCACAATCGCCCGGACATGGGCGTGGTCTATGTCTCCGGCGCCATTCTGCTGCTCGGCCTGGCGATCCTGGTGGTGCGTTTCGCCTCGGCGCGCTTCCCTTCGGTGCAGGTGTCGTCACGCCGGGGGCGGGAGCCGGAGGCCGGGGAGAGCTGAATTCGAACGCGCGCCATCAGTCGGCCAGGGGCAGGCGCCGCTCCACCTGCAGCGGGCCGAACAGCTGCTGCGCCTGGTAGCTGCAGTAGTGCAGCTCCCTCACGGCCAGAGGCAGCGGCGGCAACTCGGCCAGGGCGGCCGCCCGTTCGCGCCAGGCCGCCGCGGTGATGCGCTGGCGGTATAGGCCGAGGGTCAGGTGTGGGTGGTAGGGCGCCTGGCGAATTTCCCTGGCGCCGCCGGCCAGCTGGCGGCGCAGCAGGGGCAGCTGCTGCCGCTGATCCGCGACCTGCAGGAACGCGGCGCTGGCGAAGCTGTCCAGGCCGCCGATCTGCAGGCTGAAGGCGCGCGGGCGCAGCTGCGCCAGGGCCTGGCTCTGGCGCTCCAGCTGGGGCGCGGTGAAGTCGTCCGAGTGCTGGCGGCGTGGGGCGGGGAAACCGCAGACGAACAGGGTGATGTGCGCCTGGCGCTGGTAGGCCGGGTGCAGCCAGTCGCCGAGCAGCTCGTGCGCGGCCTGCATGCGCGCCAGCACGGCCGGGCACTCGACGGGGATCGACCAGACGGCGTAGCGCTGGCGCCCGCGGTGCCACTGCGGGTAGTCGCGCAGTTCGCAGGGCAGCGTGTGCGCGGGGCCGGCCTGGGCTTGCGAGAGCAGCACCGGGCGCTCAGTCCGCGCGCCGGCCCAGGTGTAGGGCGAGCCCCAGGCTGAGGGGGTAGGTCAGGTAATGCACGACGAAGATCAGCTGGCCCATGCGCCCGGGCTCGTCCTTCAGCCACATCAGCCCCCACAGGCCCAGGTACAGCAGGCCGAGCACGCCGCCGTAGAGCAGCGCCAGGCCCCAGGCCTGGCCGCGGTGGGGCAGGTGGCCTTCGAGGCGGGCGAACAGCCAGCGCAGGCCGAGGGCGACGGCGATAGCCACCAGCAGGGTGGCGGGATAGCCGCCGAGCTTGAGCAGGCCGCGCACCAGCAGGTTGAGGACGAACACCGCCGCGGCGGCGCCCAGGGCGTAGCGATAGAGGGCGAAGTGGTGGAACCTGAGCATGGCGTCGGTCGAGCCTGTGGTGGCGGCCGAAGCCTTTCTTCGGCGGGGCTGGTGAGGGTCTGTTGCCGTTTCGTTCGCGAGCCGCGTTGCTGCGCAAAATCGCGCCAGGCTAGGCGTGGGACGCAGGCAATGGTCATTCCCTTGGCAAGTCCCGCAACGACGCATGGCGCGATTTTGCGCGCAACCCGAAGGGACGGGCCTGTTTTTGCGCGGAACGTCGTTACTCGACGGCTCATTTGGAAGACCAAACCTCGCGTCTCGCGCCTAGCTCCGCGCAAAAACAGGCTCCGTCGCGGCCGTGAACGAAACGGCAACAGACCCTAGTGTGCGCGGCAGCCGGCGAGCCGGCAATGCCGAGCGCCGCGTTGCTGGCCGGCGGGGAACCCCGGCGGCGTTGGCGCGGTCAACCGCTAACCCCGCCAAGAGGAGTCTCGCCATGCTTACCCATGCCTTCGTGCGTCGCCTGGCCGCCGTGCTGGTGGCCCTGCAGTTTTCCCTGTTCGCCCTGCTGCCGTTGGCCCAGGCAGCCATGCTCGGGACGCCGCAAGTCCTGCAGGAGCAACGCCAGCCGGTCGACCGGCAACAGTTGCTGAACATGCTGGAGGATCAGCAGGTGCAGCAGAAGCTGGAGGAACTGGGGGTCGATCGGCAGCAGGTGGCGGCGCGCATCAACCGCCTGACGACAGCCGAGCTGGCCCAGTTCAACCAGCAACTGGCGCAGGAACCGGCCGGTGGCATCATCGGCGTCATCATCCTGCTGCTGGTGATCTTCATCATCACCGACATGCTCTGCGCCACGGATATCTTCAGCTTCGTCAAATGCGTGCGCTGAGGCCCGGCTACCTTGCTCTGGCGGGCCTGGCCCTGCTGCTGGTCGGCTGTGCCGGGCCGGTTCGTCTGCCGCCGCAGAGCGAGCGCCTGCCCGAGCGGGTGGAGCTGCATGAGGTGCCGTTCTTTGCTCAGGACGACTACCAGTGCGGCCCCGCGGCGCTGGCCACCCTGCTGGTGCAGCGCGGGGTGAACACCTCGCCCGAGGCCCTGCGCCCGCAGGTCTACCTGCCGGGGCGCAAGGGCAGCCTGAAGCTGGAGCTGGTCGCCGCCGCGCGCCAGCACGGGCTGCTGGTGTACCCGCTGCAGCCGCAGCTGGATGCCCTGCTGGCCCAGGTGGCGGCGGGCAACCCGGTGCTGGTGATGCAGAACCTGGGCTTCGACTGGTACCCGCAGTGGCATTTCGCCGTGCTGGTCGGCTATGACCGGCCGCGCGGCGAACTGATCCTGCGCTCGGCGACGGTCAAGCGCTGGACCACCGACTTCAGCAGCTTCGACAGGACCTGGGCGCGCGCCGAGCGCTGGGCGGTGGTCACCCTGCCGGTGGAGCGGCTGCCGGCAGAGGCCCGCCTGCCGGCCTGGCTGCAGGCGGCCAGCGACCTGGAGGAAACCGGCCAGCGCGCTCTCGCCGAGCGGGCCTACCGCACGGCGGCGGCGCACTGGCCGAGCGAGCCGCTGCCGGCCTTCGCCCTGGGCAATGCGCGCTACGCCGCCGGCGATCGGGACGGCGCCGAGGCGGCGCTGCGCGACAGCCTGCGTCGCCAGGGGGATTTTGCCGTGGGCTGGTTCAACCTGAGCGAGCTGCTCAACGAGCGCGGTTGCCCGCAGCAGGCCAGTGCCGCGCGGGCCTGCGTGCGGCGCCTGGCGCCGGACGATCCGCGCTTCGCGGTGCCGCTGGCACCGGCTCAGGCAGGCACTGGTCGCTGCGCCAGCCCGCCGAGTTGCCCGCCGCGCTGAGTCGAGTGGTCTGGCTTCCCCAGGCGGCGGGCTTGGCGCAGGTCGCCTTACAGCGCGACGTCGAGGCCGAAGCGTTTCTTCAGGGTGGCCTCCAGCCAGCGCCGCGGCAGCCAGCGCGCCAGCAGCGGCAGGCTGTGGCAGCCATGGCCGAGGCGCAGCAGGGCGGGGCGCCTGGGGCGTTGCACGGCGGCCAGCAGGTCGGCGGCGAACTGGTTGGCCGGGGTCGGTTTGTCCTGGGAGGCATTGGCGCGGGCGCGGATGCCGTCGCGCAGCGGCCACCAGGGCGAGCGCTCGCTGAGCAGCTGTTCGGCGGCCTGGCTGGCGTTGCTGCCGAAGCTGGAGGCGATGGCCCCCGGCTGCACTTCCATGACCTCGATGGCAAAGGGTGCCAGCTCCATGCGCAGGGCATCGGACAGCGCGTGCACGGCTGCCTTGGAGGCGCAGTAGGTGCCGGCGAAGGGGGTCACCAGCACGCTGGAGATGCTGCCGATATTCACCACCAGGCCCCGGCTGGCGCGCAGCAGCGGGAAACAGGCGCGGGTCAGTTCGACCAGGCTGAACACGTTGGTCTCGAACTGCTGGCGCATGCCCTCGGCGCCGCCGTCGAGCAGCGGACCCATGGCGCCGTAGCCGGCATTGTTGATCAGCACATCGAGGCGCCCGGCGTCCTGTTGCAGGCGCGTGGCCGCCTGCTGCACGGCCGCGGCATCGTTGACGTCCAGCTGTACCGCGACGAAGCCGGCGACGCTCAGCGCGCTCAGGTCGGCGGCTTTGCGCGCACAGGCCCAGACCCGGTAACCGGCGCCGTGGAAGGCGTCGGCCAGGGCGCGGCCAATGCCGCTGGAACATCCGGTGATCAGTACGACGGGCTGGCTCATGCTGGCTCCTTGTTGTTATAGGCGGGCGTTCTGCCATGCCGGCATCCTACACAAGGGCCTTGCCGTCTGTACTTGCCTTGCGGGCCAGAGTGAGTGGCCTGGCGTGCCGGCGCGGGCACCGCGGCACCATTGATGTCTCGGGACATCTGGTGCGCATGGCGCACCCTACGGCCTTGCTCCGGCGATTATTCCGGCGGCTGGTCGCGCAGGAATACCAGGCTGTCGGGCTTGGACTGCTCGGCGCTGTAGCGGTAGCCGGCGTAGGCGAAGTCCTTGAGGCCGGCCGGGTCGCGCAGGCGTTCCTTGATCACGTAGCGGGCCATCAGGCCGCGGGCCTTCTTGGCGTAGAAGCTGATGATCTTGTACTGGCCGTTCTTCAGGTCCTTGAACTCGGTGTCGATGACCCGCGCATTCAGGGTCTTGCGCTTGACCGCGCCGAAATACTCGTTGGAGGCCAGGTTGAGCAGTACCTCGTCGCCCTGTTCGGCCAGGGCGTCATTGAGCCAGGCGCTGATGCGCTCACCCCAGAAGTCGTAGAGGTTGTTGCCGCGGGCGTTGGCCAGTTTGGTGCCCATCTCCAGGCGGTACGGCTGCATCAGGTCGAGCGGGCGCAGCACGCCGTACAGGCCGGAGAGCATGCGCAGGTGGCTTTGTGCGAAGTCGAAGTCGGCCTCGCTGAAGTCCTCGGCATTGAGCCCGGTGTACACGTCGCCCTTGAACGCCAGCAGCGCCTGCTTGGCGTTGGCCGGGGTGAAGTCCGGGTGCCAGCTGCCGTAGCGCGCCACGTTGAGGGCGGCGAGCTTGTCCGACAGGTGCATCAGTTCGCCGATCTGCTGCGGGCTCATCTCGCGCAGCTGGCCGATCAGCTCCTGGGCATGGTCGAGGAACTGCGGCTGGGTGAAGCGCGCGGTGGCCGGCGGCGTCTCGTAGTCCAGGGTCTTGGCGGGGGAAATCACCATCAGCATCGGAGCGTCTCCATAAAACGTGGCGGCGATTCTAGGGGCTGAGGCCGATGGGCACCACCTATGGGTGCGATTGGCGATGGGTCACAGACGGTTCACCGGGCAGCGGTTATAGTACTCGCCGCGCGGCTGATCGGCCGCGCCTTCCATTCATCGCTCTGACAAGGAGGTCGCAGTGAGTTATCTCCCTCGCGCCATCGCATCCCTGCTGTTCGCATCCACCGCTGCCCTAGCCCAGGCCGAGCAGCTGCCCATCGAAGTACTGAGTGCCGTGGTCAAGGACCAGCGCATCGCCGACGCCGAAGTACTGGTGCAGAAGAACGGCGCGCAGAGCGTGGTCGGCAAGACCAACGCCCAGGGCCAGGTCAGCCTGACCACGGCCTTCCCCGATGACGCCGCCAGCTTGCTGATCATCAAGAAGGCCGGCTACTCCAACCTGGTCGCCAAGTGCCCGTGCAAGGGCATGACCTACGCCATCAGCCCGGTGATGCAGAGCCTCGATGGCATGCGCGTGGTGCTCAGCTGGGGGCAGGCGCCCGCCGACCTCGATTCGCATATCGCCTACCCGGGCAACCATGTCTTCTTCGGCGAGAAGCTGGGCGAGCAGGCCAACCTGGATGTCGACGACACCAACAGCTACGGCCCGGAAACCATCACCCTGCAGAAGAAGCGCTTCGGCGAGACCTACGTGTACGCCGTGCATGACTTCATCAACAGCACCACCCCGTCGGCCAATGCCCTGAGCGCCAGCCAGGCCAAGGTGTTCGTCTATGTCGGCCAGTCGCTGGTGCGCACCTACTACGTGCCGCAGGGCCAGCGCGGCAACCTGTGGACGGTGTTCCGCATCACCGGCAACGGCGACTTCCAGGACATCAACCAGCTGCAGGGCATCAGCGGCGAAAGCGCCGCCATCGGCGGCATCCTCCAGCCGCTGCAGAACGAAGGCCAGAGCATCGCCAGCCTGACCGCCACGCAAGCCGCCCAGGGCGACGCCAAGGCGCTCAACCGCCAGGGCGAGACGGCCTACCATGCCGGCCAGCTGGATCAGGCCATCGACTTCTACCGCCAGGCCATCGAACTGGACGCCAACTACGGCCAGGCCTACGGCAACCTCGGCCTGGCCTACCAGAAGGCCGGGCGCACCGCCGAGGCGATCTGGGCCAACCGCAAGGCCATCGCCCTGGCCAGCGGCGCCAGCGCGGCCACCGTGCGGGCCGGCTCCTACTACAACATCGCGCGCATCTACGAGGCGGCCGAGCAGTTCGACGACGCCCTGCGCCACTACCACCTGGCCAAGGAACAGAAGGCCAACCCGGTGTACGACAAGGCCATCCTGCGGGTGCAGGATCGCAGTTGATCCATCGCCGATCCGGACAACGCGCTCCTCAGGGGCGCGTTTTTCATTCAAGGAAGACAATTTATGTTGATCAGAACTCTTTTCCTCGGGCTCGGTCTGCTGGTCGGCAGCGTCCAGGCCGCCGGCCCCGCGACCTTCGCCACCCTCGACCGCGGCACCTGGCCCGAAGCGCTGCACAGCCAGGCCGCCTTCGATAGCGCTTCGCGGGCGGAAATCCTCATGTTCGCCCAGGCCCTGCAGGCCAGCGAAGGGCTCGACGAAACCGCCTGGAAATCCCGTCTGGGGCTGAAATCGGCCAATCTGCAGTCGATCGCCCAGGTGCGCGAACGCTTCTGGCAGCGCCTGCTGGAGAACTACCGCTTCGCCCGGCAGAGCTGCACGCCGGCCAGCGATTTCTGCGCACCGGTCGAGGATGTCGCCGGTCTGCGCGAGCAGGCCCGGCAGCTGGTGATCGCTCCCGACTCGCGCTACTTCGCCTGGGCCGAGGCCAGCCAGCGTTTCCACCTCGGCTACCTCAACGAGCAGATGCGCCTGGCCGCGCTGTTCCCGCGGATCAGCAGCGAGATCGCGCTGTTCTCCAGCCGGGAGCGCAACGGCGACGAACTGGCCGATATGCAGTTCCTGCTGACCTTCGACGACGGCCCCACGGCGCCCGGCGGCAACAGTGACAAGCTGGCCACCTGGCTGCGCCAGCAGGGGCTCAACGGCACTTTCTACGTGCTCGGCAGCAACCTGCAGCAGCGCCTGCAGAAGACGTCGGCCGCGTCCCTCAACCAGCTGTATGCCGGCCAGTGCGTGGCCTCCCACGGCTGGGAGCACAAGTCCCACGCCGGCTGGGCCGACTGGCAGGGCTCGGTGAGCCGCACCCGTGAGCTGCTGCAGCGTGAACTGCCGGATCTTTACGTGCCGTTGTTCCGCCCGCCCTATGGCCAGCGCCAGGCCGACAGCCAGGCATTCTTCGCCGGCCAGGGCCTGCAGGTCGCGCTGTGGCAGATCGACTCCCAGGACTGGAGCAGCAAGGTCGGCGCCGAAGCGGCCGGCCAGCGCGTGCTGACCCTGATGCTGCTGTGGCGTCGTGGCGTCGTGCTGTTCCACGACATCCACAACAAGGCGGCCGGCGCCTTGCCCTGGCTGCTGCAGGCCAGCAGCGGGGCCGGGGTGAACTGGCTGGATTGCCGCGACTATCGCTGAGTCGGGCGCCGCATCGAGGGCGTGTTCGGGGGTGTGTCGCGGGGGCTTGGCGAGCGGGGCGGAGCGGGCTCGCCGAGGGGCATGACTTCCGACTTTAACGGTGGCTTTCGGGTACGCCAAGGGTTATTCGTCGAACCGATAAAAAAGTCTGGCCACGATGAAAAAGTTCTTTTTTCTGTCATCCCGAATGGAGTATTAACGAAGACAGACCGTCGAACCCTGCAGCACAGGTGGCGGCTTCAGGCCATCACCTTTGCGCGCACTTTTCCGGCTCTGGCCGGGAGGCCGACGGCCCTTCGACGGAGCGCTTTGCCGGCTCCGCATGGCCCGCAGATAAGGTGACCGAGTATGGATGATCACGGACACAGCCGTTCCACCCAGCCCACTCTCTACGTCCTCGACACCAACGTCCTGATCCACGATCCCAACGCGCTGCTGAACTTCCAGGAACACCACGTCACCATCCCCATGACCGTGCTCGAGGAGCTGGACAAGCTCAAGGCCGGCAAGCATTCCGTCGCTGCCGAATGTCGCCAGGCCATCCGCCTGATCGACCAGGTGCTGGGCGAGGCCAGCCCGGAGGAAGTGGAAAAAGGCGTACCGATCCAGCGTGGCAAGAGCGGGCCTTGCGGCAGCCTGTCGATCCTCATGAGCAAGCGTGCCGAGCCGCTGACCTGGCTGCCGGAAGACCTCAACGACAACAAGATCATCAACCAGCTGGTCGACCTGCGCAGCCGCAATCCGGGCGTGCGCGTGGTGCTGGTGACCAAGGACATCAACATGCGCCTGAAGGCGCGCGCCTGTGGCATCGCCTCGGAGGACTACCACACCGACCAGCTGGTCGACGACGTCAACCTGCTGTCGCGTGGCTACCACACCATGACGGGCTCGTTCTGGGACCGGGTGAACAAGGTCGAGACCCGCCAGGGCCATGGCCGTACTTGGCACCAGGTGCAGCTCACCGACAACCTGCCGGCCGTGCACGTCAACGAGTTCATCATCGACGAGCAGGGCTTCGTCGGCTGGGTCAAGGGCATCGACGGACGCACCCTGACCATCCTCGACCTGCACCAGGAGCCGCTGCTGCACCAGGAAGCCTGGGGCCTCAAGCCGCGCGACATCTACCAGTCGCTGGCGCTGTTCGCCCTGCTCGATCCCGACATCCACCTGGTCAACCTGTCCGGCGCCGCCGGCTCGGGCAAGACCATCCTGGCGCTGGCCGCGGCCATTGAGCAGACCATGGTCAGCAAGCGCTACCGGCGGATCATCGCCACCCGCAGCGTGCAGGGGCTGGACGAGGACATCGGCTTCCTGCCGGGTACCGAAGCAGAGAAGATGGAGCCCTGGCTGGGCGCCATCACCGACAACCTGGAAGCGCTGCACATGGACGACGAGAGCACCCACGGCAGCGTCGACTACATCCTGCAGAAGGTGCCGCTGCAGTTCAAATCGCTCAACTACATCCGCGGGCGCAGTTTCCAGCACAGCCTGATCCTGATCGACGAGTGCCAGAACCTCACCCCGCACCAGATGAAGACCATCATCACCCGCGCCGGTAGCGGCTCCAAGGTGATCTGCCTGGGCAACCTGGCGCAGATCGATACGCCTTACCTGTCCGCCACCAGTTCGGGCCTGACCTACCTCACCGAGCGCTTCAAGGACTTCGAGCACGGCGTGCATATCACCCTGCAGGGTGTGCCGCGTTCGCTGCTGGCCGAGTACGCGGAAACCCACATGTAAATCACGCGGTATTCCCCTCTCCCATTCGGGGGAGGGGATGCGCGCTGCGGCTGCGAGCGGCGTTACAATGGCCGCATCTCTTCCGGAGCAAGACCGTGCTGACCCATCTCGATTCCCAAGGCCGCGCCAACATGGTGGATGTCACCGACAAGTCGGTGACCTCCCGCGAGGCCGTGGCCGAAGCCCGCGTACGCATGCTGCCCGCCACCCTGCAGCTGATTGCCAGCGGCGGCCATCCGAAAGGCGACGTGTTTGCCGTGGCGCGTATCGCCGGCATCCAGGCGGCGAAGAAGACCTCCGACCTGATTCCGCTGTGCCACCCGCTGCTGCTGACCAGCGTCAAGGTCGAGCTGGAGGCCTGCGGCGACGATTGCGTGCGCATCCAGGCGCGCTGCAAGCTGGCCGGGCAGACCGGGGTGGAAATGGAAGCCCTGACCGCCGCCAGCGTCGCCGCGCTGACGATCTACGACATGTGCAAGGCGGTGGACCGCGGCATGGTCATCGAGTCGGTGCGCCTGCTGGAGAAACTCGGTGGCAAGAGTGGTCACTTCGTTGCAGGGGAACAGGCATGATCCGCGTGCAGTATTTCGCCCGTTACCGCGAGGTGCTGGGCATCGATGGCGAGCAGTTGCAGCTCGCTGCACTGAACAGCCTCGAACAGCTGCGCCAGCACCTGCTCAGCCGTGGCGGCGTGTGGCAGGTGCTGGCCGAGCCGAACCTGATGTGCGCGCGCAACCAGGAGCTGTGCAGTCTGGACAGCGAGCTGGCCGATGGCGATGAAGTGGCCTTCTTTCCTACCGTAACGGGAGGGTAGAGGATGGCCGTTCGCGTCGAACCCGCAGCTTTCGACCCCGGCGCCGAGCTGAACGCCCTGCATGCCGCCCAGCTGGGCATCGGCGCGGTGGTCGGTTTCGTCGGCTATGTGCGTGATTTCAATGACGGCCAGGACGTGCGCGGCATGTTCCTCGAACACTACCCGGGCATGACCGAAAAGGCCCTGGAGAAGATCGTGGTGGAAGCCGAACAGCGCTGGCCGCTGCTGCGGGTGGAAATCGTCCACCGCGTCGGCCAGCTGCCGCCGGGCGAGCCGATCGTCTTCGTCGGCACCGCCAGCGCCCATCGCCAGGCGGCCTTCGACGCCTGCAACTTCATCATGGACTACCTCAAGACCCGCGCGCCGTTCTGGAAGAAGGAAGACACCCCAGAAGGTGCGCGCTGGGTGGAAGGGCGCTGCAGCGACCAGGATGCGGCCGGGCGCTGGGCCAAGTCCTGAGCGCCGCTTGGCGATCATTCGATCTGGTCGGCGGCGAGGCAGCCGTTACCTGTTGCATCCGTCATCGAGCTTTTGGTGGGAGCGGATTTATCCGCGATAAACAGGCCATCCGGAGCGGGCCCTGATCGCGAATGAATTCGCTCCCACGCACAGCCAGAGCTGCCGCACGCCCCTACGGCATCAGGCCTGGGCGGCTTCTTCCGCGGCCAGGCGCTGGATATAGCGGGCGAAGCCTGCGTCCTCGCCGCGCAGCAGTTCCGGCAGGCGCTGGCGGAAGTCTTCGCGGCGGCTCCATTCGCGCATGTAGTCCTCCCAGGAGTGCCAGCGGCGCAGCTTCTTCTTGTCCATGTTGTCTTCGTAGACCAGCAGGTAGGCGCGTTCGAACAGCGAGATGAGCATGTCGAAGATCACCCACATGCGTTCGCGCTGCTCGTCGCTGAGGTCGGAGGTGGCGCGCTGGCTGCGCAGGCGCAGGTCCGGATTGTTCAGCACCACTTCGAGAAAATCGATGTAGGCATCGGAGATCTGCTGCCAGGTGGCTTCTTCCTCGTTCTCGCGCTCCTTGCGCTGCTCGAAGATGAACACCGCGATGGCGAAGGGCAGGGCCACCACGGTGACGATGTAGGACAGCAGTTCCCAGGTTTCGGTAGACATGGCGGACTCGCGGGGCTGTGTGGCGCGGGTAGGCAGCGGCGCTCGGCTGGTGCGTGGCTGCTGCGCCCATGGGCTGAGGCTGGCGAGTGTGCCGCAAGTTAACGCGGGCGGGAAGGCGCGAGCATCACGGCGCCCAGGCCGGCGGCGGCGAACCGCTGCGCCGTTTAGGGGCAGCGTTTTTGGCGAGCTCATACATAGCCATGGAGTATGCATAACATAATAAATATGCATTTGATAAATGCCTGGGGCGGGCGGATTCTTGGATCGCGGCGGTGACCGGGTGGTCATCCAGTGCGATGTGAAGTGGCTTGCGGCTGACGGCCAGCTTCACAGCGAACCCCGATTCCAGAGGAAAACAAAATGTATAAGACTCTCCGCTCCCTGTTGCTCTGCGCCAGCCTCGGTGCCCTGCCGTTCGCTGCCGCCCAGGCCGCCGAAGGCCCGACCCTGCGCATCGCCACCGAAGGCGCCTACCCACCCTTCAACTACTACACCGCCGACGGCCAGCTGGCCGGCTTCGATATCGAGATCGGCCAGGCCCTGTGCCAGCGCATGCAGGCCAAGTGCAGCCTGGTGGCCCAGGACTGGGACGGCATCATCCCCGGGCTGCTGGGGGGCAAGTACGATGTGGTGATTGCCTCCATGTTCATCACCGAGGAGCGCAAGCAGAAGGTCGCCTTCAGCAACCCCTACCAGAAGTCGGCGATGACCTTCGTGGTATCCAAGGATTCCGAACTCAAGGATTTCAGCCCGGCCGCGATGGCCGGCAAGACCATCGGTGCCCAGGGCGCGACCACCCAGGCCGACTACCTGATGGCCATGTTCCCCGAGTCCGACGTGCGCCTGTATCCGACCCAGGATGCGGTGAACCTGGACATGGCTTCCGGGCGCCTGGATGCCCAGGTCGGCGACATGATTCCGATGCTCGACTGGACCCTGAAATCCGAGGACGGCAGCTGCTGTCGCCTGGCCGGCGAGCCGATCAGTGACCCCAAGTACAGCGGCGAGGGTGTCGGCATCGCCCTGCGCAAGGAAGACGAGCAGCTGCGCCAGCAGCTGAACGAGGCGCTGGCGGCGATCATCGCCGATGGCACCTACAAGGCCATCAACGACAAGTTCTTCTCGGTCAATCTGCTGACCCTGGAACGCTGAGCCGCATGCGGTCGATCTGCTGAGCGAGAAGAGGAACTGTTATGGACTGGCTCACCTACCTGAGTTTCGGTAGTGGTGGCTGGGGCGACGAGTTGCTGCAGGGCCTGGGTGTCACCCTGGCCCTGGCGCTGACCACTCTGCCGGTCGGGCTGCTGCTCGGCCTGCTGGTGGCGGCGCTGGCACTGTTCGGCGGGCGCCCGGCGCGCGCCCTGGCCCTGGCCTTCAGCACCACCCTGCGCGGCCTGCCCGAGCTGCTGACCCTGTTTATCATCTACCACGGCGTGGGCATGGGCCTGAACGCCCTGCTGCGCTGGTACAACCCGGCGGCTGCTCATCTTGAACTGAGCCCCTTCATTGCCGGGGTGCTGGCCCTGGGCCTGGTCTTCGCCGCCTATTCCAGCGAAGTCTGGCGCGGCGCCTGGCAGGCCCTGGACGGCGGCCAGCGCGAGGCGGGGCAGGCCATGGGCCTGCGCCGGCTGACCATCTTCCGGGTGATCGAGCTGCCGCAACTGCTGCGCCTGGCCCTGCCGGGCCTGGGCAACCTGTGGGTCAACCTGCTCAAGGACACCGCCCTGGTCTCGGTGATCGCCTTGAGTGACCTGATGCGCATGGCCAATATCGCCGTGGGCACCACCAAGAAGCCGTTTCTGTTCTTCCTCGTGGTGTGCCTGGCCTACTGGCTGGTGTGTCTGCTCTGCGAATGCCTGCTGGGGCGCATGGAGCGCCGTGCCGGCCGCGGTTACCGCACGGGAGGGCAGGCAGCATGATGGATATCCTCACGCGGTTTTCCGCCCAGCTGCTCTCCGGTGCCGGCCTGACCCTGCAACTCACCGCGATCGCCGCGCTGCTGGCCTGCGCCCTGGCGCTGCCCCTGGCCATCGGCCGTTGCAGCGAGTGCGTTGCCCTGCGCTGGCCGATCCGCCTGTTCGTCTCGTTCTTCCGTGGCACGCCGCTGCTGGCCCAGCTGTTCCTGGTCTACTACGGCTCCGGCCAGTTCCGTGCCGAGCTGAACCAGCTGGGGCTGTGGTGGTTCTTCCGCGACCCCTACTACTGTGCGCTGCTGACCTTCGTCCTCAACTCCACGGCCTACCAGGTGGAAATCCTCCGCGGCGGCCTGCGCGCGGTGCCTTACGGGCAGATCGAGGCGGGCGTGGCCATGGGCCTGTCGCGCCTCGACCAGTACCGCAAGATCATCCTGCCCAATGCCTACCGCATCGCTTTTCCGGCCCTGGGCAACGAGATCATCCTGCTGCTCAAGGGCAGTGCGGTGGTCAGCGTGATCACCCTGTTCGATGTGATGGGGCAGACCCGGCGCATCTTCTCGCAGACCTTCGACCTGTCCGTGTACCTGTGGGCGGCCGTGCTCTACCTGCTGATGACCAGCGTTTTCGTCTGGCTCTGGCGTCGCCTGGAGCTGTGCCTGACCCGCCACCAGCGGGCACGCCAAGCCCCATCCACCGCTACCTTGCCCGCCGCCAAGCGGGTCTCCGCCGGAGTGTCGCCATGACTGCACGCAACCCCCAGACCGCTGCCCTGCAGGTGGAAGACCTGCACAAGACCTTCGCCGGTATCGAGGTGCTCAAGGGCGTCTCGCTGACCGCCGAGAAGCACGACGTGATCAGCATCATCGGCTCCAGCGGCTCGGGCAAGAGCACCTTGCTGCGCTGCATGAACCTGCTGGAGTTCCCCGACAGCGGCCGCCTGCGGGTGCACGGCGAGGAGCTGGAGCTGACCCCCAACCACCGCGGCGTGCGCTCGCGGCGTTTCCAGCGGCAGATCGAGCGGGTGCGTTCGCGCCTGGCCATGGTCTTCCAGTCGTTCAACCTGTGGTCGCACATGACCGTGCTGGAGAACGTGATGCTCGGCCCCTGCCTGGTACACAAGCGCAACCGCACGGATGTGGAGGCCCAGGCGAAGAAGCTGCTGGCCCGGGTCGGCATGCTGGACAAGTGCCAGATGTACCCCGAGTGCCTGTCCGGCGGGCAGAAGCAGCGGGTGGCCATCGCCCGCGCCCTGGCCATGGACCCCGAGGTGATGCTGTTCGACGAGCCCACCTCGGCCCTGGACCCGGAGCTGGTGGGCGAGGTGCTCAAGGTCATCCGCGAGCTGGCCGAGGAGGGCCGCACCATGATCATGGTCACCCACGAGATGCGCTTCGCCCGCGAGGTGTCATCCAAGCTGGTGTACCTGCACCGGGGCCGCATCGAGGAGCAGGGCAGCCCCGAGCAGCTGTTCAGCGCCCCGCAATCGGACAACCTGCGCCGCCTGCTGGCCAGCCAATACTGATTTTGTTGGGTGCGCCCTGCGCACCACCGGCAATGACGCGATGGTGCGTACGGCGCACCCGACCTGTTAATTGAGAGAACAATACCCATGAGCCAAGTCGTCTCCCTGTCCCCCTGGAAAAGACCGCAGCACCTCGAGAGTGCCGACAACCAGCTGCTGATCGATGGGGTGAGCGCCCTCGAACTGGTCGAGCGTTATGGATCACCGCTGTTCGTCTACTCGGAAAGCCGGCTGCGGGAAAACGCCCGGGATATCCTGGACAACTTCCGCCGCGTGCATGCCAATACCCGGGTCTGCTTCGCCAGCAAGGCCTGCGCCAACCTGGCGGTGCTCAAGGTGTTCAAGGACTGCGGTCTAGATCTGGAGGTCAACTCTGGCGGCGAGTTCTACAAGGCGCAGGTCGCCGGCTTCGTCCCGGCGCAGCTGGTGTTCAACGGCGTGGCCAAGCAGGTGAACGAGCTGCGCGAAGTGATAGGCGCCGGGATCAAGGCGATCAACGTCGACTCGCTGTCGGAGCTGGCGCGCATTCTCGCGGTGGCGACCGAGCTGGGCCAGCAGGCGCGGGTCAGCCTGCGCATCATCCCGGAGATCCAGGGCGGCGCCGCTGCCGGCTGGCAGACCGGTACCTCCACCTCCAAGTTCGGCATGACCGCCGCCGAGCAGAGTGATGCCATCGAACTGATCCTTGAGCACCCGCAGGCACTCAAGCTGGTCGGCGTGCATGCCCATATCGGCACCCAGATCACCGATATCGCGGTGTACCAGGCCGAGGCGCAGTTTCTGATCGACTACGTGCGCCAGGTGGCCGAGCGTCTGCCTTATGCCCTGGAGCATGTGAACCTGGGCGGCGGCTTCCCGAAGAACTACAGCAGCGCCGAGGCCAACTTCGACACGGTGGCGCCGCACTACCGCGCCAACTACCGCACCACGGTCGACTTCAGCCTGCTCGCCGAACAGCTGATCAAGCCCATGGCCCAGGCCCTGGGCGAGCAGGTCGAGCTGATCGTCGAGCCGGGGCGCAGCATGGTCAGCGACAGCGCCATCCTGCTGACCCGCATCGAGGCCCGCAAGGAGCGCCAGGGGCGCCCGGTGTTCTACCTGGACGCCGGCTACAGCGTGCTGTTCGACCTGTACAACGGCTGGTACTTCCACATGCTCAACGCCTCCCGCGCCGATGACCGGGACACCCGCCACTGCCGCATGGCCGGGCCGCTGTGCGACAGCAGCGACACCTACTACGACATCGAGGGCGAGGGCGCGGTGGCGGACCTGATCGCCGAGGAACCGGCCCTGGCCCAGCATCGCGCGGTGCTGGAGCAGGTGCTGGTGCACCAGCCCAACCTGCGCGAGCTGCCGGCGGCCACTGACCTGGGCGATGTGATCGCCCTGCTGGACGTGGGTGCCTATGCCCTGGAGATGATGAGCCAGTATTGCGGCCGCCAGTCCGCCGCCGCGGCACTGGTGGATCTGCAGCAGGGCAGCCGGCTGATCCGTCGCCGTGGCGAGTATGCCGACCTGCTCAGCCACGATGTCGACTGAGCGCAACGGCGTGTCGCCTCAGGGGCAGTCCCGCACTGCCCCTTGGGTGGGCGGCAATGCTAAGGTCTGCCCGGAGCCGTCACCATGACGGCCTGTCTGGGAGAGCTATCGATCATGCTGTCGCCCCGCGAGCGCCTGTTGCGCAACCTGGACTGGAACCTGCTGTACACCTTCCTGGTGATAGTCGAGGAAAGCAGCATCACCGGCGCGGCGCGCAAGCTGTCGCTCAGCCAGCCCAGCGTCAGCAATGCGCTCAAGCGTCTGGAAGAACACCTGGGCATGCGCCTGATCCAGCGCAAGAAGGGCATGTTCTCCCTGACCGAGCAGGGCTTGCGGGTCTACGAGTACATTTCCTCGGCCGGCAGCATCATCGGCAAGATGGCCGAGCAGTACGCCGGCGAGGCCGGCGCGGTGCTCGGCGAGCTGCATATCCAGGTCGCCAGCCATGTCAGCTGTCAGCCCTTCGACGACAGCCTGGCCGAGTTTCACCGCCTCTACCCCAATGTGCTGATCAGCCTCAGCTCCCAGCCCAGCGCCGATATCGTCGACGCGGTGGCTAGGGGTGACCTGCATATCGGCATCAGCAACAAGAAAACCGCCCAGACCGGCCTGCACTTCGACCTGCTCGGCTACGAGCAGATGGCCTTCTACTGCGGCCCGCGCCACCCGCTGTTCGGCCGCCAGGAGCTGACTGCCGCGGACCTGCGCGGCCTGGCCTATGTCTCCTTCGAGAGCGACCAGCCCGGCGAAGGCCTCAGCGCGGTCAACTCGGTGCGCACCGCACAACAGTTCTGGGGCCGCCTGGTGGCGGTGTCGCCCAACGAAGAGGAGGTGCGCCGCCTGATCCTCGCCGGCCTTGGCTTCGGCGCCCTGACCGTGGAGGGGGCCAAGCCCTTCGTGGCGCAGAAGCTGCTGTTCCAGCTGCCGCCCTATGACCAGTTGCCGGTCAACGAGGTCTACCTGGTCACCCCGGAAAACCAGCTGCTGAGTGACGTGGAGCAGTTGTTTATCGGCCTGCTGCGCGAGGCCACCGTGGCGGCGGTCCGCGAGCGCTATTTCAAATAGGGTACGCCCTGCGCAGCAGACTTTGCGCAGGTTCTCAGATCGCCTTGTCGCGGCGCAGCTGGGCAATCTGCTCGGCGCTGTAGCCGAGGCGGCCGAGCACCGCCGCGTTGTGCTCGCCCAGGGTCGGGCCGGTCCATTCCACGCCACCCGGCGTGTCGGAGAGCTTGGGCACTATGCCGGGCATCTTGAACGGCTTGCCGTCCGGCAGCTTGGCCGAGAGGAACATCTCGCGGGCGAGGAATTGCGGGTCCCTGAACATGTCCTCGGCCGAGTAGATGCGACTGGCCGGCACCTCGGCACTCATCAGGGTCGCCTCCACTTCGCTCAGCGGCAGGCTGGCGGCCCAGCGGTCGATCACTCCGTACAGCTCGTCGCGGCGCGCATCGCGGCCGGCGTTGTCGACCAGGTCCGGCGCATCGGCCAGATCCGCACGGTCTATCGCGCGCATAAAGCGCTGGAAGATCGCATCGCCATTGGCGCCGATCTGGATGTGCTTGCCGTCGGCGCAGGTGTGGATGGAGGAGGGCGTGATGCCGGGCATGATGTTGCCGGTGCGCTCGCGGATGAAACCGAACACGTCGAACTCCGGCACCATGCTCTCCATCATGGCGAAGATCGCCTCGTACAGCGCCACGTCCACCACCTGGCCCTGGCCGCCGTTGACCTCGCGGTGCCGTAGCGCCATCAGCGCGCCTATCACCCCCCACAGTGCGGCGATCGAGTCGCCGATGCTGATGCCGGTGCGCACCGGCGGACGGTCCTCGAAACCGGTGATGTAGCGCAGCCCGCCCATGGATTCGCCCACCGCGCCGAAGCCCGGCTGGTCCTGCATCGGCCCGGTCTGGCCGAAGCCAGACAGGCGCACCATCACCAGCTTCGGGTTCAGTGCATGCAGCACGTCCCAGCCGAGGCCGAGCTTTTCCAGCACACCGGGGCGGAAGTTCTCGATCAGGATGTCCGCCTCGGCCAGCAGCTTCTTCAGCACCTCGCGGCCGGCCTCGTGCTTGAGGTTGAGGGTGATCGACTGCTTGTTGCGCGCCTGCACGAACCACCACAGCGAGGTGCCCTCGTACAGCTTGCGCCACTTGCGCAGCGGGTCGCCGCCATCCGGCGACTCGACCTTGACCACCTCGGCGCCGAATTCGGCGCAGATGCGCGAGGCGAAGGGGCCGGCGATCAGGGTGCCGAGCTCGACCACTTTCAGGCCGGCGAGGGGTTTGCTGGGGATCATGATGGCTCCGGGGCAGAAGGGCAGCGCATAAGCCTATGCCATTGTGGGCCGGCTGGGGAGCGCGGGGCGGCTGACCAGGCTGTTGTGCGCCGGCATTGTGCGGTTAAATCGCCGGCGCACGCACAGATTGACTGGATCATGGAGCACAACGGAAGGTGAAAGCCTGGATAGTCCCGCGCCTGCAGCTACTGCTCGGCATCGCCGCCCTGATGCTGGCGCTGCAGCTGGTCAACAGCCTCAGCGGCAATGCCCTGAATGCCTGGGGCGTGCTGCCGCGCGATCCGGCCAGCCTGCCGGGCATCCTCGCCGCGCCCTGGCTGCATGCCGGCTGGCTGCACCTGCTGAACAACCTGCCGGGGCTGCTGGTGCTGGGCTGGCTGGTCAGCCTGGGCTCGTTACGGCGTTTGGTCGGCGCCAGCGCCTTCATCATCCTCGGCAGCGGCCTGCTGGTCTGGCTGTTCGCCCGCCCGGGCATGCACCTGGGCGCCAGTGGCTGGCTGTTCGGCCTGTGGGGCCTGCTGCTGGCCCAGGCCTGGTTCCAGCGCAGCCTGGGCAACCTGCTGGTCGCCGTGCTGGTGCTGTTCTACTACGGCGGCTGGTGGTTCGGCCTGTTGCCGAGCCAGGGCGTGTCCTTCGAATACCACCTGTTCGGCGCGCTGTGCGGGGTGCTGTATGCGGCCCTGCAGCAGCGCCTGGCCAGCCGTGGCGAGGAACCCTAGGCGGCGGAGCCGCGGCCATGCTGACCGATTGCTCAGGTCTTTTGTTACAGTGCTGGCTAAGTAGCACTACCACCGAGTCCGCCGCTCAGGGAGCAGAGCCTTTCCCCATGTTGCAGTTGCACATTCCGACCCTGCTGCTGGCCAATGCCTGTGTGGTCATTCTCTGCGGCCTGCTGATGCTGTTCAGCTGGTGGCGCGGCCGCCATGAACGCACCCTGCTGTGGGGCGGTGGCATGTTGCTGCTGGCCGCGGTCGGGCTGGTGCTGAACTCGCTACGCGGGATGGGGCTGGACTGGCTGTCGATTATCCTCGGCAATATGGTTCTGCAGTTCTGCGTGGCGATGAACTGGGCGGCGGTGCGCGCCTTCTGCGGTCGTGCCACGGCATGGCCCTGGATGTTCCTGGGCCCCCTGCTGTGGCTGCTGCTGTGCCTGTGGCCGGCGTTCTATGGCGAAATCCGCTGGCGGCTGCTCGCCTATACCCTGTTGATGACCCTGTACATGCTGGCGTCCATGGCCGAGCTGTGGCGCAGCCGCCACGCGCTGGGTGTGTCCAGCCTGCCCGCATTGCTGCTGATGGGCGCCCACACCCTGTTTTACCTGGTGCGCATGCTGGTCGATCCCGCGCCGTCGGCAGGCGCTGCGGGCGCCGCGCCCAGCCCGCTCTTCGCCATGCTGCTGGTCGAGAGCATGCTGTATGCGGTGGGCATTGCTTTCCTCTTGCTGTCCATGGTCAAGGAACGGGCCGAGCAGCAGTACCGGGTGGCCGCCTATTCCGACCCGCTGACCGGCATCGGCAACCGCCGCGCCTTCCTCCGCGCCGGCGAGCGCCTGCTGCGCCTGTGCGCCGAGCAGCACCAGCCGGTGGCCCTGCTGCTGTGCGACCTCGACCATTTCAAGGCGATCAACGATAGGTACGGCCATTCGGCAGGCGACCTGGTGCTGCAGCAGTTCAGCGCCGGGGTGGCGGTGCAGTTGCGCAAGAGCGATGTGTTCGGCCGCATCGGCGGCGAGGAGTTCGCCTGCCTGCTGGTGGGCACCCAGGCCGATGCCCTGGCCCTGGCCGAGCGCATCCGCCTGGCGTTCGCCGCCGCGGCACCGGCCCATCGCCCGCAGAGCGTGAGCATCGGCGTGGCGAGCAGCCTGCAGGCCGGGTATGACCTGACGCGCCTGCTGTCACTGGCCGACCAGGCGCTGTACCAGGCCAAGGGCGGCGGGCGCAACCGGGTGCAGGCCTATGCCGAGGGGTGCCAGGCGCTGCCCGATTGAACGGCCCGGCGACCGGAAGCCGCCCCAGGCCGGCGCTATTCGCGCTAGACCTGCGCTCCTGCCGACCTGCAAGCTGCACCGTACAGCGTCGATCCGAACCTTGCTGACCTCGGCGCGCAACGCCTACGAAAAACTGGCTTGATCGCCGCGAGCATGTTGGGAAACCGAGCCCCGTTCGTGTGTGCGGCTGATCGCCTATGCACTGCAGGGCGTTGACGAGTCGGCGCTCTGGTACGGCACGTCAGCGGATGTTTGCACCACCTTGCAGCGACTGGGTGCCGGCCTTATCCGGCGGCCTGTTGCGGCAGCAGGCCGTTGCTCAGGGTATCGAGCAGTTGCTCATGCAGCTCGCGAGCGCGTGCTGGTGCTTGTTGTTCGATGGCCTGGCGCAGAGGCGTCAGGAGGTTGCGACCGCCGAGCAGAAGGCTGCAGTCAAGCGCACCGATCGCCTCGGCCAGGCGCTGGTGGCGAATGTGGTTAAGCAAGATGCCTTGTGACAACTCATGGCTGCAGGCCCCCTGGGTGTTCAGCTCATTGCGCAGGGCAATGGCGGGCAGGTGCTGGTCGATACTCAGATAGCTGTGTGCGACATCTTTCAGGTTCAGCTGATGGTCGTATTCATCGTCATCCTCGTCGGGATGATCCTTGAGTTGTTGCACCAGCTCGTCCAGCAGTTTCCCGGCCGCCGTATTCTGGCCGAGGGCATGCAGCAGCTTGGCCTGGGCGCTGTAGCGCAGCAGTTTGTCTGACGTGCTCAGTTGGCTGTTGAACCGGGTGATCTGTTCCAGGCTAGTACGGATCAGCGTCTGGTCGCGGCGGGGCGCAGATAGCTGGGTTTGAGCTTGCAGTCGGGCCTCCAGGGTCAGCAGCTGATACCAGCCCTCGTGCTCCTTGCCACGTAGTTGCTTCAGATGGTGCTCGGCCTGCTGCAGCTGCGCTGCACTCCAGCTCGGTTGATGCTCATGGCTGTGGGCAAATAGCTGGAGTCGCAACTCGATGTGCTGCTCGGAGCTCTGCACTCGTTTCTGCAACAAGGCATCGACCGCCGCAGTTTCGCTATGTTGCAGGTGCCAGCGCATAAGACTCAGGAGTAATTCGTCGGCGGCATGGGTGGCCACGAAGTCAATCAGGTGCAAGGCCTTGTCTGGCTGATTGGCGTTGAGGGCAATGTTCAGCAGTTGGTCGTAGGTGTCGACGGGGATGTCACTGCCGCTTTCGCTCAGCAGAGCAAAGGCCGGCTCCAGCTCACCGGCCTCGAACAGCACGCTGGCGGCGCTGGTTTTGTAGGATGCGGGCAGTTGTTCGGCCAGCTCTATGACCCGGTCGCTGCCGTCCTGCTGGAAAAACTCCTGGAGAATGGCGCGTAGCTCATCCCGCGACAATTCACCGTCCGCTCCCAGAGTGGCCCAGGCCCAGGCAATGCTCAGGGCGGCGGCCTCTTTCATGTTGAAGCGGCGCTGCAGGCGGGCAACCTCCAGGCTGTCGGCTCGGGAAAGCGTGTAGACACCCGCGACTGCCTGCAGTTCGCAGACGTCTTTGAGGGATTTCAGGGCTTCCTGCTCTTTGCCATTAGCCAGATCCAGTTGGATGCTGACGACATGCCCGTCGATCGGCAGCTGTGCATTGGCATTTTGCAGCAGCGTTTGGGCCGCCTGCGATTCGCCCTGTTGCAGCATCACTTCCAGGATGGTTTTCAGCGGCTCGGATTTGTTGGCTTTGCTCAGCTCGGCGAAGGCTTGCTCGCCTGCCGAGCGGTGGCCTGCCTTGATCAGCTCCGGTGCCACGATTTGCATGGCCAGTTGCCGCGCGTGACCGTCCAGGTGCTGGGCCATCTCCAGCGCCAGCCGGGGCTCGCTCATGGCGACCAGGGTGACACGGTTGATCTGCGCAGACTCTTGCGGGGTCAGCCGCAATGCCAGGGCTTTCCTGTAACGATAAAAGAGGTAGATCGCCAGTACGGCGACCCCGATGACCATCCCTGCATACACTTCCATGGGCTTCCTTTCCATTCGTCGCTGGCCGGTCCGCGGGTTGCGCACCGCCCTGGATCGCGCGGGTTATAAGTGCCAGGCGTGGGTGTGGCAACCCTGATGGGCAGTTTGTGGGACTCCTGCCGCAGTCGCCGATGTGCCGAACGGGCGCATGGCAGCCGGGCAGGGCGAGAGGTTTCGGGGTAGACTTGGCGGCTTTCCAGAACATCAAGAAGCCCGCCCATGGCCCTGCAAGCCACGCCCTACAAAGTCGACCTGAACCTCACCGATATCGATCGCAGCATCTACGAGAGCCTGCGTTTCACCGTGGCCAAGCACCCCTCGGAAACCGAGGAGCGCCTGTGCGTGCGGCTGATCGCCTATGCGCTGTGGTACCACGAGCAGCTGGCCTTCGGCCGCGGCCTGTCGGATATCGACGAGCCGGCGCTGTGGGAGAAGAGCCTGGACGACCGCGTGCTGCACTGGATTGAAGTCGGCCAGCCGGATGCCGAGCGCATCACCTGGTGCTCGCGGCGCACCGAGAAGTTCAGCCTGGTGGCCTACGGCAACCTGCGCGTGTGGCAGAGCAAGGTGCTCGACAGCGTGCGCAACCTGAAGAACATCAACGTGGTCGGCGTGGACCAGGAAGCCCTGGAAAACCTCGCCCGCGACCTGCCGCGCACGGTGAGCTGGAGCGTGATGATCAGCGACGGCGAGCTGTTCGTCACCGACGAGCGCGGCCAGCACGAGATTCCCCTGGAGTGGCTGGTCGGCGAACGCTGATCGCCCTGCAGGCTGGATGTCGCCTTGCCCATCCAGCGCTCCCGGTGGAAAACGCTTCGTGGTTTTCCACGGGCTGGCTTCCACTCTATGGGTCGCCCCCTGGCCCGCCTAGAAGAACGACCGGAATACCCATGCGCATCGACCCCCGCCCGCTTCCCGCCAACCTGCCCGACCTCGGCGACCTGCCGCCGCTGCTGACCCGCCTGTACGCGGCGCGCGGCGTGCAGTCCGCTGCCGAGCTGGACAAGGGCCTGGCGCGGCTGCTCCCGTACCAGCGGCTGAAGGGCATCGACGCCGCGGTCGAGCTGCTGGTGCAGGCCCTGCAGCAGCGCCAGCGCATCCTCATCGTCGGCGACTTCGATGCCGACGGCGCCACCGCCAGTTCGGTGGGGGTGCTCGGCCTGCGCATGCTCGGTGCGGCGCATGTCGATTACCTGGTGCCCAACCGTTTCGAATACGGCTACGGCCTGACCCCGGAAATCGTCGCCGTGGCCCTGCAGCGCCAGCCCGACCTGCTGCTGACCGTGGACAACGGCATCTCCAGCGTCGAGGGCGTGGCCGCAGCCAAGGCCGCCGGGCTGACCGTGCTGGTCACCGACCACCACCTGCCGGGCCCGGAATTGCCGGCGGCGGATGCCATCGTCAATCCCAACCAGCCGGGCTGCGAATTCCCGAGCAAGGCGCTGGCCGGGGTCGGGGTGATGTTCTACGTGCTGCTGGCCCTGCGCGCCAAGCTGCGCGAAATCGGCTGGTTCGCCAGCAGCGGCGTGGCCGAACCCAACCTGGGCGAACTGCTCGACCTGGTGGCCCTGGGCAGCGTCGCCGACGTGGTGCCGCTGGACGCCAACAACCGCATCCTGGTGCACCAGGGCCTGGCGCGCATCCGCGCCGGCCGCGCCCGTCCGGGCCTGCGTGCGGTGCTGGAAGTGGCGGGGCGCCAGCACGGGCGGATCACCTCCACCGACCTCGGCTTTATCCTCGGCCCCAGGCTCAATGCTGCGGGGCGTCTGGACGACATGAGCCTGGGCATCGAATGCCTGCTGTGTGACGACGAGGGCCTGGCCCGCGACATGGCCCAGCAGCTCGACGAACTGAACAAGGACCGCAAGGCCATCGAACAGGGCATGCAGCGCGAGGCGCTGGCCCAGCTCAAGGACCTGCCGCTGGACAGCCTGCCGTTCGGCCTGTGCCTGTTCGAGCCAGACTGGCACCAGGGGGTGATCGGCATCCTCGCCTCGCGCCTGAAGGAGCGTTACCACCGCCCGGCCATCGCCTTTGCCGATGCCGGCGACGGCCTGCTCAAGGGCTCGGCGCGTTCGGTTCCGGGCCTGCATATCCGCGATGCGCTGGACGCGGTGGCGGCCAAGCATCCGGGGCTGATCAGCAAGTTCGGCGGGCACGCCATGGCCGCCGGCCTGTCGCTGCCCCAGGAAAACTACGGCGCCTTCGCCGCGGCCTTCGATGCCGAAGTGCGCCGCCAGCTGACGGAAGACGACCTGACCGGGCGCCTGCTGTCCGACGGCCAGCTGGGCGTGGAGGAATTCCACCTGGAACTGGCCAAGGCCCTGCGCCACTCCGGGCCTTGGGGCCAGCATTTCCCCGAGCCGCTGTTCCATGGCGTGTTCCAGATCGTCCAGCAGCGCCTGGTCGGCGACAAGCACCTCAAGCTGGTGCTGAAGACCGAGTGCGGCGGACAGACCCTGGACGGCATCGCCTTCAATATCGACCGCGAGGTCTGGCCCAATCCCAATGTGCGCTGGGTCGAGCTGGCCTACAAGCTGGACGTCAACGAGTACCAGGGCCGCGAGAGCGTGCAGCTGATGGTGGCGCATATCGCGCCGCGCTGAGGCCCGGCTTGCTTCTGCTTGGTTATGTACCTGTTACGCGTTGCTCTGGCTGTTCGTGGGAGCGAATTCATTCGCGATCGGGGCCTGCGCCGAGCGGCCTGTTTATCGCGGATAAATCCGCTCCCACTCAAGCTCGAAGGCCTGTGCAACACGGAACCGGCACATAGCCTTCTGCTTAGCCCTGCGGTGCCGGCTGCGTCGAGCCATCGACCAGGGCGCGGGCGCTGACCTCCTGCCAGCGCGACAAGAGCTGCGGCGACTGGCTTGACTGGCGCTGCGGCGCGCTGCCGAGAAAGATCCCGTGGTTGTTGAAGGCATACACCGGCAGCAGGTCGCGGCGCTGGCTGGCCGGGCGGATCTGCTGTTGCAGGTTGTCGAGCAGCAGCGGTTCGGCACTCGGGCTGGGGTAATAGGCCAGCACCATGTGTGCGCGGTTGAGCCGCAGGGCCTTGACGAAGGTCAGGCGCAGCTTGGCGCTGGGCACGCCCAGGCGAACCAGGCTGAAGTACTTGGCGATGGCGATGTCTTCGCAGTCGCCGCGCCCCTGGCTGAGGGTTTCCAGGGGCGTGGCCCAGTAGTCGGCGCTGCCCCAGAGCTGCTGGTCCTCGGTGTAGACGATGCTGCGGTTGATGAAGCGGTTGACCGATTCCAGGCGGGCCTGCTCGTCGCTGCCGGCCGATTGCCGCAGCAGCTGCTGCCAGCTGCTCAGGCGCGTCTCGCGCAGGGCCTCGGCCAGGGCCGTCGGCGCGCGGCTGTCCGCGGCATGGCCCGGGGTGCCGGCCAGGCACAACAGCAGGCTGCTGGCGCAGAGCAACAGGCGGCGCAGGGCAGGCGCACCGCGGAGGGGCTGTTCGGGCATGGTGGCTGGGTCGCTTCTGGCTTATTGGCTGGCCGGGGTGGCCGCCGTTTATCGTTATGCCGCCATGCTATCGACGCCCACTCGCCAGCGCCTAGGCCCGCGTTGTGACGCCGGCCGCCTTTTGCACAAGATTCCGCCGACAAAGCGGCGAGCTATCACGCATAAACGCACAACCCCGGCGCCGGGCCGGGGTTGTTTGCTGCAGACGAGGCTTACCAGCCGAGCTGCTTGTTGAAGCCGAGGGCGTCGTAGTAGTCGCCCTGGTAGGCGATCTTGCCGTCCTTGATGCGCACGAAGCTGACCCCTTCGAACTTCACCGGTTTGCCGGTGGCCGGGGTTTCCGCGCTCCAGGCGCCCGTGTTGGTACCGCTGAAGACCCACTGGAAGGCGATGCCGTCGGCGCTGACGATGGGGGCGCCGGTCATTTCCCACTTGAGATCGGGGATCGCCCCGACAAACACCTTGATCACGTTGTCGCGGGCAGCGGCGCGGCCTTTCTGCGGGGTGCCGACGGTCACGTCGTAGTACTCGGCGTCTTCGGCGAGAAACTCCCCGGCCTTGTTGGCATCGTGGGCGTTCCACGCCGCCATGTAGCCGTCGACTATGGCCTTGGCGTCATCCGCCGCCTGGGCCAGGCCGGCGAGGGCGAACAGGGCGAGAAAACCGATATTGCGCAGTGCATTTTTCATTGTTATTGCTCCAGCTCGTTGTGGGGATTCGTAGGGTAGATGTCGTTTTTTACATCCACCATGAGCGCGCCGAGGTGGATCGATGAAGCGCGATCCACCCTACTCATGACTCCGTTAGTGCTTGAACATCACATGGCGGATCGCCGTGTAGTCTTCCAGGCCGTACATCGACATGTCCTTGCCATAGCCGGACAGCTTCATGCCGCCGTGGGGCATCTCGCTGACCAGCATGAAGTGGGTGTTGACCCAGGTGCAGCCGTACTGCAGGCGCGCGGCCATGCGGTGGGCGCGGCCGACGTCGCGGGTCCACACCGAACTGGCCAGGCCGTAGTCGGAGGCGTTGGCCCAGGCCAGGGCCTGCGCCTCGTCGTCGAACGGGGTGACCGAGACCACCGGGCCGAACACCTCGCGCTGGACGATCTCGTCGCTCTGCCGGGCACCGGCCAGCACGGTCGGCAGGAAGAAGAAGCCGTTGCCGGCTGGCGCCTTGCCGCCGGTGACCACTTCGATGTGCGGCACGGCGCTGGCGCGCTCGACGAAGCCGGCCACGCGCTGGCGGTGCACCTCGGTGATCAGCGGGCCGAGCTCGGTGCCGGCGTCGTCCTGCAGGCCGTGCTTGATGCTGCCCACGGCGGCGCCGAGGGCGGCGACGAACTTCTCGTAGACGCCTTTCTGCGCGTAGATGCGGCAGGCGGCGGTGCAGTCTTGCCCGGCGTTGTAGAAGCCGAAGGTGCGGATGCCTTCCACGGCGGCGTCGATGTCGGCGTCGTCGAAGATGATCACCGGGGCCTTGCCGCCCAGTTCCATGTGCATGCGTTTAACCGAGGCGGCGGTGCTGGAAATGATGTTGGCGCCGGTGGGAATGGAGCCGGTCAGCGACACCATGCGTACCTTGGGGTGGGTCACCAGCGGCTCGCCGACGCTGGCGCCGCGGCCGAACACGATGTTGACCACGCCGGCCGGGAAGATCCCGGCGATCAGCTGGCCCAGGCGCAGGGCGGTCAGCGGGGTCTGCTCGGAGGGCTTGAGCACCACGCAGTTGCCGGCGGCCAGGGCCGGGGCCAGCTTCCAGGCGGTCATCATCAGCGGGTAGTTCCACGGCGCGATGGAGGCGACCACGCCGATCGGGTCGCGGCGGATCATCGAGGTGTGGCCGGGCAGGTACTCGCCGGCGGCCGAGCCCTGCAGGCAGCGCGCAGCGCCGGCGAAGAAGCGGAACACGTCGGCGATCGCCGGCAGCTCGTCGCCCCGCGCGGCGGCGTAGGGCTTGCCGCAGTTCTGCGACTCCAGGCGGGCCAGTTCGTCGGCGTTGGCGTCGATGGCGTCGGCCAGGGCCAGCAGCAGGGCGGAGCGCTGCCCCGGGGTGGTCTGCGACCAGCCGTCGAAGGCGGCGTCGGCGGCACGCACGGCGGCGTCGATCTGCTCCGGGGTGGCTTCCGGGATCTGCACCAGTACCGTGCCCAGGGACGGGTTGAGCACCGGCTGCGCGGCGCCGAGGCCGTCGACCAGTTCGCCGTTGATCAGCAGTTTGCTTTGCATCGCTTTTCCCTCGTCATTTAGGTGTAGGTGTTGAGGTGTGTATCGAGCCTGTGGGGCGAACTTACTTGCCGCTGCCGGCCACGCCTTCGCCGCCCTTGGTCAGGTAGTAGGCGCCGAGGATCGGCAGCATGGTCACCAGCATCACCAGCATCGCCACCACGTTGGTCACCGGCACGTCGCGCGGGCGGGCCAGCTGGTTGAGCAGCCACAGCGGCAGGGTGCGTTCGTGGCCGGCGGTGAAGGTGGTGACGATGATCTCGTCGAACGACAGGGCGAAGGCCAGCATGCCGCCGGCCAGCAGGGCCGAGCCGAGGTTGGGCAGGACGATGTAGCGGAAGGTCTGCCAGCCGTCGGCACCCAGGTCCATGCTGGCCTCGATCAGGCTGTGGCTGGTGCGGCGGAAACGGGCGATGACGTTGTTGTAGACGATCACCACGCAGAAGGTGGCGTGGCCGATGACGATGGTCAGGAAGCCCGGCTCGATGCCGAAACTCTTGAACGCCGCCAGCAGCGCCAGGCCGGTGATGATGCCGGGCAGGGCGATCGGCAGGATCAGCAGCATGGAGATGCTTTCCTTGCCGAAGAAGTCGCGACGGTACAGCGCGGCGGCGGCCAGGGTACCGAGGATCATGGCGACCAGGGTGGCCAGGCAGGCGATCTGCGCCGACAGCTTGATCGCCTCCAGCACATCCGGGCGCGCCAGGGCGATGCTGAACCAATGCAGGGTGAAGCCCTGGGGCGGGAAGCTGAAACCCGAACTCTCGGTGTTGAAGGCGTACAGGAGGATGATCAGGATCGGGAAGTGGAGGAACAGCAGCCCGCCCCAGGCCGCCAGCTTCAGGCCCCAGGAGGCTTGATCCCCGTGTTTTTCGGCTTTAGAGCGCATCGAAGGCCCCCAGGCGTTTGACGATGGACAGGTAGATGGCGATCAGCACGATCGGCACCAGGGTGAAGGCGGCGGCCATCGGCATGTTGCCGATCGAGCCCTGCTGGGAATACACCATGTTGCCGATGAAGAAGCCGGGCGGCCCCACCAGCTGCGGCACGATGAAGTCGCCCAGGGTCAGGCTGAAGGTGAAGATCGAGCCGGCGGCGATGCCCGGCACCGACAGCGGCAGGATCACCTGCATGAAGGTCTGCCGCGGCTTGGCGCCCAGGTCGGCCGAGGCCTGCAGCAGCGACGGCGGCAGGCGTTCCAACGACGCCTGGATCGGCAGGATCATGAACGGCAGCCAGATGTAGACGAACACCAGGAAGCGCCCCAGGTGCGAGGTCGACAGGGTATTGCCGCCCACGCCCGGCACTTCGAGGATCAGTTGCAGCAGCGGCTGCAGGTGCAGCGCCTGGATGAACCACATGGCCACCCCGCCCTTGGCCAGCAGCAGGGTCCAGGCATAGGCCTTGACGATGTAGCTGGCCCACATCGGCAGCATCACCGCGATGTAGAAGAACGCCTTGGTCTTGCCGGTGGTGTAGCGCGCCATGTAGTAGGCGATGGGGAAGGCCACCAGGGCGCTGGCGATCGACACCGCCACGGCCATGCCGACGGTGCGCAGGATGATGTCGAAATTGGCGGCCTGGAACAGTGCGGCGAAGTTGGCCAGGGTGAGGTCCGGGGTGACCGTCATGCTGAAGTCGTCGAAGGTGTAGAAACCTTGCCACAGCAGGGTCAGCAGCGAGCCCAGGTACACCGCGCCGAACCACAGCAGCGGCGGGATCAGCAGCAGCGACAGGTACAGCGTCGGCTTGCGGTAGAGCAGGTCGGACAGCCGGCGCATCGGGCCGCCGCCGGCGCTGGCGAGGGTGAGAGTCTGGCTGCTCATGTCACACGTCCTCGCGCAGGCCGACCATGGCGCCGCGGGCCCAGCGCGCGCTGACCCGCTGGCCCGGCTGCAGCGGCGCTTCGCCCAGTTGCCATTGGTTGTTGGCCTGGCTGACGGAGAAGTTCTGGCCGTTGTCCAGCTGGATCTCGAAGCGGGTGGCGGCGCCCTGGTACTGGATGTCGTGGAGCAGGCCGCTGATTTCCACCTCGTCGCTGCCCAGCGCCTCGCCATTGCCCAGGCGGGTGTGCTCGGGGCGGATCGACACCGGCAGCGGCGAGCCGGTGATCTGCGCGGCCAGTTCGCCCTTGAGCACGTTGGAGGTGCCGACGAATTCGGCGACGAACGGCGTGGCCGGCTTCATGTACAGGTTGCGCGGGGTGTCGACCTGCTCGATGCGGCCCTTGTTGAACACCGCCACGCGGTCCGACATGGACAGCGCTTCGCTCTGGTCGTGGGTGACGAAGATGAAGGTGATGCCGAGCTGGCGCTGCAGTTTTTTAAGCTCGCTCTGCATCTGCTCGCGCAGCTTGAGGTCGAGGGCACCGAGTGGCTCGTCGAGCAGCAGCACCCGCGGGCGGTTGACCAGGGCGCGGGCCAGGGCCACGCGCTGGCGCTGGCCGCCGGACAGCTGCACCGGCTTGCGCGCGCCGTAGCTGCCGAGGGCGACCATGCCCAGGGCATCCTCGGCACGGGCCAGGCGCTCGGCCTTGCCCACGCCCTTGACCTTGAGGCCGTAGGCCACGTTGTTGAGGACGTCCATGTGCGGGAACAGGGCGTAGTCCTGGAACACCGTGTTGACGTCACGGCGGTAGGGCGGCAGACCGGCGGCCTCCACGCCATGAATACGGATGGAGCCGGCGCTGGGCTGCTCGAAGCCGGCAATCAGGCGCAGGCAGGTGGTCTTGCCCGAGCCGGAAGGGCCGAGCATGGAGAAGAATTCGCCATCCTGGATGTCGATGGACACCCGGTCGACGGCTTTGACGTCGCCGAACGCGCGGGACACATCGGTAAACTGCACTGCAAGGGTCATGGCAAAGCTCCAGGATATAAGCCATCCACCACCGACTCGTCCGGGTTGGGTTTGCCGACACAAGACGGGCGAGTCGGTGGTGGATGTACAACGGTTAACCGCTGCGGCGTGCCGCAGCGCAGGGTGGATGGCGCTCTGGCCATCCACCGGCGGTGTCGGTTGGTGGGCGAATAGGCGTCGTCCACCCTGCAAACTGTTGCCGGGGCGTGCCGGCGTACGCAGCACCCGTGGGAGCGGCTTCAGCCGCGAAACTGGCGTTTCGCGGTGCATCGCGGCTGAAGCCGCTCCTACAAGGCGGCTCGATGCCCGGGTATGGGGCTACTCGGCCCGGTTACCTGCCGCCCATGATGGCGATGTAGTCCTGGGTCCAGCGGCTGTAGGGCACGTACTTGCCACCCTCGGCCTGCGGGGTTTTCCAGAAGGCGATCTTGGCGAAGTTGTCGAAGCCGTTGGTCTTGCAGCCTTCGGCGCCGAGCAGTTCGTTGCCCTGGCAGGCGGCCGGCACGGCCGGCACCGAGCCGAACCAGGCGGCCAGGTCGCCCTGCACCTTGGGTTGCAGCGACCAGTCCATCCACTTGTAGGCGCACACCGGGTGCTTGGCCTCGGCGTGCAGCATGGTGGTGTCGGCCCAGCCGGTGGCCCCTTCGACCGGTACGGTGGAGGCGATCGGCTGCTTCTCCAGCTGCAGGGCGTTGACCTGATACGGCCAGGAGCCGGAAGCCATCACGCCTTCGTTCTTGAAGTCGCTCATCTGCACGGTCGCGTCGTGCCAGTAGCGGTGGATCAGCGGCTGCTGGGCGCGCAGCAGCTCCAGCACGGCGGCGTACTGTGCCTCGCTCAGCAGGTAGGGGTCGGTGATGCCCAGCTCCGGCTGGGTGGCCTTCAGGTACAGCGCGGCGTCGGCGATGTAGATCGGGCCGTCATAGGCCTGCACGCGGCCCTTGTTGCTCTTGCCGTCCGGCAGGTTCTGTTCCTTGAACACCACCGACCAGCTGGTCGGGGCTTGCTTGAACACGTTGCTGTTGTACATCAGCACGTTCGGGCCCCACTGGTAGGGCGTGCCGTAGTGCTGGCCGGCCACGGTGTGCCAGGCGGCATCCTTGAGGCGGTCGTCGACGTTCTTCCAGCTGGGGATCAGGTCGATGTTGACCGGCTGCACGCGCTTGCCGGCGATCAGGCGCAGGGAGGCGTCGCCGGAGGCGGTGACCAGGTCGTAGCCGCCCTTGGCCATCAGGCTGACCATCTCGTCGGAGGTGGCGGCGGTCTTGACGTTGACCTTGCAGCCGCTGTCCTTCTCGAACTGGGTCACCCAGTCGTAGTTCTTGTCGGTCTCGCCGCGCTCGATGTAGCCGGGCCAGGCGATGATGTCGAGTTGGCCTTCGGCGGCGCCGAGGGTCTTGAGTGGTTCGGCGGCCTGGGCGGCGCCTGCGGCGAGCAGAGCGGTGGCCAGTGCGCTGAGCGCTGCGGTTTTGTGCGCGGACATCGGGATTCCCTCTTCTTTTGGACTGTTATTGGGGCAGCAAAATGTCGGCGATACCGCTGCCGAACGGGTGTAATCAGTCAGTCTAGTTGTAGTCCGTGGCGCGCCATGATGTGGCGCACCACGCTGTAGTCCTGCAACGAGTCGCTGGACAGGTCCTTGCCGTAGCCGGAGCGCTTGAGGCCGCCGTGGGGCATCTCGCTGGCCAGCATGAAATGGGTGTTGATCCAGGTGCAGCCGTACTGCAGGCGCGCGGCCACCTGCATGGCCTTGTCCAGGTTCTGCGTCCACACCGAGCTGGCCAGGCCGTACTCGGAGTCGTTGGCCCAGTCCACGGCCTGGCTCAGCTGGTCGAAACGGGTGACGGTGACCACCGGGCCGAACACTTCGCGCTGGACGATCTCGTCGCCCTGCTTGCAGCCGGCCAGCAGGGTCGGCTGGTAATAGAAGCCGGCGCCGGAGTGCACGGCGGCGCCGGTGACCCGCTCAATATGCGGCTGGCCGAGGGCGCGCTCGACGAAGCTGGCCACGCGGTCGCGCTGGCGGGCGCTGATCAGCGGGCCGATCTCGTTGTCGGCGTCCTTCTTGCGGGCGAAGCGCAGGCTGGCCACCGCGTCGCCCAGCTCCGCCACCAGGCGGTCGTGGATGCCGGCCTGGGCATAGATGCGGCAGGCGGCGGTGCAGTCCTGGCCGGCGTTGTAGTAGCCGTGGGTACGGATGCCCTGGACCACGGCGTCGAGGTCGGCGTCGTTGCAGACGATCACCGGGGCCTTGCCGCCCAGTTCCAGGTGGGTGCGTTTCAGGGTGCGGGCCGCGCTTTGCAGGATCTTCTGCCCGGTGACGATATCGCCGGTCAGCGACACCATGCGCACCCGTGGGTGGCCGACCAGCTGGCTGCCGACGCCTTCGCCGCCGCCACAGACGATGTTCAGCACACCTGGCGGGAGGATCTGCGCCAGCGCCGGGGCCAGGGCCAGAATCGACAGCGGCGTGTGTTCCGAGGGTTTGAAGATCAGCGTGTTGCCGGCCGCCAGGGCCGGGGCGATCTTCCAGGCGGCCATCATCAGCGGGTAGTTCCACGGCGCGATGGAGGCGACCACGCCGACCGGATCGCGGCGCACCATGCTGGTGTGGCCGGGTACGTATTCGCCGGCCAGCTGGCCCTGCTGGCAGCGCACGGCGCCGGCGAAGAAGCGGAACACGTCGGCGGTGGCGGGAATGTCGTCCTGGCGCGCCAGGTGCAGCGGCTTGCCGCAGTTCAGCGACTCCAGGCGGGCCAGCTGCTCGGCGTTCTGCTCGATGGCGTCGGCGATGGCCAACAGGACCGTGGCGCGCTGTGCCGGGGTAGTCCGAGACCAGCCGGCGAAGGCGCGGTAGGCGGCCTGCACGGCGGCCTCGACTTGCTCCAGCGAGGCTTCGGCGATGGCGGTGAGCACCTCGCCGCAGGCCGGATTGATGATGGCTTCGGCCAAACCTTCCCCGGCGACCAACTGGCCGTCGATCAGCAATGCGCTGTACAGGGTGGGTTCGGACATCTTCGGACTTCTTCTTTTGCTTTCTGCCTGCATGGCGGCTCCAGTACTGCGCGGAACGCCTGCGTCCATAAGGAACTGAGACTAGGCCCCGGCACAGAGGTCGACAAATTCTAAATATTGAAAGCTGCGTTCGATTAAATCGAAACCTTGCGGTTGTGGGGCTGTTCGCGCGCCACGCTGAGGAACGGATCGACCAGCGCAGGCCGCGCCGTACCCCGGCGCCAGGCCAGGCCGACATCCAGCGGCTCGCTCAGGTCGGCCAGCGGCAGGGCCTCGATGATGTCGCCTTCCAGCGACCAGGGGCGGTAGGTCATGTCCGGCTGGATCGACAGGCCGAGGCCGGCAGCCACCAGGCTGCGCACCGCTTCCACCGAGGCGGTGCGCAGGGTGACGTGCGGCGTCAGGCCGGCGCGGCTCCAGATGCGCTGGGTGTGCAGGCCCATCTCGTCGGCGTTGAGCTGGATCAGCGGCTCGCCGGCCACATCGGCCAGGCTGATGCTGTCGCGCTCCAGCAGCGGATGCCGCGCCGGCAGCCACAGGCGGTGCGGCGAGTGGGTCAGCACCTCGGTCTGCAGGGCGTGGCGGTCTTCCAGGTTGGACAGGATCAGCACGCCGACATCGATCTCGCCGCTGACCAGCAGGTGCTCGATATAGGGGCGCTCGTCCTCCACCACGCGGGTCTGCACATTGGGGTAGGCGCGCTGGAAGCGGGTGATCAGGTCGGCCAGGTAGTAGCCGGCAACCAGGCTGGTGACGCCGATGGTCAGGCTGCCGGCAACCTGGTCGGTGCTCTGCTGCAGGCTGCGCTTGGCGTTGTCCACGGTGGCCAGGATCAGGTGCGCCTGGCGCAGGAACTGGTGGCCCTGGTGGGTCAGGCTCATGCCCTTGGCATGGCGGTTGAACAGGCTGACGCCGATCTCCTCCTCCAGCTGCTGGATGGCCAGGGTCAGGGTCGACTGGGAGATGAATACCGCCTGGGCGGCGGCGGAGATCGAGCCGGTTTCGGCGACGGCGATGAAATGGCGGATCTGGCGCAGGGTCATCATGGCGGGGCATCCGGTGCGGGGCAGTCAGCATTATGGTTAGTCGATAATGGAGGAAAGCCTTCTTTTTTATCGAATTTACAGGGCAATCCCCCGTGAGTGCCGGGCCGCTGGCGCTGCGCCGCCCGGTCGCAATATCTCGAAGCACTCTGCCGGCCGCGGCCCGGCAACCCGTCTGGTTAGAATCGGTCAGTAGCCAGGAACGGCAACAACTCACAGGAGATGCTCATGAATACCCGCGGTTTGCTCGATCAACTGCTGAAATCCGGCCAGGACCTGCTGCAACAGAAGTCCGGCGGCTCATCTGCCGGCGGCCTGGGTGATGCGCTGGGTGGTCTGCTCGGCGCTGGCAAAAATGCCGGCAAGGGCGGGCAGGGCGGCGGTGATCTCGGCACCCTGCTCAAGGGCGCCGGCGGCGGGGCGCTGGCCGCCGGCGCGCTGGCCCTGCTGCTGGGCAACAAGAGTGCGCGCAAGGTCGGCAGCCAGGTGATTACCTACGGTGGCCTGGCCGCCCTCGGAGCAATCGCCTACAAGGCCTATGGCAACTGGCAGGCCCAGCAACAGCAGGGTGGCACGCCGCAGCCGGCCCACGAGCCGCAGACCGTGGATCGCCTGCCGGCGCCACAGGTCGAGTTGCACAGCCAGGCCATCCTCAAGGCGCTGGTGGCGGCGGCCAAGGCCGATGGCCATGTCGATGCCAAGGAGCGCCAGCTGATCGAGGAACAGATCGGCCAACTGGCGGGCGACCCGCAACTGATGCGCTGGCTGGATGCCGAGCTGAACAAGCCGCTCGATCCGGCCGAGGTGGCGCGGGCGGCGACTACTCCGGAAATGGCGGCGGAGATGTATATCGCCAGCGTGCTGATGGTCGACGAGGAGCACTTCATGGAGCGCGCCTACCTGGAAGAGCTGGCCCGCCAGCTCAAGCTCGATCCGGCGCTCAAGGTCGAGCTGGAAGCCCAGGTGCGCCAGACCGTGGCGGTCAACTGATGGAGTGCGCCAGCCGCTGACAAGTCCCGGCTGGCTACTCTTGCGTAGGGTGCGCCATGCGCACCGCCAGCTGCGCATAGGCCCTTGGTGCGCGCGGCGCACCCTACGCAAGCGCTATTCAATTGCTGCTCAGGGCGTCCAGTCGACCTGGTAATCGGCCAGGTAGGCGTCGACCGCGGCGCCGACGGTGGGGTGGATGCGCTGTTCCTCTTCCGGCTTGAGCAGGCCGAAGCGGCGCAGCTTGTCCTTGACCGGCCCCTTGACCTCGGCGAAGTGGAAGTCGATGCCGGCAGTGGCTAGGGTCTGCCCCAGCTCGGCCAGCATATCGGCCGAGGTGATGTCGATGCTGGTCACCGGTTCGGCCGCCACCACCAGGCGGCGCACGCGGGTGGGCGATTGCGCCAGGGTCCTGAGCACGCATTGCTGGAACAGCTCGGCGTTGGCGAAGAACAGCGGGGCATCCCAGCGCAGCAGCACCAGGCCGGGCACCAGGCGGGCATCGGGATGCCGGGCGATATCGTGGAAACCGCGGATGCCCTCGACCCGGCCGAGCACGGCGTAGTAGGGGCGCCAGCCGTCCCAGAGAAATTCGATCACCGCCAGCACCACGGCGATGCCGATGCCGGGGATGGCGCCGAACACCGCGACGCCGGCGAAGCAGGTCATCGACAGCCAGAACTCCCATTGCTGCACCTTGAAGATGCGTTTGAGGTCGGCGAACTCGAACAGGCCGATGGCGGCGGCGATCACCACGGCGGCCAGGGCGCTGTTGGGCAGGAACTCCATCAGGTTGGGCGCCACCAGCAGCAGGATGGCCACGCAGAGGGCGCCGACCACACCGGTGAGCTGGGTCTGCGAGCCGGCGGCTTCGGCCACCGGGGTGCGCGAGGAACTGCTGCTGATCGGGAAGCCCTGGAACAGGCCGCCGATCAGGTTGGCCGCGCCCAGGCCGAGCATTTCCTGGTTGGGATCGACATAGCTGCGCGTGCGTGCGGCATAGGTGCGCGACAGCACGCTGGTATCGGCGAAGGCCACCAGCGCCGCCGCCACGCCGCCGAGGGCCACGGCAGCCAGGTCGACGCCGCTGAGCCAGGGCAGGACGAAGCTGGGCAGGCCCTGGGGCAGTTCGCCGAGGACCTTCACCCCCTGCGCGCCGAGGTCGAACAGACCGACGGCGACGGTGGCCAGAACCACGGCGATGAGGATGGTCGGCAACTGCTGGAAACGCTTGAAGGCGAGGATCAGCGCGAGGGTGCCGCCGCCGACGGCGAAGCTGTACCAGTTGGCCTGGCCATCCAGCAGCGCCTGGCCGAGCAGCCAGACATCGCGGATCGGGCCGTCGCCGTCGACGGAAATGCCGAACAGCTTGGGTGCCTGGCTGATCAGTACGGTGAGGGCGATGCCGTTCATGTAGCCGTAGCGGATCGGCTTGGACAGCAGTTCGGTGATGAAGCCCAGGCGCAGCAGGCCGGCGAGGATGCACACCAGGCCGGCGACCACCGCCATCATGCTGGCCAGGATCACCGCGCGCAGCGGGTCGCCACCGGACAGCGGCAGCACCACGGCGAGGATCAGCGCCGCCAGTGCCGAATCCGGGCCGAGTACCAGGATGCGGCTGGGGCCGAACAGGGCATAGGCCAGCAGCGGCACGATGGTCGCGTACAGGCCGTAGATGCCGGGCACGCCCGAAGCCTCGGCATAGGCGATGCCCACCGGCACCAGCATGGTGGTCAGCACCAGGCCGGCGGCGATGTCCTTGGGCAGCCAGGCCAGTTGATAGTTTTTCAGCATCAGCAGGCCCGGCAGCCAGCGCAGCCAGCCGCTCGGCGGGGTGACGATGGGCAGGTCGGGGTTCTGCGGGCTTGGCGATTCAGTCTGCATAGACGAGCGCTCGCGGGTCAGGGTGCGGAAGTGACGGGGATGAAGAAGAAGGCCATGCCGAACACCAGGTAGACGGCCAGCAGCTGCACGCCCTTGAGCCAGTCGGAACGGCCATCGCCGGCCACCTGGCCGGTGATCAGCACGGACAGCATCACGGTCAGGGTCAGGCCGGCGGTGAAGGCCAGGTCCATCGGTTCCGGGCCGATCACCAGGCTGGCCAGCACCAGTACCGGAGCGACGAACAGGGCCACCTGCAGGCTGGAACCGATGGCGATCGACAGGGCCAGGTCCATGCGGTTCTTCATGGCGGCGGTGATGGCCGTGGCGTGTTCGGCGGCGTTGCCGAGGATGGCCACGACGAACACGCCGATGAACAGGTTGCTCAGGCCGAAGGCCTCGGCGCTGGGCTCGATGGCGCCGACCAGGATCTCGCTGACCCAGGCGATCAGGCCGGTGGCCACCGCCAATACGCCGATGGCCTTGCCCATCGGCCAGATATCCGTCGCTTCGCTCTCGTTCTCGCGACTGCCGGCGAACAGCGCCTTGTGGGTGACCAGCGAGTAGTAGAGGAACAGGCCGTAGGCGAGCAGCAGCACCACCGAGATCGCGTTGCTCAGGTGCTGCACCTTGCCCAGCAGCTCCGGCACTTCCTGGGCCCGCGTCATGTACACCGCCGGCAGCACCAGGGCGATGGCGGCCAGGGTTAGCAGGCTGGCTTCGGCCCGCGCGCCCTCGGAGTTGAAGTGTTGCTCCTTGAAGCGCAGGCCGCCGCAGAGCATGGCGGCGCCCAGCACCAGGAGGATGTTGCCGATGATCGAGCCGGCCAGCGAAGCCTTGACCACGTCATGCAGGCCGGCACGCAGGGCGGCGATGGCGATGATCAGCTCGGTGGCATTGCCGAAGGTGGCGTTGAGCAGACCGCCGACGCCCTCGCCGCAACGCTCGGCCAGCTGCTCGGTGGCTTTGCCCAGCCAGCCGGCCAGGGGAATGATCGACACGGCGGCGGCGATGAAGATCGCCAGATGCTGCTGGGGAGCCAGGTATTCCAGCGCCAGGGTCAGTGGCACACACAGTAGAAGCCAGTTGAGCATGGGGTTGCCATCCCTAGGCAAGTGACAGGAATTACACTCTGTCAGCATGGCTTATCGGCTGGAAACGGCAATTGACTGGAGTCTATGTTTGCCAGGCTGCCGCTATCCGTAAGAACCGGGCTGCCGGGGCGATACAGGCCTGCTCGGCCAGCTCCAGAGCTTCGTCGAGACGACATGGTCCGGTGGCGCAGTATGCGCCGACAGTTTCTGGCGTCTGTACGGGTTTAGAATCCGCGGATCGTAAAGGGAGCCTGCAGGCATGCAAGCCAGTTCCAGTATTGCTCTGTCAATTTTTCTGCTGTCCGTGGCTGGAGCCGGTGCGCAGGCGGCCGAATTGCCGCTCAGCCAGCGCAGCCTGCTGCTCGACGACAGCCGCCTGCCGCGCGAGGCGGCGCTGGATCGCATGCAGCAGATCCGCTTCGCCTTCCGCGAGCGGCCGGCGCCGGCCGGCCAGCTGCAGGGCTGGACCCGCGCCTCCGGCGGCCATGGCTCCTGGGATGGCAGCAGCGACTCGGCGCGCCTGGAACGGCGCAGCGCGGCGTGGCTGGTCGGTGTCGACCGGCCGCTGACGGGCATGTGGATGGCGGGCGCGCTGGCCGGGGTCAGTCGCAGCGAGCTGCAGGCGGATGAGGGTGGCGACAGCGATGTCGACAGCTATCACCTGGCGGCCTATGCGACGACCCGCTATTACCAGCTGGGCTTCAAGCTCGGTGCCGCCTACAGCTGGCACGAGCTGGACAGCCGGCGCCGCAGTGCCGGGCAACGCCTGCGCGGCGACAGCCAGGCCGCCAGCACCCAGTTGTTCGGCGAAGCCAGCTACCCCCTGGATTTCCGTGAGTTCACCCTGGAACCCTTCGCCGGCCTGGCCTACATCCATCTGGATGCTGACAGCCTGCACGAGACCGGCGGTGCCGACGCCCTGCAGCTGAGCGGCGAACAGCAGGATGGCGCCTACCTGACCCTGGGCTGGCGCCTGGCCAGTGCCTGGCAGGTGCGCGAGCGGCGCCTGGTCGGGCGTGCCAGTCTGGCCGCGCGGCATGGCTTCCTCGATGACCGAGCCACGGCGCAGGCCTGGCTGCCGGCGACCGGGCAGAGTTTCGAGCTGCGCGGCCGCGAATTCGAGCGCGATCAACTGCGCCTGGACCTGAGCCTGGACTACCAGTTGAGCGAGCAGTTGTACCTGGGCCTGACCTACGCCGGCCAGTACGCCGACGATGCCCGCGACAACCAGCTGGGTGCTCGTTTCAGCCTGCAATTCTGAGGTTTCCGCCGGTCAGGCCGGGCCTCGCCAGCCGCCTTGGCGGGCTGCCCGCACGGCGCGGACTCGGGTATACTCGCCGGCTTTTCTGCAACTTCGGGGTCACGGCCTGTCGCCGTGCCCGGTCAGCGGCCGTCCAGGCTGGCTCGCCGGGCCGCACGGGGCCGCTGCGTCCCTCTTTCGCCTGCGAGTGCTGACAGCCATGGAAATCAACCCGATCCTCAACAGCATCAAGGACCTGTCCGAGCGGACCCAGACCATTCGGGGGTATCTTTGACTACGATCACAAGCATGATCGTCTGGTCGAAGTAAACCGCGAACTCGAAGACGCCAGCGTCTGGAACAACCCCGAATACGCGCAGAACCTGGGGCGCGAGCGCGCCATGCTGGCGCAGATCGTCGAAACCATCGACGACCTCACCGGCAGCCTGGCCGATTCCCGCGACCTGCTCGACATGGCCGTCGAGGAGAATGACGAAGGCGCGGTGAGCGACATCGTCAGCGAAGTCGAACGCCTGCGTGGCATCCTCGAGCAGCTGGAATTCCGTCGCATGTTCAGCGGCGAAATGGACATGAACAACGCCTATCTGGATATCCAGGCCGGCTCCGGCGGTACCGAGGCCCAGGACTGGGCCAACATCCTGCTGCGCATGTACCTGCGCTGGGCCGACAAACGCGGCTTCAGTGCCGAGATCGTCGAGCTGTCCGCCGGCGAAGTCGCCGGGATCAAGGGCGCCACCGTGCACATCAAGGGCGAATACGCCTTCGGCTGGCTGCGTACCGAGATCGGTGTGCACCGCCTGGTGCGCAAGAGCCCGTTCGACTCCGGCAACCGGCGCCACACCTCGTTCTCCGCGGTGTTCGTCTCGCCGGAAATCGATGACAACATCGAGATCGAGATCAACCCGGCCGACCTGCGCATCGACACCTACCGCTCCTCCGGTGCCGGTGGTCAGCACGTCAACACCACCGACTCGGCGGTGCGTATCACCCACGTGCCGACCAACACTGTGGTGGCCTGCCAGAACGAACGCTCGCAGCACGCCAACAAAGACACCGCGATGAAGATGCTGCGTGCCCGTCTGTACGAGCAGGAAGTGCAGAAGCGCAACGCCGCGTCCCAGGCGCTGGAAGAGACCAAGTCGGATATCGGCTGGGGTCACCAGATCCGCTCCTACGTACTGGATGCCTCGCGGATCAAGGATCTGCGCACCAACATCGAACGCAGCGACTGCGACAAGGTGCTCGACGGTGATATCGACGAATACCTCGAAGCCAGCCTCAAGCAAGGCCTGTAATACCTTTCGATTCCGCTCTCCAGAGGAGGGCGGCAACGACCCCGTGACGGAAACCGATGACCATGAGCGACCAACAACTCGACCACCACGAACTGCTGCAGGAAGAAAACAAGCTGATTGCCCAGCGCAAGGAAAAGCTTGCAGCCATCCGTGAGCAGGGCAATGCTTTCCCCAACGACTTCCGCCGCGACAGCTACTGCGCCGACCTGCAGAAACAGTACGCCGAGAAGACCAAGGAAGAGCTGGAAGCGGCCGCGATTCCGGTCAAGGTGGCCGGGCGCATCATGCTCAACCGTGGTTCGTTCATGGTGATCCAGGACATGACCGGGCGCATCCAGGTCTACGTCAACCGCAAGACCCTGGCGGAAGAGAAACTCGCCGAGGTCAAGCACTGGGACATGGGCGACATCATTTCCGCAGTCGGCACCCTGGCCCGCTCCGGCAAGGGCGACCTGTACGTGGAAATGACCGACGTGCGCCTGCTGACCAAGTCGCTGCGCCCGCTGCCGGACAAGCACCACGGCCTGACCGACACCGAGCAGCGCTACCGCCAGCGCTACGTCGACCTGATGGTCAACGAGGAGGTGCGCGAGACCTTCCGCGTGCGCTCGCAGGTCATCGCCCATATCCGCAGTTTCCTGATGAAGCGCGACTTCCTCGAAGTGGAAACGCCGATGCTGCAGACCATTCCCGGCGGCGCCGCGGCCAAGCCGTTCGAGACCCACCACAACGCCCTGGACATGCAGATGTTCCTGCGTATCGCCCCGGAGCTGTACCTCAAGCGCCTGGTGGTCGGCGGCTTCGAGAAGGTCTTCGAAATCAACCGCAACTTCCGTAACGAAGGCGTTTCGACCCGGCACAACCCCGAGTTCACCATGCTCGAGTTCTACCAGGCCTACGCCGACTACGAAGACAACATGGACCTGACCGAGGAACTGTTCCGCGAGCTGGCCCAGCTGGTTCTGGGGACCACCGACGTGCCCTACGGCGACAAGGTGTTCCACTTCGGCGAGCCGTTCGTGCGCCTGTCGGTGTTCGACTCGATCCTCAAGTACAACCCTGAACTGACCGCCGCCGACCTGACCGACATCGACAAGGCCCGCGAAATCGCCAAGAAGGCCGGCGCCAAGGTGCTCGGCTTCGAAGGCCTGGGCAAACTGCAGGTGATGATTTTCGAGGAGCTGGTCGAGCACAAGCTGGAGCAGCCGCACTTCATCACCCGCTACCCGTTCGAAGTCTCGCCGCTGGCCCGCCGCAGCGACGATGATCCGAGCGTCACCGACCGCTTCGAGCTGTTTATCGGCGGCAGGGAGATTGCGAATGCCTACTCCGAGCTCAACGACGCCGAAGACCAGGCCGCGCGCTTCATGCAGCAGGTGGCCGACAAGGACGCCGGTGACGACGAGGCCATGCACTACGACGCCGACTTCGTCCGCGCCCTGGAGTACGGCATGCCGCCGACCGCCGGCGAGGGTATCGGTATCGACCGCCTGGTCATGCTGCTGACCAACTCGCCATCGATCCGCGATGTGATTCTGTTCCCGCATATGCGTCCGCACGCTTGATTGCAGTGCCCGCAACGGGCACTGTGCGGAACTCGCGGCATGGCACATGGCTATCACTGTGTGCCGGTGTCGAAAAAGGAGGGTCTGCCCATGGCAGGCCCTGTTTTTTGTCCGCAATTCGTGGGGGATTCAGCCGTAGTGACTCTCAGCTCCGTCCTTGCCTGCCCGGCCCAGCTGGCCGGTGAACTCGCCGACAGTGTCCAGTACCAGGGCCGCAAGGCCAGCCGCCAGGGCAGCGAGCAGCGCCGCCTGAGCATCCTCGATGCGGCCCTGCGCATCATCGTGCGCGACGGCCTGCGCGGCGTGCGCCACCGCGCCGTGGCCGCCGAGGCCGGCGTGCCGCTGTCGGCCACCACCTACTACTTCAAGGACATCCGGGACCTGATCAGCGACAGCTTCGTGCTGTTCGTCGAGCGCAGCTCGGCCAGCCTGGCGCTGCTCTGGGCCGATATCGCCCGCGACTTCCAGCGCATGGCCGGGGAGGTCGACGCCAATCCGCTGCTGCGCCAGCAGATGGCCGAACAGCTGATCGAGCTGACCGTCGCCCATGTCCAGGCCAAGGTCCGCGACGGCAATGCCGAGCTGCTCGCCGAACTGGCCTTCCGCCAGGAGGCGCTGACCAACCCGACCCTGACCCCGCTGGCCATGGCCCACCAGCAGCTGCGCCTGCAGTTCGCCGAGCTGGCCTTGCGCGCCCTGGGCTCGGCGGCACCGGTCGAGGATGCGCAGGTGTTGACTACGCTTATTTTGCGGATGGAATATCATGCCCTCGTCTATGGCGCGGATCAGCTGGACATGCCGGGCCAGAGCGCCGTGCTGCGGCGCTTTCTGAACCTGGCCAGCGGGCTGTAGGATTGGCAGGTAGTTTCTCAACCGCCTGTTAGAACAGGCCAGGCCCCGCTGTTGCGGGGCTCGCTGTTTCTGCAGCCGGCAAAGCCGCTGCCGACCTTGGCCCAACGGATCTCACAAGGAGTGCGTAATGAATGCCTGGCGCTTTGCGGTAGCTGCCTTCGCCTGTCTGCTGGTGAGTGGCTGTCTGGTCACCTTCAAGGACCCGATTCCGGCCAACGAGGCCGCGCCGATACCGCTGCTCGGCGACTGGGAGCGCCAGGACGAGTGGGGCGAGCGCCAGTTCCTGGCGATCAGCCGCGCCGGCGCCAATGTCTACAAGGCGCGCACCTGGGTCGACAGCGAGGACAACCTCAAGAGCCTCGAGGAGTACGGCTTCACCGTGGCCCACCATGGCCGCCGCTGGTACATCTCCGCCGGGCTGCCCAAGCGCCTGGGTGCGAACTTCGCGATTGCCGGCTTCGAACTGACCGCCGACAACGAGCTGGTGATCTACAACCTGGATGTCGAGCGCATCCTGCAGGACATGCAGAGCGGCACCCTGCAGGGCCAGCCGGTGGAAACCCCGGAAGGCGAGGGCGTGCTGGTCAGCAGTTCGCTGGATCAGGTGTTCCGCTACCTGGATGACCAGGCCAATGCCGACGTGTTCGTCGAAGTCGCGCGCTACCAGCGCAGCAGCGGGCAGTAACGGAGCAGGCCGATGAGCAGACGCAAGACGCCGGACGACTACCACGCCACCATTCGCGCCCTGTCCGATCGCCTGGTCGAGGCGCAGACACCGATTCGCGTGCTCGATGCGATCAAGTGGGACGACAGCATCCGCCAGGGCTTCATCAAGGCCAAGGGCAAGGCCATGCCGGCGGTCGACCGCAGCTACTACGACAGCCGCCCGCTGAGCTTCGACTCGACGGCGAAGAAGCTGGAATTCCAGAACATCGAGCGCGACATCACCCGCCAGCTCGGCCAGTTCAACCCGGTCGGGCAGATCATGCGGCGCATGTGCAAGGAATACCGCATGGTCATCCGCATGCTCGAAGCACGCGGCACCGCGGATTTCGGCCTGATCTCCCAGGAACTGTACGGCGCCACGTCCGACGCCTTCCATGCCGGCGATCCGACCCTGGCCGACCTCGGCCTGATGCTCTCCGACTACCTGAACAACATCGCCGCCCGCGGTGATCTGGAAGACGAAGCCAAGACCCTCACCGCCAAGGACGCCGTGGCGATCCTGCAGGAACGCCTGGCCGCGGTGTTCGGCGACGACACCATCCGCGTGTTCGAGTCCGACGGCATAGTTGCCGATGCGGCGGCCGGTGCCGACTACATCAAGGTGCGTGCCGATGCGCTGTTCAACCAGCGCGATGTGCGCGCCCTGGAAGTGCACGAGGGCATGGTGCATGTCGGCACCACGCTGAACGGCCTGAGCCAGCCGATCTGCACCTTCCTGGCCAAGGGGCCGCCCTCGTCGACGGTGACCCAGGAAGGCCTGGCGATCCTCATGGAAGTGATCGCCTTCGCCTCCTACCCGACCCGTCTGCGTAAGCTGACCAACCGCACCCGCGCCATCCACATGGCCGAGGAGGGCGCCGACTTCCTGCAGGTCCACGAGTTCTACCGCGAGCAGGGCTTCAGCCTGGAAGAAAGCTACGGCAACGCCAGCCGCGCCTTCCGCGGCTCGACCCCGGACGGCCTGCCGTTCACCAAGGACCTGTCCTATCTCAAGGGCTTCATCCTGATCTACAACTACATCCAGCTGGCCGTGCGCAAGGGCAAGCTGGAGCAGATCCCCCTGCTGTTCTGCGGCAAGACCACCCTGGAAGACATGCGCACCCTGCGCCAGCTGGTCGACGAAGGCCTGGTCACACCGCCCAAGTACCTGCCGCCGCAGTTCCGCGACCTCAACGCGCTGTCGGCCTGGATGTGCTTCTCCAACTTCCTCAATCACCTCAGCCTGGACCGTATCGAAGCGGACTACGCCAACATTCTCTGACCTTCGCGTTGGGCTTCGCTGCGCTCAACCGCAACCTACGGAGGTTTGTCCAATTGTAGGTTGGGTTGAGCCGCGCAGCGGCGAAGCCCAACACCGCCAGCCAAGGAGCCCCGCATGCCCAGCCACACACTCGACTACGAAATCCTCGGCGCCTCGGCGCAGACCGTGGAAATCATCCTCGATCCGGGCGAGACGGTGATCGCCGAGGCCGGGGTGATGAACTACATGACCGAAGGCATCCGCTTCGAGACGCGCATGGGCGATGGCTCGGCCAGCGGCGTGCTGGGCAAGCTGTGGGGCGCCGGCAAGCGCCTGCTCACCGGCGAGTCGCTGTTCATGACTCACTTCAGCAATGAAGGCAAAGGCCCGCAGCGGGTCGGCTTCGCCGCGCCCTATCCGGGCAGCGTGGTGCCCATCGAGCTGAGCCAGGTCGGCGGCAAGCTGATCTGCCAGAAGGACGCCTTCCTCTGCGCGGCCCACGGCACCGAGATCGGCATCAGCTTCAACAAGCGCATCGGCGCCGGCTTCTTCGGCGGCGAGGGCTTCATCCTGCAGAAGCTGGAGGGCGATGGCCTGGCCTTCGTGCATGCCGGCGGCACGGTGATCCGCAAGGAGCTGAACAACGAAACCCTGCGCCTGGACACCGGCTGCCTGGTGGCCTTCACCAGCGGCATCGACTACGACATCGGCCTGGCCGGCGGCCTGAAGAGCATGCTGTTCGGCGGCGAGGGTATCCTCCTGGCCACCCTCAAGGGCAGCGGCACGGTGTGGATCCAGAGCCTGCCGTTCTCGCGCCTGGCCGAACGCATCTACGATGCGACCTTCAGGGCCCGCGAGGAAGTCCGCGCCGGCGGCAAGTCCTGAGAACCTGTTTACGATCTGCTGCGCGTCGGCCATCCGGCGTTAAAAACAGCCTCGGAAAGCCGCTTGCGGCTAACGCGCTTCAGCGCGACCCGAAGGGCGAGTGAAACGAGTCATGCTCATTTACAGCTCGTAAACTCCGCTTCCTCGGCGTTTTGACCAGCCGGAGGCTGTTACTGACGTAGCGCCTTGTCTGGCTCTAGCTCGCGAGATCGTAAACAGGTTCTGAGCCTCTGCCACAGGTCTGTGTGGCGGAGCACCCCGTGGCAATGCTGCACTGGCCGCAGCGGCTTTCGGTCGCGCCCTCTTGCCAATGGCGTACGCCTGTATCAGGCTGCGCCGCCATTGGCTGCCGGCAGCCAAGTCCCCTTTCAGTCAGTTCGAGCAGTGAACAACGCCATGAGTGAAGAACGCAACGCCATCCCCCTGATCCTCACCGGTATCGCCAGCATCGTCGGCACCATCGCGGTGCTGTGGTTCTACGGCTACCTGCATTTCGCCAAGGAAGAGGACGCCCTGCTGCTGGCCGAGTTCACCATGCTCAAGACCATTCCGGGCGAGGACTACAAGCTCTCGGTGAAACCGGCCAACCAGGTGGCGCACTGCATCGATGGTGTGCTGGTGCTGTTCGATACCCAGCAGAAGGGCCTGACCGGCGTGCTGGTGGACGACAAGAAGCAGGCCGTGCGCTGCATGGGCGAGGAAACCCCGCCGGCCGCGGCGGCCCAGTAAGACCGGGCACAGCCATGCAGCTAGAGGTCTGGCAGGGCGACATCACCCGTCTGGCGATGGATGCCATCGTCAATGCGGCGAATGGCTCGCTGCTCGGCGGCGCCGGCGTGGATGGCGCGATTCATCGCGCCGCCGGCCCGCAGCTGCTGGCCTTCTGCCGCGGCCTGGGCGGTTGCCCGACCGGCGCGGCAAAGCTTTCCCCCGGTTTTCGCCTGCCCGCGCCGCATGTGATCCATACGGTCGGGCCGATCTGGCAGGGTGGCAACGCGGGCGAGGCCCGGCTGCTGGCGGACTGTTACCGCAACAGCCTGGCCCTGGCCGAAGGCGCCGGGTTGCGCAGCATCGCCTTCCCGGCGATCAGTTGCGGCGTCTACGGCTATCCCCGCGAGGCCGCCGCGCAGGTCGCCGTCGGCGAGCTGCGCCGTCCGCGTGCGGCCGGCAGCAGCCTGCAACGGGTCGTGCTGGTGGCCTTTTCGGCCGAGATGGCTGCGCTGTACCGCAGTCTGCTCGGCCAGCCCTAATGCTTGGCGCCGTCCTGTGCGGCGCTGAGCGTCTGCAGGTAGCGGCGCGACAGGGCGAGAAAGCGCGGCGTCGGGCCGATGTCCTCGTACAGCGGGTCGCCCTGTTCGTCGGTGGCCACCACCTTGCTGCCCTTGACGTAGGGCAGGCTGGCTTCCAGTTCTTCCAGGGCGGCGCTGATCAGTTCGCCGATCAGCTCCTCGCTGCTGCGCTTCGGATACATCTCGGCCAGCGCGGCCAGGCGCGCGGCGGACTCCAGGTCCAGGTGGATCTGATAGTGGCTGGGAGTCAGGCGGCCCTTGGCGTTCTGCTCCCAGTGGCGGGCAAGCTCACGGATTTTCATAAACACCTCTACAGGCCCATTCGTGGTGGGCGACGGTACTGGCCGGGCACGGCACGGGTCCGACCGGCGGGCGCTTTTGACGACCGTTATGTTCAGCCTAGCTCGCGCTCGCCGGCCGTATCGCCATTCGTCGTGGACTTGTCAGAAATCGCCATGCTGGGCAAGCTGAAGCCTCTACCCCTGGGGAGTGCTCGGCCATGGCGGAAATCGATGCGCGCCTGCGCGAAGAAGTGCACCTGCTCGGCGAGTTGCTCGGCGACACCATACGCAGCCAGCGCGGCGAGGCGTTCGTCGACAAGATCGAGCTGATCCGCCAGGGCGCCAAGGCCGGACGCCAGGGCTCGGCCGCCGGCGAGCAGCAGCTGCGCGCCACCCTCGACGGCCTCAGCGACGACGAGCTGCTGCCGGTGGCGCGGGCCTTCAACCAGTTCCTCAACCTGGCCAATATCGCCGAGCAGTACCACCGCATCCGCCGGCGCCGGCCGGGCGAGGCCGAGCCGTTCGAGAATCGCGTGCTGGCCGAGCTGTTGCAGCGCCTGCAGGGCGACGGGCACAAGCCCGAGCAGCTGGCCCGCCAGCTGGCGCGGCTGGACATCGAGCTGGTGTTGACCGCCCACCCGACCGAAGTGGCGCGGCGCACCCTGATCCAGAAATACGATGCGATCACCGCGCAGCTGGCGGCGCTGGATCACACCGACCTGTCCGCCAGCGAGCGCGGCCTGCTGCAGCAGAAACTGCGCCGGCTGATTGCCGAGGCCTGGCACACCGAGGAAATCCGCCGCAGCCGGCCGACCCCGGTGGACGAGGCCAAGTGGGGCTTCGCCGTCATCGAGCATTCCCTGTGGCAGGCCGTGCCGAGCTTCCTGCGCCGCGCCGACCAGGCCCTGCAGGCCGCCACCGGGCTGCGCCTGCCGCTGGAGGCGGCGCCGATCCGCTTCGCCTCGTGGATGGGCGGCGACCGCGACGGCAACCCCAACGTCACCGCCCAGGTCTCGCGTGAGGTGCTGCTGCTGGCGCGCTGGATGGCGGCCGACCTGTACCTGCGCGACATCGAGCAACTGGCCGGCGAACTGTCCATGCAGCAGGCCAGCGACGAGCTGCGCCGGGTGGTCGGCGTGCATCCGGAACCCTACCGGGCCCTGCTCAAGCAACTGCGCGAGCGCCTGCGCGCCACCCGCACCTGGACCGAGGCGGCGCTGGCCGGCGAAGTCGCCCCCGGCCCCGAGGTGCTGCACGACAACCGCGAGCTGCTCGAACCCCTGGAGCTGTGCTACCACTCGCTGCACGCCTGCGGCATGGGCGTGGTCGCCGAGGGCGCGCTGCTCGACAGCCTGCGCCGCGCGGCCACCTTCGGCCTGTTCCTGCTGCGCCTGGACATCCGCCAGGATGCCGCGCGACATACCGCCGCGCTCAGCGAGATCACCGATTACCTGGGGCTGGGCCGTTATGCCGAGTGGGACGAGGACACCCGCCTCGGTTTTCTCCTGCGCGAGCTGGACAACCGCCGCCCGCTGCTGCCGCCGCAGCACCGGCCCTCGGCGGAGACTGCCGAGGTGCTGGCCACCTGCAGGGTGGTGGCCGGCGCGCCGGCGGCGGCGCTGGGCTCCTACGTGATCTCCATGGCCGGCGCGCCCTCGGACGTGCTGGCCGTGCAACTGCTGCTCAAGGAAGCCGGCCTGCAGCGGCCGATCCGCGTGGTGCCGCTGTTCGAGACCCTGGCCGACCTGGACAATGCCGCGCCGGCCATCGACCGCCTGCTCGGCCTGCATGGCTACCGCGCGCGCCTGCACGGCCCGCAGGAGGTGATGATCGGCTATTCCGACTCGGCCAAGGACGCCGGTACCCTGGCCGCCGCCTGGGCCCAGTACCGCGCCCAGGAGGCGCTGGTCGAGGTGTGTCGCCGGCACGAAGTCGAGCTGCTGCTGTTCCACGGGCGCGGCGGCACGGTCGGCCGCGGCGGCGGCCCGGCCCATGCGGCGATCCTTTCGCAGCCGCCGGGCTCGGTGGCCGGGCGCTTCCGCACCACCGAGCAGGGCGAGATGATCCGCTTCAAGTTCGGCCTGCCGGACCTGGCCGAGCAGAACCTCAACCTGTATCTGGCGGCTGTGCTGGAAGCCACCCTGCAACCGCCGCCGGCGCCCGAGCCGGCCTGGCGCGCGGCCATGGATCGGCTGGCCGCCGACGGCCTGGCCGCCTACCGCGCGGTGGTGCGCGAGCACCCGCAGTTCGTCGAATACTTCAGCCAAGCCACCCCGGAACAGGAGCTCGGCCGCCTGCCGCTGGGCAGTCGCCCGGCCAAGCGTCGGGCCGGCGGGGTGGAGAGCCTGCGGGCGATCCCGTGGATCTTCGCCTGGACCCAGACCCGCCTGATGCTGCCGGCCTGGCTGGGCTGGGAAACGGCGCTGGGCCAGGCCCTGCAGCGCGGCGAAAAACCGCTGCTGGCGCAGATGCGCGAGCAGTGGCCGTTCTTCCGCACGCGCATCGACATGCTCGAGATGGTCCTGGCCAAGGCGGACAGCAGCATCGCCGCGCTCTACGACCAGCGCCTGGTTGGTGACGATTTGCGACCGCTGGGCGCACATTTACGCGACTTATTGTCGCAGTCGTGCGCCATCGTCCTCGGCCTGACCGCTCAGTCGGAGCTGCTCGCCCACAGTCCGGAGACCCGCGAGGCGATCACCGTGCGCAACATCTACCTGGACCCGCTGCACCTGCTGCAGGCCGAGCTCCTGGCCCGTTCCAGGCAGCGCCAGGGGCCGGTGGACAGCCCTCTGGAACAGGCTTTACTGGTGACTGTCGCAGGCATTGCCGCGGGCCTGCGCAACACCGGCTGAGGCCTTTCGGACTGCTACTTTGGGTGGCTTGTGTGGCAGGGGGCTGCTGTGTATCTTGGTCAACCTTTTGGCCGCTCAGTGACGCCGAAACCCGAATATTGAGATTGGCCCCACGAGGCGAATCCGACGATTTCTAGTCATTTCTTGAGGAGCACATCGATGCGCGTGATTCTGCTGGGGGCGCCCGGTGCCGGCAAAGGTACCCAGGCTGGTTTCATTACCAAAAAATTTGGTATTCCACAGATCTCCACCGGCGACATGCTGCGTGCAGCGGTCAAGGCCGGCACCGAGCTGGGTCTGAAGGCCAAGAGCATCATGGAAAGCGGTGGTCTGGTCTCCGATGACCTGATCATCAACCTGGTCAAGGAGCGTATCGCCGAGGCCGACTGCGCCAAGGGTTTCCTCTTCGACGGGTTCCCGCGCACCATTCCCCAGGCCGAAGCCCTGAAGGAAGCCGGCGTGGTCATCGACAACGTGCTCGAAATCGCCGTCGACGACGAAGAAATCGTCCAGCGCATCGCCGGTCGTCGGGTGCACGAGGCCAGCGGCCGCGTCTACCACATCGTCTACAACCCGCCGAAAGTCGAGGGCAAGGACGATGTCACCGGCGACGACCTGGTGCAGCGCAAGGACGACACCGAAGAGACCGTGCGTCACCGCCTGTCCGTGTATCACTCGCAGACCAAGCCGCTGGTGGATTTCTACCAGAAGCTGGCGGCCGTCGACGGCACGCCGAAGTACAGCGCCATCGCCGGCGTCGGCTCGGTGGACGAGATCACCGCCAAGGTGCTGGCCGCTCTGAGCTGAGCCAGCCACCCTGGATGAACCAACGGCCCGCTTGCGGGCCGTTGGCGTTTATACTGCCCACCCATTTTTGCCTGACCGGATTGCCCCGATGACCACCCTGCTGGCCCTGGATACCGCCACCGAAGCCTGCTCCGTTGCCCTGCTGCACGAGGGCAGGGTGCTCAGCCATTACGAGGTGATCCCGCGCCTGCACGCCCAGCGCCTGCTGCCGATGATCCGCAGCCTGCTCGACGAGGCCGGGGTCGAGCTGGCGGCGCTGGATGCCATCGCCTTTGGCCGCGGGCCGGGCGCGTTCACCGGCATCCGCATCGCCATCGGCGTGGTCCAGGGCCTGGCATTCGCCCTGGACAAGCCGGTGCTGCCGGTGTCCAACCTGGCCGTGCTGGCCCAGCGCGCACTGCGCGAACAGGGTGCGCGGCAGGTGGCCGCGGCCATCGATGCGCGCATGGATGAGGTGTACTGGGGCTGCTACCGCGAGGAACAGGGGGAAATGCGCCTGCAGGGCGTCGAGGCGGTGCTGGCGCCGGAGCAGGTCAGCCTGCCACGCGGCGCCACGGGCGACTGGTTCGGCGCCGGTACCGGCTGGGGCAGCTACGCCGCGCGCCTGGCGGTGACGCCGGCCGGCCAGGACGCTGGCATGCTGCCGCACGCCGAGGATCTGCTGCAGCTGGCTCGCTTCGCCTGGGCCCGCGGCGAGGCGCTGCCGGCCGACCAGGCGCTGCCGGTCTACCTGCGCGACAAGGTGGCGACCCCCAAGGCGGCGCCGTAACCCGGCGCCCGCCGGCAATTGCCAATTGCCGGCGGCGTCGTTAAATTGCCCCTATGTAGTTCGAGCAGTAACCGATGCGCATCGATGGCTTCACCTCCTCTTATTCGCTGGACCGCACGCCCCGCCCGGGCAGTGCGGTAACGCCCTATCGCGAAAGCCAGCGCGAAGTCGAGGTGCGCCGCGAGCTGCCGGCCAGCCCGGCCAGCAGCCAGGGCTTCGAGCAGACGCCGCAGCTGCGCCGGGTGCAGTCCAGCAGCGCCAGCAGCGACAGCTTGCCGGCGCGCAGCCAGGACGTGCTCAGTCAGCAGCGCCCGCCGAATGCCAGGGCCAGCCAGGCCCTGGCCGCCTATGGCAGTACCGCCAGCTTCACCAGCGAGCGGGATGCCGCCGAAGTGCTCGGCCTCGATCTCTACGCCTGACCCCGTGCTGCCCTATTTCCTCGGCTGCCCGTCCTGGAGCGAGCCGGCCTGGCGCGACTCGCTGTATCCCGATAGCGCCCGCAGCGGCGACTTCCTCGCGAACTATGCGCAGCTGTTCAATGCCGTGGAAGGCAACACCACCTTCTATGCGCGGCCTTCCAGCGAGACCGTGGCGCGCTGGGCGCAGCAGATGCCGGCCGGCTTCCGCTTCTGCGCCAAGTTGCCGCGCGATATCAGCCATGGCGGCGATCTGCGCGAGCAACTGAGCGCCGCCGAGGCCTTCGTGGGCCTGCTGCGGCCGCTGGGCGCGCGCTGTTCGCCGTTCTGGCTGCAATTGCCGGCCAGCTTCGGCCCCGCGCGCCTGGCCGAGCTGCCGGCGCTGCTCGACACGCTGCAGGGCAAGGTGGCGGTGGAAGTGCGCCACCCGGCGTTCTTCGCCAGGGGCGAGGAGGAGCGGGCGCTCAATCGCCTGCTCCACGCGCGCCAGGTGGAGCGCATCTGCCTGGACTCGCGGGCCCTGTTCAGCTGCGTCTCCAGCGATCCGGCGGTGCTGCACGCGCAGGCCAAGAAACCGCGCCTGCCGCCACGCCCCACCGCCTTCAGCGGGCAGCCGCAGCTGCGCTTCATCGGCCACCCGGAGCTGGCGGCCAACGATGCGTTCATGGCGCCCTGGCTGGACAAGGTGGCGGTCTGGATCGAGGCGGGGTTGCAGCCGTTCGTGTTCCTGCATACCCCGGATAACCTGCGGGCGCCGCACCTGGCGCTGCGTTTTCACCAGCAGCTGGGCGAGCGCCTGCCGGGCCTGCCGGCGCTGGCGTTTGCCGACCTGCAGGCGCAGGAGATGCAGCTGGGGTTGCTCTAGCAGGCCTTTGCCAAGGCTATGTCTCAGTAGCGTGTTGCAAAGGCGATGAATCGTAGGTTGGGTTGAGGCGCAGCGCGACGAAGCCCAACGACCCTGCCCCGGTCGTTGGGCTTCGCTGTGCTCAACGCCAACCTACCCACCCAGGCGCGCCGCGCAATACAGGGCAATCCTCGTTCGCCACCCGATACAACACATAAGAAGCCTGCCAGAGGCTGGCTTCAGCGCTGCGCCAGGAGCAGGTCGGCGGCCTGGCCGCGGCGCCCGTCGGCGAAATCGAAACTGCCGAGCTGGGCGATTTCGTCATAGGCGCCGAGGGCCTGCCGGACGTCGCGGGCCTGCAGCTGGATGGCACCGACCCCGGCCTCACCCAGGCTCTGTTGCTGCTGCCGACCACTGGCGTCGAAGCGCAGCAGGCGCAGGCGTTCGAAGATGGCGTCCTGGGCGTCGATGCGCCCATCACGGTTATCGTCGTACCTGGCCAGCTCGGCGAAGCCGTTGGCGGCGCCATGCTGGTCGCCGAACAGCTCGCGGCCATCGTCGATGCGGCCATTGCCGTTGCGGTCCAGGGCCAGCAGGGCGTCGTCGCCGCTGGGCGCGCTGATGCGGTCGGTGCGGCCGTCGGCATCCAGGTCGAAGCGCACGGCATCGTTCAGGCCGCGGGTGCTGAAGCCGTTGCCGGCCAGATCCAGGGCCAGCGGGTCGCTCTTCTGCGGCGGCGGATTGGCGGTGACGTTCAGCTCCAGCTCGCGCTGCTGCAGGACCTGCTGGAAGCTGGCGAGCTGCGCGCCGGCCTCGACCGGCGGCGTCGCCGCACTGGCCTGGGCGCTGTCGGGCTCGTTGGCGGCGCTGGCTGCTGGCGGTGCGGCCGGTAGCGGCTCGTCGGGCATCAGGGTGCGCCGCAGGATTTGGTAATCCAGCGAGTCGCGCAGGCCGGCCTCCAGGCTTTCGTCCAGATTGTCGCGGCGCGGCGGGTGGGCGGCGCCATGGGGCGCGGAAACTACGGCAAACATGATCAACTCGATGCGGCTTGCGGCCACGGCGTCTGGCAAAATGCGGCGTCATGCCTGTATCGGCTGCCAAGCGGTCGATTTGAACAATTTTTGAGCATATTTCTCGATGAGCGACGAGCGGCATATGGCCAGAATCCGCGCCGAGGCCCTGGCGCCAACCTACCAGGCGGCCTGTGCCGAGTGGGCGCAGCGCCTGGGCTTGCCCCTGGATGGCGAGGCCGAGTTCGCCTTGCAGCTGGGCGGCGAAGGCCTGCAGCTGGCGGAGCTGGGGCCGCAGGCGCCGGGGCCGGTGCGGGTCGACTTCGTCGAAGGGGCGGTGGCGCACCGGCGTCTGTTCGGCGGCGGCAGCGGGCAGATGATCGCCAAGGCGGTCGGCGTGCAGCCCGGGGTGCGTCCCGTGGTGCTGGATGCCACGGCGGGTCTGGGCCGTGATGCCTTCGTCCTGGCCAGCCTGGGCTGCCAGGTGAGCCTGATCGAGCGCCAGCCGATCATCGCCGCCCTGCTCGAAGACGGCCTGGCGCGCGCCAGACAGGATGCCGAGGTGGCGCCGATCGCCGCGCAGATGCGCCTGCTCGGTGGCAATGCCATCGAGCTGATGGGGCAGTGGCAGGGCGAGCCGCCGCAGGTGATCTACCTCGACCCGATGTTTCCCCATCGCGACAAGAGCGCCCTGGTGAAGAAGGAGATGCGCCTGTTCCGCCCGCTGGTGGGCGACGACCTGGATGCCCCGGCGCTGCTGCAGGCCGCGCTGGCCCTGGCCAGCCACCGGGTGGTGGTCAAGCGCCCGCGCAAGGCGCCGGTGATCGAGGGGGCCAAGCCCAGCTACGCCCTGGAAGGCAAGTCCAGCCGCTATGACATCTACCCGAAGAAGGCGCTGAAACCTTGAGTGGTTGCTTGCTCCCCAGCCCACTCCCGTAAACGCGAGTGGGGGCAGAAGCCGTGCTGCCTGCGCTCAGGCCCGATAGGCGCGCAGGAACAGGCTGACGATCTCGCGCACATGCTGCTCGGCCGCCGCCTCGTCGGCAAAGCTGGCGCCGCAGCCGATCAGCTGGCGGAAGTTGCAGCCGCCCTTGATCAGGCTGAAGAAGTGCTCGGCGGCGTGTTGCGGGTTGTCCACGCGCAGCTGCTGGTGGGCATTGGCCTGTTCCAGCAGGTGCTGCATGGCGTCCAGCATGCGCTGCGGCCCGGCGTTGTAGAACAGCTCAGACAGGCGCCGGTTCTGGGTGGCCTGGGCGATCATCAGGCGCAGCATGGCCACCGATTCCTCGTTGTTGACCAGGCTGTTGAGGCCGCGGCCGATGGCCAGCAGGGCCGCCTCGATGGGGGTGTCCGGCTGCAGGGTGAAGAACAGCTGGGGCAGCTGTTCCTCGCATTTCGATTCCACCGCGCAGGCGAACAGCGTCTCCTTGTCGGTGAAGTGGCTGTACACCGTGAGCTTGGAAACCCGCGCCTCGGCGGCTATCGCATCCATGCTGCTGCCGTCATAGCCGTGGCGCATGAACAGGCGCTTGGCGGCTTCGAGTATGGCCAGACGTTTGGCCGGGTCCTTGGGCCGTCCGGGGCCGCTGGATGACTGCAACAGTTTGTCGGACATTTCGCGTTTTAATACTGGACTGGTGAGTTTGCTATTTTTACTATACCGCTCAGTATAAGTATTCCAAGCGTTTCTTTGCGAAAGGTCACTCACCATGTTCCGCCATGCCTTGTCCCTCGCTGTGCCCGTATGCCTGATTCCCCTGCTGGTTGCCTGTGGCAACGGTGAGCCCGTCGAGGCGCCGGCGCGTCCGGCCATGGTGGTGCAGCCACAGCCGGCCGGGGACGCCGTGGAGACCTACCCGGGCGAGGTGCGCGCGCGCTTCGAGCCGGAGCTGGCCTTCCGCATCGGCGGCAAGATCAGCAAGCGCCTGGTGGATGCCGGGGCGCGGGTGAAGAAGGATCAGCCGCTGGCCGAACTGGACCCCGAGGACGTCAAGCTGCAGCTGGAAGCCGCGCGCGCCCAGGTGGCGGCGGCGGAGGCCAACCTCAAGCTGGTGCGCACCGAGCGTGATCGCTACAAGACCCTGCTGGCCCGCCAGCTGATCAGCCAGTCGCAGTACGACAACGTGGAAAACCAGTACCGCGCCGGCGAGGCGCGGGTCAAACAGATCCAGGCCGAGTTCAACGTGGCCAACAACCAGGCCGGCTACTCGGTGCTGCGCGCCTCCCAGGATGGCGTGGTGGCGCGGCGCCTGGCCGAGGTCGGGCAGGTGGTGGCCGCCGGGCAGACGGTGTTCACCCTGGCCACCGATGGCGAGCGCGAAGTGCTGATCAGCGTGCCGGAACATGCCTTCGAGCGGTTCCGCATCGGCCAGGAGGTCAGCGTCGAGCTGTGGTCGCAGCCGGGCAAGCGTTTCCCCGGACGCATCCGCGAGCTGTCGCCGGCCGCCGACGCGCAGTCGCGCACCTTCGCCGCGCGGGTGGCCTTTGCCGGCGGCGCGATGAAAGCCGAGCTGGGGCAGAGCGCCCGCGTGGCGATCAAGGCCGAGGGCGAGGTGCCGCTGTCGGTGCCGATGTCGGCGCTCAGTGCCGAGAAGGACGTGCCCTTCGTCTGGGTGGTCGATCCCAAGGAATCCAAGGTGGTGCGCACCGCCGTGCGTATCGGCCGCTATGGCCAGGAGCGGGTGTCGGTGCTCGAAGGGCTGAAGGAGGGCGACTGGGTGGTCGCCGCCGGCGTGCAGATGCTGCGTGACGGGCAGAAGGTCAAACCGGTGGACCGCGACAATCGCACCGTCCAGCTGGTCGCCGGGGAGTAAGCGCATGTCCTTCAACCTCTCCGAATGGGCGCTGCGCAATCGCGCGGTGGTCCTCTACTTCATGCTGGTGATCGCCGTGGTCGGCGCCATCTCCTACACCAAGCTGGGGCAGAGCGAGGACCCGCCCTTCACCTTCAAGGCCATGGTCATCCGCACCGACTGGCCGGGCGCCACCGCCGAGCAGATCTCGCGCCAGGTCACCGAGCGCATCGAGCGCAAGGTCATGGAAACCGGCGACTACCAGATGGTCATGTCCTACTCGCGTCCCGGCGAGTCGGTGGTCACCTTCATGGCCCGCGACAACATCCTGTCGAAGAACATTCCCGATCTCTGGTACCAGATCCGCAAGAAGGTCGGCGACATCCGCCACACCCTGCCGCCGGACGTCCGTGGGCCGTTCTTCAACGACGAATTCGGCACCACCTTCGGCAACATCTACGCCCTCACCGGCGAAGGCTTCGACTATGCCGTGCTCAAGGACTACGCCGACCGCCTGCAACTGCAGCTGCAGCGGGTCAAGGACGTGGGCAAGGTCGAGCTGATCGGCCTGCAGGACGAGAAGATCTGGATCGAGCTGTCCAACGTCAAGCTGGCCACCCTCGGCCTGCCGCTGGCAGTCGTGCAGCAGGCGCTGGAAGAGCAGAACGCGGTGGCTTCCTCGGGATTCTTCGAAGCCACCACCGACCGCGTGCAGCTTCGCGTGTCCGGCAGCTTCGAGACGGTCGACGAGATCCGCGACTTCCCCATCCGCGTCGGCGACCGCACCTTCCGCATCGGCGATGTGGCCGAGGTGCATCGCGGCTTCAATGACCCACCCGCGCCGCGCATGCGCTTCATGGATCAGAACGCGATCGGCCTGGCCGTGTCGATGAAGGCCGGTGGCGACATCCTGGTCCTCGGCGAGGCGCTGGAGCAGGAGTTCGCCCGCCTGCAGCAGACCCTGCCGGTCGGCATGGAGCTGAGCAAGGTCTCCGACCAGCCGGCGGCGGTGAAAACCGGGGTTGGCGAGTTCATCCGAGTGCTGGTCGAGGCACTGATCATCGTACTGTTGGTGAGTTTCTTCTCCCTCGGCCTGCGTACCGGCCTGGTGGTGGCGTTTTCGATTCCGCTGGTGCTGGCGATGACCTTCGCCGTGATGCACTACTTCGGCATCGGCCTGCACAAGATTTCCCTCGGCGCCCTGGTGTTGGCCCTCGGCCTGATGGTGGACGACGCGATCATTGCCGTGGAGATGATGGCGATCAAAATGGAGCAGGGCTACGACCGGCTCAAGGCGGCCAGCTTCGCCTGGACCAGCACGGCCTTCCCGATGCTCACCGGCACCCTGATCACCGCCGCCGGCTTCCTGCCGATCGCCACCGCGCAATCCGGCACCGGCGAGTACACCCGCTCGATCTTCCAGGTGGTGACCATTGCCCTGGTGGTGTCCTGGGTCGCCGCCGTGGTGTTCGTGCCGTACCTGGGCGATCGGTTGCTGCCGGACCTGGCCAAGCTGCATGCGAAGAAGCACGGCGGCAGCGCCAGCGGCCATGATCCCTACTCGACCACCTTCTACCAGACGGTACGCGAAGTGGTGGAGTGGTGCGTGCGCCGCCGGCGCACGGTGATCCTGGTCACCGTCGGCCTGTTCGTCGCCTCGGTGGTGCTGTTCCGCTTCGTGCCGCAGCAGTTCTTCCCGGCATCCGGCCGCCTCGAACTGATGATCGACCTCAAGCTCACCGAGGGCTCGTCGCTCAAGGCCACCGAGGAGCAGGTCAAGCGCCTGGAGGCGCGCCTCAAGGAACACGACGGCATCGAGAACTACGTGGCCTATGTCGGCACCGGTTCGCCGCGCTTCTACCTGCCGCTGGACCAGCAGCTGCCGGCGACCCGTTTCGCCCAGGTGGTGGTGCTGGCCAAGTCGATCGAGGACCGCGAGGCGCTGCGTGTCTGGCTGATCGACGTGCTCAACGACGAGTTCCCGACCCTGCGCACCCGCGTCTCGCGCCTGGAGAACGGCCCGCCGGTGGGCTACCCGATCCAGTTCCGCGTCTCCGGCGAGCATATCGACGAGGTGCGTGCGATTGCCCGCCAGGTGGCCGACAAGGTGCGCGAGAACAGCCAGGTGTCCAACGTGCACCTGAACTGGGAAGAGCCGAGCAAGGTGATCTACCTGAACATCGACCAGGAGCGCGCCCGGGCCCTGGGGGTGAGCACCGCCGATGTCTCGCGCTTCCTGCAGAGTTCGCTGTCCGGTTCCAGCGTCAGCCAGTTCCGCGAAGGCAACGAGCTGATCGAGATCCTCCTGCGCGGCACCGTGCGCGAGCGCCAGCAACTGGAGCTGCTGCCGAGCCTGGCGGTGCCGATCAGCAACGGCAAGAGCGTGGCGCTGTCGCAGATCGCCACCCTGGAGTACGGTTTCGAGGAAGGCGTGATCTGGCACCGCGACCGCCTGCCGACCGTCACCGTGCTGGGCGACATCTACGGCGGCGAGCAGCCGGCCGGCCTGGTCAAGCAGATCCTGCCGACCCTGCAGCCGATCCGCGATGCGCTGCCCAGCGGCTACCTGCTGGAGGTCGGCGGCACGGTCGAGGACTCGGCGCGCGGGCAGAAGTCGGTTAACGCCGGGGTGCCGCTGTTCATCCTGGTGGTGATGACCCTGCTGGTGCTGCAACTGAAGAGCATCTCGCGCTCGGTGATGGTGTTCCTCACCGCGCCGCTGGGGCTGATCGGCGTGACCCTGTTCCTGCTGGTGTTCCAGCAGCCGTTCGGCTTCGTCGCCATGCTCGGCACCATCGCCCTGGCGGGGATGATCATGCGCAACTCGGTGATCCTCATCGACCAGATCGAGCAGGACATCGCCGCCGGCCAGGACCGCTGGCACGCCATCATCGAGGCCACGGTGCGGCGCTTCCGGCCGATCGTGCTGACCGCCCTGGCGGCGGTGCTGGCGATGATCCCGCTGTCGCGCAGCGTGTTCTTCGGGCCGATGGCGGTGGCCATCATGGGCGGCCTGATCGTCGCCACGGCACTGACCCTGCTGTTCCTGCCGGCGCTGTACGCGGCCTGGTTCAAGGTCAAGGAAGTCGAGGCGTAAGCCTGATCAGGCAAGAAAAAGCCCCGCCAGAGTGCGGGGCTTTTTGTTGGGGCTTAAACGATCAGAGCGCGCCAAATACCTTCTTGGCCAGGCTGGTCGCCGCTTCGGCCGGGTTCTCGCGGATGCTCGCTTCCTGTTCGGCGATCATCTTGAACAGGCCGTCCAGCGCCTGCTCGGTGACGTAGTTCTCGACGTTGGCGCTCTTCGCATCGACCACGCCGAAGGCGGCTGCCTGGCCGGCGAAGCTGTTGTACTGCTGGACCAGGCCGACCTGGTCGGTGGCCCGCTTGACGATCGGCAGGAACTTGGCGCGGATCTGCTCGCGGCTGGTCTTGTTCAGGTACTGGGTGGCGGCATCGTTCGGCCCGGCGAGGATGCTTTTGGCGTCGCTGACCGTCATCTTCTTCACCGCATCCACCAGCAGCGCCTGGGCCTGCGGCACGGCCGCCTCGGCGGCCTGGTTCATGCTGGCTTCGAGCTGGTCGACCTGCTCGCCCATGCCCATCATCTTCATGGTCTTGGCCGCCTTGCCGAGCTTGCCCGGCAGTTCGATGCGCACCTCCTCGTTGTCGCTGAAGCCGCCGGGCTTGCCCAGTTGCTGCACGGCGACCTGCGCGCCCTGGGTCAGGGCATCCTTGAGCCCGCTGCTGGCGTCGGTCTGGCTGAGGTCGGCGAGGGACAGGGCGAAGGCATTGGCGGACAACAGCAGGCCGGCAGCCAGGGCGGTGAGGCGGAGCATGGGGCTTTCCTTATGGCGGTGGGAATCAGGCGAGCTTAGCGGACTGGGGCGGCGGCGCCAAACCGCCAGGCTCAGGGGGCGGCGGCCTCGGCAGGCGGCAGGTGGGTGAAGACCAGGACCTTCAGGGCGCTGTCGGCGCTGATGTCGGCGAACTCCGGCGGGTTGTCCAGGCGTTCGACGAAGCGCAGGCCCGGCGCCTCGCTGGCCATGCCGTCGATCAGGAACTCGGGGCCGATGCTCGGGTCGTTGAAACAGGCCAGTACGCTGCCGCTGGCGCCGAGCAGATCCGGCAGGCGGCGCAGGATCTTCTGGTAGTCCTTGCTCAGGACGAAGCTGCCCTTTTGGAACGAGGGCGGGTCGATGATGATCAGGTCGTAGGGCGCGTACTTCTTCAGCTTGCTCCAGGACTTGAACAGCTCGTGGCCGAGGAAGCTGACGCGGCTGAGGTCATGCCGGTTCAGCCGGTGATTGTCCCGGCCGCGGCTGAGGGCCGCCTTGGCCATGTCCAGGTTGACCACCTGCTCGGCGCCGCCGGCGATGGCGGCGACGGAGAAGCCGCAGGTGTAGGCGAAGAGGTTGAGCACGCGCTTGCCCGCCGCCTGTTCCTGGACCCAGCGCCGGCCATGGCGCATGTCGAGGAACAGTCCGGTGTTCTGCCAACGGCCCAGGTCCAGCTGGAAGCGCAGGCCGTTCTCGACCACCACGCAGCCCGCCAGCGGCTCGCCCAGCAGCCATTGCGCGCCGTTGTCCTGGCGGTAGCGGTGCTGCAGCAGCAGGCTGTGCGCCCCGCACTGTTGCCAGGCGGGGGCGGCGCTCAGCGCCAGCAGCATGGCCTCCAGGGCGCTCAGCTCGTCCGCTTCGGGCTGGCGAAACAGCGCCACCAGCAGCACGCCCTGCAGCCAGTCGACGGTCAGCTGTTCGAGCCCCGGCCAGCAGCGGCCGCGGCCGTGGAACAGGCGCCGCACTTCGGCGGGCGGCGGGCTCAAGGCCGAGAGCAGGTGCTGGTGCAGGGTGGCGAGGGCGGCTGGGTTCATTGCTGATCGTTACCGGTGTCTGAGGTGAGGGGGCTGTAGAAGCGACAAGGGCCGCAGCGGCGGCCCTTGTTTCTGGCAGTGGCGGATCAGGCCGCGTCGTCGCCATCCTCGCCGCGCTCCAGCGCCACCTGGCGGATCGACAGGCGGATCTCCGCCGGTAGCACGCGCTTGGCCGCGCCTTCGGCCAGTTCGGCCAGCTGCGGGTGGTGGCTGAGCTTGCCGGCGCTGTCCTGGCGCAGCACGCCTTCGTCCAGCAGGGTCTGGATGAAGTGGCGGAATAGGCTCTTGTCGAAGAACTCCGGGGCATTCAGGCCATGCAGGATAGACAGGCGCTGGGCCATGACCACGCAGAGGTTCTCCAGCTCCTCGGCCGACAGCACGTTCTGCCCGGCGTTGCTCAGCAGGGCGGTGGCCATGTAGAAGCGCTGCAGGGTCTGCACGATGGCGCGGGCCAGCAGGGTGAGCAGGACGAACTGGCGCGAGCTCGGCGCCGGGCGGATGTACACATCCTCTTCCTGGCGCAGCAGGCCCTGTTCGACGAAGGCCGCCAGCCACCGGTCGACCACGCCTTCCAGCTCCTCGCGCGACCAGCGAATGAACAGCTCGGACTGCAGGTAGGGATACAGCGCCGTGGTGTAGCGCAGGATCTGTTCGCGGCTCATCCGCGAGCTGCTCTGGAAGAAGCTGGCCAGCAGCGCCGGCAGGGCGAAGATGTGCAGCACGTTGTTGCGGTAGTAGGTCATCAGGACAGCATTCTGCTCGTCCAGATAGAGGATCTTGCCCAGCGCATCCTTCTGCTCGGCCAGCAGGTCCATGCTCTGCACGTAGCGGATCAGCGCGGCGCCATCGCCTTCCGGCAGGGTCGCGTGGGGCGAGTAGGGCACCTGGCGCAGCAGGGCCAGGTACAGGTCGAGCACCCGCACCAGGCTCTTCTCGTCCAGCGCCAGCTTGGCTGTCGAGAGCAGGGCTAGGCCGACCAGGTTGACCGGGTTGACCGCCGCCGCCTCGTTGAGGTGTTGCGCCACGCGCTCGCCGAGGCGGTTGGTGGTGCTGTTCAGCCAGTCCGGGCGGAACTGCGGGCCATGGTCCTGGCTGCGCCAGTCCGGCTGCTCGGCGTCGAGGAACTCGGCTAGCTTGATCGGCTCGCCGAAGTTGACCCAGACGCTGCCAAAGCGCTGTTTGCGGATGGCGCTGATGACCTTGAAGATGTCGAAGATCGACTCCTTCTTCTTCGCCGCGCCGCGCAGCTCGCCGAGGTAGGTGCGGCCTTCGAGCACCCGCTCGTAGCCGATGTAGACCGGCACGAACACCACCGGCAGGCGGCTGGAACGCAGGAAGCTGCGCAGGGTGATGGCCAGCATGCCGGTCTTCGGCTGCAGCATGCGCCCGGTACGCGAGCGCCCTCCCTCGACGAAGTACTCCACCGGGAAGCCGCGGCTGAACAGGGTGTGCAGGTATTCGTTGAACACCGCGGTGTACAGCGGGTTGCCCTTGAAGGTGCGGCGCATGAAGAAGGCGCCGCCGCGGCGCAGCAGGCCGCCGATCACCGGCATATTGAGGTTGATCCCGGCGGCGATATGCGGCGGGGTCAGGCCGTTGCGGAACAGCAGGTAGGACAGCAGCAGGTAGTCGATGTGGCTGCGGTGGCAGGGCACATAGATCACCTCGTGGCCGTGGGCCACTTCGCGCACGGCGTCGATATGGTTGACCTGGATGCCTTCATACAGCTTGTTCCAGAACCAGCTCAGCACCAGTTCGAGGAAGCGGATGGCGGTGTAGGTGTAGTCCGAGGCGATCTCGTTGCCGTAGCGCAGCGCCTGGGCCTCGGCCTTCTCCACGCTGATCTTCTCGCGCTCGACTTCGTCCTGGATCGCCTGGCGTACCTGCGGGCCATGCACCAGGCCCTTGACCAGGTTGCGTCGGTGCGACACGTCCGGGCCGATCACCGCCGCCTTCTGGTTGCGGAAGTGCACGCGCAGAATGCGCTGGGCCATGCGCTGGGTGCGCTGCAGGCCCTTGTCCTGGGCCAGCAACTCGCGCAGGTGGATCGGCGCGGAGAACTGCACGCGGGTCTTGCGGCCGAGGATCAGGATGCTGACCAGCTTGCGCAGACGCCCGGTAACCGCCCAGCTGTCGGCGAACAGCAGTTTCCACGGGCTGGTCTCGCGGTCCGGCGACTGGCCCCAGAACACGCTGACCGGGACGATCTGTGCGTCGTCCACCGCGTTGCGTTCGAGGGCGGCCAGGGTGCGCACCAGCGCCGGCGGCGCGCCGCGCTTGTCATGCCCGCCGAACCAGCCCGGCTCGGGGGTCAGGTAGAAGAAAGCGGCCGGTTCGATCTGCTCGCCGATCGCCACCGGCAGCACCGGGCGTGGCAGGCCGGCCTTGCGGCATTCCGTGTCGACCACCGCCAGGTCGCTCGCCGAGGGCTGCTGCAGCACGTAGAACACCGGCTTGCTGCGGTCCAGCTTGAGGGTGAAGGCGGACTGGTTGATGGTTTCCGAGCGCACCCACAGATAGAGGACGCGGCGCAGGGCACCAAAGGCGAGACGGCGGAAGGGCGAGCGGGTCATACGGACTCTGCGGGGCAATCAAGCGAGCATTTGCTCGGGGGCGCTAGTTTGCCGCATCACCCGCCCCGCGGCAAAACCGATATGGCGCCGGCAGGCGGGAAAAAACCGGCAACTTTTCGCGAACAATGCGGTCTTGCATTGCCGACGACCGACTCCTTATAGTCCGGCCGGCATTTATCGGGCCCGTTTCCCGCGCGGCGTGGCGCGGCGGGCCTTTATCGCGATGGTGAGAGGCCATGATCGAAATAAGAAACCTGACCAAGCGTTTTGCGGGACACACGGCCGTCGACGGCCTGTCGTTCAACGTCCAGCAGGGGGAAGTGCTGGGCTTTCTCGGCCCCAACGGGGCCGGCAAATCCACCACCATGAAGATGTTGACCGGCTTTCTCGCACCGACTTCCGGCACGGCGAGCGTCCTTGGTTACGACATCCAGCGCCAGACCCTCAAGGCCCAGCAGCAGATCGGCTACCTGCCGGAAGGCGCGCCGTGCTACGGCGACATGACGGTGCGTGGCTTCCTCGAATTCATCGCCGAAGTCCGCGGCTATCGCGGCGCCGAGAAGCGTTCGCGGGTCGCGCGCGCGGTCGGCCAGGTGGAGCTGGACAAGGTCCTCGGCCAGTCCATCGACACCCTGTCCAAGGGCTTCAAGCGCCGTGTCGGCCTGGCCCAGGCGATCCTGCATGACCCCAAGGTGCTGATCCTCGACGAGCCCACCGACGGCCTCGACCCGAACCAGAAACACCAGGTGCGCGGGCTGATCCAGAGCCTGGCCCAGGACAAGATCGTCATCATTTCCACCCATATCCTCGAAGAAGTCAGCGCCGTGTGCACCCGCGCCGTGGTGATCGCGGCCGGCAAGCTGGTCGCCGACGGCACGCCGCTGGAGCTGGAAAGCCGCTCGCGCTACCACCAGGCCGTCACCCTGGTCAGCCGCGGCGAGCTGGACCAGGCCGCGCTGGCGGCCCTGCCGGGCGTGGCCGGGGTCGAGGAGAATCGCAGCGAGCACAGCCTCACCGTGCTGGCCCAGCCGGGCCAGGTGATCTTCCCGCAGGTCAACGCGCTGATTCACCAGCGTGGCTGGCACGTCGAGGAGCTGGACGTGGAACGTGGTCGCCTCGATGAAGTATTCCGCAGCCTGACCCGGGGAGAAGCGGCATGAAGCAGCTACCGGTAGTCTTCAAGCGCGAGCTGGCCAGCTACTTCGCTACCCCTCTTGCGTACGTGTTCATCCTGATCTTCCTGGTCCTGTCCGGGGTCTTCACCTTCTACCTGGGCGGCTTCTACGAAGGCGGCCAGGCCGACCTCAAGGCCTTCTTCGGCTTCCACCCCTGGCTCTACCTGTTCCTGGTGCCGGCCCTGGCCATGCGCCTGTGGGCCGAGGAGCGCAAGTCCGGCTCCATCGAGCTGCTGATGACCCTGCCGATCACCCGTTTCGACGCGGTCACCGGCAAGTTCCTCGCCGCCTGGGTGTTCGCCGGCATCGCCCTGCTGCTGACCTTCCCGATGGTGCTCACGGTCAACTACCTGGGTGAGCCGGACAACGGCGCCATCGTCACCGCCTACCTGGGCAGCTGGCTGCTGGCCGGGTCGTATCTGGCCATCGGCTCGTGCATGTCGGCCCTGGCGAAGAACCAGGTGATCGCCTTCATCCTCGCCGTCAGCGCCTGCTTCCTGTTCATCGTCAGCGGCTTCCCCATGGTGCTGGATGCCTTCACCGGCTGGGCGCCGCAGTGGCTGCTGGATGCGGTGGCCTCGCTGAGCTTCCTGACCCGCTTCGACGCGATCAGCAAGGGCGTGATCGACCTGCGCGACCTGCTCTATTTCATCACCCTGATGGCCGCCTGGCTCGCCGCCACCGCCATCGTGGTCGATCTGAAGAAGGCTGACTGAAGATGAAAAAACTGATGTATTCCGGCGCCGGCCTGCTGCTGATCGCCGCGGCCTTCCTGGCGTTCAACCTGTTCGCCGGGCTGACCCTGAACAACGCCCGTCTCGACCTCACCGAGCAGAAGCTCTACACCATCTCCGCCGGCACCGAGCAGATCCTCGGCGAGCTGGAAGAGCCGATCGACCTGTACTTCTTCTATTCCGACAAGTCGGCCCGCGACCTGGCCGTGCTGCGCAACTACGCCACCCGCGTACAAGAGCTGCTCGAGGCCTACGAGCGCGCGGCCAAGGGCAAGATCACCCTGCACGTGGTCGACCCCGAGCCGTTCTCCGAGGACGAGGACAAGGCCGCCAGCTTCGGCCTGCAGGCCGTGCCGGCGAACCAGGACGGCGCGCAGATCTACTTCGGCCTGGCCGGCACCAACAGCCAGGATGGCAAGCAGATCATCCCGTTCTTCCCGCTGGACCAGGAAGAGCTGCTCGAATACCAGGTCAGCCAGCTGGTGCAGACCCTGGCCGCCCCGCAGCGGCCGGTGGTCGGCGTGCTTTCCGGGCTGCAGATCAATGGCGGCTTCGACATGGCCAGCCGGCAGCCGACGGCGCCCTGGATGGTGATGGAGGAAGTGCGCCAGCTGTTCCAGATCGAGAGCCTGAAGATCGGCGTCGACCAAATCCCGGAGAAGGTCTCGGTGCTGTTGCTGGTGCACCCCAAGCAGCTGCCGGAGCAGACCCTGTACGCCATCGACCAGTTCGTCCTGCGCGGCGGCAAGCTGATGGTGTTCGTCGACCCCTACAGCGAGGCCGACACCGGCATGCCGATGCTGCCGGGCGATGGCGCCGAGAAGTCCTCGGATCTCGAGCCGCTGTTCAAGGCCTGGGGCCTGCGCCTGCAGCCGGGCAAGGTGCTCGGCGACGGTTCCTACGCCATGGCGGTGGGCATGGGGCAGGGCCAGCGTCCGGTGCGCCATGCCGGCTGGCTGGGTCTGCAGGCCCGGGCGCTGAACCAGGACGACGTCAGTACCGCCGGCCTGGAAAGCATCAACGTCGCCACCAGCGGCATTCTCGAGCCGCTCGAAGGCGCCAAGACCCAGTTCCTGCCGCTGCTGCAGAGCTCGGAATACGCCATGCCGTTCGACGCCGAGCGCTTCGCCATGCTCAACAACCCGGAGGAGCTGCTGCGCGATCTGCAGCCGACCGGCGAGCGCTATGCCATCGCCGCGCGCATCAGCGGCCCGGTGCAGAGCGCCTACCCGAACGGCATCGAAGGGCGCAAGGACGGCCTCAAGGCGGCGGACAACATCAACGTCATCGCCGTGGCCGACACCGACCTGCTGACCGACCGCATGTGGGTGCAGGTGCAGGACTTCTTCGGCCAGCGCGTGCCGCAGCCGTTCGCCGACAACGCCGGTTTCGCCATAAATGCCCTGGATAACCTGTCCGGCAGCGACGCGCTGATCAGCGTGCGTTCGCGCGGCCGCTTCAGTCGCCCGTTCGAGGTGGTCGAGGCGCTGCAGCGCGAGGCCGAGGCACAGTTCCGGGTCAAGGAAGAAGACCTGCAGAAGCGCCTGGGCGAGACCGAGCAGAAGCTCGCCGCCCTGCAGCAGAACCAGGACCCGAGCAAGGCCATGGAACTGACCCCGGAACAGCAGGCCACCGTGCAGCAGTTCCTCGCCGAGAAGGTGCGCATCCGCAAGGAGCTGCGCGAGGTGCGTTTCCAGCTCAACTCGAAGATCGAGGAACTGGGTGGTGTGCTCAAGTTCGTCAACATCGCCCTGGTGCCGCTGCTGCTGACCCTCGGCGTGCTGGCCCTGTGGTTGTGGCGCCGGCGCAAGGCCGCCTGACAGACCGTTCGGGGTTCGTGAGCCGGGCGCCTGGCCTGGCTCAACGGTGAATAACGCTGTGCTTATCCACCCTAGGGGCTGTTCGGGCTCTGCCGCGCAGAGTCCGAGCCGTCGCGGCTGCTGGCGAATAAACCTGACCGATCCGCTGGCTGCTTACTCTCGGTAAAGCGCTGCAGGCCATGTGCTGCGTGCCCTGCAGGCTGTTCTGAATTATTTCTTGGCAGACAAAACCCTTGTTTTATACTCGGTTGGCGGTTGCACCAGGTACTCCTTCAGCACTCCGTCCCATGCTTGTCTGGTGTGTGGACGCAGAGCGTGAGAGGGCGCCAGTGGCACCGGCACAGTCCATCCGGGCAATAACAATAATGTGAGTCGAGGGAAGTACGAATGGCAGATCGTGAGACCGGAACCGTCAAATGGTTCAATGATTCCAAGGGCTATGGCTTCATCCAGCGTGGCAGCGGGCCGGATGTGTTCGTCCACTACCGCGCGATCCGTGGCGAGGGCCATCGCTCGCTGGTCGAGGGCCAGCAGGTCGAGTTTTCCGTGATCCAGGGCCAGAAGGGTCTGCAGGCGGAAGACGTCTCCCAGCTCTGATCCAGGCAACTCACCGCATGCAAAAGGCCCGTCAGTGACGGGCCTTTTGCTTTTCCGGGGCGGCGTGGTCGATGGCTCGTGGTTGCCTGTCTATCGCGGATAAATCCGCTCCCACGGGATTTGTGCGGGGCTGGTGGCAGCGGTGCTGGAGCTGGCAGTGTGTGGGAGCGAATTCATTCGCGATTGGGATGGCTCGTGGTTGCCTGGCTATCGCGGATAAATCCGCTCCCACGGGATTGGAGTGGGGCTGGTGGCCGGGGTGCTGGAGCTGGCTGTGTGGGAGCGAATTCATTCGCGATGGGCTGATCGCTCCCACAGAAGAGTCAGGGGCTGTTAAGCCGCGCTATTGCGCGGGTGTTTCAGTCGGTGCGCCAGATGATCTCTTCTTCGCCATCGCTGCTGATGCGGATCCAGCGGTCGGCAGTTTCGACACTTTCCTCCTCGTCCCAGCCGCCCGGGGCGCAGCGCACTTCCACGTTCAGCGCGGCGAAGGCGGCGCGGGCGCAGGCCAGGTCGTCGTCCCAAGGCGTGGCGTCGCTTTCCAGGTACAGGCTGTGCCACTTGCCCACCGCCTTCGGCAGCCAGGTCACCGGCACGTCGCCGGCGCGGCACTTGAAGGTCTGGCCCTGCTGGCGCCATTCGCTGACCGGGCCGATGGCCTGGCCCAGCCAGGCGGCGATGGCCTTGTGGTCGGCGTCCTTGAGGTAGATCTCGATATCGGGTTGGCGCATGAGTGTGTCCCTAGAGTTTCTCGATCCAATCGTAGCGAATGGCGACGGTAACTTCGAAGTCTTCGGCGATCACCGCGGCGCGGCGTTCGGCGCTGGCGCGCCAGCCGTGCGGGGTCATAGCCAGCAGGTCGGCGCGGGCCTGGCTGCTGGTCAGGTTCAGGGCAAAGCGCAGGGTTTCGCTGTGGGCCAGGCGCATGCCCGGCGGAATCAGGCCGAGGTGCTTCTGCTCATCATAGTCGCGCACCTCGTCGTAGAGCTTCTGCCGCAGCTGCATCAGGTGCTCGCCGGTCGGGCCCATGCGCAGCAGGCCGCCGTCGGGGGCGAGCAGGCGCTGCGCTTCCTGCCAGTCCAGCGGGCTGAACACGCTGGCCAGCAGGTTGCAGCTGGCATCGCTCAGCGGCACGCGGGCCATGCTCGCCACCAGCCAGGTCAGCTGCGGCGCACGTTTGCAGGCACGCTTGACCGCCTCGCGGGAGATGTCCAGGGCATAGCCGTCGGCATCCGCCAGCCGCTCGGCGAGCTGCGCGGTGTAGTAACCCTCGCCGCAGCCGATATCCAGCCAGCGCTGCGGAGCGCGCTCGGCGGCCAGCTCGGCCAGGCGCCGGGCCAGCGGCGCGTAGTGGCCACCATCGAGGAAACGCCGGCGGGCCTCGACCATGGCGGCGTTGTCGCCCGGGTCGCGGCTGTTCTTGTGCTGCACCGGCAGCAGGTTCAGGTAGCCCTGGCGCGCGCGGTCGAAGCGGTGGTTGGCCGCGCAGGCCACGCCGTTGTCGACGATGCTCAGCGGCTGCTGGCAGATCGGGCAGATCAGACTCATGCGAGCAGGTTGACCAGGGTCTGATAGTAGATTTCGGTCAGCACATCCAGGTCGCTGGCCAGCACGCGCTCGTCGATCTGATGGATGGTGGCGTTGACCGGGCCCAGCTCGACCACCTGGGTACCCAGGGTGGCGATGAAGCGGCCGTCCGAGGTGCCGCCGGAGGTGGAGGGGGTGGTCTCGCGGCCGGTGACCGTCCTGATGCTGGCGGCCACGCCATCGAGCAGCTCGCCCGGCTGGGTGAGGAACGGCAGGCCAGACAGCGCCCAGTCCAGCGTGTAGTCCAGGCCATGCTTGTCGAGGATGGCGGCGACGCGCTGCTGCAGGCCCTCGACCGTGGATTCGGTGGAGAAGCGGAAGTTGAACACCGCCCTCAGTTCGCCGGGGATCACGTTGGTGGCGCCGGTGCCGGCGTTGAGGTTGGAGACCTGGAAACTGGTCGGCGGGAAGTAGGCATTGCCGTTGTCCCAGTGCTCGGCGGCCAGTTCGGCCAGGGCCGGGGCGGCCAGGTGGATGGGGTTGCGGGCCAGGTGCGGGTAGGCCACGTGACCCTGCTTGCCGCGTACCGTGAGGGTGCAGCCGAGGGAGCCGCGGCGGCCGTTCTTGACCACGTCGCCGACCAGGGTGGTGCTCGACGGCTCGCCGACGATGCACCAGTCCAGGCGCTCGCCGCGCGCGCGCAGGCGCTCGACCACGGCCTTGGTGCCGTGCTGGGCCGGGCCTTCCTCGTCGCTGGTGATGAGGAAGGCGATCGCGCCCTTGTGCTGGGGGTAGTCGGCGACGAAACGCTCGACGGCGATGATCATCGACGCCAGGCTGCCCTTCATGTCCGCCGCGCCACGCCCACAGAGCATGCCCTGCTCGTCGATCAGCGCATCGAACGGCTGGTGCTGCCAGGACTGCAGCGGGCCGGTCGGCACCACGTCGGTATGCCCGGCGAAGCACAGTACCGGGCCGTCGCCACCGCGGCGCGCCCAGAAGTTGTCCACCTCCTCGATGCGCATCGGCTCCAGGGCGAAGCCGGCGGCGGCCAGGCGGCGCATCATCAGCTCCTGGCAGCCTTCGTCGACCGGGGTGACGGACGGGCGGCGGATCAGGTCGCAGGCAAGCTCGAGGGTGGGGGAGAGGGGGGTCATTGCAGCTCCGGAACAGCGGAATTCAGAAAGGCCGCCATCTTAAAGCAAAACGGCGGCCCGAGGCCGCCGTTTCGACAGGCAGAGCCCACTCAGACCGGGGCCGTGGCCTCGTCTTCGGTCGCTTCCACTGGCTTGGGCAGGGACGACAGCAGGGCCATGATCAGCGCCGCCAGGTACGGCAGCGACTGCACCAGGAGCATGGCCACCCAGAACTTCACGTCGGCGCTGGGCAGGCCCTGGACGATGCCGATGCCCAGGGCCGCGCCCCACAGCAGGAGCATGATGAACACTTCCTCGCGGGCCTCGGCCAGGGCCACCAGGATGCCGTGGTTGCTGGCCATTTTCGGCGTGCGGAAGAACGGGATGGTCTTGGTGAACGCCCCGTACAGCACGGCCTTGGCGATGGTGTGCGACAGCGCCAGGCCGGCGATGGCCGCCTGGAACGAGCGCACCAGATCGACGCCCACCGCGCGGCGGTAGAGGAACAGGATCTTGCCGAACTTGAAGAAGAACAGCGCCAGCGGCGGGATGGCGAAGATCATCAGCGGCGGGTCGACCCGCTGCGGCACGATGATCATGGCCGCCGACCAGAGCAGGGCGCCGATGGTGAAGAAGATGTTCAGGCCGTCGGCGATCCACGGCAGCCAGCCGGCGATGAAGTGGTAGCGCTGGCCCGGCTGCAGCTCGGAGTCCTTGCCGAGGAACAGGCTGCGCGCATGGCCCTTCATGATCTGGATGGCGCCGTAGGCCCAGCGGAAGCGCTGCTTCTTGTAGTCGATGAAGGTGTCCGGCATCAGCCCCCGGCCGAAGCTCTGGTGGGCGTAGGCGGCGGCGTAGCCCTTCTCGAACACGCGCAGGCCGAGCTCGGCGTCTTCGCAGATGGTCCAGTCGGCCCACTGCAGCTCGTCCATCACCGTGCGGCGGATCATGGTCATGGTGCCGTGCTGGATGATCGCGTTGCGGTCGTTGCGGGTGACCATGCCGATATGGAAGAAGCCCTTGTACTCGGCGTAGCAGAGCTTCTTGAAGGTGCTCTCGTTGCCGTCGCGGTAGTCCTGGGGTGACTGCACCACGGCGATCTTCGGGTCACTGAAGTGCGGCACCATGTGCTTGAGCCAGTTCTTGTCGACGCAGTAGTCGGAGTCGATCACCGCCACCACTTCGGCATCCGGCGCGGTGTGCGGCAGGATGTAGTTCAGCGCGCCGCCCTTGAAACCGTGCAGCGGCGCCACGTGGAAGAAGCGGAAGCGCGGGCCGAGTTGCTCGCAGTAGGCCTGCACCGGCTCCCACACGGCCGGGTCCTTGGTGTTGTTGTCGATGATCAGGACTTCGTAGTCCGGATAGTCGAGGGCGGCCAGGGCGTCGAGGGTCTGCTTCACCATCTCCGGCGGCTCGTTGTAGCAGGGCACGTGGATCGACACCTTGGGCCGGTAGGCGGTGTCGGTCAGCACCGGCAGGAAGGGGCGGCGGCGGGTGCGGGTCCAGGCGGTCTCGGCCAGTTCATGGGCCTCGGTGATCAGCACGATGAACACGCCGAAGGCGCCGATGCCCAGCAGCAGGCCGACTATGGTGCTGAACCAGGTGCTGTACTGCTGGCTGTAGTCGTAGCCGATCCACACCAGCACCGAGCCGCCGGCGAAGGCGACGAAGGTCAGGAAGGTGCGCCCGCGCTGGCGCAGGGCGCTGCCGTCGATCAGCATCAGGGCCAGGGTCAACAGGGCCAGGACCACCGAGGCGATGGCCAGCAGGCGCCACTGCGGAATGGCCACCACCGGCCCTTCGAAGGCGAACTTGGCCTGGCGGTCGAGGTTGTACACGCCCCAGTAGGCGCCGACCGAGCCTTCGTCGCTGGCCTTCCACGGCTGGTCGAAGGCTTCGATGACGAAGTAGTTGTAGCCCTTGGCGTTCAGCGCGTTGACCAGGGTGCGCAGGTAGATGGCCTGGTCCGCCTGGGAGGCGTCGGCGCCGCCGCGCATGCGGCCGTTGCTCGGCCAGCCCACTTCGGAGAGCAGCAGGGGCTTCTTCGGGAACAGTTTCTTCAGGTCCTTGGCGCGTTCGAGGACGAACTCGGTGGAGTCCTCCATCGGCACGAACTCCCAGTAGGGCAGCACGTGGGCGGCGATCAGGTCGGTGTGCTTGGCCAGCTGCGGGTATTCCTGCCAGATGTGCCACTGCTCGGAGGTGGTCACCGGCACCTTGACCGCGGCGCGCACCCGGTCGAGGTAGGCGATCAGGTTCTCCGGGGTCACTTCGCGGCGGAACAGGGCTTCGTTGCCGACCACCACGCGGACCACGCTGCGCGAGTCGTTGGCGATCTCGATGGCCTTGGCGATCTCGCGCTCGTTGCGTTCCAGGTCCGGGCTGATCCAGATGCCGAGGGTCACGCGCAGGCCGAATTCTTCGGCCAGGTAGGGGATCTTGGCCAGCTCGCCATCCACCGAGTAGGTGCGGATGTTGTCGGTCTGGCTGCTCAGCAGTTCCAGGTCGGCGCGGATCTGCGCATCGCTCGGGTAGGTGTTCTGCTGGGGGTTCTGCCCGGCACGGAAGGGCGAGAAGGAATAGCCGGAGATCTGTTCGGGCCAGTCCGGGGCGCTGACCGGGCGGTTGTAGAGCGCCCAGATGCCAGTGAACAGGGCGGCGACCGCCACGAAGACTGCCAGATTGAGTCCGAATTTACGCGTTGGCATAGCTGTTTTCAGGTTCCGCAGGGTGGAACAGGGGAGTTTCCGGCGAACGCCGGTCGGCGCGCATGCTACTCCGCCGCCTGTTAGCTGTATAGCACCGGCCGGGCCCGCTGTTGGCGGGGCTTTGCCGTTGGGCAACAGCCGTCCGGAAATGTTCGCTGGGCACGGCGCGCAACGCACTCGCACAGTGCGCGGCGCAGGTGAGTCTGGCGCCCGGGGCCCTTATAATGCCGGCCGGTTTGCGAGGGTGGTGGCATGGCGACAGATGATCAGCGTTTCGGTGGGATTGCCCGCCTTTATGGGCACGAGGGCCTGCAACGCCTGCAGGCGGCGCATGTGGCCGTGGTCGGTATCGGCGGCGTGGGCTCCTGGGCGGCCGAGGCGCTGGCGCGTTCGGGGGTCGGCGAGATTTCCCTGTTCGACCTGGACGACGTCTGCCTCACCAACACCAACCGCCAGGTACATGCCCTGACCGGCGCGGTGGGCAAGGCCAAGGTCGAGGTGATGGCCGAGCGCATCCGCGCCATCAATCCGGCCTGCGTGGTGCATGCGGTGGCCGATTTCGTCACCCGCGAGACCATGGCCGAGTACATCACCGAGGAACTGGATGCGGTGATCGACTGCATCGACAGCGTGGCGGCCAAGGCGGCGCTGATTTCCTGGTGCAAGCGGCGCAAGATCCAGATCGTCGCCACCGGCGGCGCCGGCGGCCAGGTCGACCCGACCAAGATCGAGATCGCCGACCTCAACAAGACGGTCAACGACCCGCTGATCGCCAAGGTGCGCTCGCTGCTGCGCCGCGACTACAACTTCTCGCGCACCCCGGGACGTACCTACAGCATCACCTGCGTCTACTCGCGCGAGCAGCTGCGCTACCCCTTGCCCGACGGCAGCGTGTGCCTGAGCAAGGTCATGCCCGGCGACGGCACCCGTCTGGACTGCGCCGGGGGCTTCGGTTCGGCGATGATGGTGACCGCCAGTTTCGGCATGGTCGCCGCGGCGAAAATCATCGACAAGCTGGTGGCCGGGGCGCGGCGTCCGGCGGAGCGGGCGGGAAAACCCGCGTAACGCGCGGTTTTTCTGCCGCGCGGGGCGACGCCAGGCCCTATAATCGCCGCTTGCCCGCCTGCCGGATTCCCCGCGCCCAGCCTACCTATGTGGCTGCGGCCTGAACGAGATGCTCCCATGATCAACAACGATGTGCTGCGCAGCCTGCGCTACCTGCTGGATGTCAGCGACGCCAAGCTGGTGGAAATCTGCCAGCTGGCCGACTACCCGCTGAGCGAGGCCGATGTGGCGGCCTTCCTGCTCAAGGATGACGAAGAGGGCCATGTGCCGTGCAGCGACGAGGTGCTGGCGCATTTCCTCGATGGCCTGGTGTTCTTCAAGCGCGGCAAGGACGACAGCCGCCCGGCGTTGCCGGTGGAGAAGCGCCTGACCAACAACACCATCCTGAAGAAGCTGCGGGTGGCCTTCGAGCTGAAGGACGACGACATGCACGCCATCCTCCAGGCCGCCGACCTGCCGATGACCAAGGCCGAGCTCAGCGCCCTGTTCCGCAAGCCGGGCCACAAGAACTTCCGCCTGTGCGGCGACCAGGTGCTGCGCAACTTCCTGCGTGGCCTGACCCAGCGCCAGCGCGGCTGAGAGCCTGCTTGAAGGTGGATAAGCACAGCCTTGTCCACCAATGGTTCTGAGGCGTGGCTCTAACTTTGCGTCAGCTCGCGCATGCGCTGCAGCACGGCGTTGAGGCCGTTGCTGCGTGACGGCGACAGCTGGCGGGCCAGGCCCAGCTGGTTGAACCAGTCGGCCAGGTCGACGCCCTGCAGTTCGCCGCCGTCCAGGCCATTGACTCGCGCCAGCAGCACGGCCAGCAGGCCGCGGATCAGCCGGGCGTCGCTGGCGGCGCGGAACTGCCAGCCCCCATCACGGCATTCGCCGACCAGCCAGACCTGGCTGTCGCAGCCATGCACGCGGTTGGCTTCATTTCTTTCGCTGTCGTTCAGGGCTGGCAGGCCTTCGCCCCACTGCATCAGCAGGCGCGCGCGCTGTTCCCAGCCGGGGCACTGGCCGAAGGCGTCCAGCGCTTCGCGGGCGGCGGCGGGCAGGCTCATCGCAGCAGCTCCAGGCTTTTGTCCAGGGCGGCAAACAGGCGTTCCAGGTCGCCACCGTCGTTGTACAGGCCCAGGGACACGCGGATCGCCCCGGGCAGGCCGAGGCTTTTCAGCAGCGGCATGGCGCAGTGATGGCCGGCGCGCACGGCGACGCCCTGTTCGCTGAGCAGGTGGGCCAGGTCGGCGCTGTGCACGCCGTCCACCACGAAACTGGCCAGGGCCACCTGGGGCGTGCCGAGCAGGCGCACGCCCGCGCGGGCGGCCAGGCCGGCCAGAAGCTCGGCGTGCAGGGCCGCCTCGTGGCCGGCGACGGCTGCCTGATCCAGGCCGGCCAGGTAATCCAGGCTGGCGCCAAGGGCGATGATGCTGGAGATCGCCGGGGTGCCGGCCTCGAAGCCCAGCGGTGCGGGGCGGAACCGGGCGTGCCGGTAGTCGGCCTCCAGCACCATTTCGCCGCCGAACTGCCAGTGGTGCAGCTGCGCCAGGGCCTCGCGGCGGCCGTAGAGCAGGCCGACGCCGTCCGGGCCATAGAGCTTGTGGCTGGAGCAGGCGTAGAAGTCGCAGCCCAGGGCCTGCACGTCATGGCGGCCATGCACCACGCCCTGGGCGCCGTCGACCACCGTCAGCGCGCCTTGCGCCTGGGCCAGGGCGATCAGCTCAAACACGGGCTGCCAGCGGCCGAGCACGTTGGACAGTTGCGATACGGCCAGCAGGCGGGTGCGCGGGCCGATCAGCGTGGCGGCCTGCGCCAGGTCGATCCGGCCCAGCTCGTCCAGGGGCAGTACCACCAGCTTGAGGCCGCGGCGCAGCGCCAGTTGCTGCCAGGGCAGCAGGTTGGCGTGGTGCTCCAGGGCGCTGATGGCGATTTCGTCGCCGGCGGCGAACCGGTGCTCCAGGCCATAGGCCAGCAGGTTGAGGGATTCTGTGCTGCCGCGGGTGAAGACGATCTCCTCGCTGCTGGCCGCGTTGAGCCAGTGCGCCGCCTGGCTGCGGCTGGCCTCGAAGGCGCGGGTGGCGCGCTCGCCCGGCAGGTGCTGGGCGCGGTGCACGTTGGCCGCGCCGCCGGCGTAGTAGCCCAGCAGACTGTCGAGCATGGCCTGCGGCTTCTGCGCGGTGGCAGCGCTGTCCAGGTAGGTCTGGCCTGCGCCGTCGAGGGCCAGGATGCCCGGAAAATCGGCGCGCCAGGGGGAAATCAGTGACATGGGCTTCGGCACCGCTGAAATGTCTGCTGAGTATAAATAGACAGGCCGGGCATGGGCCCGGCCTGTTCACTATCACGCGGCCGAAAATCGGAGCTGAAGCGTTGCGAGCGACGGCCAGGCAAGGCGAAATCAGGCGAGGGCGCGGAGTTTACTGAGTGTAAATGAGCAGCCCGAGCCTGATTTCAACGCCGCATGGCCTAGCGCAGCAGCTTCAGACCGATTTTCAGTTGTGGGCGTGCAGCGCCTCGTTCAGCTCGATGGCCGTTTTGTTGGTCTTGCACTCCACCGCGCCGGTCTGCGAGTTGCGGCGGAACAGCAGGTCCGCCTGGCCGGCCAGTTCGCGGGCCTTGATCACCTTGACCAGATTGTTGGCGTCGTCGAGCAGGGCGACCTTGGTGCCGGCGGTGATGTACAGGCCGGACTCCACGGTGCTGCGGTCGCCCAGCGGGATGCCGATGCCGGCGTTGGCGCCGATCAGGCAGCCTTCGCCGACGCTGATGATGATGTTGCCGCCGCCGGACAGGGTGCCCATGGTCGAGCAGCCGCCGCCCAGATCCGAGCCCTTGCCGACGAACACGCCGGCGGACACGCGGCCTTCGATCATGCCCGGGCCGGCGGTGCCGGCGTTGAAGTTGACGAAGCCTTCGTGCATCACCGTGGTGCCTTCACCGATGTAGGCGCCCAGGCGCACGCGGGCGCTGTCGGCGATGCGCACGCCGGCCGGCACCACGTAGTCGGTCATTTTCGGGAACTTGTCCACCGAGAACACTTCCAGCAGCTCGCCCTTCAGGCGCGCTTCCAGCTGCAGTTCGGCCAGCTCGGCCAGGTCCACGGCGCCCTGGCTGGTCCAGGCCACGTTGGGCAGCAGCGGGAAGATGCCGGTCAGGTTCAGGCCGTGCGGCTTGACCAGGCGGTGCGACAGCAGGTGCAGCTTGAGGTAGGCCTCGGGCGTGCTGCTCAGGGCGATGTCGGCATCGAGGAAGGTCGCCACCAGCGGCTTGTGGCTCTCGGCCAGACGGGTGAGCAGGGCGGCCTGGGCGGCGTCGATGCCTTTCAGGGCTTCGGCCAGTTCGGCGGCCTGCTGGGTGGTGAAGGCGATGGCCTGGTTGCCGCCGGTGTAGCCGAGCTTCTGCGCAACCTTGTCGGACAGGGCCGCGGCCGGGTGCAGCAGCGGCTGGGCGTAGAAGACTTCCAGCCAGTTGCCCTGGCGGTTCTGGGTGCCGACACCGAAGGCGATGCTGAACAGTTGGGTAGACATGGCAATTCCTCTTGCTGAATCGGGTTGATGCCGGCGCATCAGCAGCCAGGCGAATTCGTGGGTGGATCAGTTCAGGGCGGCGGCGTACAGCTCGGGCTTGAAGCCGACCAGGGTCTTGCCGCCCAGGTCGAGGACCGGGCGCTTGATCATCGACGGTTGCGCCAGCATCAGTTCGATGGCGCGGGCCTGGTCGAGATCGGCCTTGCGCGCCTCGTCGAGCTTGCGGAAGGTGGTGCCGGCACGGTTGAGGACGGTTTCCCAGCCGTGTTCGGCACACCATTGCTGTAGGCTGGCGCGGTCGATGGCGGCGGCCTTGTAGTCGTGGAAGGCATAGCTTACGCCGTGCTCGTCGAGCCAGGTACGGGCCTTCTTCATGGTGTCGCAGGCCTTGATGCCGTACAGGGTGATGCTCATGGTTAGAGTCCTTTGACGAAGGCGCGGATGCGTTCGGCCGCTTCCACACATTCGGCCAGCGGCGCGACCAGGGCCAGGCGCACGCGGCCGGCGCCAGGGTTCTCGCCGCCCACTTCGCGCGACAGGTAGGAGCCGGGCACCACGGTCACGTGCTGCTGGGCGAACAGTTCGCGGGTGAAGCTCTGGTCGTCGCCCGGGGTTCTGGCCCACAGGTAGAAGCCGCCGTCGGGGCGCTGCACGTCGAGCACCGGGCCGAGGATGTCGAGCACGGCGGCGAACTTCTCGCGGTACAGGTCGCGGTTGGCGCGTACGTGGGCCTCGTCGTTCCAGGCGGCGACGCTGGCCAGCTGGGTCTGCACCGGCATGGCGCAGCCGTGGTAGGTACGGTACAGCAGGAAAGATTTCAGAATGTCGGCATCGCCGGCGACGAAGCCGGAGCGTAGGCCCGGCAGGTTGGATCGCTTGGACAGGCTGTGGAACACCACGCAGCGCGCAAAATCGCTGCGGCCCAGTTCGGCGCAGGCGCTGAGCAGGCCCGGCGGCGGATTGTCTTCGTCGAAGTACAGCTCGCTGTAGCACTCGTCGGCGGCGATGACGAAATCGAATTTGTCGGCCAGGGCGATCAGCTGCTTCAGGGTTTCCAGCGGGATCAGGGCGCCGGTGGGGTTGCCCGGCGAGCAGAGGAAGAGGATCTGGCAGCGCTGCCAGACATCGTCGCTGACCGCGGCGAAATCCGGGTTGAAGCCATGTTCCTGCAGGCACGGCAGATAGTGCGGGGTGGCGCCGGCGAGCAGGGCCGCGCCTTCGTAGATCTGGTAGAAGGGGTTGGGGCTGACCACCAGGCCGCCGACATCACGCTGCACCACGGCCTGGGTGAAGGCGAACAGTGCCTCGCGGGTGCCGTTGACCGGCAGCACGTGGCGGGCGGCATCCAGCCAGCCGCTGGGCACGCCGAAGCGGCGCTCGCACCAGGCGGCGATGGCTTCGCGCAGGGCCGGCAGCCCCAGGGTGGTGGGGTACACGGCCAGCTGGTCGAGGTTGTCCGCCAGGGCCCGGGCGACGAAATCCGGCGACTTGTGCTTGGGTTCGCCGATGGACAGGGCGATCGGTCGCTTGTCGGCCGGCGGCTGGGCGCCGGCCAGCAGGGCGCGCAGTTTCTCGAAGGGGTAGGGCTGCAGTTGGGTCAGGGCGTGGTTCATAACGTCTCTTGGTCGCGTGCGGGCCGGGCGGCGCGGGGCCCGGCCGGGTTCATATGCTGATCGAGCCGAGGCCGACGGTTTCCCCGTTGGCCTGCGACAGCTGCTGGACGATGGCGTCCTGCAGGCGCGCGCACAGCTCGGGGTCGGACAGCGGCTGGTTGTGGGCGTCGGTGATGAAGAACACGTCTTCCACCCGCTCGCCCAGGGTGGCGATCTTGGCGTTCTGCAGGGACAGGTCGAAGTCCAGGAAGATCTTGCCGATCCGCGCCAGCAGGCCGGGGCGGTCCGGCGCGGTGATGTCGAGCACGGTCACCGGGCGCTGGGCATCGTTGTGGATGGTCACCTGCGGGGCGAAGGCGAAGTGCTTGAGCTGGCGCGGCACGCGGCGCTGGATGATCGCCGGGTACTCGTCCGGGTTTTTCAGCGCTTCGACCAGGCCGTCGCGGATCTGCTTGATCCGTGCCGGGCTGTCGCCGATGCGCCCGCCGTCGGCATCCAGGACGATGTAGGTGTCGAGGGTGAACTGGCTGGTGGAGGTGATCACCCGGGCGTCGTGGATGTTCAGGTTGAGCTGGTCCATGGCCGCCACGGTCACGGCGAAGAAGTCGTGCTGGTCCGGGGCGTAGATGAAGATCTGGGTGGCGCCCTCGAACTCGCGCTGGGCGGTTTCTCTGATCAGCACCAGCGGGTCCTTGCCGGCCGGGTGCTGGAGGATCGCCTCGGTGTGCCAGGCCACGTCGGCCGCGGTGTGGCGCAGGAAGTAGTCGTCGCCCAGTTGCGACCAGAGCTGTTCGGCGTCGTCCTGGTCGGTACCGCCGCGCACCAAGATGTCGATGGCCGAGCTCTGGGTCTGGCGGATCTGCTCCTCGCGGTCCAGCGGGTTTTCCAGGCCGCGGCGCAGGGCGCGCTTGGTCTCGGTGTACAGCTGGCGCAGCAGGCTGGCGCGCCAGGAGTTCCACAGGCTGGGGTTGGTGGCGTTGATATCGGCCACGGTCAGCACGTAGAGGTAGTCCAGGCGGGTCTGGTCGCCGACCTGCTGGGCGAAGTCGAAGATCACCTGCGGGTCGGAGAGGTCCTTGCGCTGGGCGGTGGTCGACATCACCAGGTGGTTCTGCACCAGCCAGGTGATCAGCCGGCTGTCCCAGTTGGGTAGCTGATGGCGGGCGCAGAAGGCTTCGGCATCCACCGCGCCGAGCTCGGAGTGGTCGCCGCCGCGGCCCTTGCCGATGTCGTGGTAGAGCCCGGCCAGGTAGATCAGCTCGGGCTTGGGCAGCTTGTCGATCAGCTTGCTGGCCAGCGGGAATTTCTCCGCCAGCTCCGGGCGCTTGAGCTTGCGCAGGTGCTTGATCAGGTTGAGGGTGTGCGCATCGACCGTATAGATGTGGAACAGGTCGTGCTGCATCTGCCCGACTATATGGCCGAACTCCGGCAGGTAGCGGCCGAGAATGCCGTAGCGGTTCATCCGCCGCAGGTTGCGGTGGATGCCCTGGGTCGACTTGAACAGCTCGATGAACAGGCTGGTGTTGCGGATGTCGCGGCGGAAGTCGTCGTCGATCAGGTGCCGGCTGTCGCGCAGCAGGCGGATGGTGTCGGCGCGCACGCCCTTGATCTCCGGGTGCTGGGCCATCAGCACGAAGACTTCGAGGATGGCGAACGGGGTGCGCTGGAACACCTTGGCATGGGTGACTTCGAGGTAGCCGTCGCGCAGCTGGAAGCGGCTGTTCAGCGGTTGTGCCGGGCCCGGTTCGCCGGCGCGCAGGATCACTTCCTCGAAGTGCTGGTTGATCAGGTCGCTGAGTTCGGCGACGCCCATCACCACCCGGTAGTACTTCTGCATGAAGTTTTCCACCGCCAGCTTGCCGTCGCCGTCCTTGAAGCCGAGCAATGCGGCGATCTTGCCCTGGTGGTCGAACAGCAGGCGGTCTTCGGCGCGCCCGGCCAGCATGTGCAGGGCGTAGCGCACCTTCCAGAGGAACTCCTGGCTGGAGGCGAGCATGCCGTACTCGCTGTCGACCAGGAAACCCTGCTGCACCAGCGAGTGCAGGTTGAGGCTGCCGAACTGGCGGCGCGCCACCCAGAGGATGGTCTGGATGTCGCGCAGGCCGCCGGGGGAGCCCTTCACATTGGGCTCCAGGTTGTATTCGGTGTCGTTGTACTTGGCGTGGCGCGCCTGCTGTTCCTTGCGCTTGGCCAGGAAGAAGTGCTTGCTCGGCCACATGCGCTCGGCGCTGGTGACCTCCTGCATGCGCAGGCGCAGGCGCTCGGGGCCGGCGATGGTGCGGCTTTCCATCAGGTTGGTGATCACCGTCAGGTCGGCGCGCGCCTCTTCGGCGCATTCATCCACTGAACGCACGCTCTGCCCGACTTCCAGGCCGATGTCCCAGAGCAGGGTGAGGAAGCCTTCGATGGGGCTGCGGAAGACTTCGTGGTCGGCGCTGTCGAGCAGGATCAGCAGGTCGATGTCGGAGTTGGGGTGCAGCTCGCCGCGGCCGTAGCCGCCGACCGCCAGCAGGGCGATGTCGGCGTCTTCGCTCCAGTCGAAGCGATCCCAGGCGCAGCGCAGGATCTGGTCGACGAACCAGGCGCGGTCCTCGATCAGGCGGCGGATGTCGCGGCTCTCGCGGAAACGCCCGTCGAGCACCTCGCGCGCCTGCTTGAGGACCTTCTTGAACGCGGCGATGGGACTGGACTTGAGCGCCAGTTCGGCCTGGAACTGGCCGCGATCAAACAACTCCGGATCCATCTGCGGCATGCGGCCTACCTTCTATATGCTCAGGCTGAGGTGCGCGCGATGGTGTCGTCGCTGCGCAGGGTGAGGATCTCGTAGCCGCCCTCGGTGACCAGCACGGTGTGTTCCCACTGCGCGGACAGCTTGCGGTCCTTGGTGATGGCGGTCCAGCCGTCACCGAGCAGGCGGGTTTCCGGGCGGCCCTGGTTGATCATCGGCTCGATGGTGAAGGTCATGCCCGCCTTGAGTTCCATGCCGGTACCGGCGCGGCCGTAGTGCAGCACCTGCGGCTCTTCGTGGAACACCGCGCCGATGCCGTGCCCGCAGTATTCGCGGACCACGGAGAAACCGTGCTTCTCGGCGTGCTTCTGGATCACCTCGCCGATGTCGCCCAGGCGCGCGCCCGGCTTGACCAGGGCGATGCCCTTGTACATCGACTCCTGGGTGACCTGGGCCAGCTTGACCGCCCACTCGGCAACCTTGCCGACCATGAACATCTTGCTGGTGTCGCCGTGGTAGCCGTCCTTGATCACGGTGACGTCGATGTTCAGCACGTCGCCGTCCTTCAGCGGCTTGTCATTGGGGATGCCGTGGCAAACCACGTGGTTGAGCGAGGTGCAGATCGACTTGGGGAAACCCGGGCGGCCGGGGGCGGCGCCGTAGTTGAGCGGCGCCGGGATGGCCTTCTGCACGTTGACGATATAGTCGTGGCAGATGCGGTCGATCTCTTCGGTGGTGACGCCGGGCTTGACGTGTTCGCCGATCATTTCCAGCACTTCGGCGGCCAAGCGGCCGGCGATGCGCATTTTTTCGATTTCTTCCGGCGACTTGATGGTGACGGTCATATGGGCTCTCGGGCGCAGGCAGGACAAGGGCGCATGTTAACAGCTTCGGGCTGCAAGCCATAAGCGCCATGCGCGCGGCGAGTCGAGGTGGGTAGCTTGTGGCGCCGTTCTGTGATATAAAATGCGCCGCTTTACGGGCTGTGGGCTCGTGAAGCTTTAATCCGCACACGTATCGACACGTTATCCTGGGTGCCTGCAAGGGTTGGATAGCGGGATGCGTGGAGGCCTAACCCGACTTATCAAGGAACTATCATGTCCCAAGTCAATATGCGCGATATGCTGAAGGCCGGTGTGCACTTCGGCCACCAGACCCGTTACTGGAACCCGAAAATGGGCAAGTTCATTTTCGGCGCGCGCAACAAGATCCACATCATCAACCTGGAAAAAACCCTGCCGATGTTCAACGAGGCTCTGTCCTTCGTTGAGAAACTGGCTGCGGGCAAAAACAAGATCCTGTTCGTGGGCACCAAGCGTTCCGCCGGCAAGATCGTGGCTGACGAAGCCGCACGTTGCGGTTCGCCGTACGTCGATCATCGCTGGTTGGGCGGCATGCTCACCAACTACAAGACCATCCGTGCTTCGATCAAGCGCCTGCGCGAACTGGAAGTCCAGTCCCAGGACGGCACCTTCGCCAAGCTGACCAAGAAAGAAGCCCTGATGCGTTCGCGCGATCTGGAAAAACTGGATCGCAGCCTGGGCGGTATCAAGGACATGGGCGGTCTGCCGGACGCTCTGTTCGTGATCGACGTCGACCACGAGCGCATTGCTATCACCGAAGCCAACAAGCTGGGCATCCCGGTCATCGGCATCGTCGATACCAACAGCAGCCCGGAAGGCGTTGACTACATCATCCCGGGTAACGACGACGCCATCCGCGCCATCCAGCTGTACATGGGTGCCATGGCCGACGCCGTGATCCGTGGTCGCAACAACGCTGCCGGTGGCGCCGACGAGTTCGTCGAAGAAGCTTCCTCCGAGGCCAGCGAAGGCTGATAGCGGGCGACTGAGGTCACCCGTTGCGCAAGAAGGGGGCTAGGCCCCCTTTTTGCCACTTACGAATTTGTACCCGGTATCCGGGTTGATTGGTTGACTACCGATTCAAGAGGATCAAGAACATGGCAGAAATTACTGCAGCCCTGGTTAAAGAACTGCGCGAGCGCACCGGCGAAGGCATGATGGATTGCAAAAAGGCCCTGACCAAGGCCGGCGGCGACATCGAAAAAGCCATCGACGACATGCGTGCCTCGGGCGCCATCAAGGCCGCCAAGAAGGCTGGCAACATTGCCGCCGAAGGCGCCATCGCGATCAAGGACGACGGCAAGTCCGCCGTTCTGCTGGAAGTCAACTCGCAGACCGACTTCCTGGCCCTGCAGGATGACTTCAAGGCCTTCGTCGCCGCCAGCGTCGACCAGGCTTTCGCCGACAAGCTGACCACCGTCGAGCCGCTGATCGAAGCCCGTGAAGCCGATCGTCTGATCCTGGTCGGCAAGACCGGTGAAAACGTCAACATCCGTCGTCTGGCGCGTGTTGAAGGCGACGTGCTGGGTTCCTACCTGCACGGCAACAAGATCGGCGTGGTCGTGGCCCTGAAAGGCGGTTCCGTCGAGCTGGCCAAGGACATCGCCATGCACGTGGCTGCCAGCAACCCGGAATTCCTGCTGCCGACTCAAGTCTCCCAGGAGGCCATCGAGCGCGAGAAGAACGTGTTCATGTCCCTGAACGAAGACAAGATGAAGGGCAAGCCGGCCGAGATCGTCGAGAAGATGATTGCCGGTCGTATCAGCAAGTTCCTGGCCGAAGCCAGCCTGGTTGAGCAAGCCTTCGTCAAGGATCCGGAAATCACCGTCGGTGCCCTGGCCAAGAAAGGCGGCGCTGAAATCGTTTCCTTCACCCGTTTCGCGGTCGGTGAAGGCATCGAGAAGCCGGTCGACAACTTCGCTGACGAAGTTGCTGCTCAAGTGGCTGCCGCCAGCAAGCAGTAAGACGGTTCTGCACTGCCGTACCGAAGAGGCTGCCCGCTTGCGCGTGCAGCCTCTTTTGCAAAGCGCGGCATAATCGTTCGTCGCGCCGCACCAATTCACCGGGCAGTTGTCTGACTGCCGGGTAAAAATACGAAGCCGCAGCGCTTCGACTAGAAAACAACGCCGCAGGAGAGATACGCATGGCTCAGCAGGTGAGTGGTCGCCAACCTCGCTATAAACGCATTCTGCTCAAACTTAGCGGCGAGGCCCTGATGGGCTCGGAAGAGTTCGGCATCGATCCCAAGGTGTTGGATCGCATGGCGCTGGAAGTCGGTCAGTTGGTCGGCATCGGCGTGCAGGTCGGGCTGGTGATCGGCGGTGGCAACCTGTTCCGCGGCGCGGCGCTGTCCGCTGCCGGCATGGATCGGGTCACCGGCGACCACATGGGCATGCTGGCTACCGTGATGAACGCCCTGGCCATGCGCGATGCGCTGGAGCGCTCGAACATCCCGGCCACGGTGATGTCGGCGATTTCCATGGTCGGGGTGACCGATCACTATGATCGGCGCAAGGCGCTGCGCCACCTGGCTACCGGGGAAGTGGTGATCTTCGCCGCCGGCACCGGCAACCCGTTCTTCACCACCGACTCGGCGGCCTGTCTGCGTGCCATCGAGATCGATGCCGACCTGGTGCTCAAAGCCACCAAGGTCGATGGCGTGTACACTGCCGATCCTTTCAAGGACCCGAACGCGGAGAAGTTCGAGCGCCTGACCTATGACGAGGTGCTCGACCGCAAGCTGGGCGTAATGGACCTGACGGCCATCTGTCTGTGCCGCGACCACAAGATGCCGCTGCGGGTCTTCAATATGAACAAGCCGGGCGCCCTGCTGAATATCGTGGTGGGCGGCGCGGAAGGAACCCTGATCGAGGAGGAAGCACAATGATCAACGAGATCAAGAAAGACGCCCAGGAGCGCATGGTCAAATCCCTGGAGTCCCTGGGGCGCAACCTGGCCTCCATTCGTACCGGTCGGGCGCATCCGAGCATATTGGACAGCGTCAAGGTGCCTGCATACGGCAGCGAGATGCCGCTGAATCAGGTCGCTGCGATCAGCGTGGAAGATGCCCGTACGCTGAAGATCGTCGCTCACGATAAAGCCCTGAGCGCTGCGATCGAGAAGGCCATCATGACCTCCGACCTCGGCCTGAATCCGAGCAGTGCCGGTACCACCATCCGGGTGCCGATGCCGGCCCTGACCGAAGAGACCCGCCGGGGCTACACCAAGCAGGCGCGTGGCGTTGCCGAGGATGCCAAGGTGGCCGTGCGCAACGTGCGTCGCGATGCCCTGGCCGAGCTGAAGAAGCTGACCAAGGACAAGGAAATCAGCGAGGACGAGGAGCGTCGCGCCGCCGACGAGGTGCAGAAGCTGACCGACAAGTTCGTCGCCGAGGTGGAAAAGGCGCTGGAAGCCAAAGAAACCGATCTGATGGCGGTGTGACGGTCCTCTAGCCATGCTCAAGAACAAGCAGGAAGCCCCGGCGATAGTGCCGCGTCATGTGGCCATCATCATGGATGGTAATAACCGCTGGGCGAAGAAGCGCCTGCTGCCGGGCGTGGCCGGGCACAAGGCTGGCGTCGACGCCGTGCGTGCGGTGATCGAGGTCTGTGCCGAGGCGGGGGTCGAGGTGCTGACCCTGTTCGCCTTCTCCAGCGAGAACTGGCAGCGCCCGGCCGAAGAGGTCGGCGCGCTGATGGAGCTGTTCCTCGGGGCGCTGCGCCGCGAGGCGAAGAAACTTAAGGAAAACGGCATCAGCCTGCGCATCATCGGCGATCGCTCGCGCTTCCATCCGGAGCTGCAGGCGGCCATGCGCGAGGCCGAGCAGATTACCGCCGGCGAGAAGCGCTTCGTCCTGCAGGTCGCGGCCAACTATGGCGGCCAGTGGGATATCGCCCAGGCCGCGCAGCGCCTGGCGCGCGATGTGCAGGCCGGGCACCTGCAGCCGGAAGACCTGACTCCGGAGCTGCTGCAGAGCTGCCTGGCCACCGGCGATCTGCCGTTACCGGACCTGTGCATCCGTACCGGCGGCGAGCACCGCATCAGCAATTTCCTGCTGTGGCAGCTGGCCTATTCCGAGCTGTATTTCTCCGACCTGTTCTGGCCGGACTTCAAGCACGAGGCCATGCGCAAGGCGCTGGCCGATTTCTCTACCCGCCAGCGTCGCTTCGGCAAGACCAGTGAACAGGTGGAAGCCGAGGCGCGTCGCTGATGCTCAAACAACGGATCATCACGGCGCTGCTGATGCTGCCCGTCGTGCTGTGCGGTTTCTTCCTGCTCGACGGCGGGCTATTCGCCCTGTTCATTGGTGCGGTGGTGACCCTGGGAGCTTGGGAGTGGGCGCGCCTGGCCGGTTTCGCCGGGCAGGCGCAGCGCGTGGCCTATGCCGCCGCCGTGGCGGCGCTGCTCTATGGGCTCTATCTCGCTCCGGCTCTGGCTCCCTGGCTGCTCGGCGCGGCGGTGCTCTGGTGGCTGCTGGCTACCCTGCTGGTGCTGAGCTATCCCGCCAGTAGCCGGTACTGGGGCGGCCTGCCCGGCAAGCTGCTGATCGGTCTGCTGATCCTGTTGCCGGCCTGGCAGGGCCTGGTCCTGCTCAAGCAGTGGCCGCAGGCGAACCTGCTGATCATCGCCGTCATGGTGCTGGTGTGGGGGGCCGATATCGGTGCCTATTTCGCCGGCAAGACCTTCGGCAAGCGCAAGCTGGCGCCGCGGGTGAGTCCCGGCAAGAGCTGGGAGGGGCTGTATGGCGGCCTGCTGGCCAGCCTGCTGATCACCGCCGTGGTCGGTCTGCAGCAGGGCTGGCAGGGCAAGGGCTTTGTCCTGGCCATGGCCGGTGCGGCGCTGGTGGTGCTGATCTCGGTGGTCGGTGATCTGACCGAAAGCATGTTCAAGCGCCAGTCCGGGTTCAAGGACAGCAGCAACCTGCTGCCTGGTCACGGTGGCGTACTGGATCGCATCGACAGCCTGACGGCGGCCGTACCGGTATTCGCCGTGCTGCTGTGGCTGGCCGGCTGGGGCACGCTGTGAGTCGGGTGCAGCAGATCACCGTGCTAGGGGCGACCGGCTCCATTGGCCTAAGTACCCTGGATGTGATCGCGCGTCATCCCGAGCGCTACCAGGCCTTCGCTCTCAGTGGTTTCACCCGCCTGGTCGAACTCCAGGCCCTGTGCGTCAAGCATCGGCCGCGCTATGCCGTGGTTGCCGATGCGCCGGCCGCCGAGGCGTTGCAGGCGGCGCTGCAGCAGGCCGGGCTGCCGACCCGGGTGCTGGTTGGCGAGGGCGGTCTGTGCGAAGTGGCGGCGCATCCCGAAGTCGATGCGGTGATGGCGGCGATCGTCGGCGCGGCTGGCCTCAAGCCGACCCTGGCGGCGGTCGAGGCCGGCAAGAAGGTGCTGCTGGCCAACAAGGAAGCGCTGGTGATGTCCGGCGACCTGTTTATCCAGGCGGTGCGCCGCAGCGGCGCGGTATTGCTGCCGATCGACAGCGAGCACAATGCGATCTTCCAGTGTCTGCCGGGCGACTATGCCCGCGGCCTGGGGGCTGTCGGGGTACGGCGTATCCTGCTGACCGCCTCCGGCGGCCCGTTCCGCGAAACCCCGCTGGCCGAGCTGGAACAGGTCAGTCCCGAGCAGGCCTGTGCCCATCCCAACTGGTCGATGGGGCGCAAGATCTCGGTCGATTCGGCGAGCATGATGAACAAGGGCCTGGAGCTGATCGAGGCGTGCTGGCTGTTCGACGCCAGGCCGAGCCAGGTCGAGGTGGTGATCCACCCGCAAAGCGTGATCCATTCGCTGGTCGACTATGTCGATGGCTCGGTGCTGGCGCAGCTGGGCAATCCGGATATGCGCACGCCGATCGCCCATGCCCTGGCCTGGCCGCAGCGGATCGACTCCGGCGTGGCGCCGCTGGATCTGTTCGCCGTGGCGCGTCTGGACTTTCAGCGTCCGGACGAGCAGCGCTTCCCCTGTTTGCGTCTGGCGCGGCAGGCGGCGGAGGCGGGCGGCAGTGCGCCGGCGCTGCTCAACGCGGCCAATGAGGTGGCGGTGGCGGCCTTCCTCGAGCGGCGCATCCGCTTTCCCGAGATCGCGCGTATCATCGATGAAGTATTGAATCTTGCCCCGGTCACGGCGGTCGAAAACCTCGACGCGGTGCTGGCGGCCGATGCCCGGGCACGGGTGCTGGCCGGTGAATGGCTGAGTCGCCACGGGCGTTGAGTCCGGAGGAAGTAGGATGAGCGCGCTATACATGTTCTTTGGCACCCTGGTTGCGCTGGGCGTGCTGGTGACTATCCACGAATTCGGTCACTTCTGGGTGGCGCGGCGCTGCGGGGTCAAGGTCCTGCGTTTCTCCGTGGGCTTCGGCAGCCCCCTGCTGCGCTGGCAGGATCGCCAGGGTACCGAGTTCGTCGTGGCCGCCATCCCGCTGGGTGGCTACGTGAAGATGCTCGACGAGCGCGAGGGCGATGTCCCGGCCGAGCAGATCGAGCAATCCTTCAATCGCAAGTCGGTGCGCCAGCGCATCGCCATCGTCGCCGCCGGGCCTATCGCCAACTTCCTGCTGGCCATCCTGTTCTTCTGGGTCCTGGCCATGCTCGGCAGTCAGCAGGCCAAGCCGGTTATCGGCGCCGTGCAGGCGGACAGCTTGGCGGCGGCGGCGGGCCTGCGGGCCGGGCAGGAGATCCTGGCCGTGGATGGCGAGCCGACTGCCGGTTGGGGGGCGGTCAACCTGCAGCTGGTGCGGCGTCTCGGCGAGAGCGGCATGCTCGAGCTGTTGCTGCGCGAGCCCGATTCGACGGCGCAGAGCACTCGCCAGCTGGTGTTGCGTGATTGGCAGAAGGGGGCCGAGCAGCCTGATCCGCTGCAGTCGCTGGGTATTCGCCCGTGGCGCCCGGCCATGGCGCCGATTCTGCAGGAGATCGACCCCGAGGGGCCGGCGCAGGCGGCGGGCGTGCGCAAGGGCGATCGCCTGCTGCTGATCGGCGAGCAGCGCATCGATGACTGGCAGCAGGTGCTGGATGTGCTGCGCGAGCTGCCGGGTCAGCAGGTGCGCCTGCTGGTCGAGCGCGACGGGCGCGAGCTGGAATTCACGGTGAATCTTGCCGTGCGCGGCGAAGGTGAGGCGCGCGGCGGTTATCTCGGCGTCGGTGTCGGCGCTATCGAGTGGCCGCCGCAGATGCTGCGCGAAGTCCGCTACGGTCCGCTGGATGCGCTGGGCGAGGGGCTGCGGCGGACCTGGCACATGACCCTGCTGACCTTCGATTCGGTACGCAAAATGCTGGTCGGTGAGCTGTCGGTAAAAAACTTGAGTGGGCCGATAACCATTGCTAAAGTGGCGGGCGCTTCAGCCCAGTCGGGAGTGGGGGATTTCCTCTATTTCCTGTCCCTGCTGAGCATTAGTTTGGGGGTTCTCAACCTGTTGCCCATCCCTGTGCTGGATGGGGGGCATCTGCTGTTCTACCTGATCGAGTGGGTGCGGGGTCGCCCGCTGTCCGAGCGGGTGCAGGGTTGGGGCATGCAGGTGGGCATCAGTCTGGTGCTCGGGGTGATGTTGCTGGCCCTGATCAACGACTTGGGCCGTCTGTAACAAATCGCTGAATTGCGAAGCTGCCGCCCATTGCGGCGGCTTCTTTATTGTCAGTTGGAATAAGAAAGGACTTCATGAAACGTCTGCTGCTACCTGCGGTGCTCGCCGCATTGATGATCGCCGAAGTTCACGCCGAGTCCTTCACCATCTCAGATATTCGCGTCAACGGCCTGCAGCGGGTTTCCGCGGGCAGCCTGTTCGGCGCCCTGCCGCTCAACGTCGGTGAGCAGGCAGATGACGGTAGCCTGGTCGAGGCTACCCGTGCACTGTTCAAAACCGGTTTCTTCCAGGACATCCAGCTCGGTCGCGATGGCGACGTGTTGGTCATCACCGTAATCGAGCGTCCGTCGATCTCCGGCGTGGAGATCGAAGGCAACAAGGCGATCAGCACCGAAGACCTGATGAAGGGCCTGGAACAGTCCGGCCTGGCCGAGGGCGAAATCTTCCAGCGCGCCACCCTCGAAGGCGTACGCAACGAACTGCTGCGCCAGTACGTGGCCCAGGGCCGCTATTCGGCCAGCATCGAAGCCGAAGTGATTCCGCAGCCGCGTAACCGCGTGGCACTGAAGATCGACATCAACGAAGGCTCGGTTGCCGCCATCCAGCACATCAACGTGGTGGGTAACACGGTCTTCTCCGATGAGGACCTGATCGGCCTGTTCGAACTGAAGACCACCAACTGGCTGTCCTTCTTCAAGAACGACGACAAGTACGCCCGCGAGAAGCTGTCCGGCGACCTGGAGCGTCTGCGCTCCTACTACCTGGATCGCGGCTACATCAACATGGATATCTCCTCCACCCAGGTATCCATCACCCCGGACAAGAAGCACGTCTACGTCACCGTCAACGTCGACGAGGGCGACAAGTACAGCGTCAGCGAGGTCAAACTCTCCGGTGACCTGAAAGTGCCGGAAGAAGAGGTCAAGAAGCTGCTGCTGGTCAAGCAGGGTCAGGTCTTCTCGCGCAAGGTGATGACCACTACCTCCGAGCTGATCACTCGCCGCCTGGGCAACGAGGGCTACACCTTCGCCAACGTCAACGGCGTGCCGCAGCCCAACGACGAAGACAAGACCGTCGCCATCACCTTCGTGGTCGATCCGGGCAAGCGTGCCTACGTCAATCGCATCAACTTCCGTGGCAACACCAAGACCGAAGACGAAGTGCTGCGCCGTGAAATGCGCCAGATGGAAGGTGGCTGGGCCTCGACCTACCTGATCGACCAGTCCAAGACCCGTCTCGAGCGCCTGGGCTACTTCAAGGAAGTCAACGTCGAGACCCCGCAGGTACCGGGCACCGACGACCAGGTGGACGTCAACTACAGCGTCGAGGAGCAGGCTTCCGGCTCGATCACCGCCAGCGTCGGCTTCGCCCAGAACGCCGGCTTGATCCTCGGTGGTTCGATCAGCCAGAACAACTTCCTCGGTACCGGCAACAAGGTCAGCCTCGGCCTGACCCGCAGCGAATACCAGACCAGCTACAACTTCGGCTTCGTCGACCCCTACTGGACCGCCGATGGCGTCAGCCTGGGCTACAACGCCTTCTACCGCACCACCGACTATGATGACCTGGATGTCGACGTATCCAGCTATGCGGTTGATAGCTATGGTGCCGGGGTGAGCATCGGCTACCCGATCAGCGAGGTCTCGCGCCTGACCTATGGCCTGACCATCCAGCAGGACAGCATCGACACCGGCGCCTACACCGTCGACGAAATCATGGATTTCCTCGAGGAGGAGGGCGAGGACTACCTGAACCTGAAAGCCTCGATCGGCTGGTCCGAGTCCACGCTCAACCGTGGTGTGCTGGCCAACCGTGGCCACTCCCAGAGCCTGGTGCTGGAAAGCACCGTGCCGGGTAGCGACCTGTCGTTCTTCAAGCTGGACTACCGCGGCCAGTTGTTCAAACCGGTGACCGACAACTACACCCTGCGCTTCCATACCGAGCTGGGCTATGGCGACAGCTACGGCTCCACCTCCGACCTGCCGTTCTACGAGAACTACTACGCCGGTGGTTTCAACTCGGTACGCGGTTTCGAGGACAGCTCGCTCGGGCCGCGCAGCACGCCCAGCGTGGCGCGCAAAGCCGATGGCAGCATTATCACCGACGGCAGCGCCGGGGCCGATGGTCGCTACACCGACCCGGACCAGGACCCGTTGCCCTTCGGCGGCAACGTGCTGATCCAGGGGGGCGTGGAAATGCTGTTCCCGATGCCGTTCGTCAAGGATCAGCGCTCCCTGCGCACCTCGCTGTTCTGGGACGTGGGTAACGTCTACGACACCAATTGCTCCACCGCCCAGAAAGAGAATGGCAACACCTGCGACCTGGACATTGGCGAGTTGGCCAGTTCCGTGGGTGTCGGCGTGACCTGGATCACGGCCATGGGCCCGCTGAGCTTCAGCCTGGCGGCGCCGATCAAGAAACCGGATGATGCGGATACCCAAGTCTTCCAGTTCTCTCTGGGTCAGACCTTCTAATTGCTTGATAAATGACAACAGTCTTTGTTGCGGGAGTGCATCGTGCGTAAGTTGACTCAATGGGTACTGATCACCATGGCCTTGGTGGCGACTCCGGCGTTTGCCGAGATGAAGGTGGCGGTACTGAACTATCAAATGGCCTTGCTTGAGTCCGACGCAGCGAAGAAGTACGCCGTGGATGCCGAGAAGAAGTTCGGTCCGCAATTGAACAAGCTCAAGCAGCTGGAAACCGATGCCAAGCGCATCCAGGACCGTCTGGTCAAGGAAGGCGAGCGCATGCAGCAGGCCGAGCGCGAGCGTCTGGAACTCGAATTCAAGCAGAAGGCGCGCGACTTCCAGTTCCAGTCCAAGGAGCTGAACGAGGCCAAGGCGATTTCCGATCGCGACATGCTCAAGCAGCTCAAGCCGAAGCTGGACAAGGCTGTCGAGGAAGTAATCAAGGGCGGCAGCTTCGACCTGGTGCTGGAGCGCGGCGCGGTGATCGATGTCAAACCGCAGTACGACATCACCCGCCAGGTCATCGAGCGCATGAACAAGCTGCGCTGATCATGAGCGCCGTGTCGTTTACCCTCGGTCAGCTGGCTGAGCGTCTGGGGGCCACCCTGCGTGGCTCCGCGGACAAGCCGGTGCGTGGCCTGGCCTCCCTGCAGGATGCCCGCGGCGACCAGCTGAGCTTCCTGGCCAACGCCCAGTACCGCAAGTTTCTTGCTGCCACCGAGGCGGCGGCGGTATTGCTGACGCCGGCCGATGCCGAAGGCTACGCGGGCGATGCCCTGCTGGTGGCCAATCCCTATCTGGCCTATGCCCAGCTTTCCCATCTGTTCGATCGCAAACCGGTCGCCGCGGCCGGAATTCATCCGACTGCCGTGGTGGCGGCCGATGCCCAGGTCGATGCGACTGCCAGCATCGGTGCCTATGCGGTGATCGAAAGCGCTGTGCAGATCGGCGCTGGCGTGACCATCGGCGCGCATTGCTCGATAGGTGCGCGCAGTTCCATCGGCGAGAATGGCTGGCTGGCGCCGCGCGTGACCCTGTATCACGACGTGCACATCGGCAAACGCGTGGTCATCCAGTCCGGTGCCGTACTCGGTGGCGAAGGCTTCGGCTTTGCCAACGAGAAGGGCGTCTGGCGCAAGATCGCGCAGATCGGTGGCGTGACCCTGGGCGACGATGTCGAGATCGGTGCCAACACCACCATCGACCGCGGTGCCCTGGCCGATACGCTGATCGGCAACGGGGTCAAGCTGGATAACCAGATCATGATCGCGCACAACGTGCAGGTCGGTGACAACACCGCGATGGCAGGCTGCGTGGGCATTTCCGGCAGCACCAAGATCGGCAGCAACTGCATGATCGCCGGCGGTGTCGGCATGGTCGGGCACATCGAGGTGTGCGACAACGTGTTCGTTACCGGGATGACCATGGTCACCCGTTCGATTACCGAGCCCGGGGCCTATTCCTCGGGCACGGCGATGCAAACTGCGGCCGACTGGAAGAAGAGTGCCGCGCGCATTCGCCAGCTGGACGATATGGCACGACGCCTGCGCGATATGGAAAAGCGCCTGGCTGCCGTGACCCCGAGCGACGATGCCTCATCAGATGCCTGACCCGCGTCCGACGCACGCTCCCATTCTTTAGAACAGGCTTTCCGTACATGATGGACATCAACGAGATTCGCGAGTATTTGCCGCACCGTTACCCCTTCCTGCTGGTGGATCGGGTGGTGGACCTGGATGTTGAAGGCAAGAAGATTCGCGCCTACAAGAATGTCAGCATCAACGAGCCGTTCTTCAACGGCCACTTTCCCCAGCACCCGATCATGCCGGGCGTGCTGATCATCGAAGCCATGGCTCAGGCCGCCGGCATCCTCGGCTTCAAGATGCTCGATGTGAAGCCGGCCGACGGCACGCTGTACTACTTTGTCGGCTCGGACAAGCTACGCTTTCGCCAGCCGGTGCTGCCGGGCGACCAGCTGATCCTGGAAGCGCGCTTCCTCAGCTGCAAGCGCAGCATCTGGAAGTTCGAGTGCCAGGCCAGCGTCGATGGCAAGGAAGTCTGCTCGGCGGAAATCATCTGTGCGGAACGCAAACTATGAGTTTGATTGACCCTCGCGCCATCATCGATCCGTCGGCCAAGCTGGCGGATGACGTTCAGGTCGGCCCCTGGTCGATCATTGGGCCCGATGTGGAAATTGGCGAGGGCACAGTGGTCGGCCCGCACGTGATCGTCAAGGGCCCGACCAAGATCGGCAAGCACAACAATATCTACCAGTTCTCTTCGGTCGGTGAAGACACCCCGGACCTGAAGTACAACGGCGAGCCGACCCGCCTGGTGATCGGCGACCACAACGTGATCCGCGAGGGGGTGACCATCCACCGCGGTACCGTGCAGGACCGCTCGGAAACCACCATTGGCGACCACAACCTGCTGATGGCCTATGTGCATATCGGCCACGACAGCGTGATTGGCAACCACTGCATCCTGGTCAACAACACCGCCCTGGCCGGGCATGTGCATATGGACGACTGGGCGATCCTCTCCGGCTTCACCCTGGTCCACCAGTTCTGCCGCATTGGCGCGCACAGCTTCTCCGGCATGGGCACGGCCATCGGCAAGGATGTGCCGGCCTATGTCACCGTGTTCGGCAACCCGGCCGAGGCGCGCAGCATGAACTTCGAGGGCATGCGCCGGCGCGGTTTCAGCACCGAGGCCATCGCCGCCCTGCGCCGCGCCTACAAGGTGGTGTATCGCCAGGGGCTGACCGTCGAGCAGGCGCTGGCCGAGTTGGCCGAGTCCTCCGCGCAATTTCCGGAAGTGGCGGTGTTCCGCGACTCCATCCAGGCCTCGACCCGCGGCATCACCCGCTAAGTCATGGCCCGTCCCTTACGCATAGCGCTGGTCGCCGGTGAGGCTTCCGGCGACATCCTCGGCGCCGGTCTGATGCAGGCGCTCAAGGCGCGGCATCCGCAGGTCGAATTCATCGGTATCGGTGGCCCGCGCATGCAGGCCGAAGGCCTGGCGTCCTACTTTCCCATGGAGCGTCTGGCGGTGATGGGGCTGGTCGAGGTGCTCGGCCGCTTGCCAGAGCTGCTGGCCCGGCGCAAGCGCCTGATCCGCACGCTGAGCGACGCCAAACCGGATGTGTTCATCGGTATCGATGCGCCGGACTTCAACCTGACCCTCGAACTCAAGCTACGCCAGGCCGGGATCAAGACCGTGCACTACGTCAGTCCGTCGGTCTGGGCCTGGCGGCAGAAGCGCGTGCTGAAAATTCGCCAAGCCTGCGACCTGATGCTGACCCTGTTTCCCTTCGAGGCCAAGTTCTACCTCGACCATCAGGTACCGGTGCGTTTCGTCGGGCATCCCTTGGCCAATACCATCCCCTTGCAGGCCGATCGCCAGGCGGCTCGGACAGCCCTGGGCGTACCTCTCGAGGCGCCGCTGGTGGCGCTGCTGCCGGGTAGCCGTGGCGGCGAGGTGGCGCGTCTGGGCGAACTGTTCCTCGATACGGCGCAGCGCCTGCGTGCGCTGCGTTCGGGCGTGCAGTTCGTGCTGCCCTGCGCCAGCGCCGAGCGACGGGCCCAGCTGGAGGCATTGCTGGCCAGTCGCGACCTGCCGTTGCTGCTGCTCGATGGCCAGTCCCACGAGGCGCTGGCGGCCTGCGATGCGGTGCTGATCGCCTCCGGTACGGCGACCCTGGAGGCGCTGTTGTACAAGCGGCCGATGGTGGTGGCCTACCGCGTGGCGCCGCTGACCTACCGGATTCTCAAGCGCCTGGTGAAAAGCCCGTACATTTCCCTGCCCAATCTGCTGGCCGAGCGCATGCTGGTGCCGGAACTGATCCAGGATGCCGCCACGCCCGACGCCCTGGCCCAGGCCCTGGTGCCGCTGCTCGACAATGGCGTGGAGCAGACCCAGGGCTTCGATGTGATTCATCGCGCGCTGCGCCAGGACGCCTCGCAGCAGGCCGCCGATGCGGTGCTCAAACTGGCGGGGCAGGCCTGATGCAGCTGGGTCTGGATTTCAGCCTGGTCGAGGAGCTGGTCGCCGGCGTCGACGAGGTCGGTCGCGGCCCCTTGTGCGGCCCGGTGGTTACGGCGGCGGTGATTCTCGACCCGGCGCGGCCGATCCTCGGCCTCAACGACTCGAAGAAACTCAGCGAGGCGCGCCGCGAGAAACTGTTCGACGAGATCCGCGAAAAGGCCCTGGCCTGGTGCATCGCCCGCGCCGAGGTGGAGGAAATCGACCGCCTGAATATCCTGCATGCCACCATGCTGGCCATGCAGCGCGCGGTCGAAGGCCTGCAGGTGACGCCGCGCTTGGCGCTGATCGACGGCAATCGCTGTCCGCGCCTGGCGGTGCCCAGTGCGCCGGTGGTCAAGGGTGACAGCCAGGTGCCGGCCATTGCTGCCGCCTCGATCCTGGCCAAGGTCAGCCGCGACCGCGAGATGCAGGAGTTGGAAGCCTTGTATCCCGGTTATGGCATCGGTGGGCACAAGGGTTACCCCACGCCGGTGCACCTGGAAGCGCTCAAGCGCCTGGGCGCCACACCGATCCACCGGCGCTCCTTCGCCCCGGTGCGCGCGGTGCTGGAAGGAGTCGACTAGCGACAGTCTCAAGCTGTCGTTTGAGTGCGGGCCCGGTACAATCCGGGCCTTATTGTTTTTGTGTTCTGTACAGGATCGTCATGACCGCCACCTTCGTCCATCTGCGTTTGCACACCGAGTTTTCCCTGGTCGATGGACTGGTGCGGGTCAAACCCCTGGTCAAGGCGGTGGCCGCTGCCGGCATGCCGGCGGTGGCGGTGACCGACCAGAGCAACATGTGCTCGCTGGTGAAGTTCTACAAGGCGGCCATGGGCGGCGGGATCAAGCCGATCTGCGGTGCCGACATCTGGCTGGCCAGCGCCGAGGAAGATGGCCCGCTGACGCGCATGACCCTGCTGGCGATGAACCCCAAGGGCTATCGCAACCTCACCGAGCTGGTGTCCCGCGGCTGGAGCGATGGGCAGAGCAACGACCTGGTGATCATCCAGCGCGACTGGGTCAAGGAAGCGGCCGAGGGCCTGATCGCCCTGTCCGGCGCGCGCGACGGCGAGATCGGTCATGCCCTGCTGGCCGGCGAACAGGCCCGCGCCGAGGAGTTGCTGGGCGAATGGCGGGCGGTGTTCCCCGAGCGTTTCTACCTGGAGCTGCACCGCTGCAACCGGATCAACGACGAGGAGCATGTGCATGCTGCCGTGGCCCTGGCCGAGCGCTGTGGTGCGCCGCTGGTGGCGACCAATGACGTGCGCTTCCTCAAGCAGGGCGACTTCGAGGCCCACGAAACCCGCGTGTGCATCGGCGAAAGCCGCACCCTGGATGATCCGCGCCGGCCGCGCACCTATTCCGATCAGCAGTACCTGAAGACCCCGGCCGAGATGGCCGAGCTGTTCAGCGATATCCCCGAGGCGCTGGCCAACACCGTGGAGATCGCCAAGCGCTGCAACATCGAGGTGCAGCTGGGCAAGTACTTCCTCCCCGATTTCCCGGTGCCGGCCGGCATGACCATGGACGAGTACTTCCGCAAGGTCTCCTTCGACGGCCTGGAGGAGCGCCTGCAGGTCCTGCTGCCCAAGGACACCCCGGACTACGAGGCGAAGAAGCAGGTCTACATCGACCGGCTGAATTTCGAGCTGGATATCATCATCCAGATGGGCTTCCCCGGTTACTTCCTGATCGTCATGGACTTCATCCAGTGGGCCAAGAGCAACGGCGTGCCGGTCGGCCCGGGCCGGGGCTCGGGTGCCGGTTCGCTGGTGGCCTACGTGCAGAAGATCACCGACCTCGACCCGCTGGCCTACGACCTGCTGTTCGAGCGTTTCCTCAACCCCGAACGGGTCTCCATGCCCGACTTCGACGTCGACTTCTGCATGGACGGCCGCGACCGGGTGATCGACTACGTGGCCGAGAAATACGGGCGCAACGCGGTGAGCCAGATCATCACCTTCGGCACCATGGCGGCCAAGGCGGTGGTGCGCGACGTGGCGCGGGTGCAGGGCAAGTCCTACGGCCTGGCCGATCGCCTGTCGAAGATGATCCCCTTCGAAGTCGGCATGACCCTGGAGAAGGCCTACGAGATGGAGGAGCCGCTGCGCGAGTTCCTCAAGGTCGACGAGGAGGCGGCGGAAATCTGGGAGATGTCGCTCAAGCTCGAGGGCATCTGCCGCGGTACCGGCAAGCACGCCGGCGGCGTGGTGATCGCGCCGACCAAGCTCACCGACTTTGCGCCCATCGCCTGCGATGAGGAAGGCGGCGGCCTGGTCACCCAGTTCGACAAGGATGACGTGGAGGCGGCCGGCCTGGTCAAGTTCGACTTCCTCGGCCTGCGCACCCTGACCATCATCAAGTGGGCGATGGAAACGATCAACCGCGAGCAAGCGAAGAAGGGCCTGCCCGACGTCAACATCGATTTCATCCCGCTGGATGACAAGAAGACCTACGACATGCTGCAGAAGGCGGAGACCACCGCGGTCTTCCAGCTCGAATCGCGCGGCATGAAGGAGTTGATCAAGAAGCTCAAGCCGGACTGCCTGGAAGACATGATCGCCCTGGTGGCGCTGTTCCGCCCGGGGCCGCTGCAGTCGGGCATGGTGGACGACTTCATCAACCGCAAGCACGGCCGCGAGCAGCTGTCCTACCCGCACCCGGACTACCAGTACGCGGGCCTGGAGCCGGTGCTCAAGCCGACCTACGGCATCATCCTGTACCAGGAACAGGTGATGCAGATCGCCCAGGTAATGGCCGGCTACACCCTCGGCGGCGCCGACATGCTGCGCCGCGCCATGGGCAAGAAGAAGCCGGAGGAGATGGCCAAGCAGCGCGGCGGCTTCATCGAGGGTTGTGCCAACAACAACATCGATGCCGACCTGGCGGGCAACATCTTCGATCTGGTGGAAAAATTCGCCGGCTATGGCTTCAACAAATCCCACTCGGCCGCCTACGGCCTGGTTTCCTACCAGACTGCCTGGCTGAAAGCCCATCACCCGGCGCCTTTCATGGCCGCGGTGCTGTCGGCGGATATGCACAACACCGACAAGGTGGTAATCCTCATCGAGGAATGCCGCAACATGAAGCTGCGCATCGATGCGCCGGACGTGAACACCTCGGAGTTCAAGTTCACCGTCAACGACGACGGGCGCATCGTCTACGGCCTGGGCGCGGTCAAGGGGGTCGGTGAGGGGCCGGTGGAGGCCATCGTCGAGTGCCGCGCCGAAGGCGGGCCGTTCAAGGACCTGTTCGACTTCTGCAACCGCGTCGACCTCAAGCGCATCAACAAGCGCACCCTGGAGGCGCTGATCCGCTCGGGCGCACTGGATCGCCTCGGTCCCTACTACCAGGACGAGCTCAAGGCCTACCAGGCCGGCATCGACCTCAATCGCGCGGTGCTGCTGGCGGCCATGGAGGAGGCCGTGCAGGCTGCTGAGCAGACCGCACGCAGCCACGACAGCGGCCACATGGACCTGTTCGGCGGCCTGTTCGCCGAGCCGGAGGCGGACGTCTACGTCAACCACCGCAAGGTCCGCGAGCTGTCGCTGAAGGAGCGCCTGAAGGGCGAGAAGGACACCCTCGGCCTGTACCTGACCGGCCACCCGATCGACGAGTACGAGGGCGAGGTGCGCCGCTTCGCCCGCCAGCGCATCGTCGAACTGCGCGCCGCCCGCGACACCCAGACCATCGCCGGGCTGATCGTGGCGCTGCGGGTGATGAAGAACAAGAAGGGCGACAAGATGGGCTTCATCACCCTCGACGACCGTTCCGGGCGGATCGAGGCCTCGCTGTTCGCCGACGCCTTCGCCAGCAACCAGGCGCTGTTGCAGAGCGATGCGCTGGTGGTGGTCGAGGGCGAGGTGAGCAACGACGACTTCTCCGGCGGCCTGCGCCTGCGCGCCAAGCGGGTGATGAGCCTGGAAGAGGCGCGCACCGGCCTGGCGGAAAGTCTGCGCCTGCGTGTCGGTCGCGAGGCGCTGCAGGGCGATCGCCTGCGCTGGTTGGGTGAATTGCTCGGCAAGTACCGCGGCGCCTGCCCGCTGACTCTGGACTACAGCGGCAGCGAGGCCAAGGCCCTGTTGCAGTTCGGTGAGCAATGGCGCATCGACCCGGCCGATGGTCTGATCCAGACCCTGCGTGACCAGTTCGGCAAAGACAACGTCTTCCTCCAATACCGCTGAGGGGCAGGCCACAGGCTTGCCTTCTCGGCCTCGACCCTGGGCGCCTTATCCCTTAAGGTAATGCGCCAGATGGAACCAGCCGCCCGGCCATTCGGCCGCCGACGCATGACGGACGCCTATGAACCCGAACTTTCTCGATTTCGAACAGCCGATCGCCGACCTGCAAGCCAAGATCGAAGAGCTGCGCCTGGTCGGTAACGACAATGCGCTGAACATCAGCGACGAGATCTCCCGCCTGCAGGACAAGAGCAGCACGCTGACCGAAAGCATTTTCGGCAATCTCAGCAGCTGGCAGATTTCCAAGCTGTCGCGCCACCCGCGCCGGCCCTACACCCTCGACTACATCGAGCACATCTTCACCGAGTTCGACGAGCTGCATGGCGACCGCCACTTCTCCGACGATGCGGCCATAGTCGGCGGCGTTGCCCGCCTGGACGACCAGCCGGTGATGATCATCGGTCACCAGAAGGGCCGCGAAGTGCGCGAGAAGGTCCGTCGCAACTTCGGCATGCCGCGCCCGGAAGGCTACCGCAAGGCCTGCCGCCTGATGGAGATGGCCGAGCGCTTCAAGCTGCCGATCCTCACTTTCATCGATACCCCCGGCGCCTACCCGGGCATCGACGCCGAGGAACGCAACCAGAGCGAGGCGATCGCCTGGAACCTGCGGGTGATGGCGCTCCTGAAGACGCCGATCATCGCCACCGTGATCGGCGAGGGCGGTTCCGGCGGCGCGCTGGCCATCGGCGTCTGCGACCAGCTGAATATGCTGCAGTACTCCACCTATTCGGTGATCTCGCCGGAAGGCTGCGCCTCGATCCTGTGGAAGACCTCCGAGAAGGCGCCGGAAGCGGCCGAAGCCATGGGCATCACCGCCGAGCGCCTGAAGGGCCTGGGTATCGTCGACAAGGTGATCGCCGAGCCGCTGGGCGGCGCCCACCGCGACCCGCAAGCCATGGCGGCGAGCATCCGCAAGGCGCTGCTGTCGCAGCTCAAGGACCTGCAGAAGCTGGATGCCGACAAGCTGCTGGAGCGTCGCTACCAGCGCCTGATGAGCTACGGCATCGCCTGATCATCCTGCAGCACGCACAACGGGCCTTCGGGCCCGTTGTTGTTTAAGCTAGGCCGATGATCTCTCTCGAAAGCCGACTGCACGCAGCGCTGCAACCCTGGCTGGCCGCGCCGGCCTGGCGGGTGGCGCTGTCCGGTGGCCTGGATTCCACCGTGCTGTTGCACCTGCTGGTGCGCCTGCGCGAGCGCGAGTCGTTGCCGGCGCTTGGCGCCATCCATGTCCACCATGGTTTGCAGGCGGCGGCCGATGCCTGGCCGGCTCACTGTCGGCAGCTGTGCGCGGCATTGGGTGTGCCGCTGCGGGTCGAGTACGTCCAGGTCGAGGCCGGGGCCAGTCTCGAACGGGCCGCCCGCGAGGCGCGTTATGCCGCGTTCGCGCGCCACCTGGGCGCGGGCGAGCTGCTGCTCACCGGTCAGCACCGCGATGATCAGGCCGAGACCTTGCTCTTTCGTCTGCTGCGCGGTGCCGGCGTGCGTGGCCTGGCCGGCATGCCGGCGCGGCGGGCGCTGGGCCGCGGCCAGTTGCTGCGGCCGCTGCTGGGTGTGTCGCGCGCCGAGCTGCAGGCCTATGCCGAGCAGCAGGGGCTGCGCTGGGTGGAGGACCCGTCCAATGCGGATAGCCGCCTGGCGCGCAACTTCCTCCGCCACGAGGTGCTGCCGCCGCTGGCGCGGCACTGGCCGCAGGCGCTGCAGAATCTGGCGCGCAGCGCGGCTCATCTGCGCGAGGCGCAGGACCTGCTGGATGAGTTGGCGGTCGGCGACCTGGCGCCTGCGCGGCTGGCGGGCGAGTTCGCCTGGCTGAACCTGCCCGCGCTGCGGCTGGCGGCGTTGCGCGAGTTGTCGCCGTCGCGCCAGCGCAATGCCCTGCGCCACTGGCTGGCGCCCCTGACGCCCTTGCCGGACAGCGCCCACTGGGCCGGCTGGGATGCCTTGCGCGATGCCGCTGCCGATGCGGCACCGATCTGGCGCCTGGCCGCCGGTGAGCTCAGGCGTGCCGACGAACGGTTGTGGTGGCTGGCCGGCGACTGGCTGCGCCAGCCATTGGCGCCGGGGGCGTGGGATATGCCGGCTCAACCATTGGCGTTGCCCGGCAATGGCTGGGCCAGCCTGCAGGGCAGTGGACCGCGGCAGGGGCTGCAGATTCGCTACCGCACCGGCGGCGAAGTGCTGGCGCTCCCCGGGCGCGGCCATCGCGACCTCAAGCGCCTGCTCAACGAGCGCGGCGTGCCGGCGTTTGTCCGCGGCCGTTTGCCGCTGCTCTATCGCGGCGAGGCGCTGCTGGCCGTGGCCAACCTGCCGGGAATCGATGGCTCGCAGCTGGGCGACTGGCGCTTGTGCTGGCAGCCGCCGACCAACGCGCAAGGTTTGAGCTGAAAGGGCCTTTCCGGTAGACTACGCTCCCGTCTTGTTACTGCTTTCTGCGGATTCCCTTGGAGCCCGCAGTGGCTTGCTTATTTCAGGTTGGCCGAGTGTGCCGGCCTCGCTTTCACCCCGGCGGCGCTGACCGCTTGAACGCAGACTTCTAGGATTTTTCATGACGCGCTACATCTTCGTCACGGGTGGTGTTGTTTCTTCATTGGGGAAAGGCATCGCTTCGGCTTCACTGGCGGCCATCCTGGAGGCGCGGGGCCTGAAGGTCACCATGCTCAAGCTGGACCCCTACATCAACGTCGATCCGGGCACCATGAGCCCGTTCCAGCACGGTGAGGTGTTCGTCACCCACGACGGCGCCGAGACCGACCTGGACCTGGGTCACTACGAGCGCTTCATCCGCACTCGCATGACCCAGAACAACAACTTCACCACCGGCCGCGTCTACGAAGACGTGCTGCGCAAGGAGCGCCGTGGCGACTACCTGGGCGCGACCATCCAGGTGATCCCGCACATCACCGACGAGATCAAGCGGCGCATCATCAAGGGCGCCGGCGATGCCGACGTGGCGATGGTGGAAGTGGGCGGTACGGTCGGCGACATCGAGTCGCAACCCTTCCTCGAGGCGATTCGCCAGCTGCGCGTGGAAGTCGGCGCCAAGCGCGCGATGCTGATGCACCTGACCTTGGTGCCGTACATCGCCACCGCCGGCGAAACCAAGACCAAGCCGACCCAGCACTCGGTCAAGGAGCTGCGCTCCATCGGCCTGCAACCGGATGTGCTGGTCTGCCGCTCCGACCACGAGATCGACCTGTCCTCGCGGCGCAAGATCGCCCTGTTCACCAACGTCGAAGAGCGTGCGGTGATCAGCCTGCCGGACGCCGACACCATCTACCGCATCCCCGGCATCCTGCATGCCCAGGGCCTGGATGATTTCGTCGTGGAGCGCTTCGGCCTCAGCTGCGAGGGTGCCGACCTGTCCGAGTGGGAGCGCGTGGTCGATGCCAAGCTGCACCCGGAGAAGGAAGTCACCATCGCCATGGTCGGCAAGTACATGGAGCTGCTGGATGCCTACAAGTCGCTGATCGAAGCGATGAGCCATGCCGGCATCCAGAACCGCACCAAGGTCAACCTGCGCTACATCGACTCGGAAGACATCGAGAACAAGGGCACCGGCCTGCTCGAAGGCGTCGATGCCATCCTGGTGCCCGGCGGTTTCGGCCTGCGCGGCGTGGAAGGCAAGATCACCACCGTGCAGTACGCCCGCGAGAACAAGATTCCCTACCTGGGCATCTGCCTGGGCATGCAGGTGGCGGTGATCGAATTCGCCCGCAATGTGCTGGGCTGGAAGGACGCCAACTCCACCGAATTCGACCAGGCCAGCGCGCATCCGGTGGTCGGCCTGATCACCGAGTGGGAAGACGCCACCGGCGAAGTGGAAAAGCGCAGCGAAAACTCCGACCTCGGCGGCACCATGCGCCTGGGTGCGCAGGACTGCCAGCTGGAAGCCGGCTCGCAGGTACGCGCCTGCTACGGCCAGGACGTGATCGTCGAGCGTCATCGTCATCGCTACGAGGTCAACAACAAGCTGCTGCCGCAACTGCAGGCCGCCGGTCTGAAAGTTTCCGGCCGCTCCGGTGACGGTGCCCTGGTCGAAGTGGTCGAAGCGCCGGATCACCCGTGGTTCGTCGCCTGCCAGTTCCACCCGGAGTTCACCTCCACCCCGCGCGACGGGCATCCGCTATTCAGCGGCTTCGTCAACGCGGCATTGGCCCAGAAAGCGAAGAAGGCATAAGGACATGGCACAGAAGATCATCAAGGTTGGCGGCATCGAGATCGCCAATGACAAGCCGTTCGTGCTGTTCGGCGGCATCAACGTCATGGAATCGCGCGACCTGGCGATGCAGGCCTGCGAAGAGTACGTGCGGGTCACCGAGAAACTCGGCATCCCCTACGTGTTCAAGGCCAGCTTCGACAAGGCCAACCGCTCCTCGATCACCTCCTTCCGCGGCCCGGGCCTGGAAGAGGGCATGAAGATCTTCGAGGAAGTGAAGAAGACCTTCGGCGTGCCGGTGATCACCGACGTGCATGAGTCTTACCAGGCCGCGCCGGTGGCCGAGGTGTGCGACATCATCCAGCTGCCGGCCTTCCTCTCGCGGCAAACCGACCTGGTGGTGGCCATGGCCAAGACCGGCGCGGTGATCAACATCAAGAAAGCCCAGTTCCTCGCCCCCCAGGAGATGAAACACATCCTGGCCAAGTGCGAGGAGGCCGGTAACGACCAGCTGATCCTCTGCGAGCGTGGTTCCTCCTTCGGTTACAACAACCTGGTGGTGGACATGCTCGGCTTCGGCATCATGAAGTCGTTCGAGTACCCGGTATTCTTCGACGTCACCCATGCCCTGCAGATGCCGGGCGGGCGTGCCGACTCCGCCGGCGGCCGCCGCGCCCAGGTCACCGACCTGGCCAAGGCCGGCATGAGCCAGGGCCTGGCCGGGCTGTTCCTCGAGGCCCATCCGGACCCGGACAACGCCAAGTGCGACGGCCCTTGCGCCCTGCGCCTGGACAAGCTGGAACCCTTCCTCACCCAGCTCAAGCAGCTGGATGATCTGGTCAAGAGTTTTGCACCGATTCAGACGGCTTAAGCCTCGCTTGCGGATCGCATCTTTCAACTGTTGGAGCTAACAAGAATGGCAAAAATCGTCGACATCAAGGGCCGTGAGGTTCTCGACTCCCGTGGCAACCCCACCGTAGAAGCCGATGTAATCCTCGACAACGGCATCATCGGCAGCGCCTGTGCGCCGTCCGGTGCTTCCACCGGTTCGCGCGAAGCGCTGGAACTGCGTGATGGCGACAAGAGCCGTTACCTGGGCAAGGGCGTGCTGAAGGCCGTGGCCAACATCAACGGCCCGATCCGTGAGCTGCTGCTGGGCTTCGATGCCCGCGAGCAGAAAGCCCTCGACCTGGCCATGATCGACCTGGACGGCACCGAGAACAAAGGCAAGCTGGGCGCCAACGCCATCCTCGCCGTGTCCCTGGCCGCCGCCAAGGCTGCCGCCCAGGCCAAGGGCGTGCCGCTGTACGCGCACATCGCCGACCTCAACGGTACCCCGGGCGTCTACTCCATGCCGGTACCGATGATGAACATCATCAACGGCGGCGAGCACGCAGACAACAACGTCGACATCCAGGAGTTCATGGTCCAGCCGGTTGGCGCCAAGACCTTCGCCGACGCCCTGCGCATGGGTGCCGAGATTTTCCATCACCTGAAAGCCGTGCTCAAGGCTCGTGGCCTGAACACCGCCGTGGGTGACGAGGGCGGCTTTGCGCCGAACCTGGCTTCCAACGAAGACGCCCTGGCCGCCATCGCCGAGGCCGTGGCCAACGCCGGCTACAAGCTGGGCACCGACATCACCCTGGCCCTGGACTGCGCATCGAGCGAGTTCTTCAAGGACGGCCAGTACGACCTCGAAGGCGAGGGCAAGGTGTTCAGCGCCGAAGGCTTCGCCGACTACCTGGCCGGCCTGACCCAGCGCTACCCGATCATCTCCATCGAAGACGGCATGGACGAGTCCGACTGGGCCGGCTGGAAAGTGCTGACCGACAAGATCGGCGAGAAAGTGCAGCTGGTCGGCGACGACCTGTTCGTCACCAACACCAAGATCCTCAAGCGCGGCATCGACGAGAAGATCGGCAACTCGATCCTGATCAAGTTCAACCAGATCGGCTCGCTGACCGAAACCCTGGAAGCCATCCAGATGGCCAAGGCTGCCGGCTTCACCGCGGTGATCTCGCACCGCAGCGGTGAGACCGAGGACAGCACCATCGCGGATCTCGCCGTCGGCACCGCCGCCGGCCAGATCAAGACCGGCTCCCTGTGCCGTTCCGATCGCGTGTCCAAGTACAACCAGCTGCTGCGTATCGAAGAGCAGTTGGGCGGCAAAGCCCCGTACAAGGGTCGTGCCGAGTTCCGCGGCTGAAAACTGCTGCGCCTGGCCTGATCGTCGCTCGCGACGTTTTCAGTAGTTAGGTAAGAAATGGTAAAAGGGCAGCGCAAGCTGCCCTTTGCTTATGGATTCCGAGTTCGATGGCTAAAGCTCCCTACTGGTTGTTCCTCGCGCTGCTGCTGGTGCTCTCCGGCCTGCAGTATCGCCTGTGGGTGGGCGATGGCAGTCTGGCCCAGGTGGCCGAGCTGAAGCGCCAGATCGCCGATCAGAAAGGTGAGAACGAGCGCCTGCTGGAGCGCAATCGCATTCTCGAAGCCGAGGTCATGGAGCTCAAGCAGGGCACCGAGACCGTCGAGGAGCGCGCGCGCCACGAGCTGGGCATGGTCAAAGAGGGCGAGACCCTCTATCAGCTGGCTGAATGAGCAGCGCGACCCTGCCGCCGTTCTGGGTGGTGATTCCCGCCGCCGGCATCGGCTCGCGCATGCGCGCCGACCGTCCCAAGCAGTACCTGCAGCTGGCCGGACGGAGCATTCTCGAACACACCCTCGATTGTTTTCTCGATCATCCGCAGCTCAAGGGCCTGGTGCTCTGCCTGGCGGCGGACGATCCCTACTGGCCGGCACTCCCGGGCGCCCGTGATCCGCGCATCCAGCGGGTCGAGGGTGGCGCCGAACGGGCCGACTCGGTGCTCAATGGCCTGCTGCAGCTGCTCGAACTGGGCGCGCAGGAGGGCGACTGGGTGCTGGTGCACGATGCGGCGCGGCCCAACCTGGCGCGTGCCGACCTCGACCTGCTGCTGGCCGAGCTGGCCGACGACCCGGTCGGCGGCCTGCTGGCGGTGCCGGCGCGCGACACCCTCAAGCGCGTCGGGGCGGATGGCCGGGTGCAGGAGACGGTCGACCGCAGCGTGATCTGGCAGGCCTTCACCCCGCAGATGTTCCATTTCGCCGCGCTGCATCGGGCCCTGGCCGATGCCCTGGTCGCCGGCGTGGCGGTGACCGACGAGGCCTCTGCCCTGGAGTGGGCCGGCCTGGCGCCGCGCCTGATCGAGGGGCGGGCGGACAATCTGAAGATCACCCGCCCGGAAGACCTGGAGTGGCTGCGCCAGCGCTGGGCGCACAAGGCCTGAGCTAAGTGCTCAAGGCGGGGCAGGGCGCCCCGCCCATCGCCTCGCTTACACCCTGAACTGATTGATTAGCCGCCGCTGCTGCTCGGCCAGCTTGGTCAGCTCGGCGCTGGCCTGGCTGGCCTCGTCGGCGCCACCGGCCACTTCTCCGGCGACCTGACCGATATTGGTGACGTTGCGGTTGATGTCCTCGGCCACCGCGCTCTGTTCCTCGGCGGCGCTGGCGATCTGGGTGTTCATGTCGTTGATCACCGACACCGCCTGGGTGATCGATTCCAGCGCCTGGGCGGCGGCAGCGGCCTGCTGCACGCTGTCGTCGGTGCGCGCCTGGCTCTGCTCCATGACGCTGACCACTTCGCGGGTGCCGTGTTGCAGCTGCTGGATCATCGCCTGGATTTCTTCGGTGGCCTGCTGGGTCTTCTGCGCCAGGTTGCGCACCTCGTCGGCGACCACGGCAAATCCGCGGCCTTGCTCGCCGGCCCGGGCCGCCTCGATGGCCGCGTTGAGGGCGAGCAGGTTGGTCTGTTCGGCGATGCCGCGGATGGCCACCAGGATGGCGTTGATGTTCTCGCTGTCCTTGGCTAGGGTCTGCACCACGCCGGTCGCGCGGCCGATCTCGGTGGCCAGCGAGGCAATTGCGCTGGAGGTCTTCTGCACGATGTGCTTGCCGTCGTTGGCCGAGCGGTCGGCATGGTTGGCGGCTTCGGCCGCCTGGGTGGCGTTGCGCGCTACGTCCTGGGCGGTGGCGGTCATCTCGTGCACGGCGGTGGCGACCTGGTCGATCTCGGCCATCTGCTTCTGCACGCCCTGGTTGGTGCGGATGGCGATGTCGGCGGTGTGTTCCGACGAGTCGCTGACCTGCTGTACCGAGGTGACCACGTCGCGGATCATGTGTTGCAGCTTGTCGAGGAAGGTGTTGAATCCCTTGGCGATCTGCCCCAGCTCGTCGGCGCGGTCCACCTGCAGGCGCTTGGTCAGGTCGCCGTCACCCTTGGCGATGTCGTCGAGCATGCCGACCATCTGCCGCAGCGGGTGGGCGATGCCGTAGCCGACGAACCAGATCACCAGCAGGCCGAGGCTGGCGACCAGTAGGCCGACCAGGGTCATGCCCAGGGTGTCTTCCCGGGCCTGCTCGGCCAGGCCCGATTGCAGCTTCTGCAGGTCGGCGAATACCGCCGCGGTCGGCAGCTCGATGGCCAGCGTCCAGCGTGTGCTGGTGCCGGCCACCTTGAACGGCAGCAGCAGCTGGAACTGTTGCTGGTCGTCGTCGAGATGGAGGATCGGCTGTTCGTCGCTGCTTTGCTTGAGCTGGTCCAGCAACTCGCCCTGCAGGGCCTTGCTGGCGGGTTGGCCGATCAGCCCGGCATCCTTGGTCGCGGCGATCAGGGTGCCGTTGGCGGCGATCAGCGCCAGCTCCCCGGCGCCCTGGTAGAGCCCGCTCTTGGCCTGGCCGAGCAGGCCCTGGATGAAGTCCAGGGCCAGGTCGTTGCCCACCGCACCCTTGAACTGGCCGTCGACCAGGATGGGCGCGTTGAAGGAGGCGACCAGCACCTGCTTGCCGCCGAAATCGTAGGCGGCCGGGTCGACCACGCAGGGCTGCTTGCTGGTTTTCGGGCACAGGTAGAATTCGCCTTCGCGCACGCCGGTGGGCAGCATCTTCTCGCTTTCCATCAGGCCGGCTGTCAGCGGCTCCAGCTTCAGGACGTTGCCGTCGCGGTACCACCAGGGCATGAAGCGACCGCTCTCGTCGTAGCCGCCGTCCTTCTGCCCGGCGTACAGGTCGTCGTCCTGGTCGAAGGCATTGGGCTCCCAGCCGATGTACAGGTCGATCAGTTCGGGGTGCTTGCCCAGGTAGACGCCGGTCAGGGCGGACAGCTCTTCACGGCTCAGGCTGACGGCCGGTGTGCCGTCGGCATTGGCGCTCATCTGGCTGCTGAGGGTGGCCAGGGACTTGGACAGGTTCATCGGCGCTTCGAACTGTTGCTGCAGGCTGCCGACCTGGGCCTGGGCCAGGGCGATCAGGCGCTGGTCGATCACCTGTTCGAGCAATACCCGGGTGCGCTCATGCACCAGTTCCTGGGTGCGCGAGCCGGCGAACAGGGCGTACAGCACCAGGGCGATGACGACGGCGAGCACGCTGGCGCCGGCCAGCACGACCACGGAAAACTGGATGGACTTGAAGCGCATAGGGACTCCACAACGATCGAGTTGTAACCTGTCCCTGGCTTATCGGCCGCGCGGGGTTAAAGCATTAGCGCGGCCATGCAACTAGCAAAGATCGCCGCGGGTCATAGTGCAAGCGGCGCGGGTTGTCCCGCGGCCGAGGCCGACCTAGCATGAGCCACCTGTGATGACGGAGGAACACCATGATTACCCCATTGCGCCTGGCTGGAGTGGCTGTTTGCGGATTGCTCGCAGCCTGTCAGGCGGTCAACACCACCAGCGGCGGCGCCGTTGGGGTCGAGCGCAAGCAGTACATGTTCAGCATGCTGTCGACCCAGCAGGTCAACCAGATGTATGCGCAGTCCTACCAGCAGACCCTGGGGGAGGCCACGACCAAGGGCGTGCTGGACAAGAGCAGCCAGAATGCCCGGCGCCTGCAGGCGATTGCCGACCGCCTGATCCGCCAGGCGCCGATCTTCCGCGCCGATGCGGCGCAGTGGCAGTGGGAGGTCAACCTGATCGACAGCCCGGAGCTGAACGCCAACTGCGGCCCCGGCGGCAAGATCATCTTCTACAGCGGCCTGATCGAGAAGCTGCGGCTGTCCGATGACGAAATCGCCGCGGTGATGGGCCACGAGATCGCCCATGCCCTGCGCGAGCACAGCCGCGAGGCGATGTCCAAGGCCTACGGCGTCGAGCTGGCCAAGCAGGGCGCCGGCGCCTTGCTGGGGCTGGGGTCCGACAGCATGGTCCTGGCCGATGCCGCGGTGGAGTACGGCATGACCCTGCCCAACAGCCGCGGCAACGAGAACGAGGCGGATATCATCGGCCTGGAGCTGGCGGCGCGCGCCGGCTTCGACCCCAATGCGGCGATCAGCCTGTGGCAGAAGATGAGCAGTGCCGGTGGCGGCGCTCCGCCGGAGTTCATGAGCACCCACCCGTCCTCCGGCAGCCGCATCGCGGCCTTGCAGGCGGCGATTCCCAAGGTCATGCCGCTGTACCAGCAGGCCCGGGGCCGGCAGTAACAGCACGCACCGGCGCTGTTGCGCGCCGGTTCGTCAGGAGGGGCTCAGGGCAGGGCTTTCTCGGTGAACGGCTGGGTCTGCAGGCCGAGCTGGGAGCGAAAGCTTTCCATGTCGAACATGGTGCAGATCTCGCGGATATCGCCGGCCGGGGTCAGGCTCCAGAAGGCCATGGCCGAGATGCTCATCACCTTGTCGCTCGGCGGATAGCCCAGGGCAGGCTTCTGGATGGTGCCGATCAGGGTGCTCCAGGTCACCACCTTGTGGCCTTCGGCGATGCATTCCTCGAGCACCACTTCCAGGTCGGGCATGGCGCTGCGGATGTCCAAGACCATCTGCACGTAGGCCGCGCTGTTCAGCGGCCGGCCGATGAACGAGCTCTTGTAGAGAAAGTCCGGGCTGTGCAGCTGCTCGGCCAGGGCCAGCCGACCCTTGTTCCATGACAGGTCGATGTGCTGGCGTACGCGCTTCTTCATCTCTTCCAGTGACATGTACTGCTCCTCAGTCAGGCAGGGACTGTGCAACTCCTTGCACAGCTTACCAGCCCGATCCGGGGCGGTGACTGGCGCTGCCGGCGGCTCCCGGCGCGGCTTTTTCTCAGAGACCGCCGACCAGGCCCAGTGCTTGACAGGCTGCGTAGATCGCCAGGGCCAGGAAGCAGGCGGCGGCGAGGCGATGAATGAGCGTCAGCGGCAGACGATCGGCAGCGAAATGCCCGGCCAGGACCACCGGCACGTTGGCCAGCAGCATGCCCAGCGTGGTGCCGGCGACCACCATGAACAGGTGCTGGTATTGGGCGGCCAGCATCACGGTGGCGATCTGGGTCTTGTCGCCCATCTCGGCGATGAAGAAGGCGATCAGCGTGGTGAAGAACGGGCCGTAGCGCTTGAGGGCGGAGGTTTCGTCGTCGTCCAGCTTGTCCGGGATCAGGGTCCAGACGGCCACGGCGGCGAAGCAGGCGGCGAGGATCCAGCTCAGGGTGGTGGGCGAGAACAGCCCGGCGACCCAGTGCCCGACCGCGCCGGCGACGAAGTGGTTGGCCAGGGTGGCGATGACGATGCCCCAGATGATCGGCCAGGGACGGCGGAAACGTGCGGCCAGGACCAGCGCGAGCAGCTGCGTCTTGTCGCCGATTTCGGCCAGGGCAACGATTCCGGTGGAGACGAACAGGGATTCCAGCATCAGGCATTCCTAAGGGGCGGGTTCGACGGTTAGCTATGACACGTACGACCTCCCCGCCCCGGGTAAGGTGTGCGTGTCATAGGTCTTGTCAAACCCAGGCCTGCTGCAGGCCGGAGGTCGCATGCGCCATGCTCTGTGGAGCAAGTGTGTTGACGCATGCCGGGTGAGCGGGCGCTCACGGGAGACTACTCCCCTAGGACGGGCGGCATTGTGCCCAACTCGCTCTGCTTGGGCAACCCACGTGGGGCGTTGGCTTCCGAGTGGTCGAGTGAAACCCGCGGTAGCGCTGGTACGGGTTTCACTTGCCCTCTCTCTGGCTAGCGGCGAATGGCCCGGTAGATGCGAAAACCCTCGGCGTCCTTGAGCGTCTGGCAGCTACCCAGGTGCTGCTCGATCAGCGGCGGGTATTTGAGGAAGCTGTTGGCCACCAGGCGCAACTCGCCGCCCGGCTGCAGGTGCTGGGCGGCCTGGCGCAGCAGCTGCTCGGTGGCCTGGTAGCTGGTGTGCACGCCCTGGTGGAACGGCGGGTTGCTGAGAATGGCGGCCAGCCCGCTGGGTGCCGCATCGATACCGTCACCGGCGATGACCTCGGCCTCCAGGCCATTGGCGGCCAGGGTCAGGCGGCTGCTGGCGACGGCGAAGGCGTCCACGTCCAGCAGGCTGACCCGGCTGTGCGGGTAGCGGCGCTTGAGCGTGGCGCCGAGTACGCCGGCGCCGCAGCCGAAGTCGAGCAGGTGGCCGGCCGGCATGCCATCCAGCTGATCGAGCAGCAGGGCGGTGCCGCGATCCAGGCGACCATGGCTGAACACGCCCGGCAGGCTGACCACCTGCAGCGGGCCATCGTGCAGCTGCAGCTGGTAGTGCCGGGCCAGGCCTTCCAGGTCGGGGCTGGCCGGCGCCCGGCTCACGCTGACCTGCCACAGCTGGCAGTGGCGGGCGCTGTCCAGCTTGCGCGCATGGCCATAGGCCGCCAGTTGCTTGGCTGCGCGCTCGATACCGCCACGTTTTTCGCCGACCAGGAGCAGCTCGCGGCCGCCCAGGCGGGCGGCCAGGGCTTGCAGCAGGTAGTCGGTTAGCTCGCGCGACTTCGGCAGGAACAGCACGGCGCTATCAAATGCGCGCTCGGGAACAGCAGTGCCGAACTGGCAGCGCCCGGCGAAACGGGCCTGCAGCAGGGCCTGTTCGCCGGCGTGCCAGCTCCAGCCGCGGGCGTTCGGCAGCCGGCCGAGCAGGTCGTCGGCGGGCAGCCCGGCGAGCAGCAGCGGGCCTTGGAACAGCTCCGCCTGGCGCAGCAGTACTTCGCTTCGAGGGTCCATGGGCGGCTCTCCGCTCGGGAAAAAGGGCGCGTAGCTTAGCCGACCACTCGCTGCGCTGCACCGGCGAAGAAGGCCTGGGCATTCTCCGCCAGCTGGCCGACGATGCGCTGGCGCGCCTCGCGGCTGCCCCAGGCGTTGTGCGGGGTGATGATCAGGCGCGGGATATCGGCGGCCAGCAGCGGGTTGCCGTGGCGCGGCGGCTCCTCGCTGAGCACGTCGCAGGCCGCGCCGCCCAGGTGGCCGGCCCGCAGGGCATCGGCCAGCGCCTGCTCGTCGACCAGGCCGCCGCGGGCGGTGTTGATCAGCAGCGCCTGGGGTTTCATCAGGGCCAGTTCGGCGGCGCCGATCAGGTTGCGCGTCTGCTCGGTGAGCGGGCAATGCAGGCTCAGGGCATCGACTTGGGGCAGCAGTTCGGCCAGCGCCAGGCGGTCGGCGCGAGCCGGGCGGCCGGGCAGGGCACCGAGCAGCACGCGCATGCCGAAGGCTTCGGCCAGGTGCGCCACGGCGCCGCCCAGCTCGCCATGGCCGAGCAGGCCGAGGGTCTTGCCCTGCAGTTCGATGATCGGAAAGTCCAGCAGGCAGAACTGGCTGGCCCGTTGCCAGGCCCCGCCGCGCACGGCGGCCTGGTAGTCGGGCAGGCGGGTGGCCAGGGCGAGCAGCAGCATCAGGCAGTGCTGGGCAACCGAGGGCGTGCCGTAGCCCTGGCAGTTGCACACGCGGATGCCCAGCCGGCGTGCTGCGTCCAGGTCGACATTGTTGGTGCCGGTGGCGGCGATCAGGATCAGCTTGAGCTGCGGGCAGGCGGCGAGGGTCTGGGCGTCGAGGCGGACCTTGTTGCTGATCACCACCTGGGCGCCCTGCAGGCGTTCCACGACCTGCGCCGGGGTACTGGCGTCATGCAGGGTCAGGCTGGCGAAGGCCTGGCGCAGGGGCGTCAGGTCGAGGTCGCCGAGATCGAGCGAGAGGTGGTCGAGGAAGACCGCGTGGGCGCTGTTGTGCATCAGCTGTACCTGTTGTCGGCAAGGGGGATTGGCGTAAGGTTGCCAGCCTGAGTCGGTCTTTCCCACTGTTCGTTGGAGGTTGCATGTACTGGGCGGAGTTTCTCACCGTGGCCTTGATCCATCTGCTGGCCGTGGCCAGCCCGGGGCCGGATTTCGCCATCGTGGTGCGCGAGAGCGTGGCCCATGGCCGGCGTGCCGGGACCTGGACGGCGCTGGGCGTCGGCACGGGGATCTTCGTGCATGTCGGTTATTCGCTGCTGGGCATCGGCCTGATCGTGTCGCAGTCGATCGTGCTGTTCAACGCGCTAAAGTGGCTGGCCGCGGCCTACCTGTTCTATATCGGCATCAAGGCCCTGCGCGCGCGCCCGGCGGCAGCGGGGGCGCTGGAGGCGCTGGGCGAGGCTGGCGAGCGTTCGCCGCGGTCGGCATTCATGACCGGCTTCATCACCAATGGCCTGAACCCCAAGGCCACGCTGTTCTTCCTGTCGCTGTTCACCGTGGTGATCAACCCGCACACGCCGCTGTCGGTGCAGGCCGGTTACGGGCTCTACCTGGCGGCCGCGACGGCGCTGTGGTTCTGCCTGGTGGCGCTGCTGTTCAGCCAGGCGCGGGTGCGCGCCGGCTTCGCGCGCCTGGGCCACTGGTTCGATCGGCTGATGGGCGCGGTGCTGGTCGGCCTGGGAGTGAAGCTGGCCTTTACCGAGCTGCGCTGATTCGGCGCCCGAAAAAAAGCCCCTGGCGCAAACCAGGGGCTTTTTCGTTAGCGCTGGGGTTACAGCAGTTCGATGGCGATCGCGGTGGCTTCGCCGCCGCCGATGCACAGCGAGGCCACGCCGCGCTTGCCGCCCTTGTTCTGCAGGGCGTTGATCAGGGTGACGATCAGGCGCGAGCCGGTGGAGCCGACCGGGTGGCCCTGGGCGCAGGCGCCGCCGTAGACGTTGACCTTGGCGTGATCCAGGCCGTGTTCGCGCATGGCCAGCATGGTGACCATGGCGAAGGCTTCGTTGATCTCGTACAGGTCGACGTCGTCCTTGCTCCAGCCGGTCTTCTTGAACAGGTTGGTCATGGCGCCGATCGGGGCGATGGTGAACTCGCTCGGGTCCTGGCTCTGGGTGGCGTGGGCGACGATCCTGGCCAGCGGCTGGAGGCCGCGCTTGGCCGCTTCCTCGGCGGTCATCAGGACCAGGGCGCTGGCGCCGTCGGAGATCGAGCTGGCGTTGGCGGCGGTGATGCTGCCGTCCTTGCGGAAGGCCGGCTTGAGGCCGGGAATCTTGTCCAGGTTGGCGTTGAGCGGCTGCTCGTCGTCCTTGACCACCACCTCACCCTTGCGGCTGGTGACGGTGACCGGGACGATCTCGGCAGCGAGGGCGCCGCTCTGGATGGCGGCCTGGGCGCGCTTGAGCGATTCGATGGCGTAGGCGTCCATCTCCTCGCGGGTGATGCCGTACTGGTCGGCGGTTTCCTGGGCGAAGGAGCCCATCAGGCGGCCGGTGCGGGCGTCTTCCAGGCCGTCGAAGAACATGTGGTCCTTGATCTCACCGTGGCCCATGCGCAGGCCGCTGCGGGCCTTCTCGATGATGTAGGGGGCGTTGGACATGCTCTCCATGCCGCCGGCGACCATCACGCTGTTGGTCCCGGCCTTGAGCAGGTCGTGGGCCAGCATCACGGCCTTCATGCCCGAGCCGCACAGCTTGTTGATGGTGGTGCAGCCGGTGGCGGCCGGCAGGCCGGCGTTCAGCGCCGCCTGGCGGGCCGGGCCCTGCTTGAGGCCGGCGGGCAGCACGCAGCCCATGATCACTTCCTGCACGTCGGCAGGCGCGATGCCGGCGCGGGCCACGGCTTCGCGAATGGCGATGGCGCCCAGTTCCACGGCGGGAACGCTGGACAGGCTGCCTTGGAAGCCGCCCATCGGGGTGCGGGCGCCACTGACGATGACGATATCGGACATCGGTATTACCTCTTGCTGGTGAAGCCAGGTACGGCCAGGTGACGACGATTCTACTCCGTGACCAAAAGAGGCCAAAGAGTCACGTGGAAAATCATTCTTTGGGCTGATTAATGCGCAGGTCGCGCCGCTCTAGATTGAGCGCCATAGAAAAACTCCAAGAAAAGGACCCCGCCATGCTGCAGACCCGTGTCATCCCGCCGGCTGATAACGCGCACGAAGCGCCGCTGCTGATCAAGCGCCTGTTGCTCTCCGGCATCCGCTACGAGAAGACCCGCGAGATCGTCTACCGCGACCAGATGCGCTACAGCTACGCCACCTTCAACGAGCGCGTGGCGCGTCTGGCCAATGTGCTGAGCGCGGCCGGGGTGAAGGCGGGCGACACCGTGGCGGTGATGGACTGGGACAGCCACCGTTACCTGGAATGCATGTTCGCCATCCCGATGATCGGCGCGGTGCTGCACACCATCAACATCCGCCTGTCGGCCGAGCAGATCCTCTACACCATGAACCATGCCGAGGATAAGTTCGTGCTGGTCAACAGCGAGTTCGTGCCGCTGTATCAGTCGGTTGCCAGCCAGCTGACCACCGTGGAGAAGACCCTGCTGCTCACCGATGGCGCCGAGAAGAGCGCCGAACTGCCCAACCTGGTGGGCGAGTACGAGAGCCTGCTGGCTGGCGCCAGCGCGCAGTACGACTTCCCGGATTTCGACGAGAACTCGGTCGCCACTACCTTCTATACCACCGGTACCACCGGCAACCCCAAGGGCGTGTACTTCACCCATCGCCAACTGGTGCTGCACACCCTGGCCGAAGCCAGCGTGCTGGGCAGCCTGGACAGCGTGCGCCTGCTCGGCACCAACGACGTGTACATGCCGATCACCCCGATGTTCCACGTACATGCCTGGGGCATTCCCTACGTTGCCACCATGCTCGGCATCAAGCAGGTTTACCCGGGGCGTTACGAGCCGGAGTTGCTGGTGCAGCTGTGGCAGAAGGAGAAGGTCACGTTCTCCCACTGCGTGCCGACCATCCTGCAGATGGTGCTCAACGCCAAGGCCGGCCAGGGCCTGGATTTCGCCGGCTGGAAGATCATCATCGGCGGCAGCGCGCTGAATCGTGCCCTGTACGAGGCGGCCAAGGCGCGCGGCATCCAGCTGACGGCGGCCTATGGCATGTCCGAGACCTGCCCGCTGATCTCCTGCGCGCACATCAACGACGAGCTGCTGGCGGGCAGCGAGGACGAGCGCACCACCTACCGGATCAAGGCCGGTGTACCGGTGCCGCTGGTCGAGGCGGCCATCATGGCCGCGGACGGGCGCCTGCTGCCCGCCGATGGCGAGACCCAGGGCGAGCTGGTGCTGCGCGCGCCCTGGCTGACCCAAGGCTACTTCCGCGAGCCGGAGAAGGGTGCAGAGCTGTGGGAACATGGCTGGCTGCACACCGGTGACGTCGCCACCCTGGACGACTTCGGCTTCATCGATATCCGTGACCGTATCAAGGATGTGATCAAGACCGGTGGCGAGTGGCTGTCCTCCCTGGAGCTGGAGGACCTGATCAGTCGTCACCCGGCGGTACGCGAGGTGGCGGTGGTGGGTATCCCCGATCCGCAGTGGGGTGAGCGGCCGTTCGCCCTGCTGGTGTTGCGCGAGGGTCAGAGCCTGGATGCGCGGGGCCTGAAGGAACACCTGAAACCCTTCGTCGAGCAGGGGCATATCAACAAGTGGGCGATACCCAGTCAGATTGCACTTGTTACCGATATTCCCAAGACCAGCGTCGGCAAGCTGGACAAGAAACGCATTCGCCTGGATATCGCCCAGTGGCAGGCTTCGGGTAGTGCCTTCCTGTCGACCCTGTGACCGCCATTTCGGGTCTTTTCAGGCTTTTTGCCGGGGCCAAGCAAACGCTTGGCTTACATATTGCTGTCGCAGAGCGGGCTTTCAACCGGCACCAGATTTTGTGACTCAGCGGTCTAGAGAGGTTGGCGCCCGGAAATCACACTTTCGGGGGATCAAGCCGAGAAAGCCGCTGGCTATAGTCCGCACCATCCATAACAAAAAACACATGGAGTAGCGTCGATGACAACAACTCAACCGTTCTGGCGGATGGCCAAGCTGCCGCTGGCCGTAAGTCTTGCCTCCACACTCGCTGCCCCGGCATTCGGTGTCACCTTCAATGTCGGCGAGATCGAGGGGCAACTCGATTCCTCTCTCTCCGTTGGTGCCAGCTGGTCGGTTCGTGGCGCGGACCCAGATCTGATCGGGGTCAACAATGGTGGCCAGGGCCTCTCGCAAACTACCGATGATGGCCACCTGAACTTCAAGAAGGGCGAGACCTTCTCGAAGATCTTCAAGGGCATCCACGACCTGGAACTGAAGTACGGCGACACCGGCGTCTTCGTTCGCGGCAAGTACTGGTACGACTTCGAGCTGAAGGACGAGAGCCGTCTGTTCAAGGACATCGACGACAGCAACCGCAAAGAGGGCGCGCAGTCCTCCGGCGCCGAGATCCTCGACGCCTTCGTCTACCACAACTACTCCATCGGCGATCAGCCGGGCTCCGTGCGTCTCGGCAAGCAGGTAGTGAGCTGGGGTGAAAGTACCTTCATCCAGAACAGCATCAACGCCATCAACCCGGTTGACGTCTCCGCATTCCGTCGCCCGGGCGCCGAAATCAAGGAAGGCCTGATCCCGGTCAACATGTTCTACGTGTCGCAGAGCCTGACCGAGAACCTGTCTGCCGAAGCCTTCTACCAGCTCGAGTGGAGCCAGACCGTAGTCGACAACTGCGGCACCTTCTTCTCGAATGCGGACGTGGCCGCCGATGGTTGCGATGACAACCTGCGTCTGCTGACCAACAACGAAGCGCTGGTCGGAACTCTGAACAGTGTTCTGACGGCTCGTGGTCTGGATCCGCTGGATGTTAACTCGGAAGGCAACCTGGTCAAACGTTCTGGTGACGTCGATGCGCGCGACAGTGGCCAATGGGGCCTGGCGTTCCGCTACTTCTTCGAGCCGCTGGACACCGAATTCGGTGCCTATGCGATGAACTACCACAGCCGCGCGCCGATCCTCAGTGCTACCGCACCGGGGCAGGACGTTTACAACGTGGCTAACGCCCTCCTGCCGGCATTCAATGGTGCGGCCTCCGCCTTGGCGATTGCCGGCAACTCAAGCTATTTCATGGAGTATCCGGAAGATATCCGCCTGTATGGCCTGAGCTTCTCCACCACGCTGCCTACCGGTACCGCATGGAGCGGTGAAGTCAGCTACCGGCCGAATGCGCCGGTTGCCCTGAATACCACCGACGTTCTCTACTCCGCCGTACGTCCGCTGAACAACCCATTGGTTGATAACCCCTATGCCGATGCCTCCGTGCTGGATGGCGCTCCGGGTGCGACTCGTCACGGTTACAACCGCAAGGAAGTCACCCAGATCCAGACTACCTTCACCCACTTCCTCGATCAGGTCATGGGCGCCAGTCGTTTGACCCTGGTCGGTGAGGTCGGCATGACCTTCGTCGGCGGCCTGGAGCACACCAGTGAAGCCCGCTATGGTCGTGACCCGGTCTTCGGTCCGGGCGAGTTGCCGAACGGCTCCTGCGAGCTGTTGAACGATGTGACCCTGGGGCGTGCGGTGGTAGACGGTCAGGCCAACACCGACTTCTCCAACGCCACCAAAGACTGCAACGACGACGGTTACACCACGCACAGCTCCTGGGGCTACCGTGCCCGCGCCATCTGGGATTACCCGGACGTGTTTGCCGGTATCAACCTCAAGCCAAGCGTAGCCTGGTCGCATGACGTGGACGGTTACTCGCCTGGTCCGGGTGCCAACTTCGAGGAAGGCCGCAAGGCTGTCAGCCTGGGTCTGGAAGCCGAGTATCAGAACACCTACACCGCCAACCTGTCCTACACCGACTTCTTCGGTGGCGACTACAACACTTCGATCGACCGTGACTTCGTAGCGCTCAGCTTCGGCGCGAACTTCTAAGCGCTCAGGATCATTGAGGAAAGACATGCAAATGAAAACAACAAAGTTCTTGCTGCAATCCGGTGCTCTGGCCCTGTCTCTGCTGGCTACCAGCGTGATGGCCGCCGTATCGGCCGACGAAGTGGCCAAGCTGGGCAACAGCCTGACCCCTCTGGGCGCGGAAAAAGCCGGCAATGCCGATGGCAGCATTCCGGAGTGGACCGGCGGTCTGCCGAAGAACGCCGGTACTGCGGATGACCGCGGTTTCCTGTCCAACCCGTTCGCCGGTGAGAAGCCGCTGTTCACCATCACCGCGCAGAACGTCGACCAGTACAAGGACAAGCTGACCCCCGGCCAGCTGGCAATGTTCAAGCGCTACCCGGACAGCTACAAGATCCCGGTGTACACGACCCACCGTTCCGCCACCGTGCCACAGAACGTGCAGGACGATGCCAAGTTCAACGCCGCCAACACCAAGCTGGTCGAAGGTGGTAACGGTCTGGAGAACTTCAAGTCCGCCAACCCCTTCCCGATCCCGCAGAACGGCCTGGAAGCGATCTGGAACCAGATCACCCGTTATCGCGGCGGCAGCGTGCGCCGTCTGGTCACCCAGGCCACTCCGCAGCCGAACGGTTCCTACAGCCTGGTGTACTTCCAGGACGAGTTCACTTTCCCGACCAGTCTGACCGACTACGACGCGAGCAAGCCGAGCAACATCCTGTTCTACTTCAAGCAGCGGGTAACCGCGCCGTCGCGTCTGGCCGGTAACGTGCTGCTGGTGCACGAAACCCTCAACCAGGTGAAGGAGCCGCGTCTGGCCTGGCTGTACAACGCCGGTCAGCGCCGCGTGCGTCGCGCCCCGCAGGTTTCCTACGACGGCCCAGGCACCGCTGCCGACGGTCTGCGTACTTCCGACAACTTCGACATGTACAACGGTGCGCCTGACCGTTACGACTGGAAGCTGGTCGGCAAGAAGGAAATCTACATCCCGTACAACACCTATGACCTCGATTCGCCGAAGCTGAAGTACGCCGATATCGTCAAGGCTGGCCACATCAACCAGGACCTGACCCGCTACGAGCTGCACCGCGTGTGGCACGTGACCGGTACCCTGAAGTCCGGCGAGCGTCACATTTACGCCAAGCGTGATGTGTACATGGACGAGGATACCTGGCAGGCTGCGGTGATCGACCACTACGACGGTCGTGGCGCCCTGTGGCGTGTTGCCGAAGCCCACTCGCAGTACTACTACGACAAGCAAGTACCGTGGTACACCGTGGAAACCCTGTACGACATCATCTCCGGTCGTTACCTGGCCCTGGGCATGAAGAACGAGGAAAAACAATCCTACGACTTCAACTACAAGGCCGGCACCAGCGATTACACCCCTGCCGCCCTGCGTCAGGCTGGCGTGCGTTAATCCGCGACCCGCTCCAGGAAAAAGCCGGCCTTGTGCCGGCTTTTTTCTTTCTGGATACAAAGCGGGCTTCAAATGCGCGGAACAAGGGGATAGGCTGCGGGCACTTAGTCTGCCAAGAGCCACCCTGCGCCCCGTGTCCGATCTGTCCCGTTCGCCCAGCCTCGCCAGCTTCCCCCTCAGCTCGGGGGATGGGCGTTTCTTCCGTCCGCCACTGCCCGCCGGCCATGTGCTGCGCCCGCGCCTGTGCGAACGGCTGGCCGAGGGCATGCACGGGCGTCTGCTGCTGGTCTGTGCGCCGGCGGGGTTTGGCAAGAGTTCCCTGGCCATCGAATTCTGCGAGCGCCTGCCCGCACACTGGCAGAGCCTGTGGCTGGGCCTGAGCCGCCGCGACAGTGACCCCGGACGTTTCCTCGAACGCCTGCTGGATGGCTTGCGCCAGTCGTTCCCGGGGCTCGGCGAGGAAGCGCTCGGCCTGCTGAAGATGCGCCAGCGCCACCAGCCATTCGCCTTCGAGGAGCTGCTCGACAGCCTGCTCGACGAGCTGGGCCAGCGCCTGGACCCGGCCGCGCCGCTGCTGCTGGTGCTGGACGACTACCATCTGGCTCAGGGGCCGGTGCTGGATCGCTGCCTGCAGTTCTTCCTCAATCATCTGCCGGCCGGCATGCTGTTGCTGGTTACCAGCCGCCAGCGTCCGGACTGGCACCTGGCGCGTCTGCGCCTGTCGCGGCAGTTGCTCGAACTGCAGGAGCAGGACCTGCGCCTGACCCCCGAGGAAACCCATGAGCTGCTCAGCAGCCAGGGCTCCAGCCTGACCGGCGAAGCGTTGCACAACCTGCTGCAGCGCAGCGAGGGCTGGGTGGCCGGCCTGCGCCTGTGGCTGCTGGCCAGCGACGAAGGTGGTAACGAGGAGCTCGCGCAGGATCTGCACGGGGCCCAGGGGCTGATTCGCGACTACCTGCTGGAAGAGGTGATCGAGCGCCAGCCGGCCGAGGTGCAGGGCTTCCTGTACGACACCGCCTGCCTGGAGCGCTTCTGCGCCGAACTCTGCGATGCGCTGCGCGACAGCCATGACAGCGCCGCGATCCTGCAGCACCTGCAGGCCAACCAGGTGTTTCTGGTGCCGCTGGATGAGCAGGGGCGCTGGTTCCGCTATCACCACCTGTTTTCCGATCTGCTGCGCGCCAGCCCGGCGCCGGGCATGTCCATGCCGCAATCCAGCCTGCACCTGCGGGCCTGCCGCTGGTTCAGCGCCCAGGGCCTGCTCGACGAGGCGGTGGAGCAGGCCCTGCGTGCCGGCCAGCCGGATGTGGCGGCGAGCCTGGTGCAGAACCTGTCCGAGGAGCACCTGCTGGCCGAACAGAATGTCGCCATGCTGCTGCGCTGGAAGATGGACCTGCCCGACAGCCTGCTGAGCAGCACGCCGCGCCTGATCGTGCTGTACAGCTGGGTGCTGGCCCTGGCCTGCCAGCTGGATGCGGCGCAAGATCTGGCCAGCCAGATGGTGCGCTTCCTGCCGGCGCCGACAGCCGAGGAGCAGCAGTCGCTGCTGGCCCAGTGGCTGGCCGTCAGCGGGGTGATCGCCCGCGGCCGCGGCGACAGCCTGCGGGCCGAGGAATACTGCACGGCGGCCCTGGCGACCTTGCCGGCCACGCGCTTCGGTCCGCGCCTGTTGTGCCTGTCGACCCTGGCCAACCTGGCCGTGGTCAAGGGCGACCTGTGGCGCGCGCGCGGGCTCAATCGCGAGGCCCTGGAGCTGGCGCAGCGCCAGGGCAATCCACTGTTCGAAGGTTTCTGCCACTACGAGCGGGCGCGGGTGCTTTTGGCGCGCGGGGAAGCGACCCGGGCCCTGGAGGAGGTACGCCATGGCCTGGGGCGCCTGCATGAATTGCCCGCGCAGCGCCTGTATGCCGTGCGCGCCCGCCTGACCCTGTATCAAGGCTTGCTGCTGAGCTTGTTGCTGCAGCCGGAGGAAGCCAGGCGCTACCTGCAGCTCGGCATCGCCGAAGCGCGTGCTTGCCGCGACATCAGCCTGCTGATCGGTTATTGCGTACTGGCCAGTCAGGAAGGGCGCGCTGGCCGCTTTACCGAGGCCTTCGCCCAGCTGGCCGAGGCCGAGCGCCTGATGCACATCTGGGATGTGCCGCCGGTGTATTACCTGGCAATGATCACCCTGGCCAAGTGCGAACTGTGGCTGACCCAGGGCCAGGTCGAGCTGGCCAGCGCCTGGCTGCTGCGCCTGGCCGACACCTACAGTGGCGAGCATGCGGCGGCGGCGCCGGAGTTCCATCCCCAGCTGTCCCTGCATATCGAGATTCACCGGGCCGCCCTGGAGCGTCGTCAGGGCCTGGTGGACGAGGCCGAGCGGCGCTTGCGCGCGCTGATCGTGCGCGCCCAGAGCTGTGGCGGGCAGTTGATCGGTGGTTTTGCCCAGGTCCAGTTGACCCTGCTGCTGCATTCGGCCGGGCGTGAGCGCGAGGCCCAGCAGCAGTTGCTTGGCAGCCTGGAGGCCGCGGCCGGCGGCTGCGTGCTGCCGTTCCACGAGTTGTTGTCGCATCAGCCCGAGTGGCTGCAGGAGCAGTTGCAGGCGATGCCCGCCAGCGCCTTGACCGAGGCCCTGCAGTTGCACCTGCCGCAAGCCGCAGAGGTCGCCGAGGACTTCGCCGCCCTGGGTGTGGCGGAGACCCTGAGCAGCCGCGAGCTGGCGGTGCTGCGCCTGATCGCCCTGGGCTGCTCGAACCAGCAGATCAGCGAGCGCCTGTTCATTTCCCTGCACACGGTCAAGACCCACGCCCGGCACATTAACAGCAAGCTGGGCGTGGAACGCCGCACCCAGGCCGTGGCGCGGGCGAAAAGCCTGGGGCTGCTGCGCTAGCTAGCGCGCCTCAGCCGAGATGTCGAATTCGCGGCGGTAGTCCAGGATCAGCTGCAGGTTGTCGTGCTGCCAGGGGTGGAAGTCGGCCTTGTAGAAGTCCAGATAGGCGCGCACCAGTGGACGCAGGATGCCGCGGCTGCCCCACAGCCAGCCCAGGCCGTCGCGCCAGATTCGCCAGTTCCACAGCAGGCCGTCGCGCTTGAGCATGTGGACCAGGCCCTTGAAGGTATCCAGGGTGAAGTACAGCGTGCTGTGCAGCATGGCGCGCCGTCTCAGCCAGGGGCTGCCGTACACCTGCTGGTACAGGTCGAAGGCCACGGCCTTGTGTTCGCTTTCCTCCAGGGCATGCCAGCGCCAGAGTTTGGCCATGTCCGGATCGGCGCCTGCCAGCCACTGCGGATTCTTCAGGATGGCGTCGGCCATGATCGCAGTGAAGTGCTCAACCGCCACGGTCGAGGCCAGGTGCACCTTGGGCGGCAGGTGCTTGCGCACGAAGGCCAGGCGCCGTTTCAGACGGCGCTCCAGGTAGTCGAGGTCGTAGCCGCACTGGCGCAGTGCCAGGCTGTAGCGATCATGCTCGCGGCTATGGTGGGCTTCCTGGCCGATGAAGCCGCCGATCTGTTTCTGCAATTGCGGGTCTGTCACCTGGTCGCGGTAATGGCGCACGGAGTCGATGAAGAAGCGCTCGCCATCGGGAAACAGCAACGACATGGCATCGAAGAAATGGCTCTTGAAGGCATTGCCGCCATGCCAGTGGCGGGACCAGGGCTGGGCCAGGGTGAATGCCGGTTGACGCGGCTTGATCTGCAGGTCCGGCGGGGTCGGGCTGGGCATGTTGCCTACCATTTGGTTGTTATTGTTTTCCCGGACTATGGGCTTGCCGGCGTTTAGCGGACAAGGTTATCTTCTGCCAATCTTCGGGTCATTTCCGGCCATTGGCCCAGTGGTGACGCTTCCATGACCAAGCGCCTTGCCCTCCATGCCGAGCTGGTGCCCCTGGCCTACGCCGAGGCCTTGCTCGAGCTGGCCGCCAGCCTCACGGTGCCGCGTGAGCGCTTGCTGGCGGCCGCGGGTGTGCCCCTGCCGGTGCTGCACAATCCCACGGGGCGCCTGTCGCTCGCCGACTTCCACCAGCTGGCCAGTGCTGCTCTGCTGGCAACCGCCGAGCCGGCGCTGGGCCTGCTCCTGGGGCAGCGCCTGAATGCCTCGGCGCACGGCATCCTCGGATATGCACTGCTCTCGAGCGCGACTCTGGGCAAGGCCATCCACTTTGCCTTGAAGTACTACCGGGTGCTGGGGCTGACCTTCGACCTGCAGCTGGTCGAACGGGACGATTGCCTGGAGTTGCGTGCCAGCGAGTCGATTCCCCTGGCCGGTCTCAGCCGCTTTGCCGCCGAAGGGCTGTTCGCCAGCCTCTACGGCATTGCCCGGTTCCTGCTCGGCGAATTGCCACAGGGCGTGGCCGTGGGCTTCGCCTATCCGGCGCCCGAGCATGCCGGGCGCTATACCGAGGTATTCGGCTGTGCCGCGGCCTTCGAGCAGCCCTGGCACTGGCTGACCCTACCCAGGGTCTATCTCGAGCGCCCCATGGCCCTGGCCAACCCGGCCACCATGCAGATGTGCGAGCAACAGTGCGAGGCGCTGCTGGCCACGCTCGATGTACGGGATGGCTTGCTCAGCCGGGTGCGCCGCCTGCTGCTGGCGCGGCCCGGCGACTTCCCCGATCTGGACAGCGCGGCCCGGGCCCTGCACATCAGCGGGCGCAGCCTGCGCCGTCACCTGGCCACTGCCGGCACCAGCTACCAGCAGGTCCTCGACCAAGTCCGCAGGAGCCTGGCCCTGCAATACCTGGGAACCACGCACCTGCCGCTCTACGAAATTGCCGTGCTGCTAGGCTTCAGCGACCCTTCCAATTTTCGCCGGGCCTTTCGCAAATGGACGGGGCGGCAGCCGAGCGATTATCGTGCCGACCCCGTTCACCGATGAGGACTGCCAGATGACCACCAGCCCAGCGCCCAGCCTGATCCGCGAAACCTTTCCGGTCGGGCCTTTGCAGTGCAACTGCACCCTGATCGGCGATCCCGTCAGCAAGAAGGCCTTGGTGGTCGATCCGGGCGGCGAGCCCGAGCTGATCCTGGCGCGGCTGCAGGCCCACGGTCTGCAACTGGTCAGCATCATTCACACCCACGCCCACCTGGATCACTTCCTCGCTTCCGGGCAGCTGAAGGAGCTGACTGGCGCGACCCTGCACCTGCACCAGGAAGACCAGTTCCTCTGGGATAACCTGGAGATGCAGTGCCGCATGTTCGGCGTGCCCTACCGGCCGGTGCCGGCGCCGGATCAGTGGCTGGCCGACGACGAAGAGCTGGCCTGCGGTTGTGGCGTGGCCCTGCATACGCCTGGGCACACCCCGGGCTCGATGAGTTTCTGGTTCCCCCAGGACAAGCTGCTGATCGCCGGCGACACCCTGTTCCGCCGCGGTATCGGCCGCACCGACCTGTGGGGCGGCGATTACGCCACCATCGAGCGCTCGATCAGGCAGCGCCTGTACTGCCTGGACGAAGAGGCCACCGTGATCACCGGACACGGGCCGCAAACGCGGCTGGGCGATGAGATGCGGGAAAATCCCTTTATCCGCGCCTGAGTGCGGGAATCTTTCTCCCCGTACGCTGTTCTAAACTTTGCCAACCAGAATACCGGCAACGCAAATTGCCTCAGGAGCTGCAACCATGTTCACCCCTTCACGCCTGATCCTCACTGCTACCCTGGCCGCCTTGGTGAGCGGCTGTGCCTCGCAAAACCCCTACGACAGCCAGACCTCCGGCACCAGCACCGACGGCATGAGCAAGACCGCCAAGTACGGCGGCCTCGGTGCCCTGGCGGGGGCGGTCGCCGGCGCGGCGATCAGCCATGACGACCGCGGCAAGGGCGCGCTGATCGGTGCCGCGGTGGCCGGCGCCGCCGGTGCCGGCTACGGCTACTACGTGGACAAGCAGGAAGCTGAGCTGCGCCGCAGCATGGAGGGCACCGGCGTACAGGTCGAGCGCCAGGGCGACAACATCCAGCTGATCATGCCCGGCAACATCACCTTCGCCACCGATTCGGCGGATATCGCCAGCAACTTCTATACCCCGCTGAACAACCTGGCGACCTCGTTCCGCCAGTACGAGCAGAACAGCATCGAGATCGTCGGCCACACCGACAGCACCGGCAGCCATGCCTACAACATGAACCTGTCCCAGCGCCGCGCGCAGAGCGTGGCCAACTACCTGCTGGCACAGGGCGTCAATGCCACCCGGGTGACCACCCGTGGCGCCGGCCCGGACCAGCCCATTGCCAGCAACGCCAGCGAGGCGGGGCGCTCACAGAATCGCCGGGTGGAAATCAACCTGCGGCCGCTGCCCGGCCAGCAGTAATCCCGGTTCAGACACAAGGCCCCGTTCAGGGGCCTTGTGCATTTAGGCTGCCGTCCGTCGAGAGAGTCGTACGCCTTAAAATCCTGACTAAACTGCTCAACATATGCCTTGCGTGTGCAGTTTTAAGCGGCCCGGCTCGCCCTCTTGAGCCCATGCCGATAATGGATCAGGAGCGCTCATGGACGACATCGCCTCTACTAGCTCCGCACGAAAACCCTGGATTCCCCTGCTGGTCACCCTGGTTCTGCTGGCCATCCTGAGCGCGCTGGTGACCTGGCAGTGGCTGGTGCTGGGGGCCAACAGCCGGGAAGAGCAGGACGGCCGTTTCGCCCTGGCCGTGGATGGCGTCGAGCAGAGCGTGCGCGAGCGCATGCTGGCCTACGAACTGGTGCTGCGCGGCATGTCCGGGCTGATGGCGGGCAGCAGCGACGTGTCCCACGAGGAATGGCAGCGGGCGACCGACCAGCTGCAGCTGCAGGAGCGCTACCCGGGCATTCAGGCCCTGAGCTGGGGGCGCTACCTGCGCGGCGCCGAGCTGGAACCCTACATCCAGCAGACCCGCGCCAGCGGGCGAGCGGGGTTCCAGGCCTACCCGCCGGGACCGCGCGACGAGTACCTGATTGTCGACTTCATCAACCCGCTGGACTGGCGCAACCGCCGCGCCCTGGGTTTCGACATGTTCAGCGAGGCGACTCGCCGGCAAGCCATAGTGCAGGCCCGTGACAGCGGCGAGGCGGTATTGACCGGGCCGCTCAAGCTGCGCCAGGAAACCGAGCAGGACGTGCAGGCCGGCCTGCTGCTGTATCTGCCGGTGTACCGGCAGAATGCGCCACAGGCCAGCGTCGAGGAGCGGCGGGCGGCAGTGCAGGGCATGGTCTCCGGCACCTTCCGCATGGCCGACCTGATGCGCGGCATCCTCGGCAGCAGCAGCGAGCTGTTCGGCATCGAGCTGACCGACAGCCAGAGTGCCGCCAGTCCGCTGCTGCGCGAGAGCACGGCGCCGGGCCATGTGGCGCGCTTCGAAACCCAGCGCACGCTGAACATCTATGGCCGCACCTGGCTGCTCAAGGTCAGCAGCACGCCGCGCTACGAGCAGGCGGTGCACAACAGCAGCCTGAGCATCGGCCTGGGCACCGGCCTGCTGGCGGCCCTGCTGCTGTCCTTGCTGGTTGGCGGCTACCTGTTCCTGCGCGAGCGCGCGCTGGCCAACGCGGAATGCCTCAATCAGGGCGTGCGTGAGCGCGAGGAAAGGTTCCGCCTGGTGGTCGAGGCCTCGCCCAATGCCATCGTGCTGGCCGACAGCCGCGGGCATATCGCCATGGTCAACCGGCAGACCGAGCTGATGTTCGGCTACAGCCGCGCCGAGCTGCTGGGCCAGACGGTGGAAAAGCTGCTGCCTGAGTCCATGCGCATGGCCCATGCCGGCCTGCGCGAGGACTACCAGGCCGCGCCGGAGCCGCGGCGCATGGGCGGCAACCGCGAGCTGTTCGGCCAGCATCGCGATGGCCGGTTGATCCCGCTGGAGGTGGGGCTGTCGCCGATCCGCGCCGGCAACGAGACGCTGGTGCAGGCGGTTATCATCGACATCAGCGAGCGGCGCGCCGCCGAGGAGCGTTTCCGCCTGGTGGTCGAGGCCTCGCCCAATGCCATCGTGCTGGTCGACGGCCAGGGCCAGGTGGCCATGGTCAACCGGCAGACCGAGCTGATGTTCGGCTACGCGCGCGATGAGCTGCTCGGCCAGCCGGTCGAGCAGCTGTTGCCGGAGTCCCTGCGCAAGATGCACCCGCACCTGCGCGAAGGTTTTCTCCATGACCCGTCGCCGCGGCGCATGGGCGGCAACCGCGAGCTGTTCGGCCAGCATCGCGATGGCCGGCTGATCCCGCTGGAGGTGGGCCTGTCGCCGTTGCGCAGTGGCTCCGACATGCTGGTGCAGGCGGTGATCATCGATATCAGCGAGCGCAAGGCCGCCGAACAGCGCCTGCGCGAACAGGCCGAGCAGCTGGCGCTGGCCAACCGCTACAAGTCCGAATTCCTCGCCAACATGTCCCACGAGCTGCGCACGCCGCTGAACAGCATCCTGATCCTCAGCGAGCAGCTGAAGCAGAACATGGCCGGCAACCTCACCGAGAAGCAGGTCAAGCATGCGGACATCGTCTACAAGGCCGGCAACGACCTGCTGCAGCTGATCAACGATGTGCTCGACCTGGCCAAGATCGAGGCCGGCCGGGTGCAGCTCAAGCTGGAGCCGCTGAACGTGCACGACATGCTGGTGGAGCTGGATGCCAGCCTGCGGCCGATGGCCGAGCTCAAGGGCCTGCGCCTGCTCAACAGCATGGAGCCCGGGGTGCCGCGGGTGATCCACACCGACCGTGGGCGCCTGCACCAGATCCTGCGCAACCTGCTGTCCAATGCGCTGAAGTTCACCGAGGCGGGGGAGGTGGAACTGTCCATCAGCCGCTCGCCGACGCCCCTGGACGATGAGCGCGAGACCCTGCAGATCGTCGTCCGCGATACCGGCATCGGCATCGCGGCGGAGCAGCACGAGCGGATCTTCCAGGCCTTCCAGCAGATCGACGGTTCGACCAGTCGGCGCTTTGGCGGCACCGGCCTGGGCCTGGCCATCACCCGCCAGCTGGTCGAGGTGCTCGGCGGCCAGATCAGCCTGCAGAGCACCCAGGGGCAGGGTTCGAGCTTCATCGTGCAGCTGCCGGTGGTGGCCCTGGCCCAGGTGGAGAGCGATGAACCGCTGAGCAGCGCGCCGCTGCGCAGCGGCCACGGACCGGCCCTGCTGATCGTCGAGGACGATGCCAACTTCGCCGCGGTGATTGCCGAGGAGGCCACGGCCCACGGTTTCTCCAGCGTGCTCTGCCGCAGCGGCAAGCAGGCCATCGGCCTGCTGCAGAGCGAGCGCTTCGTCGCGGTGATCCTCGATATCCTGCTGCCCGACGTCAGTGGCTGGCAGATCTACCGGCGCCTGCGCAGCCTGGTGCACTACCGCGATGTGCCGGTGCACATCATCTCCTGCGTGCCGCAGCCGCAGGACTGGCAGGACGGCGGCACGCGCTACCTGGTCAAGCCGATCGGCCGCGGCGACCTGGAGCAGGTGTTCCACGACCTCGCCGGCCTGGGCCAGGCGGTCCGCCCGCTGCTGCTGGTGGAGGATGTCGAGGTGGAGCGCGAGCACTATCGCGAGCACCTGAGCCAGCTCGGTTTCAGCGTGACCGCGGTGAGCAGTGCCCAGCAGGCCTGCCAGGCCTATGCGGCGCAGGCATTCAGCGCGCTGGTGATCGACCTCGACCTGCCGGACCAGGACGGCTTCGACCTGCTCGAGGCGCTGCATCGGGAGCGCCCGCTGCATTCCACCCTGGTGGTGATTAATACCGGCCTGGATGTCGCCCGCCAGGACCTGCAGCGCCTGCGCCGCTACTCGGCGGTGGTGGTGCGCAAGAACGGCGACGACCTGCGTCCGCTCAGCGCCGCGCTGCAGGGCTTCCTGTCCCTGGTGCGCGAACCGCCGGCCGACAGCTCGAGCCTGGCGGGCCAGCGCGTGCTGCTGGTGGACGACGACGTGCGCAACATCTATGCGATGACCGCGTTGCTGGATGAGGTGGGCCTGGTCGTGACCCCGGCCAAGGATGGCCTCGAGGCCCTGGAGTGCTTCGCGCGCCAGCCCTTCGACCTGGTGCTGATGGACATGGCCATGCCGCGCATGGACGGCTACACCGCCACCCGCCTGCTCAAGGAGGAACACGCCTGCCATGTCCCGGTGATCGCCCTGACCGCCCACGCGATGAAGGGCGACCGGGAAAAATGCATCACCGCCGGCGCCGACGACTACCTGGCCAAGCCGGTCAGCCGCCAGGACCTGCTGGAGATGCTGCACCGCTGGCTGAACAGTGCTCCCGAACCCCTGCGCCGCGCCGGGGGTGGTGCATGAGCCCGGTGCTGTCTTCGTTGCCTGGGGCCGCCAGGGCCGCGGGCGATCATCTGGAGTGGCGCCGGCTGACGCCAGAGGGAGGGCAGCATGACCCAGATGCAGGTTGATGCGCCGGTGGAGCAACAGGTGCTGCTGGTGGTCGACGACCGCGAGGAAAACCTGGTGGCGATGGAGGCCCTGCTCGGCGATGGTGAATGGGACGTGCGCACGGTCAATTCCGGCGAGGCGGCCCTGCAGTGCATGATCAGCGAGGCCGTCGGCCTGGTCCTGCTCGATGTGCAGATGCCGAAGATGGACGGCTTCGAGGTCGCCCGCCTGATGCGCGGCAGCCCGCACACCCGGCACACGCCGATCATCTTTCTCTCGGCCATCGCCCACACCGAGGACTCGGTGCTGCATGGCTATGCCATCGGCGCGGTGGATTTCATCCTCAAGCCCTTCGACCCCAAGGTGCTCAAGCACAAGATCGGCGCGCTGCTGGAGCACGAGCGCCATCGCCACGAGCTGCTCATGCTCAGCCAGCAGCTGGACAGCGCGCGGGCCTTCAATGCCTCGGTGCTGGAGAATGCCTCGGAGGGCATCCTGGTGCTGGACCGGGACGGCCTGATCAGCTTCGCCAACCCGGCCATGGCGCGCATGCTGCACGGCGAAGTGGACGATCTGCAGGGCACCCAGCTGTTGTCCTACCTGAAGACGCCGAGCATGCCGGACGACTGGCAGGCCTCCGAGTTCTACCGGCAATGGCGCGCCGGGCAGACCTACCGCCTGCACGATGCGGTGCTCAACACCTTCAGCGGCGGCTTCCTGCCGGTGGCGCTGTCCTGCTCGCCACTGCCGCAGTACCAGAACGCCATGGTGCTGATCGCCCTGGACATGTCGGTGGTCAGCGACCTGCACGCCCAGCTCGAATCCCAGGCGATCACCGATGCCCTGACCGGCCTGTACAACCGCCGCGGCTTCAACCAGGCGCTGGAGGCGGCGCTGTCACGCATCGATCGCAGCGGCAAGCGCATGGCCGTGCTGTATCTCGACCTGGACGGCTTCAAGCGGGTCAACGATTCCCTCGGTCATGCCGCCGGCGACCAGATCCTGCGCCGCGTGGCCGAACAGCTGAAGACCTGCCTGCGCCCCTACGACATCCTCGCGCGCATGGGCGGCGACGAGTTCACCGCGCTGCTCGACTCGCTGGATCATCCGGAGGATGCGGCGCGGGTGGCGGAGAAGCTGATCGAGCTGGTGTCCGTGCGGCACACCATCGACGGCCTGGAGTTCACCCTCGGCGCCAGCATCGGCATCGCCTGCTTCCCCGAATGCGGGCAGAGCGTGGATGGCCTGCTGCGTGCGGCCGACATGGCCATGTACGAGGCCAAGCGCGCCGGTCGCCAGCAGTACCGCTTCTTCTCCCCGGAAATGAACGGCCGCGCGCGTTCGCGGCTGATGCTCGAGGAAAGCCTGCGCACGGCCATCGAGCAGGATGATTTCGTCCTCGTCTACCAGCCGCAGATCGACCTGGCCAGCGGCCGCCTGCGCGGCTTCGAGGCCTTGCTGCGCTGGCAGCACCGGGTGGCGGGCACCATCTCGCCCGGGGTGTTCATCCCCTTGCTGGAGGAAACCCGGCTGATCAATCGTCTGGGCGACTGGATCTTCCAGAGCGGTATCCAGCAATGCCGGGCCTGGCGCCAGGCGTTCGGCGAAGGGCTGCTGCTCAGCCTCAACGTCAGCCCGGTGCAGTTCAGCATGCCGCACCTGGTCAGCGACCTGCGCCGGGTGCTGGAAGTGCATCAGCTCAAGGCATCGCAGCTGGAAGTGGAAGTCACCGAGAGCGCGCTGATGCAGGACCTCGACACCACCCGCGAGCAGTTGCGGCAACTGCGCGAGCTGGGGGTGCGCATCGCCATCGACGACTTCGGCACCGGCTATTCGTCGCTGGCCTATCTGCGCCACTTCGAGCTGGATACGCTGAAGATCGACCGCCTGTTCATCGCCAACATGCTCGACTCACCGAAGGACGCGGCGATCGTCAGCACCATCATCGACCTGGGCCATCACCTGGGCCTGGAGGTGATCGCCGAGGGGGTGGAAACCATCGCCCAGCGCGACTGGCTGATCGCCCATCGCTGCACCACCATGCAGGGCTTCCTGGTGGCGCCGGGGCTGGCGGTGGACAAGGCCGGGAGCTTCCCGCCGCGGCTCGACTGGGCTAGCTGGGCGCCCGAGGCCTGAGCGGCCGCTGGCTGAACCGCCCGCGGCGTTGCCGAGCCCGGGTTAGAACCGCCCCGACTAGCGGCGGCGGCCGAGAAACTCCTGGTGCAGTCGCTGCAGTTCGGCATCCTTGGCCTGCCACAGCTGGTTGACCCACTGCTGGAAGGCCAGGCGGTAGCCTTCGTCCTGGTCGTAGTTCTGGCCGATGAACTCGGCGGGGATCGCCAGCTCCTCGAAACGCACCACCACCTCGTCCAGACGCCCGCAGAGCAGGTCCCAGAAGCCCGGGTTGCCGCCGGGGTAGTGCAGGGTGACGTTGATGATCGAGTGCAGCTGCTCGCCCATGGCGTCCAGGACGAAGGCGATGCCGCCGGCCTTGGGCTTGAGCAGGTGCTGGAACGGCGAGTCCTGCTGGTCGTGCTTGGCCTGGGTGAAGCGGGTGCCTTCGAGGAAGTTGAACACCGACACCGGGTTGCTCTTGTAGCGCGCGCAGGCCTTGCGCGTGGTGGCCAGGTCCTGGCCGAGCTTTTCCGGGTGCTTGGCCAGGTAGGCCTTGGAGTAGCGCTTCATGAAGGGGAACTCCAGCGCCCACCAGCACAGGCCGATCACCGGCACCCAGATCAGCTCCTGCTTGAGGAAGAACTTCAGCAGCGGCATGCGTCGGTTGAGTTGGTACTGCAGCACCAGGATGTCGACCCAGCTCTGGTGGTTGCTGGTAACCAGATAAGAGTGCTGGTTGTCGAAGCCCTGGTCGCCGGCGACATCCCAGCGGGTGCGGCACACCAGGTTCATCCAGAACTTGTTCACCCCGATCCAGAACTCGGCGATGCCGTGCATGACGAAGCGCAGGCCGCGCTGGATCGCCGGCACCGGCAGAAGCAGCTTGAGCAGGGCCACGGCGAACAGCGGCCAGCAGCAGATCAGGGTATTTAGGGCCAGTAGCAGGCCGGCAATGACGCCACGCAAGGGCGCCGGCAGGAAATGCAGCATGGGGGCAAAAGCCTCCTGGCAGGGGGACATTCTGGGGTCCCGGATCGGTCGAGGTACCTGCGGCAGTTCCCTTGCACGAGGCGGTCGGCTGCCAAGGTTAACGCTTGTGCACTGAACGGCAAGTGCTGGGCCTGACCGTCTGGTCCGGTTTCCATGCGGCTTGGCCGGCGAATTCTAGCGCAAGCGCGCCAGCGCAGACCCGCACCGCGGCATGGCGCCGCGGTGCGGGTGGCGGCTTCAGCCCCTGGCCGCGGCCTGGATCGCGGTGAGGGCGATGGTGTAGACGATGTCGTCGACCAGGGCGCCGCGCGACAGGTCGTTTACCGGCTTGCGCAGGCCCTGCAGCATCGGCCCCACGCTGACGCAGTCGGCGCTGCGCTGCACCGCCTTGTAGGTGGTGTTGCCGGTGTTCAGGTCGGGGAAGATGAACACCGTGGCGCGCCCGGCCACCGGGCTGTCCGGCGCCTTCTGCCGGCCGACGCTGGCGATGGCGGCGGCGTCGTACTGCAGCGGGCCGTCGATCAGCAGCTGCGGGTTCTGTGCGTGGGCCAGGCGGGTGGCCTCGCGGACCTTTTCCACCTCGGCGCCGCTGCCGGAATCGCCGGTGGAATAGCTGATCATCGCCACCCGCGCCGGCACGCCGAAGGCCTCGGCGGAGGCGGCGCTCTGCAGGGCGATCTCGGCCAGTTCGGCGGCCGTCGGGTCGGGGTTCACCGCGCAGTCGCCGTAGACCAGCACCTGGTCCGGCAGGAGCATGAAGAACACCGAGGACACCAGGTTGTAGCCGGGCGCGGTCTTGATCAGCTGCAGGGCCGGGCGAATGGTGTTGGCGGTGGTGTGGATGGCGCCCGAGACCAGGCCGTCGACCTCGTCCAGGGCCAGCATCATGGTGCCCATCACCACCGTGTCTTCCAGCTGGGCGCTGGCCATCGGCGCGTTGAGGCCCTTGCCCTTGCGCAGCTCGACCATCGGCCCGACATAGCGTTCGCGGATCAGGTCCGGATCGAGGATCTCCAGGCCCGGCGGCAGCTCGATGCCCTGGGCCTTGGCCACCGCACGCACCGCTTCCGGCTTGGCCAGCAGCACGCAGCGGGCGATGCCGCGGGCCTGGCAGATGGCGGCGGCCTGCACGGTGCGCGGCTCGCTGCCTTCGGGCAGGACGATGCGCTTGTTCGCCGCCTGGGCGCGGCGCATCAGCTGATAGCGGAACGCCGGCGGCGACAGGCGCGGCTCGCGCGGGTTGCCGCAGCGCTGCTTGAGCCACTCGTGGTCGATATGGCTGGCGACGAACTCGGTGACCATCTCCGCCCGCTCGCGGTCGTCGATGGGGATTTCCTTGTTCAGCCGGTTGAGGTTGGTCGCCGTGTCGTAGGAGCCGGTGCTCACGCTGAGTACCGGCAGGCCGCTGTCCAGGGCGCCGCGGCACAGCTCCATGATCCGCGGGTCCGGCGCGAAGTCGCTGCACAGCAGCAGGCCGGCCAGCGGCACGCCGTTCATTGCGGCCAGGCTGGCGGCGAGGATGATGTCGTCGCGGTCGCCGGGGGTCACCACCAGCACGCCCGGCTTGAGCAGCTGCACGGTGTTGGGCACGGCGCGCGCGCACAGCACGATCTTCGCCACCCGGCGCTGCTCGTAGTCGCCGGCGTTGATCACCCGCGCGCCGAGCAGTTCGGCGATGTCGCGGGTGCGTGCGGCGTTCAGTTCCTCCTGCCAGGGGATGCAGCCGAGCAGGCGGAAGGTCTCGCTCTTCAGCAGCGTCGAGTGCTCGGCCAGGCGCGCGGCGAAATCAGCGCTGGGCACCTTGTTGAGGATGGTGCCGAGTACTTTCGGCTCCTGCGGCCCGCCGAACAGCTGGGCCTGGATCTCGATGCGATCGGACAGCTCGATCATTTCCTGCACCGAGTCGCCTTCCGGCGCCGAGACCAGGATGATCTCGGCGTCCAGGCTCTTGGCCAGGTGCACGTTGACCCGCGCCGCGTAGCTGGCGTGGCGGGTCGGCACCATGCCTTCGACGATCAGCACGTCCATGCCGGCGGCCGCCTGCTGGTGGAGGCTGATGATTTCCTCCAGCAGCTCGTCCAGCTGGCCGTCGCCGAGCATGTGCTCGACCCGTGCCAGCTCCAGCGGCTTGGGCGGCCTGAGGCCGAGGGTGCGGGCGATCAGCTCGGTGGAGCGCTCCGGGCCGTCGTCGCCCGGGTGCGGCTGGGCGATCGGCTTGCAGAAGCCGACCTTCAGCCCGGCGCGTTCCAGGGCGCGGACCAGGCCGAGGCTGATGGAGGTGAGGCCGACACCGAAGCCGGTGGGGGCGATGAAGAAGGTATGCATGTTCTCTCCAGGTGCGGCGAACTGTGGCGCGACAGGGATCAGGGATTGAGCAGGGCCAGGGTGTCGAGGGCGATCTGCCGCTCCTCGTTGGTCGGCACCACCAGCACCCGCGGGCTGCCCGGGCCGTGGATCGCCCCGGTGGCGCCACGGATGCAGGCGGCATTGGCCGTTTCGTCGAGGGCGAGATTGAACAGCTTCAGGTGCGCCACCGTCTTGCTGCGGATCAATGGCGAGTTCTCGCCGATGCCGCCGGTGAATATCAGCCCGTCCAGGCGCGGCAGGGCGCAGCTCATGGCGGCCAGGGACTTGGCCAGGCGGTAGCAGAACACCTCGATGGCTAGGGTTGCGCCGGCATGGCCCTGGGCGCGCGCCTGCTCCAGGCTGCGCATGTCGTTGGACAGGCCGGACAGGCCGAGCAGGCCGCTTTCCTTGTTCAGCAACTGGTCGATGCGCTCCAGGCTCCAGCCCAGGGTGCGCGCCAGGTGGCCGTGCAGGTTGGGGTCGACGTCGCCGCTGCGGGTGCCCATCATCAGGCCTTCCAGCGGGGTCAGGCCCATGCTGGTGTCGCGGCTCTGGCCAGCGACTATGGCGCAGGTCGAGCAGCCGTTGCCCAGGTGCGCCGACAGCCAGCTGCTGGCACCCACGGCCAGTTCGCTCATCTGCGCCGCGCGCTGGCTGACATAGCGGTGGCTGGTGCCGTGGAAGCCGTAGCGGCGCACGCCGTGCTGGCGATAGAGGCTGTCCGGTACGGCGTAGCGGTAGGCGTGTTCCGGCAGGCTCTGGTGGAAGGCGGTGTCGAACACCGCCACCTGCGGCAGCTGCGGGTGCAGGCTCAGCGCCGCCTCGATACCGTGCAGGCTGGCCGGGTTGTGCAGCGGCGCCAGGGGCGCGATGGCGCGGATCGCGGCGATTACCTCGGGCTCCAGCCGGCGCGCGGCGGTGAACTGCTCGCCGCCGTGGACCACGCGGTGGCCGATGCCGTGCAGGGTACCGCCGGCGGCCTCCTGCACCAGCGGCAGCAGCAGGGCGAGGGCGGCGCGGTGGTCGCCGCCGGGCAGTGGCCGGCTGTCCTGGCCGGCGTCGCCTTGCCAGTGCAGCACCGCCTCGGCCGTGCCCAGGCGTTCGGCCAGACCGCTGAGGATAAAGGCCTCGCGGGCCTCGTTGACCAGGGCGAACTTGATCGACGAGCTGCCGCAGTTGATCACCAGAATGTTGCGTGCCGGCATGTCTATTCCTTATCCGGTGTCTGCACCGGGACTGTGCTGTCCGTCTGTGCCGCGGCGCACCAGCCGCAGGCGAAGGGTTGGCCGAGCTGGCGCCGGCGCTGCTCGGCATCGACGACCCAGGGGCGATTCTGCCAGGGCGGCAGGTGGTGCAGGTGCTGAGTATGCCCGCAGGACAGCACGGCCACCCAGTGGCCCTGTTCGTCCTGGCGAAAACCCACCAGCCGGCTGAGTGGGGCGCCCCGTTTGTCCGGCGGCCGGTCGCTTTCGGGCAAGGCCGCAGGTAAACTCGCGCGTTCTTCAATCTTTTGCAAAAGGTCCCACCTCATGCTGATCGCCGCCAACAAGGCAGTCTCCATCGACTATACCCTGACCAACGATGCCGGTGAGGTGATCGACAGCTCCGCCGGTGGCGCGCCGCTGGCGTACCTGCACGGTGCCGGCAACATCATCGTCGGCCTGGAAAAGGCCCTCGAAGGCAAGCAGGCTGGCGACGAGCTGACCGTGGCCATCGAGCCGGTGGATGCCTACGGCGAATACAGCGCCGAGCTGGTTGCCACCCTCAACCGCAGCATGTTCGAAGGCGTCGACGAGCTGGAAGTGGGTATGCAGTTCCATGCCTCCGGCCCGGACGGCGGCATGCAGATCGTCACCATCCGTGACCTCGACGGCGACGACGTGATCGTCGACGGCAACCACCCGCTGGCCGGCCAGCGCCTGCACTTCCAGGTCAAGGTGGTCAGCGTGCGCGAGGCCCTGGCCGAGGAACTGGCCCATGGTCATATCCACGGCGAAGGTGGTCATCACCACTAATAGGTGGCCTGATGGGGGGCGCCGGGCAAAACGACTTATGGTCGTTCCGCGGGCGATCCTGGCTGCTAAGCTGAGTGAACCGAAAAGGCGCCTACGGGCGCCTTTTTTGTCCCCTGCGCAGAATTGTTTGCATACTCAAGGAGTTAGTCATGAGTGCATTTCACGACCTGAATCTGCGTGCGCTGGATGGCCAGGATCTGCCATTGGCGCCCTACAAGGGTCAACTGGTGCTGGTGGTCAACGTGGCCTCCAAGTGCGGCCTGACTCCGCAGTACGCCGCCCTGGAAAAACTGCACCAGGACTACCACGCGCGCGGCTTCACCGTACTGGGCCTGCCGTGCAACCAGTTCGCCGGCCAGGAGCCGGGCACGGAAGAGGAAATCCGCGAGTTCTGCAGCCACAACTACGGGGTGACCTTTCCCCTGGGCAGCAAGCTGGAGGTCAACGGCCCCGGCCGTCACCCGCTGTACCGCCTGCTGGCGGGTGAGGGCGCCGAGTTCCCCGGCGACATCACCTGGAACTTCGAGAAGTTCCTGGTCGGCCGCGACGGTCGCGTGCTGGCGCGTTTCTCCCCGCGCACCACGCCGGATGATCCGGCTCTGCTTCAGGCCATCGAGAAAGCCCTGGGTTGATGACCCGGACGCATTTGCCCAATAGCGGGCAAATGCGCCAATGCTCCGGCTGTTTCACCTGCATGGCTTGTCGAGCGGATTCGCCGCGCTGCTTAATCGGCTGACTTGCCGAGGAGCCCCGCGATGACCAGTTTTCCCCAGGATGATGCCGTGGCCCATGCCTCGCCGGCGGCCTTGCGCGCGCTGATCGAGAGCCGCCGCGCGGTGCGCCGCTTCACCGACGAGGCGGTGCCGGAGGCGGTGATCCGTGACTGTCTGGAGCTGGCCGTGCTCGCGCCCAACTCCTGCAACCTGCAGCCCTGGAGCTTCCAGGTGATCCGCGATCCGGCGCTGCTGGCGCGCCTGCACCCGGTGTGCATGAGCCAGAACGCGGCCAAAGCGCCGCTGCTCATCGCCGTGCTGGCGCGTCCGGATACCTGGCGCCAGGCCTGCCGGAACATCGTCGACTACTGGCCCGAACCCGAGGTGCCGGCGCGCATCCGCCACTTCTACGCCAAGACCGCGCCGTTCCAGTACAACCAGGGCCCGCTGGGTCTGCTCGGCCTGTGCAAACGCCAGCTGGTACGCCTGCTGGCGCTGCGCAAGCCGCTGATGCGCACGCCCAACAGCCGGGCGCAGATGCGCATCTGGGCGGTGAAATCCACCGCGCTGGCCGCCGAGAACCTGATGCTGGCCTTCCAGAGCCACGGCTACGCCACCTGCCCGATGGAAGGCTTCGACGAGGTGCGCCTGCGCAAGGTGCTGGACATCCCGCGCCAGGCGTTGCCGATCATGCTGCTGGCCGTGGGCCGGCAAGGCGAGAAGGGCGTGTACAACCCGCGTCTGCGTTTTCCTCTGGAGCAGCAGGTCACCTGGCTCTAAGCGCGGCCAGGTGGTGGAAATCCAACCAGCGTAAAGGTTGCAGGCTGGGTAGATACTGGTATTCAGCGCAAACTTTTGTAGGAGCCAGCTTGCTGGCGATCAGCGGGACGCGGTCTGCGTATCGCCAGCAAGCTGGCTCCTACAGGATCAGGCCGGGTGGATAACGCTCGGCTTATCCACCGGCCGTTCCTCGCCGGCGCGGCGATCAGAACGCTGCCGGCTTCTGGGACTAAATCACCAAAATCAATAGTGCTGGGCGAAGCGAGACGACCGGTCATATGCTCGCCGCCATGAACACCAGCATTCGATTCGACAAGCGTGACCTGATCCTGGCCAAGGGCTCGGCGGTAATGACCCGCCGCGGCTACCACGGCACCGGGGTGCAGGAGATCGTCCAGGCCGCCGGCATCCCCAAGGGCTCCTTCTACCACTACTTCGCCAGCAAGGAAGACTTCGCCCTGCAGGCCCTGGAGTTCGTCTACCAGCCGCGCCTGCAGCGTTATGCCGAGGCCCTGGCCAATCCGGCGCTGAGCCCGCGCGCGCGCATCCTGGCCTACTACCGCGAGCTGCAGGCGCACTTCCTGCGCCAGGAAAAAGCCGAGTACCACTGCTTCATCGGCAGCCTGAGTTTCGAGATGAGCGAGCTGCTGCCGGCCATCGGCGCGCAGGTCGAAGCGATTCAGCAGGCCTCGGTGGACATCCTCCAGCGCTGCCTGGAACAGGCCCGCCAGGCCGGCGAGCTGCATGCCGAAGAAGACTGCGCCAACCTCGCCAGCTTTATCGCCAACGCCTGGCAGGGTGTGCTGGCACGCCTCAAGGTCGGTCGCAGCACGCAAGCCCTGGATGCCTTCATCACCCGCCTGGAGCTGCTGCTGCAGCCCTGATTTTTTAAAACCCGATTAACGAGACGACCGGTCGACCGACCGGCTTGAGGAGCCCCCATGACCGCCCCCGTACAAGCCCTGTTCCAACCGTTCCGCCTGGGCAACCTGGAATTGCCGACCCGCGTGGTCATGGCACCGATGACCCGTTCCTTCTCCCCGGGCGGCGTGCCCAATGCCCAGGTGGTCGAGTACTACCGTCGCCGCGCCGCAGCCGGTGTCGGCCTGATCGTCACCGAGGGCACCACCGTCGGCCACAAGGCCGCCAACGGTTACCCGCACGTGCCGCGCTTCTTTGGTGCCGACGCCCTGGCCGGCTGGAAGCAGGTGGTCGACGCGGTGCACGCCGAAGGCGGCAAGATCGTCCCGCAGCTGTGGCACGTGGGTAACGTGCGCAAGCTGGGCACCGAGCCGGACGCCAGCGTGCCGGGCTACGGCCCGAGCGAGAAGGTCAAGGACGGCAACGTGGTGGTGCACGGCATGACCAAGGCCGACATCGACGAAGTCATCGCCGCCTTCGCCCAGGCCGCCCGCAACGCCAAGGCCATCGGCATGGACGGCGTGGAAATCCACGGCGCCCACGGCTACCTGATCGACCAGTTCTTCTGGGCCGGCAGCAACCAGCGCAGCGACGAATACGGTGGCGACCTGGCCCAGCGTTCGCGCTTCGCCATCGAACTGATCCTGGCCGTGCGCGCCGCCGTGGGCCCGGACTTCCCGATCATCTTCCGCTTCTCCCAGTGGAAGCAGCAGGACTACACCGCGCGCCTGGTCCAGACCCCGGAAGAACTCGCTGCCTTCCTCAAGCCGCTGAGTGATGCCGGCGTGGACATCTTCCACTGCTCGACCCGCCGCTTCTGGGAGCCGGAGTTCGAAGGTTCCGACCTCAACCTGGCCGGCTGGACCCGCCAGCTGACCGGCAAGCCGACCATTACCGTGGGCAGCGTCGGCCTGGACGGCGAGTTCCTGCAGTTCATGGTCAACACCGACAAGGTCGCCGAGCCGGCCAGCCTGGAAAACCTGCTGGAGCGCCTGAACAAGCAGGAGTTCGACCTGGTGGCCGTCGGCCGCGCCCTGCTGGTCGACCCGGATTGGGCGGTCAAGGTGCGCGACAACCGCGAGCAGGACATCCTGCCGTTCAGCCGCGAAGCCCTCAAGCAACTGGTCTGATCAGCCCGTTTTACCCCTGTGCGCCGGCTTGCCGGTGCACCCTTCGAGCCCCGGCACACCGGGGCTTTTTTATGTCTGGCGGTTGGCGGCATGGGCTTTGTGGGAGCGGATTTATCCGCGATGCCGTTTGCCGTGCACGCATCGCGGCTGCAGCCGCTTCTACGAAAGTCGCGCCTGCAGCAGGTGCGTCTCGAACTGCTCGACGATTGCCGCCCAGCCCTGCTTGCCGGCGTGCTGGCGGGCGTTGAGGCGTACCCGGCGCAGGGTTTCGCGGTCTTCCAACAGCCACTGCGCCGCCTCGATAAAGGCCTGTTCGTCACCGGGCATGGCCAGCGCGCCACTGTGCCCGTGGCGGATGTGCTGGGCGGCGGCGGCCTGGTCGTAGGCGACCACGGCAAGGCCCGAGGCGAGGGCTTCGAGCACCACGTTGCCGAAGGTTTCCGAGAGGCTGGGAAAGAGGAACAGGTCACCGCTGGCATAGTGCGCGGCCAGTTCCTCGCCGCGTTGCAGGCCGCAGAAGATGGCGTCCGGCAGGGCCGCCTGCAGCTGCGCGCGCTGCGGGCCGTCGCCGACCAGCACCAGGCGCAGGCGTTGTTGCGGGTAGCTCGCCTGCAGGGCGCGGAAGCTGCGTTGCAGCAGCGCCAGGTTCTTCTCCGGGGCCAGGCGGCCGACATGCAGCACGGCAAGATCCTGCTCGCCCAGGCCCCAGCTGCTGCGCAGTTCGGCCGAACGCCGCGCCGGGTGGAACAGCTGGCTGTCGACCCCGCGGGCGAGCAGCTCCAGGCGCTGGAAGCCGCGGCGCTGTAGCTCCAGCCGCTGGCTGGCGCTGGGCACCAGGGTGGTGCGGGTGCGGTTGTGGAACCAGCGCAGGTAGTGGGTCAGCAGGCGCGTCAGCAGACCCAGGCCGTAGTGGCCACTGTACTGCTGGAAGTTGGTGTGGAAACCGCTGACCACCGGGATCCCCAGGCGCCGTGCGGCGCGAATGGCGGACAGGCCCAGCGGGCCTTCGGTGGCGACGTAGAGCACGTCCGGGCGATTGCGCCGCCAGCGCCGCAGCAGCTTGTGCAGCGACGACTGGCCCCATTGCAGGCCGGTATAGCCGGGCAGGGGCCAGCCGCGGGTCAGCAGCAGGCTGTCGTCGCTCTGCTGTTGCAGGTCGCCGGCCTGGCGCGGGCGGATCAGCTGCAGGCGGTGGCCGCGCTGTTGCAGGCCCTGGCACAGGCGGCCGAGGGTATTGGCCACGCCGTTGATTTCCGGCGGAAAGGTCTCGCTGATCAGGGCGATATGCAGGGAGGTGACAGTCATGGCAGCAGTGTCGACCGCTGCCATGTAGGCTAGATGACGCCGCGGTTACCGGCTGGTGACAGCGTTCGGCTGGCGTTCGCGCACCCAGAACAGGGTGGCACCGGCCACCGCCGCCGGCATCACCAGGATGTTGACGAAGGGGATCAGCAGCGCCACATACACCGCACCGCCGAAGCCGAGCGATTGCCAGCGCTTCTCCCGCAGCCAGGCGAGCATTTCGTCCCAGCTGACCTTGTTGTTGTCGCAGGGGTAGTCGATGTACTGCACCGCCATCATCCACACGCCGAACAGCAGCCACAGCGGCGCGGCGATCAGGTTGAGCACCGGCACGAAGCTGAGGATCAGCAGCGGGATGGCGCGGGGCAGGAAGTAGGCCAGCTTGCGTAGTTCGCGGCCGATGGTGCGCGGCACCATGGCGCTCAACTCGGCCCAGCTGAAGGGCGGGAAGTCGTCGCGCCCGCGCAGCACCACCTCGACCTTTTCCGCGAGGAAACCGTTGAAGGGCGCGGCGATGATGTTGGCCAGCATGGTGAAGCTGAAGAACATGATCAGCAGCACCAGCAGCACGAACAGCGGCCAGATCAGGTATTCGAGGAAGCTCAGCCAGCTCGGCAGGCTGGGCATGAATGTGTCGACCCAGCCGCCGAACTGCTGCATCGCGAGGACGATCAGGCCGACGAACAGCAGCAGGTTGACCGCCAGCGGCAGCAGCACGAACAGGCGCAGGCCGGGGCTCAGGATCAGTTTCAGGCCTTCACCCAGGTAGTGCGGGCCAGAGAGGGCGGGAGTGGGCATCGGGGGCTCCGGTCGGTGGCAAACGCGCCGACCTTACCGGCTTTACGAGGACGAAGAAAGCGCCGGGGGCCGGTGCAGGTGGGCGCAGTTGCGCGTGCGCTTGGCCTCGTACATGGCGCTGTCGGCCACCTTGATCAGGCTTTCCGCGTCCCCGGCATGGTCGGGGAACAGGGCGATGCCGATACTCGGCGTAACAAAGTCGATGCGCAGGCCGCTCAGTTCGGCCGGCGTGGCGAGGGCGGCGAGCAGGCGGTCGGCGAGTTTTTCCGCGATCTCGGCGCCGGCGTCCTGCAGCAGCAGGGTGAACTCGTCGCCGCCCAGGCGGTAGACCCGGTCTGGCTGGCGCATGGCGCCGCGCAGGCGCTCGGCGATGTTCTGCAGCAGGGCGTCGCCGACGTCGTGGCCGAAGCGGTCGTTGACCTCCTTGAAGCGGTCGAGGTCGAGGTACAGCAGGGCCAGCCGGCCGTGCTGCTGTTGCGCCTGTTCGAGGGCGCTCTTCAGCTGTTCGGCGAAGGCCTTGCGATTGCCCAGGCCGGTCAGCGGGTCGCGGTAGGCCATGTCGAGCAGCTGGTTCTGGTAGGCCACCTGGTCGCTGATGTCGATCAGGATGCCGCGGTAGCCGGTCAGTTGGCCCTGGCTGTCGCGCATCAGCGAGAAACGCGTTTCGTAGTAGCCCAGGCTGCCGTTGCCGCGCCGGAAGGGCGCGGCGAAGCTGGTGCTCTTGCCGCTTTCCCGGGCCTGGATGAACAGTTGCCGGGCGCGCTGGCTGTCTTCGAGGGTGAGCAGCTGGGCGAAGGAGTGCTGCAGCAGTTCCTGGCTCGGGTAGCCGAGCATCTGGCACAGGGCGCGGTTGGTGGCGAGGATGATGCCTTGCGGGTCGAGCTCGTAGTAGCCGTCCTGGATGGTGTCGAGGATCTGCCGGTCGCGGGTCTCGCTCTGCTCCAGGCGCTCGAGCATGCGATTGGCCTCGCGGGCCAGCTGGCCGATCTCGTCATGGTTGCTGTCGCTCAGGCGCTGGGTGCTGGAGTTGGGGGCGATGGCGGCGAATTCCCGGTTCATCCGCGAGACCCGGCGCAGGATCCAGTGGTCCAGCCCCAGGTAGATCAGCAGCAGGGCGAGCAACCCGGCCGTGCTGCTCAGGGCCAGGAAAATGCCGATGGCCTTGCGCCCTTCGTGGTACAGGCGGCGCTCCTTGGTCAGCTCCAGCAGCAGCTCGGGTTCGCCGAGGCTGTTGCCGAGCAGCAGGAACATCTGCTGGCGCTGCCCGTCGAGCACCTGGCGCGGGCTGATCTGGATCTCGGTGAGGCTGCTGCCGTTGCCCGGTGCAAGTTGCACCCAGTCGGTCTGGGTGCCGTCGGGCGGGAGCAGGCGCAGGGCACCGTTGACCTCGGACTGGATCTGTTCGGCGCGTTCGCCGTCGATGAAGTGCCCGGCGATCAGGTTGCCCAGCGGCGGCATGCTGCCCTGGCTGTTGCTGATCGGTCCCATCGCCAGCACCACCGGTACGCCCTGCACGACGACGACCTGGCCCTTGATGGTGTCGACCCCGCTGCTTTGGCGCAGGCGCTGGCTGAGCTGGATGATCCCGTCACGCAGCACCTGGTGGTTGCCCGGCCGCTGCTGGCCGAGCACCAGCAGGTCGGGCAGGTCGGGCGGCAGCCATTGCTCGGCGTAGACCCGGCCCTGCAGGTCGAGGTAGATCATGAAGTCGAAATTCATCTGGCGCAGGGCTTCGGGGTCCATGTTGCGCCGCATGAATTCGGGGTGCAGGCCCTGCATGAAGTCGTAGCTGTCATCCCACTGGGCGAAGCTCAGCAGCAGGTCGAGGTTGCGCTTGAGGCTGTGGTCGAGCTGGATGCGCAGGCGTTCGGCCTCGGCGCTGAGCAGGGCATGGTCCTGGCGATCGAAGCGGCTGAGGATGAGCTGCTGCGAGAGGACGAAGGCGATGCCCAGGGCCAGCATAAGCAGGGGGACGAACAGCCAGAACAGACGTTTGCGCAAGGTCATGCGGAGTTACTGCAGGGGCCTGGAATGGGCCCAGTATAGCAACCCGGCCGGTGTGGCCGGCGTCACATAGCGGCTGGCTATCGGCGGGATTGAGAAACGGCACTGTCTTCTCCCTGCCACGCTGGGTAGCCTTGCCGGCAGTTCCCTTTGCCAGGGCCGTCCGTTTCCCCAAGCCTTCCCCAGGTGTTGGACTTGCCCCTTTTTCTTCTGGAGTCGCTCATGTCCGCCATTCGTCATTCCCGCGTGATCATCCTGGGTTCCGGCCCCGCCGGTTACAGCGCCGCCGTGTATGCCGCGCGCGCCAACCTCAAGCCGCTGCTGATCACCGGCATGCAGGCCGGCGGCCAGTTGACCACCACCAGCGAAGTCGACAACTGGCCGGGCGACCCCCACGACCTCACCGGCCCGGCGCTGATGCAGCGCATGCAGGCGCATGCCGAGCGCTTCGAGACCGAGATCGTCTTCGACCATATCCGTGCCGTGGACCTGGCCGGTAAGCCCTTCACCCTGATCGGCGACGGCGCCACCTACAGCTGCGATGCGCTGATCATCGCCACTGGTGCCAGCGCGCGCTATCTCGGCCTGCCGTCCGAGGAGGCGTTCATGGGCAAGGGCGTGTCCGCCTGCGCCACCTGCGACGGCTTCTTCTACCGCAACCGCGAGGTGGCGGTGGTCGGCGGCGGCAACACGGCGGTGGAGGAGGCGCTGTACCTGGCCAATATCGCCAGCAAGGTGACCCTGGTGCACCGGCGCGAGACCTTCCGCGCCGAGAAGATCCTGCAAGACAAGCTGCAGGCGCGGGTGGCCGAGGGCCGGATCGTGCTCAAGCTGAATGCCGAAGTGGAGGAAGTGCTGGGCACCCCGATGGGGGTGAACGCGGTGCGGCTCAAGCGCCAGGACGGCCAGCGCGAGGACCTGGCGGTGGACGGGCTGTTCGTCGCCATCGGTCATACCCCGAACACTGCGCTGTTCGAGGGCCAGTTGGCGCTGAAGGACGGCTACCTGGTGGTCAACGGCGGGCGCGACGGCAACGCCACCGCGACCAGCGTGCCCGGCGTGTTCGCCGCCGGCGATGTGGCCGACTCGGTCTACCGCCAGGCGATCACCTCGGCCGGCGCCGGCTGCATGGCGGCGCTGGATGTGGAGCGCTACCTGGACGCGCAGCAGACTTTGAACAAGTTCTGAGGCGCGTCCGGAATCAGAAGCCCCGCTTTGGCGGGGCTTTTTCATGCTGCGGCGCGGGCGCTTCAGACCAGGGTGTTGAACTGCAGGGTGCGCGAGCTGATGCGCTGGTATTCGGCGCTGGCGCTCATCAGCAGGGCGTGCTGGTCGACCAGCAGCTCGCTGGGCGCATGGCCTTCGGCTTCGCTGCGGTACAGCGTCTGCCCGTCGCCCTGGCGCAGGCACTGGTAGCGCTGGCTGCGGGCCTCGACGCGCAGGCTGAGCAGGTCGACATAGGCCACGGCGAGCTGCTCGCTCTGCCCGGTTTCCAGGGCGCAGCGCTGCAGGGCAGGGGTGTGGGTGAACGGCGAGGCGGAGAGCATCACCTGCTGGCACTGGCTGAGGTCTTCGCGCAGTTCGTCGTTGAGGAACCAGTTGCCGCGGATGTCGCGGCGCAGGCTGAGGCTGCGCGGGCCCTGGTTGTCGACCTTCAGCCAGAGGCGGCGAAAGCGCCAGCGTTCGTCGCACTTGAGCACATAGGTGGCGGCAATGCTGCTGCCACGGATACTCTGCATCAGGTGGCTGCTGGCATGGATGCCGTCGCTGCCGATATCCAGGTTGAGGTGCTCGACTCCCGGATGGTTCCAGGGTTTCCAGACCAGGCTTTGTTGCATCCTTGCACTCCACGGATCAAGGTCCGGGGGCATCGCGCCGGCCTCATGCTGGCGTCTTCCTGATGGCATCCCGGCGTTCAGTCGGGTGCAGAATAGAGCGCTTGGCGCTGCTTGTCTGTCAGCCAAAGCTGACAATTGCGCCAATTTCTGCGCGGTTTGCCTGCCATTTCGCTGCGGATCGGCACGTGGTCGCCGATCGGCTCCAGGTGCCGGAACCGTGGCAGTGCAGCGGCTTTGCCTGCCTCAGGCCTTGCGGCTGAGCGGTTGCCGGTCGAACTGCACGCCGTTCAGGCCGCTGTTCTGCAGGGCACGGATGTTGCCGTGGTCGTCACCGTCGGGGTTGGCCAGCACGGCGCGGTAGTGTTCGCCGAAGGCGCGCAGGGTTTCTTCCAGGCTGAGGCCTTCGAGCAGCGCCAGGCCGAGGGTCTTGCACGAGCCTTCGTTCTGCCCGCTGGCGTTTTCCACGCCGCCGTTGCGAAAGGCGCTGGGCTGGTAGTCGTAATGCTGGGCGATGAAGGCCAGGGTCTCGGCAAACAGGAACTGCTCGTTGTGCAGGCGGGCGCGGAAGTCTTGCAGCTGGTTCATCAGTGTTTTCCCTTGGCGAAGGCGGCCTGTTGTTCGGCGCTGGCTTCTTTCTGGTGTTTGGCTTTCCACTCGGCGTAGGGCATGCCGTAGATCTCTTCGCGGGCCTGCTCGACGCTGACTTCCACTTCGAGGTCGTCGGCGGCGGCCTTGTACCATTTGGACAGGCAGTTGCGGCAGAAGCCGGCCAGGTTCATCAGGTCGATGTTCTGCACGTCGGGGCGCGAGCGCAGGTGCTGCACCAGGTGGCGGAAGGCGGCGGCTTCGAGTTCGAGGCGTTGTTGGTCGGTCATGGCGGGCTCCCGGACGACGGTGGAGGCGCAGATGATAGAAGGCCGGGGCAGGGCCGGCAACGCCCGCCGCCAGAGCGGTGGCGGGCGCTGGGGCTTAGCGTTCGGCGGCGAGGGTGATCGACACCGACTCGGCGAAGCGCAGGGCGTGCAGCTTGTCGACTTCCACTTCGGCGTAGTGCACGGCCGGGTTGCTCATCACCAGATCGAGCAGTTCCTGGGTCAGGCGCTCGAGCAGGGCGAAGCGGTTTTCCTCGACGTGGCGGATCACCGCCTTGGTGATGGTGCGGTAGTTCAGGGCGTGGTCGATGTCGTTGTCACGCACCGCTTCCAGGGCCGGGTAGAGGATGGTCAGGTTGATCAGCACATCCTGCTTGTTGAGGATTTCCTCTTCCTTGATGCCGATGAAGGTACGCAGGCGCAGATCCTTGACGCGGATTCGCGCCATGCCGGGGTCCAGTCGTGGCATTTACTTGCTCCGTATCAGTTGCAGGAATTCATGGCGAGTGTTGCACGACTCGCGGAAGGCACCCAGCATAACCGAGCTGCTCATCACCGAATTCTGCTTCTCCACCCCGCGCATCATCATGCACATGTGCTTGGCCTCGATCACCACGGCCACGCCGGCGGCGTTGGTGACGCTCTGGATGGCGTCGGCGATCTGCTTGGTCAGGTTCTCCTGGATCTGCAGGCGGCGGGCGTACATGTCGACGATGCGCGCCACCTTGGACAGACCGAGCACCTTGCCGGTGGGGATGTAGGCGACATGCGCCTTGCCGATGAAGGGCAGCAGGTGGTGCTCGCACAGCGAGTACAGCTCGATGTCCTTGACGATCACCATCTCGTCGTTGTCCGAGGCGAACAGCGCGCCGTTGACGATTTCCTCCAGCGATTGCTGGTAGCCGTGGCAGAGGTACTGCATGGCCTTGGCCGCCCGCTTGGGCGTGTCCAGCAGGCCCTCGCGCTCGGGGTTTTCACCCAGGCCGAGGAGGATTTCACGGTAGTGGTGCGGCAGTTGCGGATTCATTGATCGGTCCTCGCGGGCCCCTCAGACGAGGTGGCGACCGCCATTGACGGCAAGCGTGGTGCCGGTGACGTAGGGGTTGTCCAGCAGGTAGCGCAGGCTCTGGTAGATGACCTCGGCGCCGGGCTCGATGCCCAGCGCGGATTCGGCCAGGCGCTTGGCGCGGTAGGCCGCGTCGTCGCCTGGGTTGAACAGGATCAGGGCCGGGGCGATGCCGTTGACCTTGATCGCCGGGGCAAAGCGCGCGGCGAACGACAGGGTCAGGCTGTCCAGGCCGGCCTTGCTGGCGCAGTAGGCCGGGCGCTTGGCGCTGCCGGTACGCACCACGTCATCGCCGATATGGATGATGTCGGCCGGCGTGCTGCGGCGCAGCAGCGGCTCGCAGTGCAGGTTGATCAGGTAGGGCGCGAGCATGTGCACGCTGACCATGCGCTGGAACACCTGGGCCTCGTTGCCGGGCGTCTCGGTCTCCCAGTCGGAGGCGTTGTGCACGATGGCGCGCAGGCAATCGGTGTGTGCTTTCAGGCTGGCGATGAAGCCGAGGATGCCCGCCTCGCTGGCGAAATCGGCCGCCAGGGTGATGGCACCGCGCTCGCGCAGTAGCCGCACGCCCTCGCGCTCGCTGCGGTAGCTGACGATCAGCGGCTGGCCTGCGTCGAGCAGGCGCAGGGCGCAGTGCAGGCCGACACGCTGGCTGGCGCCGGTGATCAGGATGGGGGCAGTTGCACCGCTCATGGCGCCTCGCATACGGAAGGTGGGGCGGTGGCCGGGTAGGCAAAGGGCACCGTTGATGTTGGATAAACTTATACCAGTGATGTGCTTTGTACAACCATGCGCTGTTTGTGGGAATAAGACGGTTCGCCTTGTTGATGCATAACTTACTGTTTTGTATTGATATTATTCTTCTGTTGAGCAGGCTTTCCAGATTTCATCATGTACAGATATCGGGTTGATGTACAGGTTTTGTAGAGCGCTGCGCCTGGGGCGGCCCGGCGGCGCGTCTAGCCGGGCTGTGCGGCGGATGGTGCGTGCTCCGGCTGGCACGGAATTTCAAGGCGGGGCACTGCCTGGGGTACACTCAGGCATCATTTTTCGGCGATCCACTCCATGACCGAATGCGCCAGCACGCCTCCAGCCTCCGATTCCTTGAAACAGGAAGAGTTGTTCCCCATCCGCGAAGTGTCGCGGGTCACCGGGGTGCATCCGGTCACCCTGCGCGCCTGGGAGCGGCGCTACGGGCTGATCCAGCCGACCCGCACCGACAGTGGGCACCGTCTCTACTCGGCGGCGGACATCGAGTCGGTGCGCAGCATCCTGGCCTGGATCGAGCGTGGCGTGTCGGTGAGCAAGGTCGGCAAGATCCTCGCTCGCAGCAACGCGATCAAGATGCCGGCGCCGGTGTACGTCGAAGTCACCTCCAGCGAGTGGAGCGAGTGGCAGGGGCGCATCCGCACGGCCGTGGCGGCCTTCGACGGCGCCCAGCTGGAGCGCCTGTACGGCCAGGTGTTTTCCACCTACCCGCTGCTGGTGGTGTTCCAGGACATCTTCGTGCCGGTCTGGCAGGAATTGCTCCTGCACCGCGATGAAGTGGGGCGCAGCAGCGAGTGGCTGTTCCTCGATGCCTTCCTGCGGGCCCGCGCCCTGCAGCGCCTGCAGCTCGCGACCACGGGGCGCGGCGATGTGCTGCTGGCCGCGCTGCCCGGGCACTGTCGCGAACTGGAGCTGCTGGTGGCCGGGCTGCTGCTCGGCAGTGCCGAGGTCGGCGTGCAGGTGCTGGCGCTGGGCCAGCCGCTGGAAGAGCTGGCCCTGGTCTGCGAGAAGATCCAGCCGCAGGCGCTGGTGCTGTTCTCCAACCAGCCGCCGGCCGATGCCCTGCCTGCGCAGCTCACCCGCCTGGCGCTGGAGCTGCACTGTCCGCTGCTGTTTGCCGGCGATGCCGCCGACCTGATTGAGGACGATCTCCGCGGCTCGCCGATTGCCTGCCTGGGCAATGAAGGGCGCCTGATGCAGCAACGTCTGCAGCAGTTCCTCGCCGGCCACCTGGATACCTGAGCCGGCACTTCTCTCCCGCCGCAAGGCGGTCTTGCTTGTACAGCTTTGCCTCGCGGCGGGTGCGGCGCGGCCATTGTTCGCCTGTCTGCCGAAAAAGTTTGCAGTGGATTGAGCTTTTGATATACAAAAGCTGTACATTAAATTTACATGTACAACTTAAGGGTTCAGTCAATGCCTGCTTACCGCGCTCCCTTACGTGACATGCGCTTCGTCTTCGACGAGGTGCTCGACGCTTATGCCACCCTGCAGTCGCTGCCCAGTCAGCGCGAGTTCGGTAACGATCTCGGTGGCGCCATACTCGAGGAGGCCGCCAAGCTCGCGGAAAACGTCCTCGCTCCGCTCAATGGCCCCGGCGACAAGCAGGGCTGCCAGTACGACCCGCAGAGCAAGGCGGTGAAAACCCCGGATGGCTTCCCGGCAGCCTACAAGCAGTTCGCCGAAGGCGGCTGGACCGCCCTGGCCTGCACCCCGGAGTTCGGTGGTCAGGGTCTGCCCCATGTGCTGAACATGATGGTCGAGGAGATGGTCTGCTCGGCCAACCTGTCGCTGGGCATGTACCCGGGGCTGACCCACGGTGCGATCAACGCGCTGACCGAACACGGCACCCGCGAACAGCAGGACCAGTACCTGCCCAAGCTGATCAGTGGCGAGTGGACCGGCACCATGTGCCTGACCGAGCCGCAGTGCGGCACCGACCTGGGCCTGATCCGCACCCGTGCAGTGCCCCAGGCCGACGGCAGCTACGCCATCAGCGGCACCAAGATCTGGATCACCGGCGGCGAGCATGACCTGGCCGACAACATCGTCCACCTGGTGCTGGCCAAGCTGCCGGATGCACCGGACAGCGTCAAAGGCATCTCGCTGTTCCTGGTGCCCAAGTTCCTCGCAGATGGCACGCGCAACCCGGCGTTCTGCGGCGGCCTGGAACACAAGATGGGCATCAAGGGTTCGGCCACCTGCGTGATGAACTTCGAGGGCGCCCGCGGCTGGCTGATCGGCGAGCCGAACAAGGGCCTCAAGTGCATGTTCACCATGATGAATTCGGCGCGCCTGATGGTCGGCATGCAGGGCCTCGGGATTGCCGAAAGCGCCTACCAGGTCAGCCTCGGTTTCGCCAGGGAGCGCCTGCAGAGCCGCTCGCTGTCCGGGCCGAAGGCGGTCGACAAGCCGGCCGATCCGATCATCGTGCACCCGGATGTACGGCGCATGCTGCTGCGGCAGAAGGTGATGATCGAAGGTTGCCGCGCCCTGGCCTATTTCACCGGCATGCACCTGGATGTCGCCCACGATCACGAAGACCCGCAGGTGCGCCAGCAGTCCGACGATCTGGTGCAACTGCTGACCCCGGTGGTCAAGGCGTTCCTCACCGATGAAGGTTTCAACTGCGCCAACGATGGCCTGCAGGTACTCGGCGGTTCCGGCTTCACCGAGGACTGGGGCATCGAACAGCTGGTGCGCGATTGCCGCATCACCCGCATCTACGAAGGCACCAACGGCATCCAGGCCCTCGACCTGGTCGGGCGCAAGCTGGCCCTTGGCGGTGGGCGCGCGGTACGCAGCTATTTCGCCCTGGTCGAAGGCTGGCTCAAGGCCAACACCGACGCGCCGCATGTCGCCGCTGTGGGCAAGGCGCTCAAGCAGCTGCAACAGGCCACGATGTGGATCGCCACCGAAGGCATGAAGGACCCGGAGCAGGCGGGTGCCGCCTCCGTGCCCTACCTGCGCCTGTTCGCCCTGACCACCCTGGCCTGGTTCTGGTCGCGCATGGCGCTGACTGCCCGGCACAAGCTGGCCGCAGGCAGCAGCGAAAGCGCTTTCTACGGCGCCAAGCTCAAGTCGGCGGATTTCTACATGGCGCGCGTGCTGAGCGAAACCGACAGCCTGCTGGCCGAAGTCCTGGCCGGCAAGGCGACCCTGATGGCCTTCGACGACGAGGAGTTCGCCGCCTGACGTCTGCGCAACCGGCAGCCACGTTCGCCCAAGTCCCTTCGGCTGCCGGTTTTTTATCCCTGAGCATGACCCGTTATCCGGTCTGCTTTTTATGGCCCGCTCCCGGCGGGTCTTTTTTTGCCGGCAGAAAGGTAGCGCCTCCAGTCCTTTGCGCCGCCGCTTTTGTGGGAGCGAATTTATCCGCGATAAACAGGCCAGCTCGGTGCGGGTCCTGATCGCGAATAAATTCGCTCCCCCGAACAACCAGTGCAGCGCCACCGCAAGCGTTTGAGCGCAGCAACGCCTAACAGATACAGGGTCATGAAAAAGCCCGGCACTGGGCCGGGCTTCGTCACTGCTGCGCGGTGTTACTTGATTTCCACCGCCAGGCTGTCGTGGATCTTCTTCTGCCAGATGGCCGGGCCGGTGATGTGCACCGACTCGCCCTTGGTGTCGACCGCCACAGTCACCGGCATGTCCTTCACTTCGAACTCGTAGATGGCTTCCATGCCCAGCTCGGCGAAGGCCAGCACCTTGGACTTCTTGATCGCCTGGGCGACCAGGTAGGCGGCGCCGCCGACGGCCATCAGGTACACGGCCTTGTTGTCCTTGATCGCCTCGATGGCGATCGGGCCGCGCTCGGACTTGCCGATCATGCCCAGCAGGCCGGTGCTTTCGAGGATCTGCCGGGTGAACTTGTCCATCCGCGTGGCGGTGGTCGGGCCTGCCGGGCCGACCACTTCGTCACCGACCGGATCGACCGGGCCGACGTAATAGATGAAGCGGCCCTTGAGGTCCACCGGCAGCGCTTCGCCCTTGTTCAGCATGTCGACCATGCGCTTGTGCGCGGCGTCGCGGCCGGTGAGCATCTTGCCGTTGAGCAGCACGGTTTCGCCCGGCTGCCAGCTCTGCACTTCTTCCGGGGTGATGGTGTCCAGGTTGACGCGGCGCGCGCTCGGGCCGGCTTCCCAGACGATTTCCGGGTAGGCGTCCAGCGGCGGCGGAGTCAGCTCGGCCGGGCCGGAGCCGTCCAGCACGAAGTGGGCGTGACGGGTGGCGGCGCAGTTGGGGATCATGCACACCGGCAGGGAAGCGGCGTGGGTCGGGTAGTCCATGATCTTGACGTCGAGCACGGTGGTCAGGCCGCCGAGGCCCTGGGCACCGATGCCCAGCTGGTTGACCTTGTCGAACAGTTCGAGGCGCATTTCCTCGATCTTGTTCTGCGGGCCGCGGGCTTTGAGCTCATGGATGTCGATGGACTCCATCAGCACTTCCTTGGCCATCACCGCGGCCTTCTCGGCGGTGCCGCCGATGCCGATGCCGAGCATGCCCGGCGGGCACCAGCCGGCGCCCATTTCCGGGACGGTCTTGAGCACCCAGTCGACGATCGAGTCGGACGGGTTGAGCATGGCCATCTTCGACTTGTTCTCGGAACCGCCGCCCTTGGCCGCGACGTCCACTTCCACCTTGTCGCCGGGGACGATGGAGTAGTGGATGACCGCCGGGGTGTTGTCCTTGGTGTTCTTGCGGGCACCGGCCGGGTCGGCCAGGATCGAGGCGCGCAGGACGTTTTCCGGCAGGTTGTAGGCGCGGCGTACGCCCTCGTTGATCATGTCGTCGACGCTCATGGTGGCGCCATCCCAGCGCACGTCCATGCCGACGCGGACGAACACGGTGACGATACCGGTGTCCTGGCAGATCGGCCGGTGGCCGGTGGCGCACATGCGCGAGTTGATCAGGATCTGCGCCATGGAGTCGCGCGCGGCCGGCGACTCTTCCTTCAGGTAGGCCTCATGCATGGCCTGGATGAAGTCGACGGGGTGGTAGTAGGAGATGAACTGCAGGGCGTCGGCGACGCTCTGAATCAGGTCATCCTGCTTGATCACGGTCATGCAAGCGCTCCTCTAATACGGGAACATCGGTAGGGAAGCGCCGGACCACGACCCGGCGCACTGCGACAAAAAAGGCGCCGAAGTATAGCGCGGCAGAGGCCTCGGGCACAGCCGCCGGCAGTCGACGCAGGTCGTATGGACGGCGGCTTTTATTCCGTTGCGCCACCCTGATCGCCCTAGGTTTTTTCTGACCGCGAAGGTAGAGTGAGGCCAGGTGCCAGTACGGGACGGAGCCCATGAGCACAACGACTCCCCGGGCAACACAAAGAAGCCTGCAAAGCCTGTTGTTCAAGCGCTTTGGCATGGCGGTGGCGACCTACGCCCTGGCCCTGCTGCTGTTCTGGGTGGCGGTGCTGAACGACCTGTTCACCGGCGGCTGGCCCGGCGCGATCCTCTTCAGCGCCTTGCTGGTCGGCACCCAGCTGGTCTTCCTGGCCCTGTTCCGCAGCAATTTCAACCTGCGTTTTCGCGACCCCAGCCTGACCGAAGCGCAGATCCTGGTGGCCCTGCTGCTGCACACCCTGCTGCTGGCCAACCTCGACAGTGCGCGCGGCAGCCTGCTGCTGTTCTACGTGATCATCCTGCTGTTCGGCGTGTTCCAGTTGCAGCCGCGAGTCTTCGTGCGCTGCGCCGCCTTCGCTTTCTTCGCCTTTGCCAGCCTCAATCTCTGGGAAGGCTACCACCTGCGTCTGGCCGACCCCGGCCTGGCCCTGCTGCAGTGCTGCGCCCTGTTTGTCGCGCTGGTCTGGCAGAGCCTGTTCGCCAGCTACGTGCAGGCCTTGCGCCAGCGCATGCGCCAGCGCCGCTACGCGCTGCAGGCGCACCAGGACACCCTGCGCGGGATGATGCGCCAGCTCGAAGACCTGGTCGCCACCGACGAGCTGACCGGCCTGTTCAACCGCCGCCACTTCCTGCGCCTGGCCCTGCGCGAACTGGACAACCTCGGCCCCGGCCGCCAGCACGGCCTGGCGCTGATCGACCTGGACTACTTCAAGCGGATCAACGACGTGCACGGCCACGCCGCCGGCGACCGGGTGCTGCAGACCTTCGCCGCCGTGGCGCGCGCCTGCGTGCGCGATGGCGACGTGCTGGCGCGCTACGGCGGCGAGGAGTTCGTCCTGCTCCTGCCGCATGCCGATGCCGATCGCCTGACCAGCTGCTGCGAGCGTCTGCGCGAAGCCTTCGCCGCCGCCGAGCCGGTGGGCGTGCAGGTGGCGAGCCTGAGCCTGTCCGCCGGGATGACCCTGCTCAACCCGGGCGACGACCTCGACGAGGCCCTGCAGCGGGCCGACCAGGCGCTGTACCGGGCCAAGCGTGGCGGGCGCAACCGTTGCGATGCGGCCTGGGAGAGTAGCGGTGCCTGAACTCCATGTGGCCGGCCAGTCCTGGTCGGTGCCAAGCGGTAGCAACCTGCTCGATGCCCTCAACGGTGCCGGCCTGCGCGTGCCCTACAGTTGCCGCGCCGGCAGCTGCCACGCCTGCCTGGTGCGCTGCCTGCATGGCGAGGTGGAAAATGCCGCGCCGGATGCCCTGAGCCCAGAACGCCTGGCCGCCGGCTGGCGCCTGGCCTGTCAGTGCCGGGTGCTGGGTGAGCTCAGCGTGGAGGTCTTCGACCCCGCCCGCGACGGCCTGCCGGCCAAGGTCGTGGCCTGCGACTGGCTCAGTCCGACGGTGCTGCGCCTGCGTCTGCAGCCGGACCAACCCCTGCGCTACAGCGCCGGCCAGCACCTGGTGCTGTGGACCGCCGCCGGCGTGGCGCGCCCCTATTCGCTGGCCAGCCTGCCGGGCGAGGAGGCCTGGCTGGAGTTCCACCTGGATTGTCGCCAGCCCGGCGCGTTCAGCGATGCGGCGCGCCAGTTGCAGCCCGGCGATGGCCTGCGTCTGGGCGAGTTGCGCGGCGGTGCGCTGCACTATGACCCGGACTGGCAGGGCCATCCGCTCTGGCTGCTGGCGGCCGGCACCGGCCTGGCGCCGCTCTGGGGCATTTTGCGCGAGGCCTTGCGCCAGCAGCACGAAGGGCCGATCCGCGTGCTGCATGTGGCCCACGACAGCAGCGAGCATTACCTGGGCGAAGCCCTGCGGGCCCTGGCCGCCGCCCATCCGCAGCTGCAGGTGGAGCTGGTGACGACGACCGAGCTGGCGGCGGTTTTGGCGGAACTGAAGCTTGTTTCCCGGCAAACCCGCGCCTTACTCTGCGGCTCTCCCGCCAGCGTGGAAAGCTTCGCGCGCCGCCTCTATCTGGCCGGCGTGCCGCGCAACCAGATGCTGGCCGACATCTTTCTGCCCCGCGCCTAGGCGACTTGCGTTCGGGGTGCCCCGAATCTGCAAGGAGTTGTGATGAGCGAGCATGTACTGATCGAGCGCGAAGGCGGTCTGCTGACCCTGCGCCTGAACCGCGCGGACAAGATGAATGCCCTGACCCGCGCCATGTACAGCCAGCTGGCCGACCAGCTGGATGCCGCCAACGAAGACCGCAGCGTGCGTGCCGTGCTGATCACCGGCGGCAGCGAATGCTTCACCAGCGGCAACGACGTGGCCGATTTCCTCCAGGCGCCGCCGACCGGGCCGGACAGCCCGGTGTTCCAGTTCATGCGCGCGCTGTTCGATTTCGGCAAACCGGTGATCGCCGCGGTCAACGGCCCGGCCGTGGGCATCGGCACCACCCTGCTGCTGCACTGCGACCTGGTCTATGTCAGCCGCACGGCCAAACTGAAGATGCCCTTCGTCAACCTCGGCCTGTGCCCGGAGTTCGGCTCCAGCCTGATCCTGCCGCGCCTGCTGGGCCAGGCCAAGGCGGCCGAGCTGTTGCTGCTCGGCGAGAGCTTCACCGGCGAGCAGGCCGCGCAGTGGGGAATCGCCAATGCGGCGCTGGAGGGTGGCGCCGAGGTGTTGGCCAAGGCCCGCGAGATGGCCCTGCGCTTCCTCGAACTGGCCCCTTCGGCGCTGGCCGACAGCAAGCGCCTGATGCGCGACCCGGGGCGCGCCGAGCTGCGCCGGGTGATCGAGGAGGAGGGCGCCCTGTTCGGCCAGCGCCTGCGTTCGCCGGAAGCCATCGAGGCACTGTCGGCCTTCATGCAGCGCAGGAAGCCGGACTTCTCCAAGTTCGCCTGAACCTGTCGTGCACAAAAAAGGCCGCTCACTGAGCGGCCTTTTGCATTCAGCGCTGCATCACACCATCGGATCGCCGACATGCAGGATCTTCATGGTGTTGGTGCCGCCGGTGCCGTGGTAGCTGTCGCCCTTGGTCAGGATCACCCAGTCGCCGGGCTCGACCACGCCGCGCTTGAGCAGTTCGTCCACCGCGGCCTGGCTGACCTTGTTGGCCGGCAGGGCGGCCGGGTCGAACGGCACGGTGTAGACGCCGCGGAACAGCGCCACGCGGGCCTGGGCCTCGCGGTGCGGGGTGAAGGCGTAGATCGGGATCGACGAGCGGATGCGCGACATGATCAGCGGGCTGTAGCCGCTCTCGGTCAGGCTGATGATCGCCTTGACGCCGGGGAAGTGGTTGGCGGTGTACATGGTCGCCAGGGCCACGCTCTCGTCGCAGCGCTCGAAGGTGCGGCCGATGCGATGGCTGGACTTCTGGCTGGTCGGGTGCTTCTCCGCGCCCAGGCACACGCGGGCCATGGCCTGCACCGCTTCCAGCGGGTACTCGCCGGCGGCGCTCTCGGCCGAGAGCATCACCGCGTCGGTGTAGTCCAGTGCGGCGTTGGCTACGTCGGAGACTTCCGCGCGAGTCGGCATCGGGCTGTGGATCATCGACTCCATCATCTGCGTGGCGGTGATCACGGCTTTATTGAGGCGGCGGGCGTGGGCAATGATCTTTTTCTGGATGCCGACCAGCTCGGCATCGCCGATTTCCACGCCGAGGTCGCCACGGGCCACCATCACCGCGTCGCTGGCGCGGATCAGGCCGTCCAGGGTGACGTCGTCGGCCACCGCTTCGGCGCGTTCGATCTTCGCCACCAGCCAGGCGCTGCTGCCGGCTTCGTCGCGCAGGCGGCGGGCCAGCTGCATGTCGGCGGCATCGCGGGGGAAGGATACGGCCAGGTAGTCCAGGTCCATCTCGGCGGCCAGCTTGATGTCGGCCATGTCCTTCTCGGTCAGCGCCGGCGCGGTCAGGCCGCCGCCGCGACGGTTGATGCCCTTGTTGTCGGACAGCGGGCCGCCGATGGTGACGCGGCAATGCAGCTCGTCGGCGCCCTTGAGTTCGACCTGCATGACCACGCGGCCGTCGTCCAGCAGCAGTTCGTCGCCGACGTTGCAGTCCTGGATCAGCGCCGGGTAGTCGATGCCGACCACCTCCTGGGTGCCCTCGGTGCGCGAGTGGCTGGAGGACAGGCGGAACAGGTCGCCGTCCTTGAGTTCGATGCGCTTGTTGGTGAACTTGGCGATGCGGATCTTCGGCCCCTGCAGGTCGCCGAGCAGGGCCACGTGGCGGCCGTGCTTGGCGGCCAGGTCGCGGACCAGTTGCGCGCGGGCCTTGTGGTCTTCCGGCGAGCCGTGGGAGAAGTTCAGGCGGGCCACGTCGATGCCGGCGAGGATCAGCTGTTCGAGGACTTCCGGCGAGTTGCTGGCGGGGCCGAGGGTGGCGACGATTTTGGTACGACGCAAGGTCATGCAGGGACTCCAGTTTCAAGGCGTGCCGCGAGGCTACTACGGGCAAACACTGTAGTCATTGTTCCGTTGCACTACCTTGAAATTGCCCGCAACGGGGTGGCCGACGCCCGGCTTCTGCAGAAATTGCCGCGCCGGTCGATACACTGCGCAGTGGAGGAGAACACCATGCGTACCCTGATCCTGCTTTCTACCCTGGTTGTCCTGGCCGGCTGCAGCCGCATGGCGCTGGACGGCCACCTGAACGATGCCTACCGCAATTACGACCAGGGCAACTGCGAGCAGGCCCTGCTCGACCTGTCGCAGGCCGAGCGCACCAGCCGGGCCCGGCGTTACGTGCAACCGGAGATCTCCCTGCTGCGCGGCCAGTGCCTGGAGCGGCAGAACCTGTTCGTCGATGCGGCGCAGACCTATCGCTTCATCATCAACCAGTACCCGAGCAGCGAATATGCCTACCGCGCGCGGGCGCGTCTGGAGACCCTGGAGCAACTCGGGCATTATCGGCAGCACGAGCCGGCCAAGGCCTCGCCCGCCAGTCTCTAGGGCAGGCCCCTGACATGGACTGTGCGCCGGGAGCCCGCCATTCGAAGGAGTGAACCATGCGTCTATTGCTGTTGTGTGCCCTGTTGCTGCCGGCCCTGGCCTCGGCGCAAATCTACCGCTGGACCGATGCCCAGGGCCGCGTGCATTTCGGTGAGCAGCCGGGCGGCAGCAATGCCCAGCAGGTGGAAGTGAAGCCGCAGGTGGTCGAGCGTGACGCCGCCACCCGCGAGCGCGAGGCGCGTACCGAGCAGTTCTACGATGCCCGCCGCGAGGAGCGCGCCAAGGCCCAGGAGCAAGCCGCCGAGGCCCAAGCCAAGCGGGCCGGCGAGTGCCGCGAGCTGCGCAACAACCTGGCGCAGATCCAGCGCGACGGCCGCTACTTCGTCGGCGATGACGCGGGCAACCGCACCTATATCAGCGACGAGGAGCTGGAGAGCGCGCGCAGCCGTCTATCGACCCGCATTGCCGAGCGCTGCAGCTGAGCCTGGCGTGAGCCGGGGACTGCGCCCATACTCCAACACTCTTCCGTAGCGATTGGCCGTCATGCAGATTCAGCGCCACATCGAACGCCACCAGTTGCCGTATTACCTCAAGGTGTTCAACCGCATCACCGACAAACCGATGGGCTACATCGGCAATGTCTCCCTGGACGGCCTGATGCTGATCAGCCAGCTGCCGATGCTGGTCAATGCGCGTTTCGACATGCGCCTGAAGATCCCCGGCCGCGATGGCCAGGTCCATCACATCGACTTCTGCGCCACCTGCCAGTGGAGTCGCGAGGATGTCACCCCCGGCAGCTATGACTCCGGCTTTTCCCTGGTGGCGCCACCGGCCGAGTACGTCGAGATGGTCGATGCCCTGCGCTACTACTTCAGCTTTCGTCCCTTGCAGGCCTCCGCCTGACGCCTGAACACTGCACTCGTTGATCGACACAACGCCGCGCCGGCACCGGCGCGGCGTTGTGCTGTGTTCCGCGCGCGGGCGTGCCTCTCAGGCGATCGGCGGCAGGATGATCTCGTCGCTGCGGTTGATCCCGGCCGTCAGCTCCCGGCACAGCTCGAGAAACTCGCGCATAGCGGCGGTCTGGTACTTCTGCCGGTGCCAGATGAAATAGAACTGCCGGGTCAGGTCCAGTTGCGGCGTTTCCACCGGCACCAGGCTGCCGCGGCGGAAGGCATCGCGCAGCGCCAGGCGCGAGATGCAGCTGATGCCCAGGCCCGACTCCACCGCACGCTTGATCGCCTCGGTATGCTCCAGCTCCAGGCGGATATTCAGCGGCGCCGGGTGATGGCGCATGGCCTGGTCGAAGGTCAGGCGCGTGCCCGAGCCCTGTTCGCGCAGCACCCAGGCCTCGCGGGTCAGCTCCTCCAGGCTGGCCTTGCCGCTGCGGGCAAAGGGATGCTCGGGCGCGCAGAACACCACCAGTTCATCTTCCACCCAGGGCTGCACTTCGATATCGGCATGCTGGCAGTTGCCCTCGATCAGGCCCAGGTCCAGCTCGTAGTGCGCGACCTGCTGCACCACATGGGCGGTGTTCTGCACATGCAGCTTTACCCGGCACTCCGGGTGGCGCTGCATGAAATTGCCGATCAGCAGGGTGGCCAGGTAGTTGCCGACGGTCAGCGTCGCCCCCACTGCCAGCGAGCCGAAGCCGCTCTTGCCGTTGAGCAGCTGGGCGATCTCACGGGCCTGTTCGAGCAACGCCACCGCCTGCGGCAGCAGCTGCTTGCCGAGGGCGTTGAGGCTCAGGCGCTTGCCGGCACGGTCGAACAGCTGGCAATTGGATTGCCGCTCCAGCTCGCTCAGCGAGGTACTGGCCGCCGACTGCGACAGGGCCAGGGACTGCGCGGCCTGGGAGACGCTCTCCTGCTTGGCCACGGCGACGAAGACTTCGAGTTGACGCAGAGTAAATCGCATATCGATATAACCGATAAACCATATCTTGATAATCCACTTAACAGATATTGTGGCCCTCACTAGAATGGCGCGCAATGCTGCCGACACCGGCAGACCGGACATTTGCCTCGCCCCATACCCGCACCGGCCGTGCCAGAGGCCTTGGTGTTGACTTGCCGCAACACGTGCAAGCGGTTTTGCAGGCAACCTGAACAGAGAGTCTTGAGGAACCAACGCATGAGCAACCTGAACGTCGAGCGCATCGTCAGCGTGCATCACTGGAACGACACCCTGTTCAGCTTCAAGTGCACCCGTGATCCGGGCCTGCGCTTCGAGAATGGCCAGTTCGTCATGATCGGCCTGCAGCAGCCCAGCGGTCGCCCGCTGATGCGCGCCTACTCGATCGCCAGCCCGAACTGGGAAGAGCACCTGGAGTTCTTCAGCATCAAGGTGCCGGACGGCCCGCTGACTTCCCAGCTGCAGCACCTCAAGGAAGGCGACGAGATCATCATCAGCAAGAAGCCCACCGGCACCCTGGTGCTCGATGACCTCAACCCGGGCAAGCACCTCTATCTGCTCAGCACCGGCACCGGCCTGGCGCCGTTCATGAGCGTGATCCAGGATCCGGAAACCTACGAGCGGTTCGAAAAGGTCATCCTGGTGCATGGCGTGCGCTATGTGAACGAAGTGGCCTATCGCGAGTTCATCACCGAACACCTGCCGCAGAACGAGTTCTTCGGCCAGGCACTGAAAGACAAGCTGATCTACTACCCGACCGTGACCCGTGAGCCGTTCGAGAACCAGGGCCGCCTCACCGACCTGATGCGCAGCGGCAAGCTGTTCGCCGACATCGGCCTGCCGCCGATCAACCCGCAGGACGACCGCGCGATGATCTGCGGCAGCCCGAGCATGCTCGACGAGACCAGCGCAGTGCTCGATAGCTTCGGCCTGAAGGTCTCCGCGCGCATGCGCGAGCCGGGCGACTACCTGATCGAACGCGCCTTCGTCGAGAAGTAAGCACCCCCCGTTCGCGAAAAGCCCGCCAATCGGCGGGTTTTTTGTTGTTCAGGCGCCAACAGCCAGTAGTCACGCTGATAGGACGTAGGTTGGGTTGATGAGCCGCGCGACGAAGCCCAACGTCCTGCCCCAGGCTGCCGGGCTGCGCTGCGCCCAGCGCCAACCTATCCGCGTATGCGCGCTGTTGCATACGGGGTAAGCCACGCTCGCCACCTCATGCCAACACGGGCCTGCACCCTTGCCGGCCTGCGCAGGCGTGCGCGCGCTACTCGCGTACCACCTCCAGCACGCGGATCAACCCCGGCTGCGGATAGTGCCAGCGCACCTGCACATCCCAGAACAGCACGCCATAGCGCCGCTCGGCATCGGGTACCTGATAGGCCGGGCGCGGGTCCTGGGCCAGGCACTGCTCGATCAGCTCGACCAGCGGCTCGTCCAGGCGCAAGGCGTGCTGCCGGGCCTGGCCCAGGGCCTCGGTGCTCCACTGCACGGGAATAGGCACTGGCGCCGCCTCGGCAATCTCGTTGCGTGCTTCGGCGAGGCTGTCAGCATAGGGCACATAGGGCTTGATATCCAGCACGGGCGTGCCGTCGAGCAGATCGATACCCGACAGCCACAGCCGCCCGGGCTCGACCCTGTCCAGGCGCACCACCGACTGGCCGATGCCATTGGGCCGGTGGGTCGCGCGGCTGGCAAACACCCCGATCGACGCATTGCCACCAAGCCGCGGCGGGCGCACTTTCAGGCGTGGCTTGTCTTCCAGGGCCTGGTGAAAGAGAAACAGCAGCCAGACATGGCTGACCCGCTCCAGCCCCGCAACGGCCGCGCCCTTGTCGAACGGCGCTACCAGTTCCAGCACCCCGCGGGCGGCCGGGGCCAGTTGCGGTTGCCGAGGAATGGCGAACTTCTCCTTGAAGCAGGAGCGAACAAAGCCAACGGGGGTGACGGAGTAGGGCATGGCAGTACAGGGCGGTTAGGGCGTGCGCGCATGGTAGCCGATAGCGCCGGCGGCCGGACTGTTTGCGGGCTCTTGCGGGGGGAACGAGTCGATATATGGCGCTCACGCGCCGAGGCCTGGCGTCATGGTTAAGCAGTCACAGGCAAAGCCTACCGCCCGCCTGACGGCGAACGGGTGATCAATGGTGGTGGTGGAAAGCAGCACTGTCGGAACAGGCGAGTCCTGCAGCGGAACAAGGCCGATAACAATCATGATCCTCGGGATCGTATGAACGCTTGGCCCCCGCTGCGCGAACTACAGAATGGCCAGGGCGCTGCCCACTGCGAGGCCGGATATACGAATACAACCGCGCTGACGGCAGGATCGTAAAAAGCTGTCCTCACTGCTTGTGGAGAGAGTCCATATACGCATTGCCAGGCTCCAACCGCACTATTTGTTGTGCCGTGCTTGGTTGGCTTTTGAATAGCGCAGCACAGACTATGAATAGTGGAATTTCGATGCTCGTTGCCAGCAGTGCGAACCAGTGAAAATTACCATCGACTGAGAAGCTGACTAAACGGCCTGCCGCTAGGCTGCCAAGGAATACGGTTTCTAGCAGAAGTGCGGAACGTATGTGCTCTTTATTGAACGCGCCAGCGATTATCAAGACGCCCAGGCCACAGTACAACCCCATGATTGCGCGAAAAATATGCAGTTCATTGTCTTGAACTGATAGCCCCACAATGCCGCCAAGAACTGCTTTGGGGGCGATGCCATAGAGTAGGCCTATGGCGATAACTGATATTCCGGACACAAGTAGAAATTTCTGAATTCCTTTCATGCTGCATGAGTCCTTGCTTTGGAGCCTAACGTTTGGTTAAGGGGCCGGCTTTAGCCGGCCCCGAGTGAGCGAAGCGAACGACTTGAACCATTTGTTATGCCTTACTCACAGTACTTACCATAGTGTTTCTCAAGAGCCTCCATGCTTAATGCATGAGTGATTTTGCTTCTTTTGATGGAGTAAATAATTGGCTTGTTTATCCATTTGGGGAAGTCAGACTTTAAGCTGCAGTAAAGTGAGGTGGCTTTTTTGAATTCAGCCTTGAATTGGCAAGAATCCATGTCTGGGCATGTGCAAGATTTCTTAGGGCTAGTCGCTTTTTTAGTGCAGGCCATTACTTTTTCTGAGACAGCGTCCATGGCTAGGCTTAGTTGATTTGCTCTATGGATCTCCTTTTCATTTTCAAGCGTTATGGGCTTGGCATGTAATGGTAGTGAAATAAATATAAGTAATAAGAGTAAGGCTGTATTGATTCTCATGATTTTTACGGCGTGTCTTGGGGCATAACGTTTGGTTAAGGGGCCGGCTTTAGCCGGTCCCGAGTGAGCGAAGCGAACGGCTTGAATCAATTGTTAGAGGACTGCACCGTTCCGAAAGTTATAATTCGCCTTATTAATATATTGATGCTTCCAGCCTTAAATGTAGTGGCTTCAGGGCTCGACAGATAGATCTACTTATGTATCTGTGTAAGTTTTGTTTTGATGGCGCTCTGAGCCTTTAGTATTTTATTGTCATCAGTGACTTGGGCTATGATGTCTGTAAAATTTTCACTATGCGCCCTGAAGAAATAGTTTTTCCCTTTCTCAAGAAAATAATCCATTTCTATACTTTTGGAGAATTTGCTATCGTAAAACTGAACTTTATGGTTTCCTTCTGGTAGTTCCAGATAGAAGTATTCTCGATCATTCAGTTCGGCTAGCTTATTGCCGTTAACTACTATGTCCGGTTTTGTTGTGTGGAGTTTTATAATGCCTGTTGCTAGGGCGGCATAATCGATCCCGTCATAGCGATAAAAATAAACTCCTGCAGTGTTCGTGGTTGGAGTGGTGAAATTTAATGTTGTATCTATGGTGGTTGCTGGTTGTGTAGCACACCCAAGAATCAGGGAGGATAATATTATAAAGCTTAGGCTAAGTATTTTTTTCATATTATTTCTGTTTTGGTAATGATCTGTAAGTGCTTGGAAATATGTTTCAGATATAGTCTGGTGTTGCAGGTCGGATATATCACTCAGCGTTTGATGATTCTCAAATAAATCATCCTGCGTAGTTAACTGCGCAGAGTATAAATGACTAATTTTCTATTGCCTGCTGGATGGTCATGGCTGAAGAATTTTCTATTTGATTTAGTCTCCATTGCAGTCTCAATACACTCTAGCGATTAAGCTAACGGGCGGCCAAAAGCGCAGCTTTTGGACGTCCAGCGAACGAAGTGAGCGGCAGTTGAGTGCTGTAATGGACTTTCCCCGCGCCACACTCTAGATGTCGAGTGGCGTGTTACCG
>NZ_WELL01000006.1:0-301617 GCF_009799935.1 Pseudomonas sp. L-22-4S-12 | reverse complement strand
CGGTAACACGCCACTCGACATCTAGAGTGTGGCGCGGGGAAAGTCCATTACAGCATTCAAGGTCGTTCGCTTCGCTCACTCTGGACGCCCGCAAGCTATGCTCGCGGGCGCCCCTTAACCTGTCCGTTATGTGCCTATCATGAAAACAAAGCAGATTATTGTTGGTACAACATTGCTCATATTCTCACCAGAGAAATTCTCTGAGTACGCCACCAACGCGGGGATAGAGCAAGAACTCCGAGACAACAAGCAGCTTAGAGAAGCGCATCCCGATGGAAAGGCTCCTCCAGAAGTCGTTGCCGAATGGAAAAAGCACAACCTAGACAGAGCAAATACAATTAGGAATTCTTTTCTTTCTTCGCTTCTAATAACTTTTTCATCAATTATTATCGGAATCGCTATTGGCGCTGGGCTAAAGTATTTACTCGGGAAGCCCTCGACTCTCATTACAAATGCAATTCAGGTCTTCGGGGTAGGTATTATACTTTCAGCAACGCTATCAGTGCTTGGCTCAAAAATTGAGTCCTACAAGGGTAAAACACTCGCCGAACACATCGACAGATCACTATTTAGGTGGCAATACATTCTCGGCAGCTTATTGTTCTTTCTAGCGCTATCCTGGAGCGCCTAGCGAGCACATAACAAATGGTTCAAGTCGCTCGCTTCGCTCACTCGGGACCGGCTAAAGCCGGCCCCTTAACCAAACGTTAGGGTTGCCCCTTGAAAAAAGCACTGGAGTACACCGCCGCATTACTAGCAATTATTTCAAGTGCTTCGGTTTTCTTATATGTGTATATCGGTCTGTACGACTTAATAGGCAGCTCATTTGGTCTGGGTTTGGGAGCGGTAATCTTCATTGCACCATTGTGCATGGCCGCAGCCCTAGTCTTATCATATATATTCTATCAACTTGAATATGTAAAACCTTTCGAGCCATCAAATACAGCGTTACGAATAAAGTTTTTACTAATTGTCGTTGCTGCTATTAGTGCTCACGCTTACTTTGGTGGAAGCCTTGAGCGCTTCGAATCAAGCCATTCTAAAAAAACAAATATTGTCGATCGATACACAAGCAAAATTATAAAAGTTAATATGCGCCCAGCAGGTTCAACATTCGCGATACCTGCTAACCATTTATTCTCTATCGAAAATAGCCGCATAATGAGCCCTCCTAACAAGGGGCGCATGCAGGATAGAATTGAAATAAGATTTTTATTGCCTGATTTTGGTCCTCGCACAGCCGAACGCGAGGAAGTTTTTTCCGACCCAGATGCCAAAAACATTCTTGCACTTATAATTAAAAACAAAAGAAATGGTATGGGCGGAGATATTCGCAGGTTGCGTTATGTAATACCAAGAAATACCACCAACCTGTCTCAGGTGACCTCAGAACTTCTTGATACAGCAACAGAACAAAGAAAAAACTCTCCGGAATTAGCAATAAAACATGACAACCTAGGCCTACTTGAATACTACAGTAATGATGGAGTTTCAAGTTACTTTGAATCTGGAACAACTATATTTCGCTGCTGGAGTAAATCGAATTATGCGATTTGTAAAGGCTCACACTCTCTCACGCCGCAAATTATAGTCAATTACACGTTCCCTCGCACATATTTGCCACAGTGGAAAGAAATTGATAATTTCGTAAAACAAACCACACCTAAATACCTTGTTGATGAATGAATAAAATCACGTCAACCAGTGATATTTACTCTAGCAACCCTAACTAGTGGTTCAAACCGTTCGCTTCGCTCACTGGGACGGGCTAAAGCCCGCCCCTTAACCAAACGTTAGGCTTTCCAGTTATGCCTCAAGAGAACCGTGCATCTATCAAGGTCCCATTAACTGCATTGCTGATTGGATTCATCGCATGCACACTAGCGGTTAGTGGGCTTTTATTTATACTTAATGGATTTAAAATACACGTACTGATTGTCACAATATTTTTTAGCGGATTCATGATTGGCACAATTACACTCCTAATAGCCTTGCCAATTGCACTAACTTATCACTACCTAAATCTCAGGAGAAAAATTTACTACGTTTTATCCCCACTAATAGGGGTCATCCTATTTATACTAATATTCAACCCTCCACTTAAATTAATTCAAATTATAAACTTGGCCTTCAATGGAAATGATTACGAACTAAACCAAGGCAGCTTAATTAAATTTATTATTCTCTTCGGTTATGTGTACTCATTTCTACTATGGCGAGGGTATGAAAAACACGTTTGCAAAAACCAAAGCATCCCGTGACTCATGAGCCCGCCTAACAACAGGTTCAAATCGCTCACTTCGTTCGCTGGGACGGGCTAAAGCCCGCCCCTTAACCAAACGTTATGCACTTATTGAGAATTTCGAATGGACATTGGAAAAATTGAAATAAAGCTGGATAAACGCTGGGAGCTACATGACCTTTCCGTAGTTACCAAAGAGTACGTTCAGCTATACAGTTTTTTCTATGTTCTCAAGTGCGTAAATGAAGGAATATACGTCGGGCTGGATTTCTCCACCTACCCATGGGGCGGCGGTTACAGTGTTGTTAATTTTTTCAAAGGTTCCTACGGCCTAACGCCAGATGAGTACCGTCTTCAAGTAAACAAAATCCAATATGCTTCACCTGGTTTTATTGAGCTTAGTGGTGCTGTAGCCATCGCTTCAGATGTCAGTATTTTAGTTAGCGCATTATGCGCATCAGTTTTAGCCCTAAACAAAACATACGACACAATAGTAAAAAGTTATCACAGCAGAAGATTAGGCCAAATCAAGGTTCAAGAGGCCGAGTCAAAATTAATGCAAGACGACATCGCATTTATACAGCAGTCAATTAAACGCTTATCTTCCGAGTTTAAATTGCGCCCAGAACAAATAAGTGCAATACAAAAAATCACAAACGGCAATGAACTGGTGCAGTTGAAAATTCTTTTGGCACTATATCGTCGAGCAGAACCAATTCAAGAGCAGCAGTCGTCAGGAAAAGCACAGTTGTAATTGCATAACAACTGGTTCAAATCGTTCGCTGCGCTCACTGGGACGGGCTAAAGCCCGCCCCTTAACCAAACGTTAGGTGTGGAGACAGCACTGTGGATACATTGACAAAGCTAATTTCCACTATCGAGATTGCAATTCGGTACCTACTCACCGGAACTGTTATTTCGGCAATCGCAACATTAAGCATCAACGAGTACCAGAGCCTAACTGATTGGGCTGTAACAAATGAGCTAGTGGCGGCAGCCGCCATTACTGCTGTGGGCTTTGCATCCTTTACACTTTATCGTCTAGCGCTCTGGATAGTCATGGATGCAATAGCATGGAAACTCCGCTGGTCAGTGCCATCACTCCTACACACAAACGGAATGACTTATGACGAGCCATATGCTTTCTTTCTAAAATGGCGATACTCAGGAGCAATCAATCATGAGCTCAGTGGCTATTTAGCGTTTCGCTGGGCTGCAGCACATTTTGTCTCCGTGTCTGGTGTGGCTCTCTGCTTTGCAAGCTTTCTTAACCAAGAAGCTTCATTACTTTCAGCATATGCAATATTGGCTAGAGCCTTGGGGTTCATATTTTTAATACTGGGTTTATGGCAATGTGCCTTCCTGTATAGAGTTGAGCGCAACCTTTATATAAGCTTACCCCAGCCTCAGGTTCAGAAGCAGTAATCGGCAACCACACCTAACAACTGGTTCAAGCCGTTCGCTTCGCTCACTCGGGACCGGCTAAAGCCGGCCCCTTAACCAAACGTTAGCGGCTCTCTATAGAGAGGTGTCACAGCAATGATTCTCGGGGAAGAAAGCAATTCACCATCAGCATTCCGTTGCACGTACAAATACACTGCTGGTCACAGATTTTGTATTTCCTATGGTTCTTCATTCAATGAAATATACCAAGAGTACGAGGCGGCTGATTTTTTTGACAAACCGTACTCTGAATCGGCTATTAGCGAACTGCGCCGCGCGAATGCCGAGTGGATACTGCCAATATGCAAATCAATTACTCAAGGCAAACTTATTACACCTGATCAAATCAAAGCTGAAGCCAAGAATCACATGTGTAATCGCCGCTAACAATGCGTATATGGACTCTCCCCACAAGTAGTGGGCAAACGCAGTTCACTGAAAACGCCGGTGCAGGTCCGGAAATATCTCCTGGGCAAACCAGGCCGGCAGGCCTGGCAGCACCAGCCTGGATTTCGGCGTCGGGCTAAGCACCACGCCGGCCTGGATCAGACGCTGCAGCTCGTCGATCGCCGGCCGCGGGGTGAGGCCGGTGAATACCTTGAGCTCGTTGCGCGGCATCGCCCCCTGCAGAATCAGCGCCAGCACGGCCGGCCCACTCTCCGGCCTGACCTTCAGCTGCAACAGCCGCTCGTTGTACCTGAAGGCGCGCGTTACCCGCTCGCGCAGTGCCTCCCGGTTCAGCGCGGCCGTCATGTAGTCGATCTGGTCGTGGCAGACATCGAGCATGAACTCGATAAAGCCGAAGTAATGCCGGCGCGACATCTGCCCGCGGCCATCCAGGTCGCCCTCGCGCGGCCTGTCGGCCAGCGCCAGCATCCGGTAGTACTCCTCATGCCGGCGTGCCAGACCGCGAGCCAGTGACCACAGGCCGGGCTGCAAACCCAGATGCACCAGCTGCAGATGGGTGAGTAGACGCGCGACACGGACGTTGCCATCGACAAAGGGGTGGACCCAGGCCAGCCGGTGATGGTTGGCCAGCACGGCGATCAACTGCCGACGGGGATCGACGATACGGCCGAACCCTTCCTGCAGATGCCTGAGCATCGCCAGTACCGCGGCGGCATCCGGCGCGTCGTGCTGGCCCACCACCACCTGCTCGTCGGCAGTGCTGCGCAGCCGCCCGGGCTGCATGAGACGGCCATCGGCGAGCGTGCGACTGGCCTCGTCGGCGTCCTTGAACAGCCGATAATGCAGGGCCGACACCAGCGCCGGGTCGAACAGTTGGCGGAAACCTTCGGCTGGGTAGCGGCGCAAGGCGCGCTCGAATACCAGCTGCGCCTCCATATGCTTGATTGCCAGGTCCTTGAGCAGACGTCGCTCGCGCTTCGGTGCGTTCTGCGCGCGCTGCATGTCGGCGGGAGCGGTGTATTGGCCCTCGATCAGGTTCGAGTAGTAGGTGTTGGTGATCCGCAGCAGGCGGGTCAGCTGTTCGGCGGTTTCCGTTGCCAGCCGTCCGGCCAGGAATGCCACCTTGGCCGGCAGCGCGTCGGCACGGCTGATGATCGAGGGCGGCAGATCTTCCGGCAGCACGGGGTCAAGCCAGCTCTTCGAGGCGATCAAAGGCATGAGATCCAGGCTCCCGCCGCAGTAAATTTCTTCACACTTTATTTCACATTCAAAAATATTGAAATACTGCGTAGATAAGGGCCTCCATTGATTATCTGAAAGGCCATAAGACCGCTAATCTTCACATTTATTTTCACATTTACGGCGGCGCTCCCAGCTCAGGCTGGCAAAACCTGGCCCTGTTGTTTACTGTCCCCCGGCGGAACCCCGCGCCCTCTGCCGGGCCCAGTCGCCAGCCACGCTCCGCTGACTGGCGCGTGACAGCAGCCAGTTCAGCACCCCTATAGACAGAGCCTCTGGCCCGCTCAACAGCCTTGCTAAACCGTAGTCATGAAAGGAACTCAGCCATGCAACAGCCTGCCCGCACCCTGATCGCCACCGCCCTGCTCGCCCTCTGCGCCCCGCTCGCCCAGGCCGCCAGCGTTGCCGAAGTGTTCAACGGCGACATGCTGAACACCACCCAGCGCTACTTTGAATCCATCGCCGGGATTCCACGCGAGTCCTATGGCAGCCAGCATCTGTTCCGCATCAGTGGCTGCAACATCACCGCCACCATCCAGAACAACAGCGTCGCCGCCCTGCGCATGGAGCTGACGCCCGTCTGCCAGGTCGACCTGAGCAGCTTCCTCGGTGAGTCCTTTTCCCCGCCAGCCGGTCAGCCGCTCACCGTCGGCAGCTTCCAGCAGGCCGCCGGCGACCTGAGCTTCTACTCCGACTGCCTGACCCTGTGCGGCAATGCGGTCGAGCCTTCCGCCTACGCCTATTGGGAAGGCCCGCATGCGGTGAATTTCCGCGAAGTCATGCTGGAAGTGGTGCTTGCCGGCGATGCCGCCCTCGATGCCTCCAACCGCTGGCAGCAGCAGATGACCGCCGCCAAGGGCGAAGACTGGGTGATGGAAACCCGCTTCAACTGCGAGCGCGACTTCGACGGCCAGGCGCAGCAGAGCTTTGCCGCTGTCGAGGTGAACGCCATCAGCATCGGCAGCGGGCTGGTCAAACCCGGCTGCTGAGCCAGCACGCAGCAGGCGCCGGGGCGAATGACAGCATTTTCCGCCGGCGCCCAGCGATCTCATGGATATGCCTTAGCGGCTCAGGCAACCCTGACCAGACAACCGCCGGCTCGCCGAGGTGAGCCTACACTTGCCCTGGCCAACCCGACCGACAGAGACCACGCCATGAAAGGACCGACGATCACCGCGCTGCTGCTGATGCTGGGCGGCTGCATGGACTCCACCCAATTCATCAAGGAAGGCGACGCCGGCCTGCCCGCACGCTCGTCGTTCTATGTCGCCCAGCCGGCAGACGGTATGTACGGCGCCAAGCCCTACCCCGGCTCCGGCAAGCTGACCAGCGCCATCATCCGCCAGGCCCTGCAGAACAATGCGCAGGAGGCCGTGGCCGCCAGCCGCGTCGAGCGACGGGAGCAGGCCCTCGCCGCGGCGCGCCAGGGTGGCCATAGTTACCTGGTGTTCCCGACCATCCTGCACTGGGAGGACCGCGCCACCGAATGGAACTTCATGCGCGACAAGGTGCAGGTGAAGGTCGAGCTGGTCGACGTGTTTTCCGGGCACAGCGAAAGTTCGGCGATCATCGCCGGCAAGAGCGGCATCGCCACCCTGGGCGGCGACCACCCGCAGGATCTGCTGCCGGAGCCCATCGAGCAGTACTTCCAGACCCTGCTCGGCCGCGCGGCACGCTGACTCGCCAGCCCAGGCCCGGCGGCGAAGCGAGGCAGGCATCGCAAAATCGTCACAGGCCGAGCTCAAGCGCTTGTACTGCGCCGGGCCAGGCGGCATAAGAGCCGCGCCACGCAACGGATGAATGGCCTCCACACAACGTTTCTACTGACGGGGATACAAGGATGAATCCGCTCCAACGAGTGCTGCTGACCGGCGGCCTTCTGGCCTTGATCAGCCAACTGCCTGGCTGCATCACCTCCACCCTGCATGCCGACCACAAGTATGAGGAGAAGGTCTCCTCGGTGTTGATCGCCAGTGACGGCAAGAGCCTTGCCCTGCTGGGCGACAAGTACCACTACATTCTCGACACGCCCGAGGAACTCACCAGCACCCTCGGCTCCCCCCTGCGCAAGAAGCTCGAAGCGCATATCGGTACGGTCAAAATTGACAAGCACAACAACATAGACGCCTGGCTGAGCCTGAATGAAGGGGAGCACTTCACTGCCGCAGACCGCGACGCAGCCCTGCAATTGGGCTTTGAGCCAGACTATGAAAAGAAGTTGAAGCTTTCATACGACCTGACTGGCAAGCGCTACAGGGCCGGCAAGTTCCAGCCTCCCAGCAACTTGCTCCAGCTCGAAAAAACCTATTCGGTCGAGATCGTTGCCGAACAATCGACTACGGAAACCCTGGTCAGAGCGCCACTGACGCCCATCACTGTAGCGGCAGACGGCGCAGTGCTGATGGGGACGGTCATGTTGCTGCCGGTGCTGATCCCCCTGCTAGTCACTGCCTATGTCAACGGCTGGTAGAACCGCCAGGCATGGACTCGCGGTCGGATGCCTGGCGCGGGGCGTACGCGCCACTTCCCTGACCTGGCGCAAGCCGGCGTGACAAATTGCGCCGGGGCGCTTGGCAAGGCCGCGAGGAAGCGGGTACATAAAGGCATGTTCCCTGCGAAGCAGCCCCATGAGCCTCTCTTCCGACGCCACCGCCACCGAGAAACCGCCCGTGCGCCTGAAGCTGCGCCGGGTCGCCATCGATACCTACCGGGAAAACGTCGCCTACCTGCACCGTGACTGCGCGGCCTGCCGCGCCGAGGGTTTCCAGGCCCTGGCCAAGGTGGAGATCCGCGTCAATGGCAAGCGCATCCTGGCCAGCCTCAACCTGGCGGATGACCCGGCGATTGTCGGCTGCGACGAGCTGGGCCTGTCCGAAGACGCCTTCGCCCAGCTCGGCGCCCAGGCCGGCGAGCTGGCCTCGATTGCCCAGGCCGAACCGGCCGCGTCGATCCCCGCGCTGCACCGCAAGATCGCCGGCGAACGCCTGCAGCGCGAGGACTTCCAGGCCATAGTGCGCGATATCGCCGAGCACCGTTATTCGAAGATCGAACTGACCGCCTTCGTGGTGGCCTGCAACCAGGGCGAGCTGGACCGCGAAGAGGTGTACTTCCTCACCGATGCCATGGCCCATGTCGGCCGGCGCCTGGACTGGCGCGAGCATCCGGTGGTGGACAAGCACTGCATCGGCGGCATCCCCGGCAACCGCACCTCGATGCTGGTGGTGCCGATCGTCGCCGCCCACGGCATGCTCTGCCCGAAGACCTCCTCGCGGGCGATCACCTCGCCATCGGGCACCGCCGACACCATGGAGGTGCTGGCCAATGTCGAGCTGCCCTTCGAGCGCCTGTGCGAGATGGTCCGCGAACAGCGCGGCTGCCTGGCCTGGGGCGGCGCCAGCGACCTGTCGCCGGCCGACGACGTGCTGATCTCGGTGGAGCGGCCGCTGTCCATCGACTCGCCGGGGCAGATGGTCGCCTCGATCCTGTCGAAGAAGATCGCCGCCGGCTCCACCCACCTGCTGCTCGACATTCCCATCGGCCCCACCGCCAAGGTGCGCTCCATGGCCGAGGCCCAGCGCCTGCGCAAGCTGTTCGAATTCGTCGCCTCGCGCCTGGCGCTGACCATCGACGTGGTGATCACCGATGGCCGCCAGCCGGTCGGCAACGGCATCGGCCCGGTGCTGGAGGCGCGCGACGTGATGCAGGTGCTGCAGAACGACCCGCGCGCACCCAATGACCTGCGCCAGAAGGCCCTGCGCCTGGCCGGGCGCATGCTCGAATTCGACCCGGACGTGCGCGGCGGCGACGGTTACGCGATAGCCCGCGACATCCTCGACTCCGGCCGCGCGCTGAACAAGATGCAGGCGATCATCCAGGCCCAGGGCGCCAAGCCCTTCGACCTCAACCAGCCGGCACTGGCGGCGCTGACCTTCGAGGTGCTGGCCGACCACGGCGCGGTAGTGACCGGCATCGACAACCTGCAACTGGCGCGCATCGCCCGCCTGGCCGGCGCGCCCAAGGTGCAGGGCGCCGGCGTCGACCTGCTGCGCAAGCTCGGCGAGGCGGTCAAGGCCGGCGACTGCCTGTACCGCGTGCATGCCGACTTCCCCGCCGACCTCAGCTTCGCCCGCCAGGCCTGCGAGCGGGCCAACGGTTTCAGCCTCGGGCGCCCGGACCAGGTGCCCAACGTCTTCGTGGAGTTCTGATGCAAAGCCTGTTGCTGTATTTCGACGATGAACGCGCCGCCGCCCTGCGCCTGGCCGCAGCCTGCGGCCTGGAGGCCGCCGCCATCGAGCGCCACCGCTTCCCCGACGACGAGCTGCGCCTGCGCCTGCCGCTGGACGAAAACGCCCGCCTGCCCGAGCAGCTGGTGATCTACCGTGGCCTCGACCACCCCAACGAGCGCCTGGTCGAGCTCCTGCTGCTGGCCGGGGAAGCCCGCGCCCTGGGCGCCCGGCGCCTGCTGCTGGTGAGCCCGTACCTGGCCTACATGCGCCAGGACATCGCCTTCAACCCCGGCGAGGTGGTCAGCCAGCGCATCGTCGGGCGCTTCCTCGCCGAGCACTTCGACGGCCTGATCACCGTCGACCCGCACCTGCACCGGGTCGCCAGCCTGAATGAAGCGGTGCCGCTGGCCGATGCCGTGACCCTGTCCGGCGCCCCGGCCCTGGCCGAGCTGATCGCCCGGCAGCGACCGCAGGCGGTGCTGATCGGCCCGGATGCCGAATCCGTGCAGTGGATCGAGGTGGCGGCCGGCAGCCATGGTTTCGCCCACGGCGTCTGCCAGAAGGTGCGCCACGGCGACCGCGACGTCTCCATCGAATTGCCCGACATGCCGCTGGCCGGGCGCCAGGTGGTGCTGCTCGACGATATCGCCAGCTCCGGACGCACCCTGGCCCAGGCCTGTCGCCAGCTGCTGGCCGCCGGCGCCAGCTCGGTGGATGTGGCGGTGACCCATGCCCTGTTCGCCGGCGATGCCCTGGCGACCATCCGCGCCGCCGGGGTCGGCCAGGTATGGAGCACCGACTGCATCGCCCATCCGAGCAACGCCGTGGCCATGGCGCCCTACCTGGCCGCGGCGCTCAAGCCGCTGCTGCGCTGAACAGCGCCCCGCACTGCCGCAACCGCGTGGCCATCCCTAGCTGAGGCGGCCCGGGTCCTCAGCCGGCTCGTCCTCGGGCAGGGCTTCCAGCTTCAATTCCCAGCTGCCGGCCGCAACGGCCGGCGCGGCGGCAGCCGGGGCCGGCGCGGCGACAGGGGCGGACGCGGCGTTGGCCGGGTTTTCGCGGTGCAGCTTGAGCTTGAGGCGCACGTTGTTCGCCGAGTCGGCGTTTTTCACCGCCTCTTCCTCGCTGATGCTGCCTTCGTGGACCAGGTCGATCAGGGCCATGTCGAAGGTCTGCATGCCGAGGTTCTTCGACTTCTCCATGGTCTCCTTGATTTCGGAGAAGTCGTTGCGCTTGATCTGGTCGCGGATGGTCGGGGTACCGAGCAGCACCTCCACCGCCGCGCGGCGCTTGCCGTCCACGGTCTTGACCAGGCGCTGGGAGACGAAGGCCTTGAGGTTGTTGCCCAGGTCGTTGAGCAGCTGCGGGCGGCGTTCCTCGGGGAAGAAGTTGATGATGCGGTCCAGCGCCTGGTTGGCGTTGTTGGCGTGCAGGGTGGAGATCGCCAGGTGGCCGGTATCGGCGAAGGCCAGGGCGTGCTCCATGGTCTCGCGGTCGCGGATCTCGCCGATCAGGATCACGTCCGGCGCCTGGCGCAGGGTGTTCTTCAGCGCGGCGTGGAAGCTGCGGGTGTCCACGCCCACTTCGCGCTGGTTGATGATCGACTTCTTGTGCCGGTGCACGTACTCCACCGGGTCCTCGATGGTGATGATGTGGCCGCCGCTGTTGCGGTTGCGGTAGTCGATCAGCGCCGCCAGGGAGGTCGACTTGCCCGAGCCGGTACCGCCGACGAACAGCACCAGGCCGCGTTTTTCCATGATGCTCTTGAGCAGCACTTCCGGCAGTTTGAGGTCTTCGAACTTGGGGATTTCCATCTTGATGTTGCGCGCGACGATGGAGACTTCGTTGCGCTGCTTGAAGATGTTGATGCGGAAGCGGCCGATGTTCGGCAGGGAGATCGCCAGGTTCATCTCCAGCTCGCGCTCGAAGTCGGCGCGCTGCTCGGCGTCCATCACGCCGGCGGCAATCGCGGCCACGTCGCCGGGCTTGAGCGGCTCATTGCTGAGCGGCTTGAGTACGCCGTTGAACTTGGCACAAGGCGGTGCCCCCGTGGACAGGTAGAGGTCGGAGCCATCCTGGGTCGCCAGGATTTTCAGCATTGCGGAGAGGTCCATGGGTAGCGCTTCCGTCGGTGAAGACTTAATAAGGTAGGCCAAGATCGGCGCGGCATTGCCCGACGAGAAGGCCTTAAAACTGGCGCCATTCTGATGGCGCAACAAATACTGGCACAATAGCGGCCCGAGCAAAATGAGGACCCCGTCATGGCAAAGGCAATGGCCCGCCATATTCTGGTCAAGACCGAAGCGGAAGCAGCCGCCCTGAAAAAGCGCATCGCCGCCGGCGAAGCCTTCGACGTGCTGGCGCGCAAGTATTCGACCTGCCCGTCCGGCAAGCGCGGCGGCGACCTGGGCGAAGTGCGTCCCGGGCAGATGGTGCGCGCCATCGACCAGGTGATCTTCAAGAAGGAGCTGCGCACCGTGCATGGCCCGATCAAGAGCCAGTTCGGCTACCATCTGGTCCAGGTCTTCTTCCGCGAGTGACGCCCAGATGACACCCGAACAGATCGCCGCCTTCTGCCTGAGCCTGCCGGGCGCCCGCGAGGACATCAAATGGGGCGGCGTGCGGGTGTTCTCGGTGGCGCAGAACAAGATGTTCGCCCTCTTCCACCTGCGCAGCCACGACGACCTGGCCTTCAAGGTCGACAGCGACCTGTTCCTCGGTTACTGCGACCGTCCCGGCATCCGCCCCGCGCCCTACCTGGCCCGCGCCCACTGGATCAGCATGGCGCAGCCCTGCCCCCTGGGCGACGCCGAGCTGCGCGAGCTGCTGACCCGCTCGCACCAGCTGGTGGTGAGCAAACTGCCCAAGCGCCTGAAGCTCGGCCTGCTGCTCTAGCTGTGTTCCTCGCCCAGGTTTTTCAACAGCCTGTTAACCGCCAAGTGCCACGCGCGACAGCCCGTTGCAGACCGCCGCGCGGGTATCTGCCGGGCTTACTGCAGGGCTTTGCGCAACTCGGCGAGCAGGGCCTGGTCGGCGGTGGATTTAAGCAGCGTGCTGCTGGCGATTTCCTGGCCGCCGGCATTCAGCAGGCTGACCCTGGTGTTGTGGGTGATTTCGCCGTTATCCAGCTGCCGATACTTGATCTGCAAGGCCGCCGCCATGGCGCGGGTCTGGCCCTCGTCGGCCGCCACCGCGAGACGGAAAATATCCCCGTCGATCTTGTGCATGTGCAGCAGATGCCCCAGGGAGGCCGGGGTGTCGTGCTGTGGATTGAGGCTGACCATCAGCACCCTGAGGCTGCCGGGCGCCGGCTGCAGCTCGGCGATGGTGAGTTTCAGGCTCTCGATCAACACCGGGCAGGCCGAGGCGCAATCGCCATAGAACATGGTTACCAGCAAGGGCTTGCCGGCCATTTCCCGCCAGTCGAACTTGACCCCCTGGGCATCCACCAGGGCCACCGGCAAGCCGTACAGCGAGTCGGCGGGAATGCTTGCCGAGGCGGCACTGGGTGCCGCGGGTGCGGCCCAGGTAGCAACCCCCGGGACCAGCAGCAAGGCGATGGACAACAGCACCTGGCGCAAGGCCAGGCTGCAACGTTTGAAACCTTTCATGGTGTAGCTCCTGATGCTTGCTCGGGCTCGCGCACACAGCGAAAACCCAGATAATTGCCACCCTGGTTGGCCTGCATGGCGGCCAGCAGGGCCAGGCGAATCAATACCGCGTAATTGCTTTTGTCGCCCAACGACAGAGCCGCGCCGCCACAAAACTCCAGCTGCTTCTGCTCATCCTGGGTACGACTGTCAGAGCTGACGAACAGGCCGTTGAAGTCCTCGACCCATTCCCAGGTCAGGCCATGCAGGTCCTGAATGCCGTAGTAGTTGGCCGGTTCCAGGCCAATGGCCTGGGGCGGCTGATTGGCCGGGCGCGAATACCAGCCGAGAATCCGCGCCAGCCACTGCGGGTCCTGGCGGGCATCGGCGCGCTGCTCATCGGCGGCGGCGGCAAACTCCCACTCGTACCAGTGCGGCAGGCGTGCCTGCTCACTGGCACAAAACGCCTGGGCCGCATGCCAGCTGACCTGGGTCACCGGCGCGTTGGCCTGCAAGGGCGCAAAGCTCAGCGGCCCGGCCCACAGCGCCAGATAATCCGCGCCGGCCAACACCTGCGCCGGCACGCCACGCTGCCACTGCGGCTGGTTGCGCACAAACGCCAGGTACTCGGCATTGCTTACCGGCTGAGCGCGCAGCCAGAACGGCCGCAGGGTAGTCGGGGCATTCTTGCCATCGGCGGGCAGCACACTGCGAAACTCGCCGCCCGGCAACAGCTTGTAGTCCGCCGCCAGGGCACTGCCGAGCAGCCCGGCGCAGCAACACAGTGCTACGCCGGCACGTGGCAACACGCCCATCACTAGTGCTTGATCTGCCGCATGGCTTTGACCTGCTCGGCGTTGAGCACCGGCTTGCCGTCATTCATGGCCACGTTGATGTAGTTGATCACGGCAGCCACATCCTCGTCGTTCAGATCCTGGGGCGGCATCACCCCGTTGTAGTGCTGGCCGTTGACCACCAGTTCGCCACTGCGGCCGTGCAACACGATGTGGGCCATCTCATAGGGCCGCTCCTGGAAGAAGTCGGAGTTGGCCAGCGGCGGGAACACCCCGGCCACGCCAGCACCATCGGGCAGGTGGCAGGCCGCACAGACGCGCTCGTAGACCGACTTGCCGCGCGCCTGGGACGCATCGCCAACGGCCACGACGGGCGCCGCGGCCTTGACCGGCGTGCCGGCCACGGCGGGCAGCGGGGTCTTGATGCCCTTGCCGTAGATCTCCGGCCGCGCCTCACCGCTGACGGCCAGCAGGCCGACGGCGCCCTTGTTGAAGGCGCGGGTCAGGGAGTGGTCGACCAGGGTCAGGTTACCCGGCACCTTGGGCACGAACTCGACGATGGTCGAGCCGCCTGGCGGCACCAGGGTAGTCTGCACGTTCTCCTGATAGCGGCTGCCGCCATCGCCATACACGCGGTCGAAGATCGCCCCGATGACATGGAAGCTGGACACCAGGTTGGGGCCACCGACGCCGAAGAACATGCGCACTTTCTCATCGGTTTTGGCAGTCAGCGAACTCTTGCCGGTGAGGGCTCCATCGGCACCGTTGAACAGTACATAGGTGGGCTTCTCATCGACGGCTTTCTGCATGTCGAAATTCTGCAGGCCCTCGGCACGGTAGGCGCCGTTGGTGTAGAAGTCGCCCTGCATTACATAGTATTCACGGTCAACCTTGCTCATGCCCTCCTTGGGCTCGACCAGGATCATCCCGTACATGCCGTTGGCCACGTGCATGCCCACCGGCGCAGTGGCGCAGTGATACACGTACAAGCCCGAGGCCAGCGCCTTGAAGGTGAAGGTTGCTTCATTGCCCGGCGCGATCAGGGTCGGCTCCGCACCACCGCCCGGCCCAGTGACGGCGTGCAGGTCGATGTTGTGCGGCAGCTTGTTGCTGGCCAGGTTCTGCAGGTGCAGCTCCACCGTATCGCCTTCACGCACACGGATCATCTTGCCCGGCACGGTGCCGCCAAAGGTCCAGAACATGTAACGAGTGCCGGGAGCAATCTCTTTCTCGACCTCCTCCACCGTCAGGTTGACCACCACCCGCGCCGGGGTTTTACGGGTGATCGGCGCCGGCACCGCCGGCGGTGCCACCAACTCCTGCACGATCACCGGCAATGCCGCCTCCACCGCGAAAACCGCGCCTGCCGGAGCAAACGCCCAGGCGCAGGAAGCCGCCGCCAGTACCTGTTTTACCCGTGTGTAATTGCGCTCTTTCATCGCCTAGCCCTCATCCATTACGGGTTGCAACACTTATGATTTTTAACGCCTGAGCCGATTAAACGCCCGCGGCAGAGCATCCGCGCTTGACCAGAATCATTCGGCGGAAAAAAACTTAAGAGCGTGCAGGTTTAGGCCAATGGCACTAACGCAGGGAGCGTTGCAGGCCGTGTTCGCGCTGCGCCGCGTGGCCGTGTTCCAGCGCCTGGCACACGGCGCCGACCAGCAAGCGCCCGGCCGCCGGAACCTCTAGGGAGTGAGGGGTGAGGATGATCAGACCGTCGCGGTCCATCTGCTCCAGGCGTGGCCAGGCACCGGCGAAATGCGCGCGCAGATCGACGCCGAAGCGCGCCTCCAGGGCGGAAAAATCCAGCTGGAAATCACACAACAGGCGCTCGCTTGCCGCGCGCAGCAGCTGCTCTTCGAGGTTGCAGCGCAGGCCGCGGAACAGCGCCAGCTGACCGATGGCCAGCTGCTGCTGGTAGTGCTGCACGTCGCCGATATTCTGCACATGCAGCTCGCCGATTTGGCTGTTGGCCGCCAGGCCCAGGCCGAGGTGGTCACACGCGTGACGGCTGAAGCCCTGACAGTTGTAATGCAGCTGGCCGTTTTCCTGGGCGACGGCCAGGTCATCGTCGGCCAGGGCGAACTGTCCCAGGCCGATATAGCCATAGCCGGCCGCCAGCAGTTGCTCCACCGCATGGCGGCGCATGACCCACTTGTCCGCCTGGGCGGCAAAGCCGCTGGCCACCAGACGCTGCAAGACGCGGTAGCGACGCGGTGGATGGGCATAGTCGAAGATCCGCACACGGCTGGGTTGCAACTCAATGATGGCCGCCACCTTGCGGGCGAAGCTGCTGGTGGTCTGCCAGGCCCGGCCATAGCCGAGGTCGATGTTCACTGAACGATAACCCAGGGTGCGCGCGGCCTCGATCAGCGAGCGCGTCTGCCGCGGGCTCTGGAAATCCACCTGGGTCTTGCCATTGGCCGGGTTGATGTCCGGCACGCCGATGTTGACATGATTGAAGCCCTGCTCGCGCAGCAGGCCCATGGTCGCCCAGGAGCCATGGGGCAGATCGATGTCGATGCTGTTGTCGCCGCCGGCATAGGGCTGGAAGTTAAAGCGTCGCTGCAGATGCTCCATCAGGCGATTGAGCTCGACGGCATTGGGCAGGCTGCCGGCGAGATGAAACTGCTGGACCCGCTGGGTCGCGCCAAGGTGGCAGCCGAGCATATCGATCTCACGTGCCAGGTGCTCCAGGTACACGCCAAGGTCGCCGGCCATCGGCAACTGCACGGCCACAGACAGCGGGCGCTGTGCCAGACGGCTGCTGCGCATGGCACGCAACAGATCCAGGGCGGCAATGCCGCGATGGAACTGGGTGTTCTCCGGGTAACTGCCACCTGCCCGCGCGGCGTGTCCGTAGCGCTTGATCAGCGGACTGTTCCATTCAATGGCTGCACACATGTCGCGATCCTGGCCGAGCTTCAGGCTGCAGTCTCAGGGTTCGCCGAGAACAACCCATTGATCACCGTCAACTCAAGCGCCTGCCGCCGGCTTACTTCAAGCCCAGTCGTCGCGCCAGTTTATGCAGGTTGCTCGGGTCGAGGTCGAGCAGGCGGGCCGCATTGGGCAGTTCGACGATCAGGTCGGCAAGCAGACTGGCTTCAAGCATGGTCATTTTCACCCTATACGGTCAAAAGAACCTTAATAAATCAGGGTGAAATTAACCACGCATTATAAATAATCGTTTAATTTCAATGACTTAATTCTGGCACGAGTCCTGCTATTGACCAGTAACCCATCATCACTGATCAATTCCCAAGGACATTGCCATGACTCAACAGCTACTGGACCAGTCCCTCGGCGCCCTGGCCTGCGAGATTCCCGGCGCCACGCGGGTATTCCACGCCTTCAATCTGGACTTCTGCTGTGGTGGCCAGCTGAGCCTGAGCGAGGCCGCCAAACGCCGTGGCATCGCCGCGGAAGAAGTCGCCGCCGAACTGCAGGCCCTGCGCGGCCAACCCGGCAACGGCGAGGACTGGCGCCAGGCCCCCGCCGAGCAATTGATTGCCCATATTCTCAGCCGTTTCCATGCCCGCCACCGCGAACAACTGCCGGAGCTGATCCGCCTGGCCAGTCGCGTCGAACAGGTGCATGGTGAGCGCGACAACTGTCCCAACGGTCTGGCCGATCACCTGCGCGAGATGCAGCAGGAGCTGGAAAGCCACATGCTCAAAGAAGAGCGGATTCTCTTTCCGGTGCTGCTCGACGGCCTCGGCGCATCTGCTGCCGCGCCCATCTCGGTGATGCGCATGGAGCATGACCAGCACGGCGAAGCCCTGCAGCGCATCCTCGACCTGACCGACAACATCACCCCGCCGAGCAACGCCTGCAACACCTGGCGCGCCCTCTATCGCGGCCTGGACGAGCTGCGTAACGACCTGATGCAGCACATCCATCTGGAAAACAACGTGCTGTTCGCCAATGCCCCGCATGCCCCGGCCCCGAGCCCGGTGTAAGCCAAGCCGCGCCCGGCAACGGGCGCACCGACACCAGGAGCCACCGCCATGATCAAACGCGCCCTGCAGCCGCTGCTCTGGTTTGGCCTGCTGACTTTGACCCTGGCCCTGGCCAGCGGCCTGGCCTTCAGCGCCGCCAGCATCACGCCCTAGCTGCATTTCCACATCGCCCGATAGGCCTGACAGCGTCAGGCCCACCATGCCACCAACCACAGGGATGCCTCTCATGGTGTTGCACCGCGTACATCACCAGATTCTTCGCAGCCATCACTTGTTCGAACCGCTGAACGAGGAGCAGATGGACGAGCTGATGAGCGCCAGCCAACTGCTCAATGTCGACAAAGGCTCGCCGCTGTTTCGCCAGGGCGAACCGGCCAGCGCGTTTTACTTCGTGATCTCCGGCTCGGTAAAGATCTACCGCCTGACCCCGGACGGCCAGGAAAAGGTCTTCGACGTGATCGGCGAGCGCCAGGCCTTCGCCGAAGCCATGATGCTGATGGACACCTCCAACTATGTGGCCAGCGCCGAAGCCATCGGCCCCACCCAGTTGTACAAGCTGTCCAGCCACACCTATATGCAGCTGCTGCAGAACAACAACCGCCTGGCCTTTGCCCTGCTCGGCCGGCTGTCGGTGCGCCTGCACCAGCGCCTCAATGAAATCGAGACCCTGTCGCTGAAGAACGCCACCCACCGCGTGGTGCGCTACCTGCTGACCCAGATGGCGCCGCTGCACGAGGCCGCCAGCAGCTTCGAACTGCCGATGGCCAAGCAATTGATTGCCGGCCATCTGTCGATCCAGCCGGAAACCTTCTCGCGGATCATCCGGCGCCTCACCGACGAACACATCATCAGCCAGGATGGCCGCCTGATCAGCGTTCTCGACCCCCAGCGCCTGCAAAAATTCGAGTGAGCCACAGGTCTGCGCCAGCGGCCTGACCCCGCCGGCGCAGATGCCACCAGCGAGCACCTGTCATGTCCCAATGCCTGTACTGCCAACGCGACACCCAAGATCCGCAAGCCAATTGCGCCCATTGCGGCATGCCCCTGCCGACCCAGGCCGACAACCTCAACCTGCGCCGCCAGCAACGCTTCATGTGGTTCTGCATTGGCCTGGCGCTGTTCTGCGCGGTCATGAGCATCTGGCTGCCACGCAGCCTCACTTAGCCCCCAGCCCCCTCAACCAACAAGCCGTAGCCCGGACCAGATCCGGGCGCGGCTGTTGGTGCGCGCCGTCCCTAGGGAATCCGCCTGCGGCCCTCGTCACAGCTGGGTCAACTGCCGGTACAGCTGCGGCAGGCGCAGCGGCAGCTGTTGCGGTTGGCGGATCAGGGTGTAGCCGTTGGCGCCGAACATATAGGGCAGGTAATCGCCGCCCTGCTGGTCGATGGTGATGCAGAACGGCAACAAGCCGGCGCGGCGCGCTTCCAGCACCGCCTCGTGGGTGTCTTCGACGCCGTAACGGCCCTCGTACAGGTCCAGGTCGTTGGGCTTGCCGTCGGTGACCAGCAACAACAACTTGCGCTTCTGCTTGCCCGAACTCATCAGTTGCGTGGCCTGGCGGATGGCCGCGCCCATGCGCGTGTAGTAGCCGGGCTTGAGCGCCTGAATGCGCCCGCGGGTGTGGTCGTCATAGCGCTGGCTGAAGGATTTCAGCTCCTGCATGCGCACCTGTTGCCGGCGCAGGGACGAGAAGCCGTACAGGGCGAACGGATCGCCCAGGGTCGAGAGGGTTTCACCGAACAGCAGCAGGCTGTCGATAACCACGTCGATGACCCGGTGCTGGTCGTCCAGGTGCGCATCGGTGGACATCGACAGGTCGGCCAGCAGCAGGCAGGCCAGGTCGCGACGGGTGGCGCGCTGCTGCATGAACAGGCCGCGCTCGGCACAGTGGCCGTGCTGGCGCTCGACGTGAAAATCCAGCCAGGCCTGCAGGTCCAGCTCGCTGCCCTGGGTTTGCTGGCGCAGCCACTGGCGATCATTGCGCAGGTGTTCAAACTGCCGGCGCAGACGCTTGGCCAGCGGCGCCAGGCGTGCCGGCAGGGGCTGCGCCTCGCTGCCGCGGGGCAGATACATCTGCAGGTTGACGAAGTCCTGGTGCAGGGACTGCTTGCGGTAATCCCACTCCGGCAACTTGATGCCGTCACCGAGGGGAATGTCGTCGACATCCGCCGGCGGCAGGTCGAGGTCCAGCTTCAGGCCACCGCCCTTGCGCAGGCGTTGTTTGGACAACGCCAGCTCGTCGAGGTCTTCGGCGACCCGCGCGGCGTCCAGGTCTTCACTGTCATCGCTGCAACGGTCCAGCTCGATATGCTCGGACCAGCTGAACAGGTTCTCCAGACGGAAGATCAGCAGGCCGCCCTTGCTGGTGCTTTCCTCGACCCGCTTGGCCTGCTTGCGCGCCAGTTGCTTCTGCTCGGGGGCGTTCAGCAGCTGGCCGTCGCTCTCCTCGCCCAACTGGCAAGCCTGTGGCTCGCCGAGGTTCTGCGCCGGGTACAGCCACAGCGGCAAGGGCCAGGGCGCTCGTTCGCTGCGGGGAAACTGGTGGACGCTGCCAGGTTCGCGCAGGGCCTGGCACAAGGCCCGCTCCAGCGCCGCCTCGCCGCCAGCCAGCTGGCTCGGATCGGGGCGCAATTGCAGGTGGGCCTCGATCAGCCGCTGGTAACGCGGACGCAGGGCCGGATAACGCTGCAACAACTCCGCCGTCCAGCGCTGGTTGTCCAGCGCCCAGTGGCGCATGTCGCCGGCCTGCGCAGCGAGCAGGGCCAGCCAGCGATACAGCTCCTGGTTCAGGCCCGCATCCGGGTACACCGCCAGGCTCGGCGGCAGGCGCAGGTTGCTGCTATCGCACCAGGCCACCGGCAGTTGCTTGCAGGTGCCGGCCACTTGCTGCAACAGGTTACGTCGCAGCAGCAATTGGCGTGGGCTGGCGGCCTCCAGGGCAATCCCGCTGGCGCCGCCCATGGCACGAAACAACAGGGCCAGCGGGCGCTGCAGGCTGGCCAGTTCGACCCGCGCCTCGGGAAAGTCCGGGCTGGCACGACGGGTGATAAAGCGGTGCCAGACGCTGCCCACCCACTCTTCCAGTTCGACGGTAAAGGCCATGTATTTGCCTCGCGACGGTGTACAAGCAACAACGGCCCGCTGTACCAGCCGGACCGAGTTTTAGTTAGCCCACGACGGCCTTAGCGGCTGGCAGCCGGTGCGCCGGTCAGCACTTCCTGACCGCGCCGCTTGAAGCTGAACAGGTAGCACGCCAGGCCGATGAAGAAGCCCACCCCGGCCGCCAGACGCAGCCAGAAGAACACCTGCAACTGATCGACGGTGTTCATGAACGACAGCGCCGTGCCATCAATATCGGTTGGCAGGCGCTGCAGAATCACCTGCATCACACCGGCAGCGGTGAGGAACAGGGTGATCAGCACCATGGACAGGGTCATCAGCCAGAAGCCCCAGATCTCGATGGTTTGCGAGCGCTCGTCGGGTGCTTCACCGATCCCGCGCAGACGCGGCATGGCATAGCTGATCAGGGTCATCACGATCATCGCGTAAGCGCCGTAGAAGGCCAGGTGACCGTGGGCGGCAGTGAGCTGCGAGCCGTGGGTGTAGTAGTTCACCGGAGCCAGGGTATGCAGGAAACCCCACACGCCGGCACCGAGGAACGCCGTCACGGTAGTGCCCTTGGCCCACAGGGTCGCGGCGCGGTTCGGGTGCTGGCGACGACGCTTGCCGATCATGGTGAAGGCGAACAGCACCATGGCGAAGAAGGGAATGGGTTCCATCGCCGAGAAGATCGAGCCAACCCACAGCCACACCTCGGGCGCACCAATCCAGAAGAAGTGGTGACCGGTGCCGAGGATGCCGGTAATCAGCGCCATGGCAATGATCACATACAGCCACTTCTCGACCACTTCGCGGTCCACGCCGGTGATCTTCACCAGGACGAAGGCCAGCATCGCGCCCATGATCAGTTCCCACACGCCTTCGACCCACAGGTGCACGACAAACCACCAGTAGTATTTGTCGCGCGCCAGGTTCTCCGGGTTGTAGAAGGAGAACAGGAAGAACACCGCCAGGCCGATCAGGCCGGTCATCATAACCATGCTGATGGTGGTCTTGCGGCCTTTGAGCAGGGTCATGCCGATGTTGTAGAGGAAGCCCAGGGCCACCACCACAATGCCCATCTTGGTGATGGTCGGCTGCTCAAGGAACTCCCGGCCCATGGTCGGCAGCAGGTCGTTGCCGGTCAGCTTGGCCAGGCCCGCATAAGGCACGAACAGGTAGCCGAGAATGGTCAGCACGCCGGCGGCGGCAAACACCCAGAACAGGACCTTCGCCAGCAGTGGGCTGTGCAGCTCGCGGTCGGCCTCTTCCGGGACCAGGTAGTAGGCCGCCCCCATGAAGCCAAACAACAGCCAAACGATCAGCAGGTTGGTGTGCACCATCCGCGCCACGTTGAAGGGGATCAGCGGGAACAGGAAGTCGCCCACCACGTATTGCAGGCCCATGATCAAACCGAACAGGATCTGCCCGAGGAACAGCATCAGGGCAAACACGAAGTAAGGTTTAGCCACGGCTTGCGAGGCGAATTTCAGATGTGGATTTGCAATAGTCATCTATCAGCCCTCCTTGTTTGGCGGCCATTGGTTGGTGTCGATCTTCGAGGTCCACTTGAGGAACTCGGCGATGTCGTCGACCTCCTGCTCGCTCAAATGAAACTGTGGCATCGAACGACGACCCGGCACGCCCAGCGGCTGAATCTTCATCCAGGTCTGCAGGAACGGTTTGAAGCCGGCATCTTCACCGCGGCGGACAAACACATTGCCCAACTCGGGAGCGAAGTACGCGCCCTCGCCCAGCAGGCTGTGGCAGCCGATGCAGTTGTTTTGCTCCCAGACCAGCTTGCCGCGCACGACCGCCTCACTCATCTGTTCGGCATTGGAGCGCTCGGGAAAGGTCTGCTCGGTGTGGTAAGTCAAAGCCAGGAATACCAGGAAGAAGAACACGCTCCCCCCAAAGTAGATATTCCTGGCCATGCTCTTCGTGAAGGTCTCTGACATGGCCGGTTCCTCATTACTTGGCGCGCTCATTGTAGAAAGCCCCCTAACGAAACCCGCTTGATGGCAATCAAGAACATCCGATGGTTAGGCTCGGGTATTGAGGTGGGGTTGGGGTTTGCCAACACGGCCAGGTGGTGTGCGCCCACACGCTCTAACGTCGAACCCAGAAATCCGCGCCCGGACAAACGCCCCATCAGGAGGCCGAGTGGAATCGTTGCGTAAGGGGTTGAGCGGCATGGATGCCGCGAGAGCCGCGATGGGCCAGGGATGGCCCTTCGCGGCGTGCCCCTGGAGCAATGATGGAGCGAGGGAACCCGACGAAGTCGGGCCGCATGCCAGGGGCAAGACTTTTTGGTTACTTTTGGGGCGACTGCCAAAAGTGACCCGCCGTAAGGGCGGAACCAATCCTTCAGACACTACAACTGCGGCGTTCGAGCATCATTAGCGAAGTTGTCCTAGGTCGCGCGCTGCAACCACAACGTCAGCAGCACCAGCGCCCCCACCAGCAACGGCCAGCCCAGCAGCAACCCACGCCACAGCGGCGGCGCATGGCGCAGGTGCATAAAGTTGTCGGCAATCAGCCAGGCCTTGACCAGGGCCGCCAGCAAGACCGCCGCCGCCAGGCCCAGGCCGGCGCCGGCATTGCCCAGCTGCACACTGCCGACCGAGAGCAGCACCAGACCCAGCCAGGCGCCGATCAATAGCTGCGAAGTGGACATGGCAACCTCGTCAATTGAGCACGTATACCAGGGGAAACAGCAGCACCCAGATCAAGTCGACCATGTGCCAATAGAGCACGCCCGACTCCAGCACCGCATCGTCGCCGACCTGCTGGCGACGCCAGCAGCGCACCACCAGCCAGGCCAGGATGACCATGCCCAGCAGCACATGCAGGAAGTGAAAGCCGGTGAGCAGCCAGTACAGGGTGTAGAAGCTGTTGTGCTCTATCCCCAGCCCCTGGCCGACCAGATGGGCGTATTCGCTGAGCTTGAGCCCGACATACACGCTGGCCGACAGCAACGCAGCGAGCAACAACCAGGCACCGCGCCGCGCCCGCCCGCGTCCCACCTGGACCTGGGCCAGAGCGGCAAGCAGGCCGGCGGTGAGCAAACTCAAGGTCAGAGCCAGGCCGATGGAACTGTCCAGCGCCGCGCGGCTGCTGTGGAACAAGGCCGGTTGCAGAGCCTGGGTCACCGCGAAGGTGATAATCAGCAGGGCAAAGACCGTCAGCTCGGCGAGGATGAAAAACCACATGGCCAGATCGCCCGGCAGACGCCTGGCAGGCCGCGGAAAAACCACCTCGGCTTTGGCCTCCTGCGTCTCCCTACCTCCTGCATCCCAGCAGCCGTGCGTTGCCAGTACCTCAGGCGAAGTGGACATCGACCACGTCCATCAACGCCGCCACCGTTTGCGGGTCATCCGACAGCGGCTCGGCCAGGCAGGCCAGGCAGGCCTCGCGCGGGCTCATGCCGGAGCGGATCATCCGCGCGGTGAAAATCAGCAGGCGGGTCGAGGCCACTTCTTCCAAATCATGCTGTTCCAGACGGCGCAATGCCTGGCCGAGCTTGACCACCTGGGCCGCCAACGGCGCATCCACCTGGGCCTCGTTGGCGACGATGCGCTCCTCCTCGGCGGCTGCCGGGTAGTCAAAGCGCATGGCCACAAAACGCTGGCGGGTGCTCGGCTTCATGCCCTTGAGCAGGTTCTGGTAGCCGGGGTTGTACGACACCACCAGCATAAAACCGGGCGGCGCACGCAGCGCTTCGCCGGTGCGCTCCAGATAAAGCTCGCGGCGGTCGTCGGCCAGGGGGTGGAGGACCACGGCGGTGTCCTGGCGCGCCTCGACCACTTCATCCAGGTAGCAGATACCGCCCTCGCGCACCGCACGGGTCAGCGGGCCGTCCTGCCACCAGGTACCCTGGGCGCCGATCAGATGGCGCCCGACCAGGTCGGCGGCGCTCAGATCGTCGTGGCAGGCCACGGTGAACAGCGGCAGATTCAGGCGATGGGCCATGTGCTGGACGAAGCGGGTCTTGCCGCAGCCGGTCGGCCCCTTGATCAACACCGGCATGCCGTGCTGCCAGGCCTGCTGGAACAACTCCTCTTCATTGCCCAGCGCCTGATAGAACGGCGCAGCCCGCTCGGCATCGATCACCACTGTGTTTTCCGGCACCTTCACGACTGCTACCTCACCACGGGACTGTTCAGGCCTACACGCTACCCGCCGGCAGGCACGGCCCTCAAGTCACCCGCGGGCGCCACTTGATTGCGGTCAAGCCGCGGCGCAATCAGCCTGGTCGCAGTGAGCCCAGGACTAGGGTCTGTTGCCGTTTCGGCGCAAACCGCGTTGCTGCGTCAAATGGCGCCAGGCTAGGCGCGGGACGCCGGCAATGGTCATTCCCTTGCCAAGTCCTGCAACGACGCTTGGCGCCATTTGCCGCGCAACCCGAAGGGACGGGCCGTTTTTGCGCACAGCGGTGTTGCTCGATGGCTCATTTAGCCCGCTAAACTTCGCATCTCGCGCCTTGCCGTGCGCAAAAAACGGCTCCGTCGCGGCTGTGCCGAAACGGCAACAGACCCTACCAGTGCAGGTAAAACATCGCCTTGGCCAACAACACGATGAGCACCATCTGCGCCAGCACCGCCCAGTGCAGCTGGCGATACAGCGCCGGCGTCATGCGCCCGCTGCGCAGCAGCACGGCCACCGCGCCGAAGCTGAAAAACACACTCAGCGCCAGGGCAATCTTCAGCGTCAGCAAAGTGGCAAAACTGCTGGCCAACGGCGCGCTCAGGGCCTGCCGATGCTGCCAGGCCAGGCCCAGCCCGGCGCCATACACCAGCACCACGACGCCATGCAGCACCGTGCGGGTGCGGGCGCCGAGGGCGCGCTCCAAGGTGCCCAACTGCTGAGGATCGAGCTGCGGCTTGACCCTGGCGAGAATCGCCACCTCATAGAACAGCGTGCCGATAAAGCCGATGGCGCCGAGCAAATGCAAGACATGCAACAAGCCGTAACTACTCACCCCGATCTCCTCATACCGTGCGCGAGAAGCTGCCCTTCTGCGCCCCGCCGATATAGGCATCGAAGGCCATGGCCACGCTGCGCATCATCAACTGGCCCTGGGGCAACAGCACCAGCGCCTCGTCGTCGATCGCCACCAACTGATCGGCCACGTGCTCGTCGAGCCGGCCCAGGGCCTCGGCGAAGTACTCCTTGAAGTGGATATTGTGGCGCGCCTCGATGCTGGCGAAGTCGATGCGGCCATGGCACATCAGGTCGCTGATCACGTCGCGGCGCAACTGGTCGTCGGCGTTCAGGCGATAGCCGCGGTGCACCGGCAGCAGGCCCTGATCGAGCCGCGCGTAGTACTGGGAAAGCTCCTTGACGCTCTGGCTGTAGCTGTCGCCGACCTTGCCGATCGAGGACACGCCGAGGCCGATCAGGTCACAGTCGGCAAAGGTCGAGTAACCCTGGAAGTTACGCAACGGTATCGGCGGTGGGGTCCTGGGGGCGGTCCTTCGGCTTCGACTGATTACGTCGCGCTTGCCCACGCTGCCGCGAAGCCTGCTGCTTGGCATGCAACGCCTGCGCGGCCGTCACCGTACCAACGGCCTGACCGTTTAGGTCCAGACGAGGCGCGTTCTCCGTCATGCTTGCCCAGTAGCGACTGCCCCTGCACCAAGTAGCGATGCCCTGCTTGAGCTGTTCGCTGGTCAGTCCGAGCAGCTCCAGGTGTTGCTCGGCATCCTTGAGGATGCCCTCTTTGAGCGGAACCTTGGGGGCTGGGTTGACCGGGAAGGTCAATGGAAAGTGCTTCTGCAATCGCCAGATCGCTTCCATTGCAGGGTCCTGCTCACGAGGCTTGGCCTGCGGGGTGGAGTCCCGCTTGCGCTGCTTTGGGCGATCATTCTGCACTTGTTGTTTTTCAGCCCGCAGGCGGTCACGTAGCTCAGCTAGTTGCTCAAAACCCATCGTTCAGTTCACAGCTTCATGGTTGATTCGTGGCGCAAGGTTATCTCATGCAGGCTTATGGAGCAGCCGAAAAAGGTGCCGGCACAACCAAGTCAAGCAATCTCGACACTCAGTCGCTGTCTGCTATCAGCCAGAGGCGTAACTTTTCTCATGCATTCGGCATGGGGTTGATACTTCACGAGGCTGAGCTGATGAATCGAGAAAGCACGGTTTGCGCGCCCAGCAGGCAGGGCCGCTAGCTGCCTATTTTGACCGTTTGCATTCGTCGTCTATGAGGCTGTCCGGCAGCCTCGGCTTTTGCGTTGGGATTTTATGTTGCCCTCGCAGAGTGACTGTGTAGAATCCCGCGCCCCAAAATGCAGGAGACAATACGTTGGTCATTCATTTCTTAGCGTCCCCGGAGAACGCTGCATGCGGACGCACTGGATCGGCTCTGAAAAGCACCCAGAATGTGGCCCAGGTTTCATGCAAGCTCTGCCTTCGCTCTGTCGAAAAACTGGTTAACGAACCGGTTCGCAAGACGCCAAGCCTTGCCGAACTGAGAGCCGCCGCGAAGGCAGAGAAAGCTGCAGTAGCAGCTGCTGAAGTTGCGAAGCCGTCCCCTGCTATGTCACCTCGTGCCGAATGGCAGCAACACCTAGAGCAATTGCCAGGTCGAAACCGCCTTCCGCGCGGCGTATCTCGGCAATCGTTCATCTAGCCGCTGTGGGTCCATTCGGCCAGAAGCGGCCTGTCGCGACAGGCCGGTTGGGGAGAAAAGAGCCGCCTGGTCGACGCTCGGTGCATACCTTGCTGTCTCGCCGCAAAACCACTGTTCTACGGCGAGCCCAGAGCAAGTCTGTTTTCGTATCGCAGAGTGACGGCGAAGTTACGCGGCTCACCGTAGTAATTGCTTATCGCCTCTTGGCACCAGCAGCCAGGTACACCGGCTTTCTGTTCCAAGTTACGCATAGATGAACTCAGGTCGGCGCTGGCGCCGGCCGACATCGCGTGCGCGCCGCTGAACCGTGATGCGCTGATGGCGTTTTTCATGTCGGCCAAAGACCTCCCCCACGAAAAAGTCGTGGCGCGGAATCGAACACTCACTCGTACGCCAGGCTAATTAGCTCTACCGCCGCCGCGATGCGCGCCTCATCAATATGAGCCGCGGCGCCGGGGTCTGCACTCATGAGCTACCTCGCTTTACGGCTGTATCGCCATCCGTAATCCAACTGCTCCGGCATATTGCACGGCGAGCGCGCAACACGTTCAGAGCAACCCGAATGTCTTTCTGAGGCTGCATCAACCGGCCCCGCTCGCGCGCTGTGCATTTATGCCGGCTGTGCTTCTTGGACTCGGCAACTTCCGGGCTTGATCTTGAACCAGATGGCATACATGACAGGCAGAAACACTAGCGTCAGCACGGTGCCGGCCAGGGTGCCGCCAATCAGGGTGTAGGCGAGCGTGCCCCAAAACACTGAATGGGTAAGTGGGATGAACGCCAAAATCGCGGCCAACGCAGTGAGAATCACCGGCCGGGCGCGCTGTACAGTGGCCTCGACCACCGCGCTAAAGGGATCCAGGCCGGCCTGTACGTTGTGGCGGATCTGCCCGATCAGAATCAGCGTGTTGCGCATCAGGATGCCCGACAGCGCGATCAGGCCGACCAGCGCGTTGATGCCGAATGGCTGCTGAAACAGGATCAGCGTGGGCACCACACCGATCAGCCCCAGCGGGCTGGTCAGGAAGACCATGACCATTGCGGAGATCGAACGCACCTGCAGAATGATGATGATCAGGGTGGCCGCCAACATGATCGGGAACAGCGGCAACATCGCCACCATCGCCTTGCCCGACTCCTCGATAGAGCCCGCCTGCTCGATGCGATAGCCGCTTGGCAGTTGCTCCATGATGGGCTGCAGCTGCCGGGTAATGGCCGTGGATACATCCGGCGGCTGCAGACCCTCGGCGATGTCGCCGCGCACGGTGATGGTCGGCGTGCGGTCGCGCCAGCGCATGATCGGCTCTTCCGTGCGCACCTCCACCTCGCCGATTTGCGACAGCGGGATGCGTTGCCCATCAGCACCGGCCAGGGTGAAGTCCATGACCCGGGTTGGGTCGAAGCGGATATCCCCGGCCGCACGGGCCATCACCTGGACCGTACGGATGTCCTCACGCACGGCGGTGATGGGCACGCCACTGAGCAGAAACTGCAGTTGCTGGGCGACGGCACTGGAGGTCAGCCCCACGGCTTGCAGGCGGTCCTGTTGCAGGCTGAAGTGCAGCGTCGGCACGCGCGTGCCCCAGTCGGTGTTGACCGTGCGCATCAGCGGGCTGGCATCCATCACCTGCTGTACCTCGGCGGCGATTTCACGCAGCTTGTCCGGGTTCGGGCCGGTGACCCGGTAGGCAACCGGGAACGGCGAGTACGGGCCGAACACCAGTTGGCTGACGCGCACCCGCGCCTCGCTGGCCAGGCCCTCGGCAATCGCCTGACGCAGCCGATGTTTCAACGCCTCGCGCTCGTCCTGGTTGTCGGTACGCACCACGATCTTGGCGAACGAAGGATCCGGCAACTCCGGCCCCATGGACATAAAGAAGCGCGGCGCACCCTGGCCGATATAGGCCGTGACGATCCGCGCTTCTTCCTGCGCGGCCAGCCAGGCCTCGACCTTCTCCGTGGCGGCGCTGGTCTGGGCGATCGAGGTGCCATAGGGCATCTGCACCTCGACCAGCACTTCGGGTCGGTCGGAGATCGGAAAGAACTGCTTCTTGACCAGGCCCATACCGAGCACGGCCGCGACGAAAAGCCCGACCACCGAGCCGGCAACCAGCCACTTGTGCGCGATGACCCGGCTCAGCAGTTGGCGAAAGCGGTTGTAGCGCTGAGTGTTGTAGATCGCGTCATGCCCACCCTCGACCTTTTTGATGTTGGGCAGCAACTTGACCCCGAAGTAAGGGGTGAACAGCACAGCGACCAGCCAGGAGGCGATCAGCGCGATGCCGACGATCCAGAACATGTTGCTGGTGTACTCGCCCGCCGTGGAACGGGCGAAGCCATTGGGCATAAAGCCGACGGCGGTGACCAGGGTGCCGGACAGCATCGGCGCCGCGGTGTGGCTCCAGGCGTAGGCGGAGGCTTGAATGCGGCTGTAGCCCTCCTCCATCTTCACCACCATCATCTCAATGGCGATGATGGCGTCGTCCACCAGCAGACCCAATGCCAGAATCAGCGAGCCCAGGGTGATGCGGTCGAAGTTCTTGCCGCTCGCGGCCATGACCACGAAAACCATCGCCAGGGTCAGCGGCACGGCCACCGCCACCACCACGCCCACCCGCCAGCCCATGCTGATAAAGCTCACCAGCATCACCACCAGCAGCGCGACGAAGAACTTGATCATGAACTCGTCGACCGACGCGCTGATATTGACGGACTGATCCGTGACCTTGCTCAGGCTCATACCCAGCGGCAGCTCGGTGTTGATCGCACTCACCTCGTCGTTCAGGGCTTTGCCCAGGTCGAGGCCGTTCCAGCCTTCGCGCATGACGATGCCCAGCAACAAGGCCGGTTCGCCGCCATTGCGGATCAGGAAGGTCGCCGGATCTTCATAACCGCGCGTGACCGTGGCGACATCCGACAGCTTCAGCGTCCGCCCCTGCGCCACCACCGGCGTGTCGCGGATTTTCTGCAGTTCATCGAAAGCACCGTCCAGACGCAGGAACACCTGCGGCCCCTTGGTTTCCACCGAACCTGCCGGTGTCAGGGCATTCTGGCCATTGAGCGCGGCGAACACCTCCTGCGGGCCGATGCCCAGGGTTGCCAGGCGCTCGTGGGAGAACTCGACAAAGATGCGCTCGGCCTGCTCGCCGATGATATTGACCTTCTTCACCCCCGGCACATGCAGCAGCCGCTGGCGCAATGTCTCCGCGTCGCGCACCAGCCGGCGCTGCGGCTCGCCCTTGGCCTTGAGCGCGAACAGGGCGAAGGTGACGTCGGAGTATTCATCGTTGACCATCGGGCCGATCACGCCAGCCGGCAGCGTCTTCGCCTCGTCGTTGATCTTCTTGCGCGCTTGATAAAACTCCTCCGGCACCTGCGCAGGCGGAGTGGTGTCGAGCAGGCTCAACGTCGTGAAGGCCAGCCCGGGTCTGGTGTAGGTCTCACTGCGGTCGTACCAGCGCAGTTCCTGCAGGCGTTTGTCGATCTTCTCGGCGACCTGATCCTGCATCTCCTGGGCGGTGGCACCCGGCCAGGCAGTCACGACGGTCATCACCTTGACCGTAAAGGCCGGATCTTCCGCCCGCCCCAACTTGAAGAACGCGACGAGCCCCGCCAGGGTGATCAGGCAGACCATAAACAGGGTGATGGAGCGCTCGCGTACGGCGAGCGCCGAGAGGTTGAAAGGACTCTCGCTCATGGGCGGACACCCTCGACTGCCGCGACAGCAGGTTGGCCAGCCACCCGCACCTGCTGACCTTCGCGCAGCAGGTGCACGCCGAGCGCAACGATCTGCTCGCCTTGCTGGAGCGGGCCAGTGATGCGTGCGTGTTCGTCATCCAGGTGCTGCACCATGACCGGCCGCCAGGCCACCTGTGCCGGTTCGCCCTGAATGACCCACACTCCCGGCCCCTTGCCCGCGTCGTACAGGGCACCGATCGGCACCTGCAGGTCGTTTGACCCATGCGCCTGCCCATTGGCTATCTGCAAGGTGATGGTGGTGCCCAGCGGCGCGTTGGCCAGCTCGCCTTCCAGTACGTAGCGTGCTTCGAAGGTACGGGTCAGGCGGTCGGCAACATCCGAGAGTTGTCGCAGACTGGTTGCAACGCTGATGTCCTCTTTGCCGAAGAGCGTCGCCTGGGCGGCGGAACCGACCGCAGGGCGCAGGGTTTCCGGCAACTGCACGACCGCCTCCCGTGGCCCGGCATGCGCCAACCGCACCACGGGCTGCCCGGCATTGACGACCTGGCCGGGCTCGACCAGCGTTTCCATGACGATGCCATCGGCATCGGCCAGCAGCTCGGCATAGCGCGTCGCATTGCGAGCCACTTCGGCCTGGGCCTCGGTCGCGCTGAGCTGCGCTCGGGCCGTATCCGCCGCAGCCTTGAACTGATCGTAGGCAGACGCCGATACCGCGCCGGTTCCGCGCAGGGCGCGATAACGGGCTTCATCATCACTGGCCTGCTGCGCTCGCGCTCGCGCAGCGGCAACCGCTTCGCGCTGCGCATGGGCGGCGAGCTTCAGATCGACGGGATCGAGGCTCAGCAGTACCTGGCCGCGCTTGACCGTTTGACCGGTATCCACGTGCCGCTGCAAAACCTTGCCAGACACCCGAAAGCCCAGGTCGCTCTGGACGCGAGCCGCGACGATGCCGGTGAAGGAACGCGACGCAGAGACCGCCCCTTGGACGGTGGCAACCCGCACCAGCGGTGCGTCAGTGCGTGGATCGGATGGCGCTTTTTCGCCGCAAGCGACCAGCGCAAACGGCATCACGCCGATGAGGGTGGACAGAAGGAGGCTGCACCGAGACATGAGGAACCCGTCGCAAAGTCATAGGGAACCTCACTTTGTATCTAGTGACCAATTTAGTCAATAGTCACAACCGCTATGGCGATAAACTACGCAGTATCAGACTGGACAGCAGGAGCGGTGCCTCGTCGGTGTAATCGAGGCCGTGCTGCAGGAGTAGAGGGTTGAGGTAGGGACGAATAACCAGATGGATCGCCATCACTGCTTCATCGAGGGGCGTCTTGCGCTCAAAGTCTCCGCTTTGCCGGCCTTGCTGCAGGATATCCTTGAGTAGTTCTTGGATACGCCCGTCATAGGCGCGCGCCGCCTGCCAGTTCTCGGTCGCCGCCGAAGCGGCGATTTCGAAGAGCTTACGGTCCTGAAAAAACAGGCGCAGGCTCGACTCGACCAGTGCCTTGAACATCCGCCGCAACTTCTCCGGCGGACGCTCGGCCTCATCGACGGCGGCCCTGACCTCGGTCTCGATCTGGCGCAGACAATTGGCGCAGATCGCCTCGCCAATGGCCTGCTTGGACTCGAAGAACTTATAGATATAGGCCTTGGAAAAGCCGATGGCCTTGGCCAGATCGGAGACCGTGGTCTTTTCGTAACCATAGAGACTGAAGTGCTCTTTGGCCGCGGCCACGATCTGGTTGCGCACTTCGTGATCGACCGGACCACGAACTGTAACTATGGGAGAGAGTGTCTTGTTCATGGGGCATAGCCTACAGATCAGTCCGGATACAGACAACAAGTGACTGAAATAGACCATGGTCACACAAAATTCTATTCCTTCCTTTCCCCGGAAGAAGATGCCCCGGCACCTCAGGCATGCTTGCTTTCGGCGAATATGCTCAGCTCTGGCTGGATAGCCGGGAGATTACCAAGGGCACGCGCAACAACGACCGGTTCGTGCTGCTGAACAACCGCGCGATGCATGCCCTGGCCTATGCCAAAGAGTATGCGGAGCTCCGCAAAAAAGGTGCGGGGAAAGTCACCAGCACCCCGTTTTTCATCCCGCCATCAAAGAACAACGAGTTCGTGAAACAGACGTCTGATGTGCATCACCAGTGACGCCCTACCCTTGCAGCCCTCCGCATCCGCTACCGGCCGCCATATAACTGTCGTCACACCTATGCGACAATACGCCTAATGTCCGGTATGAACCCCGCATTCATCTCTCAGCAATTGGGCCACAGCGTCCAGATGTTGTTGTCGACGTACGCCCGCTGGATCAATTCAAGCTCCGACTGGAGCGAACTGGAAAAGCTGAATATTGGTATCAAATCGCTATCAGCAAAATCCAGCCAGCCATAAGTTATTGATAGGTAAGCCCTTTGATCTCCACCGCAAATATCACCATGCAATTTTTCATGGTGTGCCTTGGTGGCTCATGCGTGGATTTATAAGGCCTCCAGCCCACTAGACCCACCAGAAACACCCCGCAAAACCCAGCTTTGCCCCAAAAAATGCCCCAAGCTGCTGACCCCTCCTCGCCCGTTCTGGGCAACGTCCTACGCTCCCCATTCCACCTCACAAAAAGCTACTCTGCAGCAGCACTCACCGCCGCCCAGGATGGCCCCATGCGCGACTTGCGATTCAGCCGTACCTTTTCCCTGCTGCAACAAGAAGGGCACCTAGCCAGAACTTCTCTACTGTCTGGAATTGATTTGCTGTTGAAGGCAAATCTCGACGAAAAGAATATTGGGAAGTTCTATGCTGCGTTTTTCCAGCTAACCATTGGAATGGAGCGCATATTAAAGCTCGTCATAACTACAAACTATCTTCTTGAAAACAGCTATACCCCACCATCCGACAAGCTACTAAGAAAGTACGGGCACCACATAAAGGAGGCGTATATCCGCGCCCTTGATATTCACAATAAGTGGGCTGTCGAGAAACTATCGCCACCTTTGAGCGGAAGCATTGATGATTTGATTCTAGATTTCCTGCAGGAATTTGCAGGCCACGCACGCTATTACAATCTGAGCGAGCTAAGCAACTCGACACCAGACCCAGGCCCGCTGGGGAAATGGTATTCCATCTGCTGTGAGGCGGCCGATCTCGATATTGGAATAACTAGGCTCAACAAATGCGCCGAACAGACCATGTATCAAATGGATCAATTGGGAATAGCTGGCTACTCGCCAACGTTAGATTTTGACGGCCACCCGATGACTTGGTTTGATTATGCGTGGAGATTGCACAAGATAAAGATGATAGCGCCGCACATGGTCTGGCGACTCATTCAATTTATTGAGCCGCTGTATGACACGCTGAGATCAATAACCTATGAAGCAGGGAGTTACGAAGAAAGAAACAACATCAGCCTTCAGGTAATTCCGCACATGTACGAGTTCTTCGTTTTTGCATTAGCGTCGAAATCAGACACTCTGCGAAGAAAGTCTTGGGTGAGAACTTTCCTTGATTAACTAGGCCCTGGCACTTGGCCATAACCGCCCCTATCCTCGACAGCACCACTACCCGCAAGGAGCGACCAGATGAAACGAATCCTCGCCGGCCTGGCCCTGGCCATCGCCGCAGCATCTCCAGCCTTTGCCAGTTGCGTCGGCACCGACAGCTACAGCACCTGCACCGACGACAACGGCAACACCTATGACGTCCAGCGCATCGGCAACACCACCAACGTGCAGGGCTACGGCGCCAACGGGTCGAACTGGAACCAGACCAGCACCTCGATCGGCAACACCACCTACCACAACGGCAACGCTGCAGACGGCGGTAGCTGGAACGGCACCAGCACCAGAATCGGCGGGACCACCTACAACAGCGGCACCGACTCAGACGGCAATGCCTACCAGTCGAGCTGCAACCAATACGGCTGCTACTGAATGACGCTGATCGACTTCGGGGCCGGGGTAACCGGCCTCCTCTTCCTGGGCGGCCTAGTGATGACCCAGATGCCCAAGCACTGGCAGACGACCAGCGGCTGGCTGCTGGTCAGCCTGGCCGGAATCCCCCTCTTCTGCATGGCCATCGCCATCATGGTGAAAGTGCCCATGCTGCTGTTCGGCGTCATGGGCTGGGCCTGCTTCCATGCTGGCCGCAACCCTCGCTGGCGGCGCTGATTACTCGTCAGCGCGTACCGTCTCGATCCGCTTCCCTGCGATCTCGGTGATCCGGTTCTTGATCACCGTCAGCCGATCCAGCTCCGCGCGCTTGCGCTCGCCGTCCCAATTCCCCAGCCGCACGATGTCCATTCGCGCATTGATCGTGCTCAGCTGCCGCTGCACCTGGCTTAGGGGCTTGCGCAGCGCCAGCATGTCGCGCTTCTCGCCTACCAGCTCGCGCGCCTCGTCCATGCGGCCCAGCTCCTGCAGGCGCTTCACGTCGGCATAGACCCGGCCGGACTCCTTCAGCCCCTCATAGAACAGCGTGCTGTAGCGGTCATAAGGTGCCGGCGCGCCCAGGTCCTTGTAGAAGCGGCGGATCGGCTGGTACTCATGCCAGCGCTTGGCCGGCTCTTCCTCGCCGTTGGCCGTGCGCCAGATCGTGTCGATCATGCCGGCGCCCCAGGCGCCGACCTGGCCGAGGTAGCCCTGGATCAGGTGGTCGGCCTGCAGCGGCGACAGGGTGAGGTCGTCACCCAGCACCGACGTGGCCTCTGAAATCAGGTGTGCCGGCGCCGTGGTGCTGGCCCTGGCACGCAGCGTCGGGCTGATCTTGTCCATGCCGGCACTCTCAATGGGGCGACCGGTGAAGGCGTCCTTGTTCGAGTACACGTCGAGCGCCGGCTGGAAGGCCTGCGGCACCGGTGAGAATGCGAAAGTCTGCGTCACCATCGCCCAGAGCCGGTCGCGGAACAGCTTTCCGCTGGCTTTGTCGTCAATGGCCTGTTCGGCCAGGCGCTCGGCCAAGGTCGACACGGCACCAACCTCGAAAGGCTTCGGGATGAAAAACGCCTGATCGCCGATGCGGAAGAACCAGTAGCTGTCCTTCTGCCAATCCTCGAGCTTCCGGTATTCCTCGTCGTCGTGGTTCGACAGGTACAGCAGCATGCTCGCCATCGCCAGGGCACCGGTGACCACGCCGAAGCGGGCAGCGGCCTGGCGGTCGCTGGCGGTCCCTTTGCCGAATGCCACCAGCACGGCCGGTTTCGCGCCCGCGCGGTACAGCTTGTCCAGACCCTGCAGGCGCGCATTGAGGAACGGCACAACGCGGATCAGGAAGCGCACCGCCGGCCAGGCGCCTTCCTGGCTGAAGTCCATCAGGTCGCGAGCCTCGTATGCTGCCCGCAGCTGCCCCTTGTCCTGGTTCTGCAGGAAGGCCGCCGCCCGGTTGGCGTTCTCGGCAGTGTTGGCGAAGGCGTTGTAGGCATCCCAGCCCGCAACCAACAGCTTCGGTACCAGCTTCGGCCCGTCCACCAGCTTGGCGCCACGCAGGCCACGACGAAGCCCGGCCTTCACCTCCTCCGGATCAGCGCCATAGATATGGCCGAAGCTGAATGCCCCGCCACTGGCCAGCATCTGGGCGCGCGTCTTCTCGTCACGGAAAGCCTTCATCCCCTGGAACATGTTGGCCGGGATGTTCTTGCTGACCGGCGTGGTGGCTGCGGCCTGCATAGAGTCGCGCAGGAAGTTGGCCAGGATGAACTGCGGGGTAATTGTGGTCATGTTGGTGAAGACCCGCTTGAACATGGCCATCGCCCGCACCGCGAGGTTGTTGAGGCCTGGATCTGCCAGCGAGGTGAGCGCTTCGAATACCAGCGCATCGTCCACCTGGTAGAAAACCCGCTCCCCAGCCTTGAGCACGAAGGTCGAGGTCTTCGGGTCGCGCGCTACCTCCGGCACCACCTTGGCGATCCCCAGTTGCTCAGCATTGGTGACAGCCTGCACAGCGGCCTGGTTCTTCAGGCTGGAGGTCAGCAGGTGGTGGAAGTTCATCAGGGTGTTTTCCAGCAGATCGTTAAGGTTCTGCTTGCCGCCCTTCAGCTTCTTGTACGCCTCCTGCCGGCTTAGGCCCTTGGCCGCACGCGGGCCGCCTGCCTTGGCCTCCTCGTCCATCACCCGGTAGAACGGGACATAGAACTCGTCCCGCCACATGGCGCGGCTCTCCGGGCTGATGATGCCGGTCTGCTCGGCGATGGCCAGCACGTCGTCCCGGTACTGCTGGAACTCGCGGAACACCTCGTCGTAGACCTTGGCGCGGGCGCGACCGTCGGCGGTGGTGCCGCGATTGATGCCCTTCAGCGCGGCGATGTCCTTGGCGTCGAACAGGTTTTCCCTGCCCTCTGCGGCCAGCTTGGCGGCGCGGTTGCCGGCGATCCAGCCCATGAAACGCTCGATCTCGGCGGCGTCGCCCAGGCGCGAGAACACCTCGCCCAGGCCCATGCTGCCGTCGTCGCGCATGCCGATCACTTTCTGCTGCTGGTCCAGCACGATGCGGCCGTTGTGCATCATGGCGTTGAGCGCGCCGGCGGCGGCCGGCGCCATGCGGGCCAGTACCCAGGCGCTGGACGTGATCGAGGACTCCAGGAAGTCGGTGCCGTTCAGCGCCTCGTCCATCTCCTTGAGCGCCGCGTACTTGTCGACCAGGCCCCGGCGGAGTTTGGTCATCAGGCGGTCGGTGTGCTCGCGGTACCAGTCGATGGCGCGCTGCCGAACGGTGCGCGGCGCGATCTTGCGCAGTGCATCCTGCTCGTCGGCATTCAGGTCGGGGTGGGCATCAGCGACATGCGGCCGGCGGGCGCCGGCCAACGAGTAGAGGTTCTCGTCGGGGTCTACAGGTGCTTCAGTTCCGGATCGATTTCCAGCTGCTCGTCCATCCACCGTGCTGAGGCTTTCATCTCGCGCCGCAGCGATTCGATCTCGGATTTGCTCAGGCGATAGCTGTCCCTTGTCGAACGTGAGGAGTGTTCGAGCTTCAGACTGGGTGAGGCCTTCGAAGCCGTAGCCGAAGGAGTCACGCCACCAGGGTTCAATTTCGCCGTACTTGCCACGGATTTCAGCCAGGGTGTTGGGATCTACGGCAAGTTTCCGCGAGTAGTTCTTGCCGGTCAAGGCGATCGCCCCCAGTACCCGACCGCCGTTGTCCTCAATGTGGGTCTTCAACTGGGCCAGGGTCCCGCCCTGGGTCAGGGTGTCGTCGAGAATCAGGTAGTCGCCCTCGGCCACGTCGCCGGCGAAGGTCGGTTGATTGGCGATGCGCTCCAAGGCGTTGGCCTGGGTGCGGCCGACCTTCTCTGCCTGAACCGGGTTGTCATCCACCTGCAGGCCGAGCTGCTTGGCCAGCACTTTCGCTGCGGCAAGCGGAATGCGGTTCTTTCCTGCACCCTCGACGGCCAGCACCGGCACAATGCGCGGCTTGCTGCCTTTCGGGATCAGCGCCCGCACCTGCTCCACGAACTCCGGGCTCACGGCATCACGGGCCAGGCGCAGCGCGGCGGCATCGTCGCCGGCCTTGGCCGCCTCGTAGTCCGGGTGGTTGTTCATGAAGCTGAGTGGGTGCGCCAGCACGGTATCCGGGAACTCTTCGGACCAGCCGCGGCGGGAGTACAGCACCGCCTTGTCGGCGTCCTGCTGGCCGTTCTGCCGGCGCAACCATGCGCGCGACTGCTCGCCCAGGGCCAGGATGTCGGTATAGGTCCAGGCCACCTGAGGGAACATCTGGCGCAGCAGCTCGCGGATCTTCGACAGCACGCGCTGCAACATGGTCGGCCGATCGCCGTCCTCGAGGAGGTGGGCGACCATCTCCTGAGCGACCAGCACGCGCTGCTGCTTGGCGTCCAGGTTCTCCAGCACGGAGGCATAGGCGTCGCGGATCTGGCCGATACGCTGCCGGCCCTTCGCCGTGGCTTGCTGGCTGGAATAGAGCCGTTCCATGGTGGCGTCCAGCTCCTCACCCAGCAGCCCGCGAATGCCGCGGTGCCCGACCTCCTCATGCACTGCGGTGTAGATCGCGTCGGCCAGGCTGCTGTGGTTGCTGGCGACGACGTAGGTTTTCCCAGAGCTGCGCACGCCGCGCAGATCCTCGGGGGCCACGCCGTCACGCTTGGCGCGGGTGCGGGTCGACAGTGGCAGGTCCTCGAAATCCTGCACCACCTCGACGCCGGCCAGCTCCGGCGCAGCCTTCAGGGCCTCGCGCAGCTGATCGGCCGACACCTGCACACCAGACTCCGGCGCTTCCTGCTGCTCGGCGCCCTGGCGGTACAGCTGGACGCCGGCCTCGGTCTCGCGGGTCTCGATGGCATCCACCAGCTTGCCGAAGGCCTGGTTGATCGCCTTGCGCTCTGCGCCCGTCGGGAATGGTCGCTTCCAGCCCCAGGGCGTGGGGATGGCCGCATGCTCGGGACCGTAGTTCAGGAACGGGCTGCCGCCGCCCTGCTCGGCGATCTTGTCTTCCACGTAGCCCTGGAAGGCACGCGCCGCCATCTCGTGCGGGGTGGTCCAGTAGTCAGTGCCGCGGCCCTGGTCCAGCTCCTTGGCATCCATAGCAAACTGGGTCGGCACCTGCTTGGTCTTCTCGCCGCCCTCCTGCGCATCGGCCAGCATCTTCAGCCGCGACGAGTATCCGGACATGACGCCCCGCAGGCGGTCCAGCTCGCCGTTGTTGTCGGCGTTGAAGCCGCTGCGGCCGCGCACGGCCTTGTAGATCGCACTGATCTGCTCCAGGGCATCGTTGGTCCAGCGCATGCCGCTGAAGGCGTTGCGGCGCCTCACGGGGGCGTCTGGCTTGGTCGAGCGCAGTTCGGTCTCCAACTGCACGCCGTCGAGGATCTGCTGGGCCACGGTGTCGAATGCGGCCAACTGCTCGGCGCTCGCCGGCTTGTTGTGGCGCTTCCAGTATTTCGGGTCCTTCTGCTCGGCCATGTCAGAGCGCAGGCGATCCAGCCGGTCGGCTACCTCCTTGCGGGAGCGGGCCACGAAGGCATCGGCGCGCGCGGTGTCCTCGACGTACTGCTCGGCCTTGCGCTGCATGGTGTCCATCAATGAGGTGTAGGCCTGGCGCACTTCCAGGCGCACGCCGGAGCCAGACCGGCGGAAGCCGGAACTCACCGCCTCGCGCTCGAAAGTTCCGGAGGTCTTCAGCGAGCGGGTGCCGTCCTCGTCGATCACCCACTCGGCCGAGGCCTTCCCATCCTGACGACCGAAATAGTGGTCCAGGGCGTGGAACCACTCGTGCGCCAGGGAGCCGGCGCCGTTCATCTTGGTCAGGTTGATCGCAGCCTTAGCCGGCTCGTAGTGCGCGCGGGCGCCGCTCAAGCCGTGGCCACGAGCACCGAAGGCCAGGGCCAGCTCGCCGTTCAGGCTGATCGCCTTCGGCGGGATGTCCATCACCTCAGCGAGGTCGAGCAGGCCGTCGTAGGCATCGTCGAGCAGTTGCTGTCGCTCCTCCTGGTTGTTCCAGTTGCCGAACTCGACGCCGCGGAAACCGAAGGTGTCGATAAAGGCACTGTCCTTGACCGGGCCCTCACGACGGGTAGCGCCGATGCGCTGGCCGTTCTCCGGCCGTGGCAGGTCGGCCTCGCCGAAGGTGGTGTTGGTCTCGACGATCTGCTGCGCGTTGGTCGCCATGTACTCCATGGCCGCCTCACGAGTCGGGAACACCTGGTCGACGACCTTCACGCGCTTACGGTCGTTGATGGTCCGCCAGATCTCGAAACCATCACCGTCGCCCTGGCGCTGCGACACAACGCGGTGCTTCTGGGCAACCGCGATCAGCGGCACGGCCTGCTCTGCCTCCTCGCGGGAGGCGTAGCTGCCGACCTTCTTGGGCTGCTTCATCCAGTCCTTGAGGCGGTTGTCGCGCACTTCCCAGCGGCCGACCTCTCCCGGGTTGGTGCTGCTGACCACCTCCGAAATATCGAAGCGGCGCGCCCAGGCCGGCCGAGTGTCGTTGTCGCTCGCGCGGGCAGGACGCGGCCCGGTGGATACGGCGCGGTCCTTGCGGGCGCCGCCGATCTTCTCGCCGAAGTCCTGAATCTTCGCCTTCTGCTCGGCCTGGAGCTGCAGTTCGGTTTCCTGCTCTACGGCTGGCTGCTGGTCAGTCTCCAGCTCGACTTCGCCGCCGATATCGGCCGCCGGCTTGGCCAGGTCGCCGCCCTTCAACCAGCCCTTGAACTCAGTCACCGGCATGGCCGATACCTTGCCCACCTGCCAGTCGGCGTCGAAGTTGCTGCGGTACGCGGCCACTGCCGACTCCTCGTCGGGATAGCCGAGCATTACCTTGTGCTCGTCGAAACTGCCGTCTTGCTGGTTGAGCTGGTCGACCACAAACACCTGGTCGCTCTCCTCCTGCGGCCCCAGGTACACGTCGACCTGCTCGCCGTCGGCGCCGGTGGTGCGCCGGATATAGCCGTAGTGATCGCTCATGGTGTGGCGCCATTCGCTACCGTCCGGGCGCTGGCCGCTGCGCTCGGAGCCGCGCGGGTTCTCGATGGACAGCTCCAGGCCGTGCACCCGCACCTTGCCTTTCTTGTAGTTGCCAGCCTCGATCTGGGCGGCAGTCGGCGCGGACAGATCATTGGTCGGCGAAGTGGCGGCCTCGTTGGCCTTGATGTCCAGCGGGCGCATCTCATGGCGCACCGGCTCCTGCTGGATCTGGATGGCATAGCCACCTTTCACCGGAACCACGCGCGGCGAGCGGCCGGCGGCGCGCGCATCGCGGAATACCTTGCTGGCCTCGGCGCCCTTGGGAGCATCGAACGGCTTGCCGTTGGGCTTGTGCAGCATCTCGACCTGGCTACGGTCGCGGAACTGCGCGGTCGGCGCCTGCTGGTCCATGCCTCGCCCGCCCTGCACCTGCTCGGCCGGGATCTGCGGAGCAACGGCGCCGCGTTGGGCATTGCCCTGGGCGTCGACCACGATGGTCTCCGGCGGCGGCAGAGCAGCCCGCCCCGGCTCGGCGTCGATGGTCAGCGGATCGCGCTGCGGCTCAGCCTGCTGCTGGCGAGCGCCAAGCTGCAGTTGCCCTTCCAGCGGGGCCGGCTCGCCGCGCGGTACCTGCTGCTCCATGCCTGGGCCGCCGGCGGCGCGGGCCGGATCGTTCTGCGGGTTCACCCAGCTGCGAGCCTGCTGGTCTGGCTGCTGCTGGCCGTCCACGTTGCGCACTGGGCCAGTGTCCTGCACGTTGCCCTGCTGGTCGGCGTAGAACACCTGTTCTGGCGCTGGTAGCGCGGCGCGGTCTGGCGCAGGCAATGCAGCGGGCTCTGGGGTGTTGTCGAAGTCAGCATCGGCCTGGGCGCCACGCTGGCGGCCCTCGGCCTTGCCCTCGCCCATCACGGCGCCGAGGCTGGCATGGCCAGCACCGCCGAGCGTACCCAGCAGCGCATCGCCGAAAGTTCCTTCGGTAAGGCTGCGATCTTCGCCAGTGGCGTCGTTCACGCCTGCGCGGGCGGCCACCGTCTCCGCGACTTCCTGCATGCCCTCGACAGGTGCGTCAATAAGCAGGCCACCAGCCAGGCGACGGCCAATGCCGCCACCGATGATGCGCTGCAGTGGGCCGAGCGCGAATTGCGTGGCAGCACCGCCCAGGGCGCCGACCGGCGCAGCTCCCTCGAATGCACCGTCGCGCGCCAGGATCGTGAGTTCCTGCCGGGCCGCTTTCTCGTCCAGGCCTTTCTCGCGCAGTTCGCGGTATACAGGCGATTGCGCGGCCAGCTCCTGATCGGAAGTGCCGGCAATGCGCCGTTCAACCTCGTCACCGGCAGCGCCGCCAGCTTGCAGGCCACCGACCGCGGCCATTGCCGGCATCTGCAGCCCTGCCTTACCGCGAGTCGCAACGACAGTCGCCGCGGCAGGGGCAAACTGGCCTACCAGCCCGGACATCTGCAGGCCGTAGCCTGCCAGGCTCGGGTCTTGGCCCATGTCCCAAGTGTCGGGGGCCAGAATGTCGCCGGTAGGGGTGCTCTTCGCGAGAGCTTCCTTGGCCGCCTGGCTCTTGCTATCAGCGACAGCCTGGCCCTTCTCGCCCAGCCAGCTACCGGCCGCGCGCGCGGCTGGATCAATAGCATCGGCAATCGCACCGCGCAGCGTCGGAATCTCCGGCAGCTCGGTACCATCGGGCAGCTTGTTGGACAGCCCGTTGTCGTCGGGACGAATCATGTCGCCCAGGCCGCTGACGATTGCACCAGTGCCTTTCAGCAGGCCGGCTCCGGTCTCCTTGGCAAAATCCATGGCGCCAATTTCGCCCTGGTCCTGCTTGGCCGGCTGCCCGATAGCGCCAAGCGAGTCTTGGTCGAACAGCTCGCGAGCACGCTGTTCCATGCCGGTCGGCACGCGCGGCAGTACCACGTCTTCGAAGTAGAGTTGGCGGGCGCGCTCTTGGCGCTCGGGCTCCAGCGTGCGGAATTGCTCGCTGGCGGCCACATCAGCCCAACGGCGAGGTTGGCTGTTCTCGTTCTGCATCGATGCCTCCCGGCAGTGATGGTATGTCGTGGGCTCTTACCAGAGCCCCATAGCGCGGATTTCTCCGTCAGCGTCCTGCGGCTCTTGGCCGCTGGCTGCACCAGGCCGCTGGCCGGCCTGTTTCGGCGCCACCTGCTGCTGGCCGCCGTTGAGGCGGTCGAACATGTCGAGACCTGTCTGGAAAGCCTGGTCGGCCGAAATCTGGGTTTCAGCCATTGGGTCCTGTCCGCTGGTGATCATCTTCGCATAGTCCAGCGCGAAGTCCTGGCGGCTCTTGCCCCGGGCACCGCGCACCATGGACCAGGCGGATTGGACATCAGGCGCAGCACCAGAGCCGACCAGCCACTTCGCAGTCTGCACGTCGGCCGGGGCGTCCTTGTTGTCGAACTGATTGACCAGGCCCAGGCGCTGACCGAAAGCCACGGCACGCTCGCGCCCGCCAGAGGACTGCAGCACACCCTGCAGGGATTTATAGCCGGCCACGCGATTCATCACGTCCTCAATCGGGACCTGCATCACCTCGTCATCATCGGCAGTGCCGCGGTTCTTGGTCATCGGCGCGTTGTACGTCGAGCCATCCTCGCGCGTAACACCCACCTCAAAAGCCAGCGTGCCAGGCTTCTGGCCCGGGTAAACACCCACAATGCGCTTCTTGCCGCCGTCGCCGCGCTGGATGTTCGGGCCGAACATGTAGTTGATGGCCTCCAGCGACTCAGGGTCGTTGGCATCGGCAGGGTCGTTCGGGTCCAACACCTGGGCGGCACGCTTCACCGCAGCTTCCATGCGCGGGTCGGCCACATGCGAGGGCGCCAGCCAGGGGTAACGCTTGAACGCCTCGGTTTCATCATCGCCCAGCTCCTGACCCTCGGCGATCTTGCCGTAGGCCGCGCGCAGGATCTGCATGTCCTGCTCTCGGTTCTGCTCCTGCATGCGCATGCCAAACTCACGCTCCTGCAGGCCAAAGCGACGGTCATCCGCGCGCATCTGCCGCTCGAACTGTTTGTCGGCAATCCCCAGGCGGCGCTCGTCCAGAGCCTGCCGCTGCTCGAACTGCTGTTGCTGCTGCCCCATCTGCTTCTCGTCCAGCCCAAAGCGACGATTGGCCAGATCACGGTTTTCCACCATCTCGCGATCGCGCATTTCCAGACCGCGCTGCTGCATGGCGATCTGCTCGTCTGCGTTCTGCTGCGCTGCCTGCCGCGCCTGGTAGTTGTCCATCAGCTGGAAGCCTTCGCGGAAGCCATCCCAGGCGCCGCGGGTATCAAGTCCGCTCATCTCATCTCCTCACATGAACGAGCCGGCCAGCAGGCCGACTGCGCCGCCGATTGCAGCGCCCCAGGGGCCGCCAACCTGAGCCCCCATCATTGCCCCAGTGGTGGCCATGCCAACCTGGGACTGACGGGTCTGGGATTCCTGAGCCTGCTTCTGCTGATCCTCGAAAGCCTTGCTCTGCTGCTGTTGCTGGCTCAAGTCCTTGAGCCCCTGCATTGCCTCGCCTTCCATCTGGTTCTTCAGGCCGAGTAGTCCGTATCCCATGACGTGTTACCCCTGCTGTACTTGCCCGGTATTCGGGATGTTGGAAAGGCCCATGCCCCCCGCCAGGATCTGGTCCTGCAGGTCGCGGGCAGAGATGCGCGCCTGGTTGTAGGCGCCAACGGAGTCGGCAGCCTGGCCGAGCGATAGCTTCCGCTGCTCAGCCGCCTGCTGCGCGGGAGTCTGCTGGATCCCGAGCCCTGCGCGCTGCTGTTGCAGCGCTTCGCCGGCGTTGGCATAGCTGGTGTTCACCGCTGCTGCAGCGACACCGCCCTGCTCACCAGCGAAAGTCGTAGAGTTGGCCATCCCAGCCAACTGATCGATGTATGGGCGGAACCGGCTTTTCCAGTCATCCCATTGGGCCCGGTACAGCTGCCCCAAGACTTTCGAGGCCCCCTGGTCGCCCTGGAAGGAGGCCTTCGGGTCGAGATAGATGCCTGCCATCACATGTTCCTCACGTAGGCCGGATTATTGGTCAGCGGCTGCGATTGCCCCTGCAGGTTGAGCCCTGCACTCCCGTTGCCACTCGTACCCAGCTTGCCCATAGCGAAATTCGCACCTGCGCCAGCGATACCACCAAGCAGCTGCAGATTTGCCGATCGGCGGTTGAAGGCATTCGCCGATTCATGCCGTGCGTCGATAGCCGACTGAGATGCAATATCGCTGAGACCAGTCTGTGCCTGGCCCGCCTGTCCTGAACCGATCGCCACCACGTTCTGCAGGCCACGGGTTTTCTCCGCGGTCTGCTGGAACTGGGCACGCCCCATGGTCTCCCCACCCTGCAGCGCGCTTTCGCCGGCGAAGTCGGTCATCGTTCCGCCCCAGCGCCCGCTGTTCGGGTTGATGCCGGCCTGGCCGAGCTGGCCACCAACGTCGGCGAGGCCCTGGCTCAGTTGCGCCTGCGAGGACTGATTGGTTACGCCGCGCAGATAGCTCATGCGCCCGGCCGAGTCGAACTGGTCGACCCGCTGCATGTACTCGTCCTCGAGCGGCGCCAGCACTTCCTGCGCGTAATTCCACTTCTCAGCCGCGATCTGGGCCGCATAGCGCTGCTCTGGCGTGTCCTTGATGGTGTTATCGCCACCCTTTTTTCCGCCCCCACTCATACCGTGGCCCTCCCGGTGTCTAATTCGTTGAGGTAGTCCTGCAGTGCATCCTCGTGGAAGTGCAGGCGCACTTCCTCGGACACCTTCTGCATCCAGTCACGGCCACCGACCAGGTAGGCGCACTGCACCACCACGCTGGTCAACTGGTCGCGCAGTACAAATGCCAGGGTCCTGCTGTGGTGTTTGCCGCTGCGCTCAAGGCGCACGCTGTCACGCCAATCCTGCAGCGCTGCCGCCATGAGCGGGCGCAGATAGGGCTCGTGTGCACGGTAGAAAGGATTCGCCGGCAACTCGATCAGCGCCTCCCAGAAGGCCTCATAGATCGCGTCGTCAGAGATTGGACGGTCCTTGTCGATCAAGTCGTCAAGGGCTTGGGAAATGCGAAACAGGGTCTCGCAAAACAGGATTGGCGCGTGCTGCCCCTGCAGCACATGCTGCAGAAACTCGCGCTCGTTTGAGCGTGGCATCGTTGTCTCCCGACAATGAATGAGCGAAGGATAGCAAGGCTCAGGTGCGGCTGAAATCAGCAGTCAGCAGGCCGAAGTTGTTGAGCGCTGGGCCTGCTGTGCCGGCATGCTGAATCGTCCCGTAAGCCAGTGTGCAATACAGGTTCTGCCGACTTGAATCATGGAAGCCGATCATGGGCAGCGTCTTGATTCTGATGTTGTTCCCCGCGTCGGCCACCACGTCCATCGCGCATAGCGAAGACAGCAAGATGCCCAGATCGCTTCCCTCGCCCCAGGTATGCCGGTATTCCCCGTATCGGTTGGCATCATCGATCTGGGTCGAGTTCCAGAATGAGTTGCCCCAGTACGACTCGGGCTCATAGTAGCCGCCGGATCCGTTCTGCACCCAGTCCTGCAGCAGCCCTCGGAATGGGACCAGCGGCCAGCCGCTATCGAAAATCAGCTCATGATCGCTGCGAAGCGTCTTGCTCCAGAGGCGCATGCCCCACTTCGCCGTGCTTTGCGGTAGCTGCCCGAAAGAGCAGACCCGATATTGCCAGCCGGTGAACTGGCCTACCCGCGGGCCAACTGGGTTACTGCTGCTGATGCGGCGCACCCGATAGCGAAGCGAGTCGATGAAGGTCATGCAGAAGCCAGTCCAATTGCCCGGACCACCTCGGTGGGTGAAATGCCCGATACCACCGGCAGAAATGCTATCCGGCGTGCCGAAGACCAGCGGCGGCTCTTGAGTCGGAACGGGGGTCTGGTAAACAACTTCACATGCCCCATACCCCTGATAGTACAACCCCATGCCCTTTGCTGACGTCCAGGTGACGTGGATGTTTCCCGTCTCACGCTGGACCAGCACCGGGTTGGTGCCATCCAGAATCAGGTTGCCGCGGTTGCCGCGGACGAATAGACCGAAGTTGCTCATATGTAGGCGAACACGTAGACCGATAAATTGCCATCGAACCCGGCACCAGATCCAGGCATCGGCGGGAACAGCTCAACGAAGCCATCACCGACCAGAAACCCAGGCATTCGTGTGCCGACTGGGCCAGGCCCACTGGGAGAGTTGCTGACGTACTGCAGGGGATTTGGCTGGTATCGAAACTGTCCCTTGGGGCTCGCCGTCGCGAACATGCCAGCGGCAGCCAGTGGCACGTTGAAGCGGACGGGCACCTTCCAGGCACCAGATGGAACCTCGAAGGTCGCAATCAGCCGAACGGTGAAAGTGTCCGGATCAAGAACCACGCGGCCTCGGCTGTCTTTGATCAGTAGTCCGAAGGTCATGCCTCAAGGTTCCCCAGCTGGACCATCAGGCGGCCTGACTCGTCCTTGATCTTGATGACGTTGTCTCGCACCTCCATACCACCGCTGCTGCCGGCGCTGTTGAGCTCAAGCCCGCCGGCCTTGTCGAGCATCCAGCGCGGCCGCCCGTTGCCGCCTGTCTGGCTGGATCGCAATATCCCGGCGATGTTGGCATCGCTTACCCGCAGGCTGTCGACATCGAGCATGTCGGCGCGCAGCAGGCCGGCGAGCGTGGTGACGGGCTGCCCTTCACCGTCAATCAGCTTGCCGAAGGTGATCGGGCCAAGGTGGCCTTCCTGAATCGAGGCCTGGCGAATGAATGCGCTGTCGATGTAGACCTTGCCGTCCACCACCATGAACGGCTTCACGGCCGACTTGGTAGCCCCGGGCCGTGCGATCCAGAAGCGGTCGGCGAGCACGGCGAAGTCGGCGGTCTTCCCGTCGTTGTAGGCGCCGAAGCCGGAGACATAGCCGTTCACGTCTAGCTTGAGGGTGAACTGCGCCGAGAGCCCCTGCACCACCTGGGACTGCTGCTGGATACTCGTGCCGAAGCCGTCGAGGCGTTCGCGCAGCGCTTCCTCCAGCTCAGACTCGCCGAGCTGTCCGGAAAGCTGCCCCAGCAAGTAGGCCGCATCCGGCAGCGGCCTGGCGAAAGTGCCGTTTGGCGAGTTTGGGGGGCCCTCGATCGCAGAGGTACTGGTGAAGGTGACCCAGTAGTAGAAGCCCGGCATCTCCAGAGGGTTTTCGACACTGGCCGCGTCGTCACGCACCTTGTCGCTGTAAAACATGCCGGCCTCGCGCCCGATCAACAGGGCTTTGCCGAAGTCATCCACCTCGGCGCGATAGAGGTTCGTGTAGGCGTGGTTGTTGTAGGCCTCGTGGGGTGGGTCCCAGCTCAGGTGAATCAGGCCGAAGAAACTGCCATCGGCGAGGAACCCGGTCGGCGCCGGCGGCACCGACATGTCGGGGTTTGGAGTGATAGGGACCAGGCCGCCATCTGGATTGCCCGGCACACGCAGGCCAGCCACGCCTCCGTCAAGCAGATCACGAAAGGTCAGTTTTCGATCCAGCTTATTGCCACGAACACCCTCGCCCGTTTCGATGATTTCCATCATCGCCTGCATCAGCGGACGCAGCTCACTCGGCGCCTTCGCCGAAAGCGCCGGGAGCGTAATTCTCTTCGTTGTCATCGGTGCCTCACGGCAAGCGGTTACACAATCTCGCTGGGCGAGGTCGCGATCTGAATCGACTGGACTTCTCGGGTGCCCTGCACTTCGATCTCCCAGTCACGACTATCAGCATACCCATCCGGCAACCGGAAAATGTCGCGACTCTCGACGCTCATCTCGCAGACCTCGCCGTCGGCGATCAGTCGCAGGATCACCGGATACTCCCGAGCGATCACCTTGGCGCAGGAGAAGTTGCCGGCCCCGGGCGGCACCTCGTAGACCTTGGAGCGCCAGCGCATCGGCATGGCCGCCCCCCTCTCCCAGCTGACGATGCTGTTGCCCTGGATCAAGCACAGCGTGTCCTTGTCGAGATCGAACCAGCCACCCGAAGCGCTGATGTCGTAGAACTCGAAGCCATCCCCTGGGGTGAAGGAAAAGCAGCCGCCCTGATAGAAGGCCAGGTAGCGGCCGTCGTAGCGGTAAGCGTGGATGGTCTCAGGGCGCAGCGCCTGCCACTGCTCTTTTGAGATGGACTGCTCGGTCAGCAGCTTGGCCTCGCCACCGCCCACGGCCACCAGGCCACTCGGTGACGCATAAACAGCGTACTCGCCCATGTCGACCAAGGATCGGCGCGAGACGCAGGGCTGCAGCTCGTCCAGCAGGGAGTCGGCCATACCCGCCGGCGAAGAGCCGGTGATCATGTGCGGTCGCCCATTGGTGGCCACCACCAGGCCTCCGGCGATGGCTGCGATGCCGACCACCTTCTCGGGGATGGCGATCTGGTAGGAAACCGGCCAGGCGTGTGGTCGGAAGGCCTCACTGAAGCACAGGGTGTTGTCGAAGAAACCCGCCATGAAGCCGCCCGGCAGCGCCGTCAGGCCCACCATGCGCGCGTCCGGCATGTCCCATTCCAGCGAGGGCAATGAAACGCCCATCGACTCGCTTGCCACGTTGTCGATATGGGCACCAGTCGCGGCCGGCACCGTGGCCACCTCTTGGAATACTCCGGCAGCCTCTGCCCGGTAGATCCGCTTGCTGACGATGTTGTGCGGCCCGCTCGGTACTGGCGGCAGCGCCAGCACCAGGTTTCCACCGGCCGGGGCGTCATCGACCATGTCCCAGCGCAGCATCGCAGTACTCGGCGGGCTCGGCGGGCCCTCCTCGCCGAAGTTGCTGATCAGGGTAACCACATAGGTCGCCTGCACAGCAGTAATCGGCTGATCATCAACGCCAACACGATCCCCAGGCACAGTCGCCACCGGAGCACTGGCCGGCGCTGGAATGCCCAGACGGTAGCTGCTGCTCGGGTACGGCTGAGCTCCTGCTGTGATCTGGGCGATCCCGCCCATCCTTGGATAGCCGTCGCCCGTCCAGTAGACGCGGCTCCAGGCATCATTAGCCAGGAGCGACTTCACCACATCCACCTGTTTGCTGCTGCCCCAGACCATCCAGTAGCCAGCGCCGTTGTTGCCATGCGGATAGCGGTAGATGGTCGAGGGTGCCACCACGAAGGGGATCCCAGTCAGCGGCGCCGGCGCGCGTGCCGGCTTCAGGGTGCCGCGGCGCAGGAACACATTGCGCGCGACCTGAGCGTTCTGCTCCGGCAGCAGGCGCTCGTCGATGATCGGCATTTCGCCACGGAATGCAGCCAGGGCCAATTTCATTCGGTATCTCCAAGTGCAAAAACACTCTGGCTTGGAATTCGAGCACCAATAGCCAGGGCTTTTTCGATCAGTTGGCCAGGTCGAACCAGATTTGATCTAGAGGGAAATGCCCCTCAGTAAATGGGTATGGTTGTCCTTGGTTCGGGCCAATTATGTAAATGCCGCCATCGGTGTTAACGAACACCCAGCAAAAACCAAAGTACAACGGGCTATCCGAATCCCAGAAGATAGTGAACGCTTTGCGTTTGGTAGGCCGATAGCCAACCGGAAGCACGGCAATGTTACGCAGGCCAAAGGTATCGGCATTGGCGTGGGTGCCACTGACCGTAACCTTGCCTCGCAGCCGTACCACGTTATCAACCTTGGTATAGGACGGACGGTGGTAGTCGGCCGAATCACCTGCAGAATCCCAGGTGAACGGAGCCAGCAAGGTCAAGTTGGTGTAAGTCGGCAACGACGACTCAACTTGACCAGTCACACTGATGCCGGTTGGCGTGGTAGTCAGCTTGGCTGCACCTGCTTCATGCAGCACGCTACTTCCCAGGATGGGTCGAATGAGTACATCACCGGTATCGGCTGCCACATACATGTCGGTAGTGGTGGCACTGGCCACGCCCATATAACCGTCACGGGTGCCGTTATCCTGCTCAAAGGAGATATAGGTGGTAGAACCAACACCACTAACAGTGCCTTGCAGGGCCATGGTCTCACCCTGCTGCTTGGCAGTAATCCCCCCCGATACCGTGACACCAAAAGCCGTGGTGGCGAGCTTCTGGGTTCCGGCATAACGCAGTTGTACCGCACCAACTACCGGGTTCAGATCCAGCGTGCCACAGTTCAGGAAAACAGTGCCCTGGCCAGCGGTGCCGTTGCCAGTAGTGCATTGCAAGCGTGCATCATAGTCAGTGACGGTAGCGCCAGCGTGCATATCAATATAAGCAGTACCAGCTACTCCATCACGACGCCCAACTTCAATACCACCGCTGGTCGTACTCACCTGCAGGGCATTACCGAAGTTCGCAGTACCAGAGAAAGAAGCGTCAAGTGTGTTGGCTTTCAGTGCTGGGTTGAAGTTCAGCGAGTGCCACAGTTCGGCGTAGTTACTCCAGAGGTTATTCACCTCATTTCGCAAGAATGCACGCACCCCTGCGTCAGTCGGGGATGCACCTGAAGTGGATACCCCTAGTTGCCAGCCATAAGAAGCGTTAAAACGTGCATTCAATGCGGTATAGACCATGTTCGCTCCCAGCACGGGAGGACCATTGAGGGCCGCAATGGAGTTGTCGCTTCGTACCAGGCCGTTGTATGTGGAATCGTTGTCGAAGTCGTTGGAAGTCAGAACAGGGGCAGTGCCCATCCAGCCACCGGCACCCTGCAGCAATACACTGCCTGCCGTGGTGTCCTTGGGACCGGTTTGCTTCACCAGGTCATTGGTTCGCCACAGGCGTTCACTGGTGGTATCGGTTGCCGAGGTGGTGGCATTGCGCGTTGCTGCACTGCCCAAGGCCAGCAGCGTTCGCAATGCAGCATCGTTTGCACATCCACTGACTTGTCGCCCGAACACCGTCAGGTCGTACACCGACATGGCGCCGGCTGCAGTGAAATACACTGATCTGTTCGGGGCGCCTGTAAGTTCCGCCAGTGCAGTCAAGTTGACCGCAACATCCTGCTTCCCGCCCATGCTGCCGGCGGTCAGCCGCGCCTCAACCAGGGTGCCGTCCGGCCAATCTCGGGAGCCGGTGCCCTCTTGATCGCGCGAAACCGTCAGTGTGCTGCCAGCCCTGGTGGTCACCTTGACGACTTCCCAGAGCACCTCGTTGCCGTTGGCATCCAGGCCGATCAAGGTCAGCAGGAAGTACTCCCCGGCAGTTGGAGTAGGTAGTCCAGCGACGCTGGCCACGACCAGAATGCCGTCGCCGGCCGCGACCCCGCCTACCAATGCGGTGGCGAAATTGTTCACAAAGAGCTGCTTCATACTTCGCGCACCCGGCAGGTCAGTTCATCTTCGAAAATTTCACCGCCAGAGGTCTGCACCTTGACGGTAATCTTGTAGGCCACGCCATCGACGCCGGCGCTGACCCAAAGGCGGACGCGATTACCATCGACAAGCGTCGGCACCGCCGTCAGGCCGGCCGGGGCAACCGCGCAGGACATCACCGTGGCGATCTCATCGCCGTCGTCCAGCGCATCGGCGTAGGTGATCGACTTGCTCAGCCGCTCAGAGGGCTGTTTGGGAAAGGTCCCCAGCTTCATTCATCGTCTCCATTCGCGGGCTGTGGCTGAGCGCGAGAATTCGCGCAGCACGCTCAGCCGAGAGAAGGTTTCTTCGGTTGGGTCTTCGGCATTGGGGTTGAGGTAGCTGTCGGACTCGCCGATCACATCGATAACGGCGACACCCTTGCCAAGATGGTGCCGCTGACCTGTGCATGCCGCCGCCAGAGCAATCACGACTGATCCCGCACCACGAGCCACGCGCCCCCCACGCAACTCGCTGTCGATGCTGACGATCGTCGCTTCCATCCCAGGGTAAGTACGCTTGTAGCCTGTGGCCTGGGCAAGCAGCGACAGGACCGCCTTGCCCTCACCTCGGACGATTACAGTCCCTTCAGCTACAGCACGCGTCTGGAGCACCACGCTGCCCTGAATCTTCCGGACGGTGTGGAAGCCACCAGACAGGCTTAGGCCTATCACCGCCTCGCCAGCGAGCGTGGGCTTGATCAACGTGCCGCTGCCGGCCCCCTGCAGATCGAAGTCCAGCGAGCCAATGAAGGCCTGGCGCAGCATTCCGGCGTCATGGGCCTCCAACCGCAATGGCGCAGCACCCGAGAAACCGATATGCCGGACACCGCCAGCATCAATGTGGGACGCCTCAAGCGAGCCAGCCATCGCCATCGGAACAAACTCGGCAGCAACCCGGCGAATAGCCGATGGCATGAGCTCCCCAGCCAGGCTCACTGCGGCAACTCCCTGCCCCATCACCCGCTTCATCGGACCAAGTTCGACCAGCATGGGGTGGATGGTCGCCTGCCCGTCGATGAAGACCACGCCGACATGGCCCTGCAACTCCAGCCCGAGATTGGCCGTGCCGAAGCCCAGCACCTTCCGTGTGTAGTACAGGTCGGCCGCCACCTCGAGGACAGCCTGACCTGTTCCGTTTCGTGAAACGGTCTGGGTCAGCTTGGCATCCATCGCCCACAACCAGACCCCGCCAGCCTTACGGATAGCGCTCGCGAGGAAGTCGCCGACCAGGTGCTGCACTGCATCGCCTGCGCCATGGACGATTCGGGTCGCCGCGAGATCGGCAGTGACCGTGGCCACGGCCTGGCCAGCTCCGTAGACAGGCAAGCGCCTGCCACCGTTGAGCTGCCGTCGATTGAGCGTTGAACCGTTCAGGCGCACGGTCTACCCCTTAGCGGGAGATCAGGCGCAGGGCGCCGGGAATCGCCGAGAAAATGTCGGTTGGGTCGATGGTCTTCGGCGCAGTCAGAGGAGCGTGGGCCCACATGTTCCCGCCGTTGCCGGAGTCCCAGATCGAGAAGTGGGTCACCTGCACGGAAGAAGCGCCATTGTTGGCGGGGAAGTTCAGGGTGTTGGCGTTGGTGATCTGCTTACCACCGCCAGCCTCGTCGGCGGAGGCAGTCCAGGCAGAGGACAGCGGCGAGCCCACGGTCTGGCGTGCATAGGCGGGCCAGGATGCCAGAGCGATTTCTGTCGCATTGGCAGCGTCGGTCGGGTCCGCCGTGTGCAGCGCGACGAAGAAGTTGGACGGGAGCGGCAGCTGGGTGCCGCGGAAGTGTTCGAGCAGTGCGGACTCAAGGAAGTTAGATGCAGCAGACATGATCGGCCCTCCCGGGCTGGATATGGATAAGGGGTGGTACGGTTAAACGAATCTCGGAACCTGCATACGCAGGCTGCCTTGCTGGTGACCGGCCGAGGCCAAATGCTTCGACTCGACCTGGGCGCTCTGGAAGTGCTGGCTGTGGTAATCGCTCAGCGCCATGTCCCTCCAGGGTTGCGGCAGCGCGAACAGTCGGGACTTGGCGCCGTGAATCAGCGCCTGGTCCCAGCGGCTCAGCAGATCGGCCGGCATATCGCGACCAACTGCTGGGCGGCAGACCAGAGAGCCATCCAGCTCATCTGCGGACGGCTCGCGCAGAAACTCGACGGTGGCTGCCGTAGGCTGCCAATAGTCAGACCCTGGGCTCAGATCGCGCCCTGCATCGAGCAGCGTGAAGATGCGCAGCACCTCGGCGCCGGGCGGCGTCTCAATTTCTGGGGCATCCGTTTTGGCCCCGACAACGACAGGCCCCTCTCGATGCACCCAGGCCGCCCCCTCAGTGCACAGCATCCGCTGCGCCCAGCGAAGCATGTCCCGCAGGGTGGCACTGGGGCAGCCAGGTACATCGGGCTGCAGTTGCTCGATCAGGTCAGTGATGGTCATTACGCGCCCTCAGCGTTGGGGCTGGCCAAGCCGTCCCCCTGGATATTCAGTCCGAGGGCCGCCTGTGCCGCCTGCTGGTGAGCGCTGGCCCTGGCCTGGTTGATGCCACCCTCAGCGTCCTTGGCGAAGGCGCGCGCCAGCACCAGGTCGACCAGAATCGGCGCATAGGTATCCGGCAGGCGGATTGCCTCGGTCGAGTTGGCCTTGGCCTGTGCCTCGGCGTGCGGAGCAGGAACGGCCGAGCACAACACCTGCAGCTTTGCCCCGACAGCCGCCGGCGGGTAGACGAAGAAGGCCTTGGGGTCGTCCTCGTCGTACATGAAGTGCTCGATCGCAACAGTCTGCTGTTCACCCATCCAGCGCGGCCGCATGGCGTTGAGTTCTGCTCGTCGAATCAGCGTCACAGCCAGACCATTGGCCTTGGCGGCAGTATTGGCGATCACTGAAAGCAGCCTCTCACAACCAGCGGGAATCGCCTGGCGGGCACCAGCGATGCACGCGACCTCGCTGGTGACAGCGTTCGCCCCCGGACGAATGCCCAGGACAATGCCGTAGGCCTCGTTCAGCCAATCCAGCAGCTCCTTGTTGGTCCAGCGCGTACCGTCCGTGGTGCGCTCCTGAAGGATGGTTCGTGCGCGCCGCAGCACGTCGCCCACGGTGGCAGCCATCCTTTAGACCTCTTCCATGTGGGCCAGCTTGGCCAGCTCAGCCGTCCAGACGAACTCGCGGCCGTTCTCGCGGTTACGCAGCATGCGATTGCGCGGCACGGGCTCCTCCTGCTCGTCCTCGTCGTCACCCTCGATCTCTGGCAGCTGCACGTCATGCACGGCAGCCAGGTCCAGGCCGACACTCACCGGAGGCTCTGCGGGCAGCTGGATGCTGTCGACGATCACCACCGGAACGGCTTGCTCCTGGGGCGCCGGTTCGGTCTGGTCTTGCGGGGCATCATGCTGTTGCTCAGCGCCCTGCTCTTCCTGCTGTTGTTCTTCCTGGCGGTCACCTTGCTCCTGATGCTCGGCGCCGTCCTGCTCCTGCTGCTCGCTTTCCGAGCCAGCGCCCAGGCCGGCGAGGATGTCGCTCCGCAGATCCTCCAGCTTGCGGCGCTTGTCCAAGTCGATGCCCAGCTCTTCCTTCACCAGGATTTCCAGCTCGTCCTTGGTCTTCGCAGCCTTCACCGCGGCGATCAGTTCTTGCTCGTTCATGGAATCTCTCCAGTTGAACGAGAGCCGCCCGGAGAGCGGCTCTCGAGGCGGCTTAGCCCTTGGTGGCGTAGAGGTGACCGATGGCCTTCGGATCGATGCACTTCGAGCCGTAGACGTTCAGGCCGCGCACCAGATTCCCGAAGTCGTTCGGGTTCTTGAGCGTTTCCATCTGGGTCATCTGGCTGGCGAAGGTCAGAGCCTTCTTGTGGCCGAACTGGATGTGGGTGCACTTCTTGTTGCCGGCGGCAACGTCGGTGACCACCGACAGGTTGTTGCTGTTGTAGACCGTGAAGCGGTCCAGCACGCCCAGCTTGCCGTTGCGGATCACCGACTGGGCATCGCCCATGATGCCCGCGTCGCGCAGGTCGGACTTCTTCAACATGCCCGACATCCAGGCCGGCAGGATGATCCAGCGACCGGTCTCCGGCACGTTCTGTTCGTCCAGCACGGTCGCGCAGTCCACCAGCAGGTCCAGCACGGTAGTCTTGGTGACGGTGACCGGCGCGCCGGCGACGCCCAGGTTGAAGCCGGCGCTCTTGGCGCCAGCGGTCGCACCCGAGTTCTCGGCATGCGCGTCGGCGTAGTGCTTGGCCAGCAGGCTGGTGTCGATGGCGATCTTCATCTGCTCGCCGCCGTCGTTGGAAAACTCGTCCATGAGTTTGATGTCGGCCTGGTAGGCGTCGACGTCGTTGACCTCGAAGGCGAAGTACTTCGCCTGGTCGATCTGCAGCGACACCTTGTCGGAGATCGGCTTCTCGTAGGTGAGGCCGCCGCCGATCTGATAGTCGCGGATGGTCATGCTGGGCACCGTGCGAATCTCGACGGTATCGCCCTTCTGTTTGATCTCGCCCTCGTAGTCGGTGTTGGCGATCTCGCCGAACACGGTGGCGGCATACAGCTTCTCGACCAGCTTGCCGGACCAGATGGCCGGGATGAAGCCAGCGGAGCTGGTGGAACTTACGTTGGGGTGACCTGCAGCACGGGTAGGACCGGCCATGGTAAATCTCCTGTGTTACGCCTCCCGGCGTTACTGAGCCGCGGTTATTGGGTGATGCGGCCCTGCGATTGGGCGGCGAAGATGTCGGCTTCGAGAGCCGCCGCGTCCGCCGGCAGGTACTTGCCCGCGGCCTTGTCCTTGTAGAACTGGCTGATGTCGGAAGAACTCCAGATGCGCTGCTGCGAGGCGGGTAAGGCCTCGAAACCAACGCGGCTGGCTGCCGGCTGTACCTGCTCTGGGGGGATTTGGGGCGGTTGGGCACCGGCCGGATTAGCGGCGACGGGTTTGGCTTGCGTGTAGGCGCTGAAGAGCGCGGCCACGCGGAATGCACTCAGCTCCTTCTGCGCGCTGATCAGCAGCTGCTGCCGCGGCACTCCACTGAACGGGTCGATCTCGCCGAGCCAGGCATGGAACTGCTGGTCGTCGTTGATCTGCCGGAAGTTCGGGACTGCTTGCTCCAGGTCGGTCCAGAAGCGCGCGGTAGCGTCTTGCTGCCGCTCATCTCGGAGCTGGCCGACTTCCTGGCGCAGGGTCTCCATCTCGGCGGAGTCGGCCATGGGGGCCGGGGCTGCTGCCTTGCTGGCGATGCGCTGGATGACGGCGATCAGCTCGGGGCCGAACTGCTCCAGTTCGTCCTTGCTCAGGTCGGCGATGGCGTCTTGCGCACGCTGCGGAGCGCTTGCAGCAGACGTCGCCTGCTTGGCCTCCTGCAGTTGGCGTGTCAGCTCGGTGACCTGGCGCTGGAGCGGTGGCACTTCCGCGTTGTACTTGCCGCTGACGACGTTGAAGCGGTGCTGCCAGTAGGCGGCGTCCCGGGTTTCAGTCGGCTGCTGGGCAGGCTCTTGCGGTACCGAGGCTGCATCTGCCTGAGCCGGATCAGCTGCGGCGGGCTCTACGGGAGCCGCGGTTGCGGGGTTCCCATCCGGCTCAGGCTGATTGAGTGCGGCGATGGCGGCGTCTGCGGCTTCGGCTTGGGCCTGGATGCTGCGGGGTAGCGTGTTGCTGGTCATGCGTTTCTCCGTTGTGGTGAGCCGGCCCTTGCCGGGGTTCACAGGTCGTGGGGTGTTGCGGGTTCTCCAGCCATGGCCAGGGCTGGGAGCGCGCCCACAAAAAAGCCCCCGGGACGAATCCAAGGGGCTTTGTTGTGAGGGCTGGTGGGTCAGGCGAGACGCTGGGCGTTCTCGCGGGCCTGCTCGATGTCTTGCAGCAGTTCGGCGTAGGCCTGCGCCTGGCCCTGGAGCCGAGCGATGCCTTCGATGCCGGCGGCGACCTCAAGGTCCGAACGTGCCGACTCCCTGCGTTCGCGGATCAGCTGGAGGAACGTCTGCCAATCCGGAATGGCGTCCGACTGCAGGCGCGCCAGCGCCTTGATCTGTTGCTCTGTCAGTTGCATTGCGTGGTCCTCTCAGGAGCGCGGCCTGCGCGCCCAACTCGAACAGAATTTCCTTGGTCTCCGCCCTGGTCTTCTCGGCGGCGGCCTGTGTGTTGTCCACGTCGGCGGCGACGCGCTGCTGCTCCAGTTGGGTGGCTTGCTCCAGCTGCTGGCCCTGCTGGGCGTTCTCTTGGGCGATGCGGGCGCTGATTTCCTCGTCGCTGGGCACAAGGCCTGGCATGTCGAGGATCTCGGCCACTGCGCGTAGCAGCTTCGCCCGGCCCTCGACGCCGAGGATCTGCATGTCCACCGGGTTGGCGGTGCCCTGCAGGAACTGCTGCCGCAGCATCTGGGTCTGCTCGCGTTGCAGCATGGCACTGGAGCCACGCGCCACCACTCGGCAGTCACCCTTGATGGCCTGGTTGTTCGAGTAGCGCATGTTGAACAGCCAGAGCGCATGGATGACCCGGCGCACCAGGCCGCGGTCGATGTGGCGGATCGCGTCCTTGATACCCTTGTTGGCCGACTCCATCAGCATCGACAGGCCGCTGGCGGTGTTGCCGGCGCCGCCGACCTTCTCGCTGCCGTAGATGTAGCGCGGGATGTTGGTGGCGTCGTCCGCGCGGCGCTCCCACTCGCCGTACACGCCCATCAGCTCGCCCGCCATGCTGGCCGGTTGGAAGAATCGGATTGCCGGCGACGGCGTGGTCTGCCCCATCGTCGACTTGGTACGCCAGCGCTTGAGCGGGAACATGACGTTCGGGTTCTCGCCAGGCATAAGGCGCGTCTCATCGATCTCGACCTGCGGGCCCGACGAGAAAGCCATGTTGTTGGCCTGGGCCCGGGCGGTCGCGCAGCACATGTCCTGCACGTCGTTCATCAGCTCGGGAATGCCCATGCCCCAGAACGAGCCTGGCACAGCTTGGAAGCTGGCCACGTTGTAAGGCCTGGCGCCCAGCGGGTTGCGGTTGATCACGCAGCGAATGACATGCTGGCCGATCAGGATGGCGTCGATCTCGTACTCGGCCAGCGGGTCCGGCACCTGCTCGGCCGGCATGCCCCACTGCAGCAGCATCAGCCCCTGGGCGCTGCCCCAATAGAGCAGGCCCTCAATGGTCTCGCCGTGGTTGTTGAGCCAGTCACCGCTGCGGTCCTCGATTACCGCGCGCTGGCCATCCACGGCCAGCCAATTCCGCAGGCCCCCGCGGCCGTGCTCCAGCAGCACCTGCCGGATGGCGTCTTCGGAGTAACCAGGCACCCCGCGGAGCTTGTTCAGCCCGCGCCGGGTGAAGCGTTCGCGCTCGATCAGGTAGGCGCCATCGTCGACATCGGCAGAGTCAGCCGACGGGTAGATGTCGTACGGGCTGACTCGCTTGAAGTGCGACTTGATGGTCTCGGTTTCGATCAGCGCCCAGCCCTGCCCCCACACCAGGTCCGGCGTGTTCTGCAGAAACGGCCCCTTGAGGATGGCAGTTGGATAGGTCGAGAAATCGTCGATGAACATCTCAAGCGCTTCTTCCCAGCCACCTTCAGCCAGTTGGTCAGCGATCAGGTTCTCGTGTGCATCCGCCGCGGCTCGGGCTCGCTTATCGATCTCTTCGAGGAGCATCTGCTCCAGCGTCTCGCGGGTGAGCGACTGGGCGGCCTGCGGGTCCTGCTGCAGGCGCCCCATCAGCGTCTGCTTGAACGCCTGCAGCACTTCCGGCGGGATGTCCGACACCGGCGTTGGATCCAGGCCCCAAGGGCGACCAGTGGCCGGCATCAAGATGTCGCGAATCCACGCAGCAGCAGCGCGGCACTTGGTGGTGGTCAGCTTCGGATACATCTCGCTGCCACCCTGGGCGCGGATGGCTGCCAGCTTGTCCGCCGGGTAGATGCCTTTCTGCCGCTGCGCGCAGTCGATCAGGCGGCGCTCGATCTCCTGCTTGGCCGTCTTCGCTGCCTCGAAACAGCGGCGAATGTGGCTGGCCAGCGAGCTTTCGAGAGCCGCGCGCTGACGCTGTGCATCCTGGCGCGCCTGCTCCTGGGCAATCAGCGTGCTGGCCGGGGTGAATCCCAGCAATCCCATATCACGCATGCTGCATAGCCTCGTAGACGGCGGCGACTTCGGCCTGGCGGCCCTGGCGGCGCATCCATGCCGCGTGACGGATGCCCTGCAGGTTGTCGAACAGGTCAGCCATGTAGCCGGCTGGACTGGCGGCGAACTCGCGCAGCTTCACCAGCACCTCCACGCCGAAGGCCTCCGGCATGTCGAAGGACAGGCGCACGGCCGGCTCCTGGCCGGTGACCTCGCGCACCAGCACCTTGTCGATCTGCACCGCACCAACGTCAGCGCGCAGGCGCGCCGAGGGCACGGCGAAACCGGAGACCTTGGTAGCGATGAAGGCGGCGACCTGGTTGGCGTCGACGTAAATCTGGCTCATGTGTATGCGCTCCAGTTGCCCTGGCCCTGGTGTGTGGTTGGGATGCTGCTGCTCGGCAGCGGTGTGCCGGCGATGCCGACCAGCTCGAACGCGCCGCAGCGCGCCATCGTCTCGAAAGCCTTGGCGCCGTGGCTGGCCCAGTCGTGTCGCGGGTAGTCCTTGTGGCAGCCGAGCTTGGCGTCCCATTCCTTGCGGTAGTTGTCGAGGCAGTCGATCAGCCGGTCGACACCGGTGCTCGCGACATCGTCCGGCGCGTTGTCGTCCAGCGTGGTCTCGGAGAACCAGCAGAACGGCAGGAACGAGCGGACGGCCTGGATGCCTTCGGCATGGCTGCTGATGCGCGGCACCGGGTCCTCGAAGCGGATGCCGTGCTGTGCGGCGACCTCGTAGCGGGACTTGCCGGTGCCAATCTCGCGAACTGCCAGGTCATGCGGGCCGAAGTGCTTGCCGTAGCTGTAACCCTTCTTCTTCAGCTCGCCGGCGTAGTACTCGATGCCCTCGCCGCTGTCCTCCAGGTAGTCGATGATATGGACCTCGCGGCCGACTACCTGGAAGAACACGATCGACATGGCGTCGTTCATACCCAGGTCCCAGGCGGTGTGCACTGGCAGCGCTGGCGTGTGCTTGCACTTCGTAGTGATCCGGCCGTTCTTCCGCAGCCAGATCATCTGCTGCATGTAGTAGGCGCCCTCGACGCTCTGCGCAAAGGCCTCGGCCGGCGTGGACGGGTACTCCCGCTTCATGTCGTCGTGCAGCGTCTCGGCCTTCTTGGCGTACCAGGCCTGCTGGGCAGGTCTGGTACGGATACCGTGCTTGGTTTCCAGCTCGGTGAAGTACACGCGCAGCCACTGCGGCACCACTATGCCGGTCGGGTCCAGCTCGTATTCCGGCGCCTGCCACCACGGGAAGAAGTGGAACTGCCAGTCCATCAGGGTTGGCATCTTGCCGCTGGCCAGCAGGCGCAGGGCAACCTGGCAGTAGTCGAAGAAGTAACCCTCGCGGCCCTCTGCAGTGCTTTCCAGGGTCAGCTGGTTGCCTATGCCGACCGCCTCGAAGGCACCAGTGACGATCTCCTTGGCCTTGTCCGGGTACTTGCGGCAGATCTTCCCGAACTCGGACACATGCAGGCGCTGCAGGGTGCCGCCGCGGTAGCTGGTCGATACCTGAATGCTCGAACCGTTGTCGAAGATGTAGCCCTGATCCTTGTCGCTCTTCGGCTTCGGCAGGCGAAGGCCGATCAGCTGGAAGATCGACTGCCAGGCTGTGTCCTGCACCAGTTTCTCGTAGGCGTACCGGATCTTGTTCCGGTAGATGTCCTTGGCGTTCGGCAGCGTGTCGGCGATACAGCCGGCGCTGTAGTCGGCGATGAACAGGCAATCATCCAGCGAGTCGATCATCTCGAACGTCGTGAATCCCAGCTGGCGCGCCTTGAGGATGATGTCGCGGCAGTGACCGTCAATGAAGCGCTGCCGCTGCTGTGCGTTCGGCCTGAACCGGCGGACCTTACCGTCCTTGTCCTTGATCTGGTACAGCGCGTTGAGCCGGTACCACTTGTTGGCCAAGGCGCTTACCAGCAGGGGCTTACCCTTCAGCGTGCCGGCACGGTGCATCTCCAGCAGTCCGTCGCCCTTGCGGACAAGCTCTACCCGCTCCGCGCGGGTCATCATTTCGGCGCCACCTCGGCCAGCAGCTCGTCCAGGGTCTTGCCAGCGTCCTTGCCGCCCTCTTCATCCAGCCCGTAAGCCTGACGCTCCAGGCGGATGGCGCGATCCATGGAGGTGGTGGCGTTGCCAAGCGTCTTGCCCACGTAGTCCAGAGGCAGGTCGATCTCGACCACGGCGCCGCCGGCCACCTTCACCTTGATCTTGCCGGCCTCCATCTGTCCTTCGAGCAGGTCGAGGAGCTTTTCGGTCAGGTCCTTGGCGCGCCGGATCAGGCGCTGGTGGCTCTTCACCACCGCGGCGCCGACCTCGGCCGCGTTCTCGACGATCTCGGCGTCGGTGATCGACTGCACGATCTCGGCCGCGGCGGCACGGTTGGTCTTCTCGCGGACGCGCTGGCGGATCTGCTCCGACAGGTCGCGCGACCATTTGCCGTCGGCGGCGCGCTTGCGGATGGCAGCCTCAGACGGCCCGTGCGTGCGGCTCAGCTCGCGGTTGCTGTATGCACCGGTGCGGTAGTCGCGCTCGACCGCGGCCCAGTCGTAGCGCTGGCGGTCGTTGTTGGCCATGGCTTTCGTGGCGCCTCCCGGCGCGCGGATAGTTCAGGCCGTAAAAGGGGCCGAACTGGCCACCTATCCGGCTTGCAATGTGAAAAATGGGTTGCTCCCCAACATGCCCTTTGGAGCAACCCATGGAAAAACTGATCCTCACCATAATTATCGCCGCCTACTTTCACCTTGACCCGCTCGACTGGCGGTCCTGGGTGATCTGTTGGGGCATTCTTGGCGGCCTGGCTCAGCTGTTCTAGTCAGCCGCAACCGTCTGCAGCAGGCGGTAAAGACCGCCAGCCAGGGTGGTCTGGCCCGACATGCTCGCCCACTGGCGGGTCACGTACATGTCGGGCCCGGCTTCCACGTAGCAGAAGCCGACCGCTCGCACCTTGCCTGCGTCAATCGCATCGGCAAGCGCGCGAAGATCCTTCGCGGCCACCAGCATTCCCTCGCTGACCTCGACCGCCGGCACTTCAAGTCGGGTGACCTTCCCGTCACTGCCCGACATTGGCGCGCCCTTTCACTGCCTCGACCAGGCCCTGGTGGCGGCGACTGCATTCCAGGTACTGCCCGGATGCCGTCACGTCTGCCAGGGCCAACTCGGCCGGATCGCCTGTGCCGTCGTCAGCGACTGGCACCTGCTGCAGGTCCGGGCACCGCTCCAGCAGGCTCTGGTCGTAGCTCGCCGGCGCGGGCGGCATTGACTTGGCGCATCCAGCTAGCAGGAATGCGGCAATCAGGGTCCATCGGTTCACGGACGATCTCCTGGCGGGTGCGCTGGTAAATGGTGGCGTTGGTGACCTTGATGCCGGCGATAGCCTCGACGGTCTTCTCGGCCACCTGGGCAACGAGTTGGCGCGCCAGCTTCTCCTGGTCCTGCTGGGCCTTGAGCTGCGCCGCCTCGTCGTAACCGACCTTCCAAGCGTGCATCTGCCAGCCGAACGCGCTGCAGAGCGCGGCCAGGCCGATCAGCACCAGGGCGCGCAGCGCTTCGACCTGCATCAGTCGCCGCTCACGCCGTCACCGACAACCGGGCCACCGCAGCGGGTGCAGCCATCCTTCGGGCCACAGGTGCAGGTGCGCTCAACCGTAGCTGCCTGGCCTTTCTGGTACGGCATCCACTCGGCATAGCCGGAGCGGTCGCGCACTTGGTCGCCTTCCTGCAGCAGCGTGACGCTGCGCTTCTCGAACTGCTTGCCGTTGTGGTCCGCCACCGCGAGGTTGACCATGCGATCGCTGTGCACGAATGCCACGGTGGCGGCCATCGGCTGGTCGCTGCCCGGGTAGGCGAACATGCCCTGCGTGATGTCGTAGGCGGTAGGCCAGTACCAGAGAATGCGGCCTACGGTAGGACGGATGGTGCTCATTACGGATGCTCCTGCTGGTTGGTTTGTGCCTTGGCCTGTACCTCGGCGGCGATCTGGCGCACCTCTGCAACGCTCATCCCACGCCCGGGAATCAGCACCTCGGACAGCCACGACAGCATGCGCACGCCGTTGTAGGTGCCGTCGCCGTTGGCGCAGGCCTCGTCGAGGGTGGCGGCGCGTCGGGGATCAGTCACGGGTAGGCCTGGCGGTCGAGTTCGAAGTGGGGACCATCCTTGAAGGTTTTCCAGTCACCACCCCACACGATGGACACCTTCAGCTTGGCGGCGGCAGCCTTCATGGCGTCGGCGAGCTTGTGGTAGAGCGGCCAGTCCCAGCGCACCTCGGCGCCGATCATGGCGGCCAGGTCGACAGCGTGCGAGACAGGGCCAAGCTCTGGCCGGGCTACGGCTTTCTTGGGGATGTGGCGGCTGTTCGTGGTCGTGCTGGCCCCCTTGGCGACCAGCTCGAGCTGACGCTCGGCGGTGCGCGCACCTTCGGTGACGCAGAAATCTACGTCGGTCAGGGTGATGGCCAGACGAACAACGCTCTGCAGGTCGGGGTGCACGCCATCCAGGCGCTGGTGGCTACGCTTGCTCAGTTGGAACTGGCTCATAGACCGGCGGTCTCCTTGAGCTCGCGCACGATCTCCGGCAGCGAGGCGCTGCGGCGTTTCTCGGCGAACACGAACCAGGCGCGCACCAGAACCCAGCCAGGCAGGCCGCACACGAACACCAGGCCCAGTAGCGCGATCAGGCCGAACAGATCATTGGCCCAGGCCATCAGCTCGAACCAGCGGATCACTGCAGCGCCGCCACCGAGGCTGAACATCAGCGTGCTGATCAACGCCACGGTGAATTCGCGGACGGTTTTCGGAATGGTCATCGCCATGACAACGATGGCAGTGAGCAGCGCGCCGAACAGCCCGAGCAGGCCCAGCTTGTACAGGGCAATGCCGCCGGCAGCAGTCGAGGCTGGCTCGGTCATGGTGGGAAACCTCATAGGGGCATCTCCTGGGCCAGCTCGGCCCTGGTGATGAGCCCGCGCATGGCGAGCTTCAGGGAAAGGATGCCCGGCGAACCGGGCGGGTGTGGCGTCGTCTCCCGACGATGCCTTGGCGCGTCTCCCGACGGGGCCAAAAACGCGAAGGCCCCGCATGACTGCGAGGCCCTTTCAATCCAGTGCCGTCTCTCCGGCTGTCCGCCAAAGGCGTCTCCTGCGCCGGCACCCAACTGCACCGGTCTCGCCTGATCTGCTTCGCGCCCGGCCCGGAGTTACTCCGTGGTGAGGCCTGCGCGGGCTGCCAGCAGTGGTTTTCTATGACCGCCCCACCACCTGGCTGGGAGCGTCCAGGCCTTCCCATAGGGCCGCGCTGGCTGCGGAACGACAGTCAATAAAAAACCCGGCGCGATGGCCGGGTTTAATGGGGTGGTGTTCAGTCGCAACTTCACACCTTGGAAATATCGTGCCGGAAGTGGCACAAGTTGGTCAAGTATTCCAGATCAATCAGTCGTACTCACCCCTAAGATAAGGCAGGACGTTCCCCTCGATCTCTCCTGAGAAATGGCTAGTGGTGGTTCTTACTCGAACCACAAGCCCATCGAACTTACCCCCACAGTACTTCGCAACGTAATCGACTAGTTCAGCCCTCAAACTAATCGCGCCAATTAGATCCAGCGACTCTCCGTACTGCAGTGATGCAGGCAAGTCTTTGTTCTTGTGATAGAAACTAAGCAGGTGCAACTCAACAGTGGCGTGCTTTGAGCCGATAACGATCGATGTCACCGTTGCGGGTCTTCTACCATCAGAGACCACATGGATCGATATCATCCACCCCAGACCCGGGATGATCGATAGCTGTGGGAGAACGTCGAGATGCTCTACGTCCTCTCGGCGCTGCCGGTCTGCCAGCCAGAGGGAAGTTACAACTGCAGCAAGAGCACCAATTCCGGAAACCCAACCGCCCGCGGCATCAAGCAGTGGCACCAGGAGCGTCTTGAACTGCTCAAAGGAGATGCCTGTCCCAGCAGCGGCACCAAGTACGAACGACAACCCTGCGACCATTAGCAGGACGCAACCACCAACAATCACTACCCATCCTGCCACTACAACTTCTCCAAAGGGTTATCAGCGCAAACGATGCCACAGCTATGCAGCTGTAGCCAAACCACGCTCCTCGGTGAGCACTAGCGCTAGAGGCATCAGAGCCTTCCGGTCCAGCCTGTCGCACACCCTGAACAGCTCCTGCACGATCCAGCCCCACTCGCGCGACCAGTTGCGGCGATCGAGGATCACGCCATGGCGATCCTGCAGCCAGGCGCGGAACAGCCGCGGTTGCTCCAGCGGGTCCGGGTTACCCATGCCGCCCTGCACCATGAACCGGTACCGGTAGAGCACGCCGGCGGCGACCCACTGCGCCTGGCGCCGCTTCTCCTCGGCCAGCTCGTCGCGCTTCGGCCAGCTCTCCCAGGCCATGGCATGGGCAATCTCGAACCACTGGTTGGATTGCCGCGTGCTGATCTCCGGCGCGTAGAGGTTGTGCCCGAAACACTGCAGCTCGACCGGCAGGCTGGCGATGGCGTGCTGGAACCGCCCCGACAGCGCCTGGTGCGCGATGCAGTGCAGGCTGTTGTCGATCTCGCTGAACTGCACCTGCCCCCAGACAGAGCGGTCCACCAGGTTCTCCAGCATGGTCGAGCCGCCCTGGTACATGCAGTCATGCCAGGCCTGTCGCGCACTGATCAATCTCATTCATCCCCCAAACCGCGCGCAATTCGCGCAGCAACTGAAATTCGTAACCACTCTGCCCGCCTACTCCCATCCCTGTTTCTCTGTGTTTGCGGGTGCGTACTGCTCTGGTGCGCACTGTGCGCACTCGGCCTACGCCACTCGCAGGTAGCTCTGCTTGCACACCAGCACGAGAGCTAGCCCACTCCACGTAATGCCTTCGTCCATGTAAGCCAGCACCCCATTCGGGCTGCCGTGCCTGATGTGGCTCCATTCCTCCTGGCCGACATACAGGGTTGCCCCTTTCTCCATATCCCTTGCCACGAGGTCGCTGCGCTGCTGGAGGACGCGCCTCTTGATGTCCGCGTACCGCAGCTCAAGGCGCTCGCTCAACGCGCTCATGCGCACTGCTCCCCATACCGAGCTATCAGCATGGCGTCGGCCAGTGCCTGCCCCTTTCCCTTCAAGTCCAGGTCGCGGATACCTGGGTAGAGCTGGATCGCACGAGTGCGCGCGGCGTCCTTGTCCTGCCCCTGCAGGCCGGCGCGCTTCTTCCACGTCTGCGGCGGCACTAGGGTGTAAGGGATGCCCAGCCCCTGCAGCAGGCCTTCAACGACGCCGGCGCCATGGCCGAAGCTGAAGGCAGAGGCGGCGCCCATCTTCCGCTCGCCTCCCCCTGGCATAGCGCCTACCTGCTCGAGGAATGCGTGGCTCACTGGCTGCTCACGGAGGAATGCAGCCAGGGCGGCGCCGTTCACGCGGTTCTTGGTGCCCTGCTTCATGGTCGGCATGTGCAGATGGCGCACGTAGGCATTGCTAGGGCCTAGCAGTACCAGGCAACCCGACATGCCAGGGTCGATACCTACGATCACGAGCGCACCCCCTTGATCACCAGCAGCCCCTTGTCATGCATGCGGCGCCAGGTGCGCACCATTGCCCGGCGCATGTACCACTCGCGGTCTTCGGCGCTCAGGCCAGACTTGCTGCGGCTGTCGATGGCGTCGTGGCAGGCATGGCAGGCGTAGCAGCCGCTCAGGTCGTCCGATTTGGTGCCCATGCCCTTGCTCTCGTCCGGCAGGTGCGCGAAGACGGTCGTTTCCGGCTGGTAGTTGCACACCCCGGCAATGTTCAGGGTGCAATTCTCGTCGCGCGCAGAGTCGCGCACAGCATTCGATACGATCGATCCCATCAGGCAGCCACCCTATCCATTAACTCGGCCATGTCTTCCACCTGCTCAGGCGTGCACTGCGGCCAGTAACGGGCGCAGACGTGCTGGCAGATGCCTCGGTAGAACAATTCGAATTCGCCCTGCTCCATGCGATCGAAGGCCAGGGAGCGCGGCACCAGTACGTCGATGGTGCGGATCTCCGGCAGCACCGACCGCAGCATCCGGGCAGCAGCAGTCCCTAGCAGTCCTTCGGCGGCCGCCAAGATGGCGTCGATCACCGGCGAAGCCTCGATCTGCTCCACGTCACAGCACACGCCTGCCTCGCGCTGCAGGCGCTTGATCGCGGCGTGGTTGTCCAGGCTTTCGAAGCCATCGATCTGGGCCACCACCAGGCCGCCCAGCAGGTGAGCTTTGCGGTGCTGGCTCAGGTTGCGAGGCTTGGTCAGCTCCGCGCGCAGGTCAGTACCCACCCGGTAGCCACGCTCACGCATCAGCCGTTGGTCAGTGGCGAAGCGCGGAACCAGGGCGCCGATCACCTCACCGGTGGCCTGCACGATCACGCGCTCAACGCGCAACATGACGTGCTTCGGGTCGCGCCTTTTGCGGCGTGGAGCCAGTTGGTCGTTGCTCATCGGCTGGACTCCCATTCAAACGGGATCGCCTTGCCGCCGTTCTCGCGCAGGCGATCGAATACCCGCTCGCCGAGGAACTGTTTCACCTCGTCCAGAGGAAGGTTGCTCAGCACGATGCTCGGCTTGCAGGCGCTGTAGCGGGCGTTCATCACGTCGAACAGGGTCACCAGTTCGGCGTCCTTCCCATACTGCACACCGACCTCATCGAGGATCAGCAGATCCGGCGCCACCAGCTCGGCGATCGCCTCGTCTTCGGAACGCCCGCCATTCCCGCCCTGGCGCCAGGAGCCACGAACATGGCGAATCACCTCCTGCACGGTGCGGAACAGCGCCGTATAGCCCTGCCCCATGATCACGTTGGCCGCAGCGCACGACAGATGGGTCTTGCCAGTACCGGTGCGGCCGACCAGCAGCAGGCAGCGGCCATCGAACAACACCTGCTCGAAGTCGGTCGCATAGGCCTGCAGGTCAGCCAGCGCGCGCTGCTGCCCTTCGCTCTCGACCAGGTAGTTCTCGAAAGTCTTGCCGATAAATCGCGGCGGAATCATCGCCCCAGCCAGGCGCTGCTCCATCGAGCGCCGTGCAGACACTCGACGCTCACCGGCCAGCCGTGCCTGCTCGGCGTTGCTCGCTTGCTCTGCGCTTTCCCGGGCGCATGCCGGGCACCCAGTCCAGCCCTGCAGATGGCTCCGCGCGGGGCGCGGCCGGCGAATGTTGAACGCTGTCGACGTGTACTCGCCATGCTTCGGGCAGACTTCAGCACGCGGCTCAGAACCGGCCATCTGCACCGATGCCTGTTGTGTAATTGCGGTCATCGAAACCCCCGTGTTTTTTGTTTGCTTGCGGCCAGCCACTACCAGGCCCTTGTAGTTTCAGCGCTTCGCGCCAGTGCTCATCTGGGCCCAGGAACGTCGCGGCCTGTTTCACGTACTCGGTACCGGTCTTGCCCGCCGTATTGCATGCCGTGGCGTAGCAGCTGGCGGCCTTGATCAGGTCGTCAACGCTCGCCCCTTCCCTGAGCCGTGCCTTCCAGCACTTGAACGCGGCCTTCTTCGAGTTGGTGCCCAGTCGCTTCGGGTAAGCCGACCAGAAGCGCTCGAACTCCTCGGTGTACCCATCCCCGTCACCCGAAGGGGGCAATAGGCTTTTGCTCTTGCTTTGGCTCTTACCGGAAACCGGAGGTAGGTTGCTGATCAGGATTTCCGGCACTGGTGATGCGGCTGGTGAATTGGTTGTTGATCCGCCTGCCACTCCAGCCAAAGCCCCGTCGTTACTGGGCTCTGTTTGGTTGTTGATCGGTTGCTGTTCTGGTTGCTGATGCGGTTGCTGTACTGGTTGCTGATTGGTTGCTGATCCTTTGGCCGGACTGTCCCTGGTCGCCAGCGGCAGCTGGAAAACCAGCGGCCCAATTGACTGCAGCGCTCCCAGCACCACCAGCCTGTCGATCAGCGATCGCACTTTCTGCCGAGTCGGCGAGCCAGACTCATGCCGGCCACGAATGGGCGCGACATACAGCGCCTCCCGCAGGCCCTGCTCGTTGAACCGTCGTTTCTCACCGCCTGCGACGCCGGTGGCGAAGTTCATCGCTCGACGCAGCACGCAATACAGCTTGAATACCTCGGCAGGCTCCTCGGCCAGCAGCGACCACTCGTCATCGTTGATCTGGAACGGTGGCGGCATGCGTCACCAGCCCAGGTCTGGCCCGCACGCACCCACAGGCACGTAACGAATCAGCGCGTTGTCGATGTGATCCATGATTCCCCCCGGGCAAGTGCCCTGAAATTCGCAGTTGGGAGCAGCAATGTCTTTTGGACGAGGCAAAAAGATTTGCCCCCAACCGCTGTGCTAGGCTGGCGAGTTACCCCTTCACCAACTCCAAACGCCGCCCACCCTGGGCCAGCGCGTACAGCTGCTGCTGCAGGTTTTCCATGGCAACGGCCATCAGTGCCTGCCCAACGGTGCAGCCACGTCGCAAGGCCTCTTGCTGCAGAGCCTGGTGCTCGCTGTCGCTGAGCTGGCCCAGAGCCGCATCACACACTTGGTTCGAGAACAGCATCGCGTCCCCTCCTCTACGAGGCCCTTTCAGGCCGTTTTCAGTTCGCCGACACTCTCGGCCAGGGACTGCTGCGCCAAGCCGGCCAGCAGGTTGCTGAGCTGCTCGGGGGCTATCTGCTCACCACGGAACAGCGCGGTCAGTACATGGGCGCGCTGCTGGAGCAGGACCGCGGCGAGAATCTGTGCCTGCTGTCCGCCCTGCTGCAGGCGGTGGCCAATGAACATGCAGTCGCGGGCATAGCCGGTCAGGTTCTCGGCGTGGCTCAGCCTGGCCGACTCGATCAGCTCCTCGTGGTCGGATTCGCACACGCGAACCTTGATCGTCTCGGTCAGATGGGTGCCATCGGCCTTCCGCCGGCGGTCTTCACGGAGTTTCACCATTGGGGATTCCTCGGGGGTTATGGATGGGGAATGCAGTAGCACCAGACGCGCAGTTAGCTCGCCTGGCGGATTTCAAGTTGCTCGTGCTCGGCGCGCTCAAGCTCGGGCCAGATCAGTCGCCAGTCTTCGGGGCGCAACTCTTTGCGCGTGGCAACTCCCAGCTGCTCGAGTGCGACGGCGGTTTGCGGCGTCGCGGTCTTGTTGCCGTAGGCAATCTGCTTGAGGTATCCGCGCGTCGTTCCCGTGCGCTCGACAGCCTCGTCATCAGCCGTCTTCAACCACTCAAGGAGATTCGTGATCTTGTTTCGCATGTCGGTTCTCCTGCTAATCCCCGACATGATTACCCACAGGTAAGCATTTAAGCAATACCCGCAGAGCATTTACCCATAAGTAACGAATGGCGAATATTGACGAATGGATAAGAACGAAATTCGTCGCACCAACCTTCAAGCCCTGATGGACAGGGAGTACGGCGTCGCCCAGCGTGGGGCTAAAGCCAAACTCGCCAAGCGCCTCGGCAAGCAGGCTGACTACATCTCCAGATGCCTCTACCCACCAGGTAAAGAAGGCCGAAAGAACATCGGCGAAGACTTCGCGCGCGAGATAGAGGTCGCGTTCAAGCTGGGCACCTACTCGCTCGACTCGCCGCTACCGGCCGAGTCTGAGCCAAGCAATATCGCCCCTGCCCTGCAGCCTACTCGCAGCTCCCGCGAGTACCCCGTAATCAGCTGGGTTGCTGCCGGCGAGCGCGCCCACTCCCCTGACGTCTACTCACCTGGTGTCGCCGAGGAGTGGCTTGCATCTACCGAGAATGCGGGGCCGCATGGCTATTGGCTGATCGTGAAAGGTCCGTCTATGACCTCGCAGACTCCGCCGAGCTTTCCCGACGGAACCCCGATCCTGATCCGACCGGAGGGTTTCGATCTGGTCAGCGGCAAGTTCTACATCGCCCGGCACCGTGACGGCGAAACGACTTTCAAGCAGTACATCTACGACAGCGGGCGGGAATACCTGGTCCCACTGAACAAGGATTTCCGCCAGGTTGAGATGGACCATGAGTGGGATGTCATCGGCCGAGTGATCGACGTGAAAGCGCCGAAAGGCGTTCTCTAAGAAGTTCGCAACCAAAGGATTGATATGACTGCGCAGACTCCACGGCCCATTGGTATTGCAGCTGCCATCGGTGCAGCCCTGCTTGCCTTCGTTGCCGGCGTTATGGTTGCGAACCACAGCCGCCCAGCCACCTGGGAAGAGTGCTATGTAGATCGGATGGCAGACGCGAAAACCAAGGGATCAAGCCAGGTCCTCGCGAGTTTCTGCCGCTCTCAGGTCTTGCCTAATCAAAAGAGCGAGTAATCGGTCACTGAGCCGCAAGGTGGCGCCCGTGAGAATCCCCCTGCTCTGCTTGCTCCTCCTGCCGCTGGTGGCCAATGCAGCTCCACTCCAGTGCCGAGTGACCGCTATCACCGACGGCGACACCCTCGCCTGCTTTGACCCGGAGCGCCGCAAGGTCGAAAAGATCCGGCTTCGCGGGATCGATGCGCCGGAGAAGAAGCAGCCATTCGGCCAGCGCAGCAAACAGAACCTGTCCGATCTGGTCTACGGAAAGCCGGTAACCGTGAAGTGGGATAAGCGTGACCGCTGGGGGCGCATCATCGGTACTGTCTGGGCCGCACCGGCAGACTGTCCGAGCTGCGGTCATACCCTGGATGCTGGCCGGGCCCAGCTCGCCTCGGGCATGGCCTGGTGGTTCCGCCGCTATGCAAATGAGCAGCCGCGCGAAGAGCGAGGCGCCTACGAGTTCGAAGAGGGTGAGGCGAAGGCCAGGCGTACAGGCCTCTGGCGCGATCCAGAGCCGGTGGCTCCTTGGGCTTGGCGGAAAAAGCCCCCTCCTACAGCCAGGCAGTGAACTGGTCTGCATATTGAAATCCCCTTACCTTTGCATGGATACTGTATATCCATACAGCAAAGGAGGGCCACATGGCCAGAAAGGCAGCAGTACCACACCAACTTACTACCTTCGAGCTGCTGGCTCGCCGTATCCAGCAAGCAATCACCTCAACACGAGCCCAGCTTGAGCGGCAGGTCAATATCGCCAAGCGCGAGGATGAATCCGAGAATGACTGGCAAAGCCTCCTCGAGCAGATCAGTGAAGAGGAAAGCGTCACGATGACCCGTCGAGCAGATGGCTCCGTGCATCTGGCGTGGCCAGGCCTTCGGCCCCACTGAGTCACCGCAAGCAGAAGCCCGCAAACGCGGGCTTTTTTGTGCTCTCTCGAAATATATTTACCCATAGGTATTGACCATTAAAATTACCCGCAGGTATTGTTTATCCAGCAACGCCGCTCTTTAACAACTCCGACCCCACCGCAGTCCCGACAGTCGCCTCCTGGCGTACTGAGCGACGGTGGTTAAACACGACTGCCCATGCCGGCTCTGGACACCGGCCAGCTCGATACCATGTGACCCGCGCTCCCTCACAGAAAGCGCGACACGGGTTGAGGGTTGCGGCGCTCCCGCCAGGACTCGCAGGGCCTAAGAACGGCCGCTACTGCAACCAGTCGAGAGAGCTGACAAGTAATCGCCCAGCCGGTGTGGCGTGTAACGCCGGCACGGAAAGCATCACTTCTGCACCTGGGCGACCGGGTGCAGCGGGATGACAACCACCCAAGGAGCAGGACCATGTTGATTCTTACCCGAAAAACCGGCGAAACCCTCTGCGTTGGCGACGACATCACCGTCACGGTGCTGGAAGTGAAAGGCAACCAGGTGCGCATCGGCATCAACGCGCCGAAACACGTCGAAGTACACCGCGAAGAGATCAAGAAGCGCATTGATGCAGAGCGCGCGCTGAAAGCGGTCAGCTGAACCCCGCCCGCTAACACGGGGGTGCCACCCGGTAACGCATGACGCCGATCCGGTATTCGCAGGGCTGACCACCCCGGCACAAACGGTCCCGAGAAACCCGCCAGGGCGTATCGGAGAGTGATCGGCTGATCGCCGATGCAAACAGCGGGGTGGCCACCTCCATGCGCGTATGCGGTGGATTGCCCGGCCAACCGATCACTCCCCGATGCGTTTCCCCGCATCCAGCCTCATCAGGCATTGCCCCGCTCACACCGGGGCCTTTTTCTCCCCTTCCCCGCCTACATACGCCGCGCACTTGCTGTCCCACCTTGCGGAAGGTCTGGGGGCGGTAGGTGCGCGACCTATGCACGCGCACAGCGAGGAAATCGTCATGAAAACCCTGCACGACTACGAGCAGCAGGTACACGCCGCGCTCGACGAACTGGACCAGGCAACGCTCGAGCAGTACGCAGAGCACGCAGCCGACAACCTGAACCCCGCTCACCTGAGCGAGCTGGCCCTGGCCCTGATCAAGAACGACAGCGCCGGCCAGCTCCTGGCGCTGACGAAGATCGGTGGCCGCATCGACCGCCAGCGCGCCGAGTTCATGGAAATGGAGGCGCTGCGCCGGTCTCGCCTGGCCGACGAGGACGAGATGTTGCGGGCCGATCTGGACGCCGATTTCCGGGGTGCTGCATGAGCAACCTCAACGAGCTGTACGCCCGAATCCAGCATCTTGCCGCCCAAGGCATCCATACCAACCGCGAGCTGCTGGCACACCTGCAGCGCGCCAAGGAGGTGCCGGCATGCTGACCACCACCGATGTCGCCCTGCTGGCCCTCCTCGTTCTGGCGCTAGCGCTGCCCGACAACAAGCCGAACCTGGTGCCGGCCACTGCCGCGCACCTGACCGCGGAGTGCAAGCCATGACCCGAACACAACAGCGCCGCCGCTGCATCTGGATAGGTTCCGCCGCTGGCGCCCTGCTCTGGCTGGCGGCCCTGATCATCCCGGCCGCGATCGCCGGCCACATCACCGCCGAACAACCAACTACAACACCGCTCCAGCGGTAAGGACATTGCAATGGCGAAAGCAAAAGCTGAGCAGAACCTGGCCCTGTGGGATCAGGTGAAGACCACCGACAAGGATTTCACCCGTACCGCTCACTTCGACGGCCGCGACGTAACGTCGATCAACGGCATGTACATGATTCAGCGAGCTACGGAAATGTTCGGCCCGCTCGGTAAGGGCTGGGGCTTTGACGTTCTGGTCGACCGCTTCGACCAGGGCGCGCCCATCCTCGACAAGTCCGGCCAGGTGGTCATCGGTCACGAACAGATGCACACCATGCAGATCAAGCTCTGGTACCTGCACGGCGGCGCCCGCCGCAGCATCACTCAGTTCGGTCACACGCCCTACGTGCAGAAGACCAAGTGGGGCATCAGCACCGACTTCGACGCAGTGAAGAAGTCCCTGACCGATGCCATCAAGAAATGCCTGTCACTGCTCGGCTTCAGCGCTGACGTGTACCTGGGCATGTTCGAGGACGCGATCTACCTCGAAGGCCTGGCCCTGAAGAAGCGCCTGGACGAAGCCGGCGACACCGACACCGTGATGGACGAGGCGAAAGGCGAATTCAAGGACTGGCTGAACCGCCAGATTAGCGCCCTCGATCGCTGCCCTACTCCTCAAGCTCTGGAGCTGATGCGCAAGAAGATCGTGGAGACGGCACGCGCCAAAGCCATGGTCGTGAAGATCAACCCGGACAACATCGAAGCGCGCATCAACGAAGCCAGCGCCGCCCGCCTGACCGCACTTACCAACCCCGAGGAATAACGCCATGACCAATCTGAAAAACGTCAACCTGGAAAAAGGCACCGTCGAGGTTGCCGAATACAGCGCCACAAATGCCGCACTGGCCCTGCTGAAGCAGAAATACGCAGTTGTGCCCGATGTCGAAACGCCGGCCGGCTACGAGCTGGCCAAGGCCGGCATCAAGGAGCTGACCGGGCTGCGCACAAGCCTGGAGGCCGCCCGCAAGCGCGAGAAAGACCCGTACCTCAAGGCCGGCGCCATCATCGACGCCGAGGCCAAGCGCATCACCGCCGAGCTGGTGGCCTTGGAAGATCCGATGAAGGCGGCCAAGAAGGTGGTCGACGATCGCGTAGAGCGCGAGCGCCAGGAGCGCATCGCACGCCTGCAGCAGAAGGTCGACGCCATCAAGGCAATGCCGGCTCGCGTTCGCGGCGGAAGCAGCATCGAGATCAGCCACATGCTCGATCACGTCGGCGAAATCGATGCGACGCACGATTTCTTCGACCTGACCAAAGAAGCGGTAGCAGCCCGTGCGGAAGCCCTCGACGAGCTGACACAGATGCTGACCGACCGCCTGGCATTCGAGGCCACCGAGGAAGAGCGCAAGGCGTTGGAAGCGCGGAACGCTGAGCTGCTTCGCCAGCAGGAAGAACAGCAAGCTGAGCTGCGCCGCAAACAGGAAGAGCTGGACCGCCAGCTGCGGGAGATGCAGGAAGAGCGCGAGGCCATGGCCCGCGAGCGCGCCGCCCGTCAACAGCCTACTCCGACTGTACCTGCTGCCGTTGAGCCTGCTGCACCGGTCGCCAGCGCGCCAGCCGCTGCCCGCAAGCCACGGGTCGACACCCGCCAATGGCATGCCGTTGTCACCGACAAGAGCGCGTTGATCGCCGCCATCGCCGCCGGCTACGGCACCGAGGATCTGCTGATCATCGACCAGGCCGCTCTGGACAGCCTGGCCAATGGCGAACGCCAGGGCCTGCAACTACCAGGCGTGCGCGCAGAGCCGGTGCCTGCCGCCGCTTAACCACTCCAACAAACCAACCACCCTCGCGCCAGTCGGCGCGGGATGGACAGCGCTTGCCCGAGGAAAGAGAAATGAGCCAATTGGCCGTCGTATTCGACACTGAAACTACCGGCATCCCCGACTGGAAGAACCCCAGCGAAGCCGAGCATCAACCGCATATCGTTGAAATTGCCGCCACCTTGTACAGCGCCCAGGGCGCCGTGATCGACAGCTTCCAGGCCATCGTAAAACCAGACGGCCGGGTGATCCCCGACGAGCTGGCCGAGATCCACGGCATCACCCAAGAGATGGCCATGGAAGTCGGCATCAGCGAAATCGACGCCCTCAAGGGCTTTCTGGCCCTCCACGATCGCGCCGGTATTCGTGTCGCCCACAACGCGACCTTCGATGACCGGATCGTTCGTATTGGCCTGATGCGCTACTTCGACGAGGAGCGCGCCAACGCCTTCCGCGACGGCTCCGAGAAGTTCTGCACCTGCAACAAGTCGCGCGGCCCGGTAGGCCTCGGCAAGCTGCCAACACTGGCTGAAGCCTACAAGCACTTCACCGGCGAAGACCTTGTGAATGCCCACCGCGCCATGCCAGATGCCCAGGCATGCGCACGTATCTACTTCGCCCTGCAGGGCGTGGAAATGCCAGAAGCTGAAGCGCTCGACGCTGCTGTGGAGTCCTGATTTATGGCTCGCGGAGTTAACCGTGTCGAACTGATCGGCAACCTGGGCCAGGACCCAGAAACCCGCTACCTGCCCAACGGTACGGCGGTAACCACCATTCGCCTGGCCACCACGGACTACTGGAAGGACAAGCAGACCGGCCAGCAGCAGGAGCGCACCGAATGGCACCGCGTGGTCTTCTTCGGGAAGCTCGCGGAGATCGCCGGCGAGTATCTGCGCCAGGGCAGTCAGTGCCGCATCGTCGGACGCCTGCAAACTCGCGACTACGAGAAAGATGGGGTGAAGCGCTATGTCACCGAAATCATCGTGGACGGCGCGAAAGGCGAACTGCTTCTGCTCACCACACCTGACGGCGCCCGGCCCGACCGGGCCAAGTCGAGCCCCGCGCCAGCACGCAACGCAGCCCGGCCGACCACTGGCCAACAGCCGCTTCCTGACGATGAATTCGACGACATCCCATTTTAGAGCCTGACCATGCCGCTGATCGCCCGTTACCTCGATAGCAAGCACGGCGGCGACAACCCCAGGCCGGTAATCGTTGGCCCTCGCACCATCTGCAACGCGCCTCAACGCTGGCGCATCTGGTTCGCCGTCATCACCAAGGACGGCACTGCCCATCCCTACGACCTGGTGCCCCGCGACGAGCGTGGGCGCCATGTCCGCATGAGCTACAGCCAGGTGAAAGCTGCAACCGTGACCGAACTGGATCGGGTGCTAAAGCAGCACGCCGGACACGTCGCCGACTACGAGTGGCAGATCTTCGCGCTGAGCAAGCGCGAGCTGTCCCGCCTCAACAAACCCTAGGAAATATTGCCCATGTGGTTCCGCAATCTGTTGGTCTACCGCCTTACCCAAGAAATTGCCCTGGACTGCCAGGCCCTAGCAGTGGCGCTGGCGAACAAGCTCGCCCGCGCCTGCGCCAGCCAGGAGCTGTCCACCTACGGCTTTACCGCCCCGTTCGGCAAAGGGCCGGACGCTCCCCTGGTGCACGAAAGCTCGGGCTGCTTGCTGATCTGCGCCCGCCGCGAGGAGCGCATGCTGCCTGGCAGCGTGGTGCGCGACGCGCTGAAAGAAAAGGTCGACGCGATCGAGGCCGACCAGCAGCGCAAGGTGTTCAAGAAGGAACGCGATCAACTGAAGGACGAGATCGTACTGGAGTTGCTACCCCGGGCGTTCACCCGCAGGAGCAGCACCTTTGCCGCGATCGACCTCGCGCGCGGCCTGATCTTCGTGGACGCCGCCAGCCCGAAGAAGGCCGAAGACCTGCTGTCCACCCTGCGCGAGGTAATCGGCTCGCTGCCGGTGCGCCCGCTCAGTGTGAAGATCGCGCCGACAGCCACCTTCACCGACTGGATGCGGACCGAGCAGGCCGCGCCCGACTTCTTCCTCCTGGACGAGTGCGAACTGCGCGACACCAGCGAAGACGGCGGCATGATCCGCGCCAAGCGCCAGGAGCTGGCCGCCGAAGAGATGAAATTGCACCTGTCCGCCGGCAAGTTGGTCACCGAGCTGTCGCTGGCCTGGCAGGACAAGCTGTCGTTCGTGCTGGACGACAAGCTGGTGATCAAGCGCCTGAAGTTCGAGAGCCTGCTGCAAGACCAGGCGTCGAAAGATGGCGGCGACGACACGCTCAGCCAGCTCGACGCCAGTTTCACCCTGATGATGCTGACCTTCCGCGACTTCACCCCGGCCCTGATCGAAGCGCTGGGCGGTGAAGAAATTCCCGCAGGCATCTGACCACCTTACCCATACAGGAGGCAGCCATGCCTATCCGCCGCAGCATCATCCATCAAATCCATAAAAAGCCCGATGGCACCCCTGCCATCCTGACCGTCGCCAATGCCTGCCTGGACGAGAGCAGTGCACGCGACAACCTGCTGGCCGACTTCAACGAGGCGTACAACGCCAAGCAGGGCAAGGCCTGGGGCCTGTTCCACGAAGAGTCTGGCGCCTATCCCTTCAGCGGATGGCTATCGAAATACCTGGCCGACAATACCGACGAGGCTTTCATCTGTTTCAGCCACGACGCCGTTGAACACCTGCAGAAGCTGATGGAGGAGTCGAACCTTTCGGTCGGTGGCCACCTGCTGATCGCCCACTACCAGCAGGGCATGACCGACTACCTGGTGCTGGCCCTGCTGCATGAGGCCGAGTCGGCGGCCATCACCACCGGCCTAGCCATGGCCACCTCGAAGCATATCGATCTGTCGCAGTTGCACCTGGCCAGCCGCATCAACCTGAGCGAATGGAAGAGCAACCCGAAGTCGAAGCAGTACGTCTCGTTCATCCGCGGCAAGAACGGCAAACGGGTATCGGACTACTTCCGCGACTTCATTGGCTGCCAGGAAGGCGTCGACGCGCCGAGTGAGACGCGCACCCTGCTCAAGGCCTTCAGCGATTTCGTCGAGAGCGAAGACCTACCAGAAGACCAGGCGCGGACCAAGACCGGTGCCCTGCTCGACTACGCCACCAGCCAGGCCAAGTTGGGCGAGCCGATCACCCTGGAGGAACTCTCCAGCCTGATCGACGAAGACCGACCGCGCGCCTTCTACGAGCACATCCGCAACCTGGACTACGGCATGGCGCCGGAATTTCCGGCGGACAAGCGCACCCTCAACCAGTTTCGCCGATTCACCGGCCGCGCCGAGGGCCTATCGATCAGCTTCGAGGCGCACCTGCTGGGCTCGAAGATCGAGTACGACGAGGCGCGGAGCACACTGCTGATCCGCGAGGTGCCAGCTCCGCTCAAGCAACAACTGAAGCGAGGCTGACATGCTCGAGCAGAACCTGGTCCGACACCTTGACCAACTGCGCGCCCAGCTCGCCAAGGCCAGCGAGGAGTACCTGGCTAAAGGCGGCGAAATCGAGCAGCTGACAATCACAGATCGCAAGCCGGAGCCGAAAGGAAACCTGCGCCAGCGCGCTACGTCTGCTACCCGCGTGCACCCTGGCAGCCGTCGCGAGCTGCAGGAGCGCGACCAGGAGCTGGCTAAGCGCGCCAAGGCGCTGGCCAACTCCGGCATATCCGGTGAGCGCCTCCGGAGGAAGCTGGGGCTGGGCCCTGTCGGCTTCGAGCAGTTCGTCGCGCGCCACGGCATCGCCCCGCGCCCGTTGAAATCGAAAGGATGAACGATGGCAAACACAGAGCCGACCACACCACAGGCCGAGACGCTCGGCCACATCCGTGACTTCATCAACACCAAGGGCTATTCGCCCACTATCGCGGAGCTGGCCAAGCTGGCCGGCATCCGCGGCTTCGCGATGCAGAACCGCATCGAAGGCCTGGAGCGGAAGAAGCTCATAACCCGGACCGCCCGTATCGCCCGCAGCATCCGCCCCGCGTAACACCCGCCGCCCACTGGCGGCCACCATTCCCCTGCCTGGATCACACCATGACCGCAGCAACCAAACGGCTGCCCGGTATTGATCCGGGTGCGCACCGCAAAAACCTGATCAAGCTGCTCGATCAGGCCAGCCGGCGCCGCCACCTCTGGGAGGTGTTCGGCGACTTTATCGAGATGGCCGCCTTGGCCATGGCCAACAGCGTGGACCTGGCCCAGCGCGAGCCACGCGAGGCCCGCTACATGGCGCTGATCAAGCGCTACGAGCCGGACGAGCAGCAGCTATTTCCCAAGATGCTCGGCGAGCTGGTCCTGGCGCTGGAGTACGGCCCCGACGACGTGCTGGGCAAGGTGTTCGGCGAGCTGGATCTGGGCAACAGCGCCCGGGGCCAGTTCTTCACTCCCTACGAACTCTGCAAGCTCATGGCCCGGCTGAACATCGGCGACGGATCCGAAGTGCGCGAGCGCATCGAGCAGCGCGGCTTCATCCGGATGAACGAGCCCGCGGCAGGCGCCGGCGCCCAGGTGATCGCCCTGGCCGAGGCCATGCAAGACCAGCAGATCAACTACCAGAAGCACCTGCACGTCGTGGCCCAGGACGTGGATTCCCGCGCCGTGCACATGGCCTACCTGCAGCTCTCCCTGCTGCACATCCCCGCCGTGGTGATCCTCGGCAACACCCTCGCCCTGGAAGAGCGCGAGCACTGGTACACCCCGGCCCATGTCATCGGTCTCTGGGGCCCCAAGCTGCGCCGCGGCTATGCCCTGGGCAGCGCCATGGACGAGCGCCCGGCCGACGCGCCGCCGGCGCCGGAACCACCCCCGATCTTCATTCCCCCGCTATCAGCCGCCCTGGGCGAGCAGATGGCCCTGTTCTGAGGTACGCATGACACCCCGCGCCCCCATCGTTGTCGCCTACGGCGCCGGCACAAACAGCACCGCCCTGCTGGTGGAAATGGTCAGGCTCGGCGAACCCGTCGACGCCATCCTCTTTGCTGACACTGGCGGCGAGCGCCCAGGAACCTATGCCTACGTTGCCATGTTTTCCGCGTGGCTGGTCGAGCAAGGCTATCCAGCCATCGTCACCGTCAAGAAAGGTGGCCGCCAAGAGACGCTGGAAGAGGACTGCCTGCGCAAGGCGATGCTCCCCAGCCTGTCCTACGGCTTCAAGGGCTGCTCTCACAAATACAAGATCGAGCCGCAGAACCAGTGGGTGAATAACTGGCCTCCGGCGAAGGCGGCCTGGGCGGACAGCCAGAAGGTGGTGAAGCTGATTGGCTACGACCTTGACGAGCCTCACCGCGCCGCTATCCCCGAGGATGACAAGTACAGCTATCGCTACCCATTACTGGAATGGGGCTGGGGGCGCGAGGAGTGTGTTGCCGCCATTACCACCGCCGGCTTGCCGCAACCGGGCAAATCGTCGTGCTTCTTCTGCCCGTCGATGACCAAGCCCGAGATCCTGCAGCTCCGCATGGAACATCCAGAGCTGCTGATCCGCGCCCTGAACATCGAAACCACGGCAAAGGACGCCGGCAACCTGAAGTCGATCAACGGCCTCGGCCGGAAGCTGAACTGGGGCGACTTCATCGAGCTTGTCGACGAAGCAGAAGCTAACGACCCCGCCGCCTTCTTCCTGCGCCAGCAGGACTTCCCCAATCCCCCACAGTGCGGCGGCTGCTACGACGGCCGCTCGCTGGATGCTGACGAACAGGAACCAGCTGCATGATCAAGGAAACCCTTTACCACTTTCACTTCTGCTGCGGCCTGGGCGGCGGCGCCAAAGGCTTCAATCGTTCTCGCCCTCGCGTTGGCAACGTCCAGGCCGAGTGGCAGTGCCTTGGCGGTATCGATGTCGTCCCGGGCGCCCTGCGCAACTTCGCCAAGCTGGCCGGCGTGCCTGGGTCCCAAATCGACCTGTTCACCCGCGACCAGTACATCCGCTTCCACGGCAAGGAGCCACCGGCGGACTGGCGCGAAGCAACACCCGAGGACGTGCGCCGCGCCGCTGGCGGCAAGCGCCCGGATTGCGTGTTCATCAGCAGCCCTTGCAAGGGCGCAAGCGGCCTGCTCTCCGAGGAGCGGGCGAAAACAGCCAAGTACCAGGCCCTGAATGAACTGACTCTGCGCTGTGTCTGGCTGATGGGCGAGGCCTGGGCCGATGATCCGGTACCGCTGATCGCCTTCGAGAACGTCCCGCGGCTGGCCACCCGTGGCCGGCACCTGCTGGACCAGATCGGCAGCTTGCTCAGCCACTACGGCTATGCCGTCGCCGAGACCACCCACGACTGCGGCGAGCTGGGCGGCCTGGCACAGTCGCGCAAGCGCTTCCTGCTGGTAGCCCGTCACGTCGAGCAAGTCCCGCCGTTCCTGTACGAGCCAGAGAAGAAGACCCTCCGCGCCGTCGGCGACATCCTCGGCCGCATGCCTCTGCCTGGCGACACCGATCTCGGCGGCCCAATGCACCGCGTGCCGTCCCTGCACTGGCAGACCTGGGTGCGCCTGGCCCTGGTGCGCAAAGGTAGCGACTGGCGCAGCCTCAACGAACTGGCGATCGAGGATGGCTATCTACGCGACCTGATCATCGTGCCGGAGTACCACAGTGGTTACCTGGGCGTGCATGGCTGGGAAGACACTACCGGGACCATCGCCGGACGCAGCGGCCCCACCAACGGCGCGTTTTCGGTTGCCGATCCGCGCTACCGCCAGGCCGCAAACTGGAATCATGGCCAGCAATTCGGCGTCATCCAGTGGGACGAATCAGCGCCGACCATCCCCGGGCAGACCATGCCAGGACAAGGCACCTTCAGCGTTGCTGACCCGCGGCCGAACTGGAATCGCCACAGCGGCAACTACCGGGTGGTCCCGTTCGACCGGCCGGCCGGCACCATCATCGCCGGAGGCAAGGGCGTCCAGGGTGGTCAGCAATCGGTAGCAGACCCGCGCATCCTGCATCGCGGCAAGGGAGACAACTACCTGACCGGCGGCCACTACGGCGTCATCCCTTTCGACCAGCACTCTGGCGCTATCGCCGCCAGCTCGCGCTACGACAGTGGACGATTCAGTGTCGCCGACCCTCGCATCCCGGCAGCCAATGAGCGCCTGACCTGCATCATCCGCAGCCTCGACGGCACCTGGCACCGCCCGTTCACGACACTGGAGAAGGCTGCACTGCAGAGCCTGGTGGAGCCGGAGGAGCAGCTGGTCCTCGACGGCATGAGCGACAAAGAGTGGAGCGAGCAGATCGGCAATGCTGTGCCGCCACACGCTGCCGAGGCCATCGCCGATGTCATGGGCACCACCCTGCTGCTGGCCCGGGCCGGCGAGACCTTCATGCTCAACAGCATGCCGATCTGGGTGCGCCCGGTGGCGGTGGCCCTGAGCGTGGCAGAGCAGGCGCAACAGTAAACCACCCTGCCCGGCCGTCATCCTTGCCCGATGCGCGGCCGGCGGGTTCTGTATAGGCTAGCCCTTTTTGGGCGGAGTAACCTTCGGCATCGGAAGGGTATTGCTTACTGGCGGTAGTTGACGGTCATTGTTTTGAACGCGAGTGCTGTCCTGTTGTGGACGCTGACTAGTAGGTTTGTCGCTCATTAATTTAGCTCCGGGAAAACATTAATAAAGTAAGTACGCATTTGCTGTTCAGCCTTATTCATTAGACGCTTGTTTTCTGGTAGCACCACCCCTCCGAAGTTAGCCCGCATAATTCTATTTTTTGCCTTGCGCACTGCAAACCGCTTCTCATGAATCTGGCGCTCAGTTAAATGCCCACCTGCAACGTCAAACCACACTTTCTCGGCGGCATCAGCTAACGCTGACAGCTCCAGCGCAGCTTTACTGATAGGCTTTATCCGGGACTTGAATGGCAAATACTTGTACACAACAGAGGCAACTTGTGAGACTGCTATCAGAAGCCCCCAAACAAATGACCACTGCTTCCATATCGCCCAACCACCGATGCTCGCTGATGACATTACAGCGAGGAAAATATTAATCCGGCGCTCCCAGCCCTCTGAGCTCAGTTGATAAAGCTCCAGATACAAAACATGAGCCTTCAACGTTTGAAGCTCAATCCAATATTGGTGCTGATACAACCCACTCTCCTTAATGGTTGCGACCTGCGCAATCAGTTCTACCGCCTCGCTTCACACTACCCCACAACCCACCTTTCACGCCACTGGCGAGGGAGAAGTCATGTCCACAGAAAACAAAACCCTGCAACAACTGCTGAACGAGCGAGTCGCTGCCTACGTTGTCAGCGATCGCCCGAAAGAACTGATCGACGCCGGCCTGGATGCCATGTTCAAGGAAGTGGTGACCGATGCCTTCCGCGGCTATGGCGACTTCACCAAGGAGTTCAAGGAGGCCTTCAAGGCGGCCTTGCCGGCCAACGTCGGCGACATGCTGGAGCTCGCCAAATACAACACCCTCGTAGCCGAAGCCCTGAAGGCTCGTTGGGCTGAGACGGCTGTCAGCGAAGTCATGCTGGCCAAGGCCAACGCAGCCATCACCGAGATTCTGGAGGATGCACCGCTGGAAGGTGAGGTCAGCCTCACCAAGCTACTCAACGCCTTCGTCGACGAGCACAAGGAATCTGCGGCCGAGGAGCACTGGGAGGCCCCCGAGATCCGTTTCGAGGAAGGCGATACCTCCCATGGTGAGTACCTGCACATCTACTTCGACAAGGAGCCGGAGGAGTCCCGCGAAACGCGCAGCTCGCATGGCCGGGGCCGCCGTGAAAACTATGCGCTGGCCAACGCACTTCACATCTGCATTGAAGAGAAGCGTGATAGCGGGCGCGCTCACATTGGCAAAGTCGAAGTGGGTCGGGTGTATTCTGCCAAGCTGGACGAAACCCCGATCAACAAAGAGCTGCGTTACCACTCTCCGTTTGAGCGCCTGGTCGCCGCCCTGTACTTCGGACAGGCCCGCCTGGTGATCGACTGCGACCAGGACGACTTCAGCTACGGAATCTACGGCTGACATTGTGCCACCCTGCCCGGCCGTCATCCTTGTCAGACGCGCGGCCAGCGGGTGAGCGCTGAATTCTCGCTAGATAGGATCAAGCCAGCTCGAAGAAAGTGGCCAGCAGCAAGCCCGCATACCCGGCCATGAAGATTGGTAACAGAATCTCGGCCAGCAAAACTCGCAAGTTCTGCGAGCGAAGTACCAAACCGAATCTCTTATCAAATCGCTCAAGAGATACATTTATCCTCTGGTTAGCAATTATTGACTCAGCTTTAGAAACGCTTGACCTAGCCTGTTCAAGAGCCCCCTTTAGTTGTGTTATTGCATTTGAAGCCATCGCCCCGTTAGAGCCTGGATTGTTATTCTTTACAATATCTTCAATGCGCTTATCAATTTCCTCCTTATGTTCCTCTACCTTCGCAATAAGATCTTTGTAATATGCGAACGATTTAATTTCTTGCAACCACCATGTGTACAAGGTGGACTGCTTAGGATCCGCTGGGTAGTCGATCCCTTCCTCTGCCCACTGAGCGCCAGTAACGAAGCCGAGCCTGGCGCCTGTGACTCGTAGCGACCATTCGCCCGCTAGCTCGAAGCAATACCAGAGGTAATGAATAAGGGAATAAATTAAAACCACAGCCAGACCGAGCATCATCTTATCTGGTGTCACTCCGTCAAGAGAAACTCCAAATATTGAAATCTTGCTAGAGGTTTTAAGCTCTCCAAGCACCAGAACAATAACCACCAAAGAAACCAGCATTAAGTTTCGCTTCACCTTTAATGCTGCATCCGAAATATCGAAGCCAATAGGTTCACCAAGAACTTTTTTAAGCGCTTCTATCTTCTGCTCCTCTGACATCCCTGACCTCTTCACTCTGACTTCCTCGCTTAGACGAAGCCCCAAATATATCTGCCGAGGTATCCCCATGCCCACTGAAACCCTCAAGGCCTACCAGGTAGGCGACAACGACATCGTGGCCGCCTACACCCCAGCCGGCGCCATCGTTGTGCTGTGCGAGTACTCCGGATACCAGCACGACGAGTTCGACGAGCGCGACGTAGAACTGGTCAGCGATGAGGTGCTCGACAATACCGAGGCCTTCGATCAGGACGAGGGCAAGGTCATCACCTTGGAGCAGACACTGCGCCAGGAACTGGCCGCTCTGACCGAGCCTGCCTACCTGCACGGGTGGGAATAGGCCCATGAAAAGACCCTTCACCGGCAAACGCTACTTCGCCTGGCTGGGCTGGATGGACGCCCAGGCCGGGCGCGCGCTCTTCTTCGCACGCCACCGCCGCCGGAGCTGGCCCATGTGGGCCAGAGCCGCTTACGTCTCGGCCTGGCTGAACTACCCGCAACGAGAAAACCTATGAACCGACCCACGATCTGCCGGACTACCGGCGACCGTATCGGGCGCTGCACCTGCCTACGGTGCACGCCGCCAACACCACCCACCCCACCTGCTGGGCCCTAGCCGGGCCTCGCAGTCCACCTTCCCCACCGCCAACATTCAATGCCGGCCGCTGGCCGGCTGAGGTAGCCCCATGTCTGCAGCAGAAATCGCGCAGCCCCTGGACAAGCTGTCCGAGAAACAAATGGCCGAGCGCCTCGGCACAACCGCCAGATCCCTGGAAGCTCGCCGCGCCCGCGGGCAGATCCCCGAGGGGGTATGGAAAAAAATCGGCAGCCGCATTTGGTATAGCGTCAGGAGATACGACGAATGGCAAGAAAGTCTGTGGGTCTCCCCAGAGGCGTTGAGTTACGGGGCGAAACCCTCCGCATCCGATTCAAATGGAACGGTAAGCGCTGCTCTGAATCCCTCCCGTACCCCGCCACGCAGGCGGGTATCGCAGCTGCATCCCGTCTACGCGATCAAGTAGCGCAGCTGCTCAAGCTCGGGGTCTTCGACGAACTGAAGTACTCCGAGCTTTTCCCCAACTCCCCCAACGCTATATCGAGCGTCTCCCGTGGATTCGGTCAGTACGCCCAGGTCTGGCTGGATAGCCGCTCCATCACCGAAGGCACCCGCGACAACTACAAGTCGGTGCTCAACGTGTGGTGGATGCCCTACCTGGCAACCACTCCCCTGCAGAACCTAACCACCGCGCTCATGCGTGAGCTGGTGGTGCAGATCCCCTGGACGTCCGACGGCGTGAAGGCCAATGCGATGTCGAAGCTGGGCACCATTCTGGCGTCAGCAGTCAGCGACAAGCTGATCACGCTGAACCCCATGGAGGAGCTGGATATACCCGAGCGCAAGGATGCCAAGATCGACCCCTTCACCCAGGAGGAAGCTGACCGGATCATCGCGAAGCTGTACGCCACCGATCACTGGCCAAGCCAGATATACGCCGCCTTCTTCGAATTTTCCTTCTACTCCGGCATGCGCCCGGGCGAAATAGCAGCTCTCCGATGGGAAGAGGTCAATTTCGATAAGCGGATGGCCCATGTCTGCCGCACGGTCGTGAAAAAGCAGATCGCCGAGCGCACCAAGACCAAGAAGAATCGGTACGTGCTGCTCAATGACCGCGCCCTTCATGCTTTACAGGTCGCCAAGGCGTATTCCGAGCGACGATCCAAGGGCAAAGGCAGGATTACCGATTTCCCCTACTGCTTCCCCCCGAGCAAGAACGCAGAGTACATCCAACAGACGAGTGACCTGCATCATCAGTGGCGACCGACCCTAAAGGCACTGGGTATTCGCTACCGACCCCCGTACAATGCGCGCCACACTTACGCAACCATGTGCTTGATGGCTGGCATGAAGCCCGCATTCATCGCCAAGCAGCTCGGCCATTCGATTCAGATCCTACTGACTCGGTACGCCCGTTGGCTGGATGGCGCGAGTGACTGGGCAGAGATGGAAAAACTAACTTTTGCCCCAAAAGTGCCCCAAGCGTAACCGCATACCTTTGAAACCCGCGAGATAGAGCCTCTTGATTTCCACAGCCAACATCACCATGCAGTTCGGCGCCAAGCCGCTGTTCGAGAACGTTTCCGTCAAGTTCGGCAACGGCAACCGCTACGGCCTGATCGGCGCCAACGGCTGCGGCAAGTCGACCTTCATGAAGATTCTCGGCGGCGATCTGGAACCCTCCGGCGGCCAGGTGATGCTGGAACCGAACGTGCGCCTGGGCAAGCTGCGCCAGGACCAGTTCGCCTACGAAGAATTCAACGTGATCGACACCGTGATCATGGGCCACGAGGAGCTGTGGAAGGTCAAGGCCGAGCGCGACCGCATCTACTCGCTGGCGGAAATGAGCGAAGAAGACGGCATGAAGGTGGGCGAGCTGGAAGGCGAGTTCGCCGAAATGGACGGCTACACCGCCGAATCCCGCGCCGGCGAACTGCTGCTGGGCCTGGGCATTCCGCTGGAGCAGCACTTCGGCCCGATGAGCGAAGTCGCTCCCGGCTGGAAGCTGCGCGTGCTGCTGGCCCAGGCGCTGTTCTCCGACCCGGACGTACTGCTGCTGGACGAGCCGACCAACCACCTGGACATCAATACCATCCGCTGGCTGGAAAACATCCTCACGGCGCGTAACAGCACCATGATCATCATTTCCCACGACCGCCACTTCCTCAACTCGGTCTGTACCCATATGGCCGACCTGGACTACGGCGAACTGCGCCTGTTCCCGGGCAACTACGACGAGTACATGACCGCCGCGACCCAGTCACGCGAGCAACTGCTGTCGGACAACGCCAAGAAGAAGGCGCAGATCGCCGAACTGCAGACCTTCGTCAGCCGCTTCTCGGCCAACGCCTCCAAGGCCAAGCAGGCCACCAGCCGCGCCAAGCAGATCGACAAGATCCAGCTGGCCGAGGTCAAGCCGTCCAGCCGCGTCAGCCCGTTCATCCGCTTCGAGCAGAACAAGAAGCTGCACCGCCAGGCCGTAACCATCGAGAAGCTGTCCAAGGCCTTCGACGACAAGGTGCTGTTCAAGAACTTCAGCTTCACCGTCGAAGCCGGCGAGCGCGTGGCCATCATCGGCCCCAACGGCATCGGCAAGACCACCCTGCTGCGCACTCTGGTCGGCGAACTGGCCCCGGATGCCGGCTCGGTGAAGTGGACCGAGAGTGCCGAGGTGGGCTACTACGCCCAGGACCATGCCCATGACTTCGAAGACGACGTCAGCCTGTTCGACTGGATGGGCCAGTGGACCCAGGGCGAGCAGACCATCCGCGGCACCCTCGGGCGCATGCTGTTCTCCAACGACGAGATCCAGAAGTCGGTGAAGGTAATTTCCGGTGGTGAACAGGGCCGCATGCTGTTCGGCAAGCTGATCCTGCAGAAGCCCAACGTGCTGGTGATGGACGAACCGACTAACCACCTGGACATGGAATCCATCGAGGCGCTCAACCTGGCGCTGGAAAACTACCCGGGCACGCTGATCTTCGTCAGCCACGACCGCGAGTTCGTCGGCTCCCTGGCCACCCGCATCATCGAGCTGAGCGACAACGGCGTGACCGACTTCAGCGGAACCTACGATGACTACCTGCGCAGCCAGGGCGTGATTGTGTAGGTTGGGTTGAGGCGCGCAGCGCCGAAGCCCAACAATCAGGGCCAGGCGCTGGCTACGTTGGACTTCGCTGCGCTCAAGCACAACCTACGCCGATCATGAAAAACCAAAAGGGCATCCCACGGGATGCCCTTTTTGTTTGTCGCGATGACTCAGTGCCCGCCCAGATAGGCGTTGCGCACCTCCTGGTTGCCCAGCAGTTCCTCGCCGGTGCCGCTCAGGCGGATTTCGCCGGTGACCATCACGTAGGCGCGATCCGACAGGCGCAGCGCGTGGTTGGCATTCTGCTCCACCAGGAAGATGGTCATGCCGGTGCTGGCCAGCTCGCGCAGGGTCTGGAAAATCTGCTTGACCACGATCGGCGCCAGGCCCAGCGACGGCTCGTCGAGCAGCAGCAGCTTGGGCCGGCTCATCAGCGCGCGGGCGATGGCGAGCATCTGCTGCTCGCCGCCGGACATGGTCATGGCGCGCTGGTTGCGCCGTTCCTTGAGCACCGGGAACAGCTCGAACATGCGCTGCATGTCTTCCTGGGCATGCTGCATGCCGATCGGGATGGTGCCCATCAGCAGGTTTTCTTCCACGCTCATGTCGGGGAACACCCGGCGCCCTTCCGGCGCCTGTGCCACGCCGTTGGAGGCGACGTAGTGCGAGGACTTGTGGGTGATGTCGGTGCCACGGAACAGGATCTGCCCGGCCGAGGCCCGCGGCTGGCCGAAGATCGACATCAGCAGGGTGGACTTGCCGGCGCCGTTGGAGCCGATCAGGCTCACCGTCTCGCCTTCGTCGATATGCAGGCTGACCTTCTTCAGCGCCTGGATCACCCCGTAATGGACGTCGACTTCCTTCAGTTCGAGGATCGGCTCGCTCATGCCAGCTCCTCCTCGTCCGCGCCTAGGTAGGCGGCGATCACTTTCGGGTCGTGGCGGATCTGCGCCGGTCCGCCCTCGGCGATCACCACGCCGTGGTCGAGCACGACGATGTGGTCGGAAATGCTCATCACCATGCCCATGTCGTGTTCGATCAGCAGTACGGTCATCTCGTGCTCGTCGCGCAGCTTGCGGATGATCCGGCTGAGCGCCTCGGTTTCCGCCGGGTTGAGGCCGGCGGCCGGTTCGTCCAGGCAGATCAGCTGCGGCCGAGTGCACATGGCCCGGGCGATCTCCAGGCGGCGCTGCTGGCCGTAGGACAGCTCGCCGGCCAGGCGGTTGGCGCAGTCCACCAGGTCCACCACCTCCAACCAGTAGAAGGCATGGTTGAGCGCGTTCTCTTCAGCCTGGCGATAGGCGCGGGTGTTGAACACGCCGGCCAGCAGGCTGCGGTTGACCCACATGTGCTGGGCCACCAGCAGGTTCTCCACCACCGACATTTCCTTGAACAGGCGGATGTTCTGGAAGGTGCGCGCCAGACCGGCGCGGTTGACCAGGTGGGTGCCGCCGAACATCTTGTACCAGAGGCGGCTGGCCAACTTGGCCGGGGCCACGAAGTCGCTGGGCTGGAACGGCTCGCCGAGCACCTGGATCACGTCGGTGACGGTGCCGCGAGCATGCAGGCGGATGCTGCCGCCGGTGGCCTGGTAGAAGCCGGTCAGGCAGTTGAACACCGTGGTCTTGCCGGCGCCGTTGGGGCCGATCAGCGCCGAGATGGAGTGGCGCCTGACCTGCAGGCTGACGTCGTTTAGCGCCTTGATGCCGCCGAAGTGCATCATCAGGTGGTCGACCCTGAGGATCATCTCGTCGCTCATGGCGCCACCCCCTTGCGCGGCGTGACACCAGTACGGCTTATGCGGATCAGCCCGCGCGGGCGCCAGATCATCATCAGCACCATGAGCATGCCGAACAGCAGCACCCGGTAGTCGGCGAAGCTGCGCAGCAGCTCCGGCGCCACGGTCAACACGAAGGCGGCGATCACCACCCCCACCGTCGAACCCATGCCGCCGAGCACGACGATGGCGAGGATCAGCGCCGACTCGAAGAAGGTGAAGGACGACGGATTGACGAAGCCCTGATAGCTGGCGAAGAACACCCCGGCCAGGCCGGCGGTCGATGCGCCGATCATGAACGCCGAGAGCTTCACCAGCACGTGGTTGAGGCCCATGGCGCGGCAGGCGATCTCGTCCTCGCGCAGCGCTTCCCAGGCGCGGCCGACCGGCATGCGGGTGAGGCGGTGTTTGATGTAGAGCACCAGCATCACCACCAAGAACAGCACCGCGTAGATGAACAGGAACTTCAGGTTGGGGTTGTAGGCCACGCCGAAGAACTCGTGGAACGGCACCCCGCCATCCTTGGCGCGGCGACCGAACTCCAGGCCGAACAAGGTCGGCGCCGGCACCGACATGCCGTTCGGCCCGCCGGTGAAGCTCAGCCAGTTGTTGAGCACCAGGCGGATGATCTCGCCGAAGCCGAGGGTGACGATGGCCAGGTAATCGCCGTGCATGCGCAGCACCGGGAAGCCCAGCAGCGCCCCGGCCAGCGCGGCCAGCAGCGCCGCCAGCGGCAGCACCGTCCAGAAGCCCAGGCCGAGGTACTGGTAGCCCAGCGCCAGGCCGTAGGCGCCGATGGCGTAGAACGCCACGTAGCCGAGGTCGAGCAGCCCGGCCAGGCCGACCACGATGTTCAGGCCCAGGCCCAGCAGCACGTAGATCAGGCCGAGGATGACCACGGTGAGCAGGTACTTGCTGGCGAAGAACGGGAAGATCAGCGCCACCACCAGCAGCAGCGGGATGATCCAGCGCAGCCGAGACTGGTAGTCCGGCGGCCGCACGTGCACGCCCGAGGCGTTGCTCTCGAAGCGCGCCAGCAGCGCCACCCCGCGACTGCTCTGCAGGTACAGGCTGAGCAGCAGGCGGCCGAGCATGACCACGCCGATCACCGCGCCGAGGCGCTGGGGTTGCAGGTTGAAGCTGTAGCCGTCGAGCACCACCCCGACTATGGGGCCGAACACGATCAGGGCGATCAGCCCGGCCAGCACGGCATCCAGCAGGCTCTTGCGGAAATCCAGGCCTTGTTTGACTGCAGCCATGCTCACACCTTCGCCACCTGGGGGCGCCCCAGGAGTCCTTGCGGTCGGAAAATCAGGATCAGCACCAGCAGCGCGAAGCTGAACACGTCCTTGTAGTCGGTGTTGACCATGCCGGAGAACTGCGCCTCGGCCACGCCGAGAATCAGCCCGCCGAGCATTGCCCCCGGCAGCGAGCCGATGCCGCCGAGCACCGCCGCGGTGAACGCCTTGATACCGATGACGAAGCCGGCATAGAAGTCGAAGGTGCCGTAGTTCATGGTGATCAGCACGCCGGCCAGCGCGGCCATGGCCGCACCGATGACGAACACGTAGGAGATCACCCGGTCGGTGTTGATGCCGAGGATCGAGGCCATCTTGCGATCCTGCTGGGTGGCGCGGCACATGCGGCCGAGCCTGGTGTGCTGGATCACATAGGTGAGCACGCCCATGCCGACGAAGGCGGCGATCAGGATGAACACCTTGGTGTAGGTGAGCTGGACGAAGCCCTCACCGATAGGGAAGCGGAACGCCCCGTCGAGCAAGGTCGGAACCCCCTGCTGGCGCGCGCCCTGGCTGATCTGCACGTAGTTCTGCAGGATCAGCGACATGCCGATGGCGCTGATCAGCGGCGCCAGGCGCGTGGAGTTGCGCAGCGGCTTGTAGGCGATGCGTTCGATCACCCAGCCGTACATGCCGGTGACGAAGATGGTGAACAGCAGCGTGCCGAGGATCAGCAGCGGAAAGGATTCCAGGCCGAAGAAGGCCAGCAGGGCCAGGGTGATGGCCGACAGGTAGGCGGAGATCATGTACACCTCGCCGTGGGCGAAGTTGATCATGCCGATGATGCCGTAGACCATGGTGTAGCCGATGGCGATCAGGCCATAGACCGCGCCGAGGGTCAGGCCGTTGATCATTTGCTGCAGGAAGATGCCGTCCATGAATAAGTCTCATAGGCGTGGACAAGGACGACCGCCACGCGAGGCCGCGGTCGGGCAGGCACAGCGCCCGGCCCGTCAGGCGGGCCGGGGCGTGCGAGTCGATCACTGCTGGTGGTACTTGCCCTTGTCGTCCCACTCGTACATCACGTAGTCGGATACCTGCAGGTCGCCCTTGCCATCCCAGGACTTCTTGCCCATCACGGTATCCACAGGGTTGGCCTTCAGCCACTCGCTGGCCTTGCCGCCTTCGGTGCCGCCGGCGCCCTTGAAGGCCGCCGCCAGGGCCTGAACCGAGGCATAGGCATACAGGGTGTAACCCTCGGGCTCGAAGCCATTGGCGCGGAACTTCTCGATCACCGCCTTGCCTTCCGGCAGCTGGCGCGGGTCGGCGCCGAAGGTCATCAGCACGCCCTTGGTGTACTGCGGGCCGCCGGCGGTGGTGACCATTTCGTCGGTCACCACGCAGTCGCCAGACACGAAGGCGGCGGTGACGCCCTGCTCACGCATCTGCCGCACCAGCGGGCCGGCCTCCGGGTGGCAACCGCCGAAGTAGACCACCTCGGCACCCGCCGAGCGGATCTTGGTGACCAGGGCATTGAAGTCCTTCTCGCCGCGGGTCAGGCCCTCGTACAGCACCGGCTCGATGCCGCGCTTGGCCAAGTGCGCCTTGGTCGCGTCGGCCAGGCCCTGGCCGTAGGTGTCCTTGTCGTGGATCACCGCGATCTTCTTGGCCTTGAGCTTGTCCACCAGGTAGTCGGCGGCCACTACGCCCTGCTGGTCGTCGCGGCCGCACATGCGGAACATGCCGGGCAGGCCGCGCTCGGTCACCTGCGGGTTGGTCGAGGCCGGGGTGATGGCGATGACGCCCGCCTCGTCGTACACCTCGGAGGCCGGCATGGTCGAGGAGGAACAGAAGTGGCCGATCACGCCGGCCGCCTTGTCCGAATCCACCAGACGGTTGGCCACCGCCACGGCCTGCTTCGGCTCGCAGGCGTCGTCGGCCTTGACCAGCTTGATCATCTCGCCGTTCACCCCGCCGGCGGCGTTGATGTCCTCGGCGGCCTGGCTGGCGCCCCGCCAGTACTGCTCGCCGAACGAGGCGTTGGGGCCGGTGTGCGGACCCGCCACGCCGATGACCACATCGGCCAGGGTGAAGGAAGAAGCGCCCATCGCGGTGCTGACAGCGAGAGCCAGAAAGCCTTTTCTGAAAATCTTCTGCGACATGGTAACTCCTGAGGTTTTAGGTAGTGGCAACCTGCGACAGCAAGGCTTGTGCCAGCGCCGCCCTCAAAAATCCAAGCAGAAAATTCGGAGAAACGTTAATAAACAAGCAGGGTTTTATGAAAAAAATTTCGCAGCACTTTCAGGGCTTGCGCTTTCGGGGAAAGCGCAGCCGCCATTTCGCCGGGGCCGCGCTTTACTTTCGGTAACGATGCCGGGCGCCGCGCTTGGCCGCCCAAATTCAGTGCGGCGAATCCACCCAGCCGCACCAGCAACCAACAGTCGCCGAAGCGGATCGGCAGGCGGGCCGGCCTGTCGCCAGGCCGTCAGGTACGCCCGAGGAAATCCATCTTGCCGATCTCCAAGCCATTGTGGCGCAGGATGGCGTAGGCGGTGGTGAGGTGGAAATAGAAGTTCGGCAGGACGAAATGCAGCAGGTAGTCCTGGCCGCTGAACTTCAGCTCGGCACCGGGAAAGCGGATCACCACCTCGCGCTCCTCGCTGCCGTCGATCTGTGCGGGACTGAAGCCCTGGATAAAGTCCAGGGTCTTCTGGATCCGCGCCTGCAGCTCGGCAAAGCTGCTCTCGCTATCGGCGAAGCTGGGAATCTCCGCCCCGGCCAGGCGCGCCGCGCAGCCCTTGGCCGCATCGCTGGCGATCTGCACCTGGCGGGTCAGCGGGTGCATGTCCGGTGCCAGGCGGGCATTGAGCAGCACCGCCGGGTCGATCTTCTTCGCGTCGGCATACACGGCCGCCTTGTCGAGGATGGCTGCAAGATTGCCGAACATGCGCACGAAGACCGGGATGGAAGCCTGATACATGGAAAGAGACATCGAGGGAGCTCCTGAGCCAAGGGTTGGGTCTGCCCTGCCAGGTTAGCTGTGGATTCGCCTCTCGTGCCAGTCGCCTGGCTAGCGCAGCAGCGGCAGCCAGGCCTGCAGGTGGCCAGCCAGGAAACGCCCGTCCAGCAACAGCTGGTCGAACCAGAACGCCTGGTGCAGCAGCACGATCGCCCAGAACACCAGCTGGAACGAGAGCTTGCGCGTCTTGTGGCGCAACAGCTGCTGCGCCAGCAGGGCGCCCGGCCAGCCGCCGAGCAGTTCGGTGACGTGCAGGTAGTTCTCCGGGGTGCGCCAGCGCCCCGCTTGCGCACTGCGCTTGTCGTGCCAGTACTGGGCGAAGCTGATCAGGCTGAGCAGCGGATAGGCACCCAGCGCCCAGAGGGCGCCGGAGCCGAGGAACAGCTGCAGGGCGCCGATGGCCGGCAGGCCGCACAGGGCCACGAACAGCAGCAGCTTGAGCGGCCGCTGGCGGATGGCTGGCTGGTGCTTGCGCGCCGCAGGACGCGGGCTGGCAGCCGGCTGGCGCGGCTTGCGGCGAATGGCCGGGCGATCCAGGCTGAGCCCCTCGAAGCGCATGTGCTCGGCGCGCAAGCGCCCCTGGGAGTCCTTGCCCGGCACGAACAGCACCGTCTCGCCCGGCTGCGGGCGGCGCTCGCCACGCAGCGCCGAGATATGCACGAACCACTGTTCGCCGCCCTGCTCCGCCTGGATGAAGCCGAAGCCCTTGGCATCGTTCCAGCTTTTCAGGGTGCCGCGTCGCTCCGTCGCCAGCATGCCGTCAGTGGGCCTGTACCGTGGACCAGTCGATCAGGCCGAACAGCCAGGTGGCCAGGATCAGCAGGCCGAAGCCGATGCGGTACCAGGCGAACACCGCATAGCTGTGGTTGGCGATGAACTTGAGCAGCGCGCGCACGGCGATCATGGCGAAGACGAACGACACCACGAAGCCCAGGGCGAACACCGGCAGGTCGCCGGGCTGGAACAGCTCGCGGTACTTGTAGCCGGAATAGACCGCCGCGCCGACCATGGTCGGCATGGCCAGGAAGAAGGAAAACTCGGTGGCGGCGCGGCGCGACAGGCCGAACAGCAGGCCGCCGATGATCGTCGAGGCAGAGCGCGAAGTGCCGGGAATCATCGCCAGGCACTGGGCGCAGCCGATCTTCAGGGCTTCCTTCCAGGTCATGTCGTCGACTTCCTCGACTGTCACCTCATGCTGGCGCTGCTCGGCCCAGAGAATGATCACCCCGCCGACCACCAGGGCCGCCGCCACTGTGATCGGGTTGAACAGGTAGTGGTGGATCTGGTCGGAAAAGGCCACGCCAAGCACCACCGCCGGCATGAAGGCGATCAGCAGGTTGGCGGTGAAGCGCTGCGCCTGCGCCTGCTTGGGCACATTGAACACCACCTCGAGGATCTTGCGGCGGTACTCCCAGACCACTGCGAGGATGGCGCCGAGCTGGATGATGATGTTGAAGGCCTTGGCCCGGTCGCCGCCGAAGCCGATCAGATCGGCGACGATGATCTGGTGGCCGGTGCTGGAAATCGGCAGGAACTCGGTCAAACCTTCGACGATACCCAGAATCAGTGCCTGAAAGGCGACCCACAAATCCATGAAATCCTCGCAATACCCGCCGGCATGGCAGGCGAGACAAATTAATGTTGCCGAATATTCGGCCGAAAAAAAGGCAGCGCATCCTATCAGAGGCGCCCCGACTGTGCCGCCCTTGCCAACAGCTAATTGAACAGCTTCTAGACTCAGTGTCTGCTGAGCCCCGAAGCCTGCCCTAAGAAGAAGTGGAGTCACCTGCCCATGAACAGTCTGCGCCGCCTGCCGATCAATCGTCGCCTGTGGCTGATCCTGCTCAGTTCCATCCTCATGCTGCTGGCCCTGACGGCGCTGATGCTGAAGCAGACCTACGACGACCTGTACGCGGCCAAGGCCCTGAAAACCCGCGAGGTGGTGGAAACCGCCAGCGGCATCCTGCGCCACTTCCAGGCCCTGGAAAGCGCCGGCAGCCTGCCGCGGGCCGAGGCGCAGCAACAGGCCATGCAGCTGGTGCGCGGCCTGCGCTATGACCAGGACGATTATTTCTGGATCAACGACCTGACCCCGCAGATGATCATGCACCCGGCCAACCCCAAGCTCGAAGGGCAGAACCTGGCGAACATGAAGGACCCGGACGGCAAGTTCCTGTTCAACGACATGGTCGCCGTGGCGAAACGCCAGGGCGCCGGCCTGGTCGACTACCGCTGGCCCAAGCCGGGCGCCGCGGAACCGCTGCCCAAGGTGTCCTATGTCCAGCTGTTCGAGCCCTGGGGCTGGATCATCGGCTCCGGCATCTACCTCGACGACATGCAGGCCGAGTTCCGCCAGCAGGCCCTGCGCGCCCTGGGCGTGCTGCTGCTGATCAGCGTGCTGCTCGGCGCCCTGGTCATCCTCATCGTGCGCAGCATCGCCCGACCGCTGGACGAAGCGGTCGACGCCATGGCCAACATCGCCAGCGGCGAAGCCGACCTGACCCGCAGCATGGACCACAGCGGCGGCGACGAGCTGACCGCCCTGGGCAGCCACTTCAACGCCTTCACCGGCAAGCTGCGCGGCGTCATCAGCCAGTCGCTGCAGGCCGCCGGCGCCCTCGACCAGGCCTCGCAGTCGCTGGGCGAAGTGGCCAGTAGCGCCCAGCAGCACAGCCAGCAGCAGTCGCAGCAGATGGAGCTGGTGGCGACCGCGATCAACGAGGTGTCCTATGCCGTGCAGGACGTGGCGAAGAACGCCGAACACGCGGCCGGCGAGGTGCGCCTGGCCGAGGAGCAGGCCCAGCAGGGCCAGCAGAATATCGCAAGCAGCCTGCGCCAGATCGACCAGCTGTCCAGCACCATCGACCAGGCGGTCGAGGTGATCAGCACCCTCGCCGCCGAGAGCACGCAGATCGGCAGCGTGCTGGAGGTCATCCGCTCGATTGCCGAGCAGACCAACCTGCTGGCCCTCAACGCCGCCATCGAGGCCGCCCGCGCCGGCGAGCAGGGCCGCGGTTTTGCCGTGGTCGCCGACGAGGTGCGCCTGCTGGCCCAGCGCACCCAGCAGTCCACCGCCGAGATCCAGGGCATGATCGAGCGCCTGCAGGGCAACTCGGAAGCCGCGGTCAAGGTGATCAACGCCAGCAGCCAGGCCTCGCTGCAAACGGTCGAACAGGCGCGGCAGGCCGGCGAGAGCCTCAGCCAGATCGCCAGTTCACTGCGTAACCTCACGGGCTTGAATGCTTCGATCGCCAGTGCCACCCTGCAACAATCGCACGTAGTCGAAGATATCAACCACAATGTCACCCAGGCGGCCTCGCTGGCACATGAAAATGCCCTGGCCGCCGATCAATCCAGCCAGGCCAGCCAGCATCTGGGCCAGCTGGCAGGACAACTGAGCCAGTTGCTGGGGCAATTTCGTGTATGAGGGCTGAATGAGCAGCATGGAACATCAGGAAGTCGATCTGAATCGACCGCAAAACCAGGACCTGATCTGGGACATGAACAGCATCGCCCGGCGCGAGCTGGCCGAACGCTTCATCAAGCTGTTCGAGAATCGCCTGTGCGTCTATTCCGAGTCCGTGCGCCAGCTGTACACCAACTACAACCTGCACTTCCCCAGCGACCAGGGCCGCAAGATGGTGGTGCTGCCCAACCCCTACGCCTTCCATGACACCCTGCACGGCATCGAGATCGCCGCCGTGCGCCAGACCGGCCTGTGCGTGCTGCCTGGCGTGGTCCTGGGCAAGCCCGGGCTGTTGCTGGCCACGCAGATGAAGGACGGCGGCCCGGCGCCCAAGACCATGCCGTTCAAGCAGGCCCTGGCGCAGATCATCAGCAACCAGAAGAAGATCGGCGATGTGTTCCTGCCGATCATGATGAAGGGCGACCTGCGCGAGTTCGACCAGCAGATGCCCTACATCCACCTGCACCGCCTGCAGGTGCAGAAGCTCACCCGCCTGTCGAGCTTCGAGCGCGACGACATCCAACTAACCATCACCCGCAAGCTGCTCGCCCTCTACCGCCAGGCGGACAGCCTGGGCTGCTGAGGCGCCGGATTCAGGCGAGCAGCACACCGAACCAGGCCAGCAGCAGGCTCAGGCCTACCACCAGGGTCAGCGGCAGACGCAATGCCGGGTACCAGCGCGGCGCCAGGCTCCGCGCCACCGCCCGCAGATCGGCCAGATAGAGGCCGACGAAGCAACCGAGCAGGGTCGGCAAGGCCAGTGCATAGGGCAAGTCGGCGGCAATCACCAGCCAGCCCAGCAGCGCCGGAATGACCGACAGCCCCAGCTGCAGCAGGGCCTGCTCGTCCCCTTCCTGCGCGCGCATGGCCAGGCCCCAGTGGATCGCCCCCATGAACGCCAGGATCACCGCCGCATAGTCGAGCAGCGCATCGAGCACCTGCGGCCGCCAGCCCGCTGGCGTCAGCCAGACGCCGAGAGCGGCGCAGACGAAGGGCAGCAAGCCGGCATAGCCGAGCAGGCTGGCAAGGCGCGGCGGCCGGGGCGAGTCGAAAGCGTGCATGGGGCGATCCTCTGCTGCAGTCACAGGCACGTTAGCAGGATTTGTCGCAGATTCGCGGGCGCATCCAGCCATCTACGGCTTTTTGCTACGCATGGCACCCTCGACGGGCAGCGCCATGCTCGGCAGGGCAAAAACCATGCACCGACCGCTAGCCACTCGGGTCTGGAATGAACACTTGCTGTCGGCCTCGGCTATTGGCATAAACGTACCCCATAACAACACCGCCACACGGAAGTTCCCGCCATGCGAATCCTGCGCCGCGCCCTGTACCTGATCGTGCTGCTGGCCCTGGGCGCCGGCGCGGTGCTGCTCTACTACATCGCCAACCCTAATCTGCCGCCGTTCGCCAAGCCCAGCCAGGTGCACTACCTCGGCCAGTGGGACGAGCAGGCGCGCCAGACCTACTACTTCACCCCCCAGGGCACCCAGGTTAAAGGCCTGCGCTACGACTGGTTCACCGCCCTGGAACTGCCCTTCTCCACCGACAAGTTCGCCGCCCCGGACTACCTGGCGCGCTTTGGTTTCCTCACCGACCCGCGACAGCAGGCCAGCGCGCGCAACCCGGGCAACCTGCCGGTCGGCTTCGCCCGCCACCAGGACGTGGAAAGCGGCGCGCAATTTCTCGATATCACCTGCGCCGCCTGCCACACCGGCGAGCTGCGCTACCGGGGCCAGGCCATCCGCATCGATGGCGGCGCCGCCCTGCACTCGCTGGCCTCCACCGTGCCCACGCTCAAGGGCGGCAGTTTCGGCCAGGCACTGGGCATGAGCATGGCGTTCACCTACTACAACCCGATCAAGTTCCGCCGTTTCGCCAAAACGGTACTGGGCGACAACTACGAGCAGGGCAAGGAACAGCTGCGCGCGGACTTCAAGGCCGTGCTCGACCGCCTGCTCGGCACCGCAATGAACGACTGGCACCGCGGCCTCTACCCCACCGAGGAAGGCTTCGGCCGTACCGACGCCTTCGGCCGCATCGCCAACAGCGTGTTCGGCGACGCCATCGACGCAAGCAACTACCGGGTGGCCAACGCCCCGGTCAGCTACCCGCAGGTGTGGGACATCTGGAAGTTCGACTGGGTGCAGTGGAACGGCTCGGCCATGCAACCGATGGCGCGCAATATCGGCGAGGCCCTCGGCGTCGGCGCCACCTTGCACCTGTTCGACGAGAATGGCGGCCCGCTGCCGGAGGCCGAGCGCTATCCGTCCAGCGTGCGCCTGCGCGATCTGCATACCTTGGAGGAGACCCTCAAGCAGCTCAAGCCGCCGACCTGGCCGCAAGCGGTGCTGGGCAAGGTCGATCTCGAACTGGCCAGCCAGGGCCGCGCCCTGTTCAGCGAGAACTGCGCCTACTGCCACGCCCCCGATCCCAAGCCGCGCGACGAGCGCCTGGCCGCCGCGCGCGATCCGGAGTGGCGCATGCGCATCGTGCCGACGCGGATCATCGGCACCGACCCGACCACCGCCGACAACATCGCCGACCACCGCTTCGACATCCGCAAGCTGGGCTGGAACAAGAGTGAGCTGGGCAGGCTCGACGTCAAGCTGTTCGGTGCCAGCCTGGACGAAGTCGACTTCGCCAGCATCTCCAGCGCCAAGGGCCTGGCCTATGTCACCGCCTACGTGGAAGACCGCGCCTACCAGGACGCCGGCATCCAGCCGCGTGAACGCTGGCGCATGGACGGCTACGGCCTGGCCATCGGCGTGCAGGAGAAACGTGGCTACAAGGCGCGCCCGCTGCACGGCATCTGGGCCACCCCGCCGTTCCTGCACAATGGCTCGGTGCCCAACCTGTTCCAGTTGCTGTCGCCGGTTTCCGAGCGCGACAAGCAGTTCTGGGTCGGCAGCTTCGAATACGATCCCAAGCGTGCCGGCTTCCTCACCGAGCAGTTCGAGGGCGGTTTCCTGTTCGATACCGCGGTCACCGGCAACGGCAACCGCGGTCACGAGTTCCGCGACGGCTGCCGGGTCGACGGGGTGATCGGCCGCGCCCTGGCCCCGGAAGAACGCTGGGCGCTGATCGAGTACCTCAAGGTGATGGGTGACGCGCCGCTGGAAAGCCAGCTGCAACCCGTCGAAGCCAAGGCCTGGACGCCCGGCCCCAACTGCCAGCTCTGACAAGGAAGAAGCCATGCTCAAACGATTCTGGCTGTGGCTGGGCGGCCTGCTCGGCAAACTGCTCCTGCTGCTGGCGACCGTCGGCCTGCTCGGCTGGGGCATCGGCACGGCGTACTACGCCTGGAAGTTCTCCGGCCCGGTATCGACCGAGGAGGAAATCCCGGCCGACGAGGCGGCCCTGACCCAGGGCATCATCGAGGACGCCATTCGCATCGTCGAGCAGCACCGCGACAACACCCGGGTGCTGCGCGATGCCCATGCCAAGGCCCACGGCTGCGTCAAGGCGCAGTTCAGCGTGCTGCCCGAGCTGGACCCGGCCCTGCACCATGGCGTGCTCAGCCAACCGGGCAAGACCTGGCAAGCCTGGATGCGCCTGTCCAACGGCAACGCCTACCCGCAGTTCGACAGCGTCCGCGACGCCCGCGGCATGGGCCTCAAGCTGCTCGACGTGCCGGGCGACAAGCTGCTCAGCAGCCCGGCCACGGCCGGCAACCAGGACTTCGTGATGTTCAACCATCCGCTGTTCTTCGTCCGCGACGTGGCCGAGTACCAGCAGAACTTCGCCGCCCAGGCCAGCGGCCAGAAGGTGCTGGCCTTCTTCCCCGGCTGGGACCCGCGCAGCTGGGAGATCCGTCACCTGTTCATCGCCCTGCAGACCCTGGCGCCGGCGCCGGACAGCCCGGTGGCCACCACCTACAGCTCGGTCGCGCCGTTCAAGCTCGGCCCGCACAACATCAAGTACCGGGTCATCCCCGACCCGGCCAGCTGCCCGCCCTACCAGCTGCCCGAGCAGAACAGCGCGCTGCCCAACTTCCTGCGCAACGCCCTGTACCAGCAGCTGTCGCTGGACCGGGTGCCGGCCTGCTTCGCACTGCAGGTGCAGCGGCAGAATCCCGAGCACTACATGCCCATCGAGGACACCAGCGTGGAGTGGAGCGAGGACATCGCCCCGTTCGAGACGGTGGCGACGATCAAGGTGCCGGCCCAGGACTTCGATAGCCGCGAGCAGAACCTGTTCTGCGACAACCTGTCGTTCAATCCCTGGCACGCCCTGCCCGCACACCGCCCCATCGGCGGCATCAATCGCCTGCGCAAGGCGGTGTACGAGGCGGTCAGCGTGTACCGGCACCAGCGCAACGATGCGCCACAGGCGCACTGAAACGCCAAGGCCGCCTTCGGGCGGCCTTGGCGCTTGATCCCAGGTGATTCAGCTTATCAGGCGGGGGACCGGAGAGCCGCGGCCCTGGCAGGCAATCCGCAGATCTGCTCGCGCCGCCGCCACTCGCAGGCGGCCAACGTCCCCACGAAAAGGGCCTCGCCGAAGAGGTGAGCCTGTGCCAACAGGGACGAATCGCCCGCGAACTGCAGTGCCATCGCCACACAGGCCCCTGCCCACAGCGCATTGCCAAGGACAAGCAGGTAAAGCAGCGACCTTGGTCGATCACGGCGAATGGCCAGCGAGAACGAATAGCTGGCGTAGAGCAGGTTCACTGCGCCGATGAACTGCAGCAGCCCGGGCGGCAGGCGATAGACTTCGCTTAGCCAGGCGCCAAGCAGCAGCACGCTCGTGCCCGCCGTTGCCGCGGCAGCGGAGTCGATCCATAACAGGTGGCGGGCAACGAGCACTGCAGATCCTCGTCGTGGGCTAGAAGGCTGCCGCAGCGTAGCAGCCTGTCACAGGCAGTGCGAAAAGCTAAAGACGAGCCAGATCGATCACCGCGAAGCTGGCCACCGTTTCGTGGCCCGGCAGGTCGCCGCCCTCGCGGGCCAGGCCGATGGTCTGCAGGCCGGCCTGCTGGGCGGCGTCCAGCTCCTGGACGATATCCGAGAGGAACAGGATCTCGTCTGCCGGCAGGCCGATGCTTTCGGCGATACGCCGGTAGGAGTCCGCCTCGCGCTTGGGCCCGCTGGTGGTGTCGAAATAGCCGCTGAACAGCGGCGTCAGGTCGCCGGCCTCGGAGCAGCCGAAAATCAGCTTCTGCGCCTGGATCGAGCCGGACGAGTAGACGTACAGCTCATAGCCCTCGGCCTTCCAGCGTTGCAGGGCCTCCACCGCATCCGGGTAGACATGCCCCTTGAGCTGCCCGGCCAGGTAGCCCTCGGCCCAAATCATCCCCTGCAAGGCCTTGAGCGGCGTGGCCTTGCGGTCCTCGGCGATCCAGCCGAGGAGAATCTCGATGACCCGGACCGGGTCGGCATCGGCCTCGCCGCTTTCGGCGCGCACCGCGTCCAGCTGCTTGATCAGCAGCGGCTCGTCGGCATGCTTGAGCACGAAGTCCGGCAGATGCCGGGCGGCATAGGGGAACAGCACGTCGAAGACGAAGCTCACCGAACTGGTGGTGCCTTCGATATCGGTGAGGATGGCTTTGATCGGCATGGCGTCAGTCTTCCAGGCGCGGGAATCGGCTGGCGATCTCGTCGCCGGTGAAAGTGGCCACCCAACCCTCCGGGTTGTTGAACAGGCGGATGGCCACGAAGTGCGGGAACTCGCCCATGTCGAACCAGTGGCGGGTGCCGGCCGGCACCGAGATCAGGTCGCCCTTCTCGCACAGCACGGCATACACGTAATCGTCGATATGCAGGCAGAACAGGCCGCGACCGGCGACGAAGAAGCGCACCTCGTCCTCGCCATGGCGGTGCTCGTCGAGGAACTTGGCGCGTAGTTCGTCCTTCTGCGGGTGGTCCTTGTTCAGGCTGACCACATCGACGGTGACATAGCCCTGCTCGCTCATCAGCTGGTCGATCTGCGGCCGGTAGGCGGCGATCACCTGCTCCTGGGTCGCGCCCGGCTGGATCGGCGCGCCGGCCTGCCAGCGCGCGAAGCGTACGCCGACCGCGGCCAGGGTACTGGCGATGTCCTCGGCATGGGTCAGTAGCTTGTTCGGCAGGTCCGGGCTGGACTGGTGGTAGACGGTCAGGCTGCTCATGGTCGATCTCCGGCCCCGTCGGGCTCTCATGTTGCGTAGGGTGCGCCTCAGCGTTGCAGGGCGCGGACCTTCAGCTCGCACTCGAAGAGGAACTCGAAGGCTTCGATCTGGCGCAGCGCGTCGCTCATCTGCGCGCCCCAGGTGTACAGGCCGTGGCCGCGGATCAGGTAGCCGACGCAGTCCGGATGCTCGTCCAGCCAGGGCTGGATGCGCACGGCCAGGCGGGCGATGTCCTGGTCGTTGTCGAAGATCGGCACCTCGACCTGGCATGCATGGGTGCTGATGCCGGCGAAGGCCTTCTGCAGCTCGTAGTCGGCGAACACCAGCGAATCGCTCAGGGCCAGGCGCGAGAGCACCGTGGCGTTGACCGAATGGGTATGCAGCACCGCGCCGATTTCGGGCCGCCAACGGTACAGCTGGGTGTGCAGCAGGGTCTCGGCCGAGGGTTTCTTGCCCGCTTCCAGGCTGTTTCCGTCGAGGTCGGTGGCCAGCACGTCGTCCGGCCCCAGCTGGCCCTTGTGCTTGCCGGAGACGGTGAGCAGCGCCTGCTCGGCGCTCAGGCGCACGGAATAGTTGCTGCTGGTGGCCGGCGACCAGCCACGGCCGTAGAGAAATTGCCCGGCTTCGACGATCTGCCGGGCCAGTTGTTCGCGGTTCATGGCCGCTCCTCGTGTACGTGGGTGGCCATGATAACGGCTGCGGCGAGCGCCGCCAGACTGGCCAGGGCGAAAGTCCAGCCGGGGCCCAGGGCCTTCCAGCTGTAACCGGCATACAGCGCCCCCAGCGCGCCGCCAACCCCGGCCAGGGCGGCATACAGCGCCTGCCCCTGGCCTTGCTGGCGGGCGCCGAAACTGCGCTGGACGAAATGGATGGCGGCGGCATGGAAGCTGCCGAAGGTGGCCGCATGCAGCAGCTGGGCGAACAGCAGCACGGCCAGGCTGTCGGCCAGGTAGCCGAGCAGCAGCCAGCGCCCGGCGGCGATCAGGAAACTGGCCAGCAGCACCTGGCGCAGGCTGAAGCGCTCCAGCAGGCGGGCCATGAGCATGAACAGCAGCACCTCGGCGACCACCCCCAGGGCCCACAGCACGCCGATCACCCCGCGGGCATAGCCGAGGTGCTCCAGGTGGATGCTGAGAAAGGTGTAGTACGGCCCGTGGGACAGCTGCATCAGCCCCACGCACAGGTAGAAGGCCAACACGCCCGGTTGGCGCAGCTGGAACAGGAAGCCCGCCCCGGGCGCTGCCGCACTGGCCACATGGGGCGTGGCATCCGGCACCCAGAAGCTGCTCAGGACGATCGCGCCGATGATCAGCAGCAGCGCCCAGGGATAGGCATCCAGGCTGTACCGATCGAACAGCTTGCCCAGGACGACCACGGCGAGAATGAAGCCGATCGAGCCCCACAGGCGGATCTGCGTGTAGCGCGCCGCCTGCTCGCGCAGGTGAGCCAGGGTGATCACCTCGAACTGCGGCAGCACCGCATGCCAGAAGAAGGCATGCAGGGCCATCACCAGGGCCAGCCAGGCGTAGCTCTGGCTGACGAAGATCAGGCTCAGGCTGAGCAGGGTGCACAGCGCGCCGAGGCGCACGATCAGCAGGCGGCGGCCCGTGTGGTCGCCCAGCCAGCCCCACAGGTTGGGGGCCACGCAGCGCATCAGCATGGGTATCGCCACCAGCTCGCCGATGCGCGCCGGGGAGAAGCCCAGGTGGGCGAAGTACAGGCCGAGGAACGGCGCCGTGGCGCCGAGCAGGGCGAAATAGAACAGGTAGAAGCCGGACAGGCGCCAGTAAGGCAGCGCGGCTGTCGTCACAGCTGGCCGAGTACCGGCGTGTTGACCTGCACGCCTGCATTCTGCGCGCGGTGGCGCAGCAGGTGGTCGAGCAGGACGATGGCCATCATCGCCTCGGCGATCGGCGTGGCGCGGATGCCCACGCAGGGGTCGTGACGGCCCTTGGTGATCACGTCCACCGGATTGCCGTCGACATCGATGGAGCGGCCCGGGGTGGTGATGCTGGAGGTCGGCTTGAGCGCCAGGTGGGCGACGATCGGCTGGCCGGAGGAGATGCCGCCGAGGATGCCGCCGGCATTGTTCGAGAGGAAGCCTTCCGGGGTCAGCTCGTCGCGGTGCTCGGTGCCGCGCTGGGCCACCGAGGCGAAGCCGGCGCCGATCTCCACGCCCTTGACCGCGTTGATGCTCATCAGCGCATGGGCCAGCTCGGCGTCCAGGCGGTCGAAGATCGGCTCGCCGAGGCCCGGCATCACCCCTTCGGCGACCACGGTGATCTTCGCCCCGACCGAATCCTGATCGCGGCGCAGCTGGTCCATATAGGCCTCCAACTCAGGAACTTTCTCCGGGTCGGGGCTGAAAAAGGCGTTCTGCTCGACGCTGTCCCAGGTCTTGAACGGGATCTCGATCGGTCCGAGCTGGCTCATGTAGCCGCGCACGCGGATGCCGAAGACGGCCAGCACCTTCTTGGCGACGGCCCCGGCGGCCACCCGCATGGCGGTCTCGCGCGCCGAGCTGCGGCCGCCGCCACGGTAGTCGCGGATGCCGTACTTGTGGTGGTAGGTGTAGTCGGCGTGGGCCGGGCGGAACAGATCCTTGATCGCCGAGTAGTCCTTGGACTTCTGGTCGGTGTTGCGGATCAGCAGGCCGATGGCGCAACCGGTGGTCTTGCCCTCGAAGACGCCGGCGAGGATCTCGACGATGTCGTCTTCCTGACGCTGGGTGGTGTGGCGGCTGGTGCCGGGCTTGCGCCGGTCCAGGTCGCGCTGCAGGTCCTCCAGGGACAGCTCGATGCCCGGCGGGCAACCGTCGACGATGGCGACCAGCGCCGGACCATGGCTTTCGCCTGCGGTGGTGACGGTGAACAGCTTGCCGTAGGTATTGCCGGACATGCAGAAAGCTCCGCGAGGGCCTGAACGAGGGGGCGCCAGTATACCCGCGGTGCCCGGCCAGTTCACCTGCGGAGCGCCGCTGGCAGACTGCCAGCCTCCAGAATTGCGCAAAACAGCCGATAATCCGGATGCCAGTGCGCCGTCAGCCTGGCTCAAGGACGCCCGAGATGACCGATACCGACGCCCAGCAACCCGAAAACGAAGCCGCCGCGGCCCCGCAACCACACCCCTGGCAGGACCTGCCGGCCGAGCAGTTCCGCCTGTTGCGCCTGGCCCCGCTGCCCACCGACCGGCACACCGGCGCCCGCCCGCTGCGTTTCGTCCAGTTCGGCCGCGTCGAACGCCACAGCCCGGAACAGAGCCTGCTGCGCCTGAGCATCGAGCTGCCCGGCCAGCGCGTGCGGCGCGAGCAGAACGTGCTGGAGGTGTGGGCCGACCACCGCAGCCGCGAGGTGCGCTTCGGCACCGACCAGGGCTTGCAGATCGAACCGGCCAACCGCGGCATCGGCCGTTTCCTGGTCGCCCAGGGCGTGCGATGGGCCCGCCAGCGCTGGGCCAATTACCAGGTCGAGGGTGGCGCCCTGGCGCTCAAGGACATTCCCAGCGAAGAGGCCCGCCAGCGCCGCGACCACTTCCTGCGCGCCCAGGGCTTCGAGGTCGAATACCAGGACCTGCTGCAGATGAAAGCCAGCTACGGGGCGCAAAGCGTCAGCGCCCTGCTCGGCGAGTGGAACAGCGAACGCCTGCAGCCGGTGGAGATCATCGAGGCCGCCGCCATGCTGCAGCAGGCCGACCAGAAGCTGCACGAGCAGGAAGTCGCGCTGTGCAAGCTGGAGCAGAAGAACAAGCTGCTCAGGCACGAGGACAGCAGCCTGCGCTTCACCATCATGTGCCTGGTGGCGCTGGCCCTGTTCCAGGCCGGTCTGCTGATCTGGATCGCCACCCGCTGATTGTGCAGTGATCTGCTGCGCGTCGGCCGGGCTGTGTTGAAAGCGGGCTCGGGCTGCTCATTTACACTCAGTAAACACCGCGCCCTCGCCCGCTTTCGCCTTGCCCGACTCTAGCTCGCTAGATCGATAAGCCTGAGTTCAGATCAGCCCTTCAGTCGCGAACGGAACAGCGCCTGATGCTGGCGGCACTGCTTGGCCGCCAGCAGGAACACGCCATGACCGCCCTGCTCGAACTCCAGCCAGGTGAAGTCGACTTCCGGGTACAGCGCCTCGACATGCACCTGGCTGTTGCCCACCTCGACGATCAGGATGCCCTGCTCGTTCAGGTGGTCGGCCGCCTCGGCCAGCATGCGCCGCACCAGGTCCAGGCCATCGTCGCCACAGGCCAGGCCCAGCTCCGGTTCGTGCTGGTATTCGGCCGGCATGTCGGCGAAGTCTTCGGCATCCACATAGGGCGGGTTGGACAGGATCAGGTCGAAGCGCTGCCCCGGCAGACCGGCGAAGCCGTCGCCCTGCACGGTGTACACGCGCTCTTCCAGGGCATGCCGCTCGATGTTCTGGTTGGCCACTTCCAGGGCCTCGAAGGACAGGTCGGCCAGCACCACTTCGGCCTGCGGGAAGGCATAGGCGCAAGCGATACCGATGCAGCCGGAGCCGGTGCACAGGTCAAGGATGCGCGCCGGCTCGCCGCTCAGCCAGGGCGCGAAGTGCTGGCCGATCAGCTCGGCGATCGGCGAACGCGGCACCAGCACGCGCTCGTCGACGATGAAAGGCAAGCCGCAGAACCAGGCCTCGCCCAGCAGGTAGGCGGTCGGCACGCGCTCCTCGATGCGCCGCTTGAGCAGCGCCAGCAGATGCTGCTGCTCGTCCTCCTCCAGGCGGCAATCGAGGTAGCTGTCGGCGACTTCCCAGGGCAGGTGCAGGGCGCCGAGCACCAGCTGGCGGGCCTCGTCCCAGGCGTTATCGGTGCCATGGCCGAAGAACAGCTGCTCGGCGTGAAAACGGCTGACAGCCCAGCGAATATGGTCGCGCAGGGTGCGCAGGCGGGATTGGGACACGGGACAGACCTCCAGAACGGGTGCGCGATTCTAGCCGCAAGTGCGGCATTTTAGCGGGCGGGCGCCCTTTGGCGCACAAGGAAAACCGCGCAGGAGGTTCACAGATGCACCCGGCAGGCAGAGAATAGAGGGATAGCCGCATCAGGAGCCCGCGCCATGTCCGATCCCAAGACCTTGTTCCAGCTGACTGGCCGTGGTTACGCCCCAGCCACCTTGAGCAAGGCGACCCTGCTGATCATCGACGCCCAGGAGGAATACCGCAGCGGCGTCCTGCAGCTGCCGGACGTCGACGCGACCTGCACCCAGATCGGCACCCTGCTGCACGCCGCGCGCAACCTCGGCACCCCGGTGGTACACGTGCGCCACCTCGGCATTCCTGGCGGCCTGCTCGACCCGCAGGGCCCGCGCGGGCACTTCATCGCCGGCCTGGAACCGCAGGCCGGCGAGCTGGTGATCGAGAAACGCCTGCCCAACGCCTTCGCCGGCACCGCGCTGCACGATGGCCTGCAGCAGCTCGGCCACCTCGACCTGATCGTCTGCGGCTTCATGACCCATTCGAGCATCAGCACCACCGTGCGCGCCGCCAAGGACTACGGCTATCGCTGCACCCTGGTCGACAGCGCCTGCGCCACCCGCGACCTGCCCTATGCCGGCGAGTTGATCGACGCCCGCCAGCTGCACCGCATCGAGATGGCGGCCCTGGCCGACAACTACGCGATTATCGTGCCGCAGGCCCAGGCACTGATTTAGGCCTCCCCGCCTATTGACCGGAACCCTGGCGCCCGCCACCGGTCATAGCGCCGATACCTTATGAGGAAATCGGCATGAAGCATTCCGATGGTTTTGATGCCCGCCGCCTGCGCCCTAGAGGCCCGGCGAGCTGGCGCTGGCGTTTTCTCGCGGCACTGGCCGCCCTGTTTGCCAGCCTCGGCGTGCTGCTGTTCCTCGCCGGCAGCGCCTCCCTGCTCGGCCGCCCGCCGGCGCTGGGGCCGTTGAACGAAAGCCTCGGCGCGGCCATCAGCCTGCTGCTGCTCGGCCTGTTCCTGCTCTGGGGCGGGATCAGCGTCTGGCGCCGCTGCCGCCGACGCCTGAGCCGCCGCACAGGCGACGCGCTGAGCCTGTCGCCACGCCTGCTGAAAAAACGCGGCTGATCCCGGTAAACTGCCCTCCTGAGTGGAGGCGCCAGGGTCTGTTCCCGTTTCGTTCGCGAACCGCGTTGCTGAGCAACCCGCAGGGACGGGCCCGTTTTTGCGCGGAACGTCGTTACTCGACGGCTCATTTGGACGACCAAACCTCGCGTCTCGCGCCTAGCTCCGTGCAAAAACGGGCTCCGTCGCGGCCGTGAACGAAACGGGAACAGACCCTATGCAAGACGACGATTTCTCCCTGTTCCAATCCGCGGTGCGTGGCGTCAAGCCGATCCGCCATGACCGCGCCGAAACCGGCAAACCCAAGGCCGACCGCCAGCGCATCAGCACCCTGCGCCAGGCCGCCACGCTGAAGACCGATAGCGTCAAGGTCGACGGTCTGTCCGACCTGTTCGTCATCGATGTTGGCGCCGAGGATGAGCTGTACTGGGCCCGCGACGGCGTGCAGGATGGCCAGCTGCGCAAGCTCAAGGCCGGCCAGGTGCCCTTCGAAGGCAGCCTCGACCTGCACGGCATGAGCGTGGAAAAGGCCCGCGACACCCTCTGGGACTTTTTCGCCGAAGCCGCGCGTATGGAAGTGCGCTGCGTGCGGGTGACCCACGGCAAGGCCGCCCGCCTGGACGGCAAGCGCCCGCTGATCAAGAGCCACGTCAACACCTGGCTGCGCCAGCACCCGCAGGTGCTCGGCTTCACCTCCTGCCTGCCCAAGCACGGCGGCACCGGCGCGGTTTATGTGCTGCTCAAGCGCACCATGCTGGAAGGCCGCGACGAGTAAGCGCCGACAGCCGCTTTGCATTGCCTATGCGCAGCGGCCGACCTCCTCCTGCACGGCATGGCAATAACAAATTGCTCGTGACTCCAACGCCAAGCATAATGATATTCATTACTATTTGAATATCATTCCAGGGCGCCAAGGAGTTTCTGGTGCAGCCAGCTTCATCACCTACCTCATCGCTCCAGCGCGACCTCCACAGCCTCTACGCGGATCACCACCAGTGGCTCTTGGGGTGGCTGCACAGGCGCCTGCGGCATGCCGATAACGCCGCCGACCTGACCCAGGACACCTTTCTCTATGTCCTGGGACGCCCCGAACGGCTCGGCGAGCTGCGCCAGCCACGCGCCTGGCTCTCGACCATCGCCAAGGGCCTGCTGATTGATCGGCTGCGCCGGCGCAAGGTCGAGCAGGCCTACCTCGCCGCCATCGCCAACCTGCCGGAACCCGAGGTCCCGTCACCGGAAACCCGGCTGATCCTGCTGGAAACCCTGCTGCAGCTCGATGCCCTGCTCGCTGGCCTGCAACCCAGGGTGCGCAGCGCCTTCCTGTTGTCGCGCCTGGAAGGCATGCCCTACGCGAGCATCGCCGAGCACCTGGGGGTGAGTCTCAGCTCCGTGGAAAAGTACATGGCCACGGCCATCCGCCACTGTTACCAGGCTCAGCAGCACTACCGGGGGATGCAATGACTGCAGCTGCGCCCCTGCCCGCCATTTCAGCCCAAGCGCTGGATCAGGCCATCGACTGGCTGGTGCGGTTGCATGCAGGGGCTGATACGGCGCCCGTGCAGATAGCCTGTGCCCAGTGGCGAGCCGCTGACCCACAGCACGAAGCGGCCTGGCAAGCGCTGCAAACCACCGAGGCCTGTTTTCGTTCTCTGCCCCCAATCAACCCGGGGGCCGCTCGGGCAGTCCTCGAACAGGTCGGCCAGCAGCGTCTCGATCGGCGCCAGGCCCTTAAACTGCTGAGTGTGATCGCAATAGCCGGCGGTGCTGGCTGGCTGGGTGCGCAGCAACTGCCCTGGCAACGCTGGCGCGCCGACTACGCCACCACCATCGGCGAGCGCCGCAACCTGCTGCTGGCCGACGGTACCCGCCTGCAGCTCGATACCGGCACGGCCGTGGACGTGCAGTTCGATGAACAGCGCCGCCTGCTGAGCCTGCAGCAGGGGCAGATCCACATCGACAGCGCAGGCCAATTCGACAGGCCGCAAGACCCGCGCCCCTTCTGGGTGGTCACGCACGAAGCCCTCCTGCTGGCCCCGGCCGCGCAGTTCGCAGTACGCCAGAACGCCGCCCACAGCAGCCTGCGCGTGAGCGCAGGAGAGGTCGTGATACAGCAGCCCCGACAATCCGCCGTGCGGGTCGAGGCCGGGCAGGAGTTCCGAATCGAGAAGCACGGCGCACGACGCATCGCGCACAACCCGCTGGACGCCAGCGCCTGGGCCCGTGGGCAACTGGTGGTCCGGCAGATTCGCCTGGGCCAGCTGCTGCAGGAGCTGAGCCGCTATCGCCGTGGCTGGCTGCGTTGCGACCCGGTGGTGGCCGGCCTGCGGGTCTCCGGCGTGTTCCAGCTGGATGATATCGATCAGGTCCTGACCGCCCTGAGCGCAACCCTGCCCGTGCGCATCCAGCGCACCACTCCTTTCTGGACCCATGTCCTGCCGGCATGAAGTCCCTGGCCGTGCGAGCGAGCGATGTCGGCCTCCAGCCGCACAAGTCAGATAAAAAATATTCTCAGAATCATTTGCGGGTTTTGCACGTTCCCTTCGACAAACAGGAATAACGCCAACTCCCCTGTCGAAGGAACTTCGTCCCCCATGCAGTACTCGCAATGCAATTCCCCGCTCGCGCTGTCCCGCTTCAAACGCAATCGCCTGAGCCTGGCCCTGCACAGCCTACTCCTGGTAACAGCCGGCGCTGGCGCCAGCCTTGCAAGCCCGGGCGCGTTCGCCGTCGAAGCGCGAGCAAGCACCTATGACTTGCCGGCAGCGCCACTCGATGAGGCCCTGAGCCGCTTTGCCCAGCAAGCCGGCATCACCCTGCCCTTCGCCCCGGAACTGGTGCAGGGCAAGCAGGCACCCGCGCTGCAGGGTGACTACCAGACTGGCCAGGCACTGCAGCATCTGCTGCAAGGCAGCGGCCTGCAGGCCCGCCAGGGTGAGGATGGCTACTGGGGCCTCTACCCGATGCAGGAGACCGCACTGGACCTGCAGTCGGTGGTGGTCAGCGCCAGCCAGACCGAGCACAGCGAACTCACCGCGCCGGCCAGCGTCTCGGTCATCAGCCGGACCCAGCTCGATCAGATGCAGGCCTACGACCTGGCCGATGCCGTGGCCAAGGTGCCCGGAGTCACGGTCGTGGCCGCGTCCACCTATGGCCGCAGCAAGATCAAGATGCGCGGCCTGGATTCGGACTACACCCTGCTACTGGTCAATGGCCGCCGCATTAACTCGCGCGATGCGCTGACCAGTGCCTATGCCAACGACTTCGATCTCTCGGCCATCCCGCTGCAAGCGGTCGAGCGTATCGAGGTCATCCGCGGGCCGATGTCCTCGCTGTATGGTGCCGATGCCCTGGGCGGGGTGATCAACGTCATCCTGCGGCGCCCCGGCAACCAGGCCGAAGGCGTGCTGAGCTACGCCTACGAGAACATCACCTCGGGCGAGGGAGGCGACAGCCACACCTCCTCGACCTACCTCAGCGGCCCGCTGATCGAGGACCGGTTGCTCGGCAATGTGATTGTCGAAGGCACCGACCGCGCGGCCTGGAAGTCGAGCATGACCTCCAGCGACACCGTCCACGCCCGCGAGCAGCGGCAGAACTGGGCCCTGATGTCGAACCTGACCTGGCTGATCGACGAAGCCCAGGAACTGGAACTCGACCTCAGCGCCCGTGAGGATCAGCGTGATGGCACCTGGAGCAACTCCAACGTCAACTTCCCCACCAACCAGCAGGAGATGGACCGTTTCACCTTCGGCCTGACCCACTCCGCCCACCGGGACACCTACAGCACCCGCCTGCGCTACTACTACGAAGAAGTCGACCTGAGCGACGACTCGGAACTGATGACCACCACCCTGCGTGGCCTGGTCGGCAAAGTGGAACAGCGCAACCAGACGGTCGATGGCCAGATCAACACCACCCTGGGCGCTCACCTGCTCACCGCCGGGGCCGAGTATCGCCACACGGACCTGGAACACAACCAGAACCTCAGTGCCGGCGCCACCACCGACTATCAGCGGGCGGTGTTCCTGCAGGACGAGATCGGCCTGGGCGACTTGCGCCTGACCCTCGGCGGACGCCTGGACGATCACAAGGCCTTCGGCTCGGAGTTCAGCCCGCGCGCCTATGCCGTCTACTCGCTGACGGAGAGCTGGGTGCTCAAGGGCGGCATCGGCAAGGCCTTCAAGGCGCCCAGCATCACCCAGGCCGACCCTTCCTATGCGGTAACCGCCTGCCGTGGGCGCTGCGTAGTGGCAGGCAACCCCGAGCTCAAGCCGGAAACCGCCCTGTCCTACGAACTCGGCACGCTGTACCAGAGCCCGCAGTTCGAGGCCGGGATCAATCTGTTCCTCAACGACATCGACGACATGATCCTCGCCGACAACTGGCGCGCCGGTCATCGCCCCGCCGTGTTGACCTACTACAACGTCGACAGCGCGCGTACCCGTGGTATCGAGCTGTTCTCCAGCCTGCCGCTGAGCGAAAGCCTCGAGCTGAGCGCCAACTACACCCTGACCGATGCCCGCGACCGCGATACCGGCGAAGAACTGCGCCAGGTACCCCGGCATACCGGCAACCTCAGCCTCAACTGGAGCATCACGCCGCGCTGGCAGACCCAGCTGGGCTACGAGTACGTGGGCAGCCAGGTATTGCGCAATACCATCAGCAATACCGATGTCGAGGCCGCGGATTACCACCTCCTCAACCTCGGCACCCAGTACCAGCTCAGCAAGGAGCTGACGCTCAGCGGTGGCGTGAAGAACCTGGGCGACAGCCGTCGCGACTCGGTGGCACGTGATGCCGACAATATCCTGCAGAGCCGCAGCCTGTATGCGGGCCTCTCCTACGCCTTCTAAGAGCCGAGTGCGCAGAGCGCCTGAACGCTCTGCGCTCCTCTTCCAGGGGCCGGCTGACAGCGAAAGATGGCGTGATTGCGCTCGGTATCCGCCAGCGACCGCAGTACAATGCCCGCCATCACCCAGTGAACCCTTGGCATGCTGCCGACCTCGATTGCCAATCGGCCGGTTATCCTCCGCAGGCAGGCTTTTCGCTCCGTATCGCCGGTTACACCCCCTGCGTCCGGAGACAGCATGCCTGAAAGTCGGTTCGCTGAAATTTCACCAGCCCCTGGAAGCCCCATGGACTCTAGCAAGCAGAATCTGGAACAACATTACACCGCCATTCTCGGCCAGCTCGGCGAGGACGCCTCCCGCGAAGGCCTGCTCGACACGCCCAAGCGTGCGGCCAAGGCCATGCAGTACCTCTGCAAGGGCTACCAGCAGACGTTGGAGGAAGTCACCAACGACGCGCTGTTCAGCTCCGACAACAGCGAAATGGTGCTGGTGAAGAACATCGAGCTGTATTCGCTGTGCGAACACCACCTGCTGCCGTTCATCGGCAAGGCCCATGTGGCCTACATTCCCAACGGCAAGGTGCTGGGCCTGTCCAAGGTGGCGCGCATCGTCGACATGTACGCGCGGCGCCTGCAGATCCAGGAGAACCTCAGCCGGCAGATCGCCGAGGCAATCCAGCAGGTCACCGGCGCCCTCGGCGTGGCCGTGGTCATCGAAGCCCAGCACATGTGCATGATGATGCGCGGCGTGGAGAAGCAGAACTCGTCGATGGTCACCTCAGTGATGCTCGGCGAATTCCGCGAGAACGCCGCCACCCGCAGCGAGTTCCTCAGCCTGATCCGCTGATTGGCGCGGCAACAAAAAACCGGCCTGCGGGCCGGTTTTTCATGGGCGGTGTTTCAGCCCGAGGTGCTATCCGCTGCAGCCAAACCCGGTCAACTCGGGTACCCTGCCGGCCCTTTCCGTCACCCCTTCAGGAATTTTCGGCGATGCTGCTCAAAGCGCTGCGAATCGGCCTCGGCCAGCTCATCATCCTCATCGACTTCCTCACCCGCCCGCGCCAGCTCAAGCGCAGCGCCGAGGCGCAAGCCCAAGTCGAGCGGGAAGCCGCCGGCCTGGCGCTGTACCAGTTCCACGCCTGCCCGTTCTGCGTGAAGACCCGGCGCACCCTGCACCGCCTGAATCTGCCGCTGGCGCTGCGCGATGCGAAGAACGACAGCAGCCACCGCCAGGCCCTGCTGGAGCAAGGCGGCAAGCTGCAGGTGCCCTGCCTGCGCATCGAGGAACAGGGCGAGAGCCGCTGGCTGTACGAGTCCAAGGCGATCAGCGCCTACCTGAACGAGCGCTTCGCCGCCCAGTGAGGCGTGGCCCAGGGCCGCTTTGGCCCCGGGTTGCTCACTCTCAGTCGAGCATGCCGACATGCCGCGCCTGGCTGGCCACCCGCGCCAGCCAGGCGTTGATCGCCGGGAAGCCGGACAGGTCGAAGCCGCCTTCGGCGGCCACGTGGGTGTAGGCATACAGGGCGATGTCGGCGATCGAACAGTGCTCGCCGACCAGGTAAGGCGTGCGGCTGAGCTGCTGCTCCATCACCTTGAGCGCCTTGTAGCCGCGCACCTGGCAGACCTTGAACTCTTCCTCGCGCTCGGCCGGGCGGCCCTGGTACAGCTGGATGAAGCGCGCCACGGCAATGTACGGCTCATGGCTGTACTGCTCGAAGAACTGCCACTGCAGCACCTGGGTGCGCAGGCGCGGCTCGCCGGGGAGGAACTCGCTGCCCTCGGCGAGGAAGTTGAGGATGGCATTGGACTCCCACAGGCAGGTGCCGTCTTCCAGCTCCAGCACCGGGATCTTGCCGTTCGGGTTCTTGGCCAGGAACTCCGGCGTCTGCGTCTCGCCCTTGAGGATGTCGACCGCCACCCACTCGTACTCGCGGCCGAGCAGGTGCAGCATCAGCTTGACCTTGTAGCAGTTGCCGGAACGGTAATCGCCGTAAACCTTGAGCATGTCTATTTACTCCCCTGGGCCTCGCGCACCACCGCGGCCAGGCGGCGCAGGCCTTCGCCCAGGCGGGCCGGCTCGACGTGGCTGAAGTTCAGGCGCAGGTAGCCCGGGTTGGCATCCGGCTCGGTGAAGAACGGTTCGCCCGGCATGAACGCCACGTTCTGCGCCATGGCCGGCTGCAGCAGGGTGCGGGTGTCCAGCGGCTGCTTGAGGGTCAGCCAGAAGAACAGGCCGCCCTGCGGCACCTGCCAGTCGGCCAGGTCGCTGAAGTGCTCCTCCAGGGCCGCCTGCATGGCATCGCGGCGCTGGCGGTAGAAATCGCGCAGCTCGGCCAGGTGCGCATGGTACTGCTCGGTGCCCAGCCACTGCAGGGCCTGCCACTGGCCGATGCGGTTGGTGTGCAGGTCGGCCGACTGCTTCAGGCGCAGCAGGTGCGGGAACAGGTCGGGCGTGGCGATCAGGTAGCCGACACGCAGGCCCGGCAGCAGGGTCTTGGACATGGTCCCGGTGTAGATCCAGCTGGCGCGCTTGAGGCGGCTGACGATCGGCGTGGCGCTGCCGGCATCGAACACCAGGTCGCGGTAGGGTTCGTCCTCGATCAGGGTGACGTTGAACTCATCGAGCAGGGCCGCAACCGCATCGCGCTTGGCCTCGCTGTAGCGCACCGCCGAAGGGTTCTGGAAGGTCGGAATGAGGTAGGCGAAGGCCGGCTTGTGCTGCTGCAGGCGCTCGCGCAGGGCCTCCAGGTCCGGGCCGTCGGCCTCCTGGGGCACGGTGATGCAGTCGGCGCCGAACAGCTGGAAGGACTGCAGCGCGGCCAGGTAGGTCGGCGCTTCCACCAGGATCTCGGTGCCCGGATCGATGAACAGCTTGCTGGCCAGGTCGAGGGTCTGCTGCGAACCGCTGACCACCAGCACCTGGCTGGCCTCGCACGGCACGCCGAGCAGGCGCGCTTCGGCGGCGATGCGCTCGCGCAGTTCCGGCTCGCCTTCGCTCATGCCGTACTGGCTGATGCCGGCCGGCATCCCGCTCCAGTCCACCTTCGGCAGCATCGGCTCGGCCGGCAGGCCGCCGGCGAAGGACATCACCTCCGGACGCTGCGCCGCAGCGAGGATTTCACGGATCAGGGAGCTTTTCAGGCGGGCAACACGTTCGGAGAAGGCCATGACAAATCACCAGTAGCAAAGGCAGAACAAATTGGGTCAAACTCGTTGACCGAAACTACGCCGCCTCGAATCGATACGTCAATATGTTTGACCTGAAAAAGCCGACCGGCCAGCTGACCGCCATGGAAGCCTTCTTCTTCGGCTACCAGGCCTTCACCGCCAAGCCGGACGAAATCCTCGCCCGCCGCGGCCTGTCGCGGGTGCACCACCGCATCCTGTTCTTCATCGCCCGCTATCCGGGGTTGAGCGTGAAGCAGCTGCTCGGCTACCTCGGGGTGAGCAAGCAGGCGCTCAACACGCCGCTGCGCCAGCTGCTGGAAATGCACCTGGTGGAGAGCGTGGCGGCACAGGACGACAAGCGCAAACGCCTGCTGGCGCTGACCGCCGACGGCGCCAAGCTGGAGCAGGCCCTGCGCCGCGAGCAGACCAGGCTGCTCGAGCGGGTCTTGCATGAGGCCGGGGAAGCCAGCATGAACAACTGGCTGGCGGTCAACCAGTTGCTCGGCAAGACCCGCCAGGCCGGAGCCGAGGACTGAGAACCTGTTTACGATCTCCTGACTCGCGGCCATACCGCGTTAAAAACGGCCTCGGAATGCTCATTTACAGCTCGTAAACTGCGCTTCCTCGGCCGTTTTGACCAGCCGGAGGCTGTTACTGGCGTAGCGCCTTGTCTGGCTCTAATTCAGAAAATCGTAAACAGGTTCTGAGCCGGCGTTTCAGGTCGACTGGCCGCGCAGCTCGGCGGCGGCGCGAAAGAACACCAGCATCATGCACAGCGAGCCGCCGAGCAGCGGCAGGATGGCCAGCACCATCAGCAGCACCGAGGCCAGCATGCCGCCCCCGACTATGTCCATCCAGGCCATCACGCGAAATACCGGGTAGGTGTCGGGCGTCTGCAGCAGGCGGATGCCCAGCCACAGGGTGGCGATGCCGAGCAGCACCAGCACGGCGAAGTAGAGGATGGTTCTCCAGTCGATCCGGTTGAACAGGCCGTCGCCCCAGAGCAGGTCCAGGCCTTCCAGCAGCAGGCCGAGCAGCACCATGGCCCACACCGCAAAGGCCAGGCCGCGGGCCTGGAAGCGCTGCTCGGCAAAGGCCTTCAGGCGCAGCAACAGGTAGCTGCCGAGCAGCACGGTGGCCAGGCTCAGGGCATCCATGCCGCGCTGCAGCGCCACAGCGGCCTGCTCGTCGACCAGCAGCACCAGCACGGTGACCACCAGGCTGCCGAGCAGCGAAACCAGCGACAGCCAGCCGAGCAGTTGCAGTTGCCCGACACTCCAGCCGCTCAGCGGCCGGGGCGCCGGCGTATCGAGCAGCGCCACCTGCGGCGCGGCATAGGGGTTTTCCGGTTGCATGGGACGTCCTTGATAGATGGAACAGTGGCGAGTGATCCACGGCCAGGCGAAAACTGTACCGCCCTTTGACACTTTCGCTGTACCGCGACGCCCAGCCTAACAGCGCATAGGCTGCCAGCAACCCCGGAGAGCCGCCATGACCGCCGAACTGCTGATCGCCTTTATCGCCTTTGCCTTCGTCACCTCGGTGACCCCGGGCCCGAACAACATGATGCTGCTGGCTTCCGGGGTGAACTTCGGCGTGCGCCGCAGCGTGCCACACATGCTCGGCATCAGCCTGGGCTTCATGATCCTGGTGATCGCCGTTGGCCTCGGCCTGGGGCAGCTGTTCGAGCTGTACCCGGCGCTGTACAGCCTGCTGCGCTACGCCGGCGGCGCCTACCTGCTGTACCTGGCCTGGAAGATCGCCGGTTCCGGGGCGCCGGATACCAGCGGCCGGGCGCACGGCAAGCCCTTCACCTTCATCCAGGCGGCGGCCTTCCAGTGGGTCAACCCCAAGGCCTGGATCATGGCCATCGGCGCCATCACCACCTATACCCCGCAGGACGGCTTCCTGGTCAACGTGCTGCTGATCGCCGCCCTGTTCGCCGCGGTCAACTGCCCCAGCGTCGGCCTCTGGACCGTGGCCGGCAGCCTGCTGCGCCGCTGGCTGGATGAGCCACGCGTGCTGCGCGCCTTCAATATCGGCATGGCCCTGCTGCTGGTGGCCTCGCTCTACCCTATTCTGATCGACGTCAAGGGAAGCCTGTGATGACCCTGGAAGCCATGGACACCGCCCCACGCCTGCGCCCGCTCGCCGATTCCTCGCCCTCTGCCGTGGCCGCGGGCTTCGTCGCCATGCTCACCGGCTACACCAGCTCGCTGGTGCTGATGTTCCAGGCCGGCCAGGCCGCCGGGCTGTCCACGGCGCAGATTTCTTCCTGGCTGTGGGCCCTGTCGATCGGCATGGCCCTCTGCACCATCGGCCTGTCGCTGCGCTACCGCGCGCCGATCGTGGTGGCCTGGTCGACGCCCGGCGCCGCGCTGCTGATCACCAGCCTGCCGGGGGTGAGCTACCCCGAGGCCATCGGCGCCTTCGTCATCTGCGCCGTGCTGCTCAGCCTGCTCGGCCTGAGCGGCGCCTTCGAGCGGGTCATGCGCCATCTGCCGGCCTCGCTGGCCGCGGCCCTGCTGGCGGGCATCCTGTTTCGTATCGGCAGCGAGATCTTCATCGCCGCGCAGCACAGCACGGCGCTGGTGCTGGCGATGTTCTTCAGCTTTCTGCTCGGCAAGCGCTTCGTACCGCGCTACGCGGTGCTCGCCGCCCTGCTGGTCGGCGGCCTGCTCGCCGCCCTGCTCGGCCTCCTGGATTTTCGTGGCTTCGAGCTGCAGGTGGCGCTGCCGGTCTGGACCACGCCGAGCTTCTCCTTCGGCGCCGCCATCAGCATCGGCCTGCCGCTGTTCGTAGTGGCCATGGCCTCGCAGAACATTCCCGGCATCGCCGTGCTGCGCGCCGATGGTTATGACGTACCGCCCTCGCCGCTGATCGCCACCACCGGCCTCGCCTCGCTGCTGCTGGCGCCGTTCGGCTCCCACGGCATCAACCTGGCCGCCATCAGCGCCGCCATCTGCACCGGCGCCGAGGCCCACGAGGACCGGCACAAGCGCTACACCGCGGCACTCTGGTGCGGCCTGTTCTACGGCATCGCCGGGATCTTCGCCGCCACCCTGGCCGCGCTGTTCGCCGCCCTGCCGGCGGCGCTGGTGCTGTCGATCGCCGCCCTGGCCCTGCTCGGCTCGATCGGCAACGGCCTGGCCCAGGCCATGCACGAGCCCGGCCAGCGCGATGCGGCGCTGGTCACCTTCATGGTCACCGCCTCGGGCATGACCCTGCTGGGCATCGGCTCGGCCTTCTGGGGGCTGATCGCCGGCGCCCTGACCCTGGGCATCCTCAACTGGCGCAAGGGCCGCTAGCAGCGATCCACAGGCAGAAAAAACCCGGGCAGGCCCGGGCTTCTTCATCGGGGGCCGACGGCTCAGGCCGCCTGGACTTCTTCCGCCGCCAGCTGCTTGCCGTGGGCGAAGTTGACCCACCAGCCGAATGCGGCTGCGGTGAAGAACATGATGAAGCTGTAGATCGCCGCCGGGATGGCCATGGTCGAGTTGTTCAGCAGCATCGGGCTGAGCGCCAGGGCAATCGCCAGGGTGCCGTTGTGGATGCCGATTTCCATGCCGATCGCCACCGCCTGGCGCAGCGGCAGCTTGAGCAGGCGCGGCACGAAGTAGCCGACGCCGAGGCTGACCAGGTTGAAGACCAGGGCCGCCATGCCCACCACCGGGGCGTAGTCGACCACGGTCTGCCAGTCCTTGACGAACGCCAACAGGATCACCAGCACCAGGAACAGGGCCGAGCCGATCTTCACCGGCTTGTCCATGCGCGCGGCGAAACGGGGGAAGCGGCTGCGCAGGAACATGCCGATAACCACCGGGCCGAGGACGATGGCGAACACCTGCACCACCTTGCCGAACTGCAGCGGCAGGGCCTGGTCGGCGGTCATGAAGTACTGCAGCGACAGGTTGACGATGAACGGCATGGTCAGCACCGCGATCACCGAATTCACCGCGGTCAGGGTGATGTTCAGCGCCACGTCGCCGTGCGCCAGGTGGCTGTAGAGGTTGGCCGAGGTGCCGCCGGGCGAGGCCGCCAGCAGCATCAGGCCCACCGCCAGGGCCGGCGCCAGGCCGAAGCCCTTGGCGATGAGGAAGCACAGCAGCGGCAGCAGGACGATCTGGCAGCCCAGGCCGATCAGCACCGGCTTGGGAAACTTGGCCACCCGGGCGAAGTCGGCCAGGGTCAGGGACAGCCCCAGGCCGAGCATGATGATACCCAGGGCGATGGGGAGGAAAGCGGTCAGCAAGGGCGATGCGGTCATTGTTATTGTTCTCCGAAACGGGGCGCCGATTCTTCACGACGCGCAACAGCGTTGTAACTGGCTTTATGGGCCAAGACTGTTGCAGTGTTGTAACCGAAGATGAACGGGCGAGTTGCGCTGATCGGATGCCCACCCGGCCAGGCGCGGGTGGCAGCAGGCAGGCATGAAAAAAGCTATGTAGCTGTTCCGCGTTGCTACGCCGCGCTGTTGCTTGGCTCAAGCGCTCGCGGTGGCTGTTCGTGGGAGCGAATTCATTCGCGATCAGGGCCTATGCCGAGCTGCCGGTTTATCGCGGATAAATCCGCTCCCACTCAAACTCGATGGCCTGGGCAACACGGAACTGTACATAGCCATGAAAAAGGCGCCTCGTCGGCGCCTTTGCGTTGCGGATCAGATGACGGTGGCGCCGCCATCCACCACCAGGGAATGCCCCGTGGTGAAGCCGGCCGCATCGCTGCACAGGTAGAGCACGGCGCCGGCGATTTCCTCGACCTTGCCGATGCGCCCGACCGGGTGCATGGCGGCGACGAACTCGGCCTTCTTCGGGTCGGCCTCGGCGGCGCGGCGGAACATATCGGTGTCGATCACCGCAGGGCACACCGCGTTGACGCGAATTTTCTTCTTCGCGTACTCGATCGCGGCGGATTTGGTCAGGCCGATCACCGCATGCTTGGAGGCGGCGTAGATGCTCATCTTCGGCGCCGCCAGCACGCCGGCCACCGAGGCGGTGTTGACGATCGCGCCGCCGCCCTGGGCCAGCATCACCGGCAACTGGTGCTTCATGCACAGCCACACGCCCTTGACGTTGACGCCCATGATGGCGTCGAACTCGGCCTCGCTGCCCTCGGCCAGGCGGCCCTTCTCGATCTCGATGCCGGCGTTGTTGAAGGCGTAGTCCAGGCGACCATAGGCGGCCAGGGTACGCTCCACCAGCGTCTTGACCTCGGCCTCGCGGGCCACGTCGCAGCGCACGAAGATGGCGTCGCCGCCGGCCTCGCGGATCAGCGCAACGGTGCCTTCGCCGCCGGCCACATCCACATCGGAAACCACCACCTGCAGGCCCTCGGCCGCGAAGGCCAGGGCGGTGGCACGACCGATACCGGCGGCACCGCCGGTGACCAAGGCTACTTTGCCGGAAAAACTCATGCTCATTGCTGCGTCCTCGCAAGGCGTTGAAATTGAGCGGAGTCTAGCCAGCCCGGGCGGCGCCGAGCAGCACTATCAGAAAGCCGTAGGGGCTGCCATGCAGGCAAATGATGGCGCTAGACTGCCTGCTCATCTCAGGAGGCGACATGACACTGGCGAACTATCGATACACCCAGGGGCCCGACGCAACGGCGATGGCGCAGGTGCGTGCCGGCCTGGAAGCCTTCAACCAGGCGCAGATCGGCGACTACGCCTATCGCGACTTCGAACTCTATGCCCGCGACAGCGAGAACCAGGTGGTTGGCGGCCTGTTCGGCCACTCCGGCATGGGCTGGCTGTACATCGACTACCTGTGGCTGGCCGACAGCCAGCGCGGCAATCGCCTGGGCGCCCACCTGCTGGGCCTGGCCGAGGGCGAAGCGCGCCGGCGCGGTTGCACCGGCGTATTCCTCTATACCTACAGTTTCCAGGCGCCCGGTTTCTACCAGAAACAGGGCTATGAGCAGATGGGCGTACTGGAGGATTGTCCGCCGGGGCACCAGCGCTTCTACCTGAAGAAGCGCCTGTTGCCAGCCTGATCAGGCGCCCTGCAGCTCGGCCACTACTGCAGCCAGCGCGGCGGCTGGATCGCTGGCCTGGCTGATCGGCCGGCCGATCACCAGGTAGTCGGAGCCGGCCTTGAGGGCATCGGCCGGGGTGAGGATGCGGCGCTGGTCATCGGCCGCACTGCCCGCCGGACGGATGCCCGGGGTGACCAGCTGCAGGGCCGGCTGCGCGGCCTTCAGCGCCGGCGCTTCCTGGGCCGAGCAGACCAGGCCGTCCATCCCAGCCTGGGCCGCCAGACCGGCCAGGCGCAGCACCTGCTGCTGCGGCTCGATGTCCAGGCCGATGCCGGCCAGGTCCTCGCGCTCCATGCTGGTCAGCACGGTCACGCCGATCAGCAGCGGCTTGGCGCCGCTCAGCTTGTCCAGCTCGTTGCGGCAGGCCGCCATCATGCGCAGGCCACCGGAGCAATGCACGTTGACCATCCACACGCCCAGCTCGGCGGCGGCCTTGACCGCCATGGCCGTGGTATTCGGGATGTCGTGGAATTTCAGGTCGAGGAACACCTCGAAGCCCCTGGCCTGCAGAGTCTCGACCACCGCCGGGCCGCTGCGGGTGAACAGTTCCTTGCCCACCTTGAGCCGGCACTGCGCCGGGTCGAGCCGCTCGGCCAGGGCCAGGGCGGCATCGCGGGAGGGGAAGTCGAGGGCAACGATAATCGGGGACTGGCAGGACATGAGGGGCTCGCTGGCAAATCGGAACGCGGCGCATTGTAGCGCACGACTAGCCATCCAGGGCCAGGGCGGTCATGAAGCCGGCCAGGGTGATCAACCCGGTCAGCGCATGGGTGCTGGAAAAGGCCTCGGGAATCAGCGTATCGACCAGCATGCACATGACCGCGCCGGCGGAGAAACTCAGGGCCACCCCCAGCCACAACGGCGGCATCCCGGCGAACAGCGCCGGGCCGGCCATGGCCGCCAGCCCGGAGAGCAGCACGATGGCGCCCCACAGGCCGAAGATGTAGGCCCTGCTGTGCCCTTCGGCGCGCAGGCCGTTGGCGCTGGCCAGGCTTTCCGGCAGGTTGGAGAGGAAGATCGCCACCAGCAGCATCTGGCTCACCGAACCGCCATCGAGCAGGCCCAGGCCCAGGCCGAGGGATTCCGGAATGCCGTCGAGAAAGGCCCCGGCGGCAATCAGCAGGCCGAGCATGGAGGTGCGCCGGCCCACCCGCCGGCGGTGCTGGTACTCGATGCGGTCCAGCCACTCGTTGATCACCACGAACAGCGCGCCGCCGCAGAGCAGGCCCAGCAGGGTTGCCGCCAGGCCACCCAGGCGCCGCGCCTCGGGAATCTGCTCGAAGCACATGGCGCCGATCAGCACGCCGCTGCCATAGGCCATGACGGTGGCCACCAGACGCTTCGACAGGTTCAGGTAAACCCCGAGCCAGGCACCGAGCAGCAGGCTGCTGGCCGCCACCAGCCCCCACAGGCCGGCTTGCATCGTTATGGTTGTTGGCACGTCCTGCTCCCTTCGCTGCTCGACCAGCTTAACCCTGGCGGCTGCACCTGGCACTGCGCCAGATCAGCCGTACGGGGTTAGACTGTGCGCCCCGTTCCCGCGCAGCATGCCCCATGGCCCGTCTCACACTCGATTTTTCCCGGCAGAGCTTCTGCTACAGCAGCCACATGACCGTGCGCAGCACCGATATCAACGCCGCCAACCACCTCAGCAACGACTCGATGATCTCGATGATTTCCGAGGCGCGGGCGCGTTTCCTGTTCGACTTCGGCATCCGCGAAACCTCCGCCAGCGGCCCCGGCATCATCGTCACCGACCTGGCCACCATGTACCGCGCCGAAGCCCATGCCCGCGACCAGCTGCTGTTCGAGGTCGGCGTGATGGATTTCAACCGCTACGGCGGCGACATCATCTTCCGCATCAGCCGCCCGGCCGACGGCACGCTGATCGCCCTGGCCAAGTCCGGCTTCGTGTTCTTCGACTACAGCCTGGGTAAGGTGGTCGAGATGCCCGCGGATTTTCGCGCCACCTTTCCCACGGTCAACTGGCTGGACTGAAGCTGGCGAACCTTTGGTGAACGCTCTAGGGTTAAAACCGCACTGCCCGCCTAGAGGCATTCACCGAGGAGCCCGACCGTGCCCAACCTTCCCCCAGTCCGTACCCTGCTGCTCTGCTGCCTGGCCGGCCTGCCCCTGGCCAGCCAGGCCGAGCCCTCCGCCGAGCGCGGCCGCTACCTGGTTCAGGTCGCCGGCTGCAATGACTGCCACACCGCCGGCTACATCCTGGCGCCTGATCAGGTGCCGGAAAGCGCCTGGCTGCTCGGTGACAGCCTCGGCTGGAGCGGCCCCTGGGGTACCACCTACGCCAGCAACCTGCGCCTGGTGCTGCCCAAGCTGAGCGAGGAGCAGTGGCTGCAACTGGCACGCAATGCCAACTACCGCCCGCCCATGCCCAGCCACGCGCTACGCATCATGGAGGAAGACGATCTGCGCAGCATCCATCGCTTCGCCAAGCAGCTCGGTGAAGCCGGTCAACCTGCACCGGCCGCCCTGCCACCCGGGCAGACGGCCCAAGGCCCAGTGGTGCAGTTCCCCATGCCACCGGCGCAGTAATCCGGAAGCGGCTTCGGCGGCGCTGCTCATGGCTGGAGTCGCGCCGCCCAGAGCTGCTTGTGCCAGATTGCAGGTGGCAAGAACCCGACCCTCGCCTCAATAAGGTGCGCCGCGCAGGCAATCCGCACCGGATTGAGCCAGGCGACAGCGCGCCCTCCCTCGCAAGCCCCTGTTTCAGGGCGTTTCACCAGTTTGGCCCAGCTCTTGCTGTAGGACTGCCATAGGCATCCAACGGCGGCTGCCCTACTTACGACAAAGGCGTCGCACCACCCCGCTTCCGGCGATCAGGTGGTGCGGCGCCTTTTGCGTTTCAGCCCCAATGCCTGGGGTGGGTCGACGGGCCGCGATCCGGACGTCGACCGGTAACTCTCTCAATCTGGCTGCGGCTTCGGCCTCAGGGCCGGGCGCCACAAGCGCCCGGCTTCGCCCGGCGGCTGCCGGCGATGTGCCCACGATCACATCGACCGACAGCCGACCGGGACTCTCATTTGCTGACGAGGTGTTGGATGAATACAAGTTTCTGGAAAGCCGGCCACGCACCGACGCTGTTCGCCGCATTCCTCTATTTCGACCTGAGCTTCATGGTCTGGTACGTGCTCGGCCCGCTGGGCGTGCAGATCGCCACCGACCTGGGGCTGACCACCCAGCAGCGCGCGATGATGGTCGCCACGCCGATCCTGGCCGGCGCCGTGCTGCGCTTTCTGATGGGCCTGCTGGCCGACCGCACCTCGCCGAAGGCCGCCGGCCTGATCGGCCAGGTGATCGTCATCGGCGCCCTCGCGGTGGCCTGGCTGCACGGCGTGCACAACTACGAACAGGCGCTGCTGCTCGGCCTGTTCCTCGGTTTCGCCGGCGCCTCCTTCGCCGTCGCCCTGCCGCTGGCCTCGCAGTGGTACCCACCGCAGCATCAGGGCAAGGCCATGGGCATTGCCGGCGCCGGCAACTCCGGCACCGTACTGGCCGCCCTGTTCGCCCCCGGCCTGGCCGCCCTGTTCGGCTGGAGCAACGTGTTCGGCCTGGCGCTGATCCCCCTGGTGCTGGTGCTGGTCATCTTCGCCACGGTGGCGCGCAACGCCCCGGAACGTCCGCCGGTGAAATCCCTGGCCGACTACCTCAAGGCCCTGGGCGACCGCGACAGCTGGTGGTTCATGTTCTTCTACAGCGTGACCTTCGGCGGCTTCCTCGGCCTGGCCAGCACCCTGCCCGGCTACTTCCACGACCAGTATGGCTTCGACCCGGTCAAGGCCGGCTACTACACCGCCGCCTGCGTGTTCGCCGGCAGCCTGATGCGCCCGCTGGGCGGTGCCCTGGCCGACCGCATCGGCGGCATCCGCTCGCTGCTGGTGATGTACACCTGTGCCTCGATCTGCATCGCCGTGGTCGGCTTCAACCTGCCCAGCTCGCTGGCCGCCCTGGCCCTGTTCGTGGTCGCCATGCTCAGCCTGGGCGCCGGCAACGGCGCGGTGTTCCAGCTGGTACCGCAGCGCTTTCGCAAGGAAATCGGCGTGATGACCGGGCTGATCGGCATGGCCGGCGGCATCGGCGGCTTCTGCCTGACCGCCGGGCTCGGCGCGATCAAGCAGTCCACCGGCTCCTACCAGCTCGGCCTGTGGCTGTTCGCCAGCCTGGGCATCCTCGCCTGGTTCGGCCTGTACGGCGTCAAGCAGCGCTGGCGCACCACCTGGGGCTCGGCTGCCGTTACCGCGGCGCGGGTTTAAGGCCAGTCCTGTGGGCGCCGCAGGGCGCCCCACAGTCAGTTGAAACAGCACCAACGAAACAGGTCGGTTGCGACAAAGGCGGGTCCGATCCAGCCTCCTCGCACTGGTCAGGAAAGGTGGCGAGGCACCGGTCACGGCGCCTTGCCAGGGAGGCCGCGCCGGCTTCGCCTTTGTCTCAACCGACCTGCGCACTACCCTTGAGGGCGATCACCATCGCCCTTTTGCACGTCCGCCCACACGAGAACGCCAGATGGCCCTGCAACTGACCTTCGGTGAAGCCACCGCCACCGGCCCCCGGGCGGAAAACCAGGATGCCATCCGCGTAGTCACCCCGACGCCGGCCCTGGCGGCGAGCAAGGGTTTCCTGTTCGCCCTGGCCGACGGCGTCAGCCAGTGCGCCGATGGTGGCCTGGCCGCCCGCGCCACCCTGCAGGCCCTGGCCCTCGACTACTACGCCACCCCGGAAACCTGGGCCGTGGCGCAATCGCTGGATCGCCTGCTGGTCGCCCACAACCGCTGGCTGCAGGCCAACGGCGGCGGCCAGCCGCTGCTGACCACCCTCACCGCCCTGGTCCTGCGCGGCCGGCGCTTCACCCTCGCGCATGTCGGCGACTGCCGCGCCTACCGCTGGCTGGACGGGCAGATCGAGCGCCTCAGCGAAGACCACGTGTGGGAACAGCCTGGCATGCAGCACGTGCTCAAGCGCGCCATGGGCCTGGATCAGCACCTGGTGGTGGACTACCTGGAAGGCGAGTTGCGCGAGGGCGAGAGCTTCCTGCTGGTCAGCGACGGCGTATGGTCGACCCTCGGCGACCACGGCGTGCACAGCATGCTCAAGGACGAGAGCGACCCGGCGGCGGCCTGCCGCGCCCTGGTCAGCGCCGCCCACCTGGCCGGCAGCCAGGACAATGCCAGCGCCCTGCTGGTGCAGGTGCAGAGCCTGCCGGACAACGACCTGGCCGACACCCTGGCGCAGATCCAGCACTGGCCGCTGCCGCCCAAGCTGCGCGACGGCCAGTGCTTCGAGGGCTGGCAGGTCGAGCGCCTGCTCGCCGAGTCGCGCCAGTCGCTGGTCTACCGGGTGCGCGACAACCAGTCGCGGCGCTGGCTGCTGAAAACCCTGCCGGCCAGCCGGCATGACGAGGAACAGGCCGGCCCGGCCCTGCTGCTCGAGGAATGGTTCCTACGCCGCGTGGCCGGCCGCCACTTCGCCGAAGTCCACCCGCTGCCGCAGCGCCAGCACCTGTACTACGTGCAGCGCGAGCACCAGGGCCAGACGCTGGCCGAACACCTGCGCCTGTCCGGCCCGCTGGGCCTGCCGGAGTGGCTGGAGCTGGCGCCGCGCCTGCTCAAGGCCCTCGGCATGCTGCACCGGCGCAACCTGCTGCACCGCGACATCAAGCCGGAAAACCTGCTGTGGTGCGACGACGGCGAACTGCGCGTGCTGGATTTCGGCCTGGCCTACTGCCCCGGCCTGTCCCGCGACGAGGCCCATGCCCTGCCCGGCACCCCCAGCTATATCGCCCCGGAGGCCTTCAGCGGCGGCAAGCCCAGCGCCCAGCAGGACCTCTACGCCGCCGGCGTGACCCTCTATCACCTGCTCACCGGGCACTACCCCTACGGCGAGATCGAAGCCTTCCAGCACCCGCGCTTCGGCAAGCCGACCGCACCCAGCCGCTACCGCCCCGACCTGCCCAGCTGGCTCGACGACTGCCTGCTGCGCGCGGTGGCGGTCAACCCGGCCGAGCGCTTCGAAACCGCCGAGGAATGGCTGCTGTCCCTCGAACAGGGCGAACGCCAGGCCCTGGTGCTGCGCCCGCGCCCGCTGCTGGAGCGCGAGCCGCTGAAAGTCTGGCGCGGCGTGGCCCTGGTCTCCCTGCTGCTCAACCTGGCCCTGCTGGTGCTGCTGCTCAAGTAGGGGCGCGGCGCACCACAACGGCGCAACAAGCCTTAAACAGGTGCGTCGACGGCCCGTGAAAAACCTCCAGCAACCCGCGCCAAGCCCCTAGAGACAAGGCTTTCGCAAAGTTGGCACGCTGCCTGCTTTAGAGACATCGACATTACATAAAGGCATCGCCCTCAACGACGAGCGCAGTGCCTCCCGACAGATCGGGACAAGGACAAAGGCGTCCTCGCTAGGTGACTGGCGGGACGCCTTTTTTGTTTTCCGATTTTCGGTATCCGTGACGGAGAGGAACCATGAAAAAACTCAAACTGGTAATGGTCGGCAACGGCATGGCCGGGGTCAGAACCCTGGAAGAGCTGCTCAAGCTCGCCCCCGACCTGTATGACATCACCGTCTTCGGTGCCGAACCGCACCCCAACTACAACCGCATCCTGCTGTCGCCGGTGCTGGCGGGCGAACAGACCTTCGAGGAAATCGTCCTCAACGACCTCAACTGGTACGCCGAGAACAACATCAAGCTGATGCTCAACCGCAAGGTGGTCGATATCGACCGCAAGAAGCGCATCGTCACGGCCTCCGACGGCACCAGCGCCGAATACGACCGCCTGCTCATCGCCACCGGCTCCAACCCGTTCATCCTGCCGATTCCCGGCAACAAGCTGCAGGGCGTGATCGGCTACCGCGATATCGCCGACACCGAAATGATGATGGCCACCGCCAAGACCCACAGCCACGCGGTGGTGATCGGCGGCGGCCTGCTCGGCCTGGAAGCGGCCAACGGCCTCAAGCTGCGCGGCATGGACGTGACCGTGGTGCACCTGTCCGACTGGCTGCTCGAACGCCAGCTCGACAAGACCGCCGGCAAGCTGCTGCAGAGCGCCCTGGAGGCCCGCGGCATCCACTTCCGCCTCAACGAGCAGACCGAAGAACTGATGGACAACGGCGAAGGCCGGGTCTGCGCCGTGCAGTTCAAGGGTGGCGACGTGATCCCCGCCGACCTGGTGGTGATGGCCGCCGGTATCCGCCCCAACACCGAACTGGCGGAGAAGGCCGGCATCCCGTGCAACCGCGGCATCCTGGTCAACGACACCATGCAGACCTACGACCCGCGGGTGTACTCGATCGGCGAATGCGCCAACCACCGCGGCATCGCCTACGGCCTGGTCGCGCCGCTGTTCGAGCAGGCCAAGGTCTGCGCCAACCACCTGGCCCAGCTCGGCTTCGCCCGCTACCAGGGCTCGGTGACCTCGACCAAGCTGAAAGTCACCGGCATCGACCTGTTCTCCGCCGGCGACTTCATGGGCAGCGACGGCACCGAGACCATCACCCTCTCCGACCCCATCGGCGGCGTGTACAAGAAGCTGGTGATCAAGGACGACGTGCTGGTCGGCGCCTGCCTGTATGGCGACACCGCCGACGGCGGCTGGTACTTCCGCCAGGTCAAGGAGAACGCCAACATCAGCGAGATCCGCGATCACCTGATGTTCGGCGAGAGCGCCCTGGGCGACGTCGGCCACCAGGGCCAGAGCAGCGCGGCGAGCATGCCCGACAGCATGGAAGTGTGCGGCTGCAACGGCGTGTGCAAGGGCACCATCGTAAAGGCGATCCAGGAAAACGGCCTGTTCAGCGTCGACGACGTGAAGAAACACACCAAGGCCGCCAGCTCCTGCGGCTCCTGTGCCGGCCTGGTCGAGCAGATCCTGATCAGCACCGTCGGCGGTGCCGCCGACGTCAAGCCGAAGAGCGAAAAAGCCATCTGCGGCTGCAGCGAGATGAACCACGGGCAGATCCGCAAGGCGATCCGCGAGCAGCACCTGACCAGCATGGCGCAGACCATGGAGTACCTGAACTGGATGACGCCCAACGGCTGCGCCACCTGCCGCCCGGCGCTGAACTACTACCTGATCTCCACCTGGCCGGGCGAGGCCAAGGACGACCCGCAGTCGCGCCTGATCAACGAACGCGCCCACGCCAACATCCAGAAGGACGGCACCTACTCGGTGGTGCCGCGCATGTGGGGCGGCGTGACCAACCCGTCCGAGCTGCGCCGCATCGCCGACGTGGCCGACAAGTACAACGTGCCGATGGTCAAGGTCACCGGCGGCCAGCGCATCGACCTGCTGGGGATCAAGAAGGAAGACCTGCCGGCCGTGTGGAAGGACCTCGACATGGCCTCCGGGCATGCCTACGGCAAGTCCATCCGCACCGTGAAGACCTGCGTCGGCAGCGAGTTCTGCCGCTTCGGCACGCAGAACTCGACCCAGCTGGGCATCGACCTCGAACACGACCTGTTCAACATGTGGTCGCCGCACAAGGTCAAGCTGGCCGTCTCCGGCTGCCCGCGCAACTGCGCCGAGGCGGGGATCAAGGACGTCGGCATCATCGGCGTGGATTCTGGCTTCGAGATGTACATCGGCGGCAACGGCGGGATCAAGACCGAGGTCGCCGAGTTCTTCGTCAAGGTTAAAACCGCCGAAGAAGTGCGCGAGTACAACGGCGCCTTCCTCCAACTGTACCGCGAGGAAGCCTTCTACCTGGAGCGCACCGTGCACTACATGCAGCGCGTCGGCATGGAGCACATCAAGAAGGCCGTGCTGGAGGACGAAGGCAACCGCAAGGCGCTCAACGCGCGCCTGCAGTACGCCCTGTCGTTCGAGCAGGACCCGTGGAAAGAACGCATCGAAACCCCGCAACTGAAGAAAGAATTCGACCGTATCCCCGTCGTAGCCGTTGAGGAGGCCACCGTATGAACTGGCTGGATATCTGTGCCCTGGAAGAGATCAATGTGCTGGGCTCGCGAATTGTCAGCGGGCCGAAAGGCGACATCGCGATTTTCAGGACTTCCGCGGATGAGGTGTTCGCCCTCGACGACCGCTGCCCGCACAAGGGCGGGCCGCTGTCCCAGGGGCTGATCTACGGCAAGCGCGTGGCCTGCCCGTTGCACAACTGGCAGATCGAACTGGAAAGCGGCATGGCCGTGGCCCCGGACGAAGGCTGCGCGCACCGTCACGACGTGAAGGTGGTCGATGGCCGCGTGCTGCTCGCCCTGCACAACGCGGCCACCGCGGCCGCCTGCGCTTGAAGCCAGCCCTTCGCCTCTACGGAATCACACGCCATGTCTCTAACCGCTGAAACCACAGTCACCGCCTCGACCTGCTGCTACTGCGGCGTGGGTTGCGGCGTGCTGATCGAGCATGACGGCGAGAAGATCACCGGCGTGCAAGGCGACCCCAGCCACCCGGCGAACTTCGGCAAGCTGTGCAGCAAGGGTTCGACCCTGCACCTGACCGGCGACCTCGACGCCCGCGGCCTGTACCCCGAGTTGCGCCTGGGCAAGGGCCTGGCGCGTTCGCGCACCGACTGGGACAACGCCCTCGATCACGCCGCCAATCGGTTCGCCGAGACCATCCGCGAGCACGGCCCGGACAGCGTGGCGTTCTACATCTCCGGCCAGCTGCTGACCGAGGACTACTACGCCTTCAACAAGCTGGCCCGCGCCCTGGTCGGCACCAACAATATCGACAGCAACTCGCGCCTGTGCATGAGCTCGGCCGTGGTCGGCTACAAGCGCAGCCTGGGTGCCGACGCACCGCCATGCTCGTACTCCGACATCGAGCAGAGCGACTGCCTGCTGATCGCCGGCTCCAACATGGCCTACGCCCACCCGGTGCTGTTCCGCCGCCTGGAAGAAGCCAAGGCGCGCCGGCCAGAGATGAAGGTCATAGTTATCGACCCGCGGCGCACCGACACCTGCGAGCTGGCCGACCTGCACCTGGCGATCCTGCCGGGTACCGACGTCGCCCTGTTCCACGGCATCCTGCACATCCTCATGTGGGAAGGCTGGATCGACCGCGCCTACATCGATGCCCACACCGAAGGCTTCGACGCCCTGAAGACCCTGGTGCGCGACTTCACCCCGGGGATAGTCGCCGACACCTGCGGCATCTCGGTGGAAAACCTGCAGGCCTGCGCCGAGCTGATCGGCAAACCTAAGTTGTTCGATCACGTTGCGAGCGAAGGCGATGCTAGGCAAAACACGGCGAGGACGCGGAGTTTACAAGACGTAAATGAGCAGTCCGAGCCGGGTTTTAACGACGCAGCGCCGAGCGCAGCAGTGAGCGGACAGCTTAGGGCGCCGAGCTTCCTCTCGCTGTGGTGCATGGGCCTCAACCAGTCCAGCGCAGGCTCAGCCAAGAACAGCGCGCTGATCAACCTGCACCTGGCCACCGGGCAGATCGGCAAGCCCGGCGCCGGCCCCTTCTCCCTCACCGGCCAGCCCAACGCCATGGGCGGTCGCGAAACCGGCAGCCTGAGCAACCTGCTGCCGGGCCACCGCGAGGCCGGCAATGCCGAGCACCGCGCCGAGGTCGCCCGCTACTGGGGCGTTGACAGCCTGCCGGAACCCCCCGGGCTGACCGCCATCGAACTGTTCGATGCGGTGCGCGAGGGCAAGATCAAGGCCCTGTGGATCGCCTGCACCAACCCGGCGCAATCGCTGCCCAACCAGAACAAGGTGCACGAGGCCCTGGCCGCCTGCCCGTTCGTGGTGGTGCAGGAAGCCTTCTTCACCACCGAGACCTGCCACTACGCCGACCTTCTTCTCCCGGCCGCCAGCTGGGGCGAAAAAGAAGGCAGCGTGACCAACTCCGAGCGACGCATCAGCCATGTGCGCCGCGCCGTGCCAGCGCCCGCAGAGGCGCGGCCGGACTGGGCGATCACCAGTGATTTCGCCCGCCGCCTGGAACAACTGCTCCGCCCCGGCCTGCCCAGCCTGTTCAGCTTCCTCGACAGCGAGTCGCTGTTCGAGGAATACAAACACCTGACCAGCAACCGCGACCTCGACCTGTCCGGTCTGAGCTACGCCCTGCTGGATAACCAAGGTCCCCAGCAATGGCCGTTCCCGGCCGGCGCTACCCGGGGCACCCCGCGCCTGTATGGCGACGGCCGCTTCCCCACCGCCAACGGGCGTGCGCAGTTCCTCGCCGATCCCTACCGCGCGCCCCAGGAAAAGCGCGAGGCGCGCTTCCCGCTGACCCTCAACACCGGCCGCCTGCGCGACCAGTGGCACGGCATGAGCCGCACCGGCACCGCCGCGCGGCTGTTCGGCCATGCCGAGGAAGCCGTGCTCAGCCTGCACCCGGACGAGCTGCGCCGGCGTCGCCTGCAGGCCGGCGACCTGGTCAAGGTGCGCAGCCGCCGCGGCAGCCTGATCGTGCCGGTACAGGCCGACGACGGCGTGCGCTCCGGCCAGGCCTACCTGCCGATGCACTGGGGCAACCGCTTCCTCAAGGGCCTGGGCACCAACGTGCTGACCCAGCCGGCGTTCGATCCGCTGTCCAAGCAGCCGGAGCTGAAGCAGGCCGGGGTCGAGGTGGAGAAAGTCGAGCTGCCCTGGCAGCTGTTCGCCCTGGTCGAAGGCAACGTGCAGCAGCGCTTCAACGCCCTGCGCCCGCTGTTCGAGGAGTTCGCCTACGCCAACCTGACCCTCACCGGCCGCGAGCGCCCCGCCCTGCTGATCCGCGCCGCCAGTGCGGTGGCTCCCGAGGCCGGGTTGCTGGCGCAGATCGACGCCCTGCTCGGCGTCGACGAAGGCCCGGTACTGGCCTACGACGACCCGCGCCGGACCGTGGGCAAGCGCGTGCGCATCGAGGACGGGCGCATCGTCAGCATCCGCCTGGCCGGCGAAACCGCCGCCCGCGACTGGCTCAAGGGCCTGTGGAGCGAAGGCCAGGCCGACGCCGACCTGCGCCGCTGGCTGCTCGCGCCGCTGTCCACCCCGCCGGGCAGCAGCGGCAAGAAGAGCGGCAAGACCCTGTGCAACTGCCTGAACGTCGGCGAAGACGCCGTGTGCGCCGGCATCGCCCGCGGCCTCGACCTGGATGGCCTCAAGCAGGAGCTGAAATGCGGCACCAGCTGCGGCTCTTGCGTCCCGGAAATCAAACGCCTACTGGCGACACAACCCCTGTCCGCCGCGGCGAACGCCTGAGGAGATCGACATGAGTGCAAAAGTCTGGCTGGTAGGCGCAGGCCCGGGTGATCCGGAGCTGCTGACCCTCAAGGCGGTGAAGGCCCTCAATCAGGCCGACATCGTGATGATCGACGACCTGGTCAACCCGGCCGTGCTGGAGCACTGCCCCGCCGCCCGCGTCGTCCCGGTGGGCAAGCGTGGCGGCTGCCGCTCCACCCCCCAGGAGTTCATCCACCGCCTGATGCTGCGCTACGCGCGCCAGGGCAAGTGCGTGGTGCGCCTGAAAGGCGGCGACCCGTGCATCTTCGGCCGCGGCAGCGAGGAAGCCGACTGGCTGGCCGAGCACGGCATCGCAGTGGAGATGGTCAACGGCATCACCGCCGGCCTGGCCGGCGCCACCAACTGCGGCATCCCCCTGACCCTGCGCGGCATCGCCCGTGGCGTGACCCTGGTCACCGCCCACACCCAGGACGACAGCAGCCTCAACTGGCCGGCCCTGGCGCAGAGCGGCACCACCCTGGTGGTGTACATGGGCGTGGCCAAGCTGCCGGAAATCCGCGAAAGCCTGCTGGCCGGCGGCATGCGCGCCGACATGCCGGTGGCGATGATCGAAAACGCCTCGCTGCCCCACCAGCGCGAGTGCCGCAGCACCCTGGCCGGCATGCAACAGGCCGCCCACGACTTCCAGCTGAAAAGCCCGGCGATCCTGGTGATCGGCGACGTGGCCGCGCAGCAACAGATTCACGCTTTGGCAGAGATTGCCTGATCCCCTTCGCTCCTGCGGAGAAATGCTTTGCCCGGCCTTTTGGCCGGGCTTTTTTTTGCCTGGCTGGAGCGGGTGGATTCTGCAGCGCTATGCGCTCTTGGGCTCACAATGCCGGATCAGGAAACGGCAGTTTCTCTTGCGAACTGCTTGGCTGGGCGAGCCAGCTGGATCCACTGCGGTAGAAGTCCGCCTGGGTCTCCGAGGTGCCCGCGCCGATAGTGATGGCGACGGTGCAGGCGACCTGCCCGGCATGTTCCGCCTCCATCGCCGCTATGCACGTCCCCAGTTTGGTCGTGACCGGCCCATACTGATCGCCCAGATCGAGCATCTTGACGATGGCCTCGGTCGCTTCCTGCTGACTGGGCAGCGTCAACTTGCCCGGCACGCCTGCTGGGGCAGCGCTTTCTCGCTGTGAGGTTTCTGCATGGGCGATACCAACGGCCAGGCAGAGTAGTAGCAGAGCAGAATGAGGTCGCATGTCCATATCCTCAGAACCAACGTGTGAATGAATGGTTAGACCGCCGTCCTGGCAATGAAGGAAGAGAAAGGTAATCGCCAGGGCCGAACCTGTCAGCTTTCAGCAGAAGTGCCCAGATCCTCAGTAGACTCGGCAGCCAGCTTCAAGCGATCCGCCTTGCTGATGTACTTGGGCTTGCTACTTTTTGGGGCCAGCTTGGCACTGGCTTTTTTGGCGTGAGCCTTCAACAACTGATTGATCTTCTTGCGCCGGTTCATGCTCTTCCACCCGATATGTAAGCCGCGCGCACAATAGCAGATCAGTTCAGCCCGCGCGGAGGCGCGGGCTGCGGCAAGCAACGGCGCCCAGAGTAATAGGGGGGCGGCGGCAAAAACTGAGTGCAACACCTGACCTTTCCGGTACGGTGCTGCCCCTATGTCTTATTCCGAACTCAGCATTGAAGAGCGCGCCACCATTCAAATCGGTCATGCCCAAGGCTTCAGCCTGCGTAGGATTGCCTGCTTGATCACCCGATCCCCTTCGACCATCAGCCGGGAGCTGCGCCGCAATCGAGCTGCCTGCGGTGGCTACTCGGCTCGCGTGGCCCAGCAGCAGATGCAGGCCCGCCGCCAGGTTTGTCGACCGATGCGAAAGCTGTTGCCGGGTGGCGAACGCTTCGAGTTGGTGGCCCATATGCTGCGTGAGCGTTTGTCTCCCGAGCAGATTGCCGGCAAGCTGCGCAGCATGAACATTCCCAGCCTCAGAGATGCCTACGTCTGTCGCGAGACGATCTATAACGCGATCTATGCCTTGCCGGTCGGCGAATTGCGTAAGGAGCTGATCATCTGCCTGCACCAAAGCAAGACAACGCGCCGGCCGCGCTCTGGCGGCGTGGATCGGCGCGGCCAGATCCCTGAGATGGTCAGCATTCATGTGCGCCCGCCGGAGATCGAAGACCGGCTGATGCCGGGGCATTGGGAAGGCGACCTGATCAAGGGTAAGGCCAACGCCTCGTCCGTAGGCACGCTGGTGGAGCGCACCAGTGGCTACCTGATGCTGGTGAAGATGAATGACGCGACGGCAACCTCGGCGATGGAGGGCTTCAGTGCAGCGCTCAATGGCATGCCACTGGCGATGCGCAAGAGCATGACCTACGACCAGGGGCGAGAGATGGCGCGCCACGCCGAGATCACCCAGAGAACCGGTGTGGCGATCTTCTTTTGCGATCCCCACAGCCCTTGGCAGCGCGGCAGCAACGAAAACATCAATGGTCTGATCCGCCAGTACCTGCCCAAGGGGACGGACTTGTCGGGACACAGCCAAGAACAGTTGGATGCCATTGCCTTGCAACTGAATATGCGCCCCCGTAAACGCTTCGATTTCAAATGTCCGATCGAAATGATGAGTGAGGTGATGCAAAAGGCCATGGCTATGCGGCACGATGCGCACACTTCAATCCAATAACCGTGTTGCACTCAGCTCCTGCAACCGCCCGATTTCAGACTCAACATAGCTCATTGAACACCTCCAATTCTTGCTCGAGAGACGGGGGAGCTGCGGAACCAAAATATGCCCCTCTTAGCTCCTCCGCCGTCGCGCTTACCAGGTGTCTGATATCCAACGTGTGGAGATGCGGGACCGTCAGAGCTGGGAACTAGCGCAGGGTCATCTAGGTTGACTTCTGCACCTTTATTCCTCCCATTTAGCACTCACCACTCAGTGGGGAATGTCTTTCCGTTCTGATCCTTACCCCACTTGGTGACCGTGAATTCGTCTCGAGAAATGCCAGTTCAAGAAAAGGCCTCATGAGAAAGGGGACGAATTTATTTACTAGATTTATTTGCTACTCCTACACGACATGGAGACATCGGTAATAAATCAACCCCTTCTCGAATCCTTTTAATTCGACTCTGTGGCTCCTGAAGGCTTCACATGGACTCTAATATTAACCACTGCGCGGCGACTATCTTGCCTATCAATTCTTTATACGACTTTGCGCATGTAATATGCACAGGGCTTTCCCAGTCATATTCTTTTATTACACGAATCTGGAAGAAGCCTGATGGGTCGAACGAGGGGTACCATCCAACATCTAGCAAGTATGTGCCGGCGTAAGACACTTGCAGCAAGTCTTCTTTCAAAGACTCAAAGTCTAATTCGCCATCATTGAGATCGACAATGGGACTGAGCTCATCAAATTCAATTATACCTTTTAAAAGTGAGCGCAGGGTCATTTTTTAAGTCTCTTAAATTCGGCTTCAGATATTGGGTGGCCGTGGATAGTGTTGGCACTGAGCTCGACTCTTATCCAGCGGCTCGGTTTACCTTCACTAGCCCCAATGACCTCATCATATTCTTGAACTTTCCATGGTTTTCCATTTGTCGTGGAGGTGCCGATCTCATAGGCTCCTCTCTCGAGCTTTTCAATATCGACCCCAGGTTTGTATTTCGCGGGCCCAGATTTTGTTGATTTTACTACTTCTGGCCACTCTTTATTCTTTGGCGGCACGTGCTTATAACCATGTGGCGTCCATTTAACTTCATCGGCAGAGGGGGCGGGGGGAGTACCTTCATCAACATTCGCTTCTGCGCTGGGATTTTCTACAGGCTGGCCGTCCTTACCGGGGCACTGCCCTAGCGTCGAGTGTAAACCTAACTGATCCACCCACCCCGTCGGATTAGGCACGTACTGGTAGTTGTTCAACCCACCCGCCAGCTTGATCGGGTCCGGTGTCAGGAACGATCCCGTGCCGGGGTTGTAGTATCGATGCCGGTTGTAATGCAGCCCCGTTTCGGCGTCGAAGTACTGGCCCTGGAAGCGTAGAGGGTTGTCGACTTCCGCGGCTTCCACCTTGGCCAGGCTGCCATAGGCGCGGTACTGCACTGACCAGAGAATCTGCCCGCCCGCGCTGGTCAGCTCCTGCGGGGTACCCAGGTGGTCGAGCTGGTAGTAGCAGGGCTCGGCGGCATCGCCTTCGCCCTGCAGCAGCGCCAGGGGGCGGAAGGTGCCGGGTTCGTAGACGTAGCTGCGATAGTGCACCGGGCCGCTTTCGGCGATCAGGCGTTCGCCCTGCCAGAGGAACTCGGTGGTCTGGCCATCCAGCGTCTTGGCGATGCGTCGGCCAAAGGCGTCGTAGCGGTACTGCACGCGGCGGCCATCCGGCAGGCTGGCGCCGATCAGGCGGTGCTGGTTGTCGTACTGGTATTCGGTGATCAGCCGCTTGCCGGCGCCACGACGCTCGCGTACCAGGTTGCCGAAGGCATCGTAGTCATAGTGGCTGTCGCCTTGCATCAGCAAGCGGTTGCCCTTGACGTTGGCCAGGCCGCTCGGGGTGGCCGTGTTCTGCGCCAGCAGAGTGCCGGCGGGGTCGTGGGCGAAGCTCTCTGGCAGGTCGCCACGCACGGCCACCAGGCGATCCAGCGGGTCGTAGTGGAAGCTGCGGTTGCCCTTGCGCGAGTCCTCGATGGCGGCGAGGTTGCCACTGGCATCGTAGCGATACTGGCGTTGCAGCAGTTGGCGATGGTCGCTGCGCACCCGGTGGGCCTGCAGTCGGCCCTGGTCGTCGTAGTCGTATTCGCTGAGCAGGGTGCCCTGGCGCCGGTAGCGCTCGCGACCTTGTTCGAACTGGTGACGGGTCAGTGGTTGGTCGTTGAGGTCGATGCCCGTCAGCTCTCCGCCAGGGCGATAGCGATAGTCCAGGCGGCTGCCGTCGGGCAGGCGGCAGTGGCCCAGTTGGCCAAGCGTGTCGTATTCGTAACGCAGGGTCGCCCAGCCCTGGTGCTCCTCGATCAGGCGGTCGCGCAGATCGTAGGCGTAGGCCAATGGCCATTGACCGTCGTCGACGCCGACCAGCCGGCCCAGGCCATCGTAGGCATAGTGGATCTGTTCGCCGTCGGCCAGGGTCTTGACCAGCAGGCGCCCGGCGCTATCGCGCTGGTAGGCGGTGATCCGCTCGCTGCCGTCCTCGGCGAACTCCTTCTTCTCGATCAGGTGGCCGGCGAGGTCGTAGCGGTAGGCGGTCTGGCGCCCGTCGAAACCGGTCTCCTGGCTGATCAGGCCGTTGGGGTGGTAGTCCAGCCGGTAATGTTCGCCGCGCTCGTTTTCGATATCGGTGAGCAGCAGGCGCGCATTGTCATAGCGGTAACGCAGTTGGCTGCCGTCGGGGTTGATGCGCCGGCTGACCAGATGCAGGCCGTCTGCATATTCGTAGCGGGTGACGCGGCCCTGCTCGTCGCGCTCGCTGGTGATCTTGCCATAGGGGTTGTAGGTATAAGCGCGGGTGGCGCCGCTGGGCAGGGTGACCTGAGCCAGGCGGCCGCCGGCATCCCATTGGTACTGGGTCAGCGCGCCGTTATCGTCCTGGCGGGTGATCAGGCGGCCGAATGCGTCGTAGCGGTAGCGGCATATGCCACCGCCGGGCAGCCGCTCCTCGATCAGCTCGCCCTGGGCGTTCCATACCAGCAGATGCTGGCTGCCGTCCGGATGGCGAATTTCCAACAGGCGGCCGCGGGCATCGTAGCGGTAATGGGTGATCTGGCCGAGGGGGTCGGTTTGTGCGGTGATGTCGCCCTGCACGTTGCGCTCGTACTTCCAGATGGCTTCGCCGCGGCGCACGCTGCGGACGTGGCCGTCGAGGTAGTCGTAGTAGGTCGGCTCGCCCTCCGAAGGGATCAAGGCTTGCAGATGCCCTGCCGTGTTGTAGCGGTACTCGGTCAGCGCGCCAAGCGGACTCTGCTCGGCGAGCAACTGCCCCTTGTCGTCGTAGGACCTGAGTGTTTCGCCTCCGTCCGGATCGACCTGGCGTACCAGGCGCGCATTTTGGTCGTGGACGTAGGTTTCCTCGCTGCCGTCGGCGTTGACCACGGTTACGCCACCCAGGTCGTCCCAGTTGTAACGCGCGTCCATCTGGCCGAAGTTGGCCCAGTGGTGTACGCACCGCGCCTGTTTGCCCTGCCCCTGCCATTCCCAGTAGAACGCCGCGCCGCCGGCCAGCTGGCGTTCGAGAATCACGTTGTCCGGGTCGTAACGGTAGCGTTCGGTCTCGCCCAGGGCGTTGCTGGCGGCGACCAACTGGCCCTGCTGGTTGTACTGGTAGCTAACCAGCGTCTGTACGCTTTGCCAGCTGGCTTCCTCGTTCTCGGCCGGGCGCTGGATCTGGTAGTCCACGGCGACGATGCGACTGCTCTCGTAGCGCAGCAACAGGGCGCGCCCTGCACCGCTGAGGCGCCGTGGCCGGCCGGCCAAGTCGCGGTTGAGATTGAGGCGGCAGCCATAGGCATCGCTGATGGCGATCAGGTAGCCACCCTGAGCATCGCGGCGGAAGTGGTAGAAGCGCGGTGTCTTGCCGGCCTGCGCCAGGATCAGTTCGGTGGGATCCTGGCCAAGGTAGATGGCGGCGCGAGCCAAGCGGTTGGTGATGGCCGGCCGCTGCTCGCTGGGGATGGGAAAGTGGGTGCGGCGATTCTCGTGGTCGGTCCAGACCAGTCTTTCACCTTCCAGCTCAAGGCGCTGGGCCAGGCTGTGGCTCCAGCCGAAGCCCAAGCCGCAGTCGAGCTCCGCGGCGCTGGTGCGATAGAGCCTGTCCCAGGCAAACGGCAGTACACCTTCTAGGGCGGCATCGGTGAGGGTAAGCAGCTCCTCGCCGGAGACCATGGAGACAGGTTCGCCATGCTTGCAGGTTGTGCACTCTTGATCGGCGGGCTGGCCACTAGGTGTTTTGGCGGTGGTGGAGGCGTCATCCACTGCTTCACTCTTATCCGTGCGAAAGCCCGGCCGCTTTTTGTTGCGCACCAGAGAGAGCGCATCCTCCACCACCTGATTAATCTTCTGCGGAAGGCTCTTGATCATCAGGGGTACTTTGGCCGAGCTGTTGACCAGCATGCTGCCGCTGGCCACAAGTGGGGCCACGACCTTGGCGTGGGCGCTCAGTGCATGGCTGCGGCTGATGTCGATCAGTCCCTGCATGGCATCGACCAGATTGTCCGTCGCAGGCGTTACCTTGACGGCTTTCTTGAGCCCTTTGACCGAGAGCCGGAAGGCCAGGCCCAGGCCGCCGGACAGCACTATGCCGAGCAGGATGTTGAGCAGGATGCCCGCTTCGAACGCGCTGATCATTTCGGCGGCTTCAACGGGCGGCAGCAGTTCTGCCCAGCAGCAGATGGTCGCCGCGAAGAAGAAGATCAGGGGCTCGTCGTGCAGGATCATCAAGGCCGTGTGCAGGAGATCCTTGGCTTGTTCCTTGAGCTTTTGGAAGTCCAGCTCGGAAATGAAGTTGAGTAATTGCTCCTTGAATTTATCCAGATCGCTGAGCATTTCGATGAGGCTTTTCACATCGTCGATGATGTTGCTCATCGCATGCCCAACACCGGCCAGGAAGGCTTGGTTGATCTCCAGCAGGCGGCGTGGATCCCCGACCGGGGACATCATCAGCCAGTGTGCGGAAATGCGCGTGGTCCACTCCTGCAAGAGCCAGCCGTGCAGGTTGTCCAGCAGGCCCGTATAGGAGGTGAACAGTGCGTTCATCTCGGGTTCGCCGACAGTCGGGTAGAAGGTCACCCGATACTGGCGATTGGGAGTACAGCCGCTGATCGATGCCTTACCGTCGGCATCCAGCCTGCCGGTAAATTTCTGCGGCGCAGGGCCGAAGGAGCCGGTTACTTCTTTCACCTCATAGGGGGTGTTGCCAATAGGCACGAAGGAGACTGTTTCGAAACGGTGTAGGATGTTGAGCTTGCCGTTGGCCGGGCAGGCGGCGTAATCCTTTAGCTTCCCGTCGCCCTTGTCGGCGGCAACCTTAAGCACCTCATTGCCGTGATCGTCGGTAAGACGGATCTGTTGCTCGACATCCAGCATCCAACCGGTCTTCCAGTCTTCCGCATAGCCCTTGTAGTGGTTGAGGATGTCCTGACGGAATTTGTCGATTACCTGCTTGCCATCAGGCTTTTCGGCATACAGACCGTGCAGCATGAACAGCATTTTGGCGATTTCGGAGGAGATCATCGGGCGGCTTCCTTTTCCAGTAGCGCCAGCAGGCGCTCCTTTAGTCGGTCATCCATGGCGCCATTACGTACATGGCGCTCGACCTTGAGCTGTAGATTGGCGGTTGGCAGGGCGAAGTACAGATCGGCATGCTCTTCGCGCAGCCATTGCATGAGGTTGTCGACGAGAGTGCTGGGGTCTTCTCCCATCAGTGTGGCTATCAGATCCGCAGGCACCTGCCACCAGGGGTAGGCTTTGGCGGGCTGCAGCGGCACGGGATCGACTTGTACGGCTCGGCCATTGACCCAATAGCGGTGCAAGGCGGGTAGAACCTGGGTGATGTTCTGTCCCATATGTTTCAGGGTGGGGAGCCAGTAACTGCCGTCCCAGAAGCGGAAGAACACTTCGGCGCCATCCGGCATTCGCACCTGGGTCAGACTGCGCAGATGGTCGAGCACGGATTCCGGCGGGTGGGGCGACATCGCCAGCCAGCCCCTGTCCTGGGTAGGAGCCTCATCCATCCAGTCCAGGAAGTTGCTGTCGATTTCCAGTTCGCCCAGATAGGGCATCACCTCCTGCCAGCCGGCATAGGGTGTGCCGCTCCAGATCGGCCGGGGCAGGATGATGCTTGCCTGTTGGTAATAGGCCTGCAGCGGGTTGGCTTCGCTGGCGTTGCCCATCACCACATAGAGGCGCTGACCCTCCTGCCATTCCGCGCCCAGCCAGTCTCGGGTGGAGAGCATTTCAGATGGCACAGGCGCCTCCCTTGCACTTCTCGCACTCCTCGCAGAAGGGGGCGTTGCGCTTGAGGGTCTGGAGCTGGGCGGGCGTGAGCAGTGCGCCGGCTCTATCGGCATCGGCCTGTAGCAGTGCGCCTGGCGGCAGTACGGCGATGCCGCTACCCACGCCCGGCGCCCCACCCGAATTGATCTTGATCGTCGCCCCGCTCAGGGTCACGCCCCCCGGATCGAGCTTGAGCCAGCTGCCGCCGCCCTTGGCGGTGAGTTCCATGCCGGCCTCGATCACCACCTTGCTGCCGGCGTGGTAGTGGATTTCGTTGCCGGTCTCGGTGAACTGGCCGCTGCCAAGCTTGATGTGCTGAGTGCTTGCTACTGTGAGGTGGTCATTGCTGCGTGCCTCGGTCTTGCGGTCGGCGCGGGTGGTGCGGTGTTCCTCGGCTTTCAGTTCGGTGTAGCTGTTGGCCTCGACCGTGTCGTGGCGTTCGTGGCCGATGCGGATCTTCTGGTCGTTTTCGACGTTTTCGTCCCAGTCTTTCTGGGCGTGCAGGTAGATCTGTTCCTGGCCCTTGCGGTCTTCGATACGCAGTTCGTTGTAGCCACCGCCGCCGGGTGAGCTGAGGGTCTTAAATACCGTGCGGGTCTTGTGCGCCGGCAGGTCGTAGGGCACCACATGCTCGGCGTGGTACAGGCAGCCGGTGACCAGTGGTTGGTCGGGGTCGCCTTCGAGGAAGCTGATCAGCACCTCCATGCCGACCCGCGGGATGGCTATGCCGCCGTAGCGCTCGCCGGCCCAGCTGCTGGCCACGCGCAGCCAGCAACTGGTCTTGTCGTCGGCCTGACCCTCACGGTCCCAGTGGAACTGCACCTTGACCCGACCATATTGGTCGCAGTGGATCTCCTCGCCCTTGGGGCCGGTAACCACGGCGGTCTGGCTGCCCAGCACCTTGGGCTTGGCATGTTGCAGGGCCGGGCGGAATGGATCGGCCCAGGGTGTAGCGCAGAAACGGTTGCGGTAGCCCTGCTGGAAATCCTCGCCATCCAGCGCCTGGCCGGCCCGGCTGCCACCGATAAAGTCAGTCACCGACTCTTCCAGCACCTGCGGCTGCTTGCCTTGGTGCCAGACCTCACGCAACAGCCACAGATCGTTCAATGGTGCGCTGGGGTGCTGCTGCAGGCTGAGGAAGTGGCCGCAGGCCAGGTGCGCATCGCTTCTGCCTTCGGCCTGGGTGTAGTCGCTGCGCAGGCGCTCCAGGGCGCGCTTGGCCAGGTTTTTGCCGCGCTCGCGCTCGGTGAAACGACCGGGAAAATCGTAGACCTCCAGGCTCGGCTGGAACGCGCTGTTCTGGGTGGCTTGCAGGGTCAGGCGCGGCTTCTCGAAGTCGTAATCGCGGAAGCTGGACTGGGTGCTGCGCGTGGCCAGGCGCACGTTGAACGCGCGTACCACCGCATGCTCGGCGACCAGGCCGCTGTCCTGCTGGTAGTTGAGCGCCGGCAGCTTGCGGAACACCGTCTGGTCGTCGCCGAACACCAGCGCATGGGCATTTTCGCTGTGCTGGAAGTGAAAGCTGATGCCCTCCTCTTCGCACAGGCGCTGAATGAAGTGCAGGTCGGATTCGTCGTACTGGGTGCAGTAGTCGCGCGGCGGATAGACGCTGCCGAGCTGGAACCTGTAGGCGCCCTGCGCGATGCCGTGTTCCTCAAGCAGGTGCGCGATGATCTGCGGCACGCTCAGCTGCTGGAAGATGCGCTGGTTATGGCGGTGTTGCAGGTAGGCCAGCTGCGGCCTAAGGCTGATGCTGTAGCGGGTCAGGCGCTTGCCGGAGTCACCCTGTTCGATGGCGTAGATCAGGCCATGCACGCCGCCGCCATCGGGGCCGAAGGCGAGAAAGGCCGGCTGATTGAGCAACGCTTCGAGATCCAGCTGCGGGTCCTGGCTGACCAGCTCGATGTTGAACTCATACGGCTGGTTGAGCGCCTCGCGGCCCTCGAACGCCAGTACCTGCAGATCGCTGGCGACATCCTGAATGCTCAGGGAAATATGCGCTTGATTGGCATCCCTCACGCCCTAACCTCCTTCCTGGAGTTTGCAGAAGGCGCAAGGGTGCCCAAGCGGGTGCGGGGCTTCAATGACCGGATTGCCGAATCATGGCCCCGGTCAAAGAAATGCCTGTTTAACCGCGCAAGACCCGCTGCAATGAGGCGCTAGACAGCCCCGTGCATTGCGGCAGGACCTCCGCCGGCACCTATTCCTGCCAGAATACCTCACCGGAGCGACTGCCCCAGGCCTGGAAGTGCGGGCTGTAGGTGCCCTCGACGATGGCGCGCTTGATCTTCAGGGTCGGAGTGAGGAAGCCGTTGTCGACCGCCCAGACCTCCGGCACCAGCACCAGGCTGTGCAGGCGCTCATGCTTGTCGAGTTCCTGGTTGATCTCGTCGAGCAGGCGCTTGAGGCTGCCCTCCAGCTGCTCGCGCGGCTGCTTGCGCCCGGTCTCGGAAAGCACGCACAGGGCCAGGGGTTGCGGCAGGCCGTCGCCAACCACGCAGACCTGCTCGATATGCGAGTGCACCGCCAGGCGGTTCTCGATCGGCGCCGGGGCGACGTACTTGCCCTTGCTGGTCTTGAAGATTTCCTTGATCCGCCCGGTCAGGCGCAGGTTGCCTTCGCCATCCTGCTCGCCCTTGTCGCCGGTACGCAGGAAGCCATCCGCGGTCATCGCCTCGGCGGTCTTGCCCGGTTCCTTGAAGTAGCCCTGCATGGTCGAACCGCTGCGCACCAGCACCTCGCCCTCCTCGCTGATGCGTACCTCGACGCCGGGATTGTTCTGGCCGATCCAGCCCTGCTTGAACTTGCCCGGCCGGCAGACGTGGGAATAACCGCAGTTCTCGGTCATGCCATAGACCTCCTGCAGCTCCAGGCCGAGGCGGCGATACCAGTTGAGCAGGGTTTCCGGCACCGGCGCGGCGCCGGACAGGCCATAGCGCACCGCATCTAGGCCCAGGCCGCGCAGCACCTTGCGCCCCATCAGGCGGCCGAGCAGCGGGATGGACAGGAGCAGATCCAGCCTCTTGGCCGGCATCTTCGAGTAGACGCCCATCTGGAACTTGGTCCAGATCCGCGGCACGCCGAACAGCACCGTGGGGCGTGCGCGGCGCAAGTCGGCGAGGAAGGTATCGAGGCTCTCGGCGAAGTACACGCTCAGGCCGCTGTACAGCGAATTGAGCTCGACGAACATGCGCTCGGCCACATGGCACAGCGGCAGGTAGGACAACACCCGGTCGCTCTGGCCGACGCCGAACAGCTCGGTGGCATGGCTGGCGGTGAAGCCGAAGTTGCCGAAACTGTGCATCACCCCCTTGGGCATGCCGGTGGTGCCGGAGGTGTAGATGATGGTCGCCAGCTGTTCGGCCGCCGGGCGCGGGGTGTTCTGGATCGGCGCACAGGCCTGCAGGTCCTGCCAGGTACGGTCGAAGCGGCCGTGCGGGTGCAGCGGCAGGCTCACGCTGATCACATTCTCCGGCACGCCCGGGGCCATCGCCGGCCAGTCGTCGAGCTTGCCGATGAAGGCGGCACGCACCTCGGCATGCTCCAGGACCTGGCGCACCGACTCGGCGGTGAGGTTGGGATACAGGGGCACGGAGACGTGACCGGCCATCCAGATGGCCAGGTCGGTGACGATCCAGTGGGCACAGTTCTTCGAGATGATGGCGATGCGGCTGCCCGGCTCCAGCTCCAGGCTGCGCAGCCAGCTGGCGGCGCGACGCGCCTGCTCGCCGACCTCGGACCAGGTCAGCTGCTCGATCTGGCCATTGCCCAGGGGCTGGGTCATGTAGACCTTGTTCGGGTGGAGCGACTCACGCGCGAAGAACGCTTCGAGCGGTAAACGGATTGCACTGGCCACGCGGCCTCCTTGTTTTTTGTTATTGTCACAGGGAGCAACCAAGCACTTGCTTGGTTGAATATTCCACGGGCAAGGAGGGAGTGCAAGTTAAGAAATGTTTCAGCGCACGCAGGGCTACTAGGGGCTGTTCCCGTTTCGTTCGCGAACTGCGTTGCTGCGCAAAATCGCGCCAGGCTAGGCGTGGGACGCAGGCAATGGTCATTCCCTTGGCAAGTCCCGCAACGACGCATGGCGCGATTTTGCGCGCAACCCGCAGGGACGGGCCCGTTTTTGCGCGGAACGTCGTTACTCGACGGCTCATTTGGACGACCAAACCTCGCGTCTCGCGCCTAGCTCCGTGCAAAAACGGGCTCCGTCGCAGCCGTGAACGAAACGGGAACAGCCCCTAGTGCGGGTGATACAGGGCGTCGACGGTCATCGCGCCGGCCAGCGGGAACTCGCCACCCAGGCAGATCAGGCTGGCCGTGTGCAGGGTGAAGGGCTGTTGCAGGTGGCCATGTACCAGCAGCCCGGCCAGCGCGCCGAGCAGCGGGTTGTGGCTGACGATGAGCAATTCCTCGGCCATGAATTCATCCAGCCGGCGCAGCACCTGGCGCGGGTCGTCATCGGGGGTCAGCCAGTCGAGGGTGGTCAGCGGCAGCGACAGGCCGAGCTTCTCGCGCACCAGCTCGGCGCTCTGCTGGGCGCGCCGATAGGGGCTGACCAGGATCTGCGTCAGCGGCCTCTCGCGCAGGTGCTTGGCCGCGTGGCGCACCTCCTTGCGCCCATGCTCGGTCAGCGCGCGCTCGGCATCGCTGCGCGCACGCGGTTCCGCCTCGCCGTGGCGCAGCAGCCACAGCTTCACAACTTGGGCTCTTCGTCCACCACCGGGTGCGCCGCGGGCGGAATGCTGTGCGGTTGGTTGTCCTGCGGCGCGCGCGGGGCCGGCCAGTCGGCGAAGGGCCAGGGCTTCTCTTCGGTATTGAAGGTGCCGAAGCGGCCGATCTGCTGCAGGTACTGGCTGAGGCTGTCGCCAAAGCCCTGCAGGCCGCCGTTGGGCGCACCGTAGAACAGGCGATAACCCAGCTGCAGCAGCACCACGCCGCCCAGGATGATTTCCGCCAGCTGCCAGACGATGACGAAAATCACCATCCACAGGATGCGCAGCAGGATGGATTCCCGTTCCAGCTCTTTGCTTGGTTCAGTCATGTCGTTCTCCCGATCTCGCTAGGTGTCAGAAACCGCTGGTGGAAATGAAGTCGACGTCGGTCTTCGGCTCGCCGCGCATCAAGGCCTCGATCACCTGGGCCAGAGTACGCCCTTCGAACAGGATTGCGTGCAAGCCGGCTACCAGCGGCATGTAGACCTGCAGTTCCTCGGCCTTGCTCTTCAGCACCTTGATCGTGTTGACCCCTTCGGCCACTTCGCCCAGGCGGGCCACGGCCTCTTCCAGGCTCAGGCCCTCGCCCAGGGCGAAGCCGACCTGGTAGTTGCGGCTCTTGGGCGAGGAGCAGGTGACGATCAGGTCACCCACCCCGGCCAGGCCGAGGAAGGTCATCGGGTTGGCGCCGAGCTTGACCGCGAAACGGGTCATTTCCGCCAGCGCGCGGGTGATCAGCATGCTCTTGGTATTTTCGCCCATGCCCAGCGACACGGCCATGCCGGCGATGATCGCGTAGACGTTCTTCAGCGCGCCGCCGAGCTCCACGCCGAAGCGGTCGCGGCTGGCATAGACGCGGAAGGTGCGCCCGTGCAAGGCCTGCTGCACGCGCGTGCACAGTTCTTCGTCCTCGCTGGCGATCACCGTCGCGGTCAGTGCCTGCTCGGCAATTTCCCGGGCCAGGTTGGGCCCGGAGAGCACACCGATGCGGGCCTGCGGCGCCACTTCTTCGAGGATCTGGCTCATCAGCTTGAAGCTCTGCGCCTCGATGCCCTTGGTGGTGCTGACCAGCAGCTTGCCCGCCAGCGCCCCCGCCACCGGCTGCAGGGCCTGGCGCAGCGCCGAGGATGGCAAGGCGACGAACACCAGCTCGCAGGCGGCCAGGGTCGCGTCAAGGTCGGTTACCGGCTCAACGCCGGGGTGCAGCTTCACGCCCTTCAGGTAGCGCGGGTTTTCCCGCTGGCTGCGCATGGCGGCCGCCTGCTCCGGGTCGCGCATCCACTGGCGAACGTGTTGGCCATTCTGGGCCAGCAGGTTGGCAATGGCCGTGCCAAAGCTGCCGCCGCCCAGCACTGCGACTGGTTGTTGCTCGGTCATGATGTATCCATACGAAGCCATCGGGATGGCGAATGGGCAGCATTATTGCGGAGCCTCGGGCAGCCGGCCAGCCCTTGTTGCAGATGCCGCCGTGCGCTGGCAAAGCAACGCATCTCGGTTAACATGCGCGGAACCCGCCCCGAACAAGGCCGTTTTGTGCGCTGCGCAGCATTCCCCCCAGACTCCTCCTCCCACATTGGCGCCCCAGTGCGCGAATGCGGCCACCATGACCACCCGACCGGCGTGCCTTGTGCCGACGAGGCGGGCACGTCATGAGCTACCGCGGCAACTGGAGCATCCACACCCGCACCCAGCTGGTCAGCGTAGGCCCGGCCCTGCTGCTGACCCTGCTGCTGGCCGGCCTGTTCACCCAGGCCCGCCTGCAGGACCTGCGCGAGGAGCTGAACCAAACCGGCCAGCTGATCGCCAGCCAGCTGGCGCCGGCGGTCGAGTACGGCGTCGTCACGGAAAACCCGGCGATCCTCGAAAGCCTGCTGCGCGCCACCCTGCAAACCCCCAATGTGCGCTTCCTCGAGGTGCGCGACCGCGCGCAGAACATCCTGGTCTATGTCGAGCGCCAGGACAGCGACAGCAATGCCGCCGTCGAGGTATTCAAGGCGCCCATCCGTCCGCAGCAGAGCGCCCTGGCCAGCGGTCGCCCGCTGCCGAGCGAGCAGTACGCCGCCGATTATCTCGGCCAGGTGGTGGTCGGCATGTCCGGCGACGCCTTTTCCAGCCGGCAGCAGGCGATCCTGCTCAAGGCGGCCGTACTCAGCCTGATCGCCCTGCTGCTGACCTTCCTGCTGGCACGCCAGCTGGCCCTGCGCCTGGCCCGCCCGATCAGCAACATGGGCCGCGCCCTGGAAGCCTTGCAGCAAGGTCGCTACCAGGCGCCGCTGGCGGAAAACGCCAACGGCGAACTGGGCGCCCTGGCGCGCCACATCAACAACCTGGCCGCCAGCCTGGCCAGCGCCAGCCACGAACAGCAGCTGGCCATGACCCAGCTGATCAAGACCCGCGAGGAGGCCGAGCAGGCCAACCGGGCCAAGTCCGACTTCCTGGCGATGATGAGCCACGAGCTGCGCACGCCGATGAACGGCGTGCTGGGCATGCTGCAGCTGCTGGAAACCACCCCGCTGAACGACGAGCAGGCCGAGTACGCGGCACTGGCCACCGAGTCGACGGAGCACCTACTCAAGGTCATCAACGACATCCTCGACTTCTCCCGCATCGAGCGCGATGCCCTCGAACTGGAGCGGATTCCGTTCAACCTGCTGGAGCTGCTGCAGGGTTCGATCCAGGTGTTCCAGCACAGCGCCCAGCAGCATGGCCTGCACCTGCGCCTGGAGAGCCAGCCGGGCCTGGAGCAGTTCGAGGTGCAGGGCGATCCCACGCGCATCCGCCAGATTCTGGTCAACCTGCTGGGAAACGCGCTGAAATTCACCGAGGAAGGTGGCATCCGCATCGAAACCCGCTGGCAGCCGCTGGATGAGCAGGTGCTGTGGTTCACCTGCGCGGTACACGACAGCGGTATCGGCATCGCCCCGCAGCGCCTGGAACGCATGTTCGATGCCTTCCAGCAGGCCGACACCTCGATTTCCCGGCGTTATGGCGGCACCGGCCTGGGCCTGTCGATCGCCCGCACCCTGGCCGAACGCATGGGCGGCACGCTGCATGCCCACAGCAGCGAAGGCGTGGGCTCGGTCTTCACCCTGGAGATCCCCCTGCCCTTCAGCCTGCGCCCGAGCATCGAACCGCAGGCCAACCAGCCGCTCGGCTACCGCGGTGAAGGCGAGGAAGTGCTGCTGGTGGAAGACAACCCGGTCAACCAGACCGTGATCGAGGCCATGCTGCGCAGCCTCGGCTACCAGGTCAGCCTGGTCGGCGATGGCCTGCAGGCCGTGCACAGCGCCAGCCAGCATCACTACGCGGCCATCCTGATGGATTGCCGCCTGCCGGTCATGGATGGTTACGAAGCCACCCGGCAGATTCGCCAGCTGCGTGCGTATGCTAATACGCCGATCATCGCCCTCACGGCCAATGCCCTGCAGGGCGATCGCGAGGCCTGTCTGCAGGCCGGGATGAACGATTACCTGGCCAAACCGTTCAAGCGTGCCGACCTGGAGCGCATACTGCTTCGCTGGCTACACAAAAACAGTCATCGAGAGTGCTAATGTCAACCTTGTCGGGCGTCATGGCGCCGGAGGGCAATCGAGGTTACAAGTGTTCACATCGAACTGTGACTTTCACCACGACGCAACAGTCTATGACTACGCTGCCGACAGATGCCCACGGCCTGCGGCAACCAGGATGTATCGCTTAGCCCCGTGCGGCGGGGCCATTGAGGAGCTCGCATGACCAAGCAAAACGCCTTCACCCGGGAAGACCTGCTGCGCTGTAGCCGTGGCGAGCTGTTCGGCCCGGGTAATGCGCAACTGCCCGCCCCCAACATGCTGATGATCGACCGCATCGTTCACATCAGCGACACCGGCGGCAAGTATGGCAAGGGCGAAATCGTCGCCGAGCTCGATATCAACCCGGACCTGTGGTTCTTCGCCTGCCACTTCGAGGGTGACCCGGTGATGCCGGGCTGCCTGGGCCTCGACGCCATGTGGCAGCTGGTCGGCTTCTACCTCGGCTGGCAGGGCAATCCGGGCCGCGGTCGCGCCCTGGGTTCCGGCGAAGTGAAATTCTTCGGCCAGGTACTGCCCACCGCCAAGAAGATCACCTACAACATTCATATCAAGCGCACCATCAGCCGCTCGCTGGTCCTCGGCATCGCCGATGGCACCGTCAGCGTCGATGGCCGCGAGATCTACAGTGCCGAAGGCTTGCGCGTCGGCCTGTTCACCTCTACCGACAGTTTCTGAAGGACTTTTCGCCATGCGCCGCGTCGTGATCACCGGTCTGGGCATCGTTTCCTGCCTGGGCAATGACAAAGACACCGTTTCCGCCAGCCTGCGTGCCAGCAAGGCGGGTATCCGCTTCAATCCGGCCTACGCTGAACACGGTCTGCGTAGCCAGGTATCCGGCTCGGTCGATCTCAACCTCGAGGAGCTGATCGACCGCAAGATCCTGCGCTTCATGGGTGATGCCGCGGCCTACGCCTACCTGTCGATGGAACAGGCGATCAAGGATTCCGGGCTCACTCCCGAGCAGGTCTCCAACCCGCGTACCGGCCTGATCGCCGGCTCCGGCGGGGCTTCGACCCTGAACCAGATGGAAGCCATCGATACCCTGCGCGAAAAAGGCGTCAAGCGTATCGGCCCATACCGCGTTACCCGCACCATGGGCAGCACCGTTTCCGCCTGCCTGGCCACGCCGTTCCAGATCAAGGGCGTGAACTTCTCCATCTCCTCGGCCTGCGCCACCAGCGCGCATTGCATCGGCCAGGCCATGGAGCAGATCCAGCTGGGCAAGCAGGACATCGTCTTCGCCGGTGGCGGTGAAGAGGAGCACTGGAGCCAGAGCTGCCTGTTCGACGCCATGGGCGCCCTCTCCACCCAGTACAACGACACCCCGGAGAAGGCCTCGCGCGCCTACGACGCCAAGCGTGACGGTTTCGTCATCGCCGGTGGTGGCGGCATGGTGGTGGTCGAGGAACTGGAGCACGCCCTCAAGCGCGGCGCCAAGATCTACGCGGAAATCGTCGGTTACGGCGCCACCAGCGACGGCTACGACATGGTCGCCCCGAGCGGCGAAGGCGCGGTGCGCTGCATGCGCCAGGCCCTGGCCACCGTCAACGGCCCGATCGACTACCTGAACACCCACGGCACTTCCACCCCGGTGGGCGATGTCGCGGAAATCCGCGGCGTACGCGAAGTGTTCGGCGACAAGGCGCCGCCGATCAGCTCGACCAAGAGCCTGTCCGGTCACTCGCTGGGCGCCGCCGGCGTGCAGGAAGCGATCTACTGCCTGCTGATGATGGAAGGCAAGTTCATCGCCGGCTCGGCCAACATCGACGAACTGGACCCGGAAGTGGCCGACATGCCGATCCTGCGCCAGACCCGCGAGAATGCCGAGCTCAATACCGTGATGAGCAACAGCTTCGGCTTTGGCGGCACCAACGCCACCCTGGTGATGCAGCGCTACAAAGGCTGAGTGATTCAGCGCAGATGAAAACGGCGCCCCAGGGCGCCGTTTTTTATTGGCTCGCTGGCAGGCTGACGGATTACGGGCGAACCAGGCGATTCAGCGGCTTGCTGCACCGAGCGGCAGCCCCCGTGAAACAACCCTGTACCCAGACTCTCGACGCAGGCCACATCTCGTAGGAGCGGCTTTAGCCGCGAAAGAGGCTGCGCCATCAGCCTGATCGCGGCTAAAGCCGCGCCCAGCAACCCCCTGCACACCCTTCAGTCGCGCAGCAGCGGCTGCGGCCGGCCCGCCGGGCAGATGCCAGCAGGCCGTCTATCACGCCTCAGATGCGGAAGCGCGCCACCAGGTTGTTCATGTCGATCGCCAGCCGCGACAGCTCCTGGCTGGCCGCACTGGTCTGGTTGGCGCCGGCAGAGGTCTGCAGCGACAGGTCGCGGATGTTCACCAGGTTGCGATCGACCTCGCGGGCGACCTGGGCCTGCTCTTCCGAGGCGCTGGCGATCACCAGGTTGCGCTCGTTGATCGAGGCGATGGCCTGGGTGATGTTCTCCAGCGCCACCCCGGCTTCGCGGGCGACTTCCAGGGTCGAGCGCGCGCGCAGGTTGCTGTTCTGCATGGAGCTCACCGAGCGCTCGGTGCCCTGCTGGATGCCACCGATCATCTGCTCGATTTCCTGGGTCGACTGCTGCGTGCGATGGGCCAGCGCCCGCACCTCGTCGGCCACCACGGCAAAGCCGCGGCCGGCGTCACCGGCGCGTGCCGCCTCGATCGCCGCGTTGAGGGCGAGCAGGTTGGTCTGTTCGGCGATGGAGCGGATCACGTCGAGAACCTGGCTGATGTCGCGCACCCGGCTGGCCAGTTGCTCGACCTCGTCGGCCGTGGCCGTCACATCCGCGGCCAGATGGCTGATCGAATCGACGGTCTGGCGCACCTGCTCGCGGCCCTGCTGGGCGGTCTGATCGGTCTCCTTGGAGGCTTCCGAGGTGCTCACCGCATTGCGCGCCACCTCTTCCACCGCCGCGGTCATCTCGTTGACCGCGGTCGCCGCCTGCTCGATCTCGTTGTTCTGCTGGTGCAGGCCGCGGGTGGAGTCTTCGGTCACCGCGTGCAGTTCTTCCGAGGCGGAGGCCAGCTGGTTGGACGAGTCGGCAATGCTCTGGATGGTGGTCCGCAGGCTCTGCTGCATGCTGCGCAGGGCGGTCAGCAGCTGCGCGGGTTCATCCTCGCCCTCGACCTGGATGGTCTGGCTCAGGTCGCCGGAGGCCACCACATTGGCCACCTCCACCGCCTGGGTCAGCGGCCGGACGATGCTGCGGGTGAGCATCAGGGCGAGGAAGATGGTGGCGGCAATCGCTGCCACGAGCAGCAGGATCACCAATTGGGTGGCGCTGTTGAAGACTGTCTCGGTCTGCGTGGCGGCGGCTGTCACGCCCTCGGTGTTCAGCTTGGTCAGCGTCACCAGCTCGCGGGTGACCTGGTCGGCATGCTGGTTGAGCTCACCTGCGGCAACGGCAAGCGCTTCGTCCAGCATGTCCTTGCGTGAATAATCCATGATGCGCATCTGTTCGCGCATGTACAGGTCTTTGGCCTTCTTGAACTTCTCGTAGGCCACCCGCTCTTCCGGCAGGGTGATCAGCGCCTCGTAACGGGCCTGCGCCGCATCCATGGAGCGCTTCATTTCTTCCACGCGCTGCTCATTGGCCTGCATGGCCTGCTCATCACGGATCAGCAGCAACCGCAAGGTCATGGCGCGGACCCGCAGGAAATCCTGGCTCATCTCGTCCAGCGCGAGAATGGCGGGCACCCAGATTTCGTTGACTTCGCTGGACTGCTTGTTCATGCGATTCATCTGCATCAGCGAGAAACCACCGACAACCAGAACCAGCAAGGCAAGTACCGCGAAACCTAACCCGGAACGAGTTGCGATTTTCATATTTCTCAAAGACATGGGCTGCACCTGATGACTAAGTACGAGTGAGGGAAGATAGGCGTCGATTCTTAAGATCAACTTAAATGGAATTACGCCCGGCTTCTATTCAACTTATCGACTAGTGCGCACGGGTCTTGAATGAGCCACGCATAAAAAAACCGGACATCACCATGCCCGGGTTTTGCCCAGCACAGTCAATTTCAGCGCACTTGAAAACGCTGCTCGACCAGCTTGCGATCGCCCTGGAACACCATGAACTGCCACTCGCCGGGCACCACTTCGTAGCGCTCGGTGAACTCGTAGGCCATCACGTCCTGCTCGGCACCGGCGGCCAGTTTCTGCACCACTTCGATCTTGTCCTGGCGCCGCCCGTCCGGCCCGATCAGGCCCGGAGTGAAATACATCAGCGTCAGCGGCTCGCCGCTTTCCGTCTTGCCGGACAGGCGATAACGCACGCCGAACTTGGTCCCGAGGCGGGCCGGCACCTCATCGGTCTGTTCGATCTGCTGGTTGGCCCGGGTCAGCACCCGCTCCCCCGGTTGAGGGTCCTTGAACTGGGTGGCGAACACGCCGTACTCGATCGGTCCTTCGACACGCACATCGGCCACTGCCAGGCCAGAAGCCAGGCCCAGTGCCAATGCCGTCATGACTGCGATGGCGCGAGCCTATGACGGATGCACGACAGGCTGATGACAACTGCGCAGCCGACTGTTGTAGCCTGGCAACAATGCCGAGCTGAGCAACAGCTTCGGTCTTGCCGGCACCAACGCCACCTTGGTGCTCAAGCGCTGAATCGGCAAGTAAGCCATTCCCGCATAAACGACAAGGGCGCCGATTGGCGCCCTTGTCGTTTATGGGTCTTAGTGCTCAGGCCGCTGCTTCATCATCGGCCTGGGCTCGGCGACGTCGGTTGAAACCCGGTATCAGCATCGGCACCTCGCGGCGATAAGCTTCGTACTCCGGGTGCGCCTCGCACAAGTCGCGCTCCTCCAACTGGATCGCCGAGAGGATATAGACCGTGATCATCAGCGCGAACAGTACATGGGTCATACTCATGTCGGGCGTCGCCCAGAAAGCGAAGAACCAACCGACATACAGCGGATGGCGCACGATGCGATAGAGCGCCGGGGTCTTGAACGGCAGCACCGTATAGGGCTTGCCGAACAGTTGCAGCCAGACCTGACGCAGACCAAACAGGTCGAAGTGGTTGATCAGGAAGGTACTGTAGAGCACCAACAACCAGCCAAAGGCGAACGCCGCATAGAACAGCCCGCGACCGACGGAATTTTCCACCGCCCACAACACGCCCCCGATCGGCTGCCAGTAGCTGAACAGCAGGATCAACGCCAGGCTGGAAAACAGCACATAAGTGCTGCGCTCCGCAGCCTCGGGCACCAACCCTAGCCACCAACGCTTGAACACCGGCCGCGCCATCAGGCTGTGCTGCACGGCGAATGCCGCCAGCAGCAGAATATCGATGGTCAGGGCCTGCAGCGTCGGCAGTTGGGGCGCGCCGTCGAGCGTGCGCGGCAGTAGCGGGCAGTTGCCAACGAAGGCAATGGCATACAGGAAGGTGGCGAAAAATACGGCATAACTGCCGACGCCATAGAGAAAGATCGCAAGGCGTTTCATGGTTTAGACCTCTTGGCTACCGTGCCGCTTATGGGCCGGTTCAGGCACGCGGGTTTAAGCAGTTGCACAACTGGGATCGAGTACGCTGCGCACTTCGCAGATGCGGTCAGCCGGAAAACCGCTGATCTGTGCGTGGCGCTGAATCAGCTCGGGGCTTTTCGCCAAATAGACACAGAACAGCTTGTCGGCGGTGACATAGGAGTGCAGCCACTGGATGTCGCAACCCAGGCCCTTGAGCACCTGATGGGAGTGCTGCGCGGCCAGGCTCAGTTCGCTCGGGCTCATCTGCCCGGCGTTGGGGATATGACGTTCGATCACATAGCGTTTCATGCGGGTTTCCTGCCTCTGTCTCGGGAAGCTGCAGAGTTATCTGCAGTTGAGGTCAGGTTGCGCCGCGTATGTATCTGCGCGATGGCGGCGTGTTCAGCCTTTGTATGCCTATGGTTTCAGTCGGTGTCACTGGGCAGGATCGTGCGCAACCAGGCATGCAGCCGGGCCTGATCCAGGGGCTTGCGCAGCAGCGCACGGATACCCTGGGCCAACACTTCGGCTTCATCGAGTTGCTCGCTGAAACCGGTATAGAGGGCAATCGGCAGGTCGGCACGAGCGGCCAGCAGCCGGCGGGCCAACTGCAGCCCCGTCAGGCGGGGCATGCACTGGTCGAGAATCACCAGGTCCCAGGCGTATGGATCGCTGAGCAACTGCTCCGAGGCCTGTTCGGCATCGCACCACAGGCACACGTCGAGCCCCCATTGGCTCAGGCGTTCGGCCATGAACTCGGCCACCATGCCCTCGTCGTCGACCACCGCGACCCGCCCGCGCCAACGGGTCTGCTGGCCCTCCTGGAGCAGGCTCGGGCTGCCCGCAGACGCCTGAGTGTCAGCTTGCACCAGCGGCGGAATCAACACCTTGAAACTGGCGCCCTCGCCCGCGCGGCTGTCCAACAGGATATGCCCGCCGTACTCATGGACGATGCCGTGCACCATGGACAGTCCCATGCCGCTGCCCTGGCCGGGCGCCTTGGTGGTAAAAAACGGTTCGAACATGCGCGATTGAACCGGCCCACTGATACCGGGCCCGCTGTCCTGCACCGACAGCATCAGGTAGTCGCCATTGAACGTCTGCAGGCAGGAGGCGCAGGTATTGCGCGGCTGGACCACCCGTTGCAGGGCAATCTGCAGCCGGCCTACGCTGCCCATGGCATCGCGGGCATTGATGCACAGGTTCATCAGCACCTGCTCCAGCTGCACCGGATCGACCAGGGCTGACGGCAGATCCTGGGCCAGATTCATCTCGATTTCCACGCTGGTTGGCAGGGTCGATTGCAGCAACTGACGGAATTCCCCGATCAGCTTGCCCAGCGCCACCGGCTGCGGCTGACCCCGGCTGCCGCGACTGAAGGTAAGCATTTGCTGGATCAGATCGCGGGCCTTTTCCGCCGAGTGTTGCACGCGGCTCAAATAACGGCCCAAGCGCTCATCGTCCTGCTTTTCGGCCAACTCCTCAGCCATCACCGTGTAGCCGAGCATACTGGTCAGCAGATTGTTGAAATCATGGGCGATGCCACCGGTCAGATGGCCTATGGCTTCCATGCGCTGGGCCTGGCGCAACTGTTGCTCCAGTTCCGCGCGCCGGGATTCGGCCTGTTGACGCTCGGTGATATCGCGCAGAATGCCGATAATCTGCGGTCCTTCGGCACCTTGCACCATCGAGATCGCCAGCTCGGCAGGAAACTCCTGGCCATCGGCACGCTGCGCACAGACTTCCACCCGCTGGCCGAGAAGCGCCCCCTGTCCCGTCTCGAGAAAGCGCTGGAAGCCCAGACGATGGGCATCCCGATGGCGCGGCGGGATCAGCAATTCTGCCAGCGGCTGCCCCAGCACTTCACCCGCCGTATAACCGAAACACTGTTCGGCTGCCGGATTGAAGGTGGTGATGCGTCCCTGGGCATCCATGCCGATGATGCAGTCCAGCGCACTGCTAACGATGGTGCGGTACTGCTGCTCGCTGGCACGCAGGGCGCTTTCGGCCTCCTTGCGTTGGCTGATCTCGCGGGTAAAGGCGAGAATCCGGTCGACGCCGGCGATGCTCGCGCGCTTGAGGAACACCTCGTCCCAGTGCAGGCTGCCATCGCGGTTGCGCCTGAGCCACTCGAAACGCTGCGGTCCTTCATCGCGGGCCCGGGCCAACCAACGCACGGCATCTGCGCCGGTATAGGGTGAATAGCCGGCACTGAACGCTTCAATGTCCATACGCAACATGTCCGCATGAGCGTAACCATAGATCTCGCAGGCCCGCGGATTGATGTCCACCAGGGCATAGCTGTTCAGGTCATGGACGAAGATCGCATCCGCCGACGCCTCGAAGATCGAGCGATAACTGGCCTCGGCATCCAGACGCTGCAACTCGGCGGCAGCCCGTACCGAGAAGATGCGCAGGATCGACTCCGCCCGGCTGCGATCCTGCATGGGCCGGCAACGGCCGGCGGCGATCAGCCCCAGCGGCCTGCCATCGCTGGCGAACAGCGGGTAACCGGCATAGCTGTCGACGCCAAAGGCCGTCAGCACGCCGTCATCCGGATAGCGTTCGAGCAGGCCACTTTCGACGAAGTGGAAGGCCTTGTTGAACACCTCCTCGCAAGGCGTACCCGGCAGCTCGTAGGTGACATTGCCGTGCAGCTTGCCCGCGTGGTACAGCGCCAGGGTCGTCAAACTCAACGGCGAACCCTCGTTGACGCGACTGACGAAGGCGAAATCGGCGCGCAGCGAACGTGCCATATAGCGCGCAATGGCTTCGAACACCGCCTCGCCGGTGGCGGCGCTGACACCCAGGGCGACATGCCGCAACGCCTCTTCGACGCGCTTGCGTTCGCTGATGTCGGTGGAGATGCCACACACGGCAATGACCCGACCCTGCTCGTCGTACAGGGGAAACTTGCTCGACAAATAGACCCAGGAACTATCCCGCAGTATCAGTTGTTCCTCGAACTCGATGGAATGACCGAGACTGGTCACACACAGGTCATTGTTGCGCAGGGCATCGGCGACGGTGGCGGGGAATAACTCGTGATCGCTGCGCCCCAGTACCTGCTCGGCGCTCAGCTGGAAGAACCGCTCGAAGGCGCGATTGACCAGCTGATAGCGGCCCTGCAGGTCCTTGATGTAGATCACCGCGCTGCTGTTATCGACGATCTGCCGTAACGGATGATCCGGGGCGCTGGCCACCAGCGCCGGAACCGGTTGGTTCATGCTGCGTCTCCGCACGGATACTCTGTCCGGAGTATAGGAACCGCAGCTGATGGTACGACGCTCGACAACCAGACTGAAACAATTGAAACAGGGGCGGTCGATCGTGAAAAACCCGAGCGACACCCACCACCGCGGGCAGAGCAGCTTGCCGCGAGCGCCTGGCAGATAACCTTCAGCGGCGCCCGTTCAATGTGACGGACCGACTACCAGCATGTAGCCCACGCCGCGCAGGGTGCGAATGATCTGCGGCTTTTCCGGGTCGTCCTCCAGCTTGCGACGCAGGCGGGCGATACGGATATCGATGGAGCGGTCATAAGGATTCCAGTCGCGATTCTGCGTCAGGTTGAGCAACTGATCCCGCGACAGCGGGCGGTTGGGCCGCTGGGCGAATGCCTGCAACAGATCGAATTCCATGGCGGTCAATTCGACCTCATGGCCCTGCTCGTCGTACAGCTGCCGTCGCTGCAGCTCGAGACGATAGCGACCGAGGCGAATGCTCTCCCCTCCCTCGGCGTCGACCTCCCGGGCACCCGGGCGCTGATAGCGGCGCAACACGGTTTTCACCCGGGCCAGCAGTTCACGCGGATCGAAGGGCTTGCCCAGGTAGTCGTCGGCCCCCACTTCCAGACCGATGATCCGATCAAGCGCACTGCCGGCTCCGGAAATCATGATCACCGGCAGGTCATGGTGTTCGCGCAAAAAGCGCGCCAGGCTCAGGCCGTCCTCGCCAGGCAGGCCGACATCCAGCAATACCAGGTCGGGGAGGCCAGCCTGCAGGGCCTGGCGCATGCCCGTGCTGTCGGCACAGGTGTGCACCTGATAGCCATGTCCGCCAAGGTAGTCCTCGAGTAAGCGGCGCACCTCGCCATCATCGTCCACCACCAGGATCTGTCTACCCTCCTGCACGCCCGCACCCTCGCCGACCCGCCGCTCCTCACAGCATAGTCAGCCAGGCGCACGCTGCGTCCGGGTATCGACCGAACGGCCGAAGCGGACATTGCGCCTTGCTTGACCAGAATCAACGCCCCGGTCTCGGGGCGTCCTATGCTCTGGCAACGCAAATGGCAGTACGACGAGGGGGCAGGCATGACGATCAAGACCATCGGCGCCCATGGGCACATGCAGGCCGGCATGAGTATCGAAGTGCAATGCGGCGACTATCGGGTGGTCATGGACCAGCCCGCCAATGCCGGCGGTCAGGGCCTGGGCCCCACCCCGCTGGAAATAATCCTGGCGGCGGTCGCCGGCTGTTTCGGCACCCTGGGCCGCTACATCGCCCATCAGCAGAAGATCAACCTGCGCGGTATGCGCTTCGAGATCGAGGCCGACTACGACCCCGATGGACTTCTGGGCCGGCGCAATGACGTGCGCCCCGGCTTCCAGGCACTCAGGGTCAAGGTGGAGATCGACGCCGACCTTGACCGTGAACAAAAGCAGGCGCTACTCGAAGAAATCGAGCGGCGCTGCCCGCTGGCCGACAACCTGCTCAACGGCACCAAATTGCACAGCCGCCTGGCCTGACCGAATCAGCGCACCTGGAAACGCTGCTCGACCAGCTTGCGATCGCCCTGGAACACCATGAACTGCCACTCGCCGGGCACCACTTCGTAGCGCTCGGTGAACTCGTAGGCCATCACGTCCTGCTCGGCACCGGCGGCCAGTTTCTGCACCACTTCGATCTTGTCCTGGCGCCGCCCGTCCGGCCCGATCAGGCCCGGAGTGAAATACATCAGCGTCAGCGGCTCGCCGCTTTCCGTCTTGCCGGACAGGCGATAACGCACGCCGAACTTGGTCCCGAGGCGGGCCGGCACCTCATCGGTCTGTTCGATCTGCTGGTTGGCCCGGGTCAGCACCCGCTCCCCCGGTTGAGGGTCCTTGAACTGGGTGGCGAACACGCCGTACTCGATCGGTCCTTCGACACGCACATCGGCCACTGCCAGGCCGGAAGCCAGGCCCAGTGCCAATGCCGTCAGGCTGAACACTTTCATTTCGCGCTCCTTGATTGGGATGGCGCGAGCCTATGACGGATGCATGACAGGCTGATGACAACTCCGCAGCCAACTGCCGCGGCCAGGCCACCAGCCGAGTCGTGACGCAGGCACTGGCCAGTGCCCCGGCGGGCGGCCATCATGCATACCAGCCACCACCGCCATGGAACGCCCGATGCGCCTACGCCTGCTCGCCCTGCTCATGCTGCTGTGCAGCCCCTCGCTGCCGGCCGGCGAGCGCCTGGTCTATCCGCGCCACGCCGGCAGCACCGCCCCCGAAGCCTATGTGCTCGAACTGCTGCGCCAGGCCCTGGACAAGAGCGGTGCCGGCCACCAGCTGCAGCCGTCCGCCCGGGATATGCCGCAGAGCCGCGCGGAACAGGCGCTGGAGCAGAACGACGGCAGCCTGCAGGTGATGTGGGCCATGACCAGCCGCGAACGCGAGCAGGCCCTGCTGCCGATCCGCATCCCCCTAGACAAGGGACTGACCGGCTGGCGCGTGGCCCTGGTGCGCGAGGAGGACCGCCACTGGCTGCAGACGGTGCGCCAGCTGGCCGACCTCAAGCTCATGCGTTTCGGCCAGCACAGCGACTGGCCGGACACCGCCATCCTGCGCAGCAATGGCCTGCAGGTGGTCACCAGCCAGGACTACGCCAACCTGTTCCGCATGCTCAATGCCGGGCGTTTCGACCTGTTCCCGCGGGAAGTGCTGGTGGCCTGGGACGAACAAGCGCGCGCCGAGGCCGAGGGGCTCAAGCTGGCAGTCGACGAGCATATCGTCCTGCACTATCCCAGCGCGCTCTACTTCTTCACCTCCCGCGCCCGCGCCGACCTTGCCGCGGACATCGGGCGCGGCCTGGAAGCGATGATCGCCGACGGCAGCTTCGAGCGACTGTTCGACGCCCACCACGGTGCCAGCCTGCGCCAGGCCCGGCTCGATCGGCGCCTGGTGATCGAGCTGCAGAACCCCGACCTGCCGCAGCTGACGCCCTTCTCGCGGCGCGAACTGTGGCACCAGCCAGCCGCACCAAAATAGAACAAAATCAGATAGTTGCACCAACTCAAGGCAATTGATCAGACGGATTATCGACGCCAAGCTTGTGACAGGCTTCGCCGATAGTGGCACCGTGCTTGCACAGCTCCCTGCAGATCATTCAGGGAGCTCATCATGCTGCAGTTACTGCGCAAACCCGCCCAGCGCCTTCGCGACGAAGAAGCCCTCAGCGCGCTGTTCAACCAACACGACCTGACCAGCCGCCTGGCGGAAAGCCAGGCCTGGATGGGCCGCCTCAATCGCTTCAGCGATGGCCTGCACCAGCGCATCCGCACCAGCCTCGGTGCCGCCGTCGGCATCGCCGCCCATGCCCCGCAGCTGGCCAGCATCGCCAGCGCCAACCAGGAGAGCGGGCAGAGCCTGGCGCAATCCTCGGAGCTGATCGCCAGCGCCAGCGAGCAGGTCACCACCACCCTGGATGCCGAGCTGGTGCCTGGCACCGTGGAAGTCGCCCGACTCTCCGGCGAGGTGTCCAGCACCCTGCGCCAGTGCCAGCAGAGCGGCCAGGACGTACTGCGCCAGGTCGAGGCCATCGGCCTGTGCGAAACCGACCTGAGCCAGGTGATCGGCAACCTCGGCGCGCAGCTGGAGGAAGTCAGCAAGGTCATCGGCGTGATCGCCAGCATCTCCCAGCAGACCAACCTGCTCGCCCTCAACGCCGCCATCGAGGCCGCGCGCGCCGGCGAGCACGGCCGCGGTTTTGCCGTGGTGGCCGAGGAAGTGCGGCGCCTGGCCGGCCACACCACCGAGGCCACCGGCCAGGTCAGCAGCATCATCGAGCGTTTCCATGCCGGCATGCAGCAGCTGAGCAATGCCGGCGAGCGCATGCACCAGGCCGTCGACGACGGCCGCCAGGGCATGCTGCAGGTCGGCGCCGGCCTGGATAGCACGCGCCAGGCCATGGATCGCCTCGACGAGCGGGTCGGCCACATCGCCACCGGCACCGAGCAGATCGGCCAGGCCGTGCGCTCGATCAATGGCGACGTGCAGCAGATCGCCCAGGTCGCCGGCGACCTGCTCGGCAAGGCCGGCCAGGTCCTGCGCCACAGCCAGGCCGTGCGCGAGGATGGCGACCGCCTGCTACAGGGGCTCGGCGACTTCCGCCTGGAACTGCACCGCGCGGTGCAGGCCAGCGTCGAGCAGCTGGCCGGCCACAGCCAGCTCGGCGGCGAGATCGGCGCGGCCGAGCGCCTGCTCGCCGACACCCTGCGCCGCGATCCGCGCTTCGAGCTGTTCTACCTGGTCGACGGCAACGGCGTGCAGCTCTCGGAGAACATCTTCGCCAGCGACGTGCCGCACCAGGACACCGCGTCCTGCCGCGGCCGCAACTGGAGCCAGCGCCCCTGGTTCCGTGCAGTGGCCGACGACCTGCGCAGCCATATCACCCCGGTCTACCGCTCCTCGGCCACCGACGAGTTCTGCTTCACCGTGTCGGTGCCCATTCTCGGCCAGGATGGCCGCCTGCAGCGGGTGCTTGGCGCCGACGTGCGCCTTTCCGTGCTGGTCTGACGGCGCACGCCTGGGCTAGGCTGGTGGCTTCGACCCGTCAGCCCAGGAATAGCCATGATCCGCATCCGCACAGAGAACGGCCTGCGTCACAGCATCGAAATCGGTGAGCACCTGCTGCATAGCGACGTCCCCGTCGAGTTTGGCGGCGAGGCCTCCGCCCCGGAGCCCCACGACCTGTTCGATGCCGCCATCGGCGCCTGCAAGGCGCTGACCCTGATGCTCTATGCCCGGCAGAAAGGCCTGCCGCTGGAGAGCCTGGATGTGCAGGTCAGCCGCGACGACAGCGCGGAACGCCAGGGCCTCTATCGCCTGGCCGTGCAACTGGAGCTGCACGGCGCCCTGGATGATGTGCAGCGCCAGCAGCTGCTGCGCATCGCCGACAAGTGCCCGGTGCAGAAGCTGGTGACCAGCAGCGAGGTGCAGATCACCACCCAGCTCGGAGAGGCCTGAGATGGCCGGCCTGCTGCTGATCCAGCCCCGTGCCGAAGACATCGCCGGGCAACCCATCCTGCGCCCCCTGCCCTCGGCCAGATGCCGCAGCGTCGGGCCCTTCGTGTTCTTCGACCACATGCTGGAGCAAACCTATGCGCCCGGCAGCGGGATGAACATCAACCAGCACCCGCACATCGGCCTGTCCACCCTGACCTACCTGTTCGAGGGTGAGTTGCAGCACAAGGACAGCCTCGGCTCCGATCAGCGCGTGCAACCCGGCGATGTCAGCTGGATGAGCGCCGGCCGCGCCGTGGCCCATGTCGAGCGCACGCCGCAGGCGCTGCGCCAGAGCGGCTCGCGCCTGCACGGCCTGCAGGTGTGGCTGGCCCTGCCACAGGCCGAGGAACAGGGCGAACCGAGCTACAGCCATCACCCCGCCGCCAGCCTGCCGCGCAGCGACGCCATGGGCGTGCAGATCACCCTGATCGCCGGCAGCGGCTTCTGCCTGCAGTCGCCGGCTCCGGTACGCTCACCCACCCTCTATGCCGAGCTCAAGCTGCAGGCCGGCGCCAGCCTGCTGATTCCGGCCGAGCAGCGTGAGCGCGCGCTGTACCTGATCGACGGCGAGGCCAGGCTGGAGGACGACGACCTGCCCCGGCGCGGCCTGGCCGTGCTGCCCGAAGGCGAGGAGCTGCTGCTCAGCGCCTGCGGCGAATGCCACCTGGCCCTGATCGGCGGCGAACCGCTGGGGCCACGGCGCATGTACTGGAACTTCATCGCCAGCGAACCGGCGCTGCTGGAACAGGCCAAGCAGCGCTGGGCCGGCGGCGACTGGCCGCAGGTGCCCGGCGAAACGGCGCGCATCGAGTTGCCAGAATAGCGACAAGCAAGCCACCCTTAGCCGCAACCAGCCATCAGCGATGAAGCGCCATGCCCTCTGCCAGAATGTCGTTGCCCACGTTGTTCCTCAGTCTCGGCGCCCTGTTCCTTGCCGCGACCACGCCCCAGGCCTTGGCCGAGCCCTTGCGGGTCGGTTATTTCGACCTGCCACCGCACACCGAAGCCGAGGGCGCGGCCCCCGGCAGCGGTATCGCCGCGGCCTATTTCGAGCGGATCGCCGAGCGCATGGAGGTAACGGATATCCGTTACAGCAAGCTGCCACTCCCCAGGCTGCTGTACATGCTCGAACGGGGCGAGCTGGACATGGCCCTGCTGCTGGCCAAGGACGCTGAGCGCGATACGCGCTTTCTCTACCCGCGCCAGGCGCTGTTCAGCACCTCGGCGGTGCTGGCCGTGCAGAGCAGCAACCCGCTTGCCGCCATCCGCTCGGTAGAGGATGTGCTGAAGCTGCGCATTGGCGTCTGGCAGAACGGCTATCACACCCCCTTGCTCAGCGATCCGCGGCTACAACTGCAGACCCTGAGTGGCGATAACGTGGCGCTCAAGGGATTGCGGATGGTCGCTGCCGGGCGCATCGACGCCTTCTACTTCCCCGACGACTACGCCCTGCAATACGAGGCGAATAACCTCGACAGCCAGGCCCGGTTCAAGGTGCTGGCGATGCCGGAGCAACGCCTGGCGCTGTACTCGGTGTTTTCCCGCCAGAACGGCAGCCGGTATCTGCCCCGCTACGAGCAAGCCCTGCAGGCGGTGCAGGCGCAAACGCCCTACGCCCGGTTTTTCGAGGCCCAGCTGAAGCACTGACGCAGCCTGCAGAAACGACAAGGCCCGCAGCAGCGGGCCTTGTTCTTACGCGGCAAGCATCAGGCGGAGAGTTCCACCAGCAGCTTGTTCAGGCGCTGCACATAGGCGGCCGGGTCTTTCAGGCTGTCGCCGGCGGCCAGGGCGGCCTGGTCGAAGAGGATGTGCGACAGGTCGGCGAAGCGCTCCTCGTCCGGCTCGCCGTCCAGTTTCTCGATCAGCGGGTGGGCCGGGTTGATCTCGAAGATCGGCTTGGATTCCGGCACTTTCTGCCCGCTGGCCTCGAGGATCTGGCGCATCTGCAGGCCGAGGTCCTGCTCGCCGATGGCGAGGATCGCCGGCGAGTCGGTCAGGCGATGGGACACGCGCACCTGCGCCACCTGCTCGCCCAGCGCCCCTTTCAGACGCTCGACCAGGCCTTCCTTGGTCTTGGCGATTTCTTCCTGGGCCTTCTTGTCCTCTTCCGAGTCCAGCTTGCCGAGGTCGAGGTCGCCACGGGCCACGTCGACGAAGCTCTTGCCGTCGAACTCGCTCAGGTAGCTCATCAGCCACTCGTCGATGCGGTCGGTGAGCAGCAGCACTTCGATGCCTTTCTTGCGGAACACTTCCAGGTGCGGGCTGTTCTTCACCTGGGCATGGGTTTCGCCGGTGAGGAAGTAGATCTTGTCCTGGCCTTCCTTGGCGCGCGCCAGGTAGTCGGCCAGGGCCACGGACTGCTCGCCGTCATCGCCGGCGGTGGAGGCGAAACGCAACAGGCTGGCGATCTTCTCCTTGTTGGCGAAGTCTTCCGCCGGGCCTTCCTTGAGCACCTGGCCAAAGTTCTTCCAGAAGGTCTTGTACTGCTCGGGCTCGTTCTTCGCCAGCTTCTCCAGCATGTCCAGCACGCGCTTGGTCAGCGCCGTCTTCATCGAGTCGATGACCGGGTCTTTCTGCAGGATCTCGCGGGACACGTTGAGCGACAGGTCGTTGGAGTCGACCACGCCCTTGATGAAGCGCAGGTACAGCGGCAGGAATTCGTCGGCCTGGTCCATGATGAACACGCGCTGCACATACAGCTTGAGGCCACGCGGCGCTTCGCGCTGGTACAGGTCGAACGGCGCACGGCCCGGCACGTAGAGCAAGGAGGTGTATTCCAGCTTGCCTTCGACCTTGTTGTGGCTCCAGGACAGCGGGTTCTCGAAGTCGTGGGCGACGTGCTTGTAGAACTCCTGGTATTCCTCGTCCTTGACCTCGGTGCGGCCGCGGGTCCACAGCGCGCTGGCGCGGTTGACGGTTTCCCACTCGGCCTCGGCCGGAACGTCCTCACCGTGCTGCTCCTTGGGCAGCTCGATCGGCAGGGCGATATGGTCGGAGTACTTCTTGACGATGTTGCGCAGGCGCCAGCCGTCGGCGAACTCTTCTTCGCCGGCCTTCAGGTGCAGGACGATGCGGGTACCGCGCTCGGCTTTCTCGACGGTGGCGACTTCGAAGTCGCCCTCGCCCTTGCTCGACCAGTGCACGCCTTCGCTGGCGGCCAGGCCGGCGCGGCGGCTGAACACGTCGACCTTGTCGGCGACTATGAAGGCCGAGTAGAAGCCCACGCCGAACTGGCCGATCAGGTGCGAATCCTTCTTCTGGTCGCCGGTGAGGTTTTTCATGAAGTCGGCGGTGCCGGACTTGGCGATGGTGCCGAGGTGGGCGATGGCCTCCTCGCGGCTCAGGCCGATGCCGTTGTCTTCGAGGGTGACGGTCTTGGCGTCCTTGTCGAAGGTCAGGCGGATCTTAAGCGGATCGCCGCCTTCGAGCAGCTCCGGCTTGGCCAGCGCCTCGAAGCGCAGCTTGTCGGCGGCATCCGAGGCGTTGGAAATCAGCTCGCGAAGGAAGATTTCCTTGTTCGAATACAGCGAATGGATCATCAGGTGCAGCAGCTGCTTCACCTCGGTCTGGAAGCCCAGGGTTTCTTTTTGAGTTTCCACACTCATGGTCGTCTAACTCCACATGCAGGACAGGCCGCGAACGCGGCGGATGTCCTGCAGATGGGGACTTCAGAATGGATTTCAAGGGCTTGCCGCAAACCGGATCAGGGTTCGAGCAGCTCGACCCGGCTGATTTCATCCGGATGCAGGGTGAAGGTGGCCTGCCCGGCGCCACCGCGCTGCTGGCTCAGGCGGATGCTGCCATCCTCGCCCAGGCCGGCGAAGCGCCCTTCGGCCGAGCCACCGCTGAGCTTGGTGATGCGCATGTTGAGGTTCTGGTACTGCTGCGGCGCACTCAGCAGGCGCAACAGGGAGAAACGCTGGCGACGATCCACCTGCACCCGGCTCGGCTCGCTCGCAGGCGGCACGGCCACCTCGGCGGGTGCAGTCTGCGCCGTACTGGGCTGCGGCAGCGCCGGATAGTGATCACCCTCGACCTGCCAGCCCCGCGCGTTCTTCACCAGCACCAGCTGCAGGCGCTGCTCCTGGCCATTGATCTTCGCCGTCAGGCTCAGCGGCGCACGCTCGAGCGGAAAACTCACCAGCGGCACCTCGGACAGCTGCACCAGGCGGGTCACGAAACGCCGCTGCAGGTAGTCCTCGATCACCCGGGCCAGGGTTTCCTGGGAATCGAACGAGGTATCCAGCCGGCCATCGCGGTAACGCAGGTGGTCGCTGAACAACTCCAGGCGGCCACTCAGGGTGGTGGCGTACTGCGGCGGCAGCACCAGATGGAAATCGCCATTGAGCTTGTTCGGTGGCAGGGTCTGCAGATCCAGATGCAGGGTGTAGCCCTTGCTCAGGCGCCGGGCCTCGGGCAGGTCCTGTTCGGGCAGCAGCCAGCTGACTTCCACCTCGGGCAGGTTGCCCTCGTCCGCCGGCAACACATCCAGGCGAATGGGCGCCACGAGCCCTTGCGGCAGGCGAATCTTCACTTCGCGGCTGGCGAAGAAATCCTCGCCCTCGCGCAGGCTGAGCACGCCATCGATCAGCTCGGCATGTTGCGGCAGGAATGGCTGGCCGTTCAGTTCCCCATGCAGGCGGATATCCAGTTCGGCCGGCGCGTGCTGCTCGGCCTTCAGCCAGTCGAGGCTGAGGATCGCCTCCAGGCGCGCCGGGTCCTTGCTGGCCAGCAGCACCAGGCCCACCACCAGCGGGATGCAGCCCAGGGCCAGCAGGCCCACGGCGCCGCGGGCGACCCGCCAGTGACGCAGCACATAGACCAGCGTCAGTGGCGGCAACAGGCTGCCCCAGCCCCACAGCAGGCTGGTGCCGAAGGCCCGCATGACCAGCCAGACCAGGCCGGTGAGCATCAGCAGCAGGCCGCCGAGGATCAGCAACGCATCCATTGAGGATTCCTTAGAGTTCTAGGCGCCCGCGCCCCACTCAGGGCTCGTCGACCTTGAAGTGCGCACGAGCGGTGGCAATCGGTTCGGTTTGCTTGGTCTGCCAGGCCGTGATCGCGACGTTGGCGACACGCCGCCCCTGCCGCCAGACCTGGCATTGCACATAGGTGTCACGATAATGACCGGCGCGCAGGTAATCTATCGAGAAGTCGATGATTTTCGGCAAATGTGGGATGCCCATGAACATCAGCAGATGGAGCATGGCGGCATGCTCCATGAAACCGGCGATCACCCCGCCGTGCAGCGCCGGCAGAATCGGGTTGCCGATGTTGTCCTTGTTCGCCGGCAGGCGGAACACCATGTCATCGCCCAGGCGCAGGCATTCGATGCCGATCAGCTTGGCATAGGGGATCAGGCTGATCAGGCTGTCGTAGTCATTCTTCTCGTGCGCCTGGCGCACCAGGGTATTGAGGTTCAACGCGGCCATCAGGCACCTCCCTGGATATTGCGCTTGAGTTCGCTGTCGCCCTGGGCGCCTTTGCCCATGCGCATGAACGCGCCCACCACATGGGCGATCGGCTCGTCGGGGCTGTCCTGGTAGGCATAGCCGCGGGTGAAGATGATGTTCTCGGTGACCCGGTAGCACTCGGCGAAGCCGTAGACATCCTTGTGCGGCTGGGCCGGGCGCATGTAGTCGATGCGCAGGTCCAGGGTCGGGCAGATCTCGAACTCCGGCAGCACGCACACGGTGGAGATGCCGCAGGTGGTATCCATCAGCGTGGTGATGGCCCCGCCGTGGATCACTCCGGTTTCCGGGTTGCCGATGATCTGCGTACTGTAGGGCAAGTGCAGGGTCAGGCCTTCGGGCTTGGCCTCATGCACGGCAATACCCAGCACCTGGCAATGGCGCAAGGCCGACAGAAAGCGCTGGGCGCGCTCTAGAACAGGGTTATCGCTCACGACAGCACTCCCGGCGATGGCTCGAAAAGGGGCGCATCATACCCGCTCGCCGGCGCGGGCACACAGCAATTGAACGCGGGTTCAGAGTATGCATGGCCGAATCCCGCGGAACTTTGGCCACTCCACCACCGTCTTAGCACTGTCACGAGGACAGTCCTCGCCAGGAAAGCCCCTAAGGAGTCCCAACCATGTCGAAACCCTTTACCTATGCCCTGCTCCTTGCCGCCATGCTTGGCCTGGCCGCCTGCGAGAAGACCCCGGAAGACAAGATGGAGTCGGCCAAGGAATCGGCATCCGAAGCCATGGAGTCGCTGGGTGACGCCGCCGAGGACACCGGCGCGGCCATCGAACAGAAAGCCGATCAGGTGATGGGCAGCGAGCCCACCACCGGCGAGAAAATCCAGGACGCGGCCGACGATGCAGCCGACGCCATTCAGGATGCCGGCGACGAAGCCAAGGACGCCGTCGACAACCAGTAACCCCGCCCCACGAAAAAGCCCGCTTACGCGGGCTTTTTCGTTTCAGGCCAGGGCCGGGCTGAGCATCAGCAACAGGCTGCAGAGCAGACCGACCACCCAGACCAGGCTGCGCTGCCAGTGCAGGTCGGCCCAATACAGCACCAGATAGAGTACCCGCGCCACCACGAAGGTCACCGCCAGGATATTCACCAGCGGGCCATGGGTCTGGGTGACATGGGCCATCAGCACACCCACGGCAAACAGCGGAAAGGCCTCGAAACTGTTCTGGTGGGCCGCCAGTGCGCGCGCCCCGAAGCCGGTCAGCCGCGCCTGCTGGGCGCGCGGATGATGGTTGTCGTAGCCGCCCGCGGCATTCATCGCCTTGGCCACAGGGACCTTCGCCAGAAAAATCAGCAGCGCGCTGATCAACACACACCAGAAAGGCAGGGTCATTCGCTTCTCTCCTTGAGCGACTCCGGCAGTGGAGCCTGGGTGTACAGCATCACCTCCAACACGTCGGAATGGAACTCGCGGTGATACAGCACCAGCACCACGCCCGCGGTAACCAGCATGAAAAACCAGGGATTGATGAACCAGGCCAGGATCGCCATGCCGAAATAGTAGGCACGCAAGCCCAGGTTGAACTGATTCGCAGCCATCGACACCACCTGCGCCGCCCGCGAGGCAAATGCCTTGCGTTCCGGCTCGGAGACATCGCGCTCACCCACCATCGGTGCCGAGCCCACCAGGATCGCGGCGAAGTTGTACTGGCGCATGCACCAGCTGAAGGTGAAGAAGGCGTAGACGAACACCACGGCCAGGCATAGCAGCTTGATCTCAGACCACTCACGGCTGACCGGCTGCACCAGCGGCAGGTCCTCCAGCAGCGAGACCGCCCGATCGGAGGCGCCCAGCACGGTGAGGATGCCGGCGAGGATGATCAGGGTGCTGGAAGCGAAAAAGGAGGCATTGCGCTCCAGGTTGCCGATCACGTTGGCGTCGGCGATGCGGTTATCGCGCAGCAACAGGCGCCGCATCCAGTCTTCCCGATACAGGTGCAGGACGCTGGCCAGACAGGGCGTATCGCGGCCCTTCCAGAGCGCATACTGGGTGTAGCCGCCCCAGCACAGCAGAAACCACAGCACCGCCAGCAGGTGCGGCAAATAAGGCGCATTGATCAGCATGCCGACTCCTCATGATCCAGCGCCCGATTATAGCCAGCGAACCTGCGGCGGATGACGACGCAATTCGAGGCCGCGCACTGTGAGCCCGGATGTGTCGTGAGCTCTTCTTGCCCGCACAGTCGCCGACGGCCGGATGCCCGCGCATGACAAGAGCCGGGAGCAGAAACGACTACGCCCGCGCAAGCGGGCGTAGTGGGGGAAATTCGATGGTGCCCGAAGCCGGACTCGAACCGGCATGCCATTGCTGGCGAGGGATTTTAAGTCCCCTGCGTCTACCGATTTCGCCATTCGGGCGGTAGCGCTGTGAAGCGAGGGCTGGACTATATACAGCCCTCGGAGCCCCTGCAAGGCTGCCGGCAGTCAATCGGCAGCAAAGAAAAAGCCCCGTAGATCAGCGATCTACGGGGCTTTTTAGATTGGAGGCCGATACCGGAATCGAACCGATGTACGCGGATTTGCAATCCGCTGCATAACCACTCTGCTAATCGGCCTCAAACGAAGACGCCGCAAGAAGCGGCGTCAACGTCAACAAACTGGAGCGGGAAACGAGACTCGAACTCGCGACCCCGACCTTGGCAAGGTCGTGCTCTACCAACTGAGCTATTCCCGCGTCTTGGTGACGGGCGCCATTCTATACTTTCAGAACGAGCCGTCAACCCCTTGATTCAAAAAAGTTTATTTCTTTTCCGCAGTGATGCTGAGATGCGGCCAGGCCGCCAGCAAGTACTGCAGCATCGACCACAGGGTCAGGCCCGCTGCGACGATCAGCAGCGCAAAGCCCAGGCCCACCCAGAACGTCAGCAGCGGCGGATTGGCCAGCAGGATGACCAGCGCCACCATCTGCGCCGCCGTCTTCCACTTGCCCAGGTTGGACACCGCCACATGCGCCCGCGCGCCCAGCTCGGCCATCCACTCGCGCAGCGCCGAGACCACGATCTCGCGACCGATGATAATCACCGCCGGCAGGGTCAGCCAGAAGCTGGCGTGTTCCTCCACCAGCAGCACCAGCGCCACGGCCACCATCAGCTTGTCCGCCACCGGGTCGAGGAAGGCGCCGAACGGCGTGCTCTGCTCCCAGCGCCGCGCCAGGTAGCCGTCGAACCAGTCGGTGATCGCCGCCAGGGCGAATACGCCGCTGGCCGCCAGGTAGCTCCAGGAGAAGGGTAGATAGAACAGCAGGATGATGACCGGAATCAGCAGGACGCGCAGAACGGTGAGCAGGTTTGGGATATTCATCAGGACCACAGGCCAGCGAGTTGAAGCGGCATTCTACTCGCTGTGCAGGGCCGCATAAATCGACTCGGCGAGCTTTTTGCTGATCCCCGGCGCCTTGGCGATTTCCTCGATGCTGGCGCGGCTCAGTTCCTGCAGGCCGCCGAAATGCTTGAGCAGTTCGCGCCGGCGCTTGGGCCCGATACCCGCGACATCTTCCAGGCTGGAAGTACGCCGCGCCTTGCCGCGCCGCGCGCGGTGCCCGGTGATGGCGAAGCGGTGCGCCTCGTCGCGGATCTGCTGGATCAGGTGCAGTGCCGGCGAATCGGCCGGCAGGCTGAATTCGTGGTCGGCATCGTTCAGGTACAGGGTTTCCAGGCCGGGCTTGCGCGTCACGCCCTTGGCCACGCCGAGCAGGATCAGCTCGGGCACCGCCAGTTCCTGCAGCACCTCGCGGGCCATGGCCATCTGCCCCTTGCCGCCGTCGACCAGGAGGATGTCCGGCAGCTTGCCCTCACCCTCCTTGAGCTTGCTGAAGCGCCGGGTCAGGGCCTGGTGCATCGCCGCGTAATCGTCGCCGGCCGTCACCCCTTCGATGTTGTAGCGCCGGTAGTCGGACTTGAGCGGCCCCTCGGGGCCGAATACCACGCAGGAGGCCACGGTCGCCTCGCCACTGGAATGGCTGATGTCGTAGCACTCCAGGCGCTGCGGCGGCTCATCCAGGTCGAGCGCCTCGGCCAGGGCCTCGAAGCGCGCCGCCACGTGCTGCCGATTGGCCAGGCGCGCGCCCAGGGCCTGCTCGGCATTGGTCACCGCCAGCTGCTGCCAGCGCGCCCGCGTACCGCGCACCCGATGGCTGATCGACAGCTCGCGCCCACGCAGCTCGCCCAGGGCCGCCGCCAGGGTCGGCAGGTCCTCGTGCAGCACGTTGACGATCAGCTCACTGGGCAGATCGCGCTCATGGCTGGACAGGTAGTACTGGGCGAGAAAGGCCGCCAGTACCGCGCCGCTCTCCTCCTCGAAGCCCACCCGGGGAAAGAAGTTCTTGCTGCCCAGCACCCGTCCACCGCGCACGCTGATCAGGTGCACGCAGGCGCCACCGGGATTGACCATGGCGGCAACCACGTCCACATCGCCGGTGCCGCCCTCCATGCTCTGCTGGTCCTGCACGCGGCGCAGCAGGGCGATCTGGTCGCGCAGCTCGGCGGCGCGCTCGAACTCCAGGCTGATCGCCGCCTTCTCCATGGCGGCCGACAGCTCATCGGTCAGCGCGCTGCTGCGCCCCTCGAGGAACATCACCGAGTGGCGCACGTCCTCGGCATATTCCGCGGGCTCGACCAACCCGACGCAGGGCCCCTTGCAGCGCTTGATCTGGTACTGCAGGCAAGGCCGGGTGCGGTTCTTGAAATAGCTGTCCTCGCACTGGCGCACCAGGAAGGTCTTCTGCAGCAGGTTGAGGCTCTCGCGGATCGCCCCGGCGCTGGGGTACGGCCCGAAGTAGCGGCCCTTCTCCTTCTTCGCCCCGCGATGAATGCCCAGGCGCGGAAACTCGCCATCGGACAGCAGCACGTAGGGGTAGGACTTGTCGTCGCGCAGGAGGATGTTGTACGGCGGCCGCCACTGCTTGATCAGCGTCTGCTCGAGCAGCAGCGCCTCGGTCTCGTTGGCGGTGATGGTGGTTTCGACCTGCGCGATGCGCGCCACCAAAGCCGCCGTTTTCGGCGCCAGACCGGTCTTGCGGAAATAGCTGGCCAGGCGCTTCTTCAGGTTGGAGGCCTTGCCGACGTAGAGCAGCTTGGCCTCGCCGTCGAACATCCGGTACACGCCGGGACGGCCGCTGCAGGTGGCGAGGAAGGCACTCGGATCGAAAGGCGCGGCGGAACTGGAAGCGGTCATCGGAGGCGATAGAGAAAATGACTGGGGAGAGGCAGTTTACGTCCGCGCCGCGCCCTGCCGAAGCCCTTTCCGCGCACGCGTTCAGCTGATGGCATCGACCATGCCGTGGCGCACGGCCAGCAGCGCCAGCTCCACATCGCTGGTGATGTCGAGCTTCTCGTAGATGCGATAGCGGTAGGTGTTCACCGTCTTCGGCGACAGGCACAGCTTGTCGGAGATGGTCTGCACCTTCTGGCAGTTGGCGATCATCAGGGCGATCTGGATTTCCCGCTCGGACAGCAGGTCGAACGGCGAACCGCTGTTGTTCGGCTGGAACGACTTCAGGGCCAGCTGCTGGGCGATCTGCGAGCTGATGTAGCGCTGCCCGGCAAAGCCCATGCGGATCGCCTGGACCATCTCCTCCAGCGCCGCACCCTTGGTCAGGTAACCGGCGGCACCGGCCTGCAGCAGACGGGTCGGAAACAGGTCGTCGTCGCAGGCGGTCACGGCGATGACTTTCAGCTCGGGGTAACTGCGCAGCAGTTTGCGCGTGGCTTCCAGGCCGCCGATGCCCGGCATCTTGACGTCCATCAGCACGACATCCGGCTTGAGTTCGCGGACTTTCTGCAGCGCCGCCTCACCGGAGTCCGCCTGCCCGATCACCTGCAGGCCGTCGATATCGGCCAGCATGCGGGTAATACCCATTCGAACCAGATCGTGGTCATCGACCACCAGCACCTTAATCAAGCGACACCTCGCTGTAACCCACTGCCGTACGCGCAACGCATGAAGCTTGGCGCAACCACGTCAGAAAGCAAACGCCAGAAAACCGTGCTTGGCGATGAACCACGCCACAGCGATGGAAGCTGAACTTACGCGCTGGGCGGGCGCCGGATTCTACTGGAGACCTTTCCGGCTGTTCCAGTGGGGCGGTGTAAAAAGACCGGAACAGGCGAGTGCAGATCCTGTAAAGATCTTGAAACAGTCGGGGCATGCAGGCAAGCGTAGAACTTCAGAGATCTTCCGGATGGTCGATCAGGCCTTCCAGATCGGCACGCACCAGCGCGCGCTGGTCGAGCTTGTGGCGGGCAGCCTCCGGGAGTTCGGTGTACTGGATGACGCCATGATCGATGAGGATGTACAGCACATCCTCGAGCACGCGGATCATGTCCAGATCGGACTGGCGCAGCTGGTCCAGCTTGCTTTTGACCTCCATGCGCACGCCCAGCCAGCGCTGCAGCTCGGGGCTCTCGACCGCCAGGGAATCGCTCATGCCCTCGAACGGATCGTATTCGACTCGCAGAATCCGCCCTTCGCCATCGCGCTGCACATACACCATGGAATCCTTGCCTTTCATATCGCTTTCGCCAGTTACCCAACTATGCAAGTTTGCGCCAAACAAGCCAAGGCCCATATTGATGCTCGGCAATGACCGTGGTTCCTCGGCCCGCACTCAGGACAACAGGCTGACCACGGCGAATCGATTGAGGTTGGACTGCGCCACCACCGTCTGACTGACCGCCGCGTAACTGCTGCCACCCTCGCGCAACAGCCGATAGAGGCGGCCGGTGAACTCGGCGGCCCACTGCTGCTCGCTCTTGTCGGCATGGCGCTTGAGGAAGTCGCGGATTTCCTGCTGGCGGTGGGCGATCTGCTCGCGCAGGGCCGCGATCCGGTCCAGCGAATGCACCACCGAGTCCAGTACGCGACGCAGCTCGCGCTGATCGTCCGGATTGAGCGTGGCGGGCAGGCGCAGCTGCTCGTCTTCGCGGCTCTGCAGGCGGGTGAAGCCGGCCTTGGCAAACAGATTGCCACTGCCCTGTACCGCCAGGGAGCCCTTGAGTTCGTTCCACAGGGTTTCCGTCGCGGAGAACTTCAGGGCGCCGCCGCGCTCCAGCTCGATGCGAATCCCCGCCTGGCCGAGGCTGGTATTGAAACGGCGGAGAATCTGCTGCTCCGTCAGCCCCTCCTCCAGCACCACCGCCAGCGGCTCGGCCAGCTTGCGCCCGGCACTGAACAGCAGCGTTTCCGCACCGGCCTGCTGGACCCGTTCCAGGGACTCCAGCCCCTCGAGGCTGAAGTGCGCCCGCACCGGTTCATGCAGATGCAGCTTGAAGCGTGCATCCAGCGCTTGCCCGGAACGCTCGGTGCGCTGTTCCAGCAGCTCGCGCGCGCCGTCCAGGGCCGGTTGCAGCTCGCCGCCCTCCCTGGCCTGCTTGCCGCCGCCGAGCTGACGGCTGAGCGACAGCTTGAGCTGGCCGAGACGCGCGGCCAGGTCCGCCAGATAACCGTCGGCCGACTGCATGGAGGTCAGCTGCTGGTTGAGCTGCAGGCTGAAGCTGGCATTGCGTTCGGCCCGCTGAGCGAGCGGCGCGGCAGCGGATTTCGCCTCGCCGCCTGCCTTGCGTGCACGCGGCAATGCCTGGGAGGGCTGGGTCTGGCGGCGCTCCTGGGGATCGATGGAGGTGACCGCGGGCAGTTGCTTGTCGACTTTCATCGGCAGGATTCCTTACAGCAGGCCGAACAGCGACAGCTCGTGGATCTTCAGATAGGTCTTCTGCGTGGCCTGCAGGGACAGCTGGTAATTGTTCAGGTCGATGGTGGCGCCGGCATAGTCGAGCCGCGACAGTTCGCCCTCGATCTTCTGGTTGACCAGGGATACCTCGGCGTTGCTGTCGGCGATCAGGCTCAGGGTGTTCTGCCGCCCGCCCAGCTGGGTCACGCTGCCCAGCAGCTTGCTGTGGGAGCCGTCGAGCTGGTCGAGGGTGTCCTTGATCTGCTGCAGCACGGCCGGGTCGCCGGCGACCAGGGTCGGACTCTTCAGCGTCGTCACCAGGGCATGCAGCTGGTTGAGCATGTCCATGCCGCCGCCGAAGATCTCCAGCGCGGTGACGTTCTCCTCGACCAGCACGCCGTTGGCCACCGCGGCCTGGCGGTGCTTGTCGTTGCCGCTGGCCAGGTAGCTGTCGCTCAGTGCGTCGAAGGTCAGCGCCGGCTGGTCGGTGAGCGTACCGGAGAACAGGTAGCGGCCCTCCTCGTCGCGCACGTTGATGAAGCTGGCGATGGTCTGCTCCAGGCTGCCCAGCTCGCCGGCCATGGCGGCCAGGTCCGCACTGGTGTTCGAGCCGTTGGCCGCCCACAACAGCAGATCGCGCACCTGCAGCATGCTGTCGGAGATGGACGTCAGGTTGACCTCCTGGGTCGACAGGCTGCCGGAGACGTTGGTGATGTTGCTGCGGTACTGGGTCAGGCTGGCTTCCTCGCGCTGCACCCGGAGCACGCGCACGCTGGCGATCGGATCGTCCGAGGGCACCAGGATGCGCTTGCCGCTGGACATCTGTTGCATCAGCTTGGCCAGCTCTTCGGCATTGCGATTCATCGAGCCGTGCATGGTGGCGACGATCTGCGAGTTGGTGATGCGCATCATGATTCCCCTTGCCGCTGCGTTTAGAAGGAAGCCAGCATCTCTTCGAAAATATCCCGGGCGGTGGCGATGACCTTCATGTTGGCCTGGTAGGCCTGCTGGTAGGTCATCAGGCTGACCGCCTCCTCGTCCAGGTTCACCGCGCTGACGCTGTCGCGCTGGGCCTGGGCCTGCTGGGTCACCGCCGTGGTGGTCTGCAGGTCGGCCTTGCTCTGCCGGCTGTCGCTGGCGACCCGGCCGAGCAGGCTGGCGTAGGCGTCGTTGAGGGTGAAGGCACTGCCGTTGAGGGTGATGCCCTGGCTCTTCAGGCCCAGCAGGTCGAGCAGGTTGCCGTTGTTGCCCTGCTCGCCGGCGCTGTCGGAAAAGGCCAGCTGTTCGGCGCTGAGCGCCTCCACCCGCAGCATCTGCGTGGTGCTGGCGGCATCGTAGGTGAACAGCGCCTGGCCCGGATTGCCGGCCAGGTCGAAGCCGGCGGTCATCACCCCATTGACCATCTGCGCCAGCTGCTCGGCCATCTGGTGCAATGCGCCCTGCATGGGCCGCAGCGCGGCGTATTCGCTGCTGTAGAGGCCGCCCAGCGCCCCGCCGAAGCTGTCCTGGCGCAACGGGAACTGGGTGCCGGCGAAGGCCAGGGAAATGCTCTGCTGGTTGCTCGCATCCAGGCTCAGGTCGAGGCGTGCGGCGGTGGCGCCGACCACCAGCGGCTGGCCATTGGTCAGGGCGATGGTGTAGGAGCCATCGGCCACTTCGTTGATGCGCAGCGCGGCGAAACGGCTGAGCTGCTGGGTCAGGTTCTCGCGCTGGTCGCGCAAGGCGTTGCTGTCGCCCTTGACCGACTCGGTCTCGATGATGCGCTTGTTCAGTTCGGCGATGTTGCCGATCAGCCCGTTGGTTTCGGCGACCATGGCCTGGCGCTGCTCGTGCAGCGCATCGAGCTGGGCCTGGATGTTGCCATTGAGGCCGTTGAAGCGCTGCGCCAGGTTGCCCGCCTCGCTGAGGATCTGCTGGCGCAGGGCCAGCGAACTGGGGGTCGGGCTGGCCTCGCTGAGCGCGGCGAAGAACTGGTCGAGGCCGACGCTGATGCTCGAGCCCTCGCCGCCCATCAACCCCTCCAGCGCACCGAGGTACTGCTGGTTGCTCTCGAAGAAATGCTGCTCGCTGTTGGCCCGCCACAGCTGCTGGGAGAGGAACTCGTTGGACAGGCGGCGGATACTGGTCACTTCCACGCCGCCACCGGCATTCAGCGCACTGCTGCCGGCCCGCGAGGCGAACAGCGCATTGAGCCGGCTGAAGCCCGGGGTGTTGGCATTGGCGATGTTCTGGCCGGTGCTGGCCAGGGCCGTCTGGGCGGCATGCACGCCGCTGTAGCCGATCTGGCTGAGGGTACTCACGACAGGGTCTCCTTGCGCTCAAGGCGGATCGGCTGGGCAAATGCCTCGGACCGGACGCGATGGTCGGCAGCGACCGGCGTCACCAGAGACAAGGCGACCGCTTCCAGCGCCGGCTTAAGCGCCGCCAGCGGCGTCTGTGCCGCCGGCGCCTCCGGCTGGCGCACGGCAGGCGCTGCCGCGGCCTGGCCGCCGAGGATACGGCGGGTGTAGTCGCGGGTTTCCTGGTAGGGAATGCGTTCGATCCACTCGCCGGTGCTGACTTCGCCGCGGCGCGGGTCGCCATGGGCCTGCAGCCAGCTGTCGACCCGCGCCGGGCCGGCGTTGTAGGCCGCCAGGGCGAGCGCCTGGTGGCCATCGTAGCGGTCGAGCATTTTGTCCAGGTAGGCACTGCCCAGGCGCTTGTTGTAGGCGGCATCGCTGCGCAAGCGCTGCTCGTCATAGGCCAGGCCCAGCTCCGCAGCCATGTCCTGGGCGGTTTCCGGCATCAGCTGCATCAGGCCCAGGGCGCCCTTGGCCGAGACGGCGGCGACATTGCCCGCCGACTCCTGTTGGATCACCCGCTCGACCAGTTGCTGGAAGCCGGCCTTGCCGCGCTGCCAGAGCCCCTCGGCCTCGCTCACGCCGCGCTGCCAGGTGTCGCGCAGCGGCTGCACCAGGCTCGGCGCGCTGGCCAGCGGTTGCACTGCCGGCACGCGCTGCGGCACCGGCGCCTCACGCGCCGCCAGCTGCGCCTGGTCCAGCTGGGCCACGCCGGCCGGCCCGCCGGACAACTGGGTCACCAGCAGGCTGGCGATGCCGGCCTGCTTCTGTCCGGCCAGGGTCTCGGCCAGCACCTCGTCGTGGAAGTCGCGCATGGTCGACATCTCCCGGCTGTGCAGCGGGCTGCCTTCGGCCAGCACATCACCGGCCTTGCGCATCTGTTTGAGGATCTGCTGCAGAAACAGCGCCTCGAACTGCTCGGCGGCGACCTCCAGCTGGCTGCGTGCGCCCTCGGCGGGATTGGCCGGGGCCGGTTGCCCATGAAACGACGGATTGAGAGAAACAATGCTCATGAAGGGGGCTCGTCAGATCACGATCAGTTCGGCATTCAGCGCACCGGCCTGTTCCAGCGCCTGCAGAATGCTCATCACATCGTCCGGGGTGGCGCCCAGGCTGTTCACCGTATCGATGATGCTTTCCAGGCTGGCGCCGTCCGGCCACTTGAACATCGGCTTGGCCTCCTGGGCCACGTCGATCGAGGACTGCGGCGTCACCGCGGTGGTGCCATTGCTGAAGGGGCCCGGCTGGCTGACCTGGGGGTTCTCGCTGATGGTCACGGTCAGCGTGCCATGGGTCACGGCGGCGGCCTTGACCCGCACGCCCTGGCCGACCACCACGGTGCCGGTACGGCTGTTGAACACCACCTTGGGCCGCTGCCGCCCCTCTTCCACCTCGACGGTCTCCAGCAGGGCCATGAAGCTGGTGCGCTGGCTGGCCGCCTGCGGCGCGCGCACGCTGATCCGGGTGGCGTCCAGGGCCTGCGCCGCGCCGCTGCCGAACACCCGCTCCAGGGCGCCGACCACCTTGGCCGCGGTCTGGAAGCTGGGTTGGCGCAGGTTGAGCATGATCTCCGGGCGCTGGCCGAAGTCGCTGGGAATCATCCGTTCGATGGTCGCGCCATTGGGGATCAGGCCACCGTTGGCGGTATTGATCGCCACGCTGGAGCCGCTCTGGCCCTGGGCATTCAGGCCGCCGACCACCACCCCGCCCTGAGCCAGGGCGTAGGCCTCGCCGTCGATGCCGCGCAGCGGCGTCATCAGCAGCTGGCCGCCGCGCAGGCTCTTGGCATCGCCCAGGGAGGAAATCGTCACGTCGATCATCTGCCCCGGGCTGTAGGACGGCGGCACGCTGGCGGTCACCATCACCGCCGCCACGTTCTTCAGCTTGGGGTCGACATTGGGCGGCAGGTTGATGCCGAACTGCTTGATCAGGTTGGCCACCGACTGGCTGGTGAACTTCACCTGGTTCTTGTCGCCGGTACCGTCCAGGCCGACCACCAGACCATAGCCCACCAGTTGGTTGGCGCGGATGCCCTCGACATCGACCAGATCCTGCAAGGGCACCGCCTGCACGCCCAGCGCCAGCAGCGCGGTGAACAGACCAGCCAGGGTTTTCAACATCCAGCGCATGGGCCAGCCTCGTTTACAGCGGGAAGATCGGATGGGTGAAGAAGCGCGTCAGCCAGCCGGCGGAGTTGCTGTCGTTGAGCACCCCGCGGCCAGCGTAGGAAATCTTCGCGTTGGCCACGTTCTGCGACGACACCTGGTTGAAGCGGTTGATGTCGTCGACCCGCACCAGGCCGGTCAGGCGGATGAATTCCTCGCCCTGGTTCAGGCGCAGGCTCTTCTCGCCCTTGACCAGCAGCGAGCCGTTGGGCAGCACGCGGTGCACGGTGACGGCGATGGAGCCGCGCAGGGAGTTCTGCTGCGAGCTCTCGGCCGAACCGTCGAAATCGCGCTCGGCCTCGGCGGCGGTTTCCAGCTCGTCGTATTGCTCGCCCAGCACGGTGGGGATGCCGATCGACACCCCCGAGCTCTTGCCGAAGCTGGTGCCGGCGCTCTTGCTCGACTGGGTCTGTTCCTCCAGCACCACGGTGAGAATGTCGCCGATGCGCAGGGCGCGCTGATCCTGGGTCAGGGCGCCGCTGTAGCCGGGGCGGAACAGGCCGCCGCCGGTGGTCGGCGGCAGGCTGTAGTCCAGGTCCAGCGGCTGGTATTGGCTGGAGTCTTCCTCGGGCAGCATCTCCTCGAGGCTGGCGCAGCCGCCGAGCAGCAGGGCGCCGAACAGGATCAGGAACGCTCTCATCGCACTCACACGGTCTGGTTGAGGAACTGCAGCATGCCGGAGGCGGCGTCGAGCACCTTGGCGTTGGCCTCGTAGGCGCGCTGGATGCCGATCATGTTGACCATGGCCTCCACCACCTGCACGTTGGAACCTTCCAGCACGCCCTGCTTGATGTTGCCCAGGCCGTCGGCGCCCGGCGTGCCCTCGACCGGCTCGCCGCTGGCCGCGGTTTCCTTGTACAGGTTGCCGCCCAGGGCCTCGAGGCCGGCCGGGTTGACGAAGTTGACCAGGGTGATCTGGCCGATCTCGCTCGGCGCGGTTTCCCCCGGCAGAACCACGCTGACGATGCCGTCGCTGCCCACGGTGAAGCGGCTGCTGCCTTCCGGCACTTCCAGGCCCGGTGACAGCGGCAGACCCTGGGCGTTGACCACCATGCCTTCGGCGTTGAGCTGGAACTGGCCGTTCTCGGTGTAATAGATGTCGCCGTTGGCCGCCTCGACCTGGAAAAAGCCGCGGCCGACGATGGCCAGGTCCATCGGCTGGCCGGTCGGCTGCATGTTGCCTTCGGTGAAGGTCTTCTGCGTTCCGACCACGCGCACGCCGCTGCCCAGCTGGATGCCCGAGGGCACGGTGTTGACCTCGTCGGCCTGGGCGCCGGGTTGCACCTCGACCGAATAGAACAGGTCCTCGAATACCGCCCGATCGCTCTTGAAGCCGACGGTGTTGACGTTGGCCAGGTTGTTGGCCACGGTCGACAGCGCGGTATCCTGCGCCGCCAGACCGGTCTTGCTGACCCAAAGTGCCGAACTCATGCGTACCTCCGGTTAACCGCGAATCATGCGGTTGCCTGCGTCGGACAAGTCCTCGGCGGCTTTCATCATCTTCACCTGCGTCTCGAACAGGCGGCTCAGGCTCATGCTCGCCACCAGTTCGCCGACGGCAGACACGTTGCTCGCCTCCAGGTAGCCACTGACCAGGCGCACCTCGTCGCTGGCCTCGGCCGGCTGACCGTCGCGGGTCACCAGCAGGCCGCTGCTGTCCTTGGTCAGGTTGGCCGCGGGGATGTCCACGCGCTTGATGCGGTCGACCTCGGCCATCAGGTAGTCGCCGCGCGGGATCACCGACACGGTGCCGTCGCTGCCGATGTGCAGGCTGTCGTACTCGGGCAGGGTGATCGGCCCGCCCTCGCCCAGCAGCGGCCGGCCATTGATGGTCAGGCGCAGGTCGGCATCCACCTGGATGCTGCCGTGACGGGTGTAGACCTCGCCCTCCGGGCCTTCGAGGGCGATCATGCCCTGGCCCTGCACGGCCATGTCCAGGTCGCGCCCGGTGGCCATCAGCGTCCCGGCCTGCATGTTCACCCCGTTGTCGCGCAGGCGCGCCAGGTGCCGGCTGTCGTAGCCGTAGCCCTGCACGGCGACGGCCTCGGCCTGCTCCATGTCGGCGCGAAAACCCGGCGTGGTGGCGTTGGCCAGGTTGTTCGCGCGCAGCTGCAACGAGCTCATGGTGCGGCTGGCGGCGGTCATTGCGGTAAAGCCCAAACGGTCCATGCGATCAGTCCTCAGATGGCGCCGAACAGCACCTGGATCAGTTCCTTGTTGGTGGTCAGCACCTTGGTGTTGGCCTGGTAGTTGCGCTGGCCTTCCATCAGGCTGACCAGCTGCTGGGTCAGGTCGACGTTGGAGTTTTCCAGGGTGGCGGCGGCCAGGTCGCCGAACGAGCCGACCCCGGCCACACCGTACAGCGGCTGTCCGGACTCGCCGGTCTCGCTCCAGGCAGTGCCGTTCTCGTTGCGCAGGCCCTGGGCGTTGATGAAGTTGGCCAGTACCACCTGGCCCTGCAGCATGCGCTGGCCGTTGCTGTAGTTGGCGAACACGCGGCCGTCCTTCTCCACCGCCAGGCCGGTCTGCTCACCCGCCGCATAGCCGTTGGCCAGGTTGGTGGTGACCACGAAATCCGAGCCGTACTGGCTGGTGCCGGTGTAGTCGACCGCGACGTTGAGGGCGTTGGCCCCCGGGGCGTTGAAGCTCACCGCAATCGGCCCGGCCGGCGCGGTCAGCGCACCGCTGGTGTCGAAGCTCATCGCCACCGGGCCGGCCGGCGCGGTCACTGCGGCGCCATCGGCGTAGTAGTGAGCGTCCCAGGTATTGGCGGCGGTCTTGACGAAGTACTGGGTCAGGGTGTGCTCGCGGCCCAGGGAGTCGAACACCTTGGTGGTGTAGCTGGAGTTATAGGAGGCGACGTTGGCCGGGTCGAACGCCACCGCCGGCACCGCCTGGTTGGCGTCCAGGTTGCCGACGAAGTCCAGGCTGTCGGTGGCCTTGGCCGGCAGGTTGGCGGTCTGCAGCTGCAGGTCGCCAACCGAGCCGACCAGCAGGTTGCCGTTGGCGTCCACCGGGTAGCCCTGCAGGCGCTGGCCGCCGGCGCTGGTGATGAAGTTGTCCCTGTCAGTGCCGAACACCCCGGCGCGGGTGTACTGGATCGCGCCGTTGCTGGCGCGGGTGGTGAAGAAGCCGCCGCCGGAAATGGCCAGGTCGAGGTTGCGCCCGGTGGCCACCAGGGCACCGCCCTGGCTGATGCTCTGGGTCAGGCCGAGCACTTCCACGCCCATGGCCTGGCTGTCGGCATACACGCTGCCGAACTCGGTGCGCGACGACTTGAAGCCGGTGGTGCCGGAGTTGGCGATGTTGTTGCTGATGGTGTTGAGCTGTTCGTTGACCGCATTGAGGCCGGTCAGGGCAATGTTGAAACTCATCTGTCAGTCACCTTGCAAGGGGATGGTAGCGGCTGCGTCACAGCAGGCTGCCGGTCGCGCCGCGACCGAATTCGGTAAGGGTGTAGAACGGCACGCTGCCGATGCCGGCCACGTCGAGCACCGGGCCCTCGCTGCCGACACGCACATGAGTCACTTCGCCCTGCAGCTCGACGCTTGGGTATTCGCCGCTGTCGGTCACCGCCTCGATGCGGTAGGTGCCGGGGCTCAGGCCCAGGGCCTGCGGATCGAGACTGAAGCTCAGGCTGCCGGGGGCACGCCCGCCCAGCTCCACCTCGCGGGTCACCCCGTTGCCGTCGGTCAGGCGCAGCAGCGTGCTGCCCGCCGCGTGCTGCAGGGTCAGCTGCCCGGAGACCGCGCGGCCATCGAGGGTCACGCTGTCGGCGCCGACCTTGACCTGCTGGCCGACCAGCCCGGCGGCGGCCAGGGTCTGCAGGTTGTCCAGCAGCACCAGGTTGCTCTGGCTGAGGTTGGTCATGTTTTCCAGGCTCTTGACCTGGCTCATGGCGGCGAACTGGTTGAGGAACTCGGTGCTGTCCACCGGTTTGGTCGGATCCTGGTTGCGGATCTGCGCCACCATCAGGTCGATGAAGTTGTTCTCCATCTGCGCGGCATCGCTGACATTCACTCCAGCGCGCACCTGCTCATCGCTGCCGGCCAGAGTCTGAGCGCCCAGGGTGCTGCCATTGACCAGCGCCATCAGACTTCTCCCAGGCGCAGCAGGCCCTGCTGCATGCTCTTGACCCGGTTGAGCACTTCTACGCCGGTCTCGAAGCTGCGGGTGGCCGACATCATGTCGGTCATCTCCTCGATCTGGTTGATGTCGGCGTAATAGACGTAGCCCTCGGCGCTGGCCAGCGGGTTGTCCGGCTCGTAGCGGCGCTGGGCCTCGCGCCCGGCGGTGACCACGTCGAGCACCTGCACATGGGCGCCGCCCATGCCCGCTGGCCGGGTCAGCTCGTCGTTGCCGTAGACGGCGGCGAACACCGGCTTGCGTGCCTGGTAGACCTGCTCCGGGCTGCTGGCCGCGGAGTCGGCGTTGGCCAGGTTGCTGGCCACGGTATTGAGGCGCACGGTCTGCGCGTTCATGGATGAACCGGCGATGCGGTAGATGGCGTCGAACGACATGGCTTAGCGCCCCTCGATGGCTTGTTTGAGACCGCGGAACTTCATGGTGAGGAAGGTCAGGCTGGTCTGGAAATCGGTGGCATTGCGGGCGAACTCGGCCTGCTCCACGGCCAGCTCGACGCTGTTGCCGTCCTGGGCGGCCTGACTCGGCAGGCGGTACTGCAGGTTCGAGCTGGCGATGGAGCCGTCGAAGGCATCGCCCCGCTCCAGCCGCTGCATCTCCTTGGCAAAGTCCAGATCGCGCGCCTTGAACCCCGGGGTATCCTCGTTGGCCAGGTTCGCCGCCAGAATCTCGCTGCGCAGCGAACGCAGCTCCAGGGCCTGCGCGTGCACGCCAATGGCGTCGTCGATCTTTATACTCATGCTCACCTTCCTCCTGCTTCGGGTTCAGCCGAGGCCTATCAGCAGGAATCGTGCCCGTTCGCAAAAGAAATATAAGATGCTGATAAATAAAGACTTTTTAAAGGAAAGCGTAGGCACGAAAGCCGCCCCGCTTCCCTTTTCCGCCGCTCGCGACCGAGCAGGCGGAAGACGCGCTTCCGCCCTCTTCCGCCTGCTGGCGCTCGGCCTGCTGCTCGCACCCCAGGCCCGGGCCGGTACGCCGCTGACGCAGATCGAGGCGGCCGTCGACCAGGCACTGGCTGAACGGGTGGCCGCCCATGCCCAGCGCCAGAGCTGGCAGGGGCTGCGCTTCGTCCGCGAGAGCGGCAGCCTGATCGGCAGCGCACCGGCCCAGGCCTGCGCCGAGCCGCTGCAGGTAGGCGGCGGGCAAACCGGCGACGCACCGCTCGGCCGTCAGCGCTTCAGCCTGCACTGCCCGACCCAGCCGGGCTGGACCCGGGACTACCTGGCACAGGTGGAGCTGTACCTGCCCGTGCTGTTCGCCAGCCAGGCCCTGGAGCGCGGGCAGACCCTCGACGCGGCCCAGCTCAAGCGCCAGGAGGCGGCGCTGAGCAAGCTGGGGCGCGGCTTCTATCACCGTGCAGAAGAGGTCATCGGCCTGGGCGCCAAGCGCCGCATCCGCGCCGACCAGCTGCTCACCCCCGCCCTGCTCGGCGAGGCACTGCTGGTCAAGCGTGGCCAGCAGGTGAAGATCCAGGCCAGCCAGGACGGCATCTCCGCCAGCACCCTGGGCGAAGCCCTGGACAACGGCCAGCGCGGCGACGTGATCCGCGTGCGCAACCTGTCCAGCGAGAAGGTGATCAAGGCCAAGGTGATGGACGAAGGCGTGGTCAGCAGCCGTTACCAGTGACCCCGAGACAGCGCTTATGCGGGAGCTGATTCAGGCAACACCGAGCTGCGCCCCATCGCGGATAAATCCGCTCCCACAACAGCCGTGGGCTACCGACTCGCCGCGAGAACCCGACGCTCTTCGTGGGAGCGGCTTCAGCCGCGAAAGCAGGCAGCACCGAGCCGTTCTCCATCGCGGATAAATCCGCTCCCACACACAAGACTCGTGGGCTACCGACACGCCGCGAGAACCCGACGCTCTTCGTAGGAGCGGCTTCAGCCGCGAAAGCAGGCAGCACCGAGCCGTTCTCCATCACGGATAAATCCGCTCCCACACACAAGACTCGTGGGCTACCGACTCGCCGCGAGAGCCCGACGCTCTTCGTGGGAGCGGCTTCAGCCGCGAAGGCAGGCAACACCGAGCCGTTCCCCATCGCGGATAAATCCGCTCCCACATACAAGAGCCGTGGGCTACCGACACGCCGCGAGAGCCCGACGCTTTTCGTAGGAGCGGCTTCAGCCGCGAAGGTGGGCAACACCGAGCCGTTCTCCCTCACGGATAAATCCGCTCCCACATACCAGCAAGCAGCCCGCCAAGCCCGCTGCAGAGCCCTCGGCGCACCCGTCAAAAGCCGGGCGCCAGAAAAATTATGAAATTTTGCTTAAGCCCCTGCCGGCGATTGTCGCTCTACCCCCTCAGCAGGCAAACGCAGCCAGCTTTCTCTCAAGGCAACCCGCAGGAAGGAATTCATCATGGCTCTGTCGATCCACAGCAACTACTCCGCTCTGGTCACCCAAACCAACCTGAGCAAGACCAACAGCGCACTGGGCACCAACCAGCAGCGCCTGGGCACCGGCTTCCGCATCAACAGCGCCGCCGACGACGCCGCCGGCCTGCAGATCGCCACCCGCCTGAACGCCGGCTCCCGCGGCATGGCCGTGGCCATGCGCAACGTCAGCGACGGCGTGTCCCTGCTGCAGACCGCCGAAGGCGCGCTGAAGGAAATGGGCGACATCATGCAACGCATGAAGGACCTGTCCGAGCAGGCAGCGAACGATACCAACAGCACCGCCGACCGTACCGCCCTGCAGACCGAGTTCACCGAGCTAGGCAAGGAAGTCGACAACATCCTGACCAACACCAAGTACGCCGGTGAAGCCCTGTTCGCTGCCGGTGGCAAGTTCACCGCCGCCGTCAACTTCCAGATCGGCGCCAACGCCGCCGAGAAGCTGACCCTGGCTGCCAACGTCGGTGGCACCCTGACCACCCTGAACACCGACTGGACCGCCGCCAAGGCCGGGACCATGACCGACAACGCCAGCGCCGCCACCACCATGGGCCTGATGGACACCGCCATGGCCAGTGTCACCGCCATGCGCGCCCAGTTCGGCGCCAACATCAACCGCCTGAACCACACTTCCAACAACCTGGCCAACATGCGCGACAACACCGAGATGGCCAAGGGTCGCATCATGGACGCCGACTTCGCTTCGGAAAGCGCCACCATGACCAAGAACAGCATGCTGATGCAGTCGGGCATCTCCATGCTCAAGCAAGCCGGCCAGATGCCGGGCATGGTCATGTCCCTGCTGGGCTAAGCACCACCCTGGCCGCCTGCGCGGCCAGTTGCATCGCCACGGCTCTGCATCCGCAGGGCCGTGGTTTTTTGCGTGTGCGCAAAAAGCCCTCTCGTAACCTGGCGGCGACGGCGAGCGTCATTTCTCACCCGGGGCTATTCTGTGCAGGGCCACGGAGCAGCATGGCCAGGGTGCCAATAGACGCCGCACCATAGGCAAACCAGCAGCACAGCTATTCACAAGATTGTTTTCACTAGTGAGACTTGCATCACCATTTTTATGACGCCAGAATACCGCCGCAAGGCCTCTGCGCGCCCGCAACCCCTCTAGAACAACCCATGCAGTCCATGACCAACAGCAGTGCCAGTTCCCCCAGCCCTTGCGAAAATGCCGCACCCTGTCTGACCCTGAAGACGGGTCATCCCGATTGCCTGGTGTATTTCTACCCGACGCGCTTCCAGCTGCAGCTGGCCAGCGGCGAACAGCGCATCGACCTGGGCTATTCCGGCAGCCGCCTGCTGGAACGCCTGCTGCAGACGCCGGGCGAAGTGGTGACCCGCGAGGAGCTGCTGCAGTTCGCCTGGGCCGACCGCGTGGTCGGCCAGGGCAGCCTGAACCAGCAGGTGTATGTGCTGCGCCAGGTCCTCGGCGACGAGAAGGAACGGCAGATCATCCAGACCCTGCCGCGCCGCGGCTACCTGATCAACCCGCAGTATCTGCTGAGCAGCGCACCGACGCCCGCGCCGAGCCAGGCAGCCGACAGCCCGCAGGCCGCAGCGCCGGCAACCGCGACAAGCCCGGCAACCGCGCCGAGCGTCGAAGCCCAGCCACAGGCAGAAGCCCGGCCCGGGCGGCAGCGTAGCGCCTGCCTCTGGGCCTGCGCCGGCCTGCTGCTGGTCGGCACGCTGCTGACCGCCCTGCTGCTGCGCACCGATGAGCGAGCCGGCAGCACCCAGGGCCAGTTGCACACGACCTACCTGGGCTATGACGACGCCCAGCGCCAGACCTTGCAGCAACAGGGGCAGGCCATCGAGGCGCGCCTGGCGCAGCTGGTCAGCAGCCCAACCGAGCTGTACATCAGCATGAACGATGAAGCGCTGGCCCTGCTCTGCCTGCAGGCCGGCCGTGGTGGGCACTGGTTGAGCATTGCGCGGTCGCAGCTGGGCCAGGTGAGCGACGCCCAGCTGCGCCAATGCCTGCACTGAAATAGACGCAAGGCACCCGCCGGGCGCCGCCATCGGAACACCAGACCAACCTCGGACGTCGCAGCGACGAACCGTGCGCCGCCGGCATGGCTACAGCGGGTACTGCAGCGGCTCAACCTGGACCTGCCGGGCGCAAGCGAGCTCCGCGCGCAGCATGTTGGCCTCCTCCCTGGCATCGCGCAGCTTGACCTCCAGCAGGGCGATGTTGTGCTTGGACTCAGCCAGCACCCCCTTCGCATCGCTAATCAGCGCCGAGGACTTGCGCTCGCGCTCGCTGGCCTGTGCCAGCGTCCGGCCCAGCTCGAGCAGACGCCGATCCTTGGCGACCGCCTGCTCGGTCAGCGTAGCGCTGTGCTGACGCAGCGCCTCGACCTCGACCCCGGCTTGCGCCAGGCGCTGACCGAGATCGCCCCGACTGGCATCAGCCACGGCCAGCGCATCGCGCTGCTCGCGCAGTTCCTGCTGCAGCTCTTGCAGTGCCTCGGCAGTGCACGCCTGCTGCTGGTCGAGCTGCTGCCGGGCCTGCTCGGCAGCACGCTCGGCCTGCGCCGCACGGGCCTCCAGCCCGACCTGGGCGCTGCGGGCAGCGTCCAGCTGCTCGTGCAGCTCGCCCGCCTCCTGCCGGGAGGCAGCCAGGGCAGCCTCGGCGGCCTGCTGCTGGGCGCTGTGCTCGCTGCTATCCTGCAGCACCTGACGCAGCTGCTCAGCGTCATGCTCGGCCGCTGCCAGGCGCACGCCCAGCTCTTCGAGTTCCCGAACGCCCTTCTCCAGCCGCGTCTGCAGGGCGGCGTTGTCCACCAGCGACTGGGCGTGCACGCGTTTCTCGGCCTCGAGCAGGCCGTGCGCCGCCTGCAGATCCGCCTGCGCGCCCAGCGCAGCCTGCCCGGCTTCGTCCAGATCCACCTGCAACTGCTGCACAGCCTGCTCGGTCTCGGCCAGGCTGCGCGCCAGCGCCTCGCCCTCGCCCCGGGCTGAACTCAAGGCGTCGCGCAGCTGCCGCGCCTCCTCCTCGGCCGCCTGCTGCCGGCTGCTGGCTTGTTGCGCCTGCAGCTGGTGCGCCTGGCGCAGCTGCTCGGCGTCCTGCGCGGCCGCCTCCAGGCGCGCAGCCAGTTCCTCACGTTCCCGGGAGCCCAGCTCCACCCGCGCCTCGAGGTCGGCGTTGTCCGCCAACACCTGGGCGTGAGCCTGCTGCTCGACCGCCAAACGCTCCCGAGCCTCGGCCAGATCCGCCTGCGCCTGCAGCGCCAGCTGTTGCGCCTCGGCCAGGGCCGCCGCACTGGCCTGCTGTTGTGCGCCCAGCGCCTCGAGCTCGCGGGCGCTCTTTTCCAGACGGGTCTCGAGGGCGGCATTCTCGACCAGGGCCTGGCCATGGGCACGCTGCTCGGCCTCGAACTGGCTGTGTGCCGCGGCCAGCTCCGCCTGCAAGCCGAGCGCAGCCTGCTTGGCTTCGGCCAGCTCGCGGGCCAGGTCAGCGCACTCGGCTTCGGCCAGCTCCAGCTCCAGCCGGTGCTCGAAATGCAGGTCGCCGATGGCGCGATCGACCAGATCCTCGAGCTGGCTGTGCAGGGCCAGGGTGCTGTCGCTGAGTACCTGATCGATGCGCGACGCCAGGGCAGCGGATGCCTGCGCGGCGCTGCTCGCCTGTGCCTGGGGGGAGAGAAAGGAGGTCATCGTGGCTGCAGTCCCGGGGAAAAGTGGCGTGGAGCGGGCCCCGTCGTAGCGCTCCACAGTTTCATCGTTGCACCGAACCGTGCACGAGCCGCCTGCTCGGGCGAAGGGCCGGGGACTGGCCTTACAAGGGCTTGTCCGCCTCCTTGGCGAAGTTCGCACCGCTCTGGCTGACCTGGACCTGGGCATAGCTGTCACCGAACAGCTGGCGGTACAGCTGCTCGGCCTGCTGCGTCAGCAACAACACCTCGACCCGGCGGTTGACGCCATCCTCCGGCGCCTCCGGGCGCAGCGGCATGCGCTCGGCATGGGCGGTGACCTGCAGCACCGCGTCGCTCGACATGCCGGCCTCGACCAGGGCATTGCGCGCACTGAGGGCGCGATCGCCGGAGAGGTTCCAGTTGTCGTAAGCGCGACCGCCGCGGTAGGGCGTGGCATCGGTATGGCCACTGATGATCAGCTTGTTCTCGACCTTGTCCAGCACCTGCGCCAGGCCGAACATGAGCTGGCGGAAATGGGGAGTCAGGCGCGTGCTGCCGCGCTCGAACATGAAGCGCTGCTGGTCATCGCGCAACAGGATGCGCAGGCCCTGGGGCACCACCTCGACGGCAATGTTGGCCTCGGCCTGCAACTGGCTGGCCACCGTCTGCATCAGCTCGGCCAGCGCCTGCAGCTCGGCCGGGGTGCCATACAGCTTGCGTGGCGCCTCGCCGCCCGGCTGCTCGCTGGCCGGGTCCTGCGGGCTCATGGCGGCGTTGTCCTGGGTCTCGACCTTGCTCACCTGCACCGGAATGCCGTCGAGATCCAGCGGCGAGCGGCTCTTGCCGTCGAACACCCCGGCGCCGCCGTCGACCAGCGGGTTGTTGTACATGTCGGCGGTCGACGGCGTCTCTTCCTTGCTCTGCGGCTGGACGATCCACAGCACCATGAACAGCGCCATCATGGCCATGGTGAAGTCGGCAAAGGCCACCTTCCAGGCACCACCGTGTTCTTCGTCGTGACCACGCCGGGAACGACGCTTGATGATGATTTCCGGGTGAGCCTTGTCGCCGCGCTTCTTCATGCCGCTTCCCTTTGCTCCTCGAACTGGTTGACCCAGATTTCCAGCTGCTTGAACGCCGGCTTGACGTCCTGCTCGATCAGCTTGCGCCCGGCGTCCACCGCCAGCAGCGTCGGCTTGCCGGCCACGTGGGCGACCAGGGTGGTACGCACGCATTCCAGGGCCGACAGCTCGGTCTTGACCCGCTGGCTCATGGCGTTGGACAGCGGCTCCATCAGGCAGTAGCAGCAGAAGATGCCGAGGAAGGTGCCGACCAGGGCGGCGGCCACGTGGGCGCCCACCTCGGCCACCGAGCCGCCGATATTGCCCATGGTGATGACGATGCCGAGGATCGCCGCGAGGATGCCGAAACCGGGCATGGCCTCGCCGACCTTGTGCAGCGAGCGCGCCGGCTGCAGCAGGGCATGCTCCATGGCTTCCAGTTCCTGTTCGAGGAAGCCTTCCAGCTCGTGGGCGCTGATCTTGCCCATGGCCATCAGGCGGAAGTTGTCGGCGATGAAGAACATCAGGTTGTCTTCCTTGAGGATCAGCGGGTACTTGCTGAACAGCTCGCTCTGCTCCGGTTCCTCGATGTGCTCGTCGAGGGCCTTGAGGCCGCCCTCCTCGACGGTTTCCAGCAGCTCGTACAGCAGCATCAGCAACTGGCGCTGGAACTCCTCGCCGCGGCGCTTGTAGACGAACACGCCCTTGATCTGCACGCACATCTCCAGCAGCACTTCCTTGGGGTTGCCGACCACCAGGCTGCCCAGGCCGGCGCCGAGGATGATGATGACTTCGGCCGGCTGCCAGAGCATGGCCAGTTCGCCGTGGGCCATGACGTAGCCACCCAGCACGCAGCCGACGATGATCAGCGCTCCCAGTACCTTCAACACGATTAACGTTCCTCTTTCAGGAAGCGACAGGCCTTGGCCAGCGCCTGCTTGCTCAGTTGACAGACACGCGCGTCGCTCACCTCGAGCACCAGCGCAATTTCTTTCAGGCTCAGTTCATGCTGGTAATACAGCGTCAGCACCAGGCGCTCGCGCTCGTCCAGGCGCTCCAGGGCCTGGGCCAGCAGGCGCTCGCTGAGTACCCGTTCTTCGACCACCGCCGCGCCGTCGGCGAAGCTCTCGACGCCGACCTGGAGCAGCTCGTCGAGGCTTTCGATGGCCTCCGAGGATTCCGCCCACAGGTAGTCCTGGTAGGCCTCGGCATCCAGCCCGGCGTGCTGGCGAATTTCCTCCTCGCGTGGCATGCGTCCGAGCTGGCGCGCCAGGCCGCGGATCGCATCGCGCACCTTGTGCACCTGCTGGCGCACCTGGCGCGGGCGCCAGTCCTGGCGGCGCAGTTCGTCGAGGATGGCGCCGCGGATACGCAGCGCGGCAAAGCGGCCGAACTGCTCGTCGGGCTCGCCATAGCGGCGCAGGCATTCGAGCAGGCCCATCAGGCCGATCTGCTCCATGTCTTCGCGATCCATCACCTGGCTGGCCTGCAATGCCAGCTGGCGGACGATGCGCTTGACCAGCGGCAGGTATTGCAGCAGCCACTTGCGCTCGGCAGCCGCATCCAGCCCCTGGGTTTCAGCAGGAGAGCCGTAATCGTGGTCGAGGGCGGCCAGGGCAGTCATGGGCACGGGTCCTACTGCACAATCATCTTGCTGATCAGCACATGCTCGAACGGCACCAGCAGGTTGCGCGCGGCGAAATCCTGCAGGATCGCCGCCTCCAGCGCCGTCTGCAGCTGGGGAATGGCCTGGCCGCGCAGTTCCTGGAACTTCAGGCTGGTCAAGTGGGCCACGGCCGAATTACGCACCATCGGGTCGATCTGCTCGAGCTTCTTCTTCTCGGTTTCCAGGCCGGCCTGCAGCACCAGGTCGAACACGATGTAGTGCTCGCGGCCGTCGCCGGCCAGGCTGACGATGACCTTGTCCACCGGGTGGAACTGGTACTCGACCTTCTCCGCCTCGGCTTCCTCGGTCGCCTCGCTCGCGGCGCCCGCCGCCTCGTTCGGCGCGGCCTGGGCCATCTGCTGCACGCTCTGGTAGAGGGTGAAGGTGAACCCGATGCCGCCGACGGCCAGCAGGGTGTTGAGGATCAGCATGATCAGGATGATGCGCGGCATCGCCATGTCGGGGTTACGCTCCACTTCGCTAAGACTTCAAGGCTGCCGGCGTGATTGCCGGCAGCGGCTCATACACTGACCAGAACATCGCTGCGCCTGCGCTGCGCGCCCGTCCCGGTGTCTTCCGCCTCTTCGCCGGAGGCACGCGGTGCCTGCTCGGCCGGCAGGTGGGCGGCCTGGCGGGCATGCCGCTGGCCGGACTGGCTGTCGGCACCAACCTGCACATCGACCTGGACGAAATGCTGGCCGATCAGGTCCTGGCGCAGGCGTTCGCTGGTCTGCTGCAGCAGGCGCGCCACGTCGCCCTGAGCCGCACTGATGTGCACCTGCAGGCGCCCACCCTCCTGGTTCAGGCGGATCTCCAGGCTGCCCAGCTCGGCCGGGTCGAGGCGAATGGTGGCCTGTTGCTTGTTCTGCCTGAGCTGCAGCTCGACGCTGTCGCGCAGGGCGTTGAGCATCTGCTCGCCCCACTTGGCTTGCGGCCCCTGCAGTTGCAGGCGCTGCTCCAGCACCGCCGGACGCGCCAGCGGGCCGCTCGGCTCGCCGCGCAGAGTCGCCTCCGCTGCCGGGCGAGACGCACTGCTTTCGCCGGCCGGCACCTCCGGCAGCGGCACCTGGGCGGCGGACTCCGCGCCTGGCTCGCTCACAACCTGCTGGCGGCTGGCGCCATCCGGCACGGCGGGCATGGCCAGCGGCCGCGGCGCCGACAGTTGCTCGCCACCCTCGCCGGCACTCGCCGGCACGGCGGCAGCGGCAGCGGCAGGCGTGTCCGGGGCAGTGGCCGGCGGCCGTTGCCCGCCGAGCAGCGGCATGGCCGCGGCCAGCGCCGCCTGGACCGGCTGGCCCGGCAGCGACGCCGCCAGGGCCTGTTCGGCACGCGCCTGCACCTGGGTATCGCGCTGCAGCAGCAGGCTGCCGAGCAGGGCCTCGACCTCGCCGACCGGGATTGCGGCCGCGGCTTCGTCCGCCGGCGCCGATACTGGCGCGGCCGCAACGGGCAACCCGACCAAGGCGGCATCGAGCGCCGGCTCGGGCAACGGCTCAGGGGCAACCAGCGCCGGCAGCACGAAGCCCGCATCGCCCGGCGCCGCCGCGTCATCCACGGCGCGGCGCGGCTCGTCGGGGCCGGGGGCGGCGGCCGCAGCGGGGTTGGTCATCAGTTGCAGCATGCTTCAGCGGCTCTCTTGCCAGTCGTTGACTTGCCGGTAGGCGGCACTGCCTTCGGCGTATTGCAGGTGCGCCAGCAGCAGCTTGCGCAGGCGTTCACATTCGTTCGCACAAGCGCGCAGGGCCTCGCCATGCAGGCGCTTGAGGCCCTGCCGGGCCGCGTTCAGCTCGGCGCTGGGCGGCACCCCGTCGAGCCGCTGCAGGGCCGCGCGGATGGCGCCGTCGATGACACCGAAGGCGGCCCAGTCGCGGCCCTGCAGCGCACGCGCCAGGCGCTCGTGCAGGGCCTGCAGCTCAGCCGCGCTTGGCATTGACCGCGTCCCAGCCTTCGCGCAGGGTGCCGAGCAGCTTCTCGACCTCGTCCAGGCCCTCCAGCGAGAGGGTCACGCTGACGTCGGACAGGCGATAGATGCAGTAGTCGTAGAGGCGCGCCAGCTCGTGCACCAGCTCGCCGCCATTGTCGTAATCCAGGGCGCTGCTCAAGCCATTGAGGATGTTCAGGCACTTCTCCAGCGAGCGGCCCTTGTGCTCGTAGCGCTTGGCCTGGATATGGCCGCGGGCGCGGGCCAGCTCGTCGAGCAGGCCGTCGAACAGCACCAGCACCAGCTGGTACGGCGAGGCCGCGGCGGCGCGCGCCTCGAGGTCGACCGAGCGGTAGCTGTCGTAGGTTTCATTCAGGTGGTAGGTGCTCATCCGAACATCCCCTGGGTCTGTTCCATGGACGACATGACCTCCATCAGGTTGGTGTACTGGCGCAGGTAGCGGGTGTAGTGCAGCTCGTACTGGCGATCGAGCGCCTCGTACTGGTCCTTGACCCGGCCGATCTGGGCATTGATGAAGTCCTTGCGGTTCTTCATCACGCCGTTGACGCTGCCGGTGTAGATCGCCACGTTCTTGTCGATGCTGTCGATCAGGTTGCCCTTCTCGCTGAACAGCTTGTCCAGCCCGGCCGGGTCGGCCGCCAGGGCCTTGGCGAAGCGCTCGGCATTCAGGGTGAGCTTGCCGTTGCGGTCGGCGGCGACGCCGAAGTCGATCAGGCTCTTGCCACCGAAGGCGGTACGCACCACCTGGTTGAGCATGCTCTCGACCGAGCGGATGCTGGAATCGCCAGCCAGGCTGCCGCGTTCGCTGTCCTTGCCGCCGCTGGCGGTCAGGCTGTCGAAAGTCGACATCAGGCTGTTGAAGGCGTCGATGAAGCTCTTCATCTTCGCCTCGGTGGCGCTCTTGTCCTGGCCAACAGTCAGGCTCAGCGGCGCCTCGCCGGCCACATGGGCCTTGGTGAAGGTCAGGCTGACGCCGTCGATCATGTTGCTGAAGGTGTTGCTGGCATTGGTCAGCTGCATGCCGGTTTCGCCGCCGAGCATGACGATGGCGTCCTGCGCCTTGCTCAGTTCCTGCGGGGTCTTGCCAAGGAAGCTGCCCGGCACACCATCGGTACTGACGCTGATCTGGTTGGCTGCCCCGCTACTGTTGCTGCTCAGCAGCAGCGAAACGCTGGCCGTGCCGGTGACGGGATCGGTGCTGCGCACCAGGCTGGCGGTCAACCCCGAGTTGTCCGGCGCCGCATTGATCGCGGCAGCCAGCTCGTCGAGACTGCGCACGCCATTGCCATCCTTGTCGACCGTGGCCAGGTCGATGGCGAAACTCTTGCCGTTCTGGCTAAAGCCCAGGCTGCCCGAAGCGGGCACATCCCCATCGGCGATCCCCGGCACGGCCAACTGCTGGGCGCTGGCCAGCTGCTTGACGAAGAACTGATAGTTGCCCGGCGTGGCGCTGGCCGAAACGGTCGCACTGGCATAGCCGGTCTGGCTGAAGGTTGCCGAATTGACCAGCATGCTGCTGCCGCCCGAACGCAGGCCGGTGACGGCCGTGCGGAAGGACTTCAGCGCGCTGTCCAGCGTGCCTACCGCCGTGAGCTGGCTCTGGTAGGTCTTCTCGCTGGTTTGCGCACGGGTCCAGGCAGCCTGCACCTGATAGTTGGCCAGCTGGCTGGCCATGTTCTTTGCGTATTCGGAATCGATCGCCATGGTTCGGTACCTTCCTTTAAGGGTGGTTTAGCAAGACTGGTGCCAAGGCCTGAAAGCCCGTACCACAAGGGTTTCAGGCTGATTCAGAGTGAAGAACCCCTTCCCCTTGGCGCAGCACGCGACAAAAGCGGAAAGCCGCCTTCCGTCCACGATGGGCCAATCCGTTCTCTATAAGGGCGACAGGGCCAGGCGAGGACTTAAGGCGCGGCGAAGGCACGATCTCCCGCAGGGTGCTCCGTGCGCGCCAGGGGCAATCCATGGGCTTGCGGTGCGCACGGCGCACCCTACGCAGGGGCGTTCAGGTACAGACCGGACGACCCAAGCCCTTATTGGTCGCAGCAGGGAGGCGTTGAAATCTGCGCTGACCACCGCGGCAGCATAGGGGTGCAGCGCTTAGTAGGCGTGGCTCGGCGGGGCGTAGAGCTGGTTGCGCGTCGACTCACCGAGCAGCTGCTCGATGATCTCGTGGTGCATGGCCAGCAGCTGGCCATTGCGCTCGTTGTGCTCGGCGCAACGGGCGGCGGCCGCCCGCAGGGCCTGCCAGCCACTGTCGAGCAGTTGCCGCGGGGCGGCGCTGAAGTGCTGCAGCAGGCTGCTCATCGCCGCCGCCCCTGCACCCAGGCCGAGGGCCGCCAGCGCCTTGCTGCGCCGCTGCGCACGCACGCGCACCTGCGCGCAAAACGACTCGATGCGCTCATTGAGCCGGGCGATCAGCGGGTTGTCGCGAGCCAGCAAGGCCTGGTGCAACTCGGGGAGCAGAAGCTCCAGCTGCCGATAATCTAGCAGGTCGTCCTGAACATCCTGAGCCAGGATGGTCAGCAGGCGCGCGCGTTGGGTCACGCGTCGCTACCGCGGTGGTAGCTCAGCATGCTCTGCGCCAGGCTGGCGCTGTCCAGCTTGATCTCGCCACCCGCCAGGGCCGCCTTGAGTTCGGCCACCTTGGCGAAGTCCACCACCGGCAGGCTGTCGAGCACGGCCTGCAGTTTTTCCAGGGGCAGGCCCTCGGCCAGCGGCTGCGCCGAGCGCGCTTCACCCGCCGGCTGCGCCTGCAGCTGGCGCGGCGCGGCCTGGGTCTCGGCTGGCGCGGTATAGATCGATTGTTGAGTACGGCCGATTTCCATGGGAATCACCATTACAAGGGGGCTTGTCAGGGATAAGCGACCATCCGCCCCGCGAACTTAAATTGTTTTTTCGCCGGCCCGGATGCGGCGCCGCGCCCGCTTCTCAAGCCGGCCCGCGGCACAGGTCAGGCACCCTGCGCCCGCCACCAGGCCTGCGCGGCCAGGCCGTCCTGGATCTTCTGCTCCTGCTGGGCCAGCTGAGCCTGCCACTCGGCCAGCTTGCCGTCGAGAAACTGGCTGACGATCTTCTCGCTGCGCATGGCCGCCAGCAACTCGCCCTGGATGCGCGCCAGGGTCTGCTCGGCCAGGCCCAGCTCCTTGCGCTGCAGCTCGACCATCTTGTGCAGGGTGACCTTGTAGCGCTGCTGGTTGTCGCGCTGCAGGCTGGTACTGAGCGGCACCTCGAAGCCGAGCAGGCGCGACAGGCCGATGATGTTGTTGCGGTAGCGCTGGCAGAGGTTCTGCTGGTAGTTGACCCGGCCGAGCATCTGCTGCACCTGGCTGCCGCGCAGGCTGGCCAGGCGGCCGAGGACATCGAGTTGCTGTTTCATACCTTCATCAGCCCCTGCAGCTGGGTCACGCACTCGCCCAGGTCGGCGCCCTCGCCCACCTCCTGGCGCAGGAAGCGCTCCAGACGCGGCGCCAGTTGCACCGCGCGGTCGGTCTTGGCATCCATGCCCGGGGTGTAGCCACCGAGCGGGATCAGTTCCTTGATCTTCTCGTAGGTGCTGTAGAACTCCTTGAACAGGCGCGCCGCCGTGCGCTGCTCGGCACTGCTGACCTGGCTCATGCAGCGGCTCACCGAGGCGGCGATGTCGATCGCCGGGTAATGGCCGACATCGGCCAGGCGCCGCGACAGCACGATGTGGCCGTCGAGAATCGCCCGCGCGCAGTCGACGATCGGGTCCTGGTGGTCGTCGCCCTCGGCCAGCACGGTGTAGATGGCGCTCAGGCTGCCCCGCTCGCTCTCGCCGTTGCCGGCACTCTCCACCAGTTCCGGCAGCAGGCCGAACACCGAGGGCGGGTAGCCCTTGGTCGCCGGCGGCTCGCCCAGGGCCAGGGCGATCTCGCGCTGGGCCATGGCGTAGCGGGTCAGCGAATCGACCAGCAGCAGCACGTCGTGGCCCTGGTCGCGAAAATAGGCGGCGATGCTGTGGCACAGCTCGGTGGCCTTGAGCCGCATCAGCGGCGACTCGTTGGCCGGCGCCACCACCACCACGGCCTTGCGCAGGCCCTCCTCGCCGAGGGAATGGAGGAGGAACTCCTGCACTTCGCGGCCGCGCTCGCCGATCAGGCCGACCACCACCACATCGGCCTTGGTCTGCCGGGTGATCATGCCCAGCAGCACGCTCTTGCCCACCCCGCTGCCGGCGAACAGGCCCACGCGCTGGCCCTTGCCCAGGGTCAGCAGGGCGTTGATCGCGCGCACCCCGACATCCAGCGATTCCTCGACCGGGCGGCGCTTGAGCGGATTGACCAGCGGCAGCTCGGTCGGCAGGGTATCGCGGCCGTCCAGCTTGCCGAACTCGTCCAGCGCCTCGCCCAGGCCGTTGACCACCCGCCCCAGCCAGGACTCGTCGATGCGCAGCGGCGCCTCGTCGTTGGCCGGGAACACCCGCGAGCCGGCGGTCAGGCCGACCGGCTTCTTGAACGGCATCAGGTAGGTGATGTCGCGGTCGAAGCCGACCACCTGGGCCTCCAGCAGGCTGCCGTCGGCCTGTTCGATATGGCAGCGCTGGCCGGTCATGCGCCGGCAGCCGAGGCTTTCCAGGAGCAGGCCGGAAACCCGCACCAGGCGCCCGCTGACCTTGGCCAGCTTGACGCTGTCGAGCGAGCGCAGCGCCTCGTCGAGCTGGAATGAGGCGACCATGGGCTCAGTCCTGGGGCAGTTTGAGGTGATCGGCCAGGGCATCCATGCACGAGTCCAGGCGCTGCTGGCAGCCGATGTCGGCCTCGGCCTGGGCCGTCACCACCCGGCACTCGCCCAGGCCCAGGCGCTCGTCCGGCAGCAGCCGCCACTGCGCGGCGCGCTCCGGCGCCAGGTCGCGCAGGCGCTGGTACTCCTCCGGGTTGAGCAGCACCTGCACCTCGCCGACCTCGCCCGGCATGCTGGCCAGGGCCTCCTCGGCCAGGGCCAGCAGCTGGGTGGGGTTGAGAGTCAGCTCGCAGCGGATCACCTGCTTGGCCACCTTGCTCACCAGTTCGAGCAGTTCCTGGCGGCGCTTGCCTTCCAGCTCGGCGCGGAAGCGGCGCAGCTCGTCGAGCACACCGTCCAGCGGCTGACTGACCCGCTCGAAGACCTCGCGGCCCTGCTGGCGGCCTTCCTCGCGGCCCAGGCGCAGGCCCTCCTCGCGGCCTTCGGCGAAGCCGTCCTCGCGCCCGGCGGCCCGGCCCTGCTGCAGGCCTTCCTGGTAGCCCTTGTCCATGCCCTGCTGGAAGCCGTCGGCGATGGCCCGCTGGCGGCTGGCCGGATCGCCGTCCCAGGCCTCGCCCCGCGGTTCGCGGCAGCGCGGCGGAAAGCGGTACGGGCGCCAGTTGCGTTCGCCACCCTTGATGATCCTGTTATCCATGCGCGCCCTCACTCCACCGTCTGTTCACGGAACAACTGCAGCTGGATATCGCCCTGGGCCGCCAGGTCGCGGACCACGGCCATGATGTCCTTGCGCACCTGTTCGATGCGGCTGATCGGCACCGGCCCCTGACGGCGCTTGATGGCGTCCATCTGCTGCGCCTGGCGCTTGGGCATGGCGCCCTGGACGGCCTTGACCAGCGCCGGCTCGGCGCCCTTGAGCGCCACCACCCACTCTTCCAGCGGGATGGCCTCGAGCAGCGCCTCGAGCACTTCGTTGCTCTGCTTGGAGAGGATGAAGAAGTCGTACATCTCCTCCTCGATCTTGCCGACCAGGTCCTCGTCGTGGGCGCGCAGCAGCTCGAACATCTGGTCGCGGTTGCCCTTGAAGCGGTTCATGATGTCCGCCGCCTGCTTGACCCCGCGCACCTGGGCGCCCTGGGTGGAGAGCACGGCCAGGCTGCGCTCGATCAGCTCGCCCAGCTCGGCGATCACCTCGCCATTGACCTCGCTGAGGTTGGCGATGCGGTACAGCAGTTCGTCCTGGTGTTCGCGCGGGATGCACTCCAGCACCTGGCTGGCCATCGCCGGCGGCAGGAAGGCGAGGAACACCGCCTGCATCTGCAGGTGTTCCTTGGCCAGCAGCGCGGCGAACTGGCGCGGGTCGATCCACTCCAGCTTGGCCATCTGCGCGCGGATTTCCTCGCCGTAGATGCTGTCCAGCAGGTTGCGGGTGATCTCGCTGCCCAGCGCCCTGCTCAGCATCCCCGACAGGTAGGTGCGCGAGGCGCCCTTGATGCTGCTCTGCTCCTTGTAGTCGTCGAAGAAGCGGCCGATCACGTCGGAGACCATCGGCAGCTTGACGTTGGACAGGCGCGCCATGGCCTGGCTGATGCCGATGATCTCCTCGCGCGAGAAGTGCCGCAGCACCCCGGCGGAGACCTCGTTGCCCATGCTCAGCATGAGGATCGCGGCCTGTTCCATGGAGCCCAGCGAACGCAGGTGGCTACGCACCTGCAGGCTCTGGCCGGCGGCGCTCTGCGCCTCAGGCGCTGGGGTTGGCTGCTCTTTCATTTCGTCCGATCCATTGCTTGATCACTTCGGAGACGCGCTCGGGGTCGTTGCGCGCCAGCATCTGCAGGTGTTCGATCTGGTGTTCCAGGCCGGAGCCGGGGGCCGGCAGGCGGATTTCCGAGAGCGGGTTGAGCTCGCTGAACAGGCCCATCACCCGCGATTCCTCGGCCACCCGGGCGAGCAGGCGCTCGTCATGGGCCTGGCGCTCCAGCTGGGCCGTCGCGGCCGGGTCTGCCGGGGGCAGCAGTTCGGCCTGCGGGCCGCGGGTCAGGTTGCGCACCGCCGGGCGGATCACCAGCAGCAACAGCAGCAGGCAGATCAGGCCGAACACGCCGATGCGCACCAGGTCGTGCACCTTGCTGTTTTCCCACCAGGGCAGCGGCGGCAGATCCAGCGGCGCCTCGACCACGAAGGGGAACACGCTCAGGCTCAGCACATCGCCGCGCTTGTCGTTGAAGCCGGCCGCGCTCTTGATCGAGCGCTCCAGCTCGGCCCGCGCCGCCGGCGTCCAGCCGCCCTCAGGCGCGGCCGCCTCGTTGAGCACCACCGAGATGCTCTGCTGGCGCAGGCTGTAGGGCGCGTGCTTGACGTGGGTGACGCTCTGGTCGTAGTCGAGCTGGCGGTTGGATTCCTTGCGCAGCGAGGTGGCCGCCTTGTTCTGCGGCGCCAGCGGGTCGTTCGGCGCGGCCTGGGCCTGGGCCGGGTCGGCGGCCTGCGCCGGGTCCTGCGGCTGGGGCGGCGGCCGATTGCTCAGCGAGCCCGGCACGCCCAGGGCCAGCTCGTCGAGGGTGCTCTCGTCGCGCAGCACCTCGTTGCGCACCCGCGGGTCGTCGCCGTAGGTCTGCAGGGTTTCCTCGCGCTGGCTGAAGTCGAAGTCGGCGGCCACGCTGATGCGGTAGTTGCCATTGCCCAGCACCGGCGCCAGAACCTGCTCGATGCCGGCCTCGATCTTCTGCCGGTAGTCATCGACCACCTGGCCGTTCTGCACCACGCCTTCCCAGCCGTGCAGCGAACGCGACAGCTGGGAGCCGTTCTGGTCGACCACGCTGACCTGCTCGGCGGCCAGTTGCGGCACGCTGCCGGCAACCAGGCTGACGATGGCGCCGATCTGCTCCGGGCTGAGCTTGGCGCCGGGCGCCAGCTGCACCATCACCGAGGCCTTGCCCGGGCTGCGCTGGCTGACCACGAAGGAGCGGCTCTCCTCCAGGGCCAGGTGCACGCGGGCCTGCTGGATGCCCTTCATGGCCATGATGGTGCGGGCCAGCTCGCCTTCCAGGCTGCGCTTGAGGCGCACGTCCTGGACGAACTGGCTGGCGCCCAGCGGCTCGTCCTTGTCGAACAGCTCGTAGCCGCTGGGTACCGCCACCTTGACGCCCTTGGCCGCCAGCAGCAGGCGCGCGCGGCTGAGCTGCTGCTCGGCCACCAGCACCTGACCGCTGTCCGGATGCAGGCTGTAGGGGATGGCCTCGGCGTCCAGCACCTGCATCACCTCGGCCGCCGGAAAGCTCTCGCCGCTGCCGTACAGCGGGCGCAGGGCGCCCTGGTCGCGCCACAGGTAATAGACCACGCCGGCCGCCAGCACGGCCGCCAGCAGCGCCAGGCCGATCAGGGTCAGGCGCGGTCCGGTCAGCCCTTCAGGCAGCGGAATTTTATTGCGGATAGCTTGCAGCACGGCTCAGTTCCCGTCGGCGTCAGATGGGCATACGCATGATGTCGTCGAAGGCGCTGGACAGCTTGTTGCGCACCTGCAGCAAGGCAGAGAACGACACGCTGGCCTTCTGGCTCTCGACCATGGCGCCGACCAGGTCGTCGCTCTGCCCGCTGTCGACCGCGGCCATCGCCTGCGCGGCCTGGTGCTGCTGGGCGTCGACGGCGCGCAGGCTGTCGGCGAAGCTCTGCAGCACGCCGGCCTGGCCCGGCTCGTCGAGCTGCATGGCCGGCTTGATCGCGGCGCCGCTGGCGGACAGCTCGCGGTGCAGTTCCATGCGGCCCAGCAGTTCCTGCTGGATTTGGCTGATTGAGTTCATTGGCGGGTCTCCAGACCTGTGGTTCGGCGGTACATCAGAGGGGGATGGACAGGCCCTGCTCGCGCATGGCACTGAGGCGGTAGCGCAAGGCCCGCGGGGTCATGCCCAGGCTGGCGGCAGCCTTGGCCTTGTGGCCGCCGAAGCGGCGAATGGTGTCGATCACGTGCTGGTACTCGGCCCACTTGCCGCTGGCGCGCAGCGCCGCGCGGCCCTCGTCGCCGGGCACCAGGCTCAGCGCTGGCGCCTCGATTCGGTTCGCCAGGCTGGCGCTCGGGCTGGCCAGGCCCAGGTCCAGGGCCTGGATGAACAGGCCCTTGCGCAGCACCAGGGCGCGCTGCACGGTGTTTTCCAGCTCGCGCACATTGCCCGGCCAGTCGTGGGCCAGCAGCGCGCTGCAGGCATCGCGGGTGAGCAGCTCATCGGCGCTTTCCTGCGGGGCGAACTGGCGAATGAAGCGCCGGGTCAGCGGCAGGATGTCCTCGCGGCGCTCGCGCAACGGGCTGATCGACAGCGGCAGCACATCCAGGCGGAACATCAGGTCGGCGCGGAAGCGCCCGGCGGCCACTTCGGCCTGCAGGTCGCGGTTGGTCGCGGCGATGATGCGCACGTCCAGCTCGATCTCGCGGCGCCCGCCCAGGCGCTCGACCCGGCGCTCCTGCAGCACGCGCAGCAGCTTGGCCTGCAGGCCCAGGGGCAGCTCGCCGATTTCGTCGAGCAGCAGGGTGCCGCCGTTGGCCAGCTCGAACTTGCCCGGCTGGGCGGTGACCGCGCCGGTGAAGGCGCCGCGCTCGTGGCCGAACAGGATGGATTCGAGCATCTGCTCGGGAATCGCCGCGCAGTTGACCGCGATAAAGGGGGCGTCACGCTCGGCGGAGAAGCGATGGATGTAGCGCGCCAGCATTTCCTTGCCGGTGCCGGTTTCGCCGCCGATCAGGATCGGCGCGCGGGTCTGCGCCACGCGCTGGGCCATGGCCAGCAGGCGGCGGCCGGCCGGCGAGCAGGAAACGAAGCTTTCCTCGGCGGCGCTGGCCGCCGCCTGGCGCCCCAGCAGCGCCGACAGTTGCGCTGTGCTGAAAGGCGCCAGCAGGTAATCGACGCAACCCAGTTCCAGCAACGCCGCCGCACGGGCCTGGTCGTCGTAGGCCACCACCGGGATCACGCCCAGATGCGGCGCGCTGCGCAGCAGGCCGCCGACCTGGGCATACAGGCTGTGGTCGGCCATGCCGCCGACGAAGACGAACACCAGTTCGGCCTGCTGCAGCGCCGCGGCGCCCAGCTGGGCACAGTCGGTCAGATGGCTGACCCGGCAGCCGGCAGCAAGCAGCGCATCGCACAGCAGGTTGTGCAGGCCGATGTCCGCCTGCCCCACCACCAGTACATGACGCGGCGACGACTGTTCGCCCGCCAGGGACTGGTAATGATCAGTAGTGGACACTTGGAGCTTATTCAACATGCGGCACCTGCTCGAATGAGGCTGGGTCGGCTGGAACGTATCGAAGTTGGTTTTTTTATTGCCCGGCATTTAAGTCGGCGGCACTAACGGCCGCCTTGTGAAACTGTGCGCTGCTGTTTGCCGGGCAACTTTTCATTGCTCATGTGAACAGGCGCACGCCAAGGTATCCCGCCCCAGCAGAATTGCGAGTCAGTTCTCCTCATTTGCGCTCAACACGTCGCCTTTTCCTCTTGATGACGGGTTTTGACGTTTCTTGATTTAACCCCTCCCCGCGCCACGCGTAGCCTGCGGCCCGTCGATGAGCATGCGCCCAGGTTGCATCGTCCATCGCCGGCGACGCCTGGCCACGAGCCAACGCGACGTTCTGCTGACAGCGCTCGGCGGGCCGTGAATAGCCTGCCCACTTATTCGGGGAATACCGCTCGCACCATGACTGGTCATTCGAAAGTTCACCATGCAGTGCCCGTCGAGCAACTCACGCGCCTCAAGCCGAGCAAGCTCGGCCGGCACTATCATCGGGTGCCGCAATATATTCGCGAGGTGTTTGCCAAATACCCGCGGGTAATTGGCGACTATTTCCTGCGCAATTACCGGATCAACCTGGAGTTGCACCGGGTGGTCGTCCACGAACAGCGCGAGCAGGACCCCGGCTGCATCTATCAGGGCACGTTCGGCAAGCTCGGTTTCAGCATCGAGCGCAGCCTGCTGACCGAGGCCCTGGAGTGCTATTACGGCGGCTGCGCCCGGCCGAGCCTGAGCGCGCCACCGGTGAGCAGCTCCGAGCAGCGCCTGCAGGCGCGCCTGGGCGTCGATGTCAGCCAGATCTTCCTGCGCGCGGTGCTGGCCAGTGACGACAACGATGAACTGCTGCCCCACGACAACGACTACGAGACGGTCTGCTGGGAGTACGTGGCCGAGCTGCAGTTCACCAGCCACACCAGCGCCCAGCCGGCCTCGATCTTCATCTATATGGACCACCAGCTGGTCGACGAGCTGACCAGCCGCCTGTCCGGCCCCGTCGCGCCGAGCAGCCTGGGCAACCCGGCCCGCCAGCTGCAGCAGCTGCCGGTACGCCTGTCCTGCGTGCTGGCCAGCCAGCAGCTGCCCCTGGCCAAGGTGCTCGAACTGCAGGTCGGCGACATCCTGCAGACCCGCCTGCTGGAGCGCTGCGAAGTGCGCGTCAACCAGCAGAAACTGTTTCGCGGCAGCATCTTCGAAGAAGACGGCTGCCTCTACCTCACCTCTCTTGAGAGCTTCGAACAGCCGTGAGCAGCCTAGACATGAACAGCCATGTATCCGATAGCGAATTCGAGAACCTGATCAACGAGACCGACCTGGGCCTACTCCAGGACGCGCCCCTGGCCGCCGCGCCGGCGCCGGAAGTCGCCCGCCCGAACAGCCAGGACCTGAGCTTCTTCGGCAAGCTGCCGGTCAACGTCACCCTGGAAGTGGCCTCCACCGAGGTGGCGCTCAAGGACCTGATGGAGATCGACACCAACAGCGTGATCATGCTCGACAAGCTGGCCGGCGAGCCGCTCGACGTGAAGGTCAACGGCGCCCTGTTCGCCAAGGCCGAGGTGGTGGTGATGAACGGCAACTACGGCCTGCGCATCACCGAGCTCAGCGGCACCGGCCTGAGCGCATTGAGCCGCTGATGGCACGCCTGCTCGCTCCCGTCGTCGCCCTGCTGTTGCTGGTGCTGCCGCTGCTGGCCCAGGCCGAGCAGGGTGAGATCGCCCTGCTCAACCTGAACGACACGGCCACCGGCCAGACCCTCAGCATCAAGCTGCAGATCCTGGTGATCATGACCCTGCTCGGCCTGCTGCCGGCGATGCTGATGATGATGACCTGCTTCACCCGCTTCATCATCGTCCTGGCCATCCTGCGCCAGGCCATGGGCCTGCAGCAGAGCCCGCCGAACAACATCCTGATCGGCATCGCCCTGTGCATGACCCTGCTGGTGATGCGCCCGGTGTGGCAGGAGATCCACCAGGAAGCCTACCTGCCGTTCGAGGGCGACCAGATCAGCCTGGAGCAAGGCCTGGAGCGCGGCAAGGAGATCCTCAGCCGCTTCATGCTGGCGCAGACCAGCAAGACCTCGCTGGACACCATGGTCAACCTGGCCGGCGAGAAGCTGCCGGCCGACCTCAAGCAGCTGGACTTCTCCCTGCTGCTGCCGGCCTTCGTGCTCAGTGAACTGAAAACCGCCTTCCAGCTCGGTTTCATGATCTTCGTGCCGTTCCTGGTGATCGACCTGGTGGTGGCCAGCGTGCTGATGGCGATGGGCATGATGATGCTCTCGCCGATGATGATTTCCCTGCCCTTCAAGCTGATGGTCTTCGTCCTGGTGGACGGCTGGGCCCTGATGATGGGCACCCTGACCAGCAGCATCCAGCCGTTCTAGGTAATTACATGCTCACTCCGGACAGCGCCGTCGAACTGATCGCCAACGCCGTGCACATCACCGCCCTGATCGTCTGCGTGCTGGTCCTGCCGAGCCTGCTCGGCGGCCTGCTGGTCAGCATTTTCCAGGCCGCCACGCAGATCAACGAGCAGATGCTCAGCTTCCTGCCGCGCCTGCTGATCACCCTGGGCATGCTGGTGTTCGCCGGCCACTGGATTCTGCGCACGCTCAGCGACCTGTTCATCGAAACCTTCCAGCAGGCCGGGCGCCTGGTCGGCTGAACCATGCCGAATCCGCCCGCCCTGCTGGCCAGCGACCAGCTCCTGCCCCTGCTGAACACCTACTGGTGGCCGTTCTGCCGCCTGCTGGCGCTGTTCAGCCTGGCGCCGATGTTCGGCCACAAGGCGCTGCCGCTGCGTCCGCGGCTGCTGATCGCGCTGATCCTCAGTGCCAGCCTGGGCGCCTCGCTGCCCGCGGCGCCGGCCATCGAGCCGCTGTCCCTGCACGGCCTGCTCGCCACCCTGGAACAGATCGCCATCGGCGCCCTGCTGGGCATCGCCCTGCAGCTGGTGTTCGTGGTCTTCGCCCTGGTCGGCGAGGTGATCTCGACCCAGATGGGCATGACCATGGCGCGCTACAACGACCCGATGAACGGGGTTTCCTCGGCGTCGATCGTCTCGCAGCTGTATTTCATCCTGCTGGTGCTGCTGTTCTTCAGCATCGACGGCCACCTGCTCTCGGTCAGCGTGTTCTACCAGAGCTTCCTCTACTGGCCGGTGGGCAGCGGCCTGCACTACCAGGGCTTCGAGACGCTGATCTACGCCTTCGCCTGGGTGCTCTCGGCCGCCACCCTGATCACATTGCCGGTGATGTTCTGCATGACCCTGGTGCAGTTCGGCTTCGGCCTGCTCAACCGCATCTCGCCGTCGATGAACCTGTTCTCCCTGGGCTTTCCCATGGCCATCCTGGTGGGCCTGCTGTGCATCCTGCTGACCCTGCCGGACGTGCCCGGCAGCTACCTGCACCTGACCCGCGAGCTGCTCGACAACCTCGGCACCCTGCTGCGAGCGCCCGGCCATGAGTGAACAGAACAGTTCCCAGGACAAAAGCGAAGAGGCCTCCCAGCACAAGCTCAAGAAGAGCCGCGAGGAAGGCCAGGTCGCCCGCTCCAAGGACCTGGCGACCACGGTATCGCTGCTGGTCACCCTGCTGGTGCTCAAGTTCAGTGGCGAGTACTTCCTCGCCGGCCTGCAACAAAGCTTTCGCCTGTCCTACCTGGATCTGGGCCGCGGCGAAATGAGCCTGGATGACCTCGACCTGATCATCAGCCACAACCTGATGCTGCTGATGTACCTGCTCGCGCCGCTGCTGATCACCCCGCTGCTGGTCTGCGTGTTCGCCCTGGTGCCCGGCGGCTGGGTGTTCGCCAGCAAGAACTTCTCCTTCAGGGCCGGCAAGCTCAACCCGCTGAAGGGCCTCAAGCGCATCTTCTCCCTGCAGAACTTCAGCGAGCTGGGCAAGTCGCTGCTGAAGATCGTGCTGCTGGGCGTGATCGCCTGGTGGCTGATCGGCGAAACCTTCCCGCAGTTGCTGGCCCTGCAGCGCGGCGACATCCACAGCGCCATCGCCGGCACCCTGGGCCTGAGCCTGGACCTGGCAATCAGCCTGCTGCTGGTGTTCATCCTGTTCTCGCTGGTCGACATTCCCCTGCAGCGTTTCTTCTTCCTCAAACAGCTGCGCATGACCAAGCAGGAGCTGCGCGAGGAGCACAAGAACCAGGAGGGCCGCCCGGAGGTCAAGGCGCGCATCAAACAGCTGCAGCGCCAGCTGCTGCACCGGCAGATCGGCAAGGTGATCAAGGATGCCGACGTGGTCATCGTCAACCCGCAGCACTATGCGGTGGCCCTGCGCTATGACATGCAGAAGGCCCAGGCGCCCTACGTGATCGCCCGCGGCGTCGACGAAACCGCCCTGTTCATCCGCCAGCTGGCCGCCAAGCACGGACTCGAAGTGCTGGAACTGCCGCCGCTGGCCCGCGCCATCTATTTCAGCACCCAGGTCAACCAGCAGATCCCCAACGCGCTGTTCAAGGCGGTGGCGCAGGTGCTGACCTACGTTCTTCAACTCAAGGCCTACCGCCAGGGCCGCCGTCGCAGCCAGCCGCAACTCAGCCGGCAGTTCGACATACCCGCCAGCCTGGCCAACAAGGGACAAGCATGAACCTACTGCAACAATTGCTGCCGACCCTGCGCAGCGGCCGCATCGGCATCCCGGTGGTGATCCTGTCGATCCTGGCGATGATCATCCTGCCCTTGCCACCGCTGGTGCTGGATATCCTGTTCACCTTCAACATCGGCCTGGCGATCCTGGTGCTGATGGTCAGCGTGTCGTCGAAGAGACCGCTGGACTTCTCCCTGCTGCCCACGGTGATCCTGGTCACCACCCTGCTGCGCCTGTCGCTCAACGTGGCTTCCACCCGCGTGGTGCTGCTCGAAGGCCACACCGGATCGGAAGCGGCGGGCAAGGTCATCGAGGCCTTCGGCAACGTGGTGATCGGCGGCAACTTCATCGTCGGCATGATCGTCTTCGTGATCCTGATGATCATCAACTTCATCGTTATCACCAAGGGCGGCGAGCGCATCTCCGAGGTGACCGCGCGTTTCACCCTGGACGCCCTGCCCGGCAAGCAGATGGCCATCGACGCCGACCTCAACGCCGGCCTGATCGACCAGGCCGAAGCCAAGCGTCGGCGCGCCGAGGTGGCCAAGGAAGCCGACTTCTACGGGGCCATGGACGGCGCCTCGAAGTTCGTCCGCGGCGACGCCATCGCCGGCATCCTGGTCCTGCTGATCAACCTGTTCGGCGGCGTGGCCATCGGCATCCTGGTGCACGACCTGCCGGGCGGCGAGGCCTTCCGCCAGTACGCCCTGCTGACCATCGGCGACGGCCTGGTGGCGCAGATCCCGGCGCTGCTGCTGGCCACCGCGGCGGCGATCATCGTCACCCGGGTCAACGAGTCGGCCGAGATCACCAGCCTGGTGCACCGGCAGATGCTCGCCTCGCCCGCGGTGCTGTACACCGTGGCCGGCATCCTGTTCGTGCTGGGGGTGGTGCCCGGCATGCCGCACCTGGCCTTCTTCAGCTTTGCCGCGCTGATCGCCCTGGTCGGCTGGGCGGTCTCGCGCAACGCCGCGCCGGCCGAGGGCGCCGAGCTGGAGCAGGTCGCGGCGCTGAGCCAGGCCATGGAGAAGGAGCGCGCGCAGAACCTGGCCTGGGAAGACATCCCGCTGGTCGAGCGGCTGTCCGTGTCGCTCGGCTACAAGCTGGTCGGGCTGGTCAGCGAGGCCTCCGGCGCGCCACTGGTGCAGCGCGTGCGCGGGGTGCGCCAGACCCTCTCCGAAGGCCTGGGCTTTCTCCTGCCGGAAATCCAGATCCGCGACAGCCTGCGCCTGAAGGCCGCGCAGTACAGCATCCACATCAACGGCGAACGCATCGACGGCGCCGAGCTGCAGGCCGACCGGCTGATGGCGATACCCTCGCCGGAGCTGTACGGCGAGATCGACGGCATCCTCGGCAACGACCCGGCCTACCGCATGCAGGTGGTGTGGATCCTGCCGGAGGACAAGCCGCGCGCCCTCAACCTGGGCTACCAGGTGGTCGACTGCGCCGGGGTGATCGCCACCCACCTGAACAAGGTGATCCGCGAGCACCTGCCGGACATCTTCAAGCACGACGACGTCGAGCACCTGATGCAGCGCCTGGCGGCGCAGGCGCCCAAGCTCGCCGAGAACCTGAAGAACCAGCTCAGCTACAGCCTGCAGCACCGCGTCTATCGCCAGCTGCTGCTGGAGCAGGTGCCGCTGCGCGATATCGTCACCATCGCCAGCACCCTGCTGGAGTCCAGCGAGACCACCAAGGACCCGCTGCTGCTGGCCGCCGACGTGCGCTTCGCCCTGCGCCGCAGCATCATCAGCGCGATCGCCGGCGAGCGTCAGGAACTGGCGGTGTTCGTCCTCGACAACAACCTGGAGAACACCCTGCTCGGCGCCCTGTCCATCGCCCAGCAGGCCGGGCCGGTGAGCCTGGACAACATTCCGGTCGAGCCCAACCTGCTCAACCAGCTGCAGCAGGCCATGCCGGTGGTCAAGGAACGCCTGCGCAAGGAAGGCCACCCGCCGGTGCTGACCGTGGCGCCGCAGCTGCGCCCACTGCTGGCGCGCTATGCGCGGGTGTTCAGCCCGGGCCTGCACGTGCTGTCGCAGAACGAGATCCCCGACCGCATCGGCGTGAACATCCTCGGCAGCCTAGGCTGACGGCGCCTTGTCGCCTGCCGTGCGCGCCTTGCGCTGCGCGCGGATGCGCTGCACCAGGGCGTGGAAGCTGGCGGAAATCTTCTCCAGCGCCACGCCGGATTCCTGATGGCCGGTGCGCGGGTTCTCCCGCGTCCACTGGCAGATCACCTCGGCGCTGGCCTGGTGGGTCTTGCCTTCGCCATCGCGCATCGACACATCGATCTCGAAACGGCTCCCCGGCTCGATGGGCGCGTCGCAGATCAGCTTGAGGCCGCCATCGGAAATATCCCCGACATAGCCGAGCAGGCTGCTGCTGCCGCGCAGCCTGGCCTTGACCCGAAAAATGGAACGAAAGACGATCCGCTCGTGTTCTCGCATCGCGCCTGTTTCCCGCAGGTTGTGGATGATCCAACTGGGGTAAGGCGACCCGCTGCGCAGAAAATTAAGGGCATGCGGCGCCGGGCTCTCCAGGGCGCTGACAGAACGTATCGAGACGCCCACCCGCTCAAGCACGGCTGGTTGCGCCGGGAGCCGCGCAGCTCAAGCAGTGCCGCATTCTCGAATCCGACCCCATCCGCCCATCTGCCTATGCGCGGTAGCGATCAGTAGCGGCCTATACTGATCCGGTCGACAAAGTCACCTAGCGCAAGGGGACTGAAATGTCCGAAGCACCCATACCGCAACAGAATCATCTGCTGGCGGCTCTCTCGGGCGAAGTGCAGCAACGCCTGTTCAGCCACCTCGAACACGTTTCCCTGCCGCTCGGCAAGGTGCTCTACGAATCCGGCGACACCATGCGCCATGTCTATTTCCCTACCGACTCGATCATTTCCCTGCTGTATGTGATGGAGAGCGGCGCTTCGGCGGAAATATCGGTGGTCGGCAACGAGGGGCTGGTCGGCATTGCCCTGTTCATGGGCGGCGAAAGCACCCCCAGTCGGGCCATCGTGCAAAGCGGCGGCTATGCCTACCGGCTGCACGGCCAGCGCCTCAAGGATGAATTCAACCGGCATGGCGAGCTGCTGGTGCTGATGCTGCGCTATACCCAGGCGCTGATCACCCAGATGGCGCAAACCGCGGTGTGCAACCGCCACCACTCGATCGACCAGCAGCTGTGCCGCTGGCTGCTGCTGTCACTGGATCGCCTGCCGAGCAACCAGCTGACCATGACCCAGGAGCTGATTGCCAACATGCTCGGCGTGCGCCGCGAAGGCGTCACCGAGGCCGCCGGCAAGCTGCAGCTGCAAGGGGTGATCGAGTACAGCCGCGGGCACATCACCGTGCTCGACCGGAGCAAGCTGGAACAGCTGAGCTGCGAGTGCTACGCCGTGGTGAAGAAGGAAACCGATCGCCTGTTGCCCTATCTGCCCTTGCACAAGGGCAACTGATCGCATCCGCTGCAACGCAGCCAGATGACGGTAAAAACCGTGCAGCGTGCTGTAGCGAACAGAGCGCCGGCGCCCGCTCGCGCAGACTGCGGAAACGGGACTGCCAGGCACCCTTCCCGCGCCTTCGTCGGCTTGCTCCGTGCTGCAGGACATCCCCATGTCAGCTGCCATCCCGCCGCCCATCGTCAATCTGCTGCTCGACGGCCTGCCGCGCACGGAACGCAATCGCCTCATGCCGCACTGCGAGCCGGTGCAACTGCTGTTCGGCAGCGTCCTCTGCGAGCCCGACCAGCCCTTCCGCTACCTGTATTTCCCCCTCACCGGCTTCATCTCCCTGGTCACCACCCTGGGTCAGCACCGGCCACTGGAACTGGGCCTGATCGGCAACGAAGGCATGCTCGGCGCGACACTGGCCCTGGGTATCCACGCCGCCCCCAGCCGGGCCGTGGTCCAGGGTAGCGGCAGCGCCCTGCGCATCAGCGCCACGCAGTTGCGCCAGACCTTGCGCGAATGCCCGGGCCTGCAGCGCACCCTGCAGCGCTACCTCTATGTGATGCTCACGCAGCTGACGCAAAACGCCGCCTGCGGCCACTTCCACGAAGTCGAGCCACGCCTGGCTAGGTGGCTGCTGATGACCCATGACCGGGCCCATGCGGATCACTTCTATCTGACCCACGAATACCTGGCGGACATGCTCGGGGTGCGCCGCAGTGGCGTCACCATCGCCGCCGGTGCGTTGCAGCTGCGCCAGTTGATCCACTACAGCCGCGGACAAATCACCATCCTCGACCGCAGCGGCCTGGAAGCCGCCGCCTGCGAGTGCTACGCCGCCCTCTGTGCGAGCTATGCGCGCTTGCTTGCCGCCCCGGCCGCGCTTACGAGCTAACCTCGGCGCGGATCTCGCCATCCGCTTCTGGGCACTCGCTCGTCCGCAGCAACGCGGCGAACTGCCTGCCCGCCAGGCCCTGGCTGAACAGGTGGCCCTGCCCTTCATGGCACTGGCGCTGGCGGAGAAAATCCAGCTGCGCCTGGTTTTCCACACCCGCGGCGACCACCCGGTAGCCGAGGCTGGTGCCCAGGGCGATCACGGCGCTGGCGATGACGCCATTGCCATTGCCGGTGCCTATGGCATGCACGAAGGACTGGTCGATTTTCAGCACATCGATGGGGAATTTCAGCAGGTAGCTCAGGCTGGAGTAGCCGGTACCGAAGTTGTCCACGGCCAGCCGCACGCCGATGCCCTTGAGCTGGTGCAGGATCTCGGCGCTGGCCTCGGCATCGCTCATCAGCACGCTTTCAGTGATCTCCAGTTGCAGGCAGGCGGGCGGCAAACCGGTTTCCTCGAGGATGGCCTGCACCCCGATGACGAAATCCGCATGGCGGAACTCCAGCGCACTGATGTTCACCGCGATCGCCTCCAGCCGCAGCCCCTGCTCCTGCCAGCGCAAGGCTTGCCGACAGGCCTCGCGCAGCACCCAGCGACCGAGCGGCACGATCAACCCGCACTCCTCGGCAACCGGCACGAAGCGCGCCGGCAAGGTGATGCCCCACTGCGGATGCCGCCAGCGCAACAGCGCCTCGGCGCCGCTGATGGCACCGCTCTGCAGGTCGAACGTGGGCTGGTAATGGAGGATGAACTCCTGCCGCTCCAGGGCCTGCCACAGGCTGCTTTCGATCGCCTGGCGCTCGACCGCGCGCACGTTCATCGCATGCTGGAAGAACTGGTAGTTGTTCCGCCCGACATCCTTGGCGTGGTACATCGCCGTGTCCGCGTGCTTCAGCAGCACCTGCGCACTGTCGGCATCCGCCGGATACACGCTGATGCCGATGCTGCAGGTCATGCGCAGCTCGTGCTGGTCGATGGCATAGGGGGCCGCCAGCGACGCGATGATCTTCTGCGCAGTGACGCTGGCGTCCTGCATGTCGCGCCCCTCCGCCAGCAGCACCACGAACTCGTCGCCGCCATTGCGGCTCACCGTATCCGAGCTGCGCACGCAGGCCGACAGGCGCCGGGCCACGGCTTGTAGCAGCTGGTCACCGGCGGCGTGGCCGAGCGAGTCGTTGATCGCCTTGAAATGATCCAGGTCGAGGAACATCAGGGCGATGGCGTTCCCGCTGCGCTCCGCCAGGCTGATGGCCTGGGCGATACGGTCGTTGAGCAGCACGCGGTTGGGCAGGCGGGTGAGATAGTCATGCTGGGCCAGATAGGCCATGCGCATGGCCATGGCGCGCGCCTCGGAGACATCGTGGAAGACCACCACGGCGCCGCTGATCCGCCCGCCGAGATCGATGATCGGCGCGGCGGAATCCTCGATCGCCACCTGGCGGCCGTCGCGGCGCACCAGCACGGTGCCGGCGCTCATGCCCATCGGCCGGTTCTGCTGCAACACCAGCCGCACCGGGTTGATCAGCGCCACCGCCGTCTCGCCATCGACCAGGTGCATGACCTGGTCGATGGGCTGGCCGCGGGCCTCGTCGCGCCGCCAGCCGGTCATGTGCTCGGCCGCGACATTCAGGTAGTCGACATTGCCCAGCAGGTCCGTGCCGATCACCGCATCGCTGATCGAGTCGAGGGTGATTGCCGCGCGCGCCCGCTCCAGGCCCAGGTGCGCCTCCGTCGTGCTGCGCTGGATGATGCTGCGCAGCGACTGCGCCAGCAGATAACCGGCGAACAGCCCCTGCAACAGGTAGCCCTGGGCGCCGCACTGCAGGGCCTGCAGCGCCAGCGCCTCCTGCGCCGGCACGCACAGGACCAGGGTCGGCACCTGGGGTGCGGCGGCGAACAACCGCGCGAAGGTCTCGATCCCCTGGCTATCGGGCAGGGTCAGTTCCAGCAGCATGGCATCGATGCCGCCCGCCGGCAGGCACGCCAACGCCGCAGATAGCGAGCCGACCCGCTCGCTGCTGAAGGGGCCGGCCATGGCCGCGCCCAGCATGCCCTGCAGGGCACGGCCATAGTCGGCATCCGCCGTGACAATCAGCACTCGATAGGCCATCGCTCCCACCTGTCGCACGCTCGCGGCCCGGGCTCAGTACTTCGTGTTGGCGGTCGTGCGGATGATCACTTCGACCCGCCGGTTCATCTGGCGGCCGGCGGCGGAGTCGTTGTCCGCGACCGGAGTGCCTTCACCCTTGCCCGACGCCCCCATGCGACTGGCCGCGATGCCCTGCCCCTGCAGGTAGGAACGCACCGATTCGGCACGACGCTGGGACAAGCCGAGGTTGGCCGACGCGCTGCCGACATTGTCGGTGTGCCCCTCGATCAGCACATCGCGATCCGGGTGCTGCTGGAGAAACAGCGCCAGCTTGCCCAGGTTGTTGGCCGTGCCCGCGCGCAGTTCGGAGCGGCCGGTGGCGAACAGCAGGTCGCCCAGGGTCATTACCAGGCCACGCTCGGTCTGCTTGGCATTGAGTTCGTCGATCTGCTGTTGCAGCTGCACGTTCTCACGCTGCGCCTGGTCCGCCTCGCGGGTACGCGAATCCAGGCGGGCCTCCTCACGCTGCTCGCTGAGCGAGGTGCGCTGGTCCTCATAGAAACGCGCCTGGGCCCGGGCCCTGGCGATCTCCACCTTGCGGTCGGCCATGACCACCAGATGCTGGCCCAGCGCCTCATCTTCGTTCGGCTGTTCGGCGGCCAGCACGGCGCTTTCCGCTTCCTCGAGCGCCACCGGCGCGCGGGTGTTCAGCTGCGGGTCGCCCTGCAGCAGGGTCAGCTTGTCACGGGTGCCGGCCGCGCCTTGCGGCATGCCCGGCTCGCTGGCACAACCGGCGAAGGTCAGGCACAGGGCTGCCGCGATCAGCAGCGAGTGAGTGTCGTGGACGGCGTTCATTGTTGAGCTCCCGTGTTGCGCTGCATTTCCTGTTTCAGGCTGTCGGTGCTTTTCAGCATTTCGTCGTTGACCATCTTGGCTCTGGCGGCCTGGGACTTGGCCAGGGCCAGCTCGGCCTCGACCCGCGACTGCTCGGCCAGGTGTTCGGCCAGGAGCATCTGCTCCTGCTGCACCGCCGCATTGGCAGCCGCCAGTTTCTCGCGGGCTACACCCAGTTCGGGCGAGGCATAGTCGGCAACCCGGGCCTGTTCGGCATTGCTGATCGCCGACTCGGCCGCCTGCAACGCCTGGCTGGGCGGCAAGGGCCGCTCGGCACAGGCGCTCAGGAGCAGCCCGCCACCTGCAGCGAGCAGGCTCAGCGCCAGCGCGCCAGGGAATTTCTGTTTGAGCGGATTCATGCTGTGTTCCTCGTGGGCAAGGTCGCTGGCTCTGGCCAGGCGGCCGTGCGGGAATGGAGACTGACGGCACTGCGACCGTGCGCCGTAGCGCCAGATCGTCGTCAGCAATGCAGTGCTGGCACGCCAGGGGCTCAGAAACTGAGCCCCCGCGGCTGCCCGGGTTCGCTGCCCGGCAGTCGGGCCTGCTGCTCGGTGGCCGGCAGCAGTTGTTCGGGGTTGCCCGCCCCGGCGGCTATACAGCGGGGCGGAGTGCGGCAACTCTCGAACTCTTGGTGTACCGCCAGCAGCGCCTGGCGATGAGTGGCCATGGCATAGCTCCTCCAGGCCTGGGCTTGCTGCTGCGCGGCCGCGGCATTCCGGCCCAGGGCCAGGGCAACAGCCAGGCTGCTCAGCGTCAACAACGCCAGGGCGAGGCCGAGGATGAACTGCAACGAGCGGGAATGGCTTTGCATCCTGTCTCTCCAACTGGCCTGACTACTGTGGCGGCATCCGCGGCACGGGGGTGACTCGGGAGACTAACGATGACAGCGCGGCCATAGCCTGTCGGTACGCTGACGCGCATAAGGAAGGCATTGGCCAGCGCATAGCGGCCTGCGTTCGCTGGCGCACAGACGGCAGCAGCGGTCGCGCTCAGGGTAGGGACTCACCGCGGATGCCGGACTCGTCAGGCGAGCGGCCCCGCGGCCCAGCAACCGCCGCACCGGAGCCCACCATGCACACCCCCACAGCCAGCCCAGCAACCGACGCCAACGGCCAAGGCAACGCCTGCCAGGCGCAGGCCAACACCGCCAGTGCCTGCGCGCCATCCGCCATTTCCCGCGAGTTCCACAATTTTCTCGCCGACATCGAGGACCTGATCAAGGAGAGCACTTCGCTGACCGGTGACGAACTGGCCCGCGCCCGGGCCAAGCTCAACGACCGAGTGGCAATGGCCAAGACTTACGCCGAGGCCATGGGCGACAACATCACCCAGCACGCCCGGCAAACCGCCAGCGAGACCAACGACTACGTCCACGCGCAACCCTGGAAGGTACTCGGCGCCACTGCCGCGGTTGCCCTGCTGCTCGGCATCGTCATCGCGCGTCGCAGTTAGTTGCGGCAGGCGGCAAAGATGATGCACAGCACCCAGCAAGCGCCTGCGGCCACAGCTCCGCACCAGGAGCGGGTGGCCGACCTCAACCTGCTCGCGCTGCTGCGCCTGCTGCGCTCGGCGGGGCGGGCGCTGTTCGCCCAGGCCGCCTTGCACGGTCAACTGGCGCGCGTGGAATGGGCCGAAGAAAAGCACCGGCTGTTACAGATGCTGCTGACCAGCCTGCTCGGTTTTGCCTGCCTGCTGGGCGTGCTGCTGCTGGGCAACGCACTGGTCCTGGCATTGAGCTGGGCAACCCCCTACCGCATCCCGGCCCTGCTCGGCCTGCTGACGGTCCATGGCCTCGGCGGCCTGCTCGCCTGGCGCCGTCTGCAGGCCCTGGCGGCACGCAGCTGCCAGGGGTTCGCCGCCACGCGTGCAGAGCTGGCCGCGGATATCGACCTGCTCAAGAGGTCCCTATGAGCCTCGCCGGCAAAGCCCTGAGTGAACAACGCCTGGCTCTGCGCCGCCGGCTATTCCTGCAACGCCTGCGCATCGCCCATCTGCTCACCCCCGCGGCCGGCGCTAACGGTTTCCCGCGCAGCATGACCATGCGCCTGCTCACCCAGCGGCCCGCCGTGGCCATGCGCCTGCTCTCGGAAGTCGGCCTGCTCCTGCTCGGGCCTCGCCTGATCCGCACCCTGGGCACGGGCCTGCTGCTGGCCAGGATAGTGCGCGCCGTGGCAACCGACAGTCGCCGGCTGCCACCTCCGCGCTGAGCGGGCTCGCCGCTCAGTCGGGCTCAACCGCATGGGGCGTCCAGGGTTTGACCGGCAGAGTCTCCAGCAGGTCGGCCAGTTCGTCGGCATGCTCTTCCTCGACCGCCAGGATGCCCTTGAGCATCTGGCTGGTGGTCGGGTCCTGATCGCCGAGGTACTGGATCAGTTCGCGATAGCTGTCGATGGCGATGCGCTCGGCGACCAGGTCTTCCTTGATCATCTCCAGCAACGAAGCGGCGGCCACATATTCCGCATGACTGCGACGGGTCAGGCTGTCGGGGGCGAAATCCGGTTCGCCACCCAACTGGACGATACGTCCGGCCAGCTGGTCAGCATGCCCCTGTTCTTCGTTGGAATGCAGGAGAAACTCGTCGGCGATGCCCTTGGCATGGATGCCGCGCGCCATGAAGTGATGGCGGCGATAGCGCAACACACAGACGATCTCCGTGGCCAGGGCTTCGTTGAGCAGCTTCAGCACCTCGTTGCGGTCGGCGCTGTAGCCGGCCGTTACCGCACCCTGCTCGATGTGCTGGCGAGCCTGGCTGCGCAGCGTTGCGACGCTGCTCATTGGCGTTGTTGTGGTCATGGGCGGTCACCTCGTCTGTGGGTTGTCCAGCTTGCGACCGCGGGTTGGCAGCGTCTGTGCGCAGACGTACACAGACCCGCCGCCGGCTGGCGGCACACCGGTCTGCAATGGCCTGGCCAACTGGCCGCTGAGCGCGGGTGGGGGTGCGATAGCGTACAGACCGATGCCCGGCGCCTGCACAGAATGAACTGAACCAGAGCAGCAAAAGCTGCAGCAGGCCACGCAATGAACGGCATGACAGAATCACTCTTGGTCCAGCGCATCCACGCCCAGTGCCATCCCCTGCAGCTCTACCTGCATCGGCTGAGCGGCGTGCATTACTCGGCCACCTACGAGTCGTCCTACAGCTACGAACTCCAGCCCATCCATGGTCAGACCAGGCACGCCACCATCAAGGAACTGGCCAATGCCGAGGTCTGGCAGCTGCTGTCCTAGCTGACCGGCGCGCTTGCGCGCAGACCGCGCTACAGGGATTCGCCGAACCACGCTCAAGTCAGCACTGCGGCGGTCCGACCCTCAGCAGGCGGGGCGTGACCAGCCCCGCCATCACCGCACAGGAGGCCTTGTGCCATGAGTAGCTTAAGCATCGAAGGCTGGCACAAAGCCAGCGGCGCGGAACAATCCACTCCGGTGGAACATATCGAGTTCTATCTGAATGGACTCGATCACCAGCATCTGGAGCAGGCCGAGGAGTACCTGCAGAAGAGTCACGAGCCCGAGACCATGGTCGATGTCGACATGGCTACGCTGGAGTTGAGCCTGCCGGCGCAATACGGTGCCGTGAGCGATTGCCAGCTGCGCGTCTATCTGCGCGAGGACGACCAGCGTGGCCAGTTCCATCTGGTCGCGCATCTGCAGAGCGATGGCAGCCTGGTGTACAGCAATGCGGTGCTGATCGACCAACTGATCTAGCCCTGCCCCCGGCTGACCACCCTGCCCGCTGGTCAGCGCTGCAGATCCTGCAGCCAGCACTCGAGCGCCCTGGATACCAGTTCCGGTTGCTCCAGGGTGGAAAGGTGGGCGCACGCCTCGATCACCACCAGCTGCGCATCGGCGATCGCGGCAGCCATCTCCTCATGCACGGCGGGTGGCGTGATGACATCCTCGCGTCCGCACAGCACCAGGGTCGGACAGCTGATCTGGGCCAGGGATGGGCGGCTGTCGATGCGCCCCAGAATGGCCCGTTGCTGACGCACAAAGACCTCCCGCCCCAGGCTGTTGGCCATGGCCGTGACCACCTCGAGCAGTGCCGCATCGCCCAGGTGATCGGGGTGAAGCAGCTTGGGCAACAGGCTGGCAATCACCGCGGGGAAGTCGCTCTGTGCCTGACTCATCGCGCCCAGGCGAGCTTGCCTGCCCGCCTCGCTGTCGGCCCGCGCACTGCTATCCAGCAAGGCCAGGGCCAGCACCCGCTGCGGGGCCTGGCGGACGATTTCCAGGGCGACATAGCCGCCCAGGGACAGCCCGGCCAGGGCGAAGCTGTCATCCGGCGCCTGGGCCAGCACATTAGCCGCCAGCGCGGAAATGGACTCGCCCTGGCTCAGATCGGCCACGCTGACGTGCGCCCGCTCGGCCAGTGCCGTCGCCTGGTGTTGCCAGAGGCGGGCATCGCAGACCAGTCCCGGCAGGAGGAGAAGATGCGGCTTGCTCATGGGGAAACCTCGCAAAGCAGTCGGCCAGCAGATGGAACCCCGTCCGGCGGGGCCAGTGACTGCCACCATGCACCGGCAACGCCCTGCCCGACCGTGCGCTAACGCACCCCTAGCGAGCTCCGGCACAGCCTGGGCGCGGACACCCGGGCTGGAACTTCAGTCAGCGGCCAGGGATGAGGCGGGCCAGGCCTCGAACCACAGGTGCAAGAACCCCGCGAGGCAAGGCGCGGCCCTGCCACCGGCTTGCGCCTGCGGCCCGGCGGCGGGCACGCAGGTGTCCGCACGCTAAGCCGCAGGCGACCGGTCAGATGCGCCCGAGCACGAGCAGGATGATCAGGATCAGCACCACCAGGCCCAGCCCACCGCTGGGGAAATACCCCCAGTTGCGGCTGTGCGGCCAGGCGGGAATGGCGCCGATCAGCAGAATGATCAGCACGATCAACAGTAAGGTACCTAAGCTCATGGTATTCCCCTGCGAACCTGCCCTGGCTCTGCGCGCGCCGGCCCTGCTGCCTGATAGCGCAGCAACAGGCGAAGGTCCGGCAGCGCAGCGCAATGCTGGTGCACTGCGCGTGTTCGCCCGCCATGGTCTTGCCTGGCTTCAGCTCGCGAGATGCTGGGCAGCGTCCTCTAACGTGAATGGATGGATGGGTTTAGCAGGCGCTGAATCGGTGCTCTACATACCCGCAGCATGGGCGCAAGTACCCCGCTTCATCTGTACGCCATCGCACACAAAGCGGGTTGTTTCACTGCACCGCGGCGCCCTGGGCCAGCGCCTGCTGGCGCTGGACTTCCGCATGTTTCATGCTCAGGTAGGCCGCGCGCTCCAGCTCGTGCAGTTGCCGTGGATAGCGCTCGACGGCGCTGTGCCAGTCGTTCAGGCGCTTGTCCAGGCGCGCGCCGACAGGTAGCGCCAGTGCCCCCAGGTAGGCGTCGACGGCCAGGTAGTAGCGCATGGTGTTGCGCTCGACCACGCCGCGCATGTCGCCCTGATAGAGCGGCTGGCCGGCATCGGTCTGGCCGATGATGCTGAAGCCGACCTTGTCGCGCCCGCTGGTGGCCAGGTAGCCCTGCATGGCCAGGCTGGCCGCCACGCCATAGGTGTAGGCGTAGGACAGGTGCAGGAAGCTGCGCTGCTCATCCAGCGCCAGCACTTCGAGGAGGATGCGGTAGTCACTGGTGCCCAGCGGCCCCTGTAGGGCCCGGAGCCCCACGCGCAGGTAATCGGGCTCGTCCATTTCCACCCGGTAGCTGAAGGCGAACGGGTAGGCGTCGACCAGCGGCTGATCGAACTTGCGGCCGACATGCACCTGCAGCATGGCGTTGCCGGCCACGCTGGCGGCCCGGCAAGCCTTCACGTTCAGGTGCAGGATCAGCAGATCGCACCACTGCTCGCCGCCCTGCAGCGCCGGGCCGACCTGGCTGAAGGGCTGCGCGATCTCGGCGTAGATATCGCCCTGCAGCAGGTTGTCGGTCTGGCTCGATTCGAGAAACAGCGGTCGCTGGAACTGGTTATGCGCCAGCTGCGCGGCCAGCGCCAGGTGGCTGGCGCGCAGGGTGGCGGCATCGTCGGCCTGCAGCAGGCCGGCCGGGGCGCACAGCAGCACTGCCAGGTAGAACCCGCGTATGCCGGTCATAGCCAGTACTCCCAGAGGCGGGCGAACAGCTCCTGGGCCCGCACCTTGTAGGGGCGCTCCTGCCAGGTTTGCAGGGTGATCTCGCGCGACAGGGCCAAGTCGGCGCGAAAGGCCGCCTGCATCCTTGCGCCGAATCCGCTCCCGAGCACCACCACGTTGACCTCCTGGTTATGCAGGAAGCTGCGCCAGTCGAGATTGGTCGAGCCGACCGTCGACCAGACCCCATCGATCACCGCGGTCTTCACATGCAGCAAGGCATCGCGGCGCTCGTACAGGCGGACCCCGGCCAGCAGCAGTTGGTCGTAATAGGCGCGCCCGGCATGGAACACCAGCCAGGAATCGGTGCTGCCGGGCAGCACCAGGCGCACGTCGACGCCACGCGCCACCGCCTCCTTGAGCGTGGCCAGCAGCTGCGGGTCGGGTACGAAGTAGGCGTTGGTCAGCCAGATCTCGCTCTGCGCGTTGCGCAGGGCGGAGATCAGGGTGACGTAGATCAGGCTGTAGGGATCGTCCGGCGAACTGCCGATGGCGCGCACCACCTCGCTGCCGCGCAGCTCGGCCGGCGGGAAGTAATGTCGCGCCGTCAGGGGTGGGCCGTGCTGCTTGGCCCAGGTGATGATGAACAGTTTCTGCAGCTCGCCGACCACCGGCCCTTCCAGGCGCAGGTCGGTGTCGCGCCAGGGCAAGGAGCCGTCTCGATGAGCCTTGAAACCCAGGCGCACCGAGCTGCCGGAATACACGCTGCTGATATTGATGCCGCCGAGAAAGGCGATGCGCCCGTCGATGATCAGCAGCTTGCGGTGATCGCGCTGGTTCATCTCCCAGCCGGCCTTGGCGGTCAGCGGATTGACCGGGTTGAACTCGACGATCTGCACGCCGGCATCGCTCAGCTGGGTGAAGAAGGCCGGGGGCGTACTCAGGGTGCCGACGCTGTCGCGGATCAGGTTGACCTGCACACCGGCCCGCTGCCTGGCAATCAGCGCGTGGGCGAAACGCTGGCCGACCTCGTCATCATCGAGGATGTAGCTTTCCATGTTGATATGGTCACGCGCGGCGTCGATCGCCGCGATCATCGACTGGTAGGTGTCCGGCCCGTTCTGCAGCAGCTCGACCCGGTTGCCCGTCATCAGCGGGCTACCGGTAATCGATTGCTCGATGGCCAGGTGCAGGTCGAAGATATTGGTCGGCGCGCCGCTGGCCTTGAGGCGCTCGATGATGGCCTCGCTGCGCGCGGCCGACAGCGGCCCGCGCGCACCGTCCAGGGCCACCGGCGGCGGATTGTGCGCCATGTCCGGCACCAGGGTCGGCAATACGCTGCACGCTGCCAGTTGCGCCAGGCACAGCAACGCAGGCAACAGGGTCAGCCCCAGCCAACGGATGCGGAACATAAAAAAACCCCTCCGAAAAATGGAGGGGTATGGAGTTAGCGCGGCCCGGACAACGAATGCCCGGCGCGTGACAGATGCCTCTCCTAAAACTCGCTGGAAAGGGATCGCCACGCCAGCCGGTAGAACGGCGGCGTGATGATCCAGCAGCAATCAAGCGCTGCGTTAAAACACCAGAGCCTTGGACTGCACGCTCTTCACGCCACGTACGTTCTGCGCCAACTCGATGGCCAGGTCATGCTCGGCGCCGTTTTTGACCCTGCCGCTGAGGCTGACGACACCCTTGTTGGTGGTCACCTCGATGGCCGAACCGGACACGTTGCTGGAGTAGAGCAGGGTCGACTTGACCTTGGTGGTGATCCAGCTGTCGGACACATCGGCGCCGGCTTCATCGGCCATGGCCTTGCCGCTTTCGCTCATGGTCGGCTGCATCGCATTGACCTTGATCTGGTTGTCCACCGCGACCACGCCGTTGGTGTTCATCGCGATGCGCCCGGCCAGATCACGCTCGGCGGCACTCTGCGCGGTGCCGCGCAGGGTCACCCGGCCGTATTTGGTGTCCACGTTGGTGGACATGCCGTCGGTGCTCTTGCCCCACATCAGCTTCGACTTGATCGCCGCGGTGATGCTGGCGTCATCGATGGCATCGCCAAAGCTGCGCTCGCTGCCGGGTTTGGCCGGCTGGTAGTCGGCATCGACGACGATACGGTTGTCGACTTCGGTGATGCCCTTGACGCCCAGGGCGATCTCCCCGGCCAGGTCCTTGTTGACGTCTTCGGCGACATTGCCGGTCAGTGTGGCCTTGCCGTTTTCCACCGACACCTTGAGGTCGTTGGCTCGCAGATACGGGCTCAGCGCATAGGTGGTCCAGATCTGGGTTTCCTGGCGGGCATTGGTGACTTCCTGGGATGCCGTGGCGGCGAACAATCCGTTGCTCGTGGTGGCGATGGCCAGGGCTATGGCGGAAGCGAGGAATAGGGTACGCGGTTGCTTGTTCATGGTGTTTCTCCACTCGGGAAAAGACGTGATGCCTGAGAGAGCAGTCAGCTGACTGTTCCCGATGAGACCTGCAGCTCACCGCTTCGCGTGGGCAAAACGGCGCTAGGACCTACATCAGCTTTTGCATTTCTTGATGAAGCTTTTGACCTGTTTGTCCGCCTCGTCACGCGTGATGGCGTAACGCTCCTGGATCAGGCCGGCGAGTTTTTCCTCGTGGCCTTCGGATTGCAGCAGCTCGTCTTCGGTCAACTTGCCCCAAGCGATCTTGGCGGCACCGACTTGCTGCTTCCATTTGCCCTTGAGTTCATCTGCGCTGGGAAGGCTCATGATTTTTTCGGCTCCTGGCTCATCACATCGTCATCGCCCTTGGCTGCCTGCAGCTGGGGTTTGACGGCGGTTTTCGGCTGTTGGCGGGCATCCTTGCCTGGGCCCTGGCAGACGTCCGGCTGGACGACCGTAATGGCTTTGTAGAACGGCTGGGTGTTGCTTCTGCCGCCGGGCTTTTGCTCGCCGACCTTGGCGGGGCCACTGGGGTAACGTTGTTCGGTGGGTTTGCTCATGCTGACCTCTGATGAATCCCGGAGCCCGCGATATTGCGTGGTTCCGGGTAGAGGACAATGGCAGCCCCGGCACGCCGCGTCGGTGCGCTACCGCGCTTAGCCTCGGCGGAGGCGGCCTTGCCCGGCGCCGGCGCGCCGCGCCGCGCAAAGGCCGCCAGCGCGCTATTCGGTGAGGGTCAGCAGGATGTCGGCATACCAGGTGCAGTTCAGGCCGAGTGCCTCGTCCTGCTGGCTGTCGCGGCTGCCCAGGTCGAGGCGTGCCGAGTGCACCCCGAGCAGCACCCAGGGCAGCTCGTCCTGGCCGCCGTACATGCGCATCACCACCGGCGCGCCGCTGGTGCCGCGATGGGTACGGGCATCGGTGAGGAAGTAGCCCTGGCCCTGGAAACGCAGGCCGAAGGACGACGCGACCACGGCATGGCGGACCACCGGCATGTGGTGCAGGGTGTCGTGGAAACCCAGGGGAAAACCCAGCACCAGCAGCGCGGTGCCGACCTCGACCGGCCGCTCCGGGGGCTGCAGGTGCTGCGGGGTGAAGGCGTGATAGATCATGCTCGGCGGCAGCGCCGCGCGCTCGATCTCGATCACCGCCACATCGATCTCCCCGGATCGGTCGCGGCCCTGGCGCCAGAGGCTCTGGCCATGACGGTACAGGGGAATGGAGAAGCCGGTGGAGGCAGCTACGTTGCCCAGGTCGGTGTGCACCTCGATTTCAAGGCGATCCGGAAAATGCCGGCTCGGCTCGTCGATCATCACGTGCCGGCTGGTGACCAGAAACAGGCGCCGGTCGCGGGCGAAGAAGAAGCCGCTGGCATTGGTCAGCAGGCGCTGGTCGGCGAAGGTGCAGACCCGCGCAGCGCTGAGCAGCAGGGATTCGATCATCGGCATCGCGGCATGTCCTGGTACGGGTCCACCGGCAATCTACCGGCATGGGGCGCCTGGCGCGAGTGGCGGATCAGGTTGCAGCGCCTTCGCGACGCTGGTACCACTTCATCAGCGGGCCGACCGAAACGCCGTGCAGCACGATGGAGGCGGCCACGGTCACCAGGGTCAGGCTGATCAGCTGCTGCGCCAACTCACCGCTTAGCCCATTCTGCAGGGCAAACATCAGGTAGAAGATCGAGCCGATGCCGCGGATACCGAACCAGCAGACCATGCTGCGCTGATGCGCGGCCAGTGGCTCGCCCAGGGTCCCCAGCAGCACCGCCGCCCCGCGCAACGGCAGCAGGAGCAGCGCAACGAACCAGCACAGGGCCAGAGTGGGCGTGGTGTAGGCCAGCATCGCCCCGACCAGCAGCACCAGGGCCAGCTCGGCCAGGCTCTCCAGTTGCTCGTTGAAGCCCTGCACCGCCTGGCTCATGGCCGCACTGGCATGCTGCGAATGGGTCGCCAGCCCGTCATCGCCGGTCTCATCGGCAGGCGGCTCAGGCTCCTGCGTGCGCGGCTGCTCCTTGACCCGCTGCAAGGCCAGCCCGGCGGCGAACACCGCGAGGAATCCCGACGCCAGGCACAGCTGCGCCGCGCCGTAGGCCACGGCCACCAGGCCCAGGGCGAGAAACTCATCCAGACCGACCGCCAGGTGATGGCGGGTACGCAGGTAGACCACCAGCTTGCCGATCAGGGCGCCGGCCAACGCCCCGATCAGCAGGCCGGCCAGGGTTGCCCAGCACAGGTCGAGCAGCCACCAGCGCCAGCCCTGGGCGCCCAGCTCATGCAAGCCCAGCAGACCGAGGCCGAGCAGGACGAACGGAAAGGCCGTGCCATCGTTCAGCCCACCCTCGCCCGCCAGGCTGAAGCGCAGACGATCCGGATCGCTGCTGCAGGTAGTCTGCACCCCGGAAGCCAGCACCGGATCGGTCGGCGCAAGAATGCCGCCGAGCAATATCGCGGCGCCCAGCGGCAGCCCCAGGGCCCAGACGCCGACCAGGGTGATCAGGCCGACGGTGAGCGCCATGCTGATGAATGCCAGGCGCAGCGGCAGCAGCCAGCGCCGGTCGAGCAAGGGCACCGCGCCCATCTTCAAACCCACGGTGAACAGCGAAATCAGCAGCGCCACCTCGGTGGCCGCCTGCAAGATGCCGGCATGCTCGACGGGGTCGAGGCGGATCACCGAAAGCCCGAGCGGCCCCAAGGCAACCCCCACCGCCAGGTAGATCATGGCGCTGCTCAGCAGCAGGCGCGCGAGCAGCGTTCTGGCCAACACCATGACAATCAGCAAGGCGCCGAGCAGCAGTGACCAGAAGGCAACGGACATAGGCGCGACACTCCAGCAAGGGCTCCATCCGTATCGCGCCGGCGTCACGTTGAAGTCAGGTTAGGTACGCCGACTGTCGATGAAGGTTTGCGGCCGCCCGCCCACGGTCCGGGCATGGCTCGCGCAGCCTTTGCAGCGGTTCAGCGGCTGCTGCCCGGGGAGACAACGGGCCCCATCACTCGGTCCTGCGCGACGGGTTCACCCGCCGGTCGCCCTTGCCCGAGCGCAGATCGGTCAGCGGCGCGTTGCGCACTGGCGGCTCGGCGACATTGCCGAGCATGGGTTTGCCCTGCGCCTGGGGGACGGGCGTGGAAGCGCCTGGCGCCTGTTCGGACAGGTCGGCGGGGGGCGGCTGAACGGTGCCCAGGTTGCATGGGTTGGCCTGTTTCATGGCGACCTCGGTTGGCCCGGCGCTCCGCTATGGCGCGCCTGTGGCAGCGCCACTGTGGTCGCACGCGGCGCGTGCGTCGGTGCGCCAGCGCGCATAGCCGCGCCCGCCCCGGCTGCGGCGACGCACGGCGCTATGTGCGCTAGCGGACAGACGCTCGCCAGCCGCCCTGGGCAGACTGAGCGGCAGCAGAGCCACGCCCCCGCTACCCCTTCGCGCTCTCCTGCATGGCCGGCCAAGGACACAATGCCCAGTACATGGCTACGCCCCCTCTCGCGTCTGCGCGGTTCAACGCGCAAGTTTGCCTATGAAGCGGTCCTGCGCGCCGAACTGTTCAGCGCCGAACAGATGGCCAACCATGGCCATCAATTGGCCAAGCAGCACCGGCTCAGCCCACGCTCGGCTTCCGGCGCGCTGCTGGCGCGCCTGGACGATAACGAGGCGCTGCTGGCGCACAGCTGCACCATGCTCTGCGAGGTTGCCCCGGCTACCCGCCGTGCCACCCCGGCGGCGGAATGGCTGCTGGACAACTTCTACCTGATCGAGGAACAGATCCGTACCGCGCGCAAGCACCTGCCCAAGGGCTACAGCCGCGAGCTGCCGTGCCTGGCCGGCGGTCCGTCGAGCGGCCTGCCGCGGGTCTATGACATCGCCCTGGAGACCATCTGCCATGGCGACGGCCGGGTCGACAGCGACAGCCTGAGCCGTTTCGTCGCGGCCTACCAGTCGGTCATGCCGCTGACCCTCGGCGAGCTGTGGGCCATCCCGATCATGCTGCGCCTGGCCTTGATCGAGAACCTGCGGCGCGTGGCGGCGCGGGTGATGGCCAACTGGGACGACCGCAACCTGGCCAACGACTGGGCCGACCGCCTGCACGAAACCGCCGAGCAGGATGCCAAGAACGTGCTGCTGACCGTCGCCGACATGGCCCGTTCGCAACCGCCGCTGAGCAGCTCCTTCGTCGCCGAACTGGCCAGACGCCTGCAGGGCCAGAGCGCGGCCCTGAACCTGCCGCTGAACTGGATCGAACAGGCGCTCGGCGAAAACGGCCTGAACATCGAACGCCTGGCGCAACTGGATGCCCAGCAACAGGCCGCCGAGCAGGTTTCCATCAGCAACAGCATCAGCAGCCTGCGCAAACTCTCGGCCTGCGACTGGCGCAGCTTCGTCGAAAGCATGAGCCGGGTCGAACAGGTGCTGGGCGAAGACCCGGCGGCGGTCTACCCCAGCATGGACTTCGCCACCCGCGACCACTACCGCCATGGGATCGAGCGCCTGGCCAAGCACTGTGCGCACAGCGAGGAAGCGGTGGCCCGCTGCGCCGTCGAGCTGGCCGCCGCCGCGCAGGGGGTTGCCGCGCACGTCGGCTACTACCTGCAGGGGCCGGGGCTGGCCGCGCTGGAACGGCGCCTGGGCGCCCGCGTCACGCCCGCGGAAGCCTGGCAGCGCCTGTTGCGGCGGGCGCCGCTGGCCTTCTTCCTCGGCCCGGCCGTGCTGCTCAGCCTGCTGCTGACCTGGCCATTTCTCGCCGCGGCCCAGGCCAGCGGTCTGCACGGCGGCCTGCTGGCCCTGCTCGGCCTACCGGCCCTGCTGATGACCAGCTGCCTGGCCCTGGGTCTGGTCAACTGGCTGGTGACCCTGACCCTGCCCCCGCACATCCTGCCGCGCCTGGACTACAGCGCCGGCATTCCCGAGCAGTCGCGCAGCCTGGTGGTGGTACCGACGCTGATCGGCAACGCGCGGGATCTCGAGGAACTGGTCGAAGGCCTGGAGGTGCGCTTCCTGGCCAACCGCGACGCCAACCTGCACTTCGCCCTGCTCACCGACTTCATGGATGCGCCGAGCGAGGTGCTGGAGCAGGACGCCGCCCTGCTGCTGGCCCGCCAGCTGATCGAGGCGCTCAACCACAAGTACCCGGCCGGCGGCGCCGCGCGTTTCTACCTGCTGCATCGACCACGGCGCTGGAACCCGAGCGAAGGCGTGTGGATGGGCCACGAACGCAAACGCGGCAAACTCGCCGCGCTGAACGCCCTGCTGCGCGGCCAGGGCCGCAAGCAGTTCGCGCTGATCGTCGGCGATATCGCCGCGCTGCCGCGGGTCAACTACGTGATCAGCCTGGACACCGATACCCAGCTACCGCGCGATGTCGCCCGGCAACTGGTCGGTGCCCTCGCCCACCCGCTCAACCAGGCCGTGTTCGACCCCGCGGGCCGCTGCATCGTCGCCGGCTACGCGATCCTCCAGCCGCGCATCGGCATCAGCCTGCCGAGCACCGCGCGCTCGGCCTATGCCCAGCTGTTCGGCAGCGACGCCGGGGTCGACCCCTATACCCGCGCCGTCTCCGACGTCTACCAGGATCTGTTCCAGCACGGTTCGTTCATCGGCAAGGGCATCTACGCGGTGGATGCCTTCGAGCAGGCGCTGTGCGGTTGTTTTCCCGACAACCGCATCCTCAGCCACGACCTGATCGAGGGCTGCTACGCCCGCTCCGCCCTGCTCAGCGACGTGCAGCTGTACGAGGAGCACCCTGCCCGCTACAGCGCCGACTGCAAGCGCCGGCACCGCTGGATGCGCGGCGACTGGCAATTGCTGCCCTGGCTGCTGCCGTGGACGCCCAAGCCCGAGGGCGGCCTGCAGCGCAACCGCCTGAGCGCCCTGGCGCGCTGGAAGATCCTCGACAACCTGCGCCGCAGCCTGGAGCCGGCGGCCTTCCTGGCGATGCTGCTGTGGGGCTGGTTCGCCGTCGAGCCGGCGCTGCTCTGGACCCTGGCAGTACTCGGCCTGGTGCTGACCCAGCCGCTGCTCGGCTCGCTCCTGGAACTGCTGCGCAAGCCCCACGACACGCCGCTCGGCCAGCACCTGCAGGCCACCTCGCGCACGGCCGCCCTGCACTTCGGCCGCGCCCTGCTGGCGCTGGTGTGGCTGCCCTTCGAGGCCTTGCTCAGCCTCGACGCCATCGCCCGCAGCCTGTGGCGCATGCTGGTCAGCCGGCGCCGCCTGCTGCAGTGGAACCCCTCGCGCGAAGTGGAGCGCAGCAGCGGCAACCAGCTCCCCGGCCTGTACCGGCTGATGTGGATCGCCCCGACGCTGGCCCTGGCCTGCGCCGCCCTGCTGCTGGCCAGGCCCGGCGTGCTGGCGCTGGCCAGCCCGCTCCTGCTGCTGTGGCTGGCCGGCCCGGCCATCGCCTGGTGGCTGAGCCGGCCCACCGCGCGGGCGGCCTTCACGCCCTCGGCCGAAGAACTGCATTTTCTGCGCAACCTGGCGCGCAGGACCTGGGCCTTCTTCGACCAGCACGTCGGTCCGGCAGACAACTGGCTGCCTCCCGACAATATCCAGGAGCAGCCAAGCCTGGTGATCGCCCACCGCACCTCGCCCACCAACATGGGCATGGCCCTGCTCTCGCACCTGGCCGCCTACGACTTCGGCTACCTCAGCGCCGGCCGCCTGCTGGCGCGCCTGGACCGCTCGCTGAGCAGCATGGCCAGCCTGGAGCGCCATCGCCGGCACTTCTTCAACTGGTACGACACGCAGACGCTCAGGCCCCTGCCGCCGCACTACGTGTCGACGGTGGACAGCGGCAACCTGGCCGGCCTGCTGCTGACCCTGCGCCCGGGCCTGCTGGAGCTGGCGGACCAGCCGCTGCTCGGCCCCCGGCTGTTTGCCGGCCTCGCCGATAGCCTTGCCCTGCTGCGCGAGGCCCTGCTCGGCGAACCCCGCGACGAGCAGCCCCTGGGCGAGCTGCAGGACGAGCTCGATAGCGCGCAGGCGCAGGCGCCGCAAAGCCTGGAGGCGACCTGCCAACGCCTGCTGCGCCTGTGCGAACACTGCCACGCGCTGCGCCAGCGCCTGCAGCCAGCAGCCGGCAGCCAGAGCGAGCGCTGGCTGCAGGCGCTGCTGGCGCACGGCGAAGACCTGCACGAGGAGCTGGGCCAGTTCTGCCTGCCGCCCCTCGACGCCAGCGAGCAGCCCGCGCCGGCGACCTGGCGCCAGCTGGCGCAGCTGGACAGCACACTGTGGCCCGTCGCCAGCCAGGCCCGGGTGCAGGCGGTGCAGCGCTGCGCGCGCGAGCGCATGGCCTGCGCCGAACGCCTCGCCCAGCAGGCCGGCGACCTGGCGCAGATGGACTTCGGCTTTCTCTACGACCGCCAGCGCGACCTGTTCGCCATCGGCTACAACGCCGAAGAGAACCGCCTGGATGCGGCCTATTACGACCTGCTGGCCTCCGAGGCGCGGCTGACCAATTTCGTGGTGATCGCCCAGGGCCAGCTGCCCCAGGAAGGCTGGTTCACCCTCGGCCGCCTGCTCACCAGCAACGCCGGGGTGCCGGTGCTGCTGTCCTGGTCCGGCTCGATGTTCGAGTACCTGATGCCGCTGCTGGTGATGCCCAACTACGCCGGCACCCTGCTCGACCAGACCTGCCGCGCCGCCGTGGCCCGGCAGATCGAGTACGGCAACCAGCTGGGCCTGCCCTGGGGCGTTTCCGAGTCCGGCTACAACACCCAGGATGCCCACGGCAATTACCAGTACCGCGCCTTCGGCGTCCCCGGCCTGGGTCTCAAGCGCGGGCTCGGCGAGGACATCGTGGTCGCCCCCTATGCCACCGCCCTGGCCCTGATGGTCGCCCCGCAAGCCGCCTGCAAGAACCTGCAGCGCCTGGCCGCCCAGGGCCTGGCCGGCACCTTCGGCCTGCACGAAGCGGTCGACTTCACCCCGGCGCGCCTGCCGCGCGGGCAAAGCGCCGCGGTGATCCACTCGTTCATGGCCCACCACCAGGGCATGAGCCTGCTGGCGCTGGCCCAGGTGCTGCTGGACCGGCCGATGCAGCGGCGCTTCGAGTCCGACCCGCAGTTCCAGGCCACCGCCCTGCTGCTGCAGGAACGCATCCCGAAAACCGCCGCGCAGTACCTGCACGCCGCCCATTCGCCCGCCGCCGACGCCGCCGCGCGGGTCATCGAGACCAAGCTGCGGGTGTTCACCGATCCGGATCGCCGGCGCCCCGCCGTGCAGTTGCTCTCCAACGGCCATTACCACGTCATGCTCAGCAGCGCCGGCGGCGGCTACAGCCGCTGCAACGGCACCGCGCTGACCCGTTGGCAGGAAGACATCAGCCGCGACCACTGGGGCATGTTCTGCTACCTGCGCGATGTCGCCAGTGGTGACTTCTGGTCCGCCGCGCACCAGCCGACGCTGCGCCGCACGCAAGGCTACGAGGCGATCTTCACCGATGCCCGCGCCGAATTCCGCGTGCGCGAACGCGACTTCGATGCGCACACCGAGATCGTCGTCTCGCCCGAGGACGACATCGAACTGCGCCGCCTGCACCTGACCAACCGCGCCCGCGTGCGGCGCAGCCTGGAGCTCACCAGCTACGCCGAAGTGGTGCTCGCCCCGGCCATCGCCGACGCCCTGCACCCGGCCTTCAGCAAGCTGTTCGTGCAGACCGAGCTGCTGCCGGAGCTGCAGGCGATCCTCTGTTCGCGGCGGCCGCGCTCCAGCCAGGAAAAAGTGCCGTGGATGTGCCACCTGCTGGCCGCCCACGGCGTGGATATCGAGGCGATTTCCTACGAGACCGACCGCGCGCGCTTTATCGGCCGCAGCCGCAGCGTGGCCCATCCGGCGGCGCTGGACGCCGGCGTCGACAGCCTGTCCGGCAGCGCCGGCTCGGTGCTCGACCCGATCGTGGCGATCCGCTGCCGGATCAGCCTGGACCCCGGCCAGAGCGCCATCATCGACCTGGTCACGGGCCTCGGCGAGACCCGCGAAGGCTGCCTGCAGCTGATCGACAAGTACCGTGATCGCCACCTGGCCGACCGCGTGTTCGGCCTGGCCTGGACCCACAGCCAGGTGCTGCTGCGCCAGCTCAACGCCTCGCTGGCCGACGCCCGCCTGTTCGAGCAAATGGCCGCCGCGATCCTCTACGCCAATGCCGCGCTGCGCGCCGATGCCGGCGTGCTGCGCGGCAACCAGCGCAACCAGTCCGACCTCTGGGGCCAGGCGATTTCCGGCGACCTGCCGATCGTCCTGGTGCAGATCGCCGACCCGGCCAATATCGAGCTGGTGCGCCAGCTGGTGCAGGCTCACGCCTACTGGCGGCAGAAAGGCCTGGCGCTGGACCTGGTGATCTGGAACGAGGACCAGGTCGGCTATCGCCAGCAGCTGCAGGAACTGATCATGGCGCTGGTCACCTCCGGCAGCGAGGCCAATCTGGTCGACCGCCCGGGCGGCATCTTCGTCCGCCCGGCCCAGCAACTGTCCAGCGAGGATCGCCTGCTGATGCTCGCCGTGGCCCGCCTGGTGCTCAGCGACAGCAACGGCAGCCTGGCCGAGCAGCTGCATCGGCGCACCAGCGAAGCGGCGCTACCGCGGTTCGAGGCGAGCCAGATGCGCCAGCCACGCCGCCTGCCCGGCCCGGCGCCAGCCCGCGACCCGGCGCTGCTGCTGGGCAACCCCTACGGCGGCTTCAGCGCCGACGGCAGCGAGTATGTGATTCGTCTGGACCAAGGCGTCAGCACCCCGGCGCCCTGGGCCAATGTGCTGGCCAACCCGCAGTTCGGCACGCTGATCAGCGAAAGCGGCGGCGCCTACACCTGGAGCGAGAACGCCCATGAATACCGCCTGACGCCCTGGCACAACGATCCGCTCGGCGATGCCAGCGACGAGGCCCTGTACCTGCGCGACGACGACAGCGGCCACTACTGGTCGCCCACCCCGCTGCCGCGCCCCGGCACGGGCAGCTACACCACCCGTCACGGCTTCGGCTACAGCGTCTTCGAGCACGACGAGGACGGCCTCCACAGCGAGCTGTGGGTGTATGTGGCGCTGGATGCGTCGATCAAGTTCTCGCGCCTGACCGTGCGCAACCACTCCGGGCGCAACCGCCGCCTGTCGGCCACCGGCTACGTGGCCTGGGTGCTCGGCGACCTGCGCGAAAAATCGGCGCTGCACGTGGTCACCGAGCAGGACCCGGCCAGCGGCGTGCTGTTCGCGCGCAACGCCTACTCCATCGAGTTTGCCGGCCGCGTGGCGTTCTTCGATGTCGACTCGCCGGCGCGCAGCGTGACTGGCGACCGCAGCGAATTCCTCGGCCGCAACGGCCACCTGAATGCCCCGGCGGCGCTGGCCAAAGCGCGCCTATCGGGGCGTACCGGCGGCGGCCTGGACCCCTGCGCGGCGATCCGGGTGGCCTTCGAGCTGGCCGATGGCGACAGCCAGGAAATCGTCTTCCGCCTCGGCGCCGGCCACGACGCCCAAGCCGCCGCGCACCTGGCCCAGCGCTTTCGCGGGGCCAACGCGGCCAGCAGCGCACTGGAGCAGGTACGCGCACACTGGCGCACGACCCTGGGCGCGATCCAGGTCAGGACCCCCGAGCCGGCCATCGATGTGCTGGTCAACGGCTGGCTGATGTATCAGGTGATCGCCAGCCGCTTCTGGGCGCGCAGCGGTTACTACCAATCCGGCGGCGCCTACGGTTTCCGCGACCAGCTGCAGGACAGCATGGCCATGCTGCATGCCAGCCCGGCCGCCAGCCGCCAGCACCTGCTGCTGTGCGCGGCGCACCAGTTCAGCGAGGGCGATGTGCAGCACTGGTGGCATCCGCCCATGGAGCGCGGCGTGCGCAGCGCCTGCTCCGACGACTACCTGTGGCTGCCCCTGGCCGTCAGCCGCTATGTGCGCATCAGCGGCGACCACGGCGTGCTCGACGAGCCGGTGAGCTATATCGAAGGCCGCGCGCTGAATGCCGGCGAGGAGTCCTACTACGACCTGCCGCTGCGTTCGCCCGTGCAGGAGAGCCTGTACCGGCACTGCGTGCGCGCCATCGAACACGGCATGGCCCGCGGCGCCCACGGCCTGCCGCTGATCGGCAGCGGCGACTGGAACGACGGCATGAACCGCGTCGGCGAGCAGGGCCGGGGCGAAAGCGTGTGGCTGGGCTTCTTCCTCTACGAGGTGCTGCAACAGTTCACCGACACCGCTCTGATACAGGACGATGCGGCGTTCGCCCAGCGCTGCGGCGAGCAGGCCGCTGCCCTGCGCATCAGCCTGGAAGAACACGGCTGGGACGGCGCCTGGTACCGCCGCGCCTACTTCGACGACGGCACGCCGCTGGGCTCGGCGAGCAATGAGGAATGCCGCATCGACTCCATCGCCCAGAGCTGGTCGGTGCTCTCCGGCGCGGCTGCACCGCAGCGCCAGCGCAGTGCCATGGACGCCCTGGAGCAACACCTGCTGCGCCGCGACCTGGGCCTGGTGCAACTGCTCGACCCGCCCTTCGACAAGGGCACGCTCGACCCCGGCTATATCAAGGGTTACGTGCCCGGCGTGCGCGAGAACGGCGGCCAGTACACCCACGCCGCCGTATGGGCGGGCATGGCCTTCGCCGCGCTCGGCGACAGCGCGCGGGCCTGGGAGCTGCTGCGCCTGATCAACCCGGTCAACCACGGCAGCGCGGCGGCCATCGAGCAGTACAAGGTCGAGCCCTATGTGGTCAGCGCCGATGTCTATGGCGTGGCCCCCCACGCCGGACGCGGCGGCTGGAGCTGGTACACCGGCGCGGCCGGCTGGATGTACCGGCTGATCGTCGAGTCGCTGCTCGGCCTGCAGCGCAGCGGCGCCAGCCTGCGCCTGCAACCGGTGCTGCCCGCCGACTGGCCGGGCTTCAGCCTGGACTACCGCTACGGTAGCGCGCTGTACCGCATCGAGGTGCTGCAGCAGGCCGATGCAATTCCATCGCTGCAGCTGGACGGAGTGGCACTCGCAGGCACGCAATTCGCGCTGCTGGACGACGGCCGCGAGCACCGCGTCGAGATCCGCTGCCGACCGACCTAAGTGCGCTGGCGCACCGACCGCACGGGCCATCGCTGCGACGCTAGGCGCAGGCACCTTCCCTCTTCGCTACTTCCCCAGCCAGGTCAATTACCATGAGCCAGGACACCGGCAAGCCACTCACCGAGATCATCCGCAAAAACTGGCGCCAGCTGGCCGGCTTGGCGCGGATCGTCTGGGACGAACTGACCCTGGACGAGCTGATCAAGTCCGAAGGCGATGCACAGAAGCTGACCCAGTTGGTGCAGCAGCGCTACGACATGCCGCACGCCGATGCGCAGAAACAGGTCATGAGCTTCTTCGAGCGGCACAGAACCACCTGACCCGCACCGGCAGGCAACCCCTGCCATGGAGGTTGCCCATGTTCTCCGCCTATTTCGTCGCCTCGCGCGGCTCGGGCAACATCATTCGCCCGATCCTGCGCAACAGCCCGCCCGGCGATAGCGCCACCGTGCAGAACATCTACGCCTCGAATGCCTGCGTGCATGGTTACGAAGCGCTTTCGGGAGAAACTGCAGGCGGTGAGCCAACGTGTGGAGCGACACCCGCAGAAACGAAAAAGCCCCGGAATACGGGGCTTTTAGGCATGTATGTGGCGGAAGCGGTGAGATTCGAACTCACGGAAGAGTTTCCCCTTCGACGGTTTTCAAGACCGTTGCATTCAACCGCTCTGCCACGCTTCCGGCGTTTGCTGCGGGCGGCAATCTTACCGGAACGCAACACACTGTCAAACTCTCGTAATTGGCAGATAAGTACGCTCTGTTATGATCCATTCGACTGCGGTCACGGAACCCAATTTCGCCGCTCAGGAGAGTTGTCATGCACGAACAAGATTACGCGCTGAATCACGCGCAAGCCGACCAGCTGGAAGTCAGCAAGGTCCTGCGCAACACCTATGGCCTGCTGGCCCTGACCCTGGCGTTCAGCGGCCTGGTCGCCTTTGTCTCGCAGCAGATGCATGTCGGCCATCCGGGCATCATCGTGACCCTGGTGGGCTTCTACGGCCTGTTCTTCCTGACCATGAAACTGCGCGACTCCGCCTGGGGCCTGCTCAGCACCTTCGCCCTGACCGGTTTCATGGGCTACACCCTGGGCCCGATCCTCAACCGCTATCTGGGCATGAGCGGTGGCGGCGAAGTCGTCAGCTCGGCCTTCGCCATGACCGCCCTGGTGTTCTTCGGCCTGTCCGCCTACGTGCTGACCACCCGCAAGGACATGAGCTTCCTGGCCGGCTTCATCACCGCCGGGTTCTTCGTCCTGCTGGGCGCCATGGTGGCCGGCCTGTTCTTCGAGATCAGCGGCCTGCAGCTGGCCATCAGCGCCGGCTTCGTGCTGTTCTCCTCGGCGGCCATTCTGTTCCAGACCAGCGCGATCATCCACGGCGGCGAACGCAACTACATCATGGCCACCATCAGCCTGTATGTATCGATCTACAACCTGTTCATCAGCCTGCTGCAGATCTTCGGCATCATGGGCAGCGATGACTGAGTGATTCACTGCGCTAAAAGAGCCCGCTTCGGCGGGCTTTTTCGTGTCTGCGACAAGCATCTGCGCCGTTCTGCCTTTATCATGGCGCATGAGTCAGCTCGCGGAATCGTCATGAAATTCGCCATCGCCCTGTTCGCCCCGGCCCATCTGCCCTCCTCGCGCCGCGCCCTGCGCTTTGCCGAGGCGGTGATTGCGGGCGGGCATGAAATCGTCCGCCTGTTCTTCTATCAGGACGGCGTCCACAGCGCCTCGGCCAATGTGGTCAGCGCCCAGGACGAGCTGGACCTGCCGGCCGCCTGGCGCGATTTTGTTGCCCAGCAGCAGCTGGACGCCGTGGTCTGCATCGCCGCCGCCCTGCGCCGCGGCGTGCTCAACGCGGAAGAGGCGCAGCGCTACCAGAAGCCGGCCGCCAACCTCGGCGCGCCCTGGGAACTGTCCGGCCTGGGCCAGTTGCACGAAGCCAACCAGCTGGCCGACCGCCTGGTCTGCTTCGGAGGCCACTGATGAGCAAATCCCTGCTGCTGATCAGCCGCCAGGCGCCCTGGGCCGGGCCCAGCGCCCGCGAGGCCCTGGATATCGCCCTGGCCGGCGGCGCCTTCGACCTGCCGCTGGGCCTGCTGTTTCTCGATGACGGCGTGTTCCAGCTCCTGCCGCAGCAGCAACCCGCCGCCCTGCAGCAGAAAGACCTGACCGCCAACCTGCAGGCCCTGCCGCTGTTCGGCGTCGAGTCGCTGTACGTCTCCAACCGCAGCCTCAGTGAGCGCGGCCTGCACGGGCAGGAACTGGCCCTGCCGGTCGAATGCCTCGACGATGCCGACCTGAGCCAGCTTATCGACCGCTACGACCAGGTGATCACGCTCTGATGGCCACTCTGCATCTGCTTTCCCACTCGCCCTTCAGCGATAGCCGCCTGAGCAGCTGCCTGCGCCTGCTCGGCCCGCAGGACGGCCTGCTGCTGAACGGCGACGCCGTGTACGCCCTGCAACCCGGCAGTGCGCAACTGCAGGCCCTGCTGCTGATGCCGGAGGGCATCGGCCTGTATGCCCTCGACGAAGACCTGCAGGCGCGCAACCTGGCCGCCCCGGCACGCGCCAGGGTGGTCGACTACCCGGCCTTCGTCGAGCTGTGCACGGCCTACGCCAAGGTCAACAGCTGGCTATGAGCAACCTGATCGTTGCTGGCCGCAGCATCGCCCTGGACCAGGACGGCTACCTGGCCGAACTGGCCGACTGGTCGCCCGCCGTCGCCGAGGCCCTGGCCGCCGGCGAAGAGCTGCAACTGGGTACCGAGCACTGGGAAATCCTCGAGCTGCTGCGCGCCTTCTACGCCGAGTTTCAGCTGTCGCCGGCCACCCGCCCGCTGATCAAGTACGTGGCCCTCAAGCTCGGCCCGGAAAAGGGCAACAGCCTGCACCTCAACCGCCTGTTCAAGGGCACGCCCGCCAAGCTCGCCGCCAAGCTGGCCGGCCTGCCGAAACCGACCAATTGCCTGTGAAAGTAGCGCCCATGATCCTCGTAGCCCCACCGGAACACCCCTTCGCCCAGTTCGTGCGCATCCTCGGCAAGGGCAAGCGCGGCGCGCGCAACATGAGCCGCGAGGAAGCCCGCGAGGCCATGGGCCTGCTGCTCGACGGCAAGGTCGAGGACACCCAGCTGGGCGCCTTCCTCATGCTGCTGCGGCACAAGGAGGAAAGCGCCGAGGAACTGGCCGGCTTCACCGAGGCCCTGCGCGAGCGCCTGCAGGCGCCGCCGATTGCCGTCGATCTGGACTGGCCGAGCTATGCCGGCAAGAAGCGCCACCTGCCCTGGTTCCTCCTGGCCGTCAAAGCCCTGGCCGCCAGCGGCGTGCGCATCCACCTGCACGGCGGCGGCGCGCATACGGCCGGCCGCCTGTACAGCGAGCAACTGCTGGAACAACTCGCCATTCCGGTCTGCCAGTCCTGGGCGGCAGTTGCCGAGAGCCTGGAGCGCCACAACCTGGCCTTCACCCCGCTGGGCGCCTGGGCACCGCAATTGCAACGGATGATCGACCTGCGCAATACCCTCGGCCTGCGTTCGCCGATCCACTCGCTGGCGCGCATCCTCAACCCGCTGGCGGCGCGCTGCGTGATGCAAAGCATCTTCCACCCCGGCTACCAGGCCACCCACCGCGAGGCCAGCCAGCTGCTCGGCGACACCGCCATAGTCATCAAAGGCGAAGGGGGCGAAATCGAGGTCAATCCGGATGGCGCCTGCCACCTGTACGGCACGGCGCACGGCGTGAACTGGGACGAGGAATGGCCGGCGCTGACCGCGCAGCGCCACGTCAAGCCGGAACGGCTCGACCCGGCGCACCTGCTGGCCTTCTGGAACGGTGCAGTGGAAGACTCCTACGGCCGCCTGGCCGTACTCAGCACCATCGCCCTGGGCCTACGCGCCCTGGGCGAGCCGCGCGAGAGCGCCCTCGCCCGCGCGCAAACAGTCTGGGATACGCGCCTTCAAACGCCCGCCTGAGCCCCTTCGAACCAGGCCAGCTTCTCGCGCAGCTGCACCACCTCGCCGACTATCACCAGGGTCGGCGCGTGCACTTCGTGCTCGGCCACCAGTTGCGGCAGGTTGGCCAGGGTGCCGGTGAACACCCGCTGGTTCTGCGTGGTGCCCTGCTGCACCAGCGCCGCCGGAGTCTCCGCGGCGCGGCCATGGCGGATCAGCTCCGCACAGATGGCCGGCAGCCCGACCAGGCCCATGTAGAACACCAGGGTCTGCCCCGGCGCACTCAGCTCAGCCCAGGGCAGGTTGCTGCTGCCGTCCTTGAGGTGACCGGTGACGAAGCGCACCGACTGCGCATGGTCGCGATGGGTCAGCGGAATCCCGGCATAGGCCGCGCAGCCCGAGGCGGCGGTAATCCCCGGCACCACCTGGAACGGGATGCCCTGGGCCGCCAGCTCTTCGATTTCCTCGCCGCCACGACCGAAGATGAACGGATCGCCGCCCTTGAGGCGCAGCACCCGCTTGCCCTGCCTGGCCAGGTCGACCAGCAGCTGGTTGATCTCCTCCTGCGGCACCGCGTGGGCCGAGCGCTGCTTGCCGACATAGATGCGGTCGGCGTCGCGCCGGCACAGGTCGACGATGGCCGGGGCCACCAGGCGGTCATACAGCACCACATCGGCCTGCTGCATCAGGCGCAGGGCGCGGAAGGTCAGCAGGTCCGGATCGCCCGGGCCGGCGCCGACCAGGTAGACCTCACCGAGGGCGCGCGGCGCGATGCCGGCGATCTTGGCCTCGAGCTGACGTTCGCCCTCGCCCAGCTTGCCGGCGAACACGCTCTCGGCAATCGGCCCCTGGAACACGTCCTCCCAAAACACCCGGCGCTGCTGCACATCGGGGAACAGGCCCTTGACCTGGGCACGAAACTTCTTCGCCAGGCCGGCCAGCTGGCCGTAGGTGGCGGGAATCCAGGTCTCGATCTTGGCGCGGATCAGCCGCGCCAGCACCGGCGCGTCGCCGCCACTGGTGACGGCGACGATCAGCGGCGAGCGGTCGACGATGGCCGGGAAGATCACGCTGCACAGCTTGGGCGCATCCACCACATTGACCGGAATGCCTCGCGCCTGGGCCTGGGCGGAAATCTGCGCATTCAGCGCTTCGTCGTCGGTGGCGGCGATCACCAGGCACACGCCATCCAGATCATCCGCCTGATAGCCACGCAGCAGCTGGGCGCCCGCCCCGGCCAGCTCGCGCAGCTCGTCACGAATCTCCGGAGCCACCACACGCAAGACCGCGCCAGCCTCGACCAGCAGGCGCGCCTTGCGCAGCGCCACTTCGCCACCGCCGACGACCAGCACCAGGCGATCCTGCAGTTTGTGGAACAGGGGGAGAAAATCCATGGCGCACGCTCTCGGTCGGACGAAACAAAACGGGGCAGCACTGGCCACCCCGTATTCTGCAACTGAAGTACGGCTTAGCCGATGACTTCGATGCCAGCCATATAGGGTTTCAGCACCTCAGGCACGCGGATGCTGCCGTCGGCCTGCTGGTAGTTCTCCAGCACCGCCACCAGGGTCCGGCCCACCGCCAGGCCGGAGCCATTGAGGGTGTGCACCAGCTCCGGCTTGCCGGTTTCCGGGTTGCGGTAGCGCGCCTGCATGCGGCGGGCCTGGAAGTCGCCACAGTTGGAGCAGGAAGAAATCTCGCGGTACTTGTCCTGGCTCGGCACCCAGACTTCCAGGTCGTAGGTCTTCACCGCGCCGAAGCCCATGTCGCCGGTGCACAGCGCCAGCTTGCGGTACGGCAGTTCGAGCAGCTGCAGCACGCGCTCGGCGTTGGCGGTCAGGCTTTCCAGGGCTTCGAAGGACTTGCCCGGCTCGACGATCTGCACCATCTCGACCTTGTCGAACTGGTGCTGACGGATCATCCCACGGGTATCGCGGCCCGAGGCGCCGGCTTCGCTGCGGAAGCACGGGGTGTGGGCGACGAACTTGAGCGGCAGCTGCTTGGCGTCGAGGATCGCGCCGGCGACGATGTTGGTCAGCGACACTTCCGCAGTCGGGATCAGGTACAGGTCGGCCTGGTCTTCGCGCTGGATCTTGAACAGGTCTTCCTCGAACTTCGGCAGCTGGCCGGTGCCCTGCAGCGCAGAGGCCTGCACCAGGTAAGGCGTGTAGGCCTCCTCGTAGCCATGCTCGGCGGTATGCAGGTTGAGCATAAACTGCGCTAACGCCCTGTGCAGACGGGCAATCGGCCCGCGCAGCAAGGCGAAACGGGCGCCGGACAGCTTGGCGGCGGTTTCGAAATCCAGCCAGCCGTGTTGCTCGCCGAGGGCGACGTGATCCTGCACCGGGAAGTCGAAACCGCGCGGCGTGCCCCAGCGCGAGACCTCGACGTTGCTTTCTTCGTCCTCGCCCACCGGCACCGACTCATCGGGCAGGTTGGGGATGTTCAGCAGCAGGTTGTCCAGCTCGGTCTGGATGGCGTCCAGTTCGCGCTTGCCGGCTTCCAGATCGCTGCCCATCTTGTCGACTTCCGCCAGCAGCGGGGCGATGTCCTCGCCACGCTGCTTGGCCTGGCCGATGGACTTGGAGCGGGTATTGCGCTCGGCTTGCAGCTGTTCGGTGCGGGTCTGCACGGTCTTGCGCTGGGCCTCGAGGGCCTCGAAACGCGCCACGTCCAGTTGGAAGCCACGGGTAGCCAGGCGGTCCGCAATCTCCTGCAGTTGGGTACGAACCAGTTTGGAGTCGAGCATGGGATGTTCTCGTCTAGATCAGAGCTTGGTTAATGTCAGGCCGGCCCAGGTGGCGAGCAGGCTACCCAGCACGCTCAGCAACGCATAGCCGATGGCCAGCGGTGCCTGGCCGCTTTCCAGCAGGCGCAGCGTGTCGAGGGAGAAGGATGAAAAAGTGGTCAGGCCGCCGAGGAAGCCGACAATCAGCCCGGCGCGCAGCTCCAGCGGCACCTCGGGGCGCAGCAGAAACAGGCCGTACAGGGAGCCGATCAGCAGGCAGCCGGCAATATTGACCGCCAGGGTAGCGCCATAGAAGTGCTGCGGCCAGTTCGCGCTGACCCAGTTGCTGGTGAAGAAACGCAGCAGGGTGCCGGCCATGCCGCCCAAGGCGACCGCGATGACCACGCCGATCATGGCTTTCTCCGCTGGCGCGGGCTGGCGGCATCCAGTGCCGCCAGATGGGCCAGCTTGTCGCGGATTTTCAGCTCCAGGCCGCGCGGCACCGGCTGGTAGTACTGGCGCGGCTCGAGCTGGTCGGGGAAATAGTCCTCGCCGGCGGCATAGGCATCCGGCTCGTCGTGGGCGTAGCGGTATTCCTCGCCGTAGCCCAGTTCCTTCATCAGCTTGGTCGGCGCATTGCGCAGATGCAGCGGCACCTCCAGCGAGCCGTGCTCGGCGGCATCGCGCATGGCCGCCTTGAAGCCCATGTACACCGCGTTGCTCTTCGGCGCGCAGGCCAGGTAGACGATGGCCTGAGCCACGGCCAGCTCGCCTTCCGGGCTGCCCAGGCGTTCCTGCACGTCCCAGGCATTCAGGCACAGGCTCAGGGCGCGCGGGTCGGCGTTGCCGATGTCCTCGCTGGCCATGCGCACCACGCGCCGGGCCAGGTACAGCGGGTCGCAGCCGCCATCGAGCATGCGCGCGTACCAGTACAGCGCACCGTCCGGGTTGGAGCCGCGCACCGACTTGTGCAGCGCGGAAATCTGGTCGTAGAAGGCTTCGCCGCCCTTGTCGAAGCGCCGGCGGCTGTCGCCCAGCAGGTTCTGCAGCAGTTCGGGAGCGATGGCGCTGCCGTCCTCGGCCAGGTCGGCGGCGTTTTCCAGCAGGTTGAGCAGGCGCCGACCATCGCCATCGGCGGCGGCCAGGAGGATCTGGAAGCTCTCCTCCGGCAGGCTCAGGCGCTGCTTGCCCAGGCCCTTTTCTTCCGTCAGCGCGCGTTGCACCAGCTTGCGCATGGCGGCTTCGTCCAGGCTCTTCAGCACATAGACGCGGGCGCGTGACAGCAGCGCGTTGTTCAGCTCGAAGGAGGGATTTTCTGTCGTCGCACCGATGAAGATCAGCGTGCCGTCTTCCACGTAGGGCAGGAAGGCGTCCTGCTGGCTCTTGTTGAAACGGTGCACTTCGTCGACGAACAGGATGGTGCGGCGGCCGTACTGGGCGGCCTGCTGCTTGGCCATCTCCACCGCCTGGCGGATTTCCTTGACCCCGGAGAGCACTGCGGAAATCGTCTCGAAGTGCGCCGCGGAGACCTGCGCCAGCAGCCTGGCCAGGGTGGTCTTGCCGACGCCCGGCGGGCCCCAGAAGATCATCGAGTGCAGCGCGCCCTGCTCCAGCGCCTCGCGCAGCGGCTTGCCGTGGCCCAGCACATGCTCCTGACCGACGTACTCGTCCAGGCTGGTCGCGCGCAAACGCGCGGCCAGGGGCTGGGCGACGGGGGCAGAGCGAAACAGGTCCATGGCGGGTGGCAGCGGCCTCTTATTCCTGGATGACGTCGGCGCCCTCAGGCACGTCGAAGGTGAACAGCTTGGCGTCGAGCTTCTCGTTCATCTTCACGCTGAGGAACAGGATATTGGTGCGTTGGCCGATGCTGTCGATCAGCTGCATGTCATTGATCACGCCGCGGCGGAACGACAGGCGCAGGTTGTCGAACAGGCTGTCCTTGGCCTTGGGCTTGAGCATGAAGTCGACCACTTCGCCGGCTTCCTTGAAGCTGATCTCGAAGTTCTCGCGGATCTTCGACACATCGCCGGACAGCAGCAGCGCCGGGGTATGGGTCAGGCGCTGGTCGAGGCTCTGGATGGTCACCTGCATCAGGTCCGGGTCGTACAGCCAGACCTTCTCACCGTTGGACACCAGCAGCTGCTCCTGCGGCGCATCGGTGTGCCAGCGGAACAGCCCCGGGCGTTTCAGCGCCAGTTGGCCGGCGGTTTCCTGCAGCTGGGTGCCGCTACCGTCCAGGGTCAGCTGGGAGAAGCGGGCGCTGATGGTCTGCGCCTGGTTGAGCAGCTCGGTCAGGCGCTTGACCGCCGCCTCGTCGTCCGCCTGGGCGGGAATGGCCAGACAGGCCATGGCGGCCAGCAACAGCATGCGCAACAGTCGCATGGAAATCCTCTTCATCTACGAACTGGGGGTTAATCTCGAACCGGGCTCGGCGCTATCACTTCGCGCGAGCCATTGGTATTCATCGACGTGACCACGCCGGCCATCTCCATGGCCTCGATCATGCGTGCGGCACGGTTGTAGCCGATCTTCAGCTTGCGCTGCACGGCGGAAATGGAGGCACGGCGGCTCTCCAGGACGAAGTTGACGGCTTCGTCATACAGGGGATCGGACTCGCTGCCCTCGCCGCCTTCGCCGCTGCTGCCGCCGTCGAAGCCGATGCCGGCCTCTTCGACGCCAGCCAGGATGTCTTCAATGTAATCGGGAGCGCCGCGCTGCTTCCAGGCTTCGACCACGCGGTGCACTTCATCGTCGGAAACGAAGGCACCATGCACGCGGATCGGCAGGCCGGTGCCCGGTGGCAGGTAGAGCATGTCGCCGTGGCCGAGCAGCTGTTCGGCGCCGCCCTGGTCGAGGATGGTGCGCGAGTCGATCTTGCTGGATACCTGGAACGCCATGCGGGTCGGAATGTTGGCCTTGATCAGGCCGGTGATCACGTCGACCGACGGGCGCTGGGTGGCGAGGATCAGGTGGATACCGGCGGCCCGGGCCTTCTGCGCGATACGCGCGATCAGCTCTTCAACCTTCTTGCCAACGATCATCATCATGTCGGCGAATTCGTCGACCACCACCACGATGGTCGGCAGGCTCTTCAGCAGCGGCGCCTCGTCTTCCATCGACTCGCGGCGGTACAGCGGGTCGGTCAGCGGCGTGCCGGCCTCCTCGGCATCCTTGACCTTGCGGTTGAAGCCGGCCAGGTTGCGCACGCCCATGGCGGCCATCAGCTTGTAGCGGCGCTCCATCTCGGCCACCGACCAGCGCAGGGCATTGGCGGCCTCCTTCATGTCGGTCACCACCGGGCACAGCAGGTGCGGAATGCCCTCGTAGATCGACAGTTCGAGCATCTTCGGGTCGATCATGATCATCCGCGCCTCGTCTGGCGTGGACTTGAACAGGATCGACAGGATCATCGCGTTGACCCCCACCGACTTACCGGAACCGGTGGTACCGGCCACCAGCAGGTGCGGCATCTTGGCCAGGTCGGTGATCACCGGCTTGCCGCCGATATCGTGGCCCAGCGCCAGGGTCACCGGCGACTTGGCGTCGTCGTACTCGGCCGACGAGAGCACCTCGGAGAAGCGCACGATCTGCCGGTCTTCGTTGGGAATCTCAATGCCCACGGTGGTCTTGCCCGGAATCACCTCGACCACGCGCACGCTGATGATCGCCATTGAGCGCGCCAGGTCCTTGGCCAGGCCGGAAATGCGGCTGACCTTGACCCCCGGTGCCAGCTGGATCTCGAAGCGGGTGATCACCGGGCCGGGGTGCACGGATTCGACCATGACCTCGACGCCGAACTCCTTGAGTTTGATTTCCAGCAGGCGCGACATGGCCTCCAGGGACTCGGGGGAATACTGCTTCTGCTTCTTCTCGGCCACATCGAGCAGGGAAATCGGCGGCAAGGTACCGGCCACGGCGCTGTCTTCGAACAGCGGCACCTGCTTCTCCTTCAGCACGCGCTTGCTCGGCTCGGGCGCCTTGGGGGCTGGCGGCGGGGCGATCACCGGCGCTGGGCGGCTCTCGCGCTCGCTCATGTGCTTGGTCAGGGCGTCCTCGCGGGCAATCAGACGCTCCTTGACCTTGGCCTGTTCGCGACGATCGGGCACCACCGGGGCGGCCACTTCGCTGACCCGGTCATCGACCTCGCGCAACTTGGCTACCAGTTGCTTGCGTTCGACCCGGGCGCTCCACCAGCGGTTGATCAGGCTGTTGATCAGTTCGATCAGGTCCAGGGTGATCTTGCCGGTGACATCCATCACCTTGAACCAGGACAGGTCGGCGAATACGGTCAGGCCGAAGAGGAACAGGGAAATGAACAGCAGCGTGCTGCCCTGGACGTTCAGGGCGCCGACCGCCAGCACACTGAGGCTCTCGCCCAGCGCACCACCGGCCGAGGCCGGCAGGCCGGCGCCATCATGGAAGTGGATATCGGCCAGCGCGGCCCCGGCCAGCACCAGGAAGACCAGGCCGATCAGGCGCCAAGAGAACAGCCAGCCGCTCCACTGCCAGGGCTGGTGGCGATTGCGGAATACCTGCCAGGTCTTCACCGCCAGCAGCAGGGGGAACACGTAGGCAAAATAGCCGAGGACCATGAACAGGATATCGGCGAACCAGGCGCCCGCGCGGCCGGCGGCATTCTGCACCTGCTCGACGTTGCTGGTGTGGCTCCAGCCCGGATCGTTCCGGTCGTAGGTCAGCAGCGCCATCCACAGGTAGAGGCAGAGCGCACCGAGTGCGATCAATGCACCTTCCTTGAGTCGGTAGTGCAATTGCTGGCGCCAGAGCGGAACCTGGGCGGTAGGAGTGGAGTTTTTCAAGCGCTGCTATTCCTGCGCCCTGGGCGCGACCAACGATCAGTTGAAAACCTAAAGTCGGACTATTGTACGGATTTACAGGTCCGATGCCATGCCAGCCGCAGCGCGGCGGCGCGTTTTGCCGGCCCTTGCGCTTCGGTGTAGCATACCCGGCAGCTTCTTACCTGCGGCTCAATTGGAGCACGCATTCTCTTTTGTGACAAAGGCTTATGAGGTCTTTTTATGAGCGAAGTCAAGCATTCACGCCTGATCATTCTGGGCTCTGGCCCTGCCGGCTACACCGCTGCCGTCTATGCCGCCCGCGCCAACCTCAAGCCCCTGGTCATCACCGGCATCCAGCCTGGCGGCCAGCTGACCACCACCACCGAAGTCGACAACTGGCCGGGTGACGTCGAAGGCCTGACCGGGCCGGCACTGATGCAGCGCATGCAGGAGCATGCCGAACGCTTCGATACCGAGATCGTCTACGACCACATCCACACCGCCGAGTTGCAGAGCAAGCCCTTCACCCTCAAGGGCGACAACGCCACCTACACCTGCGACGCCCTGATCATCGCCACCGGCGCCAGCGCCCAGTACCTCGGGCTGCCTTCGGAAGAGGCCTTTTCCGGCAAGGGCGTATCCGCCTGCGCGACCTGCGACGGTTTCTTCTACCGCAACCAGGTGGTCTGCGTGATCGGTGGCGGCAACACCGCCGTGGAAGAGGCCCTGTACCTGGCCAACATCGCCAAGGAAGTGCACCTGATCCACCGCCGCGACAAGCTGCGCTCGGAGAAGATCCTGCAGGACAAGTTGTTCGAAAAGGCCGCCAACGGCAATATCCGCCTACACTGGAACCACACCCTGGACGAAGTCCTCGGCGACGCCAGCGGCGTGACCGGCGTACGCCTGAAGAACACAGCCGACGGCAGCAGCAAGGAGCTGCAACTGGCCGGCGTGTTCATCGCCATCGGCCACAAGCCCAACACCGATCTGTTCCAGGGCCAACTGGAAATGCGCGACGGCTACCTGATCGTGCAGGGCGGCAACGAAGGCAACGCCACCGCCACCAGCATCGATGGCGTGTTCGCCGCCGGCGACGTGGCCGACCACGTCTACCGCCAGGCCATCACCTCGGCTGGTGCCGGCTGCATGGCCGCGCTCGACGCCGAAAAATACCTCGACGTCTAAGGTGCGCGCAGGCGGGTGCCATGCGCCCGCCCTGCCCTCCCCCGCATGCTGACCTGGCTGCAACGCGACACCCTCGACTTCCCACCGCTGGATAAAGCCCTGCGCGAGCCCAATGGCCTGCTCGCGGCTGGCGGCGATCTCTCGCCGGCTCGCCTGGTCGCCGCCTATCGGCATGGCTGCTTCCCCTGGTACGCGCAAGGCCAGCCGCTGCTGTGGTGGTCGCCGGATCCGCGCACCGTGCTGTTTCCCGACGAATTCCACCTGTCGCGCAGCCTGGCCAAGCTGATCCGCCAGCAACGCTTCAGCGTCACTTTCGACCACGATTTCGCCGCCGTCATCCAGGCCTGCGCCGAACCGCGCGCCTACGCCGACGGCACCTGGATCACCGAAAGCATGCAGCATGCCTACCTGCAGCTGCACCGCGAGGGCATCGCCCACTCCGTCGAGGTGTGGGAAGGCGAGCAGCTGGTTGGCGGCCTGTATGGCCTGGCCATGGGCCGACTGTTCTTCGGCGAGTCGATGTTCAGCCGCCGCGACAACGCCTCCAAGGTCGGTTTCGCCACCCTGGTCGACAAACTGCGCCACTGGGGGTTCGTCCTGATCGACTGCCAGATGCACACCCAGCACCTGCACAGTTTCGGCGCCCGAGCGATCCCGCGCAGCGAGTTTGCCAGCCACCTGCAGCGCTACCTCGACCAACCCAGCCCGGCAGACTGGCTTGCCTAGGCGACACCGCCAGGCTGGCATACACTTGCTTATGGGTTTTCCCGAGGGTTGACCATGACCGAGCTGGCCCGTCTCAAGTTCTACGCCACCCAGCCACATCCTTGCAGCTACCTGCCCGAGGAACAGGCCACCACGCTGTTTCTCGACCCCAGCCAGCCCATGGATGTGCAGGTGTATGCCGAACTGTCCGAGATGGGCTTCCGCCGCAGCGGCGATCACCTGTACCGCCCCCACTGCCAGCGCTGCACGGCCTGCGTCCCAGCCCGCATCCCCGCCGCCCAGTTCATCCCCAACCGCCAGCAGAAGCGCATCCTCAAGCGCAACGCAGACATTCAGGTGCGCGCCGTGCGCCCGGCGTTCAACGAGGAGTACTACGACCTCTACGTGCGCTACATCGAGCAGCGCCATGCCGATGGCGACATGTACCCACCCAGCCGCGACCAGTTCAGCACCTTCCTGGTCCGCGACCTACCCTTTGCGCGCTTCTACGAGTTCCGCCTGAACCAACGCCTGCTCGCCATCGCCGTCACCGACGTACTGCCCAACGGTCTTTCGGCGGTTTACACCTTCTACGACCCCGATGAAGAACGCCGCAGCCTGGGCCGTTTCGCCATCCTCTGGCAGATTGGCGAAAGCGCTCGCCTGGGCCTGCAGGCCGTCTATCTCGGCTACTGGATCAAGAACTGCCGGAAGATGAGTTACAAGACCCAGTACCGCCCCATCGAGCTGTTCGTCAACCAGCGCTGGACCGCCCTCACCTGAAGCCCTTGGCGGCAGACCGCATTTTCGGGCACAATGCACGCCGCTTTTGCCTGGGGCCAGTTGCGCCGGGCCATTCATTGGACACCGAGGGCTTTACTGCATGTCGAAAGAAGACAGCTTCGAAATGGAAGGCACTGTCGTCGACACCCTGCCCAACACCATGTTCCGTGTGGAGTTGGAAAATGGGCACGTCGTTACCGCGCATATCTCCGGAAAGATGCGCAAGAACTACATCCGCATTCTCACTGGCGACAAGGTCCGCGTCGAGCTGACGCCGTACGACCTGAGCAAGGGCCGCATCACCTACCGCGCCCGCTAAGAACCAGTTGAAATGAAAACGCCCGGCACTGCCGGGCGTTTTCGTTTGCCTCTTTTTCAGGTCAGGCCGGCTCTGCCGTGGTCTCGAACTCGAAATGCAGCTCGTCGCCGACCAGGTCGATGTGCACCACACCGCCATGCTCGGCCAGTTCGCCGAAGAGGATTTCCTCCGCCAGCGGACGCTTGATCTTGTCCTGGATCAGGCGCGCCATGGGCCTTGCCCCCATCGCCACATCGTAGCCCCGCTCGGCCAGCCAGCCACGCGCCGCATCGCTGACTTCCAGCAACACGTGCTTGTCCTCGAGCTGCGCCTGCAGTTCGGTGAGGAACTTGTCGACGATGCTCTTGATCACTTCGTGGTTCAGGCGACCGAACTGGATGATGGTATCCAGGCGATTGCGGAACTCCGGGGTGAAGCTCTTCTTGATCACTTCCATTGCATCGGACGAGTGGTCCTGATAGGTGAAACCGATCGAGGCCCGCGCCGCGGTTTCCGCCCCGGCGTTGGTGGTCATGATCAGGATCACGTTGCGGAAATCCGCCTTGCGCCCGTTGTTGTCGGTCAGGGTACCGTGATCCATCACCTGCAGCAGCAGGTTGAAGACTTCCGGATGGGCCTTCTCGATCTCGTCGAGCAGCAGCACGCAATGCGGCTGCTTGGTGATCGCCTCGGTCAGCAGACCGCCCTGATCGAATCCGACGTAACCGGGTGGCGCGCCGATCAGGCGCGACACGGTGTGGCGCTCCATGTATTCGGACATGTCGAAACGCACCAGCTCGATACCCATGGCCTTGGCCAGCTGACGAGCGGCCTCGGTCTTGCCGACACCGGTCGGCCCGGCGAACAGGAAGGAGCCCACCGGCTTGTCCGGCGCCTTCAGGCCGGCACGCGACAGCTTGATCGCGGTCGCCAGCGAGTCGATCGCCGCATCCTGACCGAACACGGTCAGCTTGAGGTCGCGCTCCAGGTTACGCAGCAGTTCCTTGTCGGAGCTGGTGACGTGCTTCGGGGGAATCCGCGCGATCTTGGCGACAATGTCTTCGACCTGGGCGACTTCGATGCGCTTGGCGCGCTTCTCCTCCGGCTGCAGGCGCTGGTAGGCGCCCGCCTCGTCGATCACGTCGATGGCCTTGTCCGGCATGTGCCGGTCATTGATGTAGCGCGCAGCCAGCTCGGCAGCCGCACGCAGGGCCTCGTCGCTGTACTCGATATGGTGATGCTGTTCGAAGCGCGCCTTGAGCCCGCGCAGGATGCCCACGGTATCCTCGACCGACGGCTCGCTGACATCGACCTTCTGGAAGCGCCGCGCCAGGGCACGGTCCTTCTCGAAGATGCCGCGAAATTCCTGGAAGGTGGTGGAACCGATGCAGCGGATCTCGCCCGAGGACAGCAGCGGCTTGAGCAGGTTGGAGGCATCCATCACCCCGCCCGACGCCGCCCCGGCACCGATGATGGTGTGGATCTCGTCGATGAACAGGATCGCCTGCGGGCGCTTGCGCAACTCGTTGAGCAAGGCCTTGAAGCGCTTCTCGAAGTCGCCGCGGTACTTGGTGCCCGCCAGCAGCGCACCGAGATCGAGGGAATACACCACGCTACCGGACAGCAGGTCCGGCACCTGACCATCGACGATGCGTTTGGCCAGGCCCTCGGCGATGGCGGTCTTGCCCACCCCGGCCTCGCCAACCAGCAGCGGGTTGTTCTTGCGCCGGCGCGCCAGGATCTGCGCCACGCGCTCGACTTCCTGCTCGCGGCCGACCAGCGGATCAATGCGCCCCTGCCGGGACAATTCGTTCAGATTGCTGGCATAGGCATCCAGCGGATTGCTCGAGGCGGGCGAGTCGCCGCCCTCGTCATCCTGCATTTCCTGCTCGCTGTCGGAATGATCGCCATGCCCCGGCACCTTGGAGATGCCATGGGCGATGTAGTTGACCACGTCGATGCGCGCCACGCTCTGCTGCTTGAGCAGAAACACGGCCTGGCTTTCCTGCTCGCTGAAGATCGCCACCAGCACGTTGGCGCCGGTCACTTCGCGCTTGCCCGAACTCTGCACGTGGAATACCGCACGCTGCAGCACGCGCTGGAAGCCCAGGGTCGGCTGGGTTTCGCGCTCTTCATCGTGCTGGGGAATCAGTGGCGTGGTGGAGTCGATGAACTCCTGCAGATCGTGACGCAGCTTGTCCAGATTGGCGCCGCACGCACGCAGCACGGTGGCGGCAGCCTCGTTATCCAGCAGGGCGAGCAGCAGGTGCTCTACCGTCATGAATTCGTGTCGCTTGCCGCGTGCCTCCTTGAAGGCCAGATTGAGGGTGACTTCCAGCTCTCGATTCAACATAGCTTCACCTCTTACCCAAGCGGCCGGTATTAACCGTCCTTCTCTATCTCACAGAGTAGCGGATGCTGGCTTTCCCGGGCGTACTGGTTGACCTGCATGGCCTTGGTTTCTGCGATATCGCGGGTATACAGACCGCAGATTGCCCGTCCCTCTGTATGGACGGTCAGCATGATCTTGGTGGCCAGCTCGCGATTGTGGTTGAAGAACAACTCCAACACCTCGACCACGAAGTCCATCGGCGTGTAGTCATCGTTGAACAGCAGCACCTTGTACATCGGCGGTGCCTGCAGCGACGGCTTGGCTTCCTGAACGGCCAGACCGGAACCTTCGTCCTCACGCGTTGCGGGACGATCCTGATTGAATGTTAGACGAATCTGGCTACTTGCATGCATGCGAAATTGAATGCTTCATGGCTGAGCGAACAGGGATGCTAGACAGGTTTATGACCGGCTTCTCAGCCAGCCGCCGAAGCGCCTTGACTAACGGCAAAAGGGTGTTAAAAACAGTTAGTACCCGTCTCGGGTATCGGGGTTCCGCGCATTCGCCCAGCCCGGTTGATTGCATGCGCGGGACTGAAGTGGATGATACTCCAGAGATGGAGTCCTTTGCAGAGGGATGTCAGCATGCTTAGCGGTAAGGTCAAGTGGTTCAACAACGCCAAGGGCTACGGGTTCATCGTGGCCGACGGCCGAGATGAGGACCTGTTCGCCCACTACTCGGCCATCCAGATGGACGGTTACAAGACTCTCAAGGCCGGCCAACCGGTAAGCTTCGATATTCTGCAAGGCCCCAAGGGCCTGCACGCCGTGAATATCAGCGCCGCCCAGGCTACCAATGAAACGCCGGCGACCAGCAGCTCGCCACAGAGCGTACCGGTAGAAGCCTGATAAAGAGCCTGGAATAAAAAAGGCCGGTCATATGACCGGCCTTTTTTTGTTGCCACTGGTCGCCTTACATCTTGGCGATCATGGCATCACCGAACTGCGAGCAGGACAGCAGCTCGGCACCTTCCATCAGACGCTCGAAGTCGTAGGTCACGGTCTTCGCGGCGATGGCACCGTTGGTGCCCTTGATGATCAGGTCGGCCGCCTCGGTCCAACCCATGTGGCGCAGCATCATCTCGGCGGAGAGGATCAGCGAGCCTGGGTTGACCTTGTCCAGGCCGGCGTACTTCGGCGCAGTGCCGTGGGTCGCCTCGAACATGGCGATGGTGTCGGACAGGTTGGCACCCGGCGCGATACCGATACCACCCACTTCGGCCGCCAGGGCGTCGGACAGGTAGTCACCGTTCAGGTTCAGGGTGGCGATCACGTCGTACTCGGCCGGACGCAGCAGGATCTGCTGCAGCATGGCGTCGGCGATGGCGTCCTTGACCACGATGTTCTTGCCGGTCTTCGGGTTCTTGAACTGCATCCACGGGCCGCCATCCAGCAGCTCGGCGCCGAACTCGTCACGTGCGACTTCGTAGCTCCAATCCTTGAAGGCACCTTCGGTGAACTTCATGATGTTGCCTTTGTGCACGATGGTCAGCGAGTCACGGTCGTTGTCGACAGCGTACTGCAGAGCCTTGCGCGCCAGGCGCTTGGTGCCTTCCTTGGAAACCGGCTTGACGCCGATACCGCAGTCCTGGTCGAAACGGATCTTGGTGACGCCCATTTCTTCCTTCAGGAACTTGATGACCTTGTTCGCCTCGGGCGAACCGGCCTTCCACTCGATACCGGCATAAATGTCTTCGGAGTTTTCACGGAAGATGGTCATGTCGACATCGCCAGGCTTCTTCACCGGGCTCGGCACGCCTTCGAACCAGCGCACCGGGCGCAGGCAGACATACAGATCCAGTTCCTGACGCAGGGCCACGTTCAGCGAGCGAATGCCGCCACCGACCGGAGTGGTCAGCGGGCCCTTGATGGAAACAACGTAGTCACGTACGGCTTCCAGGGTTTCTTTCGGCAGCCAGGTGTCCTGGTCGTAGACCTGGGTGGCTTTCTCGCCGGCGTAGACTTCCATCCAGGAAATCTTGCGCGCGCCGCCGTAGGCTTTTTCGACGGCCGCGTCGACGACCTTGATCATCACCGGGCTGATATCGACACCGATGCCATCACCCTCGATGAACGGGATGATCGGGTTGTTCGGTACGTTCAGGGACATGTCGGCGTTGACGGTGATTTTGTCACCGGTCGCTGGCACCTGGATCTTCTGGTATCCCATGCTTGACTCCGTTGTTTTCGTGGTCTGACATTCCGCCACGCGGATGGCGTGACGAATGGAACTTTGGGTCTCGGAAAGGTGGCTCATTCTTGTAGTTTTTCTACAGAAAGTCACGCACTTTTCGACATTTCCTTACCGCATTGCGGCTACGAGAACTGCGCCAATGCTGCCTTGCAGCATTTCTTGTAGTCAAACTACACACAGCACTACAAAGCCTGAATCGCAACCGACTTTTATCCTAGCAGCTCGGCTCTGGAATGCGCGGATCTGGTCGCTGGCAGAATCTGCCGCTACCATCCGACGCCCAATTTGCGGAGGTGCATATGCGCTTTACCCCCCACGTCACGGTGGCGACCATCGTAGAAGACCAAGGGCGCTTCCTTCTGGTCGAAGAGCTGGCTGGCGGCCGGGTGGTATTAAACCAGCCTGCCGGCCATCTGGAAGCCGACGAAAGTCTCATCGACGCTGCTTTGCGCGAAACCCTGGAAGAGACCGGCTGGCAGGTCGAGCTGAGTGCCGTCACCGGCATCTACCTCTACACCGCCCCAAGCAACGGCGTGACTTACCAGCGCGTGTGCTTCGCCGCCAAGCCAGTGCGCCACCTGGCGGACAGCCCGCTGGACGACGGCATCATCGGTCCGCGCTGGCTGACCCGCGATGAGCTGGCCGACCAACCCGAGCGCTGGCGCAGTGAACTGGTGCTGCGCTGCATCGACGATTACCTGGCTGGCGAGCGTTTCCCGCTCAGCCTGATCCGCGATCCGGCCTGATTCGCCGCCGAGCACCCGCGCCTGCTAGAATCGCGCCCTTCTGCAGTCACCACCTTCGATTCCTATGCCCAGCAGCACCCCAGCCCCCGCCCAACAACGCGTAATCGTCGGCATGTCCGGCGGCGTGGACTCCTCCGTGTCCGCTCTCCTGCTGCTCGAACAGGGTTACCAGGTGGAAGGCCTGTTCATGAAGAACTGGGAAGAGGACGACGGCACCGAATACTGCACCGCCATGGACGACCTGGCCGACGCCCAGGCCGTGTGCGACAAGATCGGCATCAAGTTGCACACCGCCAACTTCGCCGCCGAATACTGGGACAACGTGTTCGAGCATTTCCTCGCCGAGTACAAGGCTGGGCGCACGCCGAATCCGGACATCCTGTGCAACCGCGAGATCAAGTTCAAAGCCTTCCTCGACTACGCCCTGAGCCTCGGCGCCGACCTGATCGCCACCGGCCACTACGTGCGCCGCCGCGACATCGACGGCCGCAGCGAGCTGCTCAAGGGCCTGGACCCAAACAAGGACCAGAGCTACTTCCTGCACGCCGTCGGCGGCGAGCAGATCGGCCGCACCCTGTTCCCGGTGGGCGAATTGGAGAAACCCCAGGTACGCGCCATCGCTGCGAAATACGAGCTGGCCACCGCCAAGAAGAAGGACTCCACCGGCATCTGCTTCATCGGCGAGCGGCGCTTCAGCGACTTCCTCAAGCAGTACCTGCCCGCCCAACCCGGCGATATCGAGACCATTGAGGGTGAGGTGATCGGCCGCCACCACGGCCTGATGTACCACACCATCGGCCAGCGCCAGGGCCTCGGCATCGGCGGCCTCAAGGACGCCAGTGACGAGCCCTGGTACGTACTGGCCAAGGACCTCAAGCGCAACGTGCTACTGGTCGGCCAGGGCAACGAACACCCCTGGCTGTTCAGCCGCGCCCTGCTCGCCTCGGAGATCTACTGGGTCAACCCGGTCGACCTGAGCAACCCGCGCCAGCTCACCGCCAAGGTGCGCTACCGCCAGAGCGACCAGACCTGCACCCTGGAACAGACCGCAGACGGCTACCGCGCCGTGTTCGCCGAACCGCAGCGCGCCGTCACTCCCGGCCAGTCCGTGGTGTTCTACGATGGCGAAGTCTGCCTCGGCGGCGGCGTGATCGAGAGCGCCGAGCCCTGGTTTGCCGGAGCCAGCCTGGCATGAGCCCGATTCAGGAACAACTGACCGCCCTGGCCGCCGTCTTCGAAGCCACTACCCTGGTCGACAAGATCGCCCGCACCGGCCAGGCCAGCGAAGCCGATATCACCTGCCTGCTCGGCAGCCTGCTGGTCCGCGAGCCGAAGAACACCCTGGAGGTCTACGGCGGCGACGACCTCAACCTGCGCGAGGGCTACAAGGCCCTGGCCAGTGCCCTCGAACGCAACCCGGCGAGCCTGCAGCGCGAACCGCTGCGCTATGCCCTGGCCCTGCTCGGCCTGGAGCGCCAGCTGGCCAAGCGCGACGACCTGCTGCAGGTGATCGGCAGCCGCCTGGACCAGATCCAGCAGCAGGTCGGCCACTTCGGCCTGACCCACGAGAACGTGATTTCCTCCTGCGGCGCCCTGTACCAGGACACCATCAGCACCTTCCGCCAGCGCATCCAGGTGCAGGGCGACATGCGCTTCCTGCAGCAGGCCGGCAATGCAGCGAAGATCCGCGCCCTATTGCTCACCGGCATCCGTTCGGCGCGCCTGTGGCGCCAGCTCGGCGGCAGCCGCTGGCAACTGGTGCTCGGTCGCCGCAAGCTGCTCAAGGAACTCTACCCGCTGCTGCGCGGCTGACATGAAGCCATCCTCGCGCAGCAGCAAGCCAGCCCAGGGCGCCCTGCTGCTGGCGCTTTCCGCCCTGCTGTTCTCGCTGATGGGCGTCGGCATTCGCGAGGTCTCGCTCAGCGTCAACAACGAGTCCGTGGTGTTCTTCCGCAACCTGGTCGGCGTGCTGTTCTTCCTGCCACTGGTGCTGCTCAAGGGCACCCAACCGCTGAAGACCGGGCGCCTGAAATCCCACCTGTGGCGCACCACCTACGGCCTGGCGGCGATGTACTGCTTCTTTTACGCCATCGCCCACCTGCCGCTGGCCGACGCCATGCTGTTCACCTACTCGGCCCCGGTGTTCACCCCACTGATCGCCTGGTGGTGGCTGAAAGAACCACTGACCCGGCGCATGCTGCTGACCACCGGCATCGGCCTGATCGGCGTACTGCTGGTGGCCAAGCCCAGCCAGGCGCTGCTAGACAGCCAGGCGCTGGTCGGCCTGGCCGCCAGCATCCTGGCCGCCTTCGCCTTTGTCTCGATCCGCGAGATGAGCAATACCGAACCGGCCTTTCGCATCGTCTTCTACTTCGCCCTGTTCAGCTCCCTGATCTCGGCCATCCCGCTGACCTGGGCCTGGCAGCCGCTGGACAGCCACGACCTGGGCCTGCTGCTGGTGATCGGCCTGCTCGCCACCGTCAGCCAGATCGTCATGTCCAAGGCCTACGCCCTGGCCCCGCCCGGCATCATCGGCCCGATCGCCTACCTGGCCATCGTCTTTGCCGGGCTGATCGCCTGGCTGCGCTGGGGCGAAATGCCCGACCTGACCTCGCTGTTCGGCGCCGCGCTGATCTTCGCCGCCAGCCTGCTATCGATCCCCCGGCGCACCGGCTGAACGGCAAGCAGGGCAACCACCCCTGCCGGCCAATTCCAGCGCCATGTCACCAACCTTGTCGATCATCGCCGCAATATGCCGCTACAGCCTGGGCGATGAACGGGGCCGGCTGAGGTCGCGCGGCGAATGGCTGGGGCTGCCGGCCATTGGCCGAGTCGGGCCCAGGCGTCAGGCAGACGCCCCACCCGCCACCAGCAGGGCCGCTATAGAGCAATTGCCCCGCTAGCAGTTGCCGGGATTTGCTCTACGCTTCCCAAGCAGCCTGACACGGCAATGGATGAGATTGAAATGGCAGTCGGCCAGGCGACTATGGCCACTGAAGTGCTCAAAGGCGTTGTCTTCGGTGAGATTTTTTTCACACAGGAGCCCCCCCCATGAGAACGATGAAGCTGACGCTGCTGACAGCAGCCCTCCTCGCCGCTCAGCAGAGCACCGCGGCCGTCCCGGTCGATACCGAAGTCTTCCGCGCGGCCATTACGCCGCAAGGCGTGCGCGCGCATCAGTTAGACCTTCAGGCTATCGCCGATGCCAACGGCGGTACGCGCGCCGCAGCGACACCAGGCTATGAGGCTTCCCTCGAGCATATCAGGGGGCTGGTCGAATCCGCCGGCTACTACGTAACGGTGCAGCCCTTCGAATTTCCCTACTTCGAGGAACTGTCACCCGCACAGCTCGAACAAGTGGCGCCAGTGGCCACTGTGTATCCCTACTCCGACGTCGCCGGCTTCACCACCATGGAATACTCTGGCGCCGGCGTAGTTACCAGCACTGCCGAAGGCGTCGACCTGCAGTTGCCTCCGGCCGCCACAGCCAACAGCTCGACCAGCGGCTGCGAGGCGGAGGACTTTGCCGGATTCACGCCCGGTAATATCGCCATTATCCAGCGCGGTACCTGCAGCTTCTTGCTGAAGGCACAGAATGCCGAAGCGGCGGGTGCGAGCGGCGTAGTGATATTCAACGAGGGCCAGGCGGATCGTACCGAGGCCTTCAGCGGCACCCTCGGTGAACCGTCCGTGAGCATACCGGTGGTCGGCGCCGCCTTCGCCGTCGGCGAGGAGCTGGCGACAGAGGGCGTCGTAGCGCGCGTCCTCGTCGACGCCATCTCGGAGCTTCGCAGCACCGAAAACCTGATTGCCGAGACACCTGGAGGGCGCGACGATCGCGTCGTGGTGGTCGGTGCGCATCTCGACTCGGTGCCGGAAGGCCCCGGTATCAATGACAACGGCAGCGGCTCGGCAGCGCTGCTCGAAATGGCGCTGCAGCTGGCCAAAATGGGCGCCGAGCCCGTCAACCAGCTGCGCTTCGCCTGGTGGGGGGCCGAGGAGGCCGGGCTGCACGGCTCCCAGGCCTACGTCGACAGTCTGAGTGCGCGCGACATCAAGAACATCGCAGTGAACCTCAACTTCGACATGATCGGCTCACCCAACTTCGTGCGCTTCGTTTACGACGGTGACGGCTCGGCGACCGGCACTGCGGGCCCCAACGGCTCCGGCAATATCGAGCAAACCTTCCTTGACTACTTCGCCGGTCAGGGATTGCCGATCGAACCGACCGCCTTCGATGGGCGCTCCGACTATGGCCCCTTCATCGCGGTGGGCATTCCGGCCGGCGGCCTCTTCACTGGCGCCGAGGACATCAAGACCGCCGAGCAGGCGGTAATCTACGGTGGAACCGCCGGAGCTCCGTACGACCCCTGCTACCATCAGGCCTGCGACACCTATGCCAACAACAGTGACGAGGCACTGGATCAGATGTCCGATGCCGCGGCTCATGCGCTCTACACCTTCGCGATGACCAGTTCGTCGGTCAATGGCACCGACAAGGGCTCGGACAAGGCGCAGAAGGCCGCAGACGCACTCGACTACCAGGGCAACAAACTGCGCCGCTAAGGCGTAGCGGCCGGGAGGCCCTGCCCTCCCGGCAACCCCTGGATATCAAGGGCGGCGCTTGCGCCTGAACTGATGCCAGCTCCTCTTCGCACAGAAGATCTACCTCGCAGGGCAATCGCGCTACAGCGGCCCTGCGCCACACAGCAGTTGCGAACGGTAGTTATCGCTTGCGTAAGCCCACCTGCGGCGGCCCATGCTCGACGCGCCACTGTCATTCTGCCGGATGAGGTTCAGGGTGGTGCGCCGGATGACTGACGGGTAGCTGGCCAAATGCCCCCTGCGGCTTCGGTTGCCATCTTCGCAAAGCTGTACGTCCAGCACCGATTGCCCTGACCGGCAACCTTCAGGCTACGGCCTGCGTCACGATTTCATGTATGATGTGCGCCCTTTTCGTTGACCGACAGCCCGAGAACGCCTCCATGCAGCTCTCCTCGCTCACCGCGGTTTCCCCCGTTGATGGCCGTTACGCCTCCAAAACCAGCGCCCTGCGCCCGATCTTCAGCGAATACGGCCTGATCCGTTTCCGCGTCATGGTCGAAGTGCGCTGGCTGCAGCGCCTGGCCGCCCACGAAGGCGTCAGCGAAGTCGCGCCCTTCTCCGCCGAAGCCAATGCCCTGCTCAACGAACTGGCGGATAACTTCGCCGTCGAGCACGCCGAGCGCGTGAAAGAGATCGAGCGCACCACCAACCACGACGTCAAAGCCGTGGAGTACCTGCTCAAGGAGCAGGCCGCCAAGCTGCCGGAACTGGCCGCAGTCAGCGAGTTCATCCACTTCGCCTGCACCAGCGAGGACATCAACAACCTGTCCCATGCCCTGATGCTGCGCGAAGGCCGCGACGGCGTGCTGCTGCCGCTGATGAAGCAGATCGCCGCCGCCATCCGCGAGCTGGCGATCAAGTTCGCCGACGTGCCGATGCTCTCGCGCACCCACGGCCAGCCGGCTTCGCCGACCACCCTGGGCAAGGAACTGGCCAACGTGGTCTACCGCCTGGAGCGGCAGATCGCACAAGTGGCGGCCGTGCCGCTGCTGGGCAAGATCAACGGCGCCGTGGGCAACTACAACGCCCACCTGTCGGCCTACCCGCAGATCGACTGGGAAGCCAACGCCCGCCAGTTCATCGAAGGCGACCTGGGCCTGCAGTTCAACCCCTACACCACGCAGATCGAGCCGCACGACTACATCGCCGAGCTGTTCGATGCCATCGCCCGTTTCAACACCATCCTCATCGACTTCGATCGCGACATCTGGGGCTACATCTCCCTCGGCTACTTCAAACAGAAGACCGTGGCCGGCGAAATCGGCTCCTCGACCATGCCGCACAAGGTCAACCCGATCGACTTCGAAAACTCCGAAGGCAACCTGGGCATCGCCAACGCATTGTTCCAGCACCTGGCCAGCAAGCTGCCAATCTCCCGCTGGCAGCGCGACCTGACCGACTCCACCGTGCTGCGCAACCTCGGTGTCGGCTTCGCCCACAGCGTCATCGCCTACGAAGCCAGCCTCAAAGGCATCGGCAAGCTGGAGCTGAACGAAGCGCGTATCGCCGCCGACCTGGACGCCTGCTGGGAAGTGCTCGCCGAGCCGATCCAGACCGTGATGCGCCGCTACGCCATCGAGAACCCCTACGAGAAGCTCAAGGAGCTGACCCGCGGCAAGGGCATCAGCCCGGAAGCCCTGCTGACCTTCATCGACGGCCTGGACATGCCGGCCGCCGCCAAGGAAGAACTCAAGCAACTGACCCCGGCCAACTACATCGGCAACGCCGTAGCCCAGGCCAAGCGCGTCTGACAGACGCATCTCTTTTGCACGCCCGGCTGTGCCGGGCGTTTTTATTTCAAAGGCTTGCACATGACTACTGATGTACCTCTTCAACTGCTCGGCGGTCTTACAGCCCGTGAATTCCTGCGCGATTACTGGCAGAAGAAACCCCTGCTGATCCGCCAGGCCATCCCCGACTTCGAAAGCCCGATCAGCCCGGACGAACTGGCCGGCCTGGCCCTGGAAGAGGAAGTCGAGTCGCGCCTGGTCATAGAGCACGGCGAGCGCCCTTGGGAACTGCGCCGCGGCCCGTTCGCCGAGGACACCTTCGGCCAGCTGCCGGAGCACGACTGGACCCTCTTGGTGCAGGCCGTCGACCAGTTCGTTCCGGAAGTCGCCGAACTGCTCAAGCAGTTCAACTTCCTACCCAGCTGGCGCATCGACGACGTGATGATCAGCTTCGCCGCGCCCGGCGGCGGCGTCGGCCCGCACTACGACAACTACGACGTGTTCCTCCTCCAGGCCCACGGCCAGCGCCGCTGGCGCATCGGCCAGATGTGCGACGCCGACAGCGCCCTGCTGGAACACAGCGACCTGCGCATCCTCGCCGACTTCGAACAGACCGACGAATGGGTGCTGGAGCCCGGCGACATGCTCTACCTGCCGCCGCGCCTGGCCCACTTCGGCACCGCCGAGGACGACTGCATGACCTATTCGGTGGGTTTCCGCGCACCCAGCGCCGCCGAAGTGCTGACCCACTTCACCGACTTCCTCGCCCAGTTCCTGCCGGACGAAGAACGCTACAGCGACGCCGGCACCGCACCGACCGCCGACCCACACCAGATCCAGCGCGACGCCCTCGACCGCCTGAAGGCCCTGCTGGCCGAGCACATGGGCGACGAGCGCCTGCTGCTGACCTGGTTCGGCCAGTTCATGACCGAGCCGCGCTACCCGGAACTGATCGCCGGCAGCGAAATCGACGACGACGAGTTCCTCGCCGCCATCGAGCAAGGCGCGGTACTGGTGCGCAACCCCAGCGCGCGCATGGCCTGGAGCGAGGTGGATGTCGGCCTGGTGCTGTTCGCCAGCGGCCAGAGCCGCCTTCTGCCAGCCAACCTGAAGGATCTGCTGCGCCTGATCTGCGCCGCCGACGCCCTGCATGCCGACAACCTCGGCCAATGGCTCGCCGATGAAGAGGGGCGTAAGCTGCTCTGCGAATTGGTCAAACAAGGCAGTCTGGAGTTTGCCGATGAATGACATCCACGTCCGCCTCGCCAGCTGGCAGAAGGACAATGCCGAGCTGCGCCGCATCCGCCAAGCGGTATTCATTGCCGAACAGGCCGTGCCGGCCGAACTCGAATGGGACGATGAAGACAGCGAGGCCGTGCACTTCCTCGCCCTCGAAGGCGACTACCCGATCGGCACCGCCCGCCTGCTGGCCGACGGCCAGATCGGCCGGGTTTCCGTGCTCAAGGACTGGCGCGGCCTGAAGGTCGGCGACGCGCTGATGCACGCCGCCATCGCCGAGGCGGAAAAGCGCGGCCAGCGTGAACAGAAGCTCAGCGCCCAGGTGCATGCCACGGCATTCTATGAACGCCTCGGCTTCCACAGCGAGGGCGCCGAATACCTGGAGGCCGGCATCCCCCACGTATTGATGGTGCGCCATAGCGACTAGCCTGTAAGCAGCGCCCCTTGCCACGGCGCCCAGAGGTAGCGATGAACCCAGAAGACGCCCCGCCGAACGAAAGCGAGCCCGACCTGCCGGCCATCGATTTCCACTCGCCGGGGCGTTTCGCCGTGCACAATCCACAGCCCGAGCTCCCCGCCCCCGAACGCCGCGAACCGGCGCCCTTCGAGCTGGGCCGCGAGGCCAGCCTGCAGCGCTTCGCCAGCGCCGAAGAGGCCCAGGCCCACGCCCTGGCCCTGCTGCAACAGAGCCGGCACAGCCTGTGCCTGTACACCCCGGATCTGGAGCCCTGGCTGTACAACCACAGCAGCGTGCAGGAGGCCTGCACCCGGCTGCTCCTGGCCAGCCCGAGGAATCGCCTGCGCATCCTGGTGCGCGACGTCGGCCGCCCGGTCAGCCTCGGCCACCGCCTGCTCAACCTGGGCCGACGGGTGACCAGCAACCTGCACGTCCGCCGCCTCAACCCCGACCTGCCGAGCGAAGAAAGCGCCTACCTGCTGGCCGATGCGCACGGCCTGCTCCTGCGCCCGCAGGCCGATGTCTGGGCCGGCTACGCCTGGTATAACGACCCGGCACGCGTGCGCCAGCAACAGGCACAATTCGACCAGGCCTGGAATACCAGCGTGCTCGACCCCGACCTACGGAGTTTTCTGCTATGACCTTGCGTACCTGCCTGGCCAGCCTGCTGCTGGCCCTGTGCCTGCCGCTGCAGGCCGCCACCGAACTGCTGCCGCTGAACTACCGTACCGCCGACGAGGTGATTCCGGTGGTGCAATCGGTACTCGACGGCCAGGGCAAGGTCAGCGCCTATGGCAACCAGCTGGTGGTCAATGCCTCGGCGGAGAAAATCCAGGAGATTCGCGAGCTGCTCAGCCAACTGGACACCGCGCCACGCCGCCTGCTGATCAGCGTCGACACCAGCGAATCGGGCTATCAGGACAGCGAAGGTTATGCCGTCAACGGCTCCGCCAGTGCCGGCAACGTGGAGATCGAGGCCGGCCGCGGCGAAGTCCACGGTCGTGACCAGGTGCGCATCATTCGCCGCTCCACCGACAGCCGCACCGGTGGCATCCAGCAGGTGCAGACCACCGAGGGCTACCCGGCACTGATCCAGGTCGGCCAGAGCGTACCGCTGACCAACACCAGCATCGGTCCCTACGGGCAGATTTCACAGAACACCGAGTACCGCAATGTCACCCAGGGCTTCTACGTCACCGCCAGCGTGACCGGGGACAGGGTCCACGTCAGCATCAGCAGCAACAACGATCGCATGAACCGCTCGCAACCCGGGGTGATCGACGTGCAGAGCACCGACACCCGCGTCAGCGGGCGCCTGGGCGAATGGATCACCCTCGGCGGGGTCAGCGAGCAGAGCCAGAACGACGACAGCGGCTTCCTGCGCCGCCACTCCACCCAGGGCGCCAGCGACATGAGCATGCGCATCAAGGTCGACGCGCTGGACTGACGCGAAGGCTCTGGCTTGCCGTGTAGTGGCGACGCACGGACACTACAAAATCGTTGACGCAACCTTCTTTGAAGGGCATCATGGCCCCGCTCCCGCTAGCCAGGGGCTCCGTCAAGGGGTCTCCAGATCGGCTCCGTACCACCATTCGGAACGATCCGTGTTTTAACAGCCCACAAGGCGTTTCGACGAGGTTGCGACTGGAACGAAAGTTGTCCTGAGGGACGGGGAAGCCAGCGTATCAGCCAGACCGTTTGACCAGTCAGCGCCTGCCCCCGGCAAGCCAGCAGACGACTCGGTTGCGGACTGCTTGTCTCGTCACCCCCTCCTCCGCGTTCTGCTCTCGTCCCTGTCGATATTTCGGCGTTCTGTTTTGTGTCGCCCGCAACAGCAAGTTTTTTGCACGTTGGTTTTGGGTGGGAAGTCGGTGCTCAACCAAACTCACACTTTGAAGGATTGACCATGTCAGCTTATCAAAACGACATCAAAGCCGTTGCCGCCCTGAAAGAAGCCGCAGGCAGCAGCTGGAGCGCTATCAACCCGGAATCCGTGGCCCGCATGCGCGCCCAGAACCGTTTCAAGACCGGCCTGGAAATCGCCCAGTACACCGCTGACATCATGCGCAAAGACATGGCCGAGTACGACGCCGACTCGTCCGTCTACACCCAGTCGCTGGGTTGCTGGCACGGCTTCATCGGTCAGCAGAAGCTGATCTCGATCAAGAAGCACCTGAAGACCACCAACAAGCGCTACCTGTACCTGTCCGGCTGGATGGTTGCCGCCCTGCGTTCCGACTTCGGCCCGCTGCCGGACCAGTCGATGCACGAGAAGACTGCCGTCTCCGACCTGATTGAAGAGCTGTACACCTTCCTGCGCCAGGCTGACAGCCGCGAGCTGGACCTGCTGTTCACCGCCGTTGACGCTGCTCGCGCCGCTGGCGACAAGGCCAAGGAAGCCGAGCTGCAAGCTCAGATCGACAACTACGAAACCCACATCGTACCGATCATCGCCGACATCGACGCCGGCTTCGGCAACCCGGAAGCCACCTACCTGCTGGCCAAGCGCATGATCGAAGCAGGCGCTTGCTGCATCCAGATCGAAAACCAGGTTTCCGACGAGAAGCAGTGCGGTCACCAAGACGGTAAAGTCACCGTTCCGCACGCCGACTTCCTGGCCAAGATCGCTGCCGTTCGCTACGCCTTCCTGGAACTGGGCATCGACAACGGCGTGATCGTTGCTCGTACCGACTCCCTGGGTGCCGGCCTGACCAAGCAGATCGCCGTAACCAACGCTCCGGGCGACCTGGGCGACCAGTACAACTCCTTCCTGGATTGCGAAGAAGTTTCCGCTGCCGAGCTGAAGAACGGCGACGTCGTTCTGAACCGCGAAGGCAAGCTGCTGCGTCCGAAGCGTCTGCCGTCCAACCTGTTCCAGTTCCGTGCTGGCACCGGTGAAGCCCGTTGCGTACTGGACTGCATCACCTCGCTGCAGAACGGCGCCGACCTGCTGTGGATCGAAACCGAGAAGCCGCACGTTGGTCAGATCGCGGCCATGGTTAACGAGATCCGCAAGGTCATCCCGAACGCCAAGCTGGTTTACAACAACAGCCCGTCCTTCAACTGGACTCTGAACTTCCGCCAGCAGGTGTTCGATGCGTTCGTTGCCGAAGGCAAAGACGTTTCCGCCTACGACCGCGCCAAGCTGATGAGCATCGAGTACGACGCCACCGAACTGGCCCAGGTTGCCGACGAGAAGATCCGCACCTTCCAGCGCGACGGTTCGGCTCATGCCGGCATCTTCCACCACCTGATCACCCTGCCGACCTACCACACCGCCGCGCTGTCCACCGACAACCTGGCCAAGGGTTACTTCGCCGACCAGGGCATGCTGGCCTACGTGAAAGGCGTGCAGCGTGAAGAACTGCGTCAGGGCATCGCCTGCGTCAAGCACCAGAACATGGCTGGCTCCGACATCGGTGACAACCACAAAGAGTACTTCGCTGGCGAAGCCGCTCTGAAAGCCTCTGGTAAAGACAACACCATGAACCAGTTCCACTAATAGGAACCGGTTCTCCCGGACAGAGCCACGCCCCTGTTCGAGAGTGTTGCCAGACAAACCCCAGCAGCGATGCTGGGGTTTGTTTTTTTTGTGCAGCGGCGACATCAATGACGCCCGCAGGCCCGCAGGCCCGCCGGTCGCCACCACTCACGCACCTCTGCCGCATCTGCAACGCGCCACCCCATCCCGGCGAACCACGCCTTGCGCCGCTCGACCGGCGCCGTCAGGGCACACCCTCTACTACCGCAGCCCACACTACGGCCATGACAGCCATGCCGTACTGGCTCGCATCACGACTTCCCCATGAGCCCGCAGAGGCCTAGCAACGTGCCATCGCCCCGTACCACCATGCCTCACCGGCCAGCACCGCTCACGCCGGAAGATTGCCAGCTTGAAGGCCGCCCCCATGATCTTTGTACAAAGCGCAGAAGGTCATGATCCCAACTACAACTATCCAGGCCGGTGCTGAATGTTTTTTACTGCCGCTGCAGACAAAAAACTTGTTCCTGATCGGCGGTCAATACAATGCCACGTAAACAATTACGGACAGATAGCTTTCACAAAGGCGTCACCCGGGAGTCAAAAAACGTCAATTTAGGCGTACTACCAAAGGAGTAGAGCGCCCTGCAGGGGTGATAGGGCCTGCGTTACAGGCGTAGACGGCCGAAATGAGCGGCCGGATCCGTTCATTTTTTTATTCAGAAAAATTTACTTACCTTGCCCTGCGCGCATAAAATTGCGCCCATACTTTGCAGGGCTCCGGATCGGGGCTCTCCATATAAATAGAAGGCCGTTCCTTAATCCAAGGAGAAGCGGCATGCCTGATGCGGTAACGACCATGTCCCACAACTGGGCTTTTGCCATTTTCCTGCTCGGCGTGTTCGGGCTCATCGCGTTCATGCTCGGCGTTTCCAGCCTGCTCGGCAGCCGGGCCTGGGGGCGGAGCAAGAATGATCCCTTCGAATCCGGCATGCTGCCTACCGGCACGGCCCGTCTACGCCTCTCGGCGAAGTTCTATCTGGTCGCGATGCTCTTCGTGATTTTCGATGTTGAAGCCCTCTTTCTCTTCGCTTGGGCAGTCTCGGTGCGCGAAAGCGGCTGGGCCGGCCTGATCGAAGCTACAGTTTTCATAGCAATTCTGTTGGCAGGTCTTGTCTATCTTTGGCGTATCGGCGCGCTCGACTGGGCACCCGAGGGCCGTCGCAATCGACAGGCGAAGCTAAAACAATGAGGCTTTGGCAATGCAATACAAACTTACTCGGATCGATCCGGATGCGCCTAATGAGCAGTATCCGGTCGGCGAGCGGGAGACTGTCTCCGACCCGCTGCTAGAAGATCAGGTCCACAAGAACATCTACATGGGCAAGCTCGAAGATGTTCTCAACGGTGCGGTGAACTGGGGTCGCAAGAACTCCCTGTGGCCGTACAACTTCGGCCTGTCCTGCTGCTACGTGGAAATGACCACGGCCTTCACTGCGCCCCACGATATCGCGCGCTTCGGCGCGGAAGTTATCCGTGCGTCCCCGCGCCAGGCCGATTTCATGGTCATCGCCGGCACCTGCTTCATCAAGATGGCGCCGATCATCCAGCGCCTGTACGAGCAGATGCTGGAGCCCAAGTGGGTGATTTCCATGGGCTCGTGCGCCAACTCCGGCGGCATGTACGACATCTACTCGGTGGTTCAGGGGGTCGACAAGTTCCTTCCGGTCGACGTCTACATTCCCGGCTGCCCGCCCCGCCCCGAGGCGTTCCTGCAAGGCCTGATGCTGCTGCAGGAGTCCATCGGCAAGGAGCGTCGTCCGCTGTCCTGGGTCGTGGGCGATCAAGGCATCTACCGTGCCGAAATGCCTTCGCAGAAAGAACAGCGCCGCGAACAGCGCATAGCTGTCACCAACCTGCGCAGCCCCGACGAAGTGTGAGCCCGGACTCCCGTTCGAGCCCGCTCACTGACGCCGTTGACCGATAGCGACCGAGACCATGACTGCAGACAGCATTCTGTCCATACCGCCATACAAAGCCGATGACCAAGATGTGGTCGTCGAGCTCAATTCCCGTTTTGGTGCCGAGGCGTTCACCGTCCAGAGCACCCGCACCGGCATGCCGGTGCTGTGGGTTTCCCGTGATCGCCTGATCAATGTCCTGACCTTCCTGCGCAACCTGCCGCGCCCCTACGTCATGCTGTATGACCTGCATGGCGTCGATGAGCGCCTGCGCACCCAGCGTCGCGGCCTGCCGGGCGCCGACTTCACGGTGTTCTACCACCTGATGTCGCTCGAGCGTAACAGCGACATCATGATCAAGGTTGCCCTGAAAGAAGGCGACCTCAGCCTGCCCAGCGTCACCGGCATCTGGCCCAACGCCAACTGGTACGAGCGCGAAGTGTGGGACCTGTACGGCATCACCTTCAGCGGCCACCCGCACCTGACCCGCATCATGATGCCGCCGACCTGGGAAGGTCACCCGCTGCGCAAGGACTACCCGGCGCGCGCCACCGAATTCGACCCGTACAGCCTGAACCTGGCCAAGCAGCAGCTCGAAGAAGAAGCCGCGCGCTTCAAGCCGGAAGACTGGGGCATGAAGCGCGGCGGCGAGCACGAGGACTACATGTTCCTCAACCTCGGCCCCAACCACCCGTCCGCCCACGGCGCGTTCCGTATCATCCTGCAGCTCGATGGCGAAGAGATCGTCGACTGCGTGCCGGAGATCGGCTACCACCACCGCGGCGCCGAGAAGATGGCCGAGCGCCAGTCCTGGCACAGCTTCATCCCCTATACAGACCGCATCGACTACCTCGGCGGGGTGATGAACAACCTGCCCTACGTGCTGGCAGTCGAGAAGCTGGCCGGTATCCAGGTGCCGCAGAAGGTCGACTTCATCCGCGTGATGCTGGCCGAGTTCTTCCGCATCACCAGCCACCTGCTGTTCCTCGGCACCTATATCCAGGACGTCGGGGCCATGACTCCGGTGTTCTTCACCTTCACCGACCGCCAGCGCGCCTACAAGGTGATCGAGGCCATCACCGGCTTCCGCCTGCACCCGGCCTGGTACCGCATCGGCGGCGTCGCCCACGACCTGCCGCGTGGCTGGGACGGCCTGGTCAAGGAGTTCGTCGACTGGCTGCCCAAGCGCCTCGACGAATACACCAAGGCCGCGCTGAAGAACAGCATCCTCAAGGGCCGCACCGTCGGCGTGGCGCAGTACAACACCAAGGAAGCCCTGGAATGGGGCGTCACCGGTGCCGGCCTGCGCTCCACCGGCTGTGACTTCGACCTGCGCAAGGCGCGCCCGTATTCGGGCTACGAGAACTTCGAGTTCGAAGTGCCGCTGGCGCACAACGGCGATGCCTACGACCGCTGCATGGTGCGCGTGGAAGAGATGCGCCAGAGCATCAGAATCATCGACCAGTGCCTGCGCAACATGCCGGAAGGCCCGTACAAGGCGGATCACCCGCTGACCACGCCGCCGCCGAAAGAGCGCACGCTGCAGCACATCGAAACCCTGATCACCCACTTCCTGCAAGTTTCCTGGGGCCCGGTCATGCCGGCCAACGAGAGCTTCCAGATGATCGAGGCGACCAAGGGCATCAACAGCTATTACCTGACCAGCGACGGCAGCACCATGAGCTACCGCACCCGGATCCGCACCCCGAGCTTCGCCCACCTGCAGCAGATCCCCTCGGTGATCCGCGGCAGCATGGTGGCCGACCTCATCGCCTATCTGGGCAGTATCGACTTCGTTATGGCCGACGTGGACCGCTGATTATGAGCACGCTTATCCAGACTGACCGTTTCACTCTCAGCGAAACCGAGCGCTCGGCCATCGAGCACGAGATGCATCACTACGAAGACCCGCGCGCGGCGTCCATCGAAGCCCTGAAGATCGTGCAGAAAGCCCGCGGCTGGGTGCCGGACGGCGCCGCCGATGCCATCGGCGCGATCCTCGGCATTCCGGCCAGCGACGTCGAAGGCGTGGCCACCTTCTATAGTCAGATCTTTCGTCAGCCGGTGGGTCGCCACATCATCCGCGTCTGCGACAGCATGACCTGCTTCGTCGGCGGCCACGAAAGCCTGCTGGACAGTCTCAAGGACAAGCTCGGCATTGCCCCCGGTCAGACCACTGCCGACGGCCGCTTCACCCTGCTGCCGGTGTGCTGCCTGGGCAACTGCGACAAGGCCCCGGCGGTGATGATCGACGATGACACCTACGGCAACCTCGATGCCAATGGCATCGCCCAACTGCTGGAGGCCTACGTATGACAAACAAGACGCTGACCTCCATCGGCCCGGCCAACCGCATCGCCCGCAGCGAGGAAACCCACCCGCTGACCTGGCGCCTGCGCGACGACGCCCAGCCGGTATGGCTGGAGGAATACCAGGCGAAGAACGGCTACGCTGCCGCGCGCAAGGCCCTCGCCGAAATGGCCCAGGCCGACATCGTGCAGACGGTCAAGGACTCCGGCCTCAAGGGCCGCGGCGGTGCGGGCTTCCCCACCGGGGTGAAGTGGGGCCTGATGCCGGCCGACGAATCCATGAACATCCGCTACCTGCTGTGCAATGCGGACGAAATGGAGCCCAACACCTGGAAGGACCGCATGCTCATGGAGCAGCTGCCGCACCTGCTGGTGGAAGGCATGCTGATCAGCGCGCGCGCGCTCAAGGCCTATCGCGGCTACATCTTCCTGCGCGGCGAGTACGTCGACGCGGCCGCCAACCTCAATCGCGCCATCGAGGAAGCCAAGGCCGCCGGCCTCTTGGGCAAGAACATCCTCGGCAGCGGCTTCGACTTCGAGCTGTTCGTGCATACCGGCGCCGGGCGCTATATCTGCGGTGAAGAAACCGCGCTGATCAACTCCCTGGAAGGCCGCCGCGCCAACCCGCGCTCCAAGCCGCCCTTCCCCGCCGCCGTCGGCGTGTGGGGCAAGCCGACCTGCGTCAACAACGTCGAGACCCTGTGCAACGTGCCGGCCATCGTCGCCAACGGCGTCGACTGGTACAAGAGCCTGGCCCGCCCGGACAGCGAAGACCACGGCACCAAGCTGATGGGTTTCTCCGGCAAGGTGAAGAACCCCGGCCTGTGGGAACTGCCGTTCGGTCTGCCGGCCCGCGAGTTGTTCGAGGACTACGCCGGCGGCATGCGCGACGGCTACAAGCTGAAAGCCTGGCAGCCCGGCGGCGCCGGTACCGGCTTCCTGCTGCCGGAACACCTGGACGCCCTGATGTATGCCGGCGGTATCGCCAAGGTCGGCACCCGCATGGGCACCGGCCTGGCCCTGGCCATCGATGACTCGGTGAACATGGTCGCCCTGCTGCGCAACATGGAAGAGTTCTTCGCCCGCGAATCCTGCGGCTGGTGCACCCCATGCCGCGACGGCCTGCCGTGGAGCGTGAAGATGCTACGCGCCCTGGAACGTGGCCAAGGCCGCGCCGAGGACATCGAGACCCTGCTCGGCCTGGTCAACTTCCTCGGCCCCGGCAAGACCTTCTGCGCCCATGCACCGGGCGCCGTCGAGCCGCTGGGCAGTGCGATCAAGTATTTCCGTCCGGAGTTCGAGGCTGGCGTGGCCAGCTCGAGCGCCCCGGCCAGCGCGGGGCAATTCGCCCCGGCGTGAAGATTGGCGTTACGGCGGCCACTGACCTGGCCCCGCGACACAGCGTGATTCCATTAGCCAAGCCCGCTCACGCGGGTAAGAAGAAACCTGAACCATGGCCACTATCCACGTAGACGGCAAAGATTTCGAAGTCGACGGTGCGGACAACCTGCTGCAGGCCTGTCTGTCCCTCGGGCTCGATATCCCCTACTTCTGCTGGCACCCGGCGCTCGGTAGCGTCGGCGCCTGCCGCCAATGTGCGGTCAAGCAGTACAGCGACGAAAACGACACCCGCGGCCGCCTGGTCATGTCCTGCATGACCCCGGCCACCGACAAGACCTGGATCAGCATCGACGACGAAGAGGCCAAGCAGTTCCGCGCCAGCGTCGTCGAGTGGCTGATGACCAACCACCCGCACGACTGCCCGGTGTGCGAGGAAGGCGGTCACTGCCACCTGCAGGACATGACGGTGATGACCGGCCACAACCAGCGCCGGTACCGCTTCACCAAGCGCACCCACCAGAACCAGCAGCTCGGCCCGTTCATTTCCCACGAGATGAACCGCTGCATCGCCTGCTACCGCTGCGTGCGCTACTACAAGGACTACGCCGGCGGCACCGACCTGGGCGTCTACGGCGCCCACGACAACGTGTACTTCGGCCGCGTCGAGGACGGCACGCTGGAAAGCGAGTTCTCCGGCAACCTGGTCGAGGTCTGCCCGACCGGCGTGTTCACCGACAAGACCCACTCCGAGCGCTACAACCGCAAGTGGGACATGCAGTTCTCCCCGAGCATCTGCCACGGCTGTTCCAGCGGCTGCAACATCAGCCCCGGCGAGCGCTACGGCGAGATCCGCCGCATCGAGAACCGCTTCAACGGCTCGGTCAACCAGTACTTCCTCTGCGACCGCGGCCGTTTCGGCTACGGCTACGTCAACCGCAGCGATCGTCCGCGTCAGCCGCTTCAAGGCAACCAGCCACTGGGCATCGACGCGGCCCTGGACAAGGCCGCCGAGCTGCTCAAGGGCAAGCGCGTGATCGGCATCGGTTCGCCGCGCGCCAGCCTGGAAAGCAACTTCGCCCTGCGTGAACTGGTCGGTGCCGGCAACTACTACTGCGGCATCGCCGCCGGCGAGCTGGAAAACACCCGGCTGATCCGCGACATCCTGCAGAACGGCCCGCTGCCGGCGCCGACCCTGCGCGAGGTGGAAAGCCACGACGCGGTGTTCGTCCTCGGCGAAGACCTGACCCAGACCGCCGCGCGTCTGGCCCTGGCACTGCGCCAGGCGGTCAAGGGCAAGGCCACCGAAATCGCCGCCTCGATGAAGATCCAGGACTGGCACATGGCCGCCGTGCAGAACGTCGCTCAGGACGCCCTGCACCCGCTGTTCATCGCCAGCGTCGCCGCCACCCGCCTGGATGACGTCGCCGCCGAATGCGTGCACGCCGCCCCCGACGATCTGGCCCGCCTCGGCTTCGCCGTGGCCCACGCCATCGACCCGAGCGCCCCGGCCGTCAGCGGCCTGGACAGCGACGCCGCGCAGCTGGTGCAGCGCATCGCCGACGCCCTGCTGAATGCCAAGCGCCCGCTGATCGTCTCCGGCGCCTCGCTGGGCAACAAGGCCGTGATCGAAGCCGCCGCCAACATCGCCGGCGCCCTGAAGAATCGCGAGAAGAACGGTTCCCTCAGCCTGATCGTCGCCGAAGCCAACAGCATGGGCGCCGTCCTGCTCGGTGGCGAATCGGTCGACGCCGCCCTGGCCGCGCTCAGCGCCGGCCAGGCCGATGCCCTGATCGTGCTGGAAAACGACCTGTACCGCCGCGCCGACGCCGCCAAGGTGGATGCCGCCCTGGCCGCGACCAAGGTGGTGATAGTCGCCGACCATCAGCAGACCGCCACCAGCGCCAAGGCCGACCTGGTGCTGCCGGCTGCCAGCTTCGCCGAAGGCGACGGCACCCTGGTCAGCTTCGAGGGCCGTGCCCAGCGCTTCTTCCAGGTGTTCGAGCCGAGCTACTACGACAGCAGCATCCTGATCCGCGAAGGCTGGCGCTGGCTGCATGCGCTACACAGCACCCTGCAGGGCAAGCCCGTGGACTGGACCCAGCTGGACCAGGTCACCGAGGCCTGCGCCGCCAGCAGCAACGTGCTGGCCGGCATCACCGGCGCCGCGCCGAGCGCCTCGTTCCGCATCAAGGGCCTCAAGCTGGCCCGCGAGCCGCACCGCTACAGCGGCCGCACGGCGATGCGCGCCAACATCAGCGTGCACGAGCCGCGCCAGCCGCAGGATGCGGACTCGGCCTTCGCCTTCTCCATGGAAGGCTATGCCGGCAGCCAGGAAGACCGTCAGCAGATTCCGTTCGCCTGGTCGCCGGGCTGGAACTCGCCGCAGGCCTGGAACAAGTTCCAGGACGAGGTCGGCGGCCATCTGCGTGCCGGCGATCCGGGCGTGCGCCTGATCGAAGCCAAGGGCACCAGCCTCGCCTGGTTCGGCGTACCCGCGGCGTTCAATCCGGCGCCGGGTACCCTGCAGGCCGTGCCGCTGCACCACCTGTTCGGCAGCGAGGAAACCTCGTCGCGCGCCGCCCCAGTGCAGGAGCGCATCCCGCAGCCCTATGTGGCCCTGGCCAAGGCCGAGGCCGAGCGCCTCGGCGCGCATGAAGGCGCCCTGCTCAGCCTGACCGTGGGCGGCCAGGCCCTGCGCCTGCCGCTGCAGATCAACGAAGAGCTGGCCATCGGCCTGGTCGGCCTGCCGGTCGGTCTGCCGGGCATCCCGCCGCTCATCGCCGGCGCCGTGGTGACTGGTGTTCAGGAGGCCGCGCAATGAACTGGCTCACGCCTGAAGTGGTGGACGTGATCATCGCGGTGTTCAAGGCCATCGTCATCCTGCTCGCCGTGGTGGTCTGCGGCGCGCTGCTGAGCTTCGTCGAACGCCGCCTGCTCGGCTGGTGGCAGGATCGCTACGGTCCCAACCGGGTCGGTCCGTTCGGCATGTTCCAGATCGCCGCCGACATGATCAAGATGTTCTTCAAGGAGGACTGGACCCCGCCGTTCGCCGACAAGTTCATCTTCATCCTGGCACCGATGATCGCCTTCGCCGCCATGCTGATGGCCTTCGCCATCATCCCGGTCACCCCGACCTGGTATGTCGCGGACCTCAACATCGGCATCCTGTTCTTCTTCGCCATGGCCGGCCTGTCGGTGTATGCGGTGCTGTTCGCCGGCTGGTCGAGCAACAACAAGTTCGCCCTGCTCGGCGCCCTGCGCGCCTCGGCGCAGACCGTGTCCTACGAGGTGTTCCTGGCCCTGGCGCTGATGGGCATCGTCGCCCAGGTCGGCTCGTTCAACATGCGCGACATCGTCGACTACCAGGCCGAAAACCTGTGGTTCATCATTCCGCAGTTCTTCGGCTTCTGTACCTTCTTCATCGCCGGCGTGGCCGTGACTCACCGTCACCCCTTCGACCAGCCGGAAGCGGAGCAGGAGCTGGCCGACGGTTACCACATCGAATACGCCGGGATGAAATGGGGCATGTTCTTCGTCGGCGAATACGTCGGCATCGTGACCATTTCGGCGCTGCTGGTAACGCTGTTCTTCGGTGGCTGGCACGGGCCGTTCGGCATCCTGCCGCAGATCCCGTTCTTCTGGTTCGCCCTGAAGACCTGCTTCTTCATCATGCTGTTCATCCTGCTGCGCGCCTCCATCCCGCGCCCGCGCTATGACCAGGTGATGGCCTTCAGCTGGAAGTTCTGCCTGCCGCTGACCCTGATCAACCTGCTGGTGACCGGCGCGCTCGTGCTGGCTTCGGCCCAGTAAGGAGAAACACACGATGCTCAAGTACATCTGGGAAGTGGTGCACGGCACCTTTACCCAACTGCGCAGCCTGGTGATGGTGTTCAGTCACGGCTTCCGCAAACGCGACACCCTGCAATACCCGGAAGAACCGGTCTACCTGCCGCCGCGCTACCGCGGGCGCATCGTCCTGACCCGCGACCCCGACGGCGAGGAACGCTGCGTGGCCTGCAACCTGTGCGCCGTGGCCTGCCCGGTCGGCTGCATCTCCCTGCAGAAGGCCGAGACCCCGGACGGCCGCTGGTACCCGGACTTCTTCCGCATCAACTTCTCGCGCTGCATCTTCTGCGGCCTGTGCGAAGAAGCCTGCCCGACCACCGCGATCCAGCTCACCCCGGATTTCGAGATGGGCGAGTTCAAGCGCCAGGACCTGGTGTACGAGAAGGAAGACCTACTCATCAGCGGCCCGGGCAAGAACCCGGACTACAACTTCTACCGCGTCGCCGGTATGGCCATTGCCGGCAAGCCGAAAGGCGCCGCGCAGAACGAGGCCGAACCGATCAACGTGAAAGGCCTGCTGCCCTAAGGACGAACGATGGAATTCGCTTTCTACTTCGCCGCGGGGGTTGCCGTGGCTTCGACCCTGCGGGTGATCACCAACACCAACCCGGTGCACGCCCTGCTGTACCTGATCGTCTCGCTGCTCGCCGTGGCCATGACCTTCTTCGCCCTCGGTGCGCCCTTTGCCGGCGCCCTGGAGATCATCGTCTACGCCGGCGCCATCATGGTGCTGTTCGTCTTCGTGGTGATGATGCTCAACCTCGGCCCGGCGGCCGCCGAGCAGGAACGCAAGTGGCTCAAGCCCGGCATCTGGACCGGTCCGGCCATTCTGTCCGCCCTGCTCCTCGGCCAGCTGCTGTACGGGCTGTTCCAGGCGCCCAGCGGTGCCTCGATCGGTCTGGTCACGGTCGACGCCAAGGCGGTCGGCATCGCCCTGTTCGGCCCCTACCTGCTGGCCGTCGAACTGGCCTCCATGCTGCTGCTCGGCGCGCTGGTCGCCGCCTACCACCTGGGCCGCCACGAAGCTAAGGATCTAACGCCATGAATGCGATTCCCATGGAGCACGGCCTGGCCCTGGCCGGCGTGCTGTTCAGCCTCGGCCTGATCGGCCTGATGGTACGGCGCAACATCCTGTTCGTACTGATGAGCCTGGAAGTGATGATGAACGCGACCGCCCTGGCCTTCGTGGTCGCCGGCAGCCGCTGGGTGCAGGCCGACGGGCAGATAATGTTCATTCTGGTGATCACCCTGGCAGCCGCCGAGGCCAGCATCGGCCTGGCGATCCTGCTGCAGCTGTATCGCCGCTTCCACACCCTCGATATCGACGCTGCCAGCGAGATGCGCGGATGAATCTTCTATTCCTGACTTGCCTGTTTCCCCTGCTCGGCTGGTTCCTCCTGGCCTTCTCCCGTGGTCGTCTGTCCGAGAACCTGTCCGCCCTGATCGGCGTCGGCTCGGTCGGCCTGTCGGCGCTCAGCGCCGCCTGGGTGATCCTGCAGTTCAACCTCAACCCGCCGGAAGGCGGCGTGTTCACCCAGGTGCTGTGGCAGTGGATGAACGTCGCCGGCTTCGCGCCGAGCTTCACCCTGTATCTGGACGGCCTGTCGCTGACCATGCTCGGCGTGGTCACCGGCGTCGGCTTCCTGATCCACCTGTTCGCCAGCTGGTACATGCGCGGCGAAGAGGGCTATTCGCGCTTCTTCGCCTACACCAACCTGTTCATCTTCAGCATGCTGATGCTGGTGCTGGGCGACAACCTGCTGGTGCTGTACTTCGGCTGGGAAGGCGTGGGCCTGTGTTCCTACCTGCTGATCGGCTTCTACTTCAAGCACGTGCCCAACGGCAATGCAGCGCTGAAGGCCTTCATCGTCACCCGCGTCGGCGACGTGTTCATGGCCATCGGCCTGTTCATCCTGTTCCTCCACCTCGGCACCCTGAACATCCAGGAGCTGATGGTGCTGGCACCGCAGAAGTACGTGGCCGGCGACAGCTGGCTGTGGATCGCCACCCTGATGCTGCTCGGCGGTGCGGTCGGCAAATCCGCCCAGCTGCCGCTGCAGACCTGGCTGGCCGACGCCATGGCCGGCCCGACCCCGGTCTCCGCACTGATCCACGCGGCGACCATGGTCACCGCCGGCGTCTACCTGATCGCCCGTACCCACGGCCTGTTCCTGCTGACCCCGGAGATCCTCGAGCTGGTCGGCATCGTCGGCGGCGTGACCCTGGTCCTGGCCGGCTTCGCCGCCCTGGTACAGACCGACATCAAGCGCATCCTCGCCTACTCGACCATGAGCCAGATCGGCTACATGTTCCTCGCCCTCGGCGTGCAGGCCTGGGACGCGGCGATCTTCCACCTGATGACCCACGCCTTCTTCAAGGCCCTGCTGTTCCTCGCCTCCGGTGCGGTGATCAACGCCTGTCACCACGAGCAGAACATCTTCAAGATGGGCGGCCTGTGGAAGAAGCTGCCGCTGGCCTATGCCAGCTTCATCGTCGGCGGTGCCGCCCTGGCCGCCCTGCCGCTGATCACCGCCGGCTTCTATTCCAAGGACGAGATCCTCTGGGAAGCCTTCGCCAGCGGTCACCAGGAGCTGCTGTATGCCGGCCTGGTCGGTGCCTTCATGACCTCGCTGTACACCTTCCGCCTGATCTTCATCGCCTTCCACGGCGAGCAGCAGACCGAGGCCCATGCCGGTCATGGCGTGGCCCACTGGCTACCGCTGGTGGTGCTGATCGTGCTGTCGACCTTCATCGGCGCGCTGATCTCCCCGCCGCTGGCCGGCGTGCTGCCGCAGAGCGTCGGCCATGCCGGTGGCGAAGCCCAGCACGGCCTGGAAATCGCCTCGGGTGCCATCGCCATCGCCGGCATCCTCCTGGCCGCCCTGCTGTTCCTCGGCAAGCGCAGCCTGGTCGCTGCCGTGGCGCAAAGCGCCCCCGGGCGTTTCCTGTCGGCCTGGTGGTTCGCCGCCTGGGGCTTCGACTGGCTCTACGACAAGCTGTTCGTGCAGCCCTACCTGCTAACCTGCCGCCTGCTCGGGCGTGACCCGATCGACCGCAGCATCGGCCTGGTGCCGCGCCTGGTGCGGGGCGGCAACGCCGTGCTGGCGCGTGCCCAGACCGGTCAGGTGCGCTGGTACGCCACGTCCATCGCCGGGGGTGCCGTGCTGGTGCTCGCCGTCCTCCTGTTTCTGAATTAAGGAAAATAGCCCGTCATGATTCTGCCCTGGCTAATCCTGATCCCCTTCATCGGCGGCCTGCTGTGCTGGCTGTGCGAGCGCTTCGGCAACACCCTGCCGCGCTGGATCGCCCTGCTCAGCATGGTGCTGCTGTTCGGCCTCGGTCTGTGGCTGTGGGCCACCGGCAATTTCGCCCTGGCCCCGGCTCCCGGCGCCGATCCGGTATGGGCGGCCGAGTTCAAGCTGCAGTGGATCGAGCGTTTCGGCATCAGCGTGCACCTGGCGCTGGACGGCCTGTCGGTGCTGATGATCAGCCTCACCGGCCTGCTCGGCGTGCTGTCCGTGCTGTGCTCGTGGAACGAGATCCAGAACCGCGTCGGCTTCTTCCACCTCAACCTGATGTGGATCCTCGGCGGCGTGGTCGGCGTGTTCCTCGCCGTCGACCTGTTCCTGTTCTTCTTCTTCTGGGAAATGATGCTGGTGCCGATGTACTTCCTCATCGCGCTCTGGGGTCATAGCGGCAGCGAAGGCAAGACCCGCATCTACGCCGCCACCAAGTTCTTCATCTTCACCCAGGCCAGCGGCCTGATCATGCTGGTGGCCATCCTCGGCCTGGTATTTGTCCACTACAACAGCACCGGCGTGCTGACCTTCAACTACGCCGACCTGCTGAAGACCCAGATGAGCGCCGGTACCGAGTACCTGCTGATGCTCGGCTTCTTCATCGCCTTCGCGGTGAAGTTTCCGGTGGTGCCGTTCCACTCCTGGCTGCCGGACGCCCACGCCCAGGCGCCGACCGCAGGTTCCGTGGACCTGGCCGGTATCCTGCTGAAGACCGCCGCCTACGGCATGATGCGCTTCGCCCTGCCGCTGTTCCCCAATGCCTCGGCCGAGTTCGCGCCGATCGCCCAGTGGCTCGGCGTGTTCGCCATCGTCTACGGCGCCCTGCTGTCCTTCGCGCAGACCGACATCAAGCGCCTGGTGGCCTTCTCCAGCGTGTCGCACATGGGCTTCGTGCTGATCGCCATCTACTCCGGCAGCCAGATCGCCCTGCAGGGCGCGGTGGTGCAGATGCTGGCCCACGGCCTGTCCGCGGCGGCCCTGTTCATCCTCTGCGGCCAGCTCTACGAGCGCCTGCACACCCGCGACATGCGCGAGATGGGCGGCATCTGGGCACGCATGCCCTGGCTGCCGGCGGTGAGCCTGTTCTTCGCCGCCGCCGCCCTGGGCCTGCCGGGTACCGGCAACTTCGTCGGCGAGTTCCTGATCCTGGTCGGCAGCTTCCAGGCCGCGCCCTGGGTCACCGTGCTGGCCGCCACCGGCCTGGTGTTCGGTTCGGTCTACTCGCTGATCATGATCCACCGCGCCTACTTCGGCCCGGCCAAGGCGGACACCGTCCTGCAGGGCCTGAAACCGCGCGAGCTGGTCATGGTGCTGGGCCTGGCGGTGCTGCTGATCCTGCTTGGCGTCTACCCGCAGCCGGTGCTCGACACCTCCGCCGCCACCATGTCCGGTGTGCAGCAGTGGCTGGGTAGCGCTCTCAATCAACTCGTTTCGGCCCGGTAAGCAGAGCTATGCAACTGACGACTCAACACTTCATCGCCCTGCTACCCCTGCTGATCACCAGTGCCACCATCGTTGTGGTGATGCTGGCGATCGCCTGGAAACGCAACCACAGCTGGACCTACGGCCTGTCGGTGCTGGGCCTCAACCTGGCCCTGCTGTCGCTGCTGCCGGCGCTCAAGGTCACCCCGCTGCAAGTCACCCCGCTGCTGCTGGTGGACAACTTCGCCTGCTACTACATGGCCCTGGTACTGGCCGCGACCCTGGCCTGCGTGACGCTGATCCACGCCTACCTGGGTGGCGATTCGGGCAAGGGCTATCCGGGCAACCGCGAAGAGCTGTACCTGCTGATGCTGCTGTCCGCCGCCGGCGGCCTGGTGCTGGTCAGCGCCCAGCATCTGGCCGGCCTGTTCATCGGCCTGGAGCTGCTGTCGGTACCGACCTACGGGATGATCGCCTACGCCTTCTTCAACAAGCGTTCGCTGGAAGCCGGCATCAAGTACATGGTGCTGTCGGCGGCCGGTTCGGCCTTCCTGCTGTTCGGCATGGCCCTGCTGTATGGCGAGGCCGGCAGCCTGAGCTTCGCCGGCATCGGCAGCAAGATGGCGGCCAATGGCCTGCCGAGCCTGATCGCGCAGATCGGCATCGGCATGATGCTGGTCGGCCTGGCCTTCAAGCTGTCGCTGGTGCCCTTCCACCTGTGGACCCCGGACGTCTACGAAGGCGCCCCGGCGCCGGTGGCGGCCTTCCTGGCCACTGCCAGCAAGGTGGCGGTGTTCGCCGTGCTGCTGCGCCTGTACCAGATCTCGCCGGTCACCAGCGGCGGCTGGCTGAGCGAGCTGCTGACGGTGATCGCCATCGCCTCGATCCTGTTCGGCAACCTGCTGGCCCTGCTGCAGAGCAACATCAAGCGCCTGCTCGGTTACTCCTCGATCGCCCACTTCGGCTACCTGCTGGTGGCGCTGATCGCCAGCAAGGGCCTGGCCGTGGAAGCGGTCGGCGTGTACCTGGCCACCTACGTGCTGACCAGCCTGGGCGCGTTCGGCGTGATCACCCTGATGTCGACGCCCTACAGCGGCCGCGATTGCGATGCCCTGTACGAGTACCGCGGCCTGTTCTGGCGCCGTCCGTACCTGACCGCCGTGCTCACCGTGATGATGCTGTCGCTGGCCGGCATCCCGCTCACCGCCGGCTTCATCGGCAAGTTCTACGTGGTCGCCGCAGGTGTCCAGGGCCAGCTGTGGTGGCTGCTCGGCACGCTGGTGCTGGGTAGCGCCATTGGCGTGTTCTATTACCTGCGGGTGATGGTCACCCTGTTCCTGGTCCAGCCCAACCTGCGTCGCCACGATGCCGACATGCACTGGGCCCAGCACGCTGGCGGCATCATGCTGCTGTTCGTGGCCGTGCTGGCCTTCTTCCTCGGCGTCTACCCGCAGCCGCTGCTGGAGCTGGTGCAGCAGGCGGGCCTGGTGGCCATCGCCCCCTGAAGCGCCAAGCGCTGCGAAGAACCCGGCCCAGGCCGGGTTTTTTGTCTGTGCCAAAAGTGAGTCGCTCGGGCGGCAGCGATTCGCGGCTAAAGCCGCTCCTACAGAGGCGTTCACCGTAGGAGCGGCTTTAGCCGCGAACCGTGCCCATGAAAAAGGGCGCCCGCAGGCGCCCTCCTCACAACTCGCTTACCTCAACTAAGCAACTGGCCCACCCGGCGGCCCGGATCGACCGCCACGGCACTGCTGGGCTTGACCGGCTCGTTGCTCATCGGCCTGACAGGCCGGCTGCAACTCGGTTCACCAAGGGGCTCGGATTCCGGCTTGGCCCCCGCCCCGTGCAGATGCCCGGGTTACAGCACCATGGCCGCGCCCCAGCCGAAGGCCAGCAGCGGCAGGTTGTAGTGCAGGAAGGTCGGCACCACGCTGTCCCAGATATGGTTGTGCTGGCCGTCGACATTGAGGCCGGAGGTCGGCCCGAGGGTCGAGTCGGAAGCCGGCGAACCGGCGTCGCCCAAGGCGCCCGCGGTGCCGATGATGCTGACGATGGCCAGCGGGCTGAAGCCCAGCTGCACGCCCAGCGGCACGAAGATCGCGGCGATGATCGGCACGGTGGAGAAGGACGAACCGATGCCCATGGTCACCAGCAGGCCGACCAGCAGCATCAGCAACGCACCGATGGCCTTGCTGTTGCCGATCCAGGCAGTGGAGGCGTCCACCAGGGTCTTCACGTCGCCGGTGGCATTCATCACCTCGGCAAACCCCTGGGCGGCGATCATGATGAAGCCGATCATGGCCATCATCTTCATGCCTTCGGTGAACAGGTCATCGGCCTCTTTCCAGCGCACCACGCCGGACACCGAGAAGATCACGAAGCCGACCAGCGCGCCGATGATCATCGAGTCCAGCCACAGCTGCACGACGAACGCCGCCGCCACGGCCACGGCCGCCACCAGCAGGCTCAGCGGGTTGTAGACCACACGGACCTGCTCGGCCTGCTCGATCTTCTCCAGGTCATAGACGCGCTTCTTGCGGTAGCTGAAGAGTACCGCGACGAGCAGGCCGGCCAGCATGCCGATGGCCGGGATCAGCATGGCCTCGGTGACGTTGACGCCCGCCACGTCGACCCCGCCCTTGGCCACGTTGGCCAGGAGGATGTCGTTGAGGAAAATCCCGCCGAAACCCACCGGCAGAAACATGTAGGGGGTGATCAGGCCGAAGGTGATCACGCAGGCGATCAGCCGGCGGTCGATCTGCAGCCTGGTCAGCACATACAGCAGCGGCGGCACCAGCAGCGGGATGAAGGCGATATGGATCGGCAGGATGTTCTGCGACGCTACCGATACCGCCAGCAGCAGGCCGACCAGCAGCCACTTGACCTCGCGGGCCCCTTTCTCGTGGTTGCGCCCGACCAGGGCCAGGGCCTTGTCGGCCAGGGCATGGGCCAGGCCCGACTTGGCGATGGCCACGGCAAAGGCGCCGAGCAGCGCATAGGACAGCGCCACGGTAGCGCCGGCCCCCAGGCCCTTGTTGAAGGCGGCCAGCGCCCCCTCGATCCCCAGGCCACCGAACAGGCCGCCGGCCAGGGCGCCGATGATCAGTGCCACCACCACATGCACCCGGCACAGGCTGAGGATCAGCATGATGCCGACTGCGGCCACAACTGCGTTCATGACTTGCTCCCATCAGGACGATAAAGCGGGCCCGCAAGCCCAGGAAAAAAGCGCAGCACTCTGCCCGATGGGTCAGCTTCTGTCAAAAGTAAAAACGTGCAGAATACTGAGCGACCTGTGCATAATTCTTGCAACCGTTTCAGCTGCTCAACGTGAAGCTCAAGTAGCCGCCTATTTCGCCGCATCGCGGATCAAGCCCGCACCCTGCGCACCGATCTGGGGCTAGAAGTCTGAACTGATAAGGACCCTCGCCAATGCAGTCCCGTAGCCTGTCCATCCAATGGAAGATCACCCTGCTCGCCGGCCTCTGCCTGCTGGCCATCGTGACGCTGCTGGTCGGCGCCTCGCTATTCCAGTCCACCCGCAGCGCCGAGCTGGTCAAGGCGTCCAGCAGCCGGATGCTCGACGAGTCGGCGCGCCTGCGCATGGCCGCCCGCGGCGAGCTGCAAGGCATCCGCATCCAGCGCTACTTCATGGACGCCTACCAGTACGGCAAGGGCTTCTCGCGCCAGGTGCTGTTCCTCAAGGATCAGGCGGAAAAGCGCTTTCTGGATGCCTTCGACCTGCGCGAAGACCTGACCCGGCAAGTGCGCACCGCCCTGGCGGCCAACCCCGACCTGCTCGGCCTCTATGTGGTGTTCGAGGCCAATGCCCTGGATGGCAAGGACGAGCTGTTCGCCAGCCAGGCCGAACTGGGCAGCAATGACAGCGGCCGCTTCGCCCTCTACTGGTCGCAGAGCACGCCCGGCGCCCTGGAGTCCGAGGCCCTGAGCGAGGAAATGCTCAACGACACCACCGCCGGCCCCAGCGGCACGCCCTACAACGCCTGGTACACCTGCCCGCGCGACGGCCGCAGGGCCTGCGTGCTCGACCCCTATTACGACGATATCAATGGCCAGCAGGTGCTGATGACCAGCATCGCCTTCCCCCTCGAGCAGAACGGCAAGGTGATCGGCGTACTCGGCGTGGACATCAGCCTGGCCAGCCTGCAGCAGCTCAGCGCCAAGGCCAGTCAGGAGCTGTACGACGGCCAGGGCCATGTCAGCATCATCAGCCCGGCAGGCCTGCTCGCCGGCCACAGCCGCGATGCCGGCATGCTCGGCAAGCCCGTGGCCAGCGGCTACCCCGAGCATGGCAACGAGCTCAAACGCATGGTCGACAGCGGCAAGGCCCAGTACAGCGAACAGGGCAGCACGCTGCGCGTGCTCGAACCGCTGCTGCCGATCCCGGAGAGCAAGCCCTGGGGCGTGCTGCTGGAAGTGCCGATGGACACCCTGCTCGGCCCGGCCCATCAGCTGGAGCAACAGCTGGACCAGCAGCGCACCGGCGACACCCTGATATCCCTGACCCTGGCCCTGATCGCCATCCTGCTCGGCGCACTGCTGATGTGGCTGACCGCCCGCGGCGTGACCCGACCGATTCTCCAGGTGGCCGCCATGCTGCAGAACATCGCCAGCGGCGAAGGTGATCTGACCCGCCGCCTCGACTACGCCAGGGCCGACGAGCTGGGCACCCTGGCCGGCTGGTTCAACCGTTTCCTTGACAAGCTGCAGCCGGTGATCGCCGACGTCAAACACAGCGTGCAGGACGCCCGCCACACCGCCGACCAGTCCGCCGCCATCGCCAGCCAGACCAGCGCCGGCATGCAGCAGCAGTTCCGCGAAGTCGACCAGGTGGCCACCGCCTCCCACGAGATGAGCGCCACCGCCCATGACGTCGCCAACAGCGCCTCGCAGGCCGCCGACGCCGCCCGCGGCGCCGATGCGGCAACCCGCGAGGGGCTGGCAGTGATCGATCGCACCACCCTGTCCATCGAACAGCTGGCCGGCGAACTGAACGCGGCCATGCAGGAAGTCGAAGGCCTGGCCAGCAGCAGCGAACAGATCGGCTCGGTGCTGGAGGTGATCCGCGCCATTGCCGACCAGACCAACCTGCTGGCGCTCAACGCCGCGATCGAAGCGGCGCGCGCCGGCGAGGCCGGGCGCGGCTTCGCCGTGGTGGCCGACGAGGTGCGCAACCTGGCCAAGCGCACCCAGGACTCGGTGGAGGAAATCCGCCAAGTGATCGAGGGCCTGCAGCATGGCACCCGCGAAGTGGTTGGCTCCATGCACAGCAGCCACAAGCAGGCCCAGGGCAGCGTCGAGCAGGTCGAACAGGCAGTCGGCGCGCTGCGCCGCATCGGTGACGCGGTCAGTGTGATCAGCGACATGAACCTGCAGATCGCCAGTGCCGCCGAGGAGCAGAGCGCGGTGGCCGAGGAGATCAACCGCAACGTGGCGAGCATCCGCGATGTCACCGAGACCCTCTCCGGCCAGGCCGAGGAATCGGCCCGGGTCAGCCAGTCGCTGAACAGCCTGGCCAACCATCAGCAAGGGCTGATGGACCAGTTCCGCGTCTGATCGCCAGCCCCTGGCGCCGCAATGGCGCCAGGTTGACGCCTGCCGTCCCTGCGCCTGGCGCCACGGCCCTTGCCCCGGCGCAGAGCGCCCGCTAGCCTCTGCCGCCACCTTCCCCTGCCGAGATCCACCGCATGCTGAATATCGTTCTGCTCGCCGGCTCCAGCCGCACTGACAGCCAATCCGCCAAGGTCGCCCGCTACCTGGGCCGGCGCATGATCGAACTGGGCCTGAGTACCGCGGGCAGTACCACCGTGCTCGACCTCGGCCGGCAGCCCTTGCCGCTCTGGCCGGCCGACGACAACGGCCCGTGGGCCGAGTACCAGCCGCTGCTGCAGGGTGCCGACGCCGTGGTGGTGATCGCCCCCGAGTGGAACGGCATGGCCGCGCCGGCGCTGAAGAACTTCTTCCTGTATGCCGGCAAAGCCGAGCTGGGGCACAAGCCGGGCCTGCTGGTCGGGATTTCCTCGGGCATCGGTGGCGCCTATCCGATCAGCGAACTGCGCGCCTCCAGCTACAAGAACTGCCGCCTCTGCTACCTGCCGGAACACCTGATCGTGCGTCATGTGGAGACCGTACTGAACCAGGCGCAACCCGCCAGCGAGGACGACCAGCGCCTGCGCAAGCGCATCGACTACGCCCTGGACATCCTCGCCAAGTACGCCCGGGCGCTGCAACAGGTACGCGCCTCAATCGACCTCAACCAGGGCGCCTTCGCCAACGGCATGTAACAGGCGGCCATTGGCAGGGGCGGCTTTAGCGAGCCTTGCGCTGCGGCAACTCGATGGCCACCCGCAGGCCGCCCCAGGGGCTGTCGTGCAGCTCAATGCTGCCGCCCCAGGCCTCGACGATATCGCGCACGATGCCCAGGCCCAGGCCGTGGCCGGCGACCTGCTCGTCCAGGCGCACGCCGCGCCCTAGTACCTCGCCGCGGCGGATTTCGGCAATACCCGGTCCATCGTCGTCGACCAGCACGCTGTAGCCGCTCGCCGTTGCCGCCAGGCTCAGGCGCACGCGACTGGCGGCCCACTTGCAGGCGTTGTCCAGCAGGTTGCCCAGCAGTTCCAGCATGTCCTCGCGGTCCCAGGGCAGACGCAGACCGGCGGCGGCCTGCCAGTCCAGCTGCAAGCCGCGGTCATGGATCATCTGCAGGGTGCTCAGCAGGCCGGGCAGCTCCTGCGCACAATCGAAATGCGCGCCCGGCAATACCTCCCCGGCCAGGCGCGCGCGCCCCAGCTCGCGGGCCAGGCGCTGTTCGATCTGCGCCAGGTGTTCGAGCAGGCCGCTGCGCAGCTCGCGCTGAGCGTCCAACTCCGCGCGGTTAGCCAGGCTGACCAGCACCGCCAGCGGCGTCTTCAGCGCATGGCCCAGGTTGCCCAGGGCGTTGCGCGAGCGCTTGAGAGTGTCCTCGGTGTGGGCCAGCAGGTGGTTGACCTGGGTCACCAGGGGCTCCAACTCCTGCGGTACCGTGCTGTCCAGCTCGCTGCGCCGGCCCTGCTGCAACTGCGCGATCTGCTGGCGCACCTGCTCCAGCGGGCGCAATGCGCTGCGTACCGTATAGCGCTGCGCCAGCAGGATCAGCAGCAAGGCGGCGGCGCCCAGGCCCAGGCCGATCCACTGGATCCGCCGGAAGCTCTGCAGGATCGGCGTGTAATCCTGCGCCACGACTATGGCGAACCGCTCGCCGTGGCGCTGGTAATCGGCGCGAAAGCGCAGCAGCTGCTGGCCACGCGGGCCGTCGCCGAGGCCCGGTTGCAGCCCCGCTCTGGCAGCCTGGTCGAGCTGGCGATCCCACAGCGAGCGCGAGCGCCAGGTCTTGTCGGCGAAGTCGATACGGAAATACAGCCCGGAAAAGGGCCGCTGGTAGGCCGAGGTCAGGCGCCGCTCGTCCAGCTGCAGGCCCTGCGGGCCCCGCACGATGGCAATCAGCAGGGCCTCGGCTTCATCGCGCAGGCCCGCTTCCAGATAGCCGCGCAGGCTGTGATCGAACAGCCACAGGCTGGTCTGCGCCAGCGCCAGGCCCACGACCAGCAGGGCCCCGGCCAGACCGAGACTGAGGCGGCGCTGGATCGACTTCACCCGGTCACCCCGGTGAAGCGATAACCCTGGCCGCGGCGGGTTTCGATCACTTCGCGGCCGAGCTTGCCGCGCAGGCGATTGACGTGCACCTCGAGCACATTCGAGTCGCGCTCGGTCTCGCCGTCGTACAGGTGCTCGGCCAAATGGCTCTTCGACAGGATCTGCCCCGGGTGCAACATGAAGTAGCGCAGCAGACGGAACTCGGCCGCAGTCAGCTCGATCTCTTCACCCTCGCGCGTCGCGCACTGGCGCCCTTCGTCCAGCTGCAAGCCGGCGGCTTCCAGCTGCGGCTGGTTGGCCAAGCCGTGGGCGCGGCGCAGCAAGGCCTGGATGCGCAGGGCCAGTTCTTCCGGGTGAAAGGGCTTGGTCAGGTAGTCGTCGGCCCCGGCCTTGAGGCCGTCGATGCGCTCGGCCCAGGAGCCGCGAGCGGTGAGGATCAGCACCGGGGTACTCAGGCCCGAACTGCGCCACTCGCGCAATACCTCCAGGCCGGGTTTGCCGGGCAGGCCCAGATCGAGAATGATCAGGTCATAGGGTTCGCTGGCGCCCTGGTAGACCGCATCGCGGCCGTCGGCCAGCCAGTCCACCGCGTAGCCCTGGCGCCCCAGGCCGGCGATCAGCTCGTCGGCCAGCGGCACATGATCCTCAACCAGCAACAGGCGCATCAGTCCTCCACCTCGTCCTTCAGGATGCGACCATTGCGGGCATCCAGCTCCAGTTCGCGCACCCTGCCGTCGACCGTCAGCAACTCGACCTCGTAAACCCGCACTTCATCCTCCTCTTCCAGCTCGGCCTCCAGCAAGGTGGCCCCGGGGTAACGCTCCAGGGCCGGCTGCATCAGCTGCTCCAGGGGCAGGATCGCGCCCTTCTCGCGCAGGCGCAGCGCCTCGTCATGGTCCAGGTCGCGCGCCTGCACCTGCAGGGCCAGTACGGCGAGGACCAGGGCGACGATGCCGCTATAACGTGCCACGAATTTCATCAGTCATCTCGTTGATCTTGCAGCACCTCGCTGGTGCTGGCATCCAGGTCCAGATCCCACTGCGCGCCTTGGGCGTCACGCAGCTCGACCTGATAGATATAGCGGCCATGTTCCTGTTCCAGCTCGGTATCCTCGACAGTCGCGCCCGGATGCTTGGCCATGGCCGCGGCATTGAGCTTTTCGAACGACTGGATGGTACCCGCATCACGCAGTTTCAGGGCTTCATCCGGACCCAGATCGCGAGCCTGGGCAATGCCGGCAGAAGTCAGGGCGGCAACGGCAAACAGGGCAGTCAACTTGTTCATGGTGGTTCTCCTTGGGGAAGGCTATTGGCTTGCTACGAGAGCCAAGATACCCAGGCCGACTTAATTCAAGCTGAATTCATCCTGCCCCCAGCACATGCGCGATGAGCGCATCATTCACGGGCTGAACCTGCTTGGCCTGGAAATGCAGCGCACTATAATCGCTGGCTTGCCCCATGGAGACCCGTATGAGCAGCATCCAGATCAAGTCACCCGCCCTCAGCCTGCGCGCCGGCAAGCGCGCACTCGCACGCATCCGCGAGCGCGGCCTGCAGCCGGCCGATGTCGGCATTCTGCCCGGTGCGGCAGGCGGTCCGAAGGGCCTGGGCATCCAGGGCCTGGACCTGGCGCTGTTCGGTGACTGGCTGCCGCGGGCCCCACGGGAACGCGCGCTGATCGGTGCCTCGATCGGCTCCTGGCGCTTCGCCAGCGCCTGCCTGCCGGATGCCTGCGCGGGTATCCGCCGCCTCGGTGAGCTGTATACCAGCCAGCGCTTCGCCAAGGACGTGAGCATGGCCGAGGTTTCGCGCAGCTGCGTGCAACTGCTCGACGACCTGCTCGAAGGGCAGGATGCTGCCATTCTGGACAACCCGCTGTATCGTCTGAATATCGTGGTGGTCAAGAGCCACGGCCTGATGCAGCACGATCACAAGGCCAAGCTGGGCCTGGGCCTGTCTTCCGTCATCGGCAATAACCTGCTGGCCCGCCAGCGCCTGGCCCGCCACTTCGACCGAGTCATTCTCCACGATGCGCGCCAGGCACCACCGCTGGCGAAGCTGAAGGACTTCCGCTCGCATTTTCATGCGCTCGACGGCGGCAACCTGCGCCATGCACTGCTGGCTTCGGGATCCATCCCCATGGTGATGGAGGCCATCCGCGAGATCCCGGGCCTGGAGCCCGGCGCCTACCGTGATGGCGGCCTGCTCGACTATCACCTGGATCTACCCTATGTCGGTGATGGCGTGGTGCTCTACCCGCACTTCACCGACAAGGTCATTCCCGGCTGGTTCGATAAGAGCCTGCCCTGGCGCCGCGGCAACCCCGAACAGCTGCAGGATGTGCTGCTGCTCTCCCCTTCACGGGAATACCTGGCGGCGCTGCCGCATGGCAAACTGCCGGACCGCAGCGACTTCAAGCGCTTCCTCGGTGACGATGGCGGACGCGAACGCTACTGGCGCCAGGCCATGGCCGAGAGCGAACGACTCGGCGACGAGTTTCTCGAGCTGGCCGACAGCGGCCGTCTGGCTGACCGGCTCCAACCGCTCTAACCCCCAGCAAAGGACTGTATCCATGACACCCCGCAAAACGCTCTGGCTTGCCTGTGCAAGCCTGTGCTTGCTGAGCAATGCCGAAGCGGCCCTGGACGCGCAGGGTCAGCAGGAAGTCGATGGCCTGCTCCGCTTCGTCGAGAGCAGTGGCTGCAACTTCATCCGCAACGGCAGCGAGCACAGCCCCAAGGATGCGCGCGCCCATCTGCAGAAAAAACTCGATTACCTGAATGACAAGGGTCTGGTCGACTCGGCAGAAACCTTCATAGCCCGTGCCGCCACGGAGAGCAGCTTCAGCGGCACCCCCTACCAGGTCAGCTGCAACGGTCAGAAGCAGAATTCGGCCGACTGGCTCAAGGCCGAACTGCAGCGCCTGCGCCAGATCCAGCACTGACGGTGGGGGCCAAGCGCAGGGTGAGCTGTTAAACTGGCCACCTGCTTTGGCCGCCCCTCGCGGCCACCCCCTTCGAAGAGCGTCAGATCTTGGAACTGTTCAAAGAATTCATTTTCGAATCCGCCCACCGCCTGCCGCATGTGCCGGAAGGCCACAAGTGCGGCCGCCTGCATGGCCACTCATTTCGCGCCGCCATCTATATCGAAGGCGAAGTGGACCCTTACACCGGCTGGATTCGCGACTTCTCGGAGATCAAGGCCATCTTCAAGCCTATCTACGAACAGCTCGACCACAATTACCTGAACGACATCCCAGGCCTGGAAAACCCGACCAGCGAAAACCTCGCCAAGTGGATCTGGCAACAGCTCAAACCGCTGTTGCCGGAGCTCTCGCGCATCTGCATCAAGGAAACCTGTACCAGCGGCTGCGAATACCGCGGGGACTGAGAGAGCCTGGAAATGCAAAAGCCACCTGCGGGTGGCTTTTTTGTGCGCATAGTGCGGTGCGCCGGGGCTGATGCCCCTGCCACACAACAGCAGGCTTCGTTTAGATTTCTGTCGCGCAAAGACAAACCCCCGACCATCTTACGATGATCGGGGGTTTGGGATAGGAGC
>NZ_WELL01000005.1:101846-364842 GCF_009799935.1 Pseudomonas sp. L-22-4S-12 | reverse complement strand
GGGGGGGGGGGGGGGGGGGGGGGGGGGGGGGGGGGGGGGGGGGGGGGGGGGGGGGAACAAAAAAAGGGGAGCGCTGGGCTCCCCTTGTTAGGTGCTGCGGCGGTGCCGTGATGGACGCGGCGCAAACCGCGCCAACGCCGGCGTTCAGGCCGCCTGGGCCTCGGCCTGGCTCATGGCGCGGTTGAGGGCGCTGAACAGGGCGCGGAAGGTCGCGGTGGTCAGGTTCTCGTCGATGCCGATGCCGTGCAGCGGGCGGCCGCCGTTGAGACGGATCTCGATGTAGGCCACGGCCTGGGCGTTGGTACCGGCGCTGATGGCGTGCTCGTGATAGTCCATGATCTCCACATTCATCGGCAGGGCGGCAACCAGGGCTTCCAGCGGGCCCTTGCCGGTGCCGTGCTTGCGGCGCAGCTCGCCGTTGAAGTTGACGTCCACATCGACGTTGCAGATGCCGTTCTCTTCCTGCAGGCGATGGCTCTTCAGCACGTAGGGGCAGGTGGCCTTGAGGTACTCGTTTTCCAGCAGGCCGTAGATCTGCGCGGCGGTCATCTCCAGGCCGAGGCGGTCGGTTTCCTTCTGTACCACCTGGCTGAACTCGATCTGCATGCGCCGCGGCAGGCTGATGCCGTACTCCTGCTCGAGCAGGAAGGTGATGCCGCCCTTGCCGGACTGGCTGTTGACGCGGATCACCGCCTCGTAGTCGCGGCCGATGTCGGCCGGGTCGATCGGCAGGTACGGCACTTCCCACACGCCTTGCGGGTCCTGCTGGGCGAAGCCCTTGCGGATCGCATCCTGGTGCGAGCCGGAGAAGGCGGTGTGCACCAGGTCGCCGACGTACGGGTGGCGCGGGTGCACCGGCAGCTGGTTGCATTCCTCGACCACCTTGCGCACCGAGTCGATGTCGGAGAAGTCCAGTTCGGGGTCGACGCCCTGGGTGTAGAGGTTGAGCGCCACGGTGACCAGGTCGACGTTGCCGGTGCGTTCGCCGTTGCCGAACAGGCAGCCTTCCACGCGGTCGCCGCCGGCCATCAGGCCCAGCTCGGTGGCGGCCACGCCGGTGCCGCGATCGTTGTGGGTGTGCAGGCTGATCAGCACGCTGTCGCGCTTGTCGATGTGGCGGCAGAACCACTCGATCTGGTCGGCATAGACGTTCGGGGTGGCGGCCTCGATGGTCGCCGGCAGGTTGAGGATCAGCTTGTGCGCCGGGGTCGGCTGGAATACGCCGATCACCGCGTTGCACACCTCGACGGCGAACGCGGTCTCGGTGGAGCTGAACACTTCCGGCGAGTACTCGAAGCGCCAGGCGGTTTCCGGCGCCTGGGCGGCCAGACGCTGGATGATCTGCGCGGCGTTCACGGCGATCTCGATCACGCCGGCCTGGTCCTGGTTGAAGACGATGCGGCGGAAGCTCGGCGCGGTGGCGTTGTAGTAGTGGACGATGGCCTGCTTGGCGCCCTTGAGCGACTCGAAGGTGCGGGTGATCAGGTCTTCGCGGGCCTGGGTCAGCACCTGGATGGTCACGTCGTCCGGAATGTGGCCGCCTTCGATCAGCTCGCGGACGAAGTCGAAGTCGGTCTGCGAGGCGGACGGGAAGCCCACTTCGATTTCCTTGATGCCGACCTTCACCAGGGTCTTGAAGAAGCGCATCTTCTTCTCGGCATCCATCGGCTCGATCAGCGACTGATTGCCGTCGCGCAGGTCGGAAGACAGCCAGATCGGCGCCTGGTCGATGGTCTTGGACGGCCAGGTGCGATCCGCGATGTCGATCTGCGGGAACGGGCGGTATTTGGTCGACGGGTCTTTGAGCATGGTCATCGGGCTAATCCTTGGTACGGCGCGGGCCGGAGAAAACGGAGTGTTGGCGAACGAGGGCTTAGCCGCGCAGTCGCGGGCTGACCAGGCACAGGCCGGCGTGTTGGCGCAACAGGATGAGGGTGTGGGCTGTATTCATGCTGCAACCCTAACGCCAGGGGTTAAAGCTGGCAAGGCTTGCCGGGAAAACGCTGTTTTTGTGCTGAAAAAACCTTGTGCGGAAAAATTATTGCTCGATCTGCGGCTGGCCTTTGTTTCGATTGCGCGGCAATTTTCCGATTCTTTCAGGGTTTGAACGCGCCGATGAAGATCGCCGGGTCGACCCGTGCATCGTTGAGGCTGACGTTCCAGTGCATGTGCGGGCCGGTGGCGCGGCCGGTGCTGCCGACCTTGCCGACCAGGCCGCCGCGTGGCAGCTCCTGGCCCAGTTGCACGTCCACCGCCGATAAATGGCAGAACATGCTGATCAGGCCCTGGCCGTGGTCGACGAACACGGTCTTGCCGTTGAAGAAGTAATCACCGATCAGGCTCACCTTGCCCGCCGCCGGGGCCTTGATCGGGGTGCCGGCCTTGGCGGCGAAGTCCAGGCCGGAGTGCGGGTTGCGTTCCTCGCCATTGAAGAAGCGGCGCAGGCCGAAGGGGCTGGACAGCGGGCCGGCGACCGGCTTGTCGAGCAGCAGGTTGCTCGGCTGGCGCGGGCTGAACTGCTGGTAGGCGCGGGTCTGTTCGGCCAGTTCGCGTTCGATGCGCGCCAGGTTCTTCGGGCTCGGGTTGACCTGCTCCTGGTTCTTCAGGGTGATGCGCTGTTCGCGGTAGTGCTTGCTGCCGATCTGGAATTCGACCGCCTGGCCGTCGACCAGGGCTTGCGCCGGGCCGGGCTGGCTGGTCAGCGGCAGGCCGATGATGGCGATCCACTGCCGGCCGTCTTCCTTGACCGTCAGCACCGGCTTGCCCTGGAAGCGCACCTGCGGCGCGCTGGCGCTGCTGCCCAGTTGCAGGACGGCGACGCCGCCCGGTACCGGCTTGTGCAGCAGGCGGCTGATGAAACCTTCGGCATGGACGGGCAGGGCGAGGCAGAGCAGCAGCAGGGCAAACAGGCGCATGAATGGCAGTCCGGCGGAGGGTGGATGGCACTGTATCCATCCACCATGGGGTTAATCCAGCAGCGACAGGGTCACCGGGCTCAGGTGGTTATCTTCCACCCGCACCACCAGCTCGCCTTCGCCGAGCCGGGCCTTGAGGCGCTGGCCGGGCTGGGTCTGGGCGGCGTTGCGGATGGCCTGGCCGCGTTCGTCGAGGAGGATGCTGTAGCCGCGGCCGAGGGTGGCCAGCGGGCTGACGATATGCAGCTGCTGCACCAGGCCTTCGAGGCTCTGCCGCCGCTCGCGCAGTTGGCCGAGTGCGGCGCGCGGCAGGCGCTCGGCCAGGCTGTCCAGGCGCTGGCGCAGCAGGGCCAGGCTACGCCCGGGATGCTGGGCGGCCAGGCGGGTATCCAGGCGCGCTAGGCGCTCGCGGCGGTTGTGCAGTTGCTGGGTAAAGGCGCGGCGCAGGCGCATGTCCAGGTCATCCAGGCGTTGGGCCTGCTGGCGCAGGCGTTCGCCGGGATGGCGCAGGCGTCGGGCCAGGCCGTCCAGGCGCAGGTGCTCGTGGGCCAGGCGGCCCTGCATGCGCAGCAGCAGGCGGCGCTTGAGGTTGTCCAGGCGATGGCGCAGGTTGCTGCTGTCCGGCGCCAGCAGTTCGGCGGCGGCGGAGGGCGTTGGTGCGCGCACGTCGGCGACGAAATCGCTGATCGACACATCGGTCTCGTGGCCGACGGCGCTGACGATCGGCGTTTTGCAGGCGGCCACGGCGCGGGCCACGGCTTCCTCGTTGAAGCACCAGAGGTCTTCCAGCGAGCCGCCGCCACGGGCCAGGATCAGCGCGTCGAAGCCCTGGGCATCGGCCAGCTGCAGGGCGCGGACGATCTGCGCGGTGGCGTCAAAGCCCTGCACGGCGGTGGGGATCAGGGTCAGCGCCACCTGCGGTGCGCGGCGGCGAAACACGCTGATGATGTCGCGGATCACCGCGCCGGTCGGCGAACTGATGATGCCGATGCGCTGCGGGTGGGCGGGCAGGGCGATCTTGTTCTCGGCGCTGAACAGGCCTTCGCGGGAGAGCTTTTCCTTCAGCGCCTCGAAGGCCAGGCGCAGGGCGCCGTCGCCGGCCGGCTCGACGCTGTCGAGGATCAGCTGGTAGTCGCCGCGGCCCTCGAACAGCGAGACCTTGCCGCGCACCTTGACCGCCAGGCCGTCGCGCAGGGCCTGGCGCACGCGGCTGGCGTTCTGCCGGAACAGCGCACAACGGACCTGGGCCTGGCTATCTTTAAGGGTGAAATAGAGATGCCCGGAAGCCGGCTTGGCCAGGTTGGAGATTTCGCCTTCGACCCAGACCTGGGCGAACACGTCCTCCAGCAACAGCCGCGCGCGGTTGTTGAGCTGGCTGACGGAGAGGACGTCGCGGTCGAGACCGAGGCGCTGGAACGGGTCGTTGATCATGGCCGGCATCATAGCCGTTTGCCCGGCGTGCCCAAAGCGCGGCGAGCCAGTAGACTGCGCCGCCTTTTCAGCCATCCTTCCTTATATGAACGATATGCAGAGCATTCTGGTACCGCAGATTTCCAGCCTGCCCAATGCCGAGGGGCGGGCGCAGCTGGTGGTGCGCTGGCTGGTCGGTCGACGCCTGGTAGCGGCGGCGCAGAGCACCTGTGGGCGCCTGGGCAACGGCATGGCCCACGCTATCGCCGAAGGCGCGCAGCGTTTGTCGCACGCCGAACTGTTGCCGTTCGGTCAACCGTTTAATGGCCTGCAGGTCGTCACCAAGCGCTGCATCTATACCCCGACCCGCGGCTTCCTCGAAGAAGCCGGCTGCCCCGAGTGCCGCCGGGAGATCGGTGTGGCGCTGTTCGCCAGCCTGGACGAGTGGTCGGCTGGCGTCAGCGACAACTTCACCTGCCCCGAATGCGGCCATGAGGACGACATCAACGGCTTCCTCTTCCTGCAACCCTGTGCTTTCTCCAATCTGGCCTTCGTCTTCAATGGCTGGCCGGCCGAGTGTTTCTCCCCGGCGCTGCTGGAGAGTTTCGCTGAGCGCCTGGGCTTTCCGGTGCGCCTGGTGCGGGTCGAACCTTAGAACTCCACGCTGGCCGACAGACGGGCGGTACGTGGTTCGCCGACGCCGACATTCAGCTCGCTGCCGGTGGTGGAGGGGTAGTAGTGCTTGTCGAACAGGTTGTCGACATTTAGCTGCAGCGAGGTCTTGCGCCCCATCAGCGGGTACTCCCAGCGTACGAAGGCGTCGGCCAGGGTGTAGCCGCTCAGGCGGAAGCTGTCGGTGTTGTCGGCCGTGCGTTCGCCGACATGGCGAGCGCCGCCACCGATGCGCCAGGTGCCCAGCTCGCTCGGCGCCGCCAGCTCATGGGTCAGGTACAGGCTGCCGGTGTGGCGCGGCGCCTGGGCCAGGCGATTGCCCTGGTTGACCGGGTCGTCGAGGATTTCCGTGTGGGTGTAGGCGTAGGTGGCGATCAGCTCCCAGCGTTCGGCAATCCTGCCGGTCAGGTCCAGCTCCAGGCCGCGCGAGCCCACCTTGCCGGCGGCTTCCATGTCGTCGCCGGAGCCGACCACCACGTTCTCCTTGACGATGTCGAACAGCGCCAGGTTCAGGCTCAGGCCGGGGCGCAGGTCGTACTTGGCCCCCACCTCATAGCTGCGGCCTTCCTCCGGGTCGAAGGTCTGGCCGGCGTCGGTGACGCTGGTGTTGGGCACGAACGAGCGGCTGTAGTTGCCGTATAGCGCGAGGGCGTCGCTGGCCTTGAACACCAGCCCGCTGAAGGGGATCAGGGTCTGGTCGTTGCGGTCGTACAGGGTGGTGCGGCTGGTGCCCAGTCCTCGCGCCATGTACTGGTCGTAGTGCTGGTAGCGACCGCCGAGCACCAGGATCCAGCGCTCGTCCAGGTGCCAGTTGTCCTTGAAGTAGAGGGAGTCGGAGGTCAGTTCGTTGCGCAGGTTGCTCTGCGTGGCGCTGACCACGCTGGGTTCGGCCAGCTCGCCGTAGACCGGGTCGTAGATGTCGATGTCGCTGCGCATGCCGGCCGTGTTGCGGTAGGTCTTGCCGCGGTACTGGTCGTTGAGCTCGTGATCGACGCCGATCAGCAGTTCGTGACGCTGGCCGAACAGGGTCTGTTGACCGATCAGATCCAGGCTGGTGTAGCGTGTTTCGTCGTCGTAGTGGGCGCCGTTGCCGACGCGGCGGAAGGCGCCGGTGGCTTCGTTGAGCGAAACCGGCTGGGCGATGGCAAGGCCGTAGCGGTCATTGTTCCAGCCGTAGGTCAGGCGGCTTTTCCAGTCCTCGTCCAGTTGATACTCGAACACGGCGCGGGCGCTTTCGGCGATGCCGCGGGTCTCGGCCCAGTGCTCGTCCAGGCGCTTGTCGTAGTCAACGCTGGCCGGATGACCGCCGATAAACACCGTGCCGCGGTCGAAGGGAGCGGAGTAGTCGTTGTACTCGTAGGCCAGGGTCAGGCTGGCGCGTTCGCCGGTCCAGGCCAGTGAGGGCGCAATCAGCACCTGCTCTTCGCTGCCGTAGTTGCGCCAGTAGTCCTCATGCTGACGCTCGGCGATCAGGCGGTAGGCCAGGCCGCTGTCGGCCAGCGGGCCGGAGCTGTCGAGGCTTAGCGTGCCGCCGCCTTCGCTGTAGGCAGAGCCGCCGAGGATGGTGCGCTGCTGATACTGCGGCAGCTTGCTGATGACGTTGATCAGCCCGCCCGGCTCCATCGCGCCATAGAGCAGCGCGGCCGGCCCCTTGAGCACTTCGACCCGCTCGCTGGTGGCGGTGAAGTTACGCGACAGATTCGAGCGAATGCCGTCGCGCAGGATCGAACCGTCCGAATTGGTGCCGAAGCCGCGCTTGATGAAGGCGTCCTTGGTGCCGCCGAGGGTGTTGCTCTGGCTGACGCCGCTGACGAACTTCATGGCGTCGTCCAGCGATTTGACCTGGTAATCCTCGATGGTCTGCGGGGTCACCACCTGCAGCGATTGCGCCTCATCCTTGATATCCACCGACGACTTGCTGGCCGTGCTGGCGCGTTTGGCCTGGTAGCCAGCTTCGTCGACCACGCCGGTGGCGACGATGTCCTGGCTGGGCAGTTGCAGTTCGTCGGCCTGGCTGTGGCTGGTCGATAACAGGCAAAGGGCAAGCAGCCCGGCGCGCCAGTGCGGCAGGCCGGAGGAGGGACGATAGGAGGGCATTCGATACTCGAACGTTGATATTTATGAGAATTATTATTGTATGCGAATTTATTGCATATGCCTAGTTGGTCGCATTACCGCAGCCCCTGTCACACTTTGCATTGAGTGAGTGGGGCCTGCTGGGTATAATGGCGCGCTTCCAATTTTCCCTCCCGGGAGCCCCCGCCATGCTGCGTATCAGTCAAGAAGCCCTGACCTTCGACGACGTTCTTCTTATTCCAGGTTATTCCGAAGTTCTGCCCAAGGATGTGAGTCTCAAGACCCGCCTGACCCGTGGCATCGAGCTGAATATCCCGCTGCTGTCGGCAGCCATGGACACCGTCACCGAAGCGCGCCTGGCCATCGCCATGGCCCAGGAAGGCGGCATCGGCATCATCCACAAGAACATGACCATCGAGCAGCAGGCTGCCGAGGTACGCAAGGTCAAGAAGTTCGAGGCCGGTGTGGTCAAGGACCCGATCACCATCGAGGCCGACGCCACCGTGCGCGACCTGTTCGAACTGACCCGACAGAACAACATCTCCGGTGTGCCGGTACTGTCCAACGGCGACCTGGTCGGCATCGTCACCTCCCGTGACGTGCGCTTCGAGAATCGTATGGACGCCCTGGTGCGTGACGTGATGACGCCGAAAGAGCGCCTGGTCACAGTCCGGGAAGGCGCTACCAAGGAAGTCGTGCGCGATCTGCTGCACAAGCACCGCATCGAGAAGGTGCTGATCGTCGACGACGCCTTCACCCTCAAGGGCATGATGACCGTCAAGGACATCGAGAAGGCCAAGGCCTACCCGCTGGCCAGCAAGGACGACCAGGGTCGCCTGCGCGTCGGCGCGGCGGTCGGCACCGGTGCCGATACCGCCGACCGCGTGGCCGCCCTGGCCGCCGCCGGCGTCGACGTGATCATCGTCGATACCGCCCACGGCCACTCCAAGGGCGTGATCGACCGCGTGCGCTGGGTCAAGCAGAACTTCCCGGAAGTCCAGGTGATCGGCGGCAACATCGCCACCGGTGACGCCGCCAAGGCCCTGGCCGAAGCCGGCGCCGACGGCGTCAAGGTCGGCATCGGTCCGGGCTCGATCTGCACCACCCGTATCGTCGCCGGCGTCGGCGTGCCGCAGATCAGTGCCGTGGCCAACGTCGCCGCCGCCCTGGCCGGCACCGGCGTACCGCTGATCGCCGACGGTGGCATCCGTTTCTCCGGCGACCTGTCCAAGGCCATCGTCGCCGGCGCTTCCGCGGTGATGATCGGCTCGATGCTGGCCGGCACCGAAGAAGCCCCGGGCGAAGTCGAGCTGTTCCAGGGCCGTTCCTACAAGGCCTACCGCGGCATGGGTTCGCTGGGCGCCATGGCGCAGGCGCAGGGATCAAGCGATCGCTACTTCCAGGACTCCTCGGCCGGTGCCGAGAAGCTGGTGCCGGAAGGCATCGAAGGCCGCGTGCCGTACAAGGGCGCGATGAGCGCCATCGTCCACCAGCTGATGGGCGGCCTGCGTGCCTCCATGGGCTACACCGGCTGCGCCACCATCGAAGAGATGCGCACCAAGCCGGAGTTCGTGCGCATCACCGGCGCCGGCATGGCCGAGTCGCACGTACACGATGTGCAGATCACCAAAGAAGCCCCGAACTACCGCGTGGGTTAAGTCCACTGCAATGAATCGACACGGGGCTGACTGATCAGCCCCTTGTCATTTGTGAATTCCGCTACGAGAGACGGCCATGGCTCACCCTGACATTCACGCCCACCGCATCCTCATCCTGGACTTCGGTTCCCAGTACACCCAGCTGATCGCCCGCCGCGTGCGCGAGATCGGCGTGTACTGCGAAATCCACCCGTTCGACATGGATAACGAGGCGATCCGCGCCTTCGCCCCGCGTGGCGTGATCCTCGCCGGTGGCCCGGAGTCGGTGCACGAGGCCGACAGCCCGCGCGCGCCGCAGGCGGTGTTCGACCTGAATGTGCCGATCTTCGGCATCTGCTACGGCATGCAGACCATGTCCGAGCAGCTCGGCGGCAAGGTGCAGGGTTCCGACCTGCGCGAGTTCGGCTACGCCCGCGTCGACGTGGTCGGCAAGAGCCGCCTGCTCGACGGCATCGAAGACCACATGGACGACGACGGCGTGTTCGGTCTCGATGTGTGGATGAGCCATGGCGACAAGGTCACCGAGATTCCGGTCGGCTTCCACATCCTCGCCAGCACCCCGAGCTGCCCGATTGCCGCCATGGCCGACGACGTGCGCGGCTACTACGGCGTGCAGTTCCACCCGGAAGTGACCCACACCAAGCAGGGCGGGCGCATCCTCTCGCGCTTCATCCTCGACATCTGCGGCTGCCAGGCGCTGTGGACCCCGGCCAACATCGTCGAAGACGCCATCGCCAATGTGCGTGCCCAGGTCGGTTCGTCCAAGGTGCTGCTGGGCCTGTCCGGCGGCGTCGATTCCTCGGTGGTCGCGGCACTGCTGCACAAGGCCATCGGCGACCAGCTGACCTGCGTGTTCGTCGACAACGGCCTGCTGCGCCTGCACGAAGGTGACCAGGTGATGGCCATGTTCGCCGAGAACATGGGCGTCAAGGTCATTCGCGCCAACGCCGAAGAGCTGTTCCTCGGCCGCCTGACCGGCGTCAGCGACCCGGAGCAGAAGCGCAAGATCATCGGTGCCAGCTTCATCGAAGTGTTCGATCAGGAAGCCACCAAGCTGCAGGACGTGAAGTTCCTCGCCCAGGGCACCATCTACCCGGACGTGATCGAGTCGGCCGGCGCCAAGACCGGCAAGGCCCACGTGATCAAGAGCCACCACAACGTCGGTGGCCTGCCGGAAGACATGCAGTTCAAGCTGGTCGAGCCGCTGCGCGAGCTGTTCAAGGACGAGGTGCGCAAGATCGGCCTGGAACTGGGCCTTCCCTACGACATGGTCTACCGCCACCCGTTCCCGGGCCCGGGCCTGGGCGTGCGCATCCTCGGCGAAGTGAAGAAGGAGTACGCCGACCTGCTGCGTCGCGCCGACCACATCTTCATCGAGGAGCTGCGCAACTTCGACTGGTACCACAAGACCAGTCAGGCCTTCGTGGTGTTCCAGCCGGTGAAATCGGTCGGCGTGGTCGGCGACGGCCGGCGCTACGCCTGGGTCGTGGCCCTGCGTGCGGTGGAAACCATCGACTTTATGACCGCACGCTGGGCGCACCTGCCCTACGAGCTGCTGGAGAAGGTCTCCAACCGCATCATCAACGAGATCGAAGGCATCTCCCGCGTCACCTACGATGTGTCGAGCAAGCCGCCGGCGACCATCGAGTGGGAATGAGGTAGCCAACAAGGGCAGCGCGAGCTGCCCTTGTCGTTTCTGCCTGCGGCAATCTGCGGCTCGTCGCGCCGCTCTGGAAATGAGAAGATGTCGCAAATGCTTGGCCGATGGACATGACAATGGCTTTTACCCGCAGACAGATACTCGCCGGCCTAGGTGCGCTCGGCATCGCCGGCCTCGGCGCCGGTGGCGTGCGCTACTGGCTGGGTCGCCCACACAACGTGGCGAGCCATGACTATGAACTGATCGCCGCGCCGCTCGACCTGGAGCTGGTGCCGGGGCACAAGACCCCGGCCTGGGCCTACGGTGGCCAGGCGCCGGGTCTGGAGCTGCGCTGCCGCCAGGGCGAGCGTCTGCGCGTGCGCTTCATCAACAAGCTGGATGAGCCCACCACCATCCACTGGCACGGCATCCGCCTGCCGCTGGAGATGGACGGTGTGCCCTATGTCTCGCAGTTGCCGGTGCTGCCGGGCGAATACTTCGATTACGACTTCATCACCCCGGATGCCGGCAGCTACTGGTACCACCCGCACACGGCCAGCAGCGAGCAGCTCGGCCGCGGCCTGGTCGGCCCGCTGATCGTCGAGGAGCGCGAACCGAGTGGCTTCGCCCATGAGCGCACGCTGTGCCTGAAGACCTGGCATGTCGACGAGCAGGGCGCCTTCAGCGATTTCAGCGTGCCGCGCGAAGCCGCGCGCGAGGGCACCCGCGGGCGCCTGTCGAGCATCAACGGCGTGTCGCTGCCGACCCTGGAGCTGCCGGCCGGGCAGGTGGTGCGCCTGCGCCTGATCAATGTCGACAACACCATCACCTATCGCCTCAATCTGCCGGGCGCCGAGGCGCGCATCTATGCCCTGGACGGCAACCCGGTGGCGCCGCGCCCGCTGGGCAAGGACTACTGGCTGGGCCCGGGCATGCGCCTGGACCTGGCGCTCAAGGTGCCGGCTGCCGGCACCGAGCTGTCGCTGCGCAACGGCCCGTTGCGCCTGGCGACCCTGAAAAGCGTGGCCAGCTCCCAGGCAGCGGGCGACTGGCCGCCCGCACTGCCGGCCAACCCGGTCGCCGAGCCGGACTTGGCTCGTGCCGAAACCCTGCGCTTCAACTTCGAGTGGGCGGCCATGCTGGCCAGCCCGAATCAGGCTGGCCCGGCGCGCTACTGGCAGATCAACGGCCAGGCCTGGGATATCACGGACAAGGGCTGCGCCGACCGGCCCATCGCCACCCTGAAGAAGGACGGCCACTACATCTTCGTGCTGCGCAACATGGCCCAGTACCAGCACCCGATCCACCTGCATGGCCTGAGCTTCAAGGTGCTCGACTCCGATCGTCGCGAGATCATCCCGTATTTCACCGACACCTACCTGCTGGGCAAGAACGAAACGGCGCGCATCGCCTTCGTCGCCGATAATCCGGGGGTGTGGATGTTCCACTGCCATGTCATCGACCATATGGAAACCGGCCTGATGGCCGCGATTGCCGTGGTTTAAGGAAATTTGATGCGCCAGATCAAGATCATCGACCGCAGCCAGGACGAGCGCTTCATGCGCGAAGCCCTGGAGCAGGCACGCCTGGGTGCTGAGCAGGGCGAGGTGCCGGTCGGCGCGGTGCTGGTGCAGGATGGGGAGGTCATCGGCCGCGGCTTCAACTGCCCGATCTCCACCCATGACCCCAGCGCCCACGCCGAGATGGTGGCGATCCGCGCCGCGGCCCTCGACCTGCGCAACTACCGCCTGCCGGGCAGCACCCTGTACGTGACCCTGGAGCCGTGCAGCATGTGCGCCGGGCTGATCGTGCATTCGCGCATTGCCCGCGTGGTCTACGGCGCCACCGAGCCCAAGGCTGGGGTGGTGGTCAGTCGCGGGCAGTTCTTCGCCCAGGAGTTCCTCAATCACCGGGTGCTGGTCGAGGGCGGCCTGCTGGCGCAGGAGTGCGGGGCGGTGCTGAGTGCCTTCTTCAAGGCGCGGCGTTCGTCCTGATCCCCGGCCTGGATTGCATGCGGACCGCGCCTGACCTCAGAGCTGGGTAGGCTCTTCCTTGGGCAGGGTGCGGTTGACGCCCGGCACGTGGATGCCGCTTTCGGCGACCTGGGTGCCTTCCAGCTGCGGCTGGGTCACCCAGTTGAGGATGTCGTAGTAGCGGCGGATGTTGCGCACGAAGTGCACGGTTTCGCCGCCGCGCGCGTAGCCGTAGCGGGTCTTGCTGTACCACTGCTTCTGCGCCAGGCGCGGCAGCATCTTCTGTACGTCCAGCCACTTGTCCGGGTTCAGGCCTTCGGCCTTGGCCAGCTTGCGCGCGTCGCCCAGGTGGGCAATGCCGATGTTGTAGGCGGCCAGGGCGAACCAGGTGCGATCCGGTTCCTCCAGGTCCTCGGCCAGGCTGCCGTGGATCAGTGCCAGGTACTTGCCACCACCCTGGATGCTCTGCCGGGCGTCCAGGCGATTGGCCACGCCCATGGCTTGGGCGGTGCCCTGGGTCAGCATCATCAGGCCGCGCACGCCGGTCTTGGAGGTGGCGTCCGGCTGCCACAGCGACTCCTGGTAGCCGATGGCGGCCAGCAGGCGCCAATCGACCTTGTGCTTCTCGGCGGCCTGCTTGAAGTGCTGTTCGTAGCGCGGCAGGCGCTGCTGCAGGTGCTTGGCGAAGGTGTAGGCGCCGACATAGCCGAGTACGTCGACGTGCCCGTAGTAGCGCTGTTTCAGGCGCTGCAGGCTGCCGTTCTCCTCGACCAGGGCGAGGAAGTGGTTGACCTCCTGCAGCAGGCTGTCATCCGTGCCGCTGGCCACCGCCCAGCCCAGGTTGCTGGCGTCGCCCAGGTCGAAGGCCACGCGCACGTTGGGGAAGTACACCTGGTTCATCGCCAGTTCGTTGGAGTCGACCAGGGTCAGGTCGATCTGCCCTTCGTCGACCATGCGCAGCAGGTCGACCACCTCGACGGCGGCGGACTCTTCGTACTTGAGCGCGGGCAGGGTGGTTTTCAGTTGCGCCAGCTGTTCGGCATGGCTGCTGCCCTGCAGCACCAGGATGCGCTTGCTGATCAGGTCGTCGGGGCGCGAGGGGCGGGGCTGGCCGTTGCGGTAGATGACCTGCGGGGTGACCTGCAGGTAGGGCTGGGAAAACTGTGCCTGGCTCTTGCGCCCGGCGCTGTCGACCAGGCCGGCGGCGGCCAGCTCCGGGCCGTCCGGCTGGTTCAGGCGGCTGAACAGGTCGTCGAGGTTGTCGGCGGTCTCGATCTGCAGCTCGACGCCGAGGTTCTCGGCGAAGCGCTTGACCAGTTCGTATTCGAAGCCGGTTTCGCCGCTGCGGTCCTGGAAGTAGGTGGCCGGGCTGTTGCGGGTGACCACCCGTAGCACGCCCTCCTTCTGTACGCGCTCGAGGGTGCTGGGCTGCTTGGTGACTTCGCCATCACCATCACAGCCCGCGAGCAGCAGAGGGATTGCGGTCGCCAGCAGCCAGGCGGCAGTGCGGATGCGCAACGCAGTTTGTGCAAACATCGGCGCAGTATACGCAAAGGCCGGCGCCCGCCATATCTCGACAGTGGCAGGGGGCTCTGCTAGGTCCGTGGCCGCCTGCCTGCTTACGGGTGCCGCCCGGCGGCGCTTTAGGCTAGAATGCACGGCCTCAAAGCACACCCCTTCCCAGAGGCTGTTCACGATGTTGATCCTGCGCGGCGCGCCCGCTCTTTCCGCCTTCCGTCACGGCAAACTGCTTTCGCAACTGACCGCCAAGGTCCCCGCCGTGACTGGTCTGTACGCCGAGTTCGCGCATTTTGCCGATGTCTCCGGGGTACTCACTGCCGACGAAGAGCAGGTACTGGCCCGTCTGCTGAAGTACGGCCCGAGCGTGCCGGTGCAGGAGCCGAACGGCCGCCTGTTTCTCACCATCCCGCGTTTCGGCACCATTTCGCCCTGGTCGAGCAAGGCCAGCGACATCGCCCGCAACTGCGGCCTGGCGAAGATCCAGCGCCTGGAGCGCGGCATCGCCTATTACGTCAGCGGCGAGCTGAGCGAGGCCGATGTCCAGGCCGCCGCCGCCCTGCTGCATGACCGCATGACCCAGCTGGTGCTGAGCCACATGGAACAGGCCGCCGATCTGTTCAGCCACGCCCAGCCCAAGCCGTTGACCGCGGTGGATATCCTCGGTGGCGGTCGCGCCGCCCTGGAGCAGGCCAACGTGCAGCTCGGCCTGGCCCTGGCCGACGACGAAATCGACTACCTGGTGAAGAGCTTCAGCGAGCTGGGGCGCAACCCGCACGACATCGAACTGATGATGTTCGCCCAGGCCAACTCCGAGCACTGCCGGCACAAGATCTTCAACGCCAGCTGGGACATCGACGGCCAGAGCCAGGACAAGTCCCTGTTCGGCATGATCAAGAACACCTACGAGCTGCACCGCGAAGGCGTATTGAGCGCCTACAAGGACAACGCCTCGGTGATCGTCGGCCACCCGGCCGGGCGTTTCTTCCCCAATCCTGAGACCCGCGAGTACGCGGCGACCCAGGAGCCGGTGCACATCCTGATGAAGGTGGAGACGCACAACCACCCGACTGCCATCGCTCCCTTCCCCGGCGCCTCCACCGGCTCCGGCGGCGAGATCCGCGACGAAGGCGCCACCGGTCGCGGGGCCAAGCCGAAGGCCGGCCTGACCGGTTTCAGCGTATCCAACCTGCAGATTCCCGGCTTCGAACAGCCCTGGGAAGTGCCGTACGGCAAGCCCGAGCGCATCGTCACCGCGCTGGACATCATGATCGAAGGCCCGCTGGGCGGCGCCGCGTTCAACAACGAGTTCGGCCGCCCGGCGCTGAACGGCTACTTCCGTACTTTCGAGCAGGCGGTGAACACGCCGCGCGGCGAGGAAGTGCGCGGCTACCACAAGCCGATCATGCTTGCCGGCGGCATGGGCAACATCCGCGAAGACCATGTGCAGAAGGGCGAGATCTCGGTCGGCGCCAAGCTGATCGTGCTCGGCGGCCCGGCCATGCTCATCGGTCTGGGCGGCGGCGCCGCTTCCTCCATGGCCACCGGCGCCAGCTCCGCCGACCTGGATTTCGCCTCGGTGCAGCGCGACAACCCGGAAATGGAACGACGCTGCCAGGAAGTCATCGACCGCTGCTGGCAGCTGGGCGAGCACAACCCGATCAAGTTCATCCACGACGTCGGCGCCGGCGGCATCTCCAACGCCCTGCCGGAACTGATCAACGACGGCGGCCGCGGCGGTCGCTTCGAGCTGCGCGCGGTACCCAACGACGAGCCGGGCATGGCCCCGCACGAAATCTGGTGCAACGAGTCCCAGGAACGCTACGTAATGAGCGTGGACGCCGCCGACTTCGAGCGTTTCAAGGCCATCTGCGAACGCGAGCGCTGCCCGTTCGCCGTGGTCGGCGAGGCCATCGCCGAGCCGCACCTGACCGTGTCCGACAGCCACTTCGGCAACAAGCCGGTGGACATGCCGCTCGAAGTGCTGCTCGGCAAGCCGCCGCGCATGCACCGCAGCGTGACCCGCGAGGCGGAGCAGGGCGATGACTTCAGCGCCGCCAGCGTCGATATCGACGAGGCCGTGAGCCGCGTGCTGCGTCACCCGGCGGTGGCCAGCAAGAGCTTCCTGATCACCATCGGCGACCGCAGCATCACCGGCCTGGTTGCCCGCGACCAGATGGTCGGCCCGTGGCAGGTACCGGTGGCCGACTGCGCCGTCACCGCCACCAGCTTCGACGTGTATACCGGCGAAGCCATGGCCATGGGCGAGCGCACCCCGCTGGCCCTGCTCGACGCCCCGGCCTCCGGGCGCATGGCCGTCGGCGAGACCATCACCAACCTGGCCGCCGCACGCATCGAGAAGCTGTCCGACATCAAGCTGTCGGCCAACTGGATGGCCGCCGCCGGCCACCCGGGCGAGGACGCCCGTCTGTACGACACCGTACAGGCCGTCGGCATGCAGCTGTGCCCGGCGCTCGGCATCACCATTCCGGTGGGCAAGGACTCGATGTCGATGAAGACCCGCTGGCAGGACGAGGGCGTCGACAAGAGCGTGACCTCGCCGCTGTCGCTGGTGATCACCGGCTTCGCCCCGGTCGTTGACATCCGCCAGAGCCTGACCCCGCAGCTGCGCCTGGACAAGGGCGAGACCGACCTGATCCTGATCGACCTGGGTCGCGGGCAGAACCGCATGGGCGGCTCAATCCTCGCGCAGACCTACGGCAAGCTCGGCCAGAGCGTGCCGGATGTCGACGATGCCGAAGACCTCAAGGCGTTCTTCGCGGTGATCCAGGGCCTGAATGCCGATGGTCACCTGCTGGCCTACCACGACCGTTCCGACGGCGGTCTGCTGACCACCGCGCTGGAAATGGCCTTTGCCGGTCACTGTGGCCTGAACCTGTTCCTCGACGCCCTGGCCGATGGCAAGGACGATATTGCGGCGGTGCTGTTCAACGAAGAGCTGGGTGCGGTGATCCAGGTGCACCAGGACGCCACTCCGGAAGTGCTGGCGCAGTTCAGCGCCGCCGGCCTGGGCGACTGCGTGGCGGTGATCGGCCAGCCGATCAACGGCAGCGACGTGGCCATCAGCTTCAACGGCGAGCCGGTATTCGGTGGTCAGCGCCGTCTGCTGCAGCGCCAGTGGGCCGAGACCAGCTACCAGATCCAGCGCCTGCGCGACAACGCCAGCTGCGCCGAACAGGAGTTCGACAGCATCCTCGACGAGGACAATCCGGGCCTGTCGGTGAAGCTCAGCTTCGACGTCAACCAGGACATCGCCGCGCCGTACATCAAGAAAGGCGTGCGTCCGCAGGTGGCGGTGCTGCGCGAGCAGGGCGTCAACGGCCAGGTGGAAATGGCGGCGGCCTTCGACCGCGCCGGCTTCAGCGCCATCGACGTGCACATGAGCGATATCCTCAGCGGTCGCGTCAGCCTGGACGAGTTCAAGGGCCTGGTGGCCTGCGGTGGCTTCTCCTACGGCGACGTGCTGGGCGCCGGCGAGGGCTGGGCCAAGTCGATCCTGTTCAACGCCCGTGCCCGCGACGGCTTCCAGGCCTTCTTCGAGCGCAAGGACAGCTTCGCCCTCGGCGTGTGCAACGGCTGCCAGATGATGAGCAACCTGCACGAGCTGATTCCCGGCACCGAGTTCTGGCCGCACTTCGTGCGCAACCGCTCGGAGCAGTTCGAGGCGCGCGTGGCCATGGTCCAGGTGCAGGAATCGGCCTCGATCTTCCTGCGCGGCATGGCCGGTTCGCGCCTGCCGATCGCCATCGCCCACGGCGAAGGGCATGCCGAGTTCGAGAGCGAGGAAGCCCTGCTCGAGTCCGATCTGTCCGGCACCGTGGCGCTGCGTTTCGTCGACAACCAGGGCAAGGTCACCGAGAGCTACCCGGCCAACCCGAACGGCTCGCCGCGCGGCATCACCGGCCTGTGCAGTCGCGACGGCCGGGTGACCATCATGATGCCGCACCCGGAGCGGGTATTCCGTGCCGTGCAGCAATCCTGGCGCCCGGACGAGTGGCAGGAAGATGCCGGCTGGCTGCGCATGTTCCGCAACGCCCGCGTCTGGGTCGACTGATCGGCGCCTGCCGACTGCTGCATCGCCCTCTCCCGTAGCCCGGGGCAGGGCGGCGCTCACCGCCGCCCTGCGGCACTCGCGCGAGACGGCGGCGATGCCCGACAGCGACTCCATCCCCACCCTTCTTCCCGAGGTGCGCCTGGTCAAGCCGGGTGAGACCTTGCTCCTGTGCCGCTGCGGGCGTTCGCCGGCACTGCCCGATTGTTCCCCTGCCTGCAGTGATGGCTTGCGCCTGCAGCCTGCGCGCGAGCAGCATTTGCTGCTGTGCCGCTGCGGCCGGTCGCAGCGCCTGCCATATTGCGATGGCAGCCACAGCCCGCCGGCCGCAGGGCTCAAGGCGCGCTGGCAACGCTTCACCAGGGGTGATTAAGCCAGCCTGGCTTATGGCTAACTGCTCTAACCAGAAAATGGACTATCAGGCTTTCCGAGAGTCCCATGCAGAGTTGCGAACTGTGCCACGGGTGGCGAATAAGGCAAAATGCCATTATTGCTGTGGCAGGGCGAGTCGCGAGGCTCCCGTATTCGTCGATGCACTTTGGAGAAGCGGATGTACAAGCTGTGTTTCTATGTGCCGGAAAGCCACCTGGATGTGGTCAAGGCGGCGGTGTTCGCCGCTGGAGCAGGACGCATTGGCAAGTATGACAGTTGCTGCTGGCAGGTCCTGGGCCAGGGCCAGTATCGCCCGCTGGAAGGCAGCGAGCCGTATCTCGGCTTTCACGGGCAGGTGCACCAGGTGGCGGAGTGGAAGGTCGAGCTGGTGGTGGCCGACGAGCTCCTGCATGACACGGTCAAGGCCATGAAGAAAGCCCACCCCTACGAGACGCCGGCGTTCGACGTGTGGCGGCTTTCCGACCTGCAGTTCTGACCCCCAGAGCGGTAAACAAAGCCCCGGCTTGCATTGGCAAGCTGGGGCTTTGTGCTTTTGGCCTTGGGCAGGCCCGCGCGGCTTAGACGGCGACGTTCAGGCGTACCTCGATATTGCCGCGGGTAGCGTTGGAGTACGGGCAAACCTGGTGGGCAGCGGCGACCAGTTCGTCGGCCGCGGCTTGTTCGAGGCCCGGCAGGCTGATGTCGAGCTGCACTTCCAGGCCGAAACCGCCGGGAATCTGGCCGATGCCGACCTTGCCGGTAATCGAGGCATCGGCCGGCAGGGCCTGCTTCTTCTGGCTGGCGACGAACTTCAGGGCGCCGATGAAGCAGGCCGAGTAGCCGGCGGCGAACAGTTGTTCCGGGTTGGTCGCCTCGCCACCCGGGCCGCCCAGTTCGCGCGGGGTGGTCAGCTTCACGTCGAGGAAACCGTCGGAGGACACGGCACGGCCGTCGCGGCCTCCGGTAGCGGTGGCGGTGGCAGTGTAGAGGGCTTGGATGCTTTGCATGACGGAATCTCCAGATTAAGTTTGCTGTCTAAAATATTGCGCTCTAACTAAATGTGTGGAGTGGAATGTGGTGCGAATAAATTTAGCGCGCAAGATATTTATCTGAAACAAATCGCTATTGATCTTGGCATTTTAGGAATAAGAGCGGCTTGCGCTAGGGGTGGGGTTGGCGCGAGTGGGCGCGGGCGTGCAGGCGCGCGGGTTGCCGGCTATGGTGCTGGCCCAATCAGCCAGCGGCCGGTGTTCTGGCCGCTGGCTTAGATGGCCTGCTGCAGCTTGCTGCGCAGCTTGACCAGTTCGTCCTTGAGGGCCATCAGCTCGGCGATGCTGTGGCCGCTGGCGGCGACGATGCAGGCGGGAAAGCCCTCGGCCTGCTGCTGCAGCGCGCGGCCCTTGTCGGTCAGGCGCAGCTCGACCACCCGTTCGTCGGTGCTGCTGCGGGTGCGGGTGAGCAGGCCTTCGCCCTCCAGGCGCTTGAGCAGCGGGGTCAGCGAGCCGGGGTCGGTGAGCAGGCGGGCGCTGATTTCGCCGACGGTGATGCCGTCACCCTCCCACAGCACCAGCATGGCCAGGTACTGCGGGTAGGTCAGGCCGATGCTCTGCAGCAGCGGTTTGTAGGCCTTGGTCATCAGCAGCGAAGTCGAGTGCAGGGCGAAGCACAGCTGGTTGTCCAGCTGCAGGGCGGCACAGGAGTTGGTCTGTTTCATCGGGCTATCCCGCGCTCAGGGGTGAAGGCAACAACTTATCGCGCAAGAGAGATGGGCGCAAACATCTGCCGGCGTTGCGTTTCCTTCACATGGCGTTGCCGATGATCATCAGCAGCACCGCGAGCAGGGTGGTCAGTGCGGCGAAGATGCTGCCGAGGATGGCGAAGATCTTCTTGCGCTCGGTCTGGAACAGGCCGCCGATGCCCAGGCCGATGGCCAGCAGGTTGAGGAACAGCAGGAAGATGATGAACAGGCCGAGCATCACGGCCTCGACCGACTCCTCGTCGATCCCGCCCGGGGTCGAGGCTTCCATCACACCGGCGATCAGGAACAGCAGGAACAGCAGAATGGCGCAGACGATGCTGATGGTGAACGAGGCGATGCCGAGCCCTGAGTGCTGCTGTTGCTGTTCCATGTGCGGGTCCTGATCCATGTGGGGCGGGCATGATCGTGGAGAACGGCTGGCGCTTCAAGTGTCGGCCGGGCGAGCGCAAGGCGCCCGCGGGTGAAGCAGGGGCAGCTAGGGGCGGATCTCGATCAGCGTGCCGTCCTTGACCAGACTCCAGATCTCGCGCATGTCGGCGTTCTTCATGGCGATGCAGCCCTCGGTCCAGTCGAGGGTGTGGAAGTACCACTCGGGGTATTCGGCGTCCAGAGGGGTGCCGTGGATCATGATCATGCCGCCGGGCGGCACGCCTTTCTTGCGCGCGTTGGCGGCGTCGCGGGCATTGGGGTAGGAGATGTGCATCGACAGGTTGTACTTCTCGCTGGTCTTGCGCCAGTCGATCCAGTAGAAGCCTTCCGGCGTGCGGCTGTCGCCTTCGCGCAGCTTGGCGCCCTTGGGCTGCTTGCCGAGCGATACGCGGTAGGACTTGAGCACTTCGCCGCGGCCGATCAGGTGCAGCTTGCGTTCGGACTTGACCACCAGCACCTTGTCGATTGGCTTGCCGCGCAGGGTGGGGGCCGTCGAGGCGTTGGCGAGGCTGACGAGGGAAAGACAGAGGGCGGCGAGCAACCAGCGCATTGCGATGTTCCAGAGCGTTTCTGTGGCCTGAGCGAACAGGTTGTTATGGGGCGAGAGTCTGCCTATGCCGGCGCCGATGTTCAATCCTCGGGGGATTGCCGGTCGCGCCCGCCTGGCGGCGCGCGCAAATGGCTCGACAGCTCGCCGATGGCCTGCTCTGATCGGCGCCATCAACCGCCACAGGGAAGAACATTGGCCATGAACGATCTGCGCCACCTGCGTGACTTGCACCTTGCCCCGGGCCAGCACCCGACCGGCCGTGCGCACCTGAGTGCCGCCAGTGCCCTGGTGCGCTGCGCCGGCTACCTCTACGTGGTGGCCGACGACGAGCTGCACCTGGGGGTGTTCTGCGCCGACGATGGCGCGCCCGGGCAGTTGCTGCGCCTGTTTCCCGGCGAGTTGCCCGACGCCCCGGCCGAACGCAAGGCGGCCAAGCCCGACCTTGAGGCGCTGGCGTTGCTGCCGGCCATGCCCGGCTACGCGCAGGGGGCATTGCTGGCGCTGGGCTCGGGCTCCAGGCCGAACCGCCAGCAGGCGCTGCTGCTGGCCCTGGATGAACAGGGGGCCGTGCAGGGCGCGCCGCGCCTGATCGACCTGGCGCCCCTGTACGCCGCCCTGCACCTGCAGTTCGCCGACCTGAACATCGAGGGCGCCTTCGTCCTCGGCCAGCAGTTGCTCCTGCTGCAGCGCGGCAATCAGGGCCAGGCCGGCAATGCGGCGGTGCATTTTGCCTGGCCGGCCGTGCAGGCCTGGCTGCTCGGCCAGGCCGCAGCGCCACTGCCGCAGCTCGTACAAACCTTGGTGCTGGGGGAGCTGGGCGGGGTGGCGCTGGGCTTTACCGATGGTGCGGCGCTGGCCGACGGGCGCTGGCTGTTCAGTGCGGTGGCGGAGAACACCGCCGACAGTTATCGGGATGGCGCCTGCCTGGGGGCGGTGCTCGGCCTGGTCGAGGCCGATGGCCGGATACGCCGGCTGGCCAGCCTGGGGCCGCAATGGAAGGTCGAGGGGCTGGCGCTGCAGCAGCGCGGCCAGCGCCTGCTGCTGAACCTGGTCACCGATGCCGACGACCCGCGGATTGCCGCCAGCCTGCTGTCCCTCGAGCTGGAGCTGCCCGGCTAGCCAGGCTAGCTGGACAGCAGCAGGGCCAGTTCGTCGGCCATTTCCGCCCAGTCCGAATCGTCGTCCAGGGCTTCCTGGAGAAAGGCGGCCTGCCCTGAATTCCAGAACGGCGCCTGGGCCAGGGTCATCCCGGCCGGCAGTCGGTGCTCGCGCAGAAAGGCCTCGATCGCGGCCTTGCCGGCGGGCAGGCCGAGTTGCAGAAACAGGGTGCTCAGGCTGTGGTCGCTGGTGTCCATGGTTCCTCCTGTCAGGCGTCGAGCCAATGGCGGATAGGCAGAAAGGACTATAGCTGCCCAGCGGCGCTCAGGTGGGTGGTCGCAGCGGGGCGATGCCTTCGTTGCGGATCGGGTAGACCTGCGCGCGGCGATCGGCGAAGTAGCACTTCAGGGTGCGCCCGACGGTCGGAAAGGCCAGCTCGCCCCAGGGGATCTCATGCTCGTGGAACAGCTGCACCTCGAGGCTTTCCTCGCCGGCGGCGAAGTCCAGGTCGACCAGTTCGGCGCGGAAGAACACGTACAGCTGACTGATGTGCGGCAGGTCGAACAGGGTATAGAGATTCAGCTCGCGCACCCGCGCGCAGGCTTCCTCGTGGGTCTCGCGGGCGGCGGCCTGTTCCATGGTCTCGCCGTTCTCCATGAAACCGGCCGGCAGGGTCCAGAAGCCGCGGCGCGGTTCGATGGCGCGGCGGCACAGCAGCACTTGCTCGCCCCACACCGGCAGGCAGCCGGCGACGATGCGCGGGTTCTGGTAGTGGATGGTCTGGCATTGCGGGCAGACGTAGCGCAGGCGGTTGTCGCCGAGCGGAATGCGCTGCTCCACCGGGCTGCCACATTGACTGCAGAATTTCATGCCGCCTCCTCACTGGTTCGCCCATCTTGGCGCCAGAGTGGCATCAGCGGCAAGCCGTCTGCGCGGGTCGGGGCTTGGGCGCCTGCGGGCTTTCATGCCATCATGCCAAAGAGAAGAAGAGACCGAGAACAACCCATGCTCGACGAGCTGCTCCACCGCGTGCGCAGTCATACGCCACGCATTCTGGAGACCGACAAGCGCCTGCCCGAAGCGGCTGTTTTGTTGCCGCTTACCCGTAGCGACGAGCCGGAGCTGGTGCTGACCCTGCGGGCCAGCGGCCTGTCCACCCACGGTGGCGAAGTGGCCTTCCCCGGTGGTCGACGCGACCCGGAAGACCGCGACCTGATCCACACTGCCCTGCGCGAAGCCGAGGAAGAGGTCGGCCTGCCGCCGGGCCTGGTGGAGATGATCGGCCCGCTCAGCCCGCTGGTATCGCGCTTCGGCATCAAGGTCACGCCCTATGTCGGGGTGGTGCCGGACTTCGTCGAATACCGCGCCAATGACGACGAGATCGCCGCGGTGTTCGCCGTGCCGCTGCGCTTCTTCTGCGACGACCCGCGCGAGGTCACCCATCGCATCGATTACGAAGGGCGCAGCTGGTACGTGCCCTGCTACCACTACGACAACTACAAGATCTGGGGTCTTACGGCGGTGATGATCGTCGAGCTGGTCAATCTGGTGTTCGATGCCGGCATCGACCTGGAGCAGCCGCCCAAGCCCTCGGTCAAGATCATTCGCCTGTGAGAGCCTGTTAGTGATCTGCTGCGCGTCGGCCATGCGGCGTTAAAAACAGGCTCGGAATGCTCATTTACCACTAGTAAACTCCGCTTCCTCGCCGTTTTGAACAGCCGTAGGCTGTTACTAACGTAGCGCCTTGCCTGGCTCTAGCTCGCGAGATCACAAATCAGGCTCTGAGGAACTAAGCATGAAGTACCGCCTGGGCGATGCCCGCGTCGACGCTCACCCCGAAAGCTGGATCGCCCCCACTGCGGCGGTGATCGGCAAGGTGCGCCTGGAGCAGGGTGCCAGTGTCTGGTTCGGCGCGGTGCTGCGCGGCGACAACGAGTTGATCCATATCGGCGAGAACAGCAACGTGCAGGACGGCACGGTGATGCACACCGACATGGGTTTTCCACTGACCCTGGGCAAGGGCGTCACCGTCGGCCACAACGTGATGATGCACGGCTGCACGGTCGGCGATTACAGCCTGATCGGCATCAACTCGGTGATCCTCAACGGTGCCAAGATCGGCAAGCACTGCATCATCGGCGCCAACAGCCTGATCGCCGAGGGCAAGGAAATTCCCGACGGCAGCCTGGTCATGGGCAGCCCGGGCAAGGTGGTGCGCGAACTGACCGAGCAGCAGAAAAAGATGCTCGAAGGTAGCGCCGCCCACTACGTGCACAACGCCCAGCGCTATGCCCGCGACCTGGCCGAGGACGAGGCCTGATGGAGGCCGAGCGTCCAGTCAAGTCGCCCTGCGTGAGCATCTGCGCGCTGGACGAGCAGGACATCTGCACCGGCTGCCAGCGCACGGCTGACGAGATCACCCGCTGGGGGCGCATGGACAACGCCGAGCGCCGCCTGGTGCTGGCCCGTTGCGTCGAGCGTACCCGCGCCGCCGGTCTGTTCCTCCAGCAGCCGGCCGCTCACTAACTACCCGTTTCCCTTTCTGACGAGGACTCTTGCATGCCCCGTATCGGTACTCCGCTGTCGCCGACGGCTACCCGTGTTCTGCTGTGTGGATCCGGTGAGCTGGGCAAGGAGGTGGTGATCGAGCTGCAGCGCCTGGGTTGCGAAGTGATCGCCGTCGACCGCTATGCCAATGCCCCGGCCATGCAGGTGGCGCATCGCAGCCACGTCATCAGCATGCTCGACGGCGCCGCCCTGCGCGCGGTGATCGAGCTGGAGCAGCCGCACTACATCGTGCCGGAGATCGAGGCGATCGCCACCGACACCTTGGTCGAGCTGGAGGCCGAAGGCTTTACCGTGATTCCCAGTGCGCGTGCGGCCAAGCTGACCATGAACCGCGAAGGCATCCGCCGCCTGGCTGCCGAGGAACTGGGCCTGCCGACTTCGCCATATTTCTTCGCCGACTCGCTGGAGGAGTGCCGCGCGGCTACAGAAAAACTGGGCTTCCCCTGCCTGATCAAGCCGATCATGAGCTCTTCCGGCAAAGGCCAGTCGGTGCTGAAGAGCGCCGCCGACCTGCAGGTCGCCTGGGATTACGCCCAGGCTGGCGGGCGCGCCGGCAAGGGTAGAGTCATCGTGGAGGGCTTTATCGATTTCGACTACGAGATCGCCTTGCTCACCGTGCGCCATAGCGGCGGCACCACCTTCTGCGCGCCGGTGGGGCATCGTCAGGTCAAGGGCGATTACCAGGAATCCTGGCAGCCGCAGCCGATGAGCGCCAAGGCGCGGGCCGAGGCCGAGCGCATTGCTTTGGCGGTCACCGAATCGCTGGGCGGGCGCGGTCTGTTCGGCGTGGAGCTGTTCGTCAAAGGCGATCAGGTATGGTTCTGCGAGATTTCCCCGCGCCCGCACGACACCGGCCTGGTCACCCTGATTTCCCAGGACCTGTCCGAATTCGCCCTGCATGCGCGGGCCATTCTCGGCCTGCCGATCCCGGCGATTCGCCAGCTGGGGCCGTCGGCGTCGGCGGTGATCCTGGTCGAAGGCGAGTCGCAGCAGGTCAGCTTCGCCAACCTCGGTGCGGCCCTGGCCGAGGCGGATACCGCCCTGCGCCTGTTCGGCAAGCCGGAAGTCAGCGGCCAGCGGCGCATGGGCGTGGCCCTGGCCCGTGATGAAAGCATCGACGCGGCCCGCGCCAAGGCGACTCGCGCCGCCCAGGCGGTGCGCGTCGAGCTGTGATGCGCCTGCGTGCGCTGGGCTGGTGGGGACTGACCCTGGCGCTGTTGCCGGTGGTGCTGCCGCAAGCGCTGTGGGCGCGGCGCACGGCATTGCGCCTGCCGCCCGCGGCGGGCGCCCAGAGCGGCCTGGTTGGCGCCGATGGCGCGCCGCCGCTGCGCTTGCTGCTGCTGGGCGAGTCCACGGTGGCCGGCGTCGGTGTCGAGCTGCAGGAGGCGGCCCTGGCCGGGCAACTGGCCCAGGCACTGAGCGTGCGCCTGCAGCGTCCGGTGGCCTGGCGCGCCTGTGGCGAGAATGGCATCACCGCCGCCCAGGCTTGTCAGCGTCTGTTGCCCCAGGCCTTGGCCGAGCCGGCGGACCTGGCCGTGCTGGTGTTCGGGGTGAATGACACCACCCACTTGAGTTCGCTGCAGGCCTGGGACGATTCCCTGCGCCGGCTGAGTCGCAGCCTGGCGGCGGCTGGTTGCCGGGTGGCGTTTACCGGCGTGCCGCCGATCGAGCACTTCAGTGCCTTGCCCTGGCTGCTACGCAAGCTGCTGGGCTGGCGCGCGTCCTTGATGGATCGCCATCTGCGCCGGGTCTGCCTGGAGGAGGGGGTGGAATATCAGCGCCTAGCGCTGGAGTTCGCCGCCGATTACCTGGCGTGCGATGGCTATCACCCGTCGGTGCTGGGTTACCGGGTCTGGGGTGAGGGGCTGGCGCTGGCGCTCAGTGCTGGGAACGGCCCGGCGGGGTCTGCCACAGGCGCACGCGTTTGACCCGGTTCTCGCTGGATTCGAGGATTTCCAGGCGGTAAGGGCCGATGCGCAGGCATACCGGGCAATCCGGAATGCTTTCCAGGACTTCGGTGATCAGGCCGTTGAGGGTTTTCGGCCCCTCGCTGGGCAGGTGCCAGCCCAGCAGCTTGTTCAGTTCGCGGATATTGGCGCTGCCGTCGATGATCTGGCTGCCGTCGGCCTGGGGGCTGATATCGGCATGCTGTTGTTGGTCGCGGCCACTGAGGTCGCCGACGATTTCCTCCAGTACGTCTTCCAGGGTAATCAGGCCAAGCACGTCGCCATATTCGTCGACCACCAGGCCCATGCGGCGTTTTTCCTTCTGGAAGTTCAGCAGCTGGGTCGACAGCGGGGTGTTTTCCGGCACGAAGTAGGCGGGCTGGCAGGCCTGCTGCAGGGTTTCGAAAGTCAGCTGGTTGTGCGTCAGCAGGCGCGCCAGGTGGCGCATATGGACCATGCCTTCGATCTGGTTGATGTCCTGGCGGTACACCGGCAGGCGCGTGTGGCGGGTGTTCTGCAGCAGCTCGACGACTTCGCTGAGATCGTGCTCCAGGTCGATGCCGATGATCTCGTTGCGCGGGATCATGACGTCGTTGACCGATACCGTTTCCAGGTCGAGTACGCCGAGCAGCATGTTCTGCCGACTCTCGGGCAGGGCGTGGCCGGACTCGCGCACCACGCTGCGCAGTTCCTCGGTGGTCAGGCTGTCGCTGCTGCGGGTGCTGGGGTCGATGCCGAACAGGCGGAGCAGCACGTTGCTGATCGCGTTGAGGGCCACCACCAGCGGATAGAACAGTTTGAGCAGGATCATCAGCGGCAGGCTTGCCGGGTAGGCAATGGCCTCTGGGCGCAGGGCTGCCAGGGTCTTGGGGGTGATTTCGCCGAAGATCAGCAGGACGATGGTCAGGGCGACCGTGGCGATGGCGATGCCGGCTTCGCCCCAGAGCTGCATGGCCAGCACGGTGGCGATGGCCGAGGCGAGGATGTTGACGAAGTTGTTGCCGATCAGAATGGTGCCGAGCAGCCGGTCCGGGCGACTGAGTAACTCGCTGGCCCGCTTGGCGCCGCGATGCCCTTCACGGGCCTTGTGGCGCAGGCGATAGCGGTTGAGGCTGATGATGCCCGTCTCTGAACTGGAGAAGAACGCCGAACACATGATCAGGAAGGCCAGCAGGCCAAGAAGAAAACCGGGGTGCAGCTCGGCCACGGCCAATGCCTCAGATATGCAGGATGAACTCGCGGACCAGCTTGCTGCCGAAGTAGGCCAGCATCAGCAGGCAGAAGCCGGCCAGGGTCCAGCGGATCGCCTTGTGCCCGCGCCAGCCGAGCTGGTAGCGGCCCCACAGCAGCACGGCGAAGACCACCCAGGCGAAACAGGAGAGCAGGGTCTTGTGCGCCAGGTGCTGGGCGAACAGGTTGTCGACGAACAGCCAGCCGGACAGCAGCGACAGCGAGAGCAGGCCCCAGCCGGCCCAGAGGAAGCCGAACAGCAGGCTTTCCATGGTCTGCAGCGGCGGGAAGTTCTTGATCAGCCCGGAGGGGTGCTTGTGCTTGAGCTGGTGATCCTGCAGCAGCAGCAGCAGGGCCTGGAACACCGCCATGGTCAGCAGGCCGTAGGCCAGGATCGACAGCAGGATATGGGCGAGGATGCCCGGCGCCGCGTTAATCGGGTTGAGCGTGCCGGCCGGCAGGAATTGCGCCAGCAGCACGGTCAGGCAGCCCAGCGGCAGCAGTACCAGCAGCAGGTTTTCCACCGGGATGCGCAGGCAGGCCAGCAGGGTCAGCAGGATCACCGCGTAGGCGATCAGGCTGGCCGCATTGAAGAAGTCGAGGGTCAGTCCTGGCGTGGCATGCAGCTGGGCGAACAGGCTGGCGCCGTGGAGCAGCAGGGCGAGCGTGACGAGCAGGGCGAGCAGGCGCCGGTTCGGCGTTTCGCGTTTGGCCAGGCGCAGACCCTGGTAGGCGGTGGCGCCGGCATACAGCGCGGCGGCAGCGAGGCTGGGCAGCAGAGGGTACATAAGTCCTTGTAAGGCGGGCCCTAAAGGTCGTGAGTGTGGCATACAAGAAGCGCTCCCCGAAAGACCGCTGGCGGTGTCGGCGGCTCGGACACTTGGTTATACTCCGCGACCTGCCGCAAGACCGCTGAAAGGAACGCGCATGTTCGAAAACCTTACCGACCGCCTGTCACAGACGCTGCGCCATGTCACCGGCAAGGCCAAGCTGAGCGAAGACAACATCAAGGACACCCTGCGTGAAGTGCGCATGGCCCTGCTCGAGGCCGATGTCGCGTTGCCGGTGGTCAAGGACTTCGTCAACAAGGTCAAGGAGCGTGCGGTCGGCACCGAGGTGTCGAAGAGCCTGACGCCGGGCCAGGCCTTTGTGAAGATCGTGCGCGCCGAGCTGGAAGAGCTGATGGGCGCGGCCAACGAGGATCTCAGCCTCGCCGTCACCCCGCCCGCCGTGGTGCTGATGGCCGGCCTGCAGGGCGCCGGCAAGACCACCACCGCCGGCAAGCTGGCGCGCTTCCTCAAGGAGCGCAAGAAGAAGACGGTGATGCTGGTCTCGGCCGACGTCTACCGTCCGGCGGCGATCAAGCAGCTGGAAACCCTGGCCGGCGACATCGGCGTGACCTTCTTCCCCTCCGACAGCAGCCAGCAGCCGGTGGCAATCGCCCAGGCGGCGATTGCCGAGGCCAAGCTCAAGTTCATCGACGTGGTCATCGTCGACACCGCCGGCCGTCTGGCCATCGACGCCGAGATGATGGCCGAGATCCAGGCCGTGCACGCGGCCAGCAAGCCGGCCGAGACCCTGTTCGTGGTCGACGCCATGACCGGTCAGGACGCCGCCAACACGGCCAAGGCCTTCGGTGACGCGCTGCCGCTGACCGGAGTGATCCTGACCAAGGTCGACGGCGATGCCCGTGGCGGTGCCGCGCTGTCCGTGCGCCACATCACCGGCAAGCCGATCAAGTTCCTCGGCATGGGCGAGAAGAGCGACGCGCTCGAACCCTTCCATCCGGACCGCATCGCCTCGCGCATCCTCGGCATGGGCGACGTGCTCAGCCTGATCGAGCAGGCCGAGCAGACCCTCGACCGCGAGAAGGCCGAGAAGCTCACCAAGAAGCTGAAGAAGGGCAAGGGCTTCGACCTCGAAGACTTCCGCGACCAGCTGCAGCAGATGAAGAACATGGGCGGTCTGGGCGGCCTGATGGACAAGCTGCCGTCCATCGGCGGGGTCAACCTGTCGCAGATGAGCGGCGCCCAGGGCGCGGCCGAGAAACAGTTCAAGCAGATGGATGCGATCATCTGCTCCATGACCCCGGCCGAGCGCCGTGATCCGGACATCATCAGCGGCTCGCGCAAGCGCCGCATCGCCCTCGGCTCCGGCACCCAGGTGCAGGATGTCGGGCGGCTGATCAAGCAGCACAAGCAGATGCAGAAGATGATGAAGAAGTTCACCGCCAAGGGCGGCATGGCCAAGATGATGCGTGGCCTGGGCGGGATGATGCCCGGCGGCGGCATGCCCAAGCTCTGAGCGGCGTGCCTGCGAATGCCGTACAGTGCCGCCCTGCCTGGCTTGCAGGGCGACGCCGACCGGCGGAACCAAAAAGAGATTTGCAAACGGCCGCATAATCCTTAGAATATGCGGCCTTTCGGGCCTAGGCCCTCAAAGTGTGCCTTTAAGTTTTGCAAGCACCGACTACAGGAACGATGTTCACATGGTAACCATCCGTCTTGCCCGTGGCGGCTCCAAGAAGCGCCCCTTCTACCACCTGACCGTGACCAACAGCCGCAATGCGCGCGATGGTCGTTTCGTTGAGCGCGTGGGTTTCTTCAACCCGATCGCCACCGGTGGTGAAGTGAAGCTTTCTGTTAACCAGGAGCGCGTCACTTACTGGCTGAGCCAAGGCGCCCAGCCGTCTGAGCGTGTTGCTCAGCTGCTCAAGGACGCTGCCAAGGCCGCTGCCTGAGTACTATGACCACGACGCCGACCGCCGAGGACCTGATCGTTCTCGGCAAGATCACTTCGGTGCACGGCGTACGTGGCGAGGTGAAGATTTATTCCTTCACCGATCCGATTGACAACCTGCTCGACTATCCGCAGTGGACGCTCCGGCGCGACGGCGAAGTCAAACAGGTTGAGTTGGTCAGCGGGCGCTTGCAAGGCAAGGTCCTGGTGGCAAAGCTCAAAGGCCTCGATGACCGCGAAGTGGCACGTACCTTCGCGGGCTTCGACATTTGTGTGCCGCGGGCTTTGCTGCCGGATCTGGCTGAAGACGAGTTCTACTGGTACCAGCTCGAAGGTCTCAAGGTCATCGATCAGCTCGGGCAACTGCTCGGCAAGATCGATCATCTGCTGGAGACCGGCGCCAACGATGTGATGGTGGTCAAGCCCTGTGCGGGCAGCTTGGATGATCGCGAACGCCTGTTGCCCTATACGGCGCAGTGCGTACTCAAGGTGGATCTGGCGGCCGGCGAAATGCAGGTCGATTGGGATGCCGATTTCTGAGCTGTCAGGCTCTTGTGCGAGCGAGTGCCATGCGCGTTGAAGTCATCAGCATCTTCCCGGAGATGTTTGCCGCCATCAGCCAGTACGGCATTACCAGTCGTGCGGTGAAGCAGGGTCTGTTGCAGTTGAACTGCCACTACCTGCGCGATTTCACCGATGACCGGCACCAGACCGTGGACGATCGCCCCTTCGGTGGCGGCCCCGGAATGGTGATGAAGATCAAGCCTCTGGAAGGCGCCCTGGCTGCGGCCAAGGCATCGGCCGGAGCGCAGGCGAAGGTGATCTACCTGTCGCCGCAAGGCCGCCAGCTTAACCAGCCGGCAGTGCGTGAGCTGGCCGGCGAAGAGGCGTTGATCCTCATCGCGGGTCGCTACGAAGGTATCGACGAGCGCTTCATCGAAGAGCATGTCGATGAGGAATGGTCGATCGGCGACTACGTACTCTCCGGTGGCGAGCTGCCGGCGATGGTCCTGATCGATGCGGTGACGCGCTTGCTGCCCGGTGCATTGGGCCATGCAGACTCGGCCGAGGAGGACTCGTTTAGTGACGGCCTGCTCGACTGTCCGCACTACACCCGCCCGGAGGTGTATGCGGGAAAACGTGTTCCTGACGTGTTGCTTAGTGGCAACCACGAACACATCCGGCGCTGGCGTTTGCAGCAGTCCCTTGGTCGGACCTGGGAACGCCGCGCCGATCTTCTGGATAGCCGCTCGCTTTCTGGAGAAGAAAAAAAGCTGCTGGAGGAATACATCCGCCAGCGGGACGATAGTTAACGTATCGATGACAAACCGTGGTTTGTCTTAGGAGCACAGCATGACCAACAAGATCATTCAGCAGCTCGAAGCCGAGCAGATGAACAAAGAGATCCCGACCTTTGCCCCGGGCGACACCGTTGTCGTTCAGGTGAAAGTGAAGGAAGGCGACCGTTCCCGTCTGCAGGCTTTCGAAGGCGTGGTTATCGCCAAGCGCAACCGTGGTCTGAACAGTGCCTTCACTGTTCGCAAGATCTCCAACGGCGTTGGCGTAGAGCGTACCTTCCAGACCTACAGCCCGCTGGTCGACAGCCTGGCCGTCAAGCGTCGCGGTGACGTGCGCAAAGCCAAGCTGTACTACCTCCGCGACCTGTCCGGCAAGGCAGCGCGCATCAAGGAAAAACTGTCCTGATCGGACGGTTCTCCTGCATGAAAAAAGCAGCCCGAGGGCTGCTTTTTTCTTGCCCGCAATTTCCCCATCCGGCGTGAGCGCGGCCAACTGCAGGCCGAGGTGCGCGGGGCATCGGGCGCCACGCAAGTCATCAGGTAGTAGTGGCATGAGCCCCAGAGAGCAAGAGATCCAGCGTCGTACCGAACTGTCGGTAACCAGCGTGACCAAGGCGGTGTTCCCGCCCACCACCAACCACCACAACACCCTGTTCGGCGGCACGGCGCTGGCCTGGATGGACGAGGTGTCGTTCATCGCCGCCACGCGCTTCTGTCGTCTGCCGCTGGTGACAGTGTCCAGCGACCGCATCGACTTCAAGCATGCGATTCCGGCCGGCTCCATCGTCGAGCTGGTCGGCCGGGTGATCAAGGTCGGCACCACCAGCCTCAAGGTCGAGGTGAACCTCTACGTGGAAAGCATGTACAGCGATGGCCGCGAGAAGGCGGTCAGCGGGGTGTTCAGCTTTGTCGCCGTGGGCGAGGACAAGAAGCCGATCCCGCTGCTGCCGGGATTTGCCGAGAACCCTTCGGCCTAAGCCGGATGGCGCGGGCTGCCAGACCCCGCTACTGGTGACCGGCGGCCCGGCTATGGAACACTAGCGGCCCTGTTATTCGCGAAGCCCCGTGCATGCCGATTCTCGACCACCCGCTGATCGACCGTTTCCTCGATGCCCTGTGGCTGGAAAAGGGCCTGTCGGCGCACACCCGCGATGCCTATCGCAGTGACCTCGGGCATTTTCACGTCTGGTTGCAGGCGCGTGGCCTGGAACTGCCGGGTGCCGGGCGCGAGATCATCCTCGACCACCTGGCCTGGCGCCTGGCCGAAGGCTACAAGGCGCGCTCCACGGCGCGCTTTCTCTCCGGCCTGCGCGGCTTCTACCGCTACCTGCTGCGCGAAGGCCTGATAGCCGAGGACCCGACCCTGCAGGTCGACCTGCCGCAGCTCGGCCGGCCGTTGCCCAAGTCGCTGTCCGAGGCGGATGTCGAGGCGCTGCTGGCGGCGCCGGAGCTGGATGACCCGCTCGGCCTGCGCGACCGCGCCATGCTCGAAGTGCTGTATGCCTGCGGCCTGCGGGTGAGCGAACTGGTGTCCTTGACCCAGGAGCAGGTCAATCTGCGTCAGGGCGTGCTGCGCGTGTTCGGCAAGGGCAGCAAGGAGCGCCTGGTGCCGATGGGCGAGGAGGCGATTGCCTGGATCGAACGCTATGTGCGCGAGGCGCGCCCGCTGTTGCTGGGCAGCAAGCCGAGCGACGTGCTGTTCCCCAGCCTGCGCGGCGAGCAGATGACCCGGCAGACCTTCTGGCACCGGATCAAGCTGCAGGCGCGGGTGGCCGCGATCGCCAAGCCGCTGTCGCCGCACACCCTGCGCCATGCCTTCGCCACTCACCTGCTCAACCACGGCGCCGATCTGCGCGTGGTGCAGATGCTGCTCGGCCATAGCGACCTGTCGACCACGCAGATCTACACTCATATCGCCCGCGCACGCCTGCAGGAGCTGCACGCCCGCCACCATCCGCGCGGCTAGTGGCCGGCTCGTCAGCGGTTTTTTCCGCCCGGCGTCTGCGGTCGGTTCGCCAGACCTTCTGTGTTAGGCTTTAGCGATTATCGACAGGAGTGACCCATGCGTATTTTCCGCCTTCTCGCTGGTGCGGCACTGGGCCTTGCCGCGGCCGTTGCCCAGGCCGCCGATCCCGACCAGGCCATTCGCGAGACCTTCAGCAAGCTGCAGCCGGACTTGCCGATCGAGGCGATTGCCGAAAGCCCCATGCCCGGCCTGTATCAGGTGCACCTGAAGGGCGGGCGCCTGCTCTACGCCAGCGCCGACGGCCAGTTCCTCCTGCAGGGCAGCCTGTACCAGTTCCGCAACGGCGACGCGGTGAACCTGACGGCCATGGCCGAGAGCAAGGGCATCGCCAAGCTGATCAACGCCATTCCACGCTCCGAGATGGTGATCTTCCCGGCCAAGCCGGCGCAGACCCATATCACCGTGTTTACCGACACCGACTGCGGCTACTGCCAGAAGCTGCACAGCGAAGTGCCGGAGCTGAACCGGCGCGGCGTCGAAGTGCGCTATGTCGCCTTCCCGCGCCAGGGACCGGGCTCCCACGGCTACAACAGCCTGGTCAGCGTCTGGTGTGCCGAGGACCGTCAGGAGGCCATGAACAAGGCCAAGATGCGCGAGCAACTGCCGGCCGCCAGCTGCGAGAACCCGGTGCTCAAGCAGTTCGAGCTGGGCCAGATGATCGGAGTGAACGGTACGCCGGCCATCGTTCTGGCCAACGGGCAGCTGATCCCGGGCTACAAGCCGGCTCCCGAGCTGGCCAAGATCGCCCTGGAGGCCAAGTAATCCGGGCCTGCTAGTTGATTGACTAATAGGGAGCCGCTTCGTAATGTGCGGCTCTTTTATGCGGCTGGGGCTTGCCCCGGCCGTTTTACGCAGTGCAGATGGGGAAAACAGAGTGAAACCGGTCAAAGTAGGCATCTGTGGGCTGGGTACCGTCGGTGGCGGCACCTTCAATGTGCTTCAACGCAACGCCGAGGAGATTGCCCGCCGTGCCGGGCGTGGAATCGAAGTCGCGCAGATTGCCGCACGTCGAGCCAACCCGAAATGCATGACCGGTACGACCCCCATTACCGCCGACATTTTCGATGTGGCCAACAATCCGGACATCGATGTGGTCATCGAGCTGATCGGTGGCTACACCCTGGCTCGCGAGCTGGTGCTCAAGGCCATCGAGAACGGCAAGCATGTGGTCACCGCCAACAAGGCGCTGATCGCCGTGCACGGCAACGAGATCTTCGCCAAGGCCCGCGAGAAGGGCGTCATCGTCGCCTTCGAAGCGGCCGTGGCCGGTGGCATCCCGGTGATCAAGGCGATCCGCGAGGGCCTGGCCGGCAACCGCATCAACTGGCTGGCCGGCATCATCAACGGTACCGGCAACTTCATCCTCACCGAGATGCGCGAGAAAGGCCGGGCCTTCTCCGACGTGCTGAAAGAGGCTCAGGCCCTCGGCTACGCCGAAGCCGACCCGACCTTCGACGTCGAAGGCATCGACGCCGCACACAAGCTGACCATCCTCGCCTCCATCGCCTTCGGCATCCCGTTGCAGTTCGACAAGGCTTACACCGAAGGCATCAGCCAGCTGACCAGCGCCGATGTGAACTACGCCGAGGCCCTGGGCTACCGCATCAAGCACCTCGGCGTGGCCCGCCGCACCGATGACGGCTTCGAGCTGCGCGTGCACCCGACCCTGATCCCGGCCGATCGCCTGATCGCCAACGTCAACGGCGTGATGAACGCGGTGATGGTCAATGGCGACGCGGCCGGCAGCACCCTGTTCTACGGCGCCGGTGCCGGCATGGAGCCGACCGCCTCCTCGGTGGTCGCCGACCTGGTCGACGTGGTTCGCGCGATGACCAGCGACCCGGAAAACCGCGTGCCGCACCTGGCGTTCCAGCCGGATTCGCTGTCCGACCACCCGATCCTGCCGATCGAGGAGTGCGAGAGCGCCTACTACCTGCGCATCCAGGCCAAGGACCATCCGGGCGTGCTGGCCCAGGTGGCGAGCATCCTCTCGGCGCGCGGCATCAATATCGAATCGATCATGCAGAAGGAAGCCGAGGAGCACGACGGCCTGGTGCCGATGATTCTGGTCACCCACCGGGTGGTCGAGTCCCGCGTCAACGACGCCATCGCCGCGCTGGAAGCGCTGAGCGACGTGGTCGGCAGCGTGGTGCGTATCCGCGTCGAACAACTGGTCTGAGGTAAGAACACCATGCGTTATATCAGTACCCGCGGCCAGGCCCCGGCTCTCAACTTCGAAGACGTGCTGCTGGCTGGCCTGGCCAGCGACGGCGGCCTCTACGTGCCGGAAAACCTGCCGCGCTTCACCCAGGAAGAAATCGCCTCCTGGGCCGGCCTGCCGTACCACGAGCTGGCCTTCCGGGTGATGCGCCCGTTCGTCGCCGGCAGCATCGCCGATGCCGATTTCAAGAAGATCCTCGAGGACACCTACGGCGTGTTCGCCCACAACGCCGTGGCGCCGCTGCGCCAGCTCAACGGCAACGAGTGGGTGCTGGAGCTGTTCCACGGCCCGACCCTGGCGTTCAAGGACTTCGCCCTGCAGCTGCTCGGCCGCCTGCTCGACCATGTGCTGGCCAAGCGCAACGAGCGCGTGGTGATCATGGGCGCCACCAGCGGCGACACCGGCTCGGCGGCGATCGAAGGCTGCAAGGCCTGCGACAACGTCGACATCTTCATCATGCACCCGCACAACCGGGTGTCCGAGGTGCAGCGCCGGCAGATGACCACCATCTTCGGCGACAACATCCACAACATCGCCATCGAAGGCAACTTCGACGACTGCCAGGAGATGGTCAAGGCCAGCTTCGCCGACCAGGGCTTCCTCAAGGGCACTCGCCTGGTGGCGGTCAACTCGATCAACTGGGCGCGGATCATGGCCCAGATCGTCTACTACTTCCACGCGGCCCTGCAGCTCGGCGGCCCGGCGCGCTCCGTGGCCTTCTCGGTGCCGACCGGCAACTTCGGCGACATCTTCGCCGGCTACCTGGCGCGCAACATGGGCCTGCCGATCAGCCAGCTGATCGTCGCGACCAACCGCAACGACATCCTGCACCGCTTCATGAGCGGCAACCAGTATGTGAAGGACACCCTGCACCCGACCCTGTCGCCGTCGATGGACATCATGGTCTCGTCGAACTTCGAACGTCTGCTGTTCGACCTGCACGGTCGCAACGGCGCGGCCATTGCCGGTCTGATGGACAGCTTCAAGCAGGGTGGCGGCTTCAGCGTCGAGGAAGACCGCTGGACCGAGGCGCGCAAGCTGTTCGACTCGCTGGCGGTGAACGACGAGGAAACCTGCGAGACCATCGCCGAGGTGTATGCCGAGTGCGGCGAGCTGCTCGACCCGCACACCGCCATCGGCGTGCGCGCGGCCCGCGAATGCCGCCGCAGCCTGGCCATTCCCATGGTCACCCTGGGCACCGCACACCCGGTCAAGTTCCCGGAAGCGGTGGAGAAGGCCGGTATCGACGCGGTTCCGGCGCTGCCGCCACACCTGGCCGACCTGTTCCAGCGCGACGAGCGTTGCACCGTGCTGGCCAACGACCTGCAGACCGTACAGCAGTTCGTTGCCGCCCACGGCAACCGCGGCAAGCCGCTGTAAGGCTGCTGCTGCAGAAGGAGCCCCGCCCAGTGCGGGGCTTTTTTATTTCACTGCCGAAGCGCCAATCTCTCCCGCAGGAGTGGCTGCAGCCGCGATGGGCTCAAGGAAAATCGCGGATAAATCCGCCCCACAAATGCTTCGCCTGTAGTAACCCGCTGTTACCCGTTTTGCCCGACCGAGGCGCAGACTGCAAGGGTCAACTCAACCGAAGCGGAGGCCCTGCCATGACAGCCAAGAACATCCTTATGCTGGTCGGCGATTACGTCGAAGACTACGAAACCATGGTGCCGTTCCAGGCCCTGCAGATGGTCGGCCATACCGTGCATGCGGTGTGCCCAGGCAAGCAGGCCGGCGACAGCGTGCGTACCGCCATCCATGACTTCGAGGGCGACCAGACCTACAGTGAAAAGCCGGGGCACAACTTCGCCCTCAACTTCGCCTTCGACCAGGTGCGTGCTGAGGATTACCATGCCCTGGTGATCCCCGGTGGCCGCGCGCCCGAGTACCTGCGCCTGAATCCGCAGGTGATCGCCCTGGTGCAGGCCTTCGACGCCGCCCAAAAGCCGATTGCCGCCGTCTGTCACGGCGCCCAGCTGCTGGCTGCCGCGGGCGTGCTCAAGGGCCGTTCGTGCAGCGCCTACCCGGCCTGCGCGCCGGAAGTGCGCCTGGCCGGTGGCGAATACGTTGAGCTGCCGGTGGATGCCGTGCATGTCGACGGCAACCTGGTCACCGCTCCCGCCTGGCCGGCCCATCCGGCCTGGCTGGCGGCGTTTCTCAAGGTTCTTGGTTGATAAGAGGGGATAACGCGATGTGCGAACTCTATGTGAAGGCCGATCCGATCCTCTACGAGTCGCGCTCGCGCTCCCTGCGCATTCGCGGGGTGGTCACCACCCTGCGCCTGGAAAACCAGTTCTGGGAGCTGCTGCGCGAGATTGCCGAGGTCGACGGCATGAGCACCAACCAGCTGATCAGCAAGCTGTACGACGAGGTCATGGAATACCGTGGCGAGGTGGTCAATTTCGCCTCCTTCCTGCGCGTCAGCTGCACCCGTTACCTGGCGCAGAAGCCACAGGGCGTGGCGGCGCCGGTGTTGAACCTGGTGGGCAAGGGTTCGCTCTAGGCTGCTCGACTGTCTGAGCTTCACAGAGCAACAGCCCCACACAGCAAAAGGCCGGCAATCGCCGGCCTTTTGCTTGCTGCATGATCAGTGCTTGTGCGGCACCGGCTTGAGCAGCTCGTCCGGCGGCATCTCGCAGTTGATCTTGCGACCCAGCAGCTCCTCGATCGGCGGCAGGGCGTAGGCGTCGTCTTCGCTGGCGAAGCTGATCGAGACGCCACTGGCGCCGGCCCGGCCGGTACGGCCGATGCGGTGCACATAGTCGTCCGGAACTTCCGGCAGGGTGAAGTTGATCACGTGGCTGATGCCGTCGACGTGGATGCCGCGGCCGGCCACGTCGGTGGCGACCATCACGCGGATCTTGCCTTCACGGAAGCCTTCCAGGGTCTTGATCCGCTTGTGCTGCGGCACGTCGCCGGACATCTGCGCGGCGCTGACGCCATCGCGGATCAGCTTCTCTTCGATGCGCCGCACTTCGTCGCGGCGGTTAGCGAAGACCATCACCCGTTCCCAGTTGTTCTGGGTCACCAGGTTGTACAGCAGGCGGTACTTGTCCTTGCTCGACACGGCGTAGACATGCTGTTCGACGGTGTCGCTGGCGACGTTCTCCGGCTCGATCTCGACGATGGCCGGGTCGACCGTCCACTGCCGGGCCAGGTTCATCACGTCCTCGGTGAAGGTGGCGGAGAACAGCAGGGTCTGGCGTTCGCCCTTCATCGGGGTCTGGCGGATGATCTGCCGCACCTGCGGGATGAAGCCCATGTCGAGCATGCGGTCGGCTTCGTCGAGGACCATCACCTCGACCATGTCCAGATGCACTTCGCCGCGCTGGTTGAAGTCCAGCAGGCGGCCGGGGGTGGCCACCAGGATGTCGCAGAAGCGCGATTCCAGCTGCTTGAGCTGCTTGTCGAAGTCCATGCCGCCGACGAACTGCATGACGTTGAGGCCGGTGTACTTGGTCAGGTCGGCGGCGTCCTTGGCGATCTGCACCACCAGCTCGCGGGTCGGCGCGATGATCAGCGCACGCGGCTCGCCCATGTAGCGCTCTTTCGGCGGCGGCGTCTGCAACAGCTGGGTGATGGTCGAGACCAGGAACGCGGCGGTCTTGCCGGTGCCGGTCTGGGCGCGGCCGATGGCGTCCTTGCCCTTGAGGGTGTGGCCGAGGACCTGGGCCTGGATCGGCGTGCAGTAGGGGAAGCCGAGATCGTGGATCGCGTGCATCAACTCCGGGGCCAGGCGGAAGTCGTGGAAACGGGTCTTGCCTTCCTGCGGTTCAACCGCGAAGTCTTCCAGTTTCCAGGTGTCCACCGGCTTGGCCTGGCGCTCGCGGCGCGGCTTGCTGGGGCGTGGTTTCTGAGTGTCCGCAGCGGCAGGGCCGGCTGCCGGCGCGCTGGCGGCGGGGGCCGCTGGCGTCGGCTGCTGGCGTGTTTCGCCCTGCGGCGCGAGGGATGAAGCGGGTGAGCTGGGAGAGGTGCTGCGCACGGGCTGCTCGGCTTCGCCCTTGCTGAAGATTTTCTTGAGTGCTTTGAGCACGGCCATCTCGTATTGGTTAAGGAGTGAACGGGGGCCAGTGTAAAGCAAGAAGCCCCCGTGGCGAAGTGCCGCGGGGGCTTCCAGGCGGGGAGGGCGGGTTATTCCGGCAGGGTCGCCAGCAGCAGGCGCTGCACGTTGCCGCCCATGATCTTGGCGATGTCGGCCTGGCTGAAGCCGGCACGCAGCAGGCCTTCGGTGATCTGCGCCAGGCCGGTGGTATCGAACGGGGTATGCACCGTGCCGTCGAAGTCCGAGCCCAGGGCCACGTGCTCGACCCCGACCTTGTCGGCGGTATAGCGGATGGCGCGGACGATGGCGCCGACCGAGGTTTCGCAGACGGCGGCATCCCAGTAGCCGATGCCGATCAGCCCGCCGTTGGCGGCGATGCGCTGCAGGTGCTCGTCGCTCAGGTTGCGCGGGCCCTTGCAGGTGCCGGCAACCCCGGTGTGGGAGACCAGTACCGGGCGCTGGGCGATGGCCAGCACGTCGTCGATCAGCGGCTTGGAGGCGTGGGCCAGGTCGACCAGCATGCCTTTGCGCTCCAGGCGGGCGATCACCTGGCGACCGAGCGGGGTCAGGCCGCCTTTCTCCAGGCCATGGGCCGAGCCGCCGACCTCGTTGTCGAAGAAGTGGGTCAGGCCGGCGATGCGAAAGCCGGCGTCATACAGGCGGTCGACGTTCTCCAGCTTGCCTTCCAACGGGTGCAGGCCTTCGGTGGCGAGCAGGGCGGCCAGGTGCTGCGGGTCTTGCTTCCAGGTTTCGAGGAAGGCCTGCAGGTCGCCGCGGCTGCGGATCAGCAGCAGCCGGCCCTGGCTGTCGGCGGCCGCCTGCTGCAGCTTCTGGCCCTGGTAGAGGGCGCGTTCGAGCAGGCTGCCCCAGGTCGCCCGCGGCCAGCGCTGGGCCATGGCCAGCAGGGTGATGTTGTCGCTGTCGCTGCCGTTGCTCTGGTAGTTGAGGCCGCGCGGGGTCTTGGTCACGGTGGCGAATACCTGCAGGCCGACGTGCCCTTCGAGCAGGCGCGGCAGGTCGGAATGGCCATAGCTGTGGCGTTCCAGGATATCGCGCTGCCAGAGCAGGGCGTCGTCGTGCAGGTCGGCGACGAACAGGGTCTGGTGCAGCCGGGTGGCCGGTTCGCTGGCCGGGTAGGGCGCGGGCGTGGCCACGCTGTTCATCTGGCGGTCGAGCAGGCTGGGCAGGCTGAAGAATACGCCGCCAGCGATTGCGGCGAGGGCGAGCAGGGCGAGGGGGAGCTTGCGCATGGAGGGGCCATCCGGGCGTTATTGTTATGCGGCGAACTCTAACAGAGCGTGTGAGGACTTCGAGCGGGTTAACGCTGCGAATGGCGGCGAGCGAGCCTGGTCGAGGCGGGAAGCCTGGAGCGCAGACGCCGCAGTGAACATTGGATCATGGGGAGGCGAGCACCACGCGCCGCCGCATCGGCCTGGCGCAGCCGTTGCCAGCGCACTTTTCAGCCGCAGAGGCAGTTGCGGCCCTGCAGCTTGGCCTGGTACAGCGCGCTGTCGGCTCGCGCGATCAGGCTTTCCAGGCTGTCCTTCGGCCGCATCGAGGCCAGGCCGATGGATGCGGTGACGCCGGGCAGGATGCCGACCGGTGAATAGAAGGAGTCGATCTGTTGCAGGCTCTGACGCAGGCGCTCGCCGATGCTGCGGGCCTCTTCCATGTCGATTTCCGGCAGCAGGATGACGAATTCCTCGCCGCCGTAGCGGACCATGCTGTCCTTCGGCCGCAGCTGGTTGCGCAGGGTGTGGGCCACCAGGCACAGCGCATAGTCGCCGGCCAGGTGGCCGTGCTGGTCGTTGTAGGCCTTGAAGTGGTCGACATCGAGCATGAGCATGCACATGGGCTGGCCGTTGAAGGCGCAGCGGGTGCTCTCGCGCTCGTAGACATGCTCCAACCAGCGCCGGTTGAAGCAGCCGGTGAGGGTGTCGATGTTGGCGTTCTGCTCGCTGTCGAGGATGATCCGGTTGCCCTGGCGCACCCGTTCGCAGAGCAGCTCCAGCAGGTTCTGCATCAGTTGCGGCGAGTGCTGGAACAGGCCGACCAGCGCCTCGCGGTGCAGGCGCAGGGCCAGGGACGGCACCGTGGCCACCACATAGGCGGAGGGGTGGTCGTTGTCGATGAAGCTGATTTCGCCGGCGCATTCCCCGGCGCTCAGGGTGCTTACCGCCTGGTTGTCGAGGGAGCCGAGGTAGACCTTCAGCTCGCCTTCGAGCAGCAGGTACAGGTACTGGTTGCGGTTGAATGGCGACAGCAGGATCTCGCCGGCCTCCAGCTCGCAGGCGCGGAAATCCCGCAGCAGCTGTTCGAGGCCGCTGGCGGCGACGTTCTGGAACAGTCGCACATGTCGGAGTTGCAGCAGGTCGGGCTGCCAGCGCGCGGTCTTCATAACCGGCCTGCTAACGTCCAAGCACTGCGGAAATCGGTCTGGGCATCGCCAACGCTTCCTATCGTTAATACGAACACCAGCGTCGAACATATGACTGCGCCGCGCCAGACACAATCCCGCCGGGCCGAGTTGGCGACCAGCGGTTGTACAGCATGGGTGCGGGCGTCAGGCCCGCGGCTTGCGGCCCGATCAGGCCTCGTCGTGCAACTGGTAGCGCACGGCAAAGCCAGACAGGCGCCCGGCGATGGCCGCTTGCCGCGCGGCATCGAGCCCGGCGCCGTGGATATGGGCGAGTTGGCCGAGGCGCTCATCGCTGAGCACTTCGACCCGCAGGCTGCCGTCCAGGTCGGCGAGGGCGGCCTGGTAGACCCGACGAATGGCATCGAAGCGCAGGGCCGGCTTGAAGGTCTTGCCGACCGGGGTGAGTGGAATGGTATCGATGATCCATACGTCCTTGGGCACCGCCGCGCGCTCCGGGATATTGGCGGCGGCATGCTCGAGCAGTTCGGTCTCGCTCACCGTCTGCCCCGGTTTGAGCTGGATGTACACCACCGGCAGCTCGCCGGCCTTGGCATCCGGCTTGCCGACCGCCGCGGCCAGGGCCACGGCCGGGTGCTTGTGCAGGGCTTCCTCGATCATCTGCGGGTCGATGTTGTGCCCGCCGCGGATGATCAGGTCCTTGCTGCGCCCGGTCAGCCAGACGTAGCCGTCGGCGTCCAGGCGGCCGAGGTCGCCGGTGTTGAACCAGTCGCCGTCGACCCAGATGCCGGCGTTCTTGCTGGCCTGCAGGTAGCCCTTGAACACGGTGGCGCCGCGGATGCACAGGTTGCCGATCTCGTTCTGCGCGGCGTCGCGCAGGTAGTTGCCCTGCTCGTCGAGCACCTTGATCGCCACCTCGCAGTAGGGCATGCGCAGGCCGATGGAACCGGGCCGGCGTTCGCCTCCGATGGGGTTGGCGCAGCTGCCGCAGGTGCCTTCGGTGAGGCCGTAGCCTTCGAGCAGGGTCAGGCCGGTCTTGGCCTCGAACTGGCGAATCAGTTCCACCGGCATCGGCGCTGCGCCGCACAGGGCGTAGCGCAGGCTGGACAGGTCGCGGCCCGCGCTGGGTACCTGCAGCAGGCCGGCATAGATGGTCGGCACGCCGCTGAAGAAGCTGACCTTGTGGCGTTCGATGATGCTCCAGAAGTCCTGCATCAGGGCTGGGTTGCGATAGCCCTGCGGGGTGGCCAGCAGCACTTCGGCGCCGCTGATGAAGGCGGTCAGGCCGGTGACGATGACGCCGTTGACATGGAACAGCGGCAGCCCGCACAGCGCCACGTCGCCGGGGCCGAAGCGGGTGACGAAGGCCATGCTGTAGGCCATCGCCACCTCGTTGCGGTGGCTGTGCGGCGCCAGTTTCGGCGTGCCGGTGGTGCCGCCGGTGTGGAAGTAGCTGGCGATGTCGTCGGGCTGGATCTGCCGGGGGCTTTCCAGGTGGTCGGCCGGGCAGCTGGCGATCAGTTCGTCGAAGTCCAGCACGCCGGCCGGCAGCGGCCCGCGCTGGGCCTTGACGGCACTGCGCTGCGGTTCGGGCAGCAGGTTGGCCATGTCCACGCAGAGCACTGCCTTGAGTTCCGGCAGGTGGCCGCGCAGGGCCTCGACCTTGGCCCACAGGTCGGTGCCGGGGAAGGGCGCCAGGGTCACCAGGATTTCCGAGTCGGCGGCGTGGATCAGCTCGGCGATGTGCTCGGGTTCGAGCAGCGGGTTGATCGCATTGACGATGCCGGCCGTCTCGCCGCCCCAGATGGTGAAGTGGGTCTGCGGCAGGTTGGGCAGCAGGAAGGACACCGCCTTGCCCGCGCCGAGGCCGAGGCGGTGAAAGGCGTTGGCGGTCTGGGTGATCTTGCCCAGCAGCTCGCTGTAGGTGAGGCGGTAGGGCTGCTCGTCAGCGCGGCCCTGGAGGATGAAGCTCAGGGCCGGGGCCTGGGGATGGGCGATGGCGCTGCGGCGGATCAGTTCATAGGTGCTGGCTGGCAGGTCACGCTCGCTCAGCGGGGTCTGCTCGATCAGTTCGATGTCGGCCAGGCTACGGATGATGGGGGCAGCGCTCATGGTCATTTCCTGTGCAGTGGGCTCAGTGGCTGAGCTGCTCGCGCAGCCAGATCGCGATATCGCGGATTTCTTCGGGGCGTACCTCGTGGCCCATCGCATAGCTCAGCCATTGGCTCGGCACGCCCCGGGCGTGCAGTTGCTCGAAGGCGGCCCGGCCCAGAGCCGCTGGGACCACGTCGTCCAAACTGCCATGCAAACACAGCGCCGGCAGTTGTAGTTTTGTATCCGCCAGCTGCAAGTCATGGGCGAAGGTCGGGGCATAGGTCGACAGCGCCAGCACGCCGCCCAGCGGGCCCTGCCAGCGCAGGTAGGCGGTGTGATAGACCACGGCGCCACCCTGGGAGAAGCCGGCCAGGAAGATCCGCGCCGGGTCGATGCCGCTGTCGCGCTGTTTCTCGATCAGCTCGATCACGTGCTGCGCCGAGGCCTCCAGCTGTTCCTGGTTGATCGCCCGGGCCGGGTTCATGGCCAGGATGTCGTACCAGCTGGGCATGAGGTAGCCGCCGTTGATGGTCACCGCGCGGGTCGGCGCCTGCGGCAGGACGAAGCGGGTGCTGTGCAGGTGCTCCTGCAGGGCCTCGGCCACCGGCAGGAAATCGTAACGGTCGGCGCCCAGGCCGTGTAACCAGATGACGCAGGCATCGGCGGTTTGGGTAGGTTCGAGGATCAGGGGTTCGCTCATGGCGGGCTCCGGCGCGGTGCGCTTGCTTCATTCGGGTGCGCGGTATCTGGGCGCAGCAGGTGGATTAGTTAAGAAGATGTCGCACGGTGAAAACTTTGCCTATTGACCGGGTTTTATCACGCCTGGGGGCTGAAAGTGGTACGCGCCTTGCTGTAGCTATCGGGTCTGGGGGGCGGCGGTTGGCCGCTTCGCCAGCTTAAATACCGCGTCTCAAGTCCGTATGACCTACGGCACTGAGTGGGCAGTTCGCCGGGATGGTTATCGGCAACTAGACTCACTACAGGTTCGCACCCCGGTCGACCCCGTCATGGTGGCGGGATCGAACGTGCCTCACAAGGGTACGGCGGCAGGACCGAGACTCCGATCCAATAAGAACACTTGGAGGTTTGAATGAAGATGGTGAAATCCACCCTGGCAATTTTGACCACGGCTGCGGTACTCGGCGTGAGCGGTTTCGCGCAGGCCGGCGCCACCCTGGATGCGGTGAAGAAGAAAGGCTTCGTGCAGTGCGGTATCAGCGATGGCTTGCCGGGTTTCTCCTATGCCGATGCCAAGGGTAACTACCTGGGTATCGACGTGGACGTCTGCCGTGCCGTAGCGGCCGCCGTATTCGGCGATGCCTCCAAAGTGAAATTCAGCCCGCTGACCGCCAAGGAGCGCTTCACCGCGCTGCAGTCCGGCGAAGTGGACATTCTCTCGCGCAACAGCACCTGGACCAGCTCGCGTGATGCGGCCATGGGCCTGAACTTCACCGGCGTGACCTACTACGACGGCCAGGGCTTCCTGGTGAACAAGAAGCTCGGCGTTTCCAGCGCCAAGGAACTGGACGGCGCCACCGTGTGCATCCAGGCCGGTACCACCACCGAGCTGAACCTCGCCGACTACTTCCGCGCCAATGGCCTGAAGTACACCCCGATCACCTACGACACCTCCGACGAAAGCGCCAAGTCGCTGGAGTCCGGCCGTTGCGACGTACTCACCTCCGACCAGTCCCAGCTGTATGCCCAGCGCATCAAGCTGGCCGCGCCGGACGAATACGTGGTGCTGCCGGAAGTGATCTCCAAGGAGCCGCTCGGCCCGGCCGTGCGCCAGGGTGACGAGGAATGGTTCGACATCGTGCGCTGGACCCTGTTCGCCCAGCTCAACGCCGAGGAACTGGGCGTGACTTCGGCCAACGTCATGGAAACCGCCAAGACCACCAAGAACCCGGACGTTGCCCGCCTGCTGGGTGCCGAGGGTGACTTCGGCAAGGACCTGAAGCTGCCGAAGGACTGGGCCGTACAGATCGTCAAGCAAGTGGGCAACTACGCGGAAGTCTTCGAGCGCAACGTCGGTGCCGGCAGCGAGCTGAAGATCGAGCGCGGTCTCAATGCCCTGTGGAACAAGGGTGGCATGCAGTACGCACCGCCGGTGCGCTGACCCACAGTGCCGGCGCCCCGGTTGGGGGCGCTGGTACTCCTGATTTCGTGATCTCCGCCCGCGGTCTAGGGGCGGAGTTTCAATGAGGGCCATCATGCAAAATCCTGCCAATCTTTCGCGCCCGCGCGGTTCGGCCTGGACCGATCCGAAGGTGCGCGCTTGGGCTTTCCAGATTCTTGCCGTCATCGCCGTCGTGGCGATCGGCTGGTACCTGTTCGACAACACCCAGAGCAACCTGCAGCAACGCGGGATCATTTCCGGCTTCGGCTTTCTCGAGCAGAGTGCCGGTTTCGGTATCTCCCAGCACCTGATCGACTACAGCGAAAGCGATACCTACGGACGCGTATTCGTCATCGGCCTGCTCAACACCCTGCTGGTCTCGGTGGTCGGCATCTTCTTCGCCACCCTGCTGGGGTTCATCCTCGGCGTGGCGCGGCTGTCGCCGAACTGGCTGATCAGCAAGCTGGCGACCATCTACATCGAGACCTTCCGCAACATCCCGCCGCTGCTGCAGATCTTCTTCTGGTACTTCGCCGTGCTGCTGCCGCTGCCGGGGCCGAAGCAGAGCCTGAGCATCGGCGACACCTTCTACCTCAGCAACCGCGGGCTGAACATGCCGTCACCGTCGATGGCGGAAGGCTACTGGCCGTTTGTCGTCGCGCTGGTGTTGGCGGTGCTCGCCGTGGTGGTCCTGGCGCGCTGGGCGCGTCAGCGCTTCGAGGCGACCGGGCAGCCGTTCCACACGGTGTACGTGTCGCTGGCCATCCTGCTGCTGGTGCCGGGCCTGAGCATCCTGGTGTTCGGTGACCCGTTCCACTGGACGGTGCCGCAACTCACCGGCTTCAACTTCCGTGGCGGCTGGGTGGTGATTCCCGAGCTGATGGCGCTGACCCTGGCGCTGACCATCTACACCGCGGCCTTCATCGCCGAGAACGTGCGTTCCGGCATTCAGGCGGTCAGCCACGGGCAGACCGAGGCGGCGCGTTCGCTGGGCCTGCAGCCGACCGTGACCCTGCGCAAGGTGATCATTCCCCAGGCGCTGCGGGTGATCATTCCGCCGCTGACCAGCCAGTACCTCAACCTGGCGAAGAACTCCTCGCTGGCCGCCGGTATCGGCTATCCGGACATGGTCTCGCTGTTCGCCGGCACGGTGCTCAACCAGACCGGCCAGGCCATCGAGGCGATTGCCATCACCATGAGCGTGTACCTGGCCATCAGTCTCAGCATCTCCATGCTGATGAACTGGTACAACAAGCGCATCGCGCTGATCGAGCGGTAAGGAGCAGCCATGCAGACCCATACCTTCAAGCCCGACCTGCCGCCGCCCGCGATGAGCGTGGGCGTGCTCGGCTGGTTGCGCAGCAACCTGTTCTCCAACTGGTTCAACACCCTGCTGACCCTGCTGGCCGCCTATCTGGTCTGGTTGATCATCCCGCCGCTGCTGCAGTGGGCCTTCATCGAGGCCGACTGGAGCGGCACCAGCCGCACCGACTGCACCAGCGAGGGCGCCTGCTGGGTGTTCATCAAGGAACGCTTCAGCCAGTTCATGTACGGCTTCTACCCGGAAGAACTGCGCTGGCGCGTCGACCTGACCCTGTGGCTGGCGGTGATCGGCGCGGCGCCGCTGTTCGTGCCGATGATGCCGCGCAAGGTCATCTACGGCCCGCTGTTCCTGCTGGTCTACCCGCTGCTGGCCTTCTGGCTGCTGCACGGCGGCTTCCTCGGCCTCGGTGCGGTGGAGACCAGCCAGTGGGGCGGCCTGCTGCTGACCCTGGTGATCGCTGCCGTCGGCATCAGCGGCGCGCTGCCGCTGGGCATCCTGCTGGCCCTCGGGCGGCGCTCGGACATGCCGGCGATCCGCGTGATCTGCGTGACCTTCATCGAGTTCTGGCGCGGCGTGCCGCTGATCACCGTGCTGTTCATGTCCTCGGTGATGCTGCCGCTGTTCCTCCCCGAAGGCATGCACTTCGACAAGCTGATGCGCGCGCTGATCGGCGTGATCCTGTTCCAGTCGGCCTATATCGCCGAGGTGGTGCGCGGCGGCCTGCAGGCCATTCCCAAGGGCCAGTACGAAGCGGCGGCGGCCATGGGCCTGGGCTACTGGCGGATGATGGGCCTGGTGATCCTGCCGCAGGCGCTGAAGCTGGTGATCCCCGGCATCGTCAACACCTTCATCGCGCTGTTCAAGGACACCAGCCTGGTGATCATCATCGGCCTGTTCGACCTGCTCAACAGCATCAAGCAAGCCACCACCGACCCGGTCTGGCTGGGTATGGCCACCGAAGGCTATGTCTTCGCCGCCCTGGTGTTCTGGATTTTCTGTTTCGGCATGTCCCGCTACTCCATGCATCTGGAGCGCAAGCTGGACACCGGCCACAAGCGTTAGGAGTGAATCATGAGTGAAGCCAACAAACAGCCCAGCGCCGAGCCGATGATCCTGCTGCAGGGCGTGAACAAGTGGTACGGCCAGTTCCACGTGCTCAAGGACATCAACCTCAGCGTGCAGCCGGGCGAGCGCATCGTCCTCTGCGGCCCGTCCGGCTCCGGCAAGTCGACCACCATCCGCTGCATCAACCGCCTGGAAGAACACCAGCAGGGGCGCATCGTGGTCGACGGCACCGAGCTGACCCACGACCTCAAGCAGATCGAGGCGGTGCGCCGCGAAGTGGGCATGGTGTTCCAGCACTTCAACCTGTTCCCGCACCTGACCGTGCTGCAGAACTGCACCCTGGCGCCGATGTGGGTACGCAAGATGCCCAGGCGCCAGGCCGAGGAGATCGCCATGCACTTTCTCGAGCGCGTGCGCATCCCCGAGCAGGCGCACAAGTTTCCCGGCCAGCTCTCCGGCGGCCAGCAGCAGCGCGTGGCGATCGCCCGGGCGCTGTGCATGAAGCCGAAGATCATGCTGTTCGACGAACCGACTTCGGCCCTCGACCCGGAAATGGTCAAGGAAGTGCTGGATACCATGGTCAGCCTGGCCGAGGACGGCATGACCATGCTCTGCGTGACCCACGAGATGGGCTTCGCCCGCACCGTGGCGAACCGGGTGATCTTCATGGACAAGGGCGAAATCGTCGAACAGGGCGAGCCGAACAGCTTCTTCAGCAACCCGCAGAACGAACGGACCAAGCTGTTCCTCAGCCAGATCCTGCACTGAGTTGCACGGCAAGACGAACAGGGAGCCTGCGGGCTCCCTTTTTTGTTTGGCGCTGATGGCCGTAGGTTGGGTTGAGAAGCGTAGCGACGAAGCCCAACAGGCGAGGCCGGCGGCGAGGAAAAGGCCTCGGCGTGGTTGCTGTTGGGCTTCGCTGCGCTCAACGCCAACCTACATCCGCGGTCAATCCGAACTGCCGGCAGGGCATCACGGGGCGCTGCCCAGGCGATGGTTGAAGCGCTTGCGAAAGGCCCCGGGCGTCTCGCCGCAGAGCTGCTTGAACAGCTTGGCGAAGGTGGCACGGTCGGCGTAACCGACCTGGGCGGCGACCTGCTCCAGCGAGCGCGCCGGGTTGCGCAGGGCACTCTGCGCGGCGCTGATGCGCAGGCGCTGCAGGTAGTCGTTGGGCGTCAGCCCGGTGGCGGCCTTGAAGCGGCGCAGCAGGGTGCGGGTCGAACAGTTGGCCTGTTGCGCCAGGCGCTGCAGGTCGATGGCCTGGGCGTGGTGCTGCTGCAGCCAGCGCAGCAGCGGGGCGATCAGCCCGTCCTCCAGCAGTGGCTCCGGCAGCAGCGGGGCAAAGCGCGACTGCCGCCCGCGGCCACGCTCGAACACCAGCGCGCCGGCCACCCGCTCGGCCAGCCAGTCGCCGCCGTGCCAGGCGATCAGGTGCAGGCACAGGTCCATCCCGGCCTGGGCGCCGCCGGAGCAGAAGCGGTTGCCATCCTCGGTGAACAGCTCGTCGACCTGCAGGTTGACCCGCGGGAAGCGCTGGCGAAAGGCGCCGGCCAGGGACCAGTGGGTGGTGGCGCGGCGGCCGTCGAGCACGCCGGATGCTGCCAGCAGACAGGCACTGCTGCACAGGCTGGCCAGCTGCTGGCTGGCCGGGCGCGTGGCCAGCCAGGCGAGCAGCTCGGGGTTGCCGTTCAGGGTGCGCTCGATGGCGCTGCCGGTGGCGGGGATCAGCAGCAGGTCGACGCCATCGGCCAGGCGCAGATCGCCCGCCACGCGCAGCTGGGCGCAGCCGATATCGACCGGCAGGCCGTCCGCGCTGAGCCGGATCACTTCGAACAGGCGCTCCCCGGCCAGCTGGTTGGTCAGGCGGAAGGCGTCGTCGGCCATGCCCAGGCTGGACAGTACGGTCTGTGGGCAGACGTACAAGGCGATGCGAATCATGGATCGCTGTCGATTGAGAAGTTTGGCGATTATTGACACAAAGTTGGCGTTGTCGCCAATCGCCGTTTGGCGGATCAGCGGCAATACTCTGTGCAGTCGAAATCACGGAGCAGCACCCATGGCCCACCCCAATGCCGAACTGATCAGCCGTTTCTACCAGGCCTTCCAGCAGCTGGACGCCGAGGCCATGGTCGCCTGCTATGCCGAGGACGTGCAGTTCAGAGACCCGGTCTTTACCGATCTGCAAGGCAAGGATGCCGGCGATATGTGGCGCATGCTGGCGGCGCGGGCGCAGAACTTCTCCCTGACCTTCGACAGCGTGCAGGCCGATGACCAGCAGGGCAGTGCGCGCTGGGTGGCGACCTACCTGTTCAGCAAGACCGGCAATACCGTGGTCAACCCTATTCAGGCCAACTTCCGTTTCGCAGACGGCAAGATCGTCGAGCACCGCGACCACTTCGACCTGTGGCGCTGGGCCCGTCAGGCGCTCGGCACCCAGGGCTTGCTGCTGGGCTGGACTCCGCTGGTGCAGGGCGCGATCCGCAAGCAGGCGATGGCCGGGTTGCGCGCCTGGCAGGCGTCCCGCTGAGAACCTGTTCACGATCTCTTGTCCGTCGGCCATACTGCGTTAAAAACAGGCTCGGAATGCTCATTTACAGCTCGTAAACTCCGCTTCCTCGCCGTTTTGACCAGCCGGAGGCTGTTACTGGCGTAGCGCCTTGTCTGGCTCTAGTCCAAAAGATCGTGAACAGGTTCTGAGTCGAGTAAGCTGCCCGCCGGAAGTTGCTCTGCGTAGGGTGCGCCGTGCGCACCAACGGCCTGTAGGTGGCTTGTGGTGCGCGCGGCGCACCCTACGAGGCCCCAACGAGACGGTATTAATGAGTGAGATCCCGACCGAGCCCGGCAAGACCTGGTCGATTTACCTGGTGCGCGCACAGAACGGCGCGCTGTACTGCGGCATCAGCGACGACCCGCAGCGGCGCTTCGCCCAGCACTGCAGCGGCAAGGGCGCACGTTTCTTCCACTCCAGCCCGGCGCAGGCGCTGGTCTACGTGGAAGCCTGTACGAACAAGGGCGCGGCCCTGCGCCGCGAACGGGCGATCAAGAGCCTGGCCAAGGTCGCCAAGGAGCGCCTGGTGCTGACGGCTACTATGGAAAAAACTGATAGCTGACTATCAGTCCCGGCGGGTAGGCTGCCGGCCGCCCCGGGGTTAAGCTGCTGCTTCACTGCCACCGACACGGAGCCCGTCATGCACGAGTTGATCCTGCACCATTACCCCACCTCGCCATTCGCCGAAAAGAGCCGCCTGTTGCTGGGCTTCAAGCAGCTGTCGTGGCGCTCGGTAATGATTCCCGCGGTGATGCCCAAACCCGACCTGCTGGCCTTGACCGGCGGCTACCGCAAGACCCCGGTGCTGCAGGTCGGCGCCGATATCTACTGCGACACCGCGCTGATCGCCCGCCGCCTGGAAGCCGAGAAGGCCACCCCGGCGCTGTTCCCGGAAGGCCAGGAATTCGTGGTCGCCAGCTTCGCCCAGTGGGTCGATTCGGTTATTTTTCAGCACGCGGTGAGCCTGGTGTTCCAGCCGGAATCCATTGCTCTGCGCTTCGCCAAGCTGCCGCCGGAAGCGGTCAAGGCCTTTATCGCCGACCGTGCCGGGCTGTTCAGCGGTGGCACGGCCACCCGTCTGCCGGCGGAAGTCGCCAAGCACAACTGGCCGGGCCTCATGGCTCGTGTCGAGCAGCAGCTGGCGCGCGAGGAGGGCGACTTCCTGTTCGGCGAGCCGTCGCTTGCCGACTTTTCCCTGGCCCACTGCCTGTGGTTCCTCAAGGCCACTCCGGTGACGGCGCCGCTGGTCGACGCCTACCCGAATGTCAGCGCCTGGCTCGGCCGCGTGCTGGGCTTCGGCCACGGTGCGTCCAGTGCCCTGAGCGGCGAGGAAGCGATTGAGATTGCCCGTGCGGCGACGCCGGCGGCCCTGCCGGACGAGCCCTTCGTCGAGCCCAATGGCCTGCAGGCCGGGCAGCGGGTGAAAATCGCCGCCACCGATTACGGGGTCGATCCGGTCGAGGGCGAGCTGCTGTTCGCCGGCGTCGAGGAGCTGATCCTGCGCCGCGAGGACGAGCGTGCCGGGGTGGTGCATGTGCACTTCCCGCGCCTGGGCTTTCGTATCGAAGCGCTTTAAGCGCCATGCAAATCCCGTAGGGTGCGCCGTGCGCACCGCCGGCCCGCACCGGGTTCTTGGTGCGCGCGGCGCACCCTACGGTGCCAGGTCGCTGGCGCTGAACGGTGGCGGGCTGTCCGGCCAGGCCAGCTGCAGGCGTTCCAGCTCGCGGGCCAGCAGGCTGGCCACCAGCCAGTCGCGCAGCCAGCGCAGATCGGACGGGATCACGTACCAGGGCGCCTCCGGCGTATGGCTGGCCGCCAGCAGCTCGCTCCAGCGCTGCTGGCGCAGGTCGAATTCGCGGTAGGCCTGCAGATCGCTGGCCTTCAGCTTCCAGCGCTTCTCCGGACGTTGCAGGCGGCTGAGCAGGCGCAGTTTCTGTTCCTCGCGGGAAATCTGCAGGTAGCACTTCAGCGGGTGCAGGCGCTGCGCCGGCCATTGCCGCTCGAACGCCAGCAGATCCTGCAGGCGCTGCGGTAGCTCATCCTCGCCACACAGGCCATCCAGCGGGTCGCCGATCAGCGCTTCATAGTGGCTGCGGTTGAACACGCCGAGCAGCCCCGGCTGCGGCAGACTCTGCCGATAGCGCAGGAGGAAGTGCTGGCGCCGCTCCTGCTCATCCGGCTGATGAAAACTGTGCAGGCTGATGCCCTGCGGGTCGATGGCGCTGACCACCTTGCGGATCACCCCGTCCTTGCCCGAACAGTCGGTGCCTTGCAGCACCAGCAGCAGGGCCTCGCGGCGGTTGGCCCAGAGCATGCGCTGCCGTTCGTTGAGCCAGGGCTTGAGGCCGGCCATGGCCAGCTGGGCGGCGTCCTTGCCCAGGCCGAAGTCGCGGTCCGGGTCCTGCGCCAGCGGCGCCTGTGGATCGCACAGGCAGGCGTCGAGGATGGCATCCGCCAGGCGCATGGTGGGGCTCAGTCCTTGCGGCGCTTGAGCTGGTCCTTCAGCTGGGTCGGCAGCTGGCGGATGATCAGCATGTCGCGGGCCTCGTCGTATTCGATGGCCGAGCCCAGCAGGTGCGACTCGAAGCTGATCGACAGGCCCTCGGCGCGCCCGGTGAAGCGGCGGAACTGGTTGAGGGTGCGCTTGTCCGCCGGAAATTCCGGGGCCAGGCCGTAGTCCTTGTTGCGGATGTGTTCGTAGAAGGCGCGCGGGCGGTCCTCGTCGATCAGCCCGGAGAGGTCTTCCAGGGTCATCGGCTCGCCGATCTTGGCCTGGCTGCTGGCGTAGTCGACCAGGGTGTCGGTCTTGGCCCGCGCCTGTTCTTCCGGCAGGTCCTCGCTCTCGACGAAGTCGCTGAAGGCCTTGAGCAGGGTGCGCGTCTCGCTCGGCGCATCGACGCCCTCCTGGCAGCCGATGAAGTCGCGGAAGTAGTCTGAGACCTTCTTGCCGTTCTTGCCGCGGATAAACGAGATGTACTGCTTGGACTGCTTGTTGTTCTGCCACTCGCTGATGTTGATGCGCGCCGCCAGGTGCAGCTGGCCGAGGTCGAGGTGCTTGGCCGGGGCCACGTCCAGCGCCTCGGTCACGGTCACGCCTTCGCTGTGATGCAGCAGGGCGATCGCCAGGTAGTCGGTCATACCCTGCTGGTAGTGGGCCAGCAGCACATGGCCGCCGGTGGCCAGGTTGGATTCTTCCATCAGCTTCTGCAGCTGCTCCACGGCCTGGCGGCTGAAGGCGGTGAAGTCCTTCTCGCCATCCAGGTACTGCTTCAGCCAGCCGCTGAACGGATAGGCGCCGGATTCCTCGTGGAACAGGCCCCAGGCCTTGCCCTGCTTGGCGTTGTAGCTCTCGTTGAGATCGGCCAGCAGGTTCTCCATGGCCTGCGAGCTGCTCAGCTCGCTGTCGCGGGCGTGCAGCACGGCGGGGGTGCCGTCGGGCTTCTTGTCGATCAGGTGGACGATGCAGTGGCGGATCGGCATGGCGGCCTCGTGGTGCTGGAACGGAAAGCGCGCATGTTACCCGACCAGCGCCTGCGCAGTCGTGCGTCGCTGGACGGCCTGCAGGCGCTCGATCATGTAGCGCAGGTGCATGTGCAGCTCGTACAGCTCACTGGAGTAGGACAGCGGCACCTCGACCCGCGCCAGTTCGTCTTCCAGTTTTTCCAGGCGGCTGATCTCCACGGCGATATCGCTGGGCAGGTCGCCCTTGTACAGCAGCTGGTCGATCTCGCGCAGGTGCTTGTACCAGCGGTAGATGCGCGCGCGGATGCGCCACTGGTAGATCGGGCCGATGGCCTTGAACAGCGGGAACAGCAGCACCAGCAACGGGATGGCGAGGATGATGTAGCGGTCGGCCAGGGAGGCGATGCGAAACGGCAGGTAGCGCTGCAGGATCGGCAGGCCCTTGTCGTAGTAGTAATCGGCCTCGGCCAGGGTGTGCAGCGACAGCGGCGGCTTGGCCGGGTAGCTGCCGGCCGGGTCGAGCAGGCTGCCGTTCTTCAGCACGCTCTTGGCCGCTTCGAGGATCAGCGGGGTCAGCGAGGGATGGAATGCCTCGCCGGCCACCAGGGTGGCCACCGGGCCGAGGGTGACGATGTCGCGGTCCGGGGTGTTCTGCGCCATGTCGAGCATGCCTTCGCCGACTTCCAGGCGGCTCAGGTAGGGCAGGCGCGCCAGGTAGGCTTCGGTACGCCGCAGGCTGACCAGGCGCAGCCCGGGCTCGGCGGCCAGGCGCTGGATCAGCGGGTTCTCCGCCGGGCCGACGAAGAAGGCGGCGTCCAGCTGGCCTTCGATCAGCGCATCGGCGGCGCGGCTGCCGCCCAGTTGCTGCCAGCGCTTGGGGTACTGCGCCGGCTCGATGCGGTTGGCTTTGAGCAGCGCGGCGGTTACCGCCTGGGTGCCGCTGTCGGCGGAACCGATGGCTAGGCGTAACTTGGTCAGATCTGCCAGGCGCTGGAACTGCACCTTGCGCCCGGTGAACAGCCACAGCGGCTCGCGGTACATCACGCCGAGGCCGGTCAGCTTGGCCCGCGCCTCGTCGGGCAGGCTCAGTTCCTGGCCGCTCTGTACCAGGGCCAGTTCCACTTCACCTTGGCCGAGCTTGGTCAGGTTGTCCGCCGAGCCCTGGCTTTCCACCAGTTCCAGGGTGAAGCCTTGCTGTTCCAGCTCGGCGCGCAGGCGCTCGGCGAAGGCGTGGTAACCGCCGCCGACTGCACCAGTGGCCAGCCGCGCATGCATGGGCGGCGGCGGGGCGACGAAGTAGAACAGCGCGCCGACCAGGGCGGCCAGTACCGGCACTATCCACAGGTTGGCCAACAGCATGATTTTCAGGTCGCGGAGAATGCGGCGCATGGTCGGTCCTTGTCATTACCTCGGCTGAGGATAGCCGGGATGCGCGCCGCGCTCACCCCTTGGCGTGTGCTGCTGGGCCGCTGTTCAGTTGTTCAGCTGTTCAACTGCGCAGAGGCAAGGCCCCGCGCTTCTCGCGCCAGTAACCGAACAGCGCCAGCCCGGCCAGCAGGCCGAGGGCGTACAGCGCATCCAAGCCTAGGGCCAGCAGGACCAGGGCGCAGAGCAGCGTGCTGAAGCCCGCCAGCCAGCGCCACAGTCCACGCAGCAGCACCCAGCCGGCGGCCATGCTGAGCAGGTAGACCAGGATGAAGTTGCCGTTGGCGTAGCGGATCAGGTCGTCCACCGACAGTTGCAGCACACCGGCCAGGGCGGCGCACAGGGCGCAACTCAGCACCACCAGCAGCAAGGCCGGGCCGGGCACGCCGTGGCGGTTGAGGCGGGCCAGCGGCTGCGGCAGCTTGCCTTCGTCGGCCAGGCTCCAGATCAGCCGGGCGAAGCCCTGCACATAGACGTTCATCGAGGCGAAGCAGGCCAGGTAGCCGACCAGCGCCACCAGTACGCGGGCCTTGTCGCCCAGCAGCTGGTCCATCAGGTGCGGCAGCGAGGCGGCGTCGCTGTGCACGTCGCCGTACACATGGAAGCTCAGCACCGCCACCGAGAACGCCCAGTACACCAGGCCGGCCAGCAGCACGCCGAGCAGCAGGGCCAGGGGAAAGTCGCGCTGCGGGTGCCTGAATTCCTCGCCTAGGTGGGTGAAGGCCTCGATGCCGACGAAGCACCAGAACATCACCCCCAGCGCGGTCGGGATCAGCTGCCAGGAGCCGGTGATGTCCGGCAGCAGCGGCTGGCTGGCCAATGGCAGTTCGCCGACCCACCAGACCAGCGCCACCGTGCCGATGATGGCGACGGCGATCAGCCCCTGCAGCACGCCCGAGGCCCTGGCCGGGCGCTGGCCGAGCAGGAGCATGGCGCCGAGGGTGGCGAGTTGGATCAGCAGCGCTTCGCCCCGGCCGAGCGGCAGCAGCGCCTGCCAGAAACCGGTGGCGATATTCAGCGCCGCCGGCAGACCCACCGGCAGCACGGCAAGAAACAGGAAGGCGATCAGCCGCTCCATGCGCGCGCCGAAGGCCCGGCCGATCAGGTGCGGCGCACCGCCGGCATGGGGGAAGCGCTTGCCCAGCTGGGCGAAGGTGAAGGCCACCGGCAGCACCAGGGCGATGAGGATCAGCCAGGCCCACAGCGAGGCCGGCCCGGCGGCGGTGGCGGCCAGCGCCGGCACCACGAAGATGCCGGTGCCGAGCAGCGAGGTGCTGAGCAGCCCGACGCCCTGCAGCAGGCCCAGTTCCTTGTTCAAACGACTCATGGGGTAAGCTCGTGGCAATGGTGTGCAATTGCGCCATGTTAAGCGCCAGGCCTCTGCGACGCCGCTGCCAGCCCGTCGCCGTTGGCCGGCAAAGTGACGGAATTGTCCGTCAAACTGACTGCCGAGAACCATCGTGGACAAGTTCGACCATCAGATCCTCGCCCTGTTGCGCGAGGATGCGCGCACCTCCGTCAGCCAGATCGCCCGGGAGGTCAACCTGTCGCGTTCGGCGGTGGGCGAGCGCATTCGCCAGCTGGAGCAGGGCGGGGTGATCCAGGGCTATCACGCCCGGGTGGCCAGCCCGCAGGGGGCGGCGGTGCGCGCCTTTCTCGAACTGTTCTACAAGGACAGCCGCTGCCAGGACTATGTCGAGCGCATGCGCGCCTACCCGGAAATCCGCCAGTGCTGCGGCATCAGCGGCGAGACCGACATGCTGGTGCTGGTCGAGGCGCCGAGCATGGCGCGCCTGGCCGAGATCCGCGGTGAGATTGAGAACTACCCCGGTATGCAGCGGGTGAAGACCCATATGGTGGTGCAGGAGTGGGCGATGTAGGGCGGTAGGCTGGATAGGCAATCCGGTTAGATTTGCCTGACGTGGCCGATAGCCGGGCGATAAGCCAATTGCCGAGTTATCTGAGCGTTCGGATTTCGCCCACCCGGGCGAGTCACTTTCTCTTGCTCGCACAAGAGAAAGTAACCAAAGAGAAGTGCGCCCCGACATCCGGGTTTCGCTGCGCGAAACTGACTCGCTTCGCTCACCCTTCGGGCCAGCCTTCGGCTGTTACTCCGCTACGCTCCGTTTCCCTCCCTCTCCGGTGCTGCTCCGGGGGCTGGCTTACAAGGGCCATCCCTGGCCCTTTAAGCCTCTCGCCGCATCCCTGCGGCTCGTCCCCCTGCGCACCACCTCCACTACTCGCTTCGCTCGCCCTTCGGGCCAGCCTGCGGCTGTTACTCCGCTTCGCTACGTTTCGGCCTCCTGCCGGGGATCGGGCACCGAGTTGCTTGAAGGTTTCGCTGTAATAGACGAAAGAACTATCAGGCAGCGCCAAACGCCCCTTCAGGAGGGTGAGTGGAATCGTCGTGTAAGGGGTTGAGCGGCAGGGATGCCGCGAGAGCCGCGATGGGCCAGGGATGGCCCTTCGCGGCGGGCCCCTGGAACGGCGATGGAGCGAACGAACCCCGCCGCAGGCGGGGCCGTATGCAGGGGCAAGCGTTTTTGCTTACTTTTTCCGCGTCTGGAAAAAGTGAGTCGCCCAGCAGGGCGAAACCAGAGGCGGCAGAGCACTCAGAAATCAGCTGAACATCGCGGCAAACAAGCGAGCTTCACACAATCTCCCCGATGGCTCCCACGCTCCGCGTGGGAGCCTATCCCGTGACGCTCCGCGTCACAGTGGTGTGGGGCGACCCAAGGTTGCGGGTGGACGCTGGAGCATCGAAAGCTGCATTCCCACGCAGAGCGTGGGAACGATCATCGGTGTACCTATTCAGCGAGCTCCAGAGCGATCCGTCCGCGCCCCAGGTCTGCCAACTGGCGTTTCGCTTCGTCGAAGCGCTCGGCCGGCAGCGCCAGGTTCAGCCAGGCGCCATCGGCATCGAAGGCTTCCTGCTCAATGACCATCAGCCACTCGCCCAGGCGCGCCTTGACCCGCGCCAGTTCGGCGAACGGCACGTGGCAGTGGGCCTGGATGCGGGCCAGCAAGGCAATGCGCTCGCCGCCCTGCAGGCACTTTGCCGCACTGCCGCCGTAGGCCCGCGCCAGGCCGCCGGTGCCGAGCTGGATGCCGCCGTACCAGCGGATCACCAGCACCACCACCTGGTCGCAGTCCTGGTTGTCGATGGCCGCGAGGATCGGCCGGCCCGCCGTGCCGCCGGGTTCGCCGTCGTCGCTGAAACGGTACTGCTGGCCGCACCTCCAGGCCCAACAGTTGTGCGAGGCACTGAGGTCGCTGTGCTGCTGGATAAAGGCCAGCGCCTCGTCGGTGCTGGCGATGGGCGCGGCCAGGGCGAGGAAGCGGCTCTTGCGAATCTCCTCGCGGTACTCGCAGGCGCCCAGCAGGCTGAACGGCATGGCTCAGCCCGCCGCGCGCAGCCAGGCCGCGCGCTGCTCGGGGCTGTGGAAGGTCCAGGCGACGAAGCGGCTCTGCTTGTTGCCCTGGGCCATGTCGATACAGCGCACCTCCACGGCCCCGGCCTTCTTCAGCAGGTTCTCGGCGTAGGGCACGTTGCTGGCCTTGGACACCAGGCTGCTGAACCACAGCACCTGGCCGGCGAACGAGGCGCTCTCGGCGATCATGCGCTTGAGGAAGCTGGCCTCGCCGCCGGTGCACCACAGCTCGGCGCTCTGCCCGCCGAAGTTGAGTTCCGGCAGCTTGCGTTTGGGGTCGAGCTTGCCGAGGTTCTTCCACTTGCGCCGGCTGCCGCTGGCGGCTTCCTCGGCGTTGGCGTGGAAGGGCGGGTTGCACAGGGTCAGGGCGAAGCGCTCGTCGGCCTGCAGCAGGCTCTTGAAGATCTGCCCGCGCTGCAGTTGCTGGCGCAGGGCGATGGCGCCGTCCAGGCCATTGGCCTGGATGATGGCGCGGGCCGAGGCCAGGGCCGTGTCGTCGATGTCCGAACCGAGGAAGTGCCAGCCGTAGTCGCCATGGCCGAGCAGCGGGTAGATGCAGCTGGCGCCGGTGCCGATGTCCAGTGCGCGGATCGCCGCGCCGCGCGGAATCTCGCCACTGTTGTCGCCGGCCAGCAGGTCGGCCAGGCCGTGCACGTAGTCGGCGCGGCCGGGGATCGGCGGGCACAGGTAGCCCGGCGGAATGTCCCAGTGGGCGATGCCGTACAGCTGGCGCAGCAGGGCGCGGTTGAACACCCGCACCGCCTCGGGGTTGGCGAAGTCGATGCTCTGTTTGCCATGGGGGTTGCGGATGACGAACTCGGCCAGCTCCGGGCTGGCCTCGATCAGCTTGGGAAAGTCGTAGCGGCCCTGGTGGCGGTTGCGCGGGTGCAGCAGCGCCGGGCTGCTGGGTGGGACGGCTGGCGTAGTGTTCTCGGACATGACGGGCAATTCGGCAGGCTGGGGCGGCATTGTCCCACAGGCCGCTACTTCCAGCCCATCTGCCAGCGCTCGCCATCCTGCAGCGCCTGCCAGTCGAGGCGCTCGCTGCGCCGGGTGAGCACGGCCTGCAGTTCGACCTGCAATACCGTGCCGTCCTCGTCACAGATCAGCTCGCTGACCAGGAAGTGCTTCTCGCGGTTGCGCGGCTGGCGCGCCGTCCATTTCGACAGCAGCAGCTTGCGCGGATTGAGGCGCAGCCTGCCGCTCACTGGCGATGCTCCAGCAGGCGGCGGGCGGCTTCCAGGCCGCTCAGCCAGGCGCCTTCGACCCGTCCGGACAGGCACCAGTCGCCGCAGGCATACAGGCCCAGGTCGGCATCGGCCAGGGCGCCCCACTCGTGGGCGCTGGCCGGTCGGGCGTAGAGCCAGCGGTGGGCCAGGCTGAAGCTCGGCGGCGGCAGCGGGCAGCCGATCATCTCGGCGAAGGCGCCGTGCAGGCGCTCGATCACCGCCTCCTTGTCCAGGTCCAGGTGCTGGCGGCTCCAGCTGCTGCTGGCGTGCAGCACCCAGCTGTCGAGGTGGCTGTCGCGCCCCGGCTTGCTGCGGTTGCGCGCCACCCAGTCGAGCGCCCCGCCGCGCACGAAGCAGCCTTCCAGCGGGGTGGCCAGGGGCGTGTCGAAGCCCAGGGCGACGGCCCATACCGGCTCCATGATCACGCTGGCGGCGGCGCTGGCCAGCTTCGGCGCGGCACTCAGCAGGCCGGAGGCCTGGGGCGCCGGGGTGGCCACTATCACGCTGCTGAACGGGCCGTGGCTCTGGCCTTCGGCGTCGAGCAGGGTCCAGTGCTGCTCGCCGCGGAACACCTCGGTGATGCGGCAGGAGAAGTGCACCGGCAGGGCGCCGAGCAGGGCGCGGGTGATGGCGCTCATGCGCGGCAGGCCGACCCAGCGCACCTGTTCGTCGGGCGAGGGGCTGAGGCCGTTCTCGTTGTAGTGGTAGAGCTGCGGGTCCCACTCGGCGACCCAGCCGCGGGCCTGCCACTGCTGCACCACTTCGACGAAGCGGCGGTCGCGGGCGGTGAAATACTGCGCGCCCAGATCCAGCGAGCCGGCGTCGCTGCGCTTGCTGGCCAGGCGCCCGCCGCTGCCGCGGCTCTTGTCGAACAGTTGTACCGTCTGCCCGGCGGCGTGCAGCGCCTGGGCCGCGGAGAGTCCGGCAAGGCCGGTACCGATGATGGCGATGGGTGTGTTCATGGTCTACCTCGTGTCCTTTCTTTCAGGCTACGCTCTAGACAAAATCTGTACAAATACTATTGCCTGTACAACTGCTATCGGTTCCAATCGCGTTCCCGTTACAACTCCGACGCTGGCGAGCGGCGGACAAGGCACGCAGCTGCGTCATACTTCAGACTAGGGCGAGACTGGTGGTTAACGCCATGCGAGGAGGATGCCATGCATATCTTGCTGACCGGCGGTACAGGTTTGATCGGCCGCGCGCTGTGTCGTCAGTGGCTGGCCCAGGGCCACCAGCTGACGGTCTGGAGCCGCACGCCGGGCAAGGTCGCCGGCCTGTGCGGCGCAGCGGTGCGCGGCATCGGCCGGCTTGAGGACTACGGCGACGGCCCGCTGGATGCCGTGATCAACCTGGCCGGCGCGCCGATCGCCGACCGGCCCTGGACGCACAAGCGCAAGGCGCTGCTGTGGGCCAGTCGCATCACCCTCACCGAGCAGCTGCTGGCCTGGCTGGAGGGCCGCGCGCAGCGCCCGCAGGTGCTGCTGTCCGGCTCGGCGGTGGGCTGGTACGGCGATGGCGGCGAGCGCGAGCTGCACGAGGACAGCGCACCGGTGGTGGAGGATTTCGCCGCGCAGCTGTGTGGTGCCTGGGAAGAGACCGCCTTGCGTGCCGAGGAGTTGGGTATCCGCGTGATCCTGCTGCGTACCGGCCTGGTACTGGCGGCCGCCGACGGCTTCCTCAAACGTCTGCTGCCGCCGTTCCGGCTGGGCCTGGGCGGGCCGATCGGCAATGGCCGGCAGTGGATGCCGTGGATCCATCTGCAGGATCAGGTCGGCCTGATCGATTTTCTCTTGCAGCACCCTGACGCCCGCGGTCCCTATAATGCCTGCGCGCCGCAGCCGGTGCGGAACAAGGCCTTCGCCCAGGCTCTGGGGCGTGCCCTGCATCGCCCGGCGCTGTTGCCGCTGCCAGGGCTGCTGCTGAAGATCGCCCTGGGCGAGCTGTCCGGGCTGCTGCTCGGCGGGCAGAAGGCCCTGCCAATCCGGGCACAACAGGCCGGCTACGAATTTCGTTTTACCGCTATCGACTCGGCCCTGGCCGATCTGTTCAAGGACGTTGCATGACTGATCACGCGCTGCTTCTGGTCAACCTCGGTTCGCCGGCCTCCACCTCGGTGGCCGACGTGCGTCGCTACCTCAATCAGTTCCTCATGGACCCCTACGTCATCGACCTGCCTTGGCCGATCCGGCGCCTGCTGGTGTCGCTGATCCTGATCAAGCGCCCGGAGCAGTCGGCCCATGCCTATGCCTCGATCTGGTGGCCGGAAGGTTCGCCGCTGGTGGTGCTCAGCCAGCGCCTGCAGCAGGCCATCACCCCGTTGTGGCAGCACGGCCCGGTGGAACTGGCCATGCGCTACGGCGAGCTGTCGATCGAAAAGGCCCTGCTGCGCCTGGCCGGGCAGGGCATCAAGCGGGTGACCTTGGCGCCGCTGTATCCGCAGTTCGCCGACAGCACCACCACCACGGTGATCGAGGAGGCCAAACGGGTGGTGCGCGAGCACAAGCTGGCGCTGCAATTTGCCACCCTGGCGCCGTTCTATGACCAGCCGGAGTACCTCGATGCCCTGGTCGCCAGTGCCCAGCCGCACCTGGATCAAGGCTTCGATCACCTGCTGCTGAGCTTCCACGGCCTGCCCGAGCGCCACCTGCACAAGCTCGACCCGAGCAACCATTGCCTGAAGGGCGCCGACTGTTGCAAGACCGCCTCGCCGCAGGTGCTCGCCACCTGCTACCGCGCCCAGTGCCTGCGCAGCGCCGAGCTGTTCGCCGAGCGCGCCGGGCTCAAGCCGGGGCAGTGGTCGGTGTCGTTCCAGTCGCGCCTGGGCCGCGCCAAGTGGATCGAGCCCTACACCGAGACGCGCCTCGACGAGCTGGCCAAGGCCGGGGTGAAGAGGCTGCTGGTGATGTGCCCGGCCTTCGTCGCCGACTGCATCGAGACCCTGGAGGAGATCGGCGACCGCGGCCACGAGCAGTTCCGGGCGGCCGGCGGCGAGGAGCTGGTGCTGGTGCCGTGCCTGAACGAGCATCCGCAGTGGGCGAGTGCGTTGCAGACGCTGTGCGAGCGGGCGCCGTTGGCGCTCTGACATGAGCCAGGTCCGCTGGTGGCTGATCGGCCTGCTGTTGTGCGGTGGGTTGCAGGCGGCCGAGCTGCGGGTCTGCCAGCACGATGCTGGCCGTTACGCTTATCGCCTCGAACTGGTCCGGCTGGTTCTCGAACGCACGGCCGCCAGCCATGGCGAATTGCATGTGGCCCCGGCCGAGGGCGTCGACCCGCCCCAGGAGCGCTGCCTGGCCCAGCTGCGTTCCGGCATGGTCGATTTGGCCTATGTGCCGCCCAGCGCCGAGCGCCTGCGCGACCTGAGCATGATCCCCTTCGATCTGCATGCCGGCATGCTCGGTTATCGCCTGCTGCTGATCCGGCGCGAGGATGCGCCGCGCTTCGCCCGGGTCAAGACCCTGGATGACCTGCGCCCTCTGCGCGGCGGCTTTGGCAGCCAGTGGGGCGACTTCCCGCTGTTTGCCCTCAATCGCCTGCCGGTGGTGGGTTCGTCACACCCGGAAAACCTGCTGGCGATGCTCGCCGAGGGGCGTTTCGACTATTACCACCGCGCCTTGAGCGAGGCTTGGGAAGAGGTGGGCGATCATCCCGAGCGCCATCCCGAGCTGATGGTCGAGCCCGGCCTGGCGCTGGTTTATCCGCTACCGGTGTACTTCGCTTTCAATCGCGCCGAGCCGGAACTGCGCCAGCGCTTCGAGGAGGGCCTGACGCTGATCCAGGCCGATGGCAGTTTCCGCGAACTGTTCCAGCGCCATTTCGGCGAACAGGTGCGGCGCAGCCAGTTGACGCAACGGCGCCTGCTCATTCTGCAGAGTGATTTGCCAGCCGGTTTGCCGGCGGCAGACAGTCGTTTCTGGCTGCGCCCCTGAGCAACACCCTGCTCTGAACATTCTGATGGGGTGGGCGCAGGCGCGCCGAGGCGTGCATTGCCACGCGGAGCGTGGCGGCGGTCAAACAAAAACGGAGGCCGAAGCCTCCGTTTCTGCAATAGTCGTGCAGTAGCGCTTACAGCACCTCGAACAGCCCTGCCGCGCCCATGCCGCCGCCGACGCACATGGTGATGACCACGTACTTCACGCCACGCCGCTTACCTTCCAGCAGGGCGTGGCCGACCATGCGCGCGCCGCTCATGCCGTAGGGGTGGCCGATGGAGATGGCGCCGCCGTTGACGTTGAGCTTGGCCGGGTCAATGCCGAGCGTCTGCGCGCTGTACAGCACCTGGCAGGCGAAGGCTTCGTTGAGCTCCCACAGGCCGATGTCGTCGACGGTCAGGCCGTGCTGCTTGAGCAGCTTGGGCACGGCGAACACCGGGCCGATACCCATCTCTTCCGGGGCCAGGCCGGCTACGGCGATGCCGCGGTACAGACCGAGCGGGGCGATGCTGCGCTGGGCGGCCAAGGCGCCGTTCATCAGCACGCAGGCGCTGGCGCCATCGGACAGCTGGCTGGCGTTGCCGGCGGTGATGCAGCCGCCTTCGATCACCGGGTTGAGCTTGGTCAGGTCGCCCAGCACGGTCTGCGGGCGGTTGCCTTCGTCCAGGCTGAGGGTGACTTCCTCGTAGCTGACCGCGCCGGTTTCCTTGTCGACCAGCTTCTTGCGTGCAGTGACCGGAACGATCTCGTTGGCGAACAGGCCGGCGGCCTGGGCCGCGGCGGTGCGCTGCTGGGACTGCAGGGAGTAGGCGTCCTGGGCTTCGCGGCTGATACCGTAGCGCTTGGCCACCAGTTCGGCGGTGTGCAGCATCGGCATGTAGGCATGCTCGGCCATCTTGATCACGGCCGGGTCGGCCTCGGCGGCGGTCCACTTCATGTGGGTGTTCTGCACCAGGCTGATCTGCTCCTGGCCGGCACCGACGGTCACGGCCATGCCGTCGACCATGATCTGCTTGGCGGCGATGGAGATGGCCATCAGGCCCGAGGCGCACTGGCGGTCGATGGTCTGCCCGCTGACCGACAGCGGCAGGCCGGCGGCCAGCAGCGACAGGCGCGCCAGGTTGGTCGAGGCGGTGCCGCCCTGCATGGCGGTGCCCATCACCAGGTCTTCGATCTCGCCCGGTTCGATGCCGGAACGCTCGACCGCGGCACGGATGGCCACGGCGGCCATGCTCGGCGACTTGAGGTCGTTGAAGGCGCCGCGGAAGGCCTTGGCGATCGGCGTGCGGGCGGTGGAGACGATGACGGCGTCTTGCATGCGGGAATGCTCCTCTGGTTTCAGTCGCGTAGCAGGCGCGCGAGAGCCGCGCGCAGGGTTTCGGGAATCGGCACCGGGCGGTTGCTGGTGCGGTCGACGAACACGTGGACGAAGCGCCCGGCGGCGCAGGCCTGGTCTTCGCCGGCCTTGAAGATGGCCAGCTCGTACTGCACCGAGCTGTTGCCCAGCTTGCCGACGCGCAGGCCGACCTCAATGCGCTCGGGGAAGGCGATGGAAGCGAAGTAGTCGCACGAGGAACTGACCACGAAGCCGACCACGGCGCCGTCGTGGATATCCAGGCCGCCGACTTCGATCAGGTAGGTGTTCACCGCGCTGTCGAAGAAGCCGTAATAGACCACGTTGTTGACGTGGCCGTAGAGGTCGTTGTCGTGCCAGCGGGTGGTGATCGGCTGGAAGTGGACGTAGTCGGTGCGTCGGTGTTCGGGTTGGCTCATGCTCGGTTCTCGTCTTGCTTGCGTACCAGCCTAAGGGCTGGGCGGGGCACGGGATAGTTTGATTCGCGGGCTGTATCGGCCCCTATCGATCCACCCTACTCAGTACGCCGCCTGGTAGATGGACAGGGCATCGGCCTCGCTCACTTCGCGCGGATTGTTGACCAGCAGGCGCTGCTGCTGCATGGCGTCGCTGGCCAGTCTGGGCAGCATGTCCTGCGGTACGCCGGCGTCGCGCAGGCGGCTGGGCAGGCCGCAGCGCCCATTCAGCGCGGCCAGTTCGGTGATGAACTCGCCGGCCAGCTGCTCGGGCGTTCCCGGCTTGCACCGTGCGCCGAGCAGCAGCGGCGCCAGCTCGGCATACAGCGGCGCGGCTATTGCCGCGTTGAAGCGCAGCACATGGGGCAGCACCAGGGCGTTGCTCAGGCCATGGGGAATATGGAAGTGCCCGCCCAGCGGGTAGGCCAGCGCATGCACCGCCGCCACCGGGGCGTTGGCAAAGGCCTGGCCGGCCAGGCAGGCGCCCAGCAGCATGGCCTGGCGCGCCTCGCGGTTGCTGCCGTTGTGCACCGCCTCGTGCAGGTTGGCGGCGAGTAGGCGCAGGGCCTCGCGGGCCAGCAGGTCGGACAGCGGGTTCTTCTTCAGCTTGCTGGTGTAGGCCTCGATGGCGTGCACCATGGCGTCGATGCCGGTGGCGGCGGTCACCGTCGACGGCAGGCCGAGGGTCAGCTCGGCGTCGAGCAGCGCCAGGTCTGGCAGCAGCAGCGGCGAGACCACCCCCAGCTTGCTGGTTGCGCCGGTGGTGACGATGGCGATGGGGGTCACCTCCGAGCCGGTGCCGGCGGTGGTCGGTACCTGGATCAGCGGCAGGCGCTGGCCACGCGCGTTGCCCACACCGTAGATGTCCGCCAGCGATTGCGGGCATTGCGGGTGGGCCAGCAGGGCGACCAGCTTGGCCACGTCCATCGAACTGCCGCCGCCGAAGCCGACCACCAGCTGGGCCTCCAGGGCGCGGGCGCGCTCCACGGCATTCAGCACGATGGCCTCGGGCGGGTCGGCGATCACCTGGTCGAACACTTCCACCTTCACCCCGGCACTGGCGAAGCCGGGCAACACGCCGTCGAGCAGGCCGAAGCGGGTGATGCCGGGGTCGCTGACGATCAGTACCCGGCTGGCGCCGCGCTCGCGGCACAGCTCGGCCAGGCGCCGGGCCGAGCCGCTTTCGCAGAGGATCTGTGCGGTGGTGGCGAAACTGAAGGCTTGCATGGGGCAGTGCTCCTCAGAAGGCAAAGCTGTCGGCCGGCATCGCCATCAGGCACTCGGCGCCGCCCAGCAGGGCCTCGCGGTGGCTGCTGGCGCGCGGCAGCAGGCGGTGCAGGTAGAAGGTCGCGCTGTGCAGCTTGGCCTGGTAGAACGCCGCCTCGCCGCTGTCGGCCTCCAGGGCATCCTGCGCGGTGGCGGCGGCCTGCAGCCAGAAGCCGGCCAATAGCACATAGGCCGAGTACTGCAGGAAGTCCACCGAGACCGCGCCGATTTCCTGCACGTCGAGCTGGCTGAGGGCGATCACCTCGGCGGTCAGCTCGCGCCATTCGCCTAGGCGCGCCTGCACCGTGCGGGCCATCGTGCTCAGTGCCGGGCGCCCGGCCTGGTCGTCACACAGTTCGCTGAACTCGCCAATCAGCGCGCCGAGTTCGGCACCGCCATCGCCCAGCAGCTTGCGGCGGATCAGGTCGAGGGCCTGGATGCCATTGGTGCCTTCATAGAGCTGGGTGATGCGGCTGTCGCGCATCAGCTGTTCCATGCCCCATTCGCGGATGAAGCCGTGGCCGCCGTAGACCTGTACCGCATGGCTGGCGACTTCCTGGCCCATGTCGGTGAAGAAGGCCTTGACGATCGGGATCAGCAGCGCCGCGCGCTTGCCGGCGGCCTTGCGCGCGGCGGCATCCTCGGCGCCGTGCTCCAGGTCGAGCTGGCGCGCGGTGTAGGCGGCGAGCATGCGGCAGCCTTCGACCAGGCTCTTCTGGGTCAGCAGCATGCGCCGTACGTCCGGGTGATTGATAATCGGGTCGGCGGCTTTCTCCGGTGCCACGGCACCGTTCAGGCCGCGCGACTGCAGGCGCTCGCGGGCATAGCGCAGGGCGCCCTGGAAGGCCGCCTCGCCGATACCCAGGCCCTGCAGGCCGACCTGGAAGCGCGCGTCGTTCATCATGGTGAACATGCAGGCCAGGCCCTGGTTGGCCTCGCCGACCAGCCAGCCGGTGGCGCCGTCGAAGTTCATCACGCAGGTGGAGGCGCCCTTGATGCCCATCTTGTGCTCGATGGCGCCGCAGCTCAGGGCGTTCTTCGCCCCCAGACCACCCTCGGCGGTGGCGATAAATTTGGGTACCAGCAACAGGCTGATGCCCTTCACCCCGGCGGGGGCGTCCGGAAGGCGCGCCAGCACCAGATGGACGATGTTCTCGGAGAAGTCCTGCTCGCCGCCGCTGATGAAGATCTTGCTGCCGCTGACCTTGTAGCTGCCATCGGCCTGTGGTTCGGCGCGGGTTCTGAGCAGGGCCAGGTCGGTGCCGGCCTGGGGTTCGGTCAGGCACATGGTGCCGGTCCACTGGCCGCTGACCATCTTGGCCAGGTAGTCGCGTTTGAGGTCGTCGCTGCCGTGCTTGTGCAGGGCCAGCACGGCGCCTTCGGTGAGGCCGGAGTAGACGCGGAACGACAGCGAGGCAGACATCAGCATCTCGTGGAAGGCGAAGGCCACCAACTGCGGGAAGCCCTGGCCGCCGAAGTCGGTCGGCCCGGTCATGCTGGCCCAGCCGTTGTCGACGAATTGCTGGTAGGCGGCGCGGAAGCCCTTGGGTGTGGTGACCTTGCCGTCGACCAGCTGGCAGCCTTCCTCGTCGCTGTTGCGGTTGAGCGGGGCGATCTCGTTGCCGGTGAAGGCGGCGGCTTCTTCCAGCACGCCGTCGATCAGCTCGCGGTCCAGGCCGTTGCCCAGGCGTGCGCAGTGGCCGGCGACATCGAACAGTTCATGGAGGACGAAGCGCATATCGCGCAGCGGTGCCTGATAGGTCATACGTTGCCCTCCTTGACGTCGGCGAAGTGCTTGCCGCTGGCGGCCAGTTTTTCGATCAGTTTGGCCGGCTGCCAGTGGGCGCCGAAGCGCTCGGCCAGCTGCAGCAGGCGCTCGCGGATGGCGGCCAGGCCCTGGGCATCGGCCCAGGCCATCGGGCCGTTTTTTTCGGCGGGGAAGCCGTAGCCGTTCAGATACACCAGGTCGATGTCGTGGCTGCTCTCGGCGATGTTTTCTTCGAGGATCTTCGCGCCTTCGTTGACCAGGGCCAGCAGGCAGCGTTCGAGGATTTCCTCCGCGCCGATGCTGCGGCGCTGGTAACCCAGGCGCTCGGCCTCGCGCTGCACCAGGGCGTCCACTTGCGGGTCGTGCTCGGCCTGGCGGCTGCCCGGCGCATAGAGGTAGTAGCCCTTGCCGGCCTTCTGGCCGAAGCGGCCGAGTTCGCACAGGCGGTTGTCGACCTGCACCTGGGCCACGTCCTGGCCCTTGCCGGCCAGTTCGCGGGCGCGCCATTCCAGGTCGATGCCGACCACGTCGTACATGCGGAACGGGCCCATGGCGAAGCCGAAGCCCTGCAGGGCGCTGTCCACCTGGTGCGGGTAGGCGCCTTCGAGCAGCAGGCTGCGCGCCTCGAACACGTAGGTATGCAGCATGCGGTTGCCGATGAAGCCGTCGCAGTTGCCGGCCACCACGCTGACCTTGCCGATGCGCTGGCCGAGGGCCAGGGCGGCGTCGAGTACGGCAGGCGCGGTGTGGGCGCCGCGGACGATTTCCAGCAGTTTCATGATGTGCGCCGGGCTGAAGAAGTGCAGGCCGAGCACGTCCTGCGGGCGCTGGGTGACGGCGGCGATGGCATCGATGTCCAGCGCCGAGGTGTTGCTGGCGAGGATCGCGCCCGGTTTAACGGTGCTGTCGAGGGTGCGGAAGATCTGCTGCTTGAGTTCGAGGTTCTCGTACACCGCCTCGATCACCAGGTCGACCTGGGCCAGGTCCGAGTAGTTGCCGATCTGCTGGATGCGCGCGCGGCGCAGGCTGGCCTCGCCGGTGCTGATGCGGCCCTTGGCGACGTGCTGGGCCCAGGTATCCTCGGCCATCTGCAGGCCGGCCTCGACCATCTGCGGGTTGTTGTCCAGCCACAGCACCGGGATGCCGGCGTTGGCCAGGCTGATGACGATACCGCGGCCCATGGTGCCGGCGCCGATCACGGCGGCCTGCTGGAGGGTGTAGTTGTTGCTCATCGAAGGCTCCCACAGAAGAAGTCAGTCACACAAAACGGAACTGACGCACCTTAAGTACCGGGCTACTATTTGGGAAATTTTGTCTTGTGATAAGTTGAATTCAGCAAGTGAATATATTGACCTTCGATCTCAACCTGCTGCGCGTGCTTGATGCCCTGCTGCGCGAGCGCAATGTGTCGCGCGCCGCCGAGCGCCTGTCGCTCAGTCAGCCGGCGGTGAGCAATGCGCTCAATCGCCTGCGTGACCTGCTCGACGACCCGCTGCTGGTGCGTGTTGGCCGGGCCATGCAGCCGACGCCGCGCGCCCTGGCCCTGGAAGCACCGATCCGCGATGCTCTGCAGCGCATCGAGCAGAGCCTCGGCGAGGGCGCGCCCTTCGACCCGGCCAGCAGCCGCCAGCGCTTTCGCATCGCGGTCACCGACTATGTCGAGCTGATCCTCATGCCGCGCCTGCTCAAGCTGTTGGCCGAGCGCGCGCCGGGGTTGCGTATCGATATCCAGCACCTGTCGCCCAGCCTGCCGGGCGAGGCGCTGGAGAAGGGCGAGCTGGATCTGGTGCTGGGCCGCTTCGAGCAGGTGCCGGCACGCTTTCAGCGCCAGCAGTGGGTCAGTGAAACCCTGCAGCTGGTGGCCCATCGCGAGCATGCGCAGTTGGCGGATGGCCTCGATCTCGATGGTTTCCTCAAACTGCGCCATTTGTGGGTGCATGGCGGGCAGACCCGCGGCATGGTCGAGCAGTGGCTGGGCGAACGCGGGCTGAGCCGCGAGATCGTCTACACCACGCCCAACTACCTGCAGGCCGCGCACATAGTCGCCAGCAGCGAGCTGGTAGCCGTGCTGCCCAGCCGCCTGGCGCACTACTTCGCCGGCCTGCTACCGCTGCAGTTGCACGCGCTGCCGTTCGAGCTCGGCCCCTTCCACCTGGATATCGTCAGCCTCGGCCTGCGCCAGCGCGATGCGGCGTTGCAGTGGCTGATCGAGCAGATCGTGGTGCTGGGCCGGGGCTGACGGCACCCGGCACTGCGCCGCAAAGACGAGGCAACCAGTACCTTTGCAGGAGCGCCAGCGGCCTGGCATCCGGCTACAGTCGGCGCGTGCCCAGGCTGGCGCCCGAGCGGCCAGGCCGGCTGCCTGGCGAGCATCGCGCGCCGCCGGGCGTCATGCGCCGCCGCTGGGCCGGCGGCGCCCGTATCGGGAGTGCCGCGACCATGTTCAGTTTCTTCCGCGCCGCCAGCCACGGCGATGGCGTTCTCAGCCTGCTCAGTACCTTGCAGCAGTTGCCCGAGCAGCTGGCCGCGGTGCGCTTCAGCCCCACCTATGTCGCCGGCTTCGTCTCGCCGCATGTGGATATCGACGCCGTGGCGCGCCAGGTGAGCCGGCGTTTTCCACAGGCGGTGGTCAGCCTGTGCACCACCGCCGGCGAGCTGAGCAGCGCCAATCCGCAGCTCTACTGCGCCACGGACGGGCAGTGGGAGCGCGTCGTGCTGCAGCTGTTCGGCCCCGGCGTGATCGCCGCCGCCGAGATCGTTGCGCTGCCGCTGGAGAGCCGCGACATCCGCGCCGGCGGCCCGCGCCAGCCGCTGGCCGAGCGCATCGCCAGGCTCACCGCGGCGCTCAAGCGCCTGCGGGTGAACCTGCCCATCGATTACCGCGACACCCTGGCCTATGTGCTGTTCGATGGCCTCTGCGCCTCGGAATCCTTCTTCATGGAGGCGCTCTACGAGTCCGGGCGCTTCCCCTGCCTGTTCGTCGGCGGCTCGGCCGGCGGCACGCTGGATTTTTGCACCACGCGCCTGCATGACGGCCAGCGCAGCTACGAGAACCATGCGCTGATCGTGTTTCTCAAGTGCGCGCCGCAGACCCGCTTCGGCGTGTTCAAGAGCCAGAATTTCGAGCCGACGCCCTACAGCCTGAGCGTGCTCAGCGCGTCGCTGGAGGAGCGCTACATCAGCCAGGTGATCGACTCGCGCGGCGCCATCCGCAGCATGGTGGCCGCGCTCTGCGAGCGTTTCGACTGCGCCCCGGCGGAGCTGGAGCAGCGCCTGGCCGACTACTCGTTCGCCATCCGCGTGGGCGACGAGTTGTTCGTCCGCTCGATCGCCCGCATCGACCTGCAGAGCGAGCGCGTGCACCTGTTCTGCGATGTGGCCGCCGGCGAGGAACTGGTGATGGTCAGGCGCACGCCGATGATCGAGGCGACCCGCCGCGACTTCGCGCGCTTCATGCAGGGCAAGGCCGGCACGCCGCTGGCGGGCCTGCTCAACGACTGCATCCTGCGCCGGCTCAACAACCCGCGCGACCTGGCCGGCATGGACGGGGTGTTCCAGGGCGTGCCGGTCGCCGGCTTTTCCACCTTCGGCGAAATCCTCGGCCTCAATCTCAATCAGACCCTGACCGCGGTGTTCTTCTTCCGGGTCACGGACGACAGCCGTTTCAGCGACGAGTACACCGACAACTTCGTGGCCTACCACAGCGCCTGCAGCGCCTTCTTCCTGCGTCGGCAGATCCAGAAGCTCACGGGGCTGAGCCAGGTGGTGGTGCAGCAGGTCGAGCAGTTCAAGCGCCAGGACTTCACCAGCGTCCTGGATATCGGCGGGCTGGACGCCAACCTGCAACCGATCTTCCGCGGCCTGGCCGACCTCGGCCAGGTGCTGCTCCAGGCCCGCGCGCAGCAGGCCAGCATCGACAGCGAGCTGCGCCATTGCGCCCGCGATCTGCACGCCTCGATGGACGACCTGAGCCTGAACATCGGCAAGCAGGCGCAGGTGATCGACCAGGCCGGCAGCTCGGTCAAGCAGCTGGTGGGGCAGGCCGACCGGGTGGTCGGCAGCGCCCGCGACCTGGCCCAGTCGAGCCTGCGCATCCAGTCCGTGGTGCAGCTGATCCAGCAGATCGCCGGGCAGACCAACCTGCTGGCGCTGAACGCGGCGATCGAGGCGGCGCGGGCGGGGGAGATGGGCCGCGGCTTTGCCGTGGTGGCCGACGAGGTGCGCAAGCTGGCGGAGAAGACCCGGCAGAACGCCGAGGAGATCGGCGCCGACATCGATCACCTGGCCGGGGAGATTCGCCACGTCGCCGAGCACATCGAGACCCAGTCCGCCGACGTCGGCGCGCTGACCACCCTGCTCGGTGTCCTAGAGCAGTCCAGCGGCTCCACCGCCGATACCTCGCAGCGCACCAAGGGCGTGGCCGATCTGCTGTTCGGCCTGACCAGTGGTGGCTGAGAATCTGTTCGCGATCTCCTGTCCGTCGGCCATACCGCGTTAAAAACAGCCTCGGAATGCTCATTTACCGCTCGTAAACTCCGCTTCCTCGCCTGTTTTTGCCTTGTCTGGCTCTAGTCCAAAAGATCGTGAACAGGTTCTGAGGCCTAGGCCTGCCGTTCGAGCCAGTCACGCACCTCGGCGTAGGGGTAGTCCTCCAGCGCGGCAAAGCCGGGAATCTGCCGGGCCTTGAGCTTGGTGAAGAGCGGTACGCTGATGCCGCAGAGGAAGCGGGTCAGGCACTCGGCGCTGGGCGGCTGGCCCTTGGCTTCCCGATGGCGCTGGTCGAAGGCGCCGCACAGGGCCTGGCAGTCCTGCCCGGCCAGCGGGCGCAGTGCCGGTGGCGGCGGCAGGCGGGCGACCCGGCCGTGGCACACCGAGCAGTGGCCGCAGCGCTGCGGCGCATCGGCGTCGCCGAAGTAGGCGGCCAGGCGCTGGCTCAGGCACTGCTCGCTGGCGAACAGCTCGAGCATGGCCTGGATGCGGGCGATCTCGCTGGCTTCCTGCTGGCGGAAGTAGGCGTGCAGCTCCTCGCTCAGGCGCTGCGGGTCGAAGTGCGGGTCGAGCAGGGCGTAGACCTCGGTCATCTGTTTGCTTTCCAGCTCGATCCAGCCCTTTTCCTGGAAGAAGTCCAGGGCCTTGACCGCCCGGGCGCGCTCGGCGCGGTGCTGGCTGTACAGGCTGTCGAAATCCACCGTGCACCAGGTCCGCGCCCGCGCCGAGGTGGCGATGATCGCCTCGACGAACTGGCGGCGCTCGCCGTCGAACTTGCCCAGCAGCACCTCGGGCTCGACCAGGTACTTGAAGCGGTACTCGGCGAAGTAGGCGTAACGCGGGGCGATGATGCCCTTGAGTTCAAGCTGCACCAGCAGGGTCTTCAGTGGCAGCTGGCGGATATTGCTCTGCTCGGAGAGCTGGTTGAGCATCAGCTCCCACTCGCCGCTCTGGCCTGCGCTAAGCAGCTCGTCCAGCACGCAGCGGATGCCGGCCAGCTCCGGCGTGTCGCCGTAGACGAAGTTCTCCAGCACGTTGAGGCTGTCGCGGTTGGCCAGTACCAGGCAGTCGGAGGGCTGGCCGTCGCGCCCGGCGCGGCCGATCTCCTGGCTGTAGTTCTCGATGGATTTGGGCAGGTCGAAGTGCACCACGTTGCGGATGTCGGCCTTGTCGATGCCCATGCCGAAGGCGATGGTGGCGACGATGCAGTTGATCCGCCCGTCCATGAACTGGCGCTGGATCGCCTCGCGCGCCTCATGGGGCATGCCGGCGTGGTAAGCGCTGGCGGCGATGCCGCGCTGGCTGAGCTGCTCGGCCACCTGTTCGGCGGTCTTCTGCTGGGTGACGTAGACGATGCTCGGCTCACCGGCCTTGGCGCCCAGCCACTCGACCAGCCGGCGCTGCTTGTCGCGCCCGGCCACCGGCTCCACCAGCAAATTGAGGTTGGCCCGGTAGAAGCCGGTGGTGACCACGTCGTCCGCGGCGATGGCGAACTTCTTCTGCATGTCGGCGATCACCGGCGGGGTGGCCGTGGCGGTGAGCAGCAGCACCTGGGCAATGCCGAACTGGCGCTGGTAGTCGGGCAGCTTGAGGTAGTCGGGGCGGAAGTTGTGGCCCCACTCGGAGATGCAGTGCGCCTCGTCGACCACCAGCAGGGAGATCGGCACCTGGCCGATGAAGTTACGAAAGCGCTCGTTCTTCAGGCGCTCCACCGAAATCATCAGGATCTTCAGCTCGCCGGATTTGGCGCGGGCCATGGTCGCGGCGGTCTGCTCGCGGCTCTGCGCCGAGTCGATGCTGGCGGCGCTGATGCCGCGGGCATGGAGGAAGGCCAGCTGGTCCTGCATCAGCGCCAGCAAGGGCGATACCACCAGGGTCAGGTGCGGCAGATGCAGCGCCGGCAGCTGGTAGCACAGCGACTTGCCCGAGCCGGTGGGGAAGATTGCCGCCGCGGAACTGCCGGCCAGCACCGCCTCGACCACCCGCTGCTGGCCGGGGCGCAGCTGGGTGAAGCCGAAGACGCGGGAAAGGGTGGTGAGCATGGGAATGGCCAGGGCGTAGCGGAACGGGGCCAGACCATACCGCGCCAGTCCCGCGTCGCGCCAGCGTTGTGGCGTGCCGGCTCCGGGGTTGATCCAGGGCATGGAAGGCTGGCGCTGGACGATCTAAGCTGATACTGGGTTATTACCAACGACAGGATTCGACATGAGCAAGCACAAGAGCAAACAGGGAAAGGCCGAAGCCAGCACCGAGGCGGCCGGCGCCAAGCTGTCGCGCAAGGAGTACGAGCAGCAGTTGCATGATCTGCATGTCGAACTGGTGAAATTGCAGCAATGGGTGGTGGCCACCGGCGCCAAGGTGGTGGTGGTGTTCGAGGGCCGCGATGGAGCGGGCAAGGGCGGCACCATCAAGGCGCTGACCGAGCGGGTCAGCCCGCGCATCTTCCGCGTGGTGGCGCTGCCGGCACCGACCGAGCGGGAAAAGAGCCAGATGTATGTGCAGCGCTACGTCCAGCACCTGCCGGCTGCCGGCGAGATCGTGATCTTCGACCGCAGCTGGTACAACCGCGCCGGCGTCGAGCGGGTGATGGGCTTCTGCAACGAGATGCAGCTGAAGAAATTCCTCGATGGCGCGCCGCTGTTCGAGCGCAACATGGTCGACTCGGGGATCATCCTGCTCAAGTACTGGCTGGAGGTCAGCCCGGAGGAGCAGGAGCGGCGCCTGCGCTCGCGCATCGAGGATGGGCGCAAGACCTGGAAGCTGACCGCGATGGACATCAAGTCCTACAACCGCTGGGATGCCTATACCCAGGCCCGCGACGAGATGTTCGAGGCCACCGATACGCCCTGGGCACCCTGGTTCGTCGCCCGTTCCGAGGACAAGAAGCGCGTGCGCCTGAACCTGATCAGTCACCTGCTGCAGCAGATTCCCTACGAGGCGATCCCGCAGTCCAAGGTCAAGCTGCCCAAGCGCAAGATCGGCGCCTACAAGGCGGCCAACTACCCCTTTAAATATATCGCCGAGCCGTTCTGACAGCCTGGCCTGTGGCGCCAGCCCTAGGCGAGCCGCATGAAAAAAGCCCCGCATCTGCGGGGCTGATTGTTTCAGCTGGCGCTCAGATTTCCGGGTCCAGCGGCGGGTGCTTGTGCCAGGCGCTGCCGCCCGGCAGCACCAGGTTCAGCAGCAAGGCGCTGATGGCGCACAGGGAAATGCCGGACAGGGCGAAGTCGCCGTTGCCGATGACCATGCCGCCGATGCCGAACACCAGGGTCACCGAGACGATGATCAGGTTGCGCGCCTCGGCCAGGTCGACCTGGTGGCGGATCAGGGTGTTCAGGCCGACCACGGCGATGGAGCCGAACAGCAGGCAGAGGATGCCGCCCATCACCGGCACCGGAATGCTCTGCAGGGCCGCGCCGAACTTGCCGATGAAGGCCAGGGCGATGGCGAACACGGCCGCCCAGGTCATGATCTTCGGGTTGAAGCTCTTGGTCAGCATCACCGCGCCGGTGACTTCGGCGTAGGTGGTGTTGGGCGGGCCGCCGAACAGGCCCGCCGCCGAGGTGGCCAGGCCGTCGCCGAGCAGGGTGCGGTGCAGGCCGGGCTGCTTGATGAAGTTCTTGCCGGTCACGCTGCCAATGGCCACGACCCCGCCGATGTGTTCGATGGCGGGTGCCAGGGCGACCGGCACCATATAGAGGATGGCGCCCCAGTGCAGTTCCGGCGCGACGAAGGCGGGGATGGCCAGCCAGGGCGCGGCGGCCACGCCACTGCTGTCGATCACGCCGAAGAAGGCGGCCAGCACGCAGCCGACGACGATGCCGGCGATGATCGGCACCAGGCGCAGCAGACCACGGCCGAGCACGGCCACCAGCAGGGTGGTGATCAGCGCCGGCATGGAAATCAGCATGGCGGTCTGGTAGGGCACCAGCTGCGCGCTGCCGTCGCCGGCCTTGCCCATGGCCATGTTCACCGCCACCGGCGACAGGGCCAGACCGATGGAGATGATCACCGGGGCGATCACCACGGGCGGCAGCAGGCGGTCAATGAAGCCGGCGCCCTTGATGCGTACCGCCAGGCTCAACAGGATGTAGACCAGGCCGGAGGCGACCACGCCACCGAGCACCGCGGGCAGGCCGAACTCGCCCTTGGCGGCGAGAATCGGCGCGATGAAGGCGAAGCTGGAGGCGAGGAACACCGGCACCTGGCGCCCGGTGACCAACTGGAACAGCAGGGTGCCGATGCCGGCGGTGAACAGCGCGACGTTGGGGTCCATGCCGGTGATCAGCGGCATCAGCACCAGGGCGCCGAAGGCGACGAAGAGCATCTGCGCGCCGGAGATCACCTGGCGCCAGAGCGGATCGTTGAATTCATCGCGCATGCTCAGGCGTCCTTCTGCTTGGTGCCGAAGATCTTGTCGCCGGCATCGCCGAGGCCGGGGATGATGTAGCCGTGTTCGTTGAGGCACTGGTCGATGGAGGCGGTGAAGATCATCACGTCCGGGTGGGCGTCGTTGACCACCTTGATCCCTTCCGGGGCGGCGACCAGGACCATGGCGCGGATTTCCTTGCAGCCGGCCTTCTTCAGCAGGTCGATGGTGGCGACTAGGGAGCCGCCGGTGGCCAGCATCGGGTCGATGATCAGCGCCAGGCGCTCGTCGATTTCCGGGGCGAGCTTCTCCAGGTAGGTGTGCGCTTCCAGGGTTTCCTCGTTGCGCGCCACCCCGACGGCGCTGACCTTGGCCCCGGGGATCAGGCTGAGCACGCCGTCGAGCATGCCGATGCCGGCGCGCAGGATCGGCACCACGGTGATCTTCTTGCCGGCGATCTTCTCCACCTGCACGGTGCCGGCCCAGCCCTGGATCTCGCAGTTTTCCAGGGGCAGGTCGTTGGTGGCTTCGTAGGTGAGCAGGGCGCCCACTTCCTGGGCCAGTTCGCGGAAGTTCTTCGTGCTGATGTCGGCGCGGCGCATCAGGCCGAGCTTGTGGCGGATCAGTGGGTGGCGGATCTCGCGGATGGGCATGCAGGGTCTCCGGGAAGGGCGGCGGGTATTGGCTAGAGTAAAGCACTGGTCATGCCAGCAAGAAGGCGCCAAGTTTACCGGCTAGCTGAACAAGTGGTCAGAAAATCTGCGTCCAGGCTTGCCCTGGCGCATGACTCTGAGTACCTTTGCCGACCATTTTTTATGGCCTACCATCCCTGGCGGCCCCCTTCGGGCCGTCCCTACGCGACGTTAACAAGTGCCCCCGGCCATTGTTTAACCAACCTATTTCCTCGCTTCCGGAGAAGACCATGTCCGCCGATCTCGCCCATATCCGCCAAGTCATGGCCGAAGCCGACTGCCTGTACAGCAATGCCCAGATCGAAGACGCCATCGACCGGGTGGCCGCCGCCATCAACGGCGAGCTGGCCGAGAGCAATCCGGTGGTGTTCTGCGTGATGAACGGCGGCCTGATCTTCGCCGGCAAGCTGGTTTCCAAGCTGGACTTCCCGCTGGAGCTGTCCTACCTGCACGCCACCCGCTACCGCAACGAAACCAGCGGCGGCGAGCTGTTCTGGAAGGCCAAGCCGGAAGTGTCGTTCATCGACCGCGAAGTGCTGATCATCGACGACATCCTCGACGAGGGGCACACCCTGGCGGCGATCATCGACTTCTGCAAGCACGCCGGCGCCAGCAAGGTGCACACCGCGGTGCTGATCAACAAGGAGCACGAGCGCAAGGCGCGCCCCGACCTCAAGGCCGACTACGTGGGCCTGCCATGCATCGACCGCTACATCTTCGGCTACGGCATGGACTACAAGGGCTACTGGCGCAATGCCGCGGGCATCTACGCGGTAAAAGGCCTGTAAGAACAGGCGCCGGCCCGGGCCGCTGCGGCGCTATTCAGCTGCCAGCCAGCTCAGGGCCTTGGCCCGCGCCTGTGACAGGTCGCGGGCATAGGCCAGGCGGCCGTTCTCGCGCTGCACCCCGGCGCGGCGCAGCTTCAGGCGCAGGCGTGGCGATACGCCGGCCAGCACCAGGCCGATGTCATGCTGCTGGTAGTCGTGCAACACGTTCTCCAGGGCGGCCAGGGCTGTCATGTCCAGCAGCGGCACCGCGCTCATCTCGACTATCACCACCCGCACCTCCGGATTGAAGCGGCGCAGCACGCTCAGCGCCTTTTCCGCCGCGCCGAAGAACAGCGGCCCGCGAATGCTGTAGGCCAGCACCTGTTCCGGCAGTTCGCCGAGGCTCTGCAGCTGGTTGCGCGGCAGCACGGCGGTGTCGGTCAGCTCGCTCATGCGCTTGATGAAGATGCCGGTGGCCAGCAGCAGGCCCACGCCCACGGCCAGCACCATGTCGAACAATACGGTGAGCACCAGGCAGGTCAGCAGCACCAGCACGTCGCTGCGTGGCGCCACGCGCAGGGTGTGCAGCACGTGGCCGGGCTCGCTCATGTTCCACGCCACCACCAGCAGCAGAGCGGCCAGCGCCGCCATCGGCAGGTAGCTGAACAGCGGCGCGAGCAGCAGCATGGCCAGCAGCACCACGCCGGCATGGATGATCGCCGCCAGCGGCGAGACGGCGCCGGCACGCACGTTGGTGGCGCTGCGGGCGATGGCGGCGGTGGCGGTGATGCCGCCAAACAGCGGGGCGACCAGGTTGCCCAGGCCCTGGCCGATCAGCTCGGCATTGGGGTCGTGCTTGCTGCCGGTCATGCCGTCGGCGACCACGGCGCACAGCAGCGACTCGATGGCGCCGAGCATGGCGATGGCGAAGGCCGGGCCGAGCAACTGGCGGAACAGCTCGAAGGACAGCTGCAGCGGCTGGCCGTGGGCCCCCGGCAATTGCCAGGGCCAGGCGAAGTCCGGCAGGAAGGGCGGGATGCCCGGATGACTGATGCCGTCCACCTTGTAGCTGAAACGCTCGCCGAGGGTCGCCACCGGCAAGCCGAGCGACTCCAGGGCGAGGGCGAGCAGGGCGCCGGCGGCCAGGGCCACCAGGTGGCCGGGCACCTTGGGCAGCAGTTTCGGCCACAGCAGCAGGGTCGCCAGGCTGGCCGCGGCGACCAGGCTGTCGCCGGGGCGGAAGTCCGGCAGGGCCTGGCCGAGCAGGGCCAGCTGGTCGAGGAAGTGCTGCGGGGTGCCGGCCAGGCGCAGGCCGAGCAGGTCCTTGACCTGCAGCATGGCGATGACGATGCCTATGCCGGCGGTGAAGCCCAGCGTCACCGGGTAGGGCACGAACTCGATCAGCTTGCCGGCGCGCCCCAGGCCCAGGGCGATCAGGATCAGCCCGGCCAGCAGGGTGCACAGCAGCAGACCGCCGAGGCCGTATTGCTGGGTGATCGGCAGCAGGATCACCACGAAGGCGGCGGTCGGCCCGGAGACATTGAAGCGCGAGCCGCCGGTCAGGGCGATCAGCGGGGCGGCGACCAGCACGGTGTAGAGGCCGTGCTGCGGCGGCACGCCGACCGCGATGGCCAGGGCCATGGCCAGGGGGATGGCGATGATGCCCACGGTGATCCCGGCGCCGATATCGCCGCGCAGGGCCTGCAAGGAGTATCCGCGACGCCAGACCTGGCGCCAGGCGGCAAACAGTTGGGGTAAGGGCATCGCAGGCTCCGCATCGCTTGGCAGCAGTATAAAAGCAGGTGGCGTTGCCGGCTTAATTTGGCAACGGATCTTTTAGTCGCGTTGAGCGCGCTGACGGGCGAGGGTAAACTGCCGGCCCCGTAATGCCCGCTAGGGTCTGTTGACGTTTTGTCACGGCCCGTCCCTGCGGGTTGCGCGGCAAATGGCGCCATGCGTTGTTGCAGGACTTGCCAAGGGATCACCATTACCTGCGTCCCGCGCCTAGCCTGGCGCCATTTGCCGCGGCAACGCGGTTCGCGACAAAACGTAAACAGACCCTATGTGGAGTGCGTGATGCGTAAAGACAAGAAACAGGTGATTGGCGAAGAAATCAGCGATGACTCGATCAAGCTGTTCCTCGCGGTCGAGCCGGCAGACGCCACGCCGCCATCCCTGCACAAGCTGGTCAAGGCCTACCGTGGCCTGCGCATCGACGATTTTGAGCGTTTCCTAGGCTTCTTCAAGGCCGCCGGTTACGACCTGAATGCCACGGATGCCCAGGGGCGCGACTTCGTTGCGCTGATTCAGGATCAGCGCCTGGCCGAGCCCTATGTCGAGGCGATCAAGGCAGCTCGCGGCTGATTCGGCCAAAAAACAGGATCGACGGATGCCATCGACGCAATTTTTGCGTCTGAAAATGCGTCATTAATGGTATTGTGCGCGCCGGAAAAACCAGGCCGGCAACGGTCGCTTTGCGCCTGCTATGCGGGGGCGTGAACCACCAGCCTAGAGCGCTTGCAAGCTCGGCGGTGGGGCAAGGGCAAGGTTTCAGCGTACGGGCCGCCCACAGGTGGCGCGTAGCAACAATGAGGTTGCGAGAAATCGGGTCAGGCTGGCTAACCGGCCCCCGGAGATCGCCCCTCCGATATTCCAGGCACCTGTCTGGCTGTCAGTGATTAGTGGTTGATGCGCGGCTCAAAAGGCCGATGTCATCAATTTGGTACTGCAGATCTTGGAGAAGCGTTAATGACGCAAGACAATCACGAAACTGTGGATGTGCTGCTGGTCGGCGCCGGCATCATGAGCGCCACCCTGGCGGTGTTGCTGAAGGAGCTCGATCCCGGCCTCAAGCTGGAAATCGCCGAGCTGCGCGAGTCGGGGGCGATCGAAAGCTCCAACCCGTGGAACAACGCCGGTACCGGCCACGCCGGTTTGTGCGAACTGAACTACACGCCGCAAGCGGCCGACGGTTCGGTGGACATCAAGAAAGCCGTGCAAATCAACACCCAGTTCGAAGTCTCCAAGCAGTTCTGGTCCTACCTGTGCGGCAAGAGCGCCTTCGGTTCGCCGAAGACCTTCATCAATCAGGTGCCGCACCTGAGCTTCGTGCGCGGCGAGAAGGACGTCAGTTTCCTCAAGACCCGCCATGCGCAACTGAGCAAGCATCACGCCTTCGCCAACATGCAGTACAGCGAAGACGCGGCCACCATGGCCGAGTGGATGCCGCTGATGATGCAGGGGCGTGCCGCCGGTGAGCGCATCGCCGCCACCCGCGCGCAGAACGGTACCGACGTCAACTTCGGTGCGCTGACCAATCAGCTGCTGCAGTACCTGGCCAGCCAGGGCGGCGTCAATGTCAGCTATAACCAGAAGGTCACCGGCCTCAAGCGCACGGCCGATGGCTGGAACGTCGAGATCAAGAACACCCAGAGCGGCGCCTGCCGCGAAGTGGCGGCCAAGTTCGTCTTCCTCGGCGCCGGTGGCGGCGCGCTGCCGCTGCTGCAGCTGTCCGGCATCCCGGAAGGCAAGGGCTTCGGCGGCTTCCCGGTGAGCGGCCAGTGGCTGCGTTGCGACAACCCGGAAGTGGTCAAACTGCACCAGGCCAAGGTCTACAGCCAGGCGGAAGTCGGCGCGCCGCCGATGTCGGTGCCGCACCTCGACACCCGCGTGGTCGATGGCAAGACCTCGCTGCTGTTCGGCCCCTATGCCGGCTTCACCACCAAGTTCCTCAAGCACGGCTCGTTCCTCGACCTGCCGCTGTCGGTGCGGCCGAGCAACATCGGCCCGATGCTGGCCGTGGCCCGCGACAACATGGACCTGACCCGCTACCTGATCAAGGAAGTGCTGCAGTCCCAGGAACAGCGCCTGGATGCCCTGCGCAAGTTCTATCCGCAAGTGAAGGCCGAAGACTGGAGCCTGGAAGTGGCCGGTCAGCGCGTGCAGATCATCAAGAAGGATGCGAAGAAGGGCGGCGTTCTGCAGTTCGGTACCGAGCTGGTATCGGCCGAGGATGGTTCCATCGCTGCCCTGCTGGGCGCCTCGCCGGGTGCGTCGGTGACCGTGTCGATCATGCTCAACCTGATCGAGCGCTGCTTCGCCGAGCAGGCCAAGAGCGAGGCCTGGGCGCGCAAGCTGCAGGAAATCTTCCCGGCCCGCGAGTCCGTGCTGGAGGAGAATGCCGAGCTGTACCGCGAAGTCAGCGCGCAATCGGCCGACCGTCTGCAACTGAATGCCTGAGCCGGCTGACGCGTCATGAAAAAACCGCCCCACGGGGCGGTTTTTTTATGCGCGGGTGTTCGCGGCAGCCGCGGAGTTACGCCGCCAGGGCGCGTGGACGGCTTTCGGGCTGGCGGGACTGGACGATGGCGCGGCTCGGTAGCGTCCGGCCCAGCCAGCTCGGGCAGATTTCCTCGACTTCGACCCAGCCCGGCTGGGTCGGTGCGCTGTGCGCCTCGCGCAAGGCGCGGCAGATTCCGGCGGCATCCAGCAGGGCATAGCGGCGCATTGCGCGGCGCGGGGCGAGCAGGCTCCACAGACTCATCATTCGGCTGTCCTCTTGGTGTGCCAAAACCTTATCGCACGGCCGGGTGACAACGCCGTGACAGGAACTGCGGCAGCCCCGCCGCGGTCAGAAAAACCAGCTGTCAGCCCGCCAGGCCGCTGGTTATACTGCCGGCCGTTTCCGCCACCCCTTTTCTGGAGAGATCAAGCATGATGAACCGTGCCCTGCTCGGCCTGATCGCCCTGCTCAGCCTGTCCCTGGTCGGCTGTGCGCACAGCCCGCAGCAGCTCAAGCCGCAGCCGAGACTCAATGCCGCCCTGGTGGCCGTCGGCCAGGGCCAGCCGGTCGTCGTGCGGGTCGCCGATGGGCGTCCGTCGCCCAAGCTGGGCACCCGTGGCGGCCTGTATCCGGAAACCAGCGCGATCAGCGTGCAGGGCCAGGACATCCTGCCGCGCCTGCAGGCCGAGGCCGAGGCGGCAGTACGCCTGCTCGGCTTCACCCCCAGCCCGAATGCCTACAACGCCCCCCAGCTGACCCTGACCCTGGCCGACCTGCAGTACCAGTCGCCGAAGGAAGGCATGTATGTCACCGAGGCCGATATCCGCGCGACCTTCCGTGTCGACGTGCAAAGCGGTGGCCGTCGCTACAGCGGCCGCTACGGCGCCTCGTTGAACCAGCGCTTCGGCATGGCGCCGAACCAGGAAACCAACACCAAGCTGGTCAGCGACGTGCTCAGCGATGCCTTGACCCGTGCCTTCAAGGATCCGACCATCGCTCAGATGCTGGCCCAGTAAGGCCTCCGCGCTACGCAAAAAAACCGGCCAAGGCCGGTTTTTTTTTGTGGGTGCAGCAAGGCCGGTTCGACTGTTCAGGCGGCTTGCTGGTAGAGCTGCGGCAGGCTGATGCCGGTATCCGGGTCGCGTTCCGGCAACTCCGGGTGGCCATGCCCGCCCAGGGCGCAGTACACCAGCCATTGGCGGTCCTGCACGTTGACGGAGAAGGCATCGATCAGCGCCTGCTGCTCTTCAGTATGGGTGATCCGGTAAAGGTGATCCTGGACATCGGCGTGCAACATGACGGGTTCCTCTGAGTGCAGGCGCAAAAGCCTGACAGACCGATATGACCGGGCGATGAAGGGCGCGCACATTCGTCGGAATCAACGGCGCCGCCCAGGTCGCTCCGGTAGACTCCGCGACCGTATTCAGAGCGACGGCTGCATGCCGGCGCTCCCGTTCGTGCTCCGGCTGCGTGGCTCGCCGCGCCGGCCACCTGAAGCAGAGGTTGATGATGTCGCTGCAGGCTCTCTGGTCGCTGTTCCTCAATCACCCGGCCCAAGCGCTCAACGCGCTGGCCCTGTTCTTCGCCGGTGCCGGTAGCTGGCTGCTGCTGGCCACCCGAGTGCGCGAGCAGCGCTCGCTGGCGCGGCTGGCCTCGCAGAGCCCGCTGGAGCTGGATACGGCCTCCCTGCTGGATGAGCCGGGCCTGCGCCTCAATCGCTTCTTCTATCGCTTCGCGATCGGCACCCTGCTGCTGGCACTGCTGCTTTCCTGGTACAGCACCGGGCTTTGATGCTCCCTAAGAACCTGTTTACGATCTGCTGCGCGTCGGCCATACGGCGTTAAAACTGGCCTCGGGATGCTCATTTACAGCTTGTAAACTCCGCTCCCTCGGCCAGTTTTGCCTTGTCTGGCTCTAGCTCGCGAGATCGTAAACAGGTTCTAAATGAAAACGGCAGCCCGCGGGCTGCCGTTTTTTTCGCGCGCCGGATTACAGCGGCAGACCGGCCTTGATGCGGTACTGGTTGCGCACCGGGGTGGCGTACTGCTGGATCAGCCACGGGCGCTGCTCGGCGGGGCAGGCGTCCAGGCGGCGTTGCCACTCGCTGCTGGCCTTGGCCAGTTCGGCGGCGGCGAACAGCTGTTCGGCGGCGGGCACGGCCAGGGCCGGGTCGCGCTCGCTCCACTGGGCGTAGGCCAGGTAGTGCACCGGGAACAGGCGGTAGCCGCCGAGGATGTGCTGGTCCATCAGGCTGGCGAGCTGCTTGGCATCCTCGAAGCCGCTGGTCACCGGGGCGCCGAAGTGGATATGCACGCGGCCTTTGTAGCCGGTGATGCCCAGGGCGATGCTGGCGTCGTCCTCGCCCGGCGCCTTCTCGTAGCTGCCCGTAGTGGCGCGGATCGACAGTTCGCGGGCCTTGGCCTGGTCGCAGGGGTCGTACTCGTAGCTGATCGATACCGGGATCAGGTTGAGCGAGGCCAGCACCTCGGCAAACGGCTCGTCCTTGCGGCTCATGTGGAACATCTTGAGGATCGCCGAGTCGGTGCGGTCGTCACCGTCCTTGGCGCGGCCCTCGGCCTGGGCGATCCACACCGACTGGCCGTCGACGCGGATCGAGTGGTTGATGTAGGCCGACAGCAGCTGGAAGGCGGCCAGCTTCTCGCGGCGGCCGGTCAGCGAACGGTGCACGATGAAGCTCTTGTTCAGGCGCATCAGGTCGCTGACGAAGGGGCGCTGCAGCAGGTTGTCGCCGATGGCGATGCGCGGCGTCGGCAGGCCGGCATGGAAGGCGGCGTAGTTGACAAAGGCCGGGTCCATGACGATGTCGCGGTGGTTGGCGAGGAACAGGTAGGCGCTGCCCGGCTTGAGCTGTTCGATCCCGGAGTAGGTCACGCCGTCGGTGGCATGCTCGATGGTGCGATCGACGTAGGACTCGATTTTCACCTGCAGCGCTTCCACCGAATGCACATCGGCCAGCTGCTGGTGCAGGCGATGGGCTATAAGAGGTTTAAGCAGCCAGCCCAGCGGCCCGGCCAGGCGCGGGAAACGAAAGCGCGTGAGCATGCCGAGGAAGGTCGGGTCGGCCAGCAGGCGGGCCAGTACGGCGGGGACTTCGTGGTCGGCGTAGGGTCGGATGGAATCGAATTCGCCCATCATGTTCTCGTTGTTCAGGAGCGGGAATGGCGTTCTGGCCCGGCAAAGGCCGTGCAGTAGACCGGTGATTGTAACCGCAAGTCACAGTGGAGGTCGTGATGCTGGAGGCACAGAGCTATCAATGTCCGTATTGCGGCGAAGAGGTGGAGGCCGTGCTCGACCTGTCCGCCGGCGACCAGGAATATGTCGAGGACTGTCCGGTGTGCTGCCGGCCGATCGTCTTCGACCTGCGCACCGATGGCCGGGACTGGACCCTGCACGTGCGGACGGAGAACGACTGATGCAGCGCATCTATGAACCGCTCGACCTGCTGGAAGGTGAAATGCTCCTGGGCATGCTCGCCAGCGAAGGTGTGGATGCCCACCTCGCCGGGCGTCACCTGCTCGGGGCGATCGGCGAGCTGCCGGCGCTGGGCCTGCTCGGCCTGCTGGTGGAGGACCGCGATGCCGAGCACGCACGCCGGCTGATCGATGCGTACAATGCCGCCGCGCCCCTGCCCGGCGATGAGCCGGAGCAGCATCCCGGCACCCTGCTGTGCTAGCCGCGCCGGCCGGCCCCCGTTCCCTTAGTCGATGAGCCCCGCTACATGAGTGGTCGTTACGCCCTGTTCCGTTGGTCGCCCAGTTTGTCCGGGTTGCCCGGTTTCCCCGCCGGCCAGGCGCCGCACTGGAACCTGGCGCCCGGCGCCCAGGTGCTGTTTCTGCGCCAGGTCGATGGCGAGCTGCAGGCCGCCAGCGGGCGCTGGGGGCTGACGCCGGCCTGGTTGAAGGACCTGAACACGGCGCCGTCCCATGCCCGTGCGGAAACCCTCGCCGAGCAGCCGATGTTTCGCGAAGCCTTCCAGAAGCGCCGTTGCCTGCTGCCGGCCAACGGCTTCTACGAGTGGCGCGGCGAGTTGCGCAAGCGCCCGTTCTGGCTGACCGCCGAGGGCAGCCTGATGCACTTCGCCGCGGTGTGGGAGGCCTACCCAATTGGCGGGCAGGTGTACCTCAGCGTGGCCATGGTCACCCAGGCGGCGGCCCATCTGCGTCGCCCGCTGATTCTCGACGAGACGCAGCAGCGCGCCTGGCTGGCCGCCGACACGCCGGCCGCCGAGTTGCAGGCGCTGCTGCTGATCCCGACCCCACCGCTGCGCGAGCGGGTGCTGGCCAACCTGGTCAACGACCCCAAGTTCGATGCGCCGGAGTGCCTGACGCCGGCTTGATCTACCCTACGACAGCTCTTGATATTCCGACCTTTGCGCCAGGCCTTCCTTGAGCAGATCGACCAGCTGGCGCACCTTGGGCGACAGATGCCGTTGTTGCGGATACAGCGCCCACACCGCGGTATGCGGCGGCCGGTGCTGGGCCAGCAGGTCGACCAGCGCGCCGCTGCGCAGGTGCGCCTGCACGTAGTAGTCGGGCAACTGGCACAGGCCGAAGCCGCGCAGCGCCGCATCCAGCACCGCCTCGCCGCTGTTGCAGCGCCAGTTGCCCTGCACCCGTAGCGCCAGTTCACGACCGTCCTGCTGGAAGCTCCAGCTGTCGCTGCTGCCGATCAGGCAGTTGTGCCGTGCCAGTTCCGACAGCGAATGCGGTCGCCCGTAGCGCTCCAGATAGGCCGGCGCCGCGCACAGGTGCATGACCCGTGGCGCCAGGCGCGTGGCGAGCATGCGCGAGTCCTGCAGGCGACCGAGGCGGATGGCCAGGTCGAGGCCGCCATGCAGCAGGTCGAGGGTCTGGTTGCTCAGTTCGATCTCCACCCGCAACTGCGGATGGCGCTGCATGAAGTCGTTGACCAGCGGCACGATGAAGCGCTCGCCATAGGCCACCGCGCAGGTCATGCGCAGCAGGCCCTTGGGCTCGCCGGCCAGGTCGCCGACCGCGCGCAGGGCTTCCTCGCGGGCGTCCTGCAGGCGCTGGCAATGCTGCAAAAAGGTCTGTCCGGCCTCGGTTAGCGCGACCTTGCGCGTACTGCGGTAGAACAGGCGGGTCTGCAGGCGCTCTTCCAGCTTGGCGACCTGGCGGCTGACCTGCGAAGACGACAGCCCCAGGCGCTCGGCGGCGGCGCTGAACTGGCCGCACTCGGCGACTGCGACGAATTCATCCAGGCCTTCCCAGCGGTTCATATGAGTGGATTATCCCTGGTTGGCAATAATGTTTTGCTTGGCGGCTGATTATCCAGCAAAACGCACTGATCTACACTCAGCGCCACTTTCCATCAGCCAGTCGGAGAACCTCCATGATCAAGTCCCGCGCCGCCGTGGCTTTCGCCCCGAACCAGCCGCTGCAAATCGTCGAAGTGGATGTGGCGCCGCCCAAGGCCGGCGAAGTGCTGGTGCGCATCGTCGCCAGCGGCGTCTGCCATACCGATGCCTACACCCTGTCCGGCGCCGATTCCGAGGGCGTGTTCCCGACCATCCTCGGCCACGAAGGCGGCGGCATAGTCGAGGCGGTGGGCGAGGGTGTGACCTCGCTGGCGGTGGGCGACCACGTGATCCCGCTGTACACGGCCGAGTGCCGCGAGTGCAAATTCTGCAAGTCCGGCAAGACCAACCTGTGCCAGAAAGTGCGCGCCACCCAGGGCAAGGGCCTGATGCCGGATGGCACCAGCCGCTTCAGCTACCAGGGCCAGCCGATCTACCACTACATGGGCTGCTCGACTTTCTCCGAGTACACCGTGCTGCCGGAAATCTCCCTGGCCAAAATCCCCAAGGAGGCGCCGCTGGAAAAGGTCTGCCTGCTCGGCTGCGGCGTCACCACCGGCATCGGCGCGGTGCTCAATACCGCCAAGGTGGAGGAGGGCGCCACCGTGGCGATCTTCGGCCTGGGCGGCATCGGCCTGGCGGCGATCATCGGCGCCAAGATGGCCAAGGCCAGTCGCATCATCGCCATCGACATCAACCCGGCCAAGTTCGAGGTGGCTCGCGAGCTGGGCGCCACCGACTTCGTCAATCCCAAGGATCATGACAAGCCGATCCAGGACGTGATCATCGAGATGACCGATGGCGGCGTCGACTACAGCTTCGAGTGCGTCGGCAACGTCAAGCTGATGCGCGCCGCGCTGGAGTGCGCGCACAAGGGCTGGGGCGAGTCGGTGATCATCGGCGTGGCCGGTGCCGGCGAGGAAATCAGCACCCGGCCGTTCCAGTTGGTGACCGGGCGCGTCTGGCGCGGTTCGGCCTTCGGCGGCGTGCGTGGCCGCACCGAGCTGCCGAGCTATGTGGAGAAGGCGCAGAAGGGCGAGATTCCGCTGGACACCTTCATCACCCATAACTTGCCGCTCGACGAGATCAACCAGGCCTTCGACCTGATGCACGAAGGCAAGAGCATCCGCACCGTCATCCACTTCTAAGCGCAAACGGCGCCCGGGTTGTCGCCCGGGCGCTGGTGCATTCGAGGATTGCCCATGAGCCTGGACATCGTCTCCAGCAACAAGAGTTGTGGTGGCTGGCACAAGCGCTACCGGCATCGTTCCAGCACACTGAATTGCGATATGGTCTTCGCCGTGTACCTGCCGCCGCAGGCCGAGCAGGGCGCCCGGCTGCCGGTGCTGTACTGGCTGAGCGGCCTGACCTGTACTGACGAGAACTTCATGCAAAAGGCAGGGACCCAGCGTCTGGCCGCCGAGCTGGGCCTGGTCATAGTCGCCCCGGACACCAGCCCGCGCGGCGCCGAGGTGCCGGGCGATCCGCAGGGCGCCTGGGACTTCGGCCTCGGCGCCGGCTTCTACCTCAACGCCAGCCAGGAGCCCTGGGCGCGGCATTACCGCATGCACGACTACGTGGTGCACGAGCTGCCGGCGCTGATCGAGGCCAACTTCCCGGTGTCGGACCGGCGCGGCATCAGCGGTCACTCCATGGGCGGCCACGGCGCGCTGGTCTGCGCCTTGCGCAATCCCGGGCGCTACCGCTCGCTGTCGGCCTTCGCACCGATCAGCAACCCGAGCGAGTGCCCCTGGGGCGAGAAGGCGTTTTCCAACTACCTGGGCGATGATCGTTCGCGCTGGCGCGAGTGGGATGCCTGTGCGCTGCTGGCAGGCGCCGCAGAGAAGTTGCCGATCCTGGTCGATCAGGGCGACCGCGACGACTTCCTCGCCAGCCAGCTCAAGCCCGAGGCGCTGCAAGTGGCGGCCAAGGCCGCGGGCCATCCGCTGACCCTGCGTCTGCAGCCGGGCTACGACCACAGCTACTACTTTATCGCCAGCTTCATCGATGATCATCTGCGTCATCATGCGGCGGCGTTAAGAGACTGATCCGGTTAGAATCACGCCCTGACTCATTCAGGGCGTTTTCTTTCTATGCGTATCGGCCACGGCTACGACGTGCACCGCTTCGGCGCGGGCGATTTCATCACCCTCGGCGGCGTGCGCATCCCGCACAAATTCGGTCTTGTTGCTCATTCCGATGGCGACGTACTGCTGCACGCACTCAGCGACGCGCTGCTCGGCGCCGCGGCGCTGGGCGATATCGGCAAGCACTTCCCCGATACCGACCCGACCTTCAAGGGCGCCGACAGCCGTGCGCTGCTGCGCCATGTGCTCGGCCTGATCCACGCCAAGGGTTATTTGGTCGGCAACGTCGACGCCACCATAGTGGCCCAGGCGCCGAAGATGGCGCCGCATATCGAGACCATGCGCGCTCTGATCGCCGCCGACCTGCAGGTCGAGCCGGATCAGGTCAACGTCAAGGCCACCACCACCGAGAAGCTCGGCTTCACCGGGCGCGAGGAAGGCATCGCGGTACATGCCGTGGCGCTGTTGGTGAAGGCATGAACGAATTGCAGCTGCTCGGCCCGCGCGCCCATGGCGAGGCCTGCGGGCGCGCCGTGCTCAAGGCCACCGCGGAAGACTTCCAGGTCGACGAAGTGCTCGACATCCCGCTGTCCGGCCAGGGCGAACACCTGTGGCTGTGGGTGGAGAAGCGCGGGCTGAATACCGAGGAGGCGGCGCGCCGCCTGGCCCGCGCGGCCGGCGTGTCGCAACGCAACATCAGCTACGCCGGACTGAAGGATCGCCAGGCGCTGACCCGCCAGTGGTTCAGCCTGCACCTGCCGGGCAAGGCCGATCCCGACCTGAGCGCTGCCGAAGGCCATAGCCTGAGCATCCTCAAGACCACGCGGCACTCGCGCAAACTGCAGCGCGGCGCCCATTCGGCCAACGGCTTCACCCTACGCCTGACCCAGTTCGACGGCGACAAGGAGGCGCTGGAACAGCGCCTGCAGCAGATCCAGGTCCAGGGCGTGCCCAACTACTACGGCCTGCAGCGTTTCGGCTTCCAGGGCGGCAATGTCTTTGAGGCGCGCCAGTTCGCCGAGCGCCACGAGCTGCCGGAGCAGCGCAACCTACGCTCGCGCCTGCTTTCGGCGGCGCGCAGCTACCTATTCAACCGGGTGCTGGCCGAGCGGGTGGCGGCGGGCAACTGGAACCGGGTCGCGGTCGGCGATCTGCTGGCCTTCACCGACAGCCGCAGCTTCTTCATGGCCGGCGAGGCCGAGTGCACGGACCCGCGCCTGGCCATTCTCGACCTGCACCCCACCGGCCCGCTGTGGGGCAGCGGGCCGTCGCCCGCGGCCGGCGCGGCGCACGCGCTGGAACAGGGCGTGGCGGCGAGTGAGCAGGCCCTGGCGGACTGGCTGGTCGAAGCGGGCATGGCGCACGAACGGCGTATCCTGCGCCTCCCCATCGGCGGCTTGTCGTGGCATTATCCGGAGCCTGACATTCTGCAACTGCACTTCGTCCTGCCGGCCGGATGCTTCGCCACCATGGTGGTGCGCGAACTGGTCGATCTACTGCCGGCAGGGCAGACGGATAATCCATGCGAATTCTGATTTCCAACGACGACGGGGTGATGGCACCCGGCATCGCCGCGCTGCATGGCGCGCTGGATGACTATGCCGAGTGTGTGATCGTTGCCCCGGCCGAGGACAAGAGCGGCGCCAGCAGCTCGCTGACCCTCGACCGCCCGTTGCATCCGACGCGCCTGCCCAACGGCTATATCGCCCTCAATGGCACGCCGACCGACTGCGTGCACCTGGGCCTCAACGGCCTGTTCGAGCAGGTGCCGGAGATGGTGGTGTCGGGGATCAACCTGGGCGCCAACCTGGGCGACGACGTGCTGTATTCCGGCACCGTCGCCGCGGCCCTGGAAGGGCGCTTCCTCGGTCGTCCGGCATTCGCCTTTTCCCTGCTGTCGCGCCAGCCGGACAACCTGCCGACCGCCGCCTATTTCGCCCGCAAGCTGGTCGAGGCCCATGAGCAGCTCGATCTGCCGCCGCGCAGCGTGCTCAACGTCAACGTGCCCAACCTGCCGCTGGAGCGTATCCGCGGCATCCAGCTGACCCGCCTGGGCCATCGTGCTCGTGCGGCAGCACCGGTCAAGGTGGTCAACCCGCGTGGCAAGGAAGGCTACTGGATCTCGATTTCCGGCGACGCCGAGGATGGCGGCCCGGGTACCGACTTCCATGCAGTGATGCAGGGCTACGTGTCGATCACTCCGCTGCAGCTCGATCGTACCTTCAACGATGCCTTCGCCAGCCTCGAAGGCTGGCTGGAGGGCCTGCTCTGATGCGCGGCCAGGATCATCTGCAGCGCCACGGCATCGGCATGACCTCGCAGCGTACCCGCGAGCGGCTGATCGAGCGCCTGTACGAGGAAGGCCTGTCCAATCCGAGCGTGCTGGAGGTCATTCGCCGCACCCCGCGTCACCTGTTCGTCGACGAGGCGCTGGCGCACCGCGCTTATGAGGACACCGCGCTGCCCATCGGCCACAACCAGACCATCTCCCAGCCGTACATGGTCGGCCGGATGACCGAGCTGCTGCTGGCGGCCGGGCCGCTGGACAAGGTGCTGGAGATCGGCACCGGCTCCGGCTACCAGACCGCCGTGTTGGCGCAACTGGTCGAGCGGGTGTTCTCGGTCGAGCGCATCCAGAGTCTGCAGGAGCGGGCCAAGGAGCGTCTGGCCGAACTCAATCTGCGCAACGTGGTGTTCCGCTGGGGCGATGGCTGGGAGGGCTGGAACGCCCTGGGCCCGTACCACGGCATCATCGTCACCGCGGCCGCCGCCGAAGTGCCGCAGGCGTTGCTCGAACAGCTGGCCCTGGGCGGGCGTCTGGTGATTCCGGTCGGCGCCGGCGATGTGCAGGAACTGCTGCTGATCGTCCGCGAAGAAGACGGTTACTCCCGGCATGTGCTGGATGCGGTGCGTTTCGTGCCGCTGCTCAACGGCCCGGTGGCCTGACCGATCTGCCAAGGAAAGCTGTATGAAAAATTACCTGCTGCTCTTCGCCAAGGGTATCGCGATGGGGGCCGCCGATGTGGTGCCGGGCGTTTCCGGCGGTACCGTGGCTTTTATCAGCGGCATCTACGATGAGCTGCTTCGTTCGATTGCCAGCGTTCCGGAAGCCTTGTTGCAGTTGCTGCGCGGGCGCATCGTCAAAGCCTGGCAGATGGCCAACGCGACCTTCCTGCTGGCGCTGCTGAGCGGCATCCTGACCAGCGTCTTCAGCCTGGCGCGGCTGATCACCTGGCTGCTGGCCGAGCATCCCATACCGGTCTGGTCGTTCTTCTTCGGTCTGATCCTGGTGTCCAGTCACCTGGTGGCACGCGAGATCACGCGCTGGAACTGGACGCGCCTGGTCAGCTTCGTGCTGGGCGTTGCCTTCGCCTGGTGGATCACCGTGGCCTCGCCGGTGCAGTGGGGTAGTGATCCCCTGAGCCTGTTCATGGCCGGGGCCATTGCCATCTGCGCGATGATTTTGCCGGGTATCTCCGGCAGTTTTCTGCTTGTGCTGATGGGCCTGTATGCCGTGGTGCTGGGCGCGGTAAAGACCCTGGATATCGGCGTGCTGGCAGTTTTCGCTGCCGGCTGCCTGGTTGGCATCCTGAGTTTTTCCCGTCTGCTCAGCTGGCTGCTGGCACGCTGGCGCGATCTGACCCTGGCGTTCCTGGTCGGCCTGATGCTTGGTTCGCTGAACAAGGTCTGGCCGTGGAAGCAGACGCTGACTTGGCGTACCGACAGTCATGGACAGCAGACGCCACTGCTGCAGGACAACCTGCTGCCTGTCCAGTTCGCTCAGCTCAATGGCCAGGATGCCCAGCTCTGGCTGGCCATCCTTCTTGCCATCGGTGGTGTGGTCTTGGTGCTGGGGCTGGAATGGCTGGCCGGGCGCAAGCAGCGAACGGCTGGTTCCAGCGAATAATTGCGGCACAATGGCCGCCAATCGAAGAAGCACCGGCAATAGGAGCACGGGGTGAGACTCATAGCCAAACTACAGCGAACTCGCCTTCCCGGGTTGTTCGGTCTGGGCGCAATGGTTTTCGCTGTCGCGCTGGCGGGTTGCAGCAGCACCTCTTCCACGCAGGTGCAGGTGGTCGATCGCAATCATGGCGCGGGCGGCCAGGCGCAGCAGCGTCCCCAGGCCCGCGGCGGGCAATACATCGTGCAGCGCGGCGATACCCTCTATTCCATCGCCTTCCGTTTCGGCTGGGACTGGAAGGCGCTGGCGGCGCGCAACAACATCGCTGCGCCGTTCGTGATCCGACCGGGGCAGATCATCCGCTTCGATCAGCCTGGCGCCGGCGCGCCGAGCGTGGCTCAGGCGAGCCGGCCGGCCGTGGTCGTACCGGCCACGCAGGCGGCCAGCCGCCCGCCACAACCGGCGACGGCCACCACGCCATCCCAGCCGGTGACGGCCGGCAAACCCCCGCTGGCGGCCACCCCGGCGCCTGGCAAAATCGAGCCGGTTGCCCGCTCGGCCAAGGGCTGGGCCTGGCCGACCAACGGCGTGCTGATCGGCAAATTCTCCTCAAACGGCAGTTTGAATAAAGGAATTGATATCGCAGGGGAATTGGGCCAGCCTGTTTTGGCTGCGTCTGATGGTTCCGTTGTGTACGCCGGAAGTGGTTTACGGGGCTACGGCGAACTGGTGATCATCAAGCACAGCGATACCTACGTAAGTGCTTACGGACATAACCGTAGGCTACTGGTGCGGGAGGGGCAGCAGGTCAAAGTCGGACAGACTATCGCCGAGATGGGCTCCACGGGAGCCGACCGGGTGAAACTCCATTTCGAGATTCGCCGTCAGGGTAAGCCCGTAGACCCCCTGCAATATCTGCCTCGTCGCTGACCTTGCGAGCAAGCCTGTTCCATTGACGTGGGAGGAACGGGCTCGGGTGTTGCCAGGGATTTGATCGTTTTTCCATCAGGTATGCAGTGAGCGGCGACAGGTCTGTCTTGCGACAGGCGTGGGGGGCCGATCTCCCTGATGCGAAACGGACTGGGCGCCGCCGGGGCTTGTTGTCGAACTCAGCAAAGGACAACAACAATGGCACTCAATAAAGAAGCGCCGGAGTTTGACGTCGACGATGACGTGCTGCTCATGGAGCCCGGTCTCGTCCTGGACGATGCGTTAAGCGAGGATTCCGAGCTACCCATCTCCAGCGCCAAATCCAGAAACTCGACCACTAGTCTCAAGCAGCACAAGTACATCGATTACACCCGGGCGCTCGACGCCACTCAGCTCTATCTCAACGAAATCGGCTTTTCCCCGCTACTGACCCCTCAGGAAGAAGTGCACTTCGCGCGTCTGGCGCAGAAGGGCGACCCCGCGGGGCGCAAGCGCATGATCGAAAGCAACCTGCGCCTGGTGGTGAAGATCGCCCGACGCTATGTCAATCGGGGGCTGTCGCTGCTGGATCTGATCGAGGAGGGCAATCTCGGGCTGATCCGCGCGGTGGAGAAGTTCGACCCCGAGCGCGGCTTCCGCTTCTCGACCTATGCGACCTGGTGGATTCGCCAGACCATCGAACGGGCGATCATGAACCAGACCCGTACGATTCGCCTGCCGATCCATGTGGTCAAGGAACTCAACGTCTACCTGCGTGCGGCCCGCGAGCTGACGCAGAAGCTTGATCACGAACCCTCGGCGGAGGAGATCGCCAACCTGCTGGAAAAGCCGGTGAACGAGGTCAAGCGCATGCTCGGCCTCAACGAACGGGTGACTTCGGTGGATGTTTCCCTGGGCCCGGATTCGGACAAGACCCTGCTCGATACCCTGACCGACGAGAAGCCGACCGATCCCTGCGAACTGCTGCAGGACGACGACCTCTCGCAGAGCATCGACCAATGGCTGTCGGAACTCACCGACAAGCAGCGTGAGGTGGTGATCCGCCGCTTCGGCCTGCGTGGCCATGAGAGCTGCACCCTGGAGGAAGTCGGCCAGGAAATCGGCCTGACCCGCGAGCGGGTGCGGCAGATCCAGGTCGAGGCGCTCAAGCGCCTGCGCGAGATCCTCGAGAAGAACGGCCTGTCGAGCGATGCGCTGTTCCAGTGATGCCTGCGCGCCAACAAGAACCCGGCCTCGGCCGGGTTTTTTGTGCGCGCTCATGTAAGCCATTGCTTACGCGAGCTGTAGGAGATCGCAGGCGTGTGGCGCAGGAAACGCGCCGCTTCTAGTCGCTGATTATTTATAAGCTACTGATATTTATTGATTTATTTTTTAGTGAGACGCTGTGTTCACACCTGTCCAGGCTGGCTGAAGGGTCTTGTTCGCGCGGTGCGAGGCGCTACTATGAACCCCGTGCAAAGGGAAATGCACAGGCCGTCAGGGACGAGGGTCGGGAACCACCGCAGGATGCGGTTCATCAGCATGATGAGCAGGAAACAGAGGGAGTAGGGAAAAAAGAGCGGGCGGTTAATCACCGCCCCTTTTTTTGCCCGCAGAAAAGCTGCACACAGCAAAAGGCCCGCATCGTGCGGGCCTTTTGCATTGTAGCGAAAGCGCTTAGCGCTCCAGATGCTGCAGCTTGTCCTTCACGCCATCCCACTCTTCGGCGTCTGGCAGGGCTTCTTTCTTCTCGGTGATGTTCGGCCAGACTTCGGCCAGGTCGGCGTTCAGTTCGATGAACTCCTGCTGGTCTTCCGGCACCTCGTCTTCGGAGAAGATCGCCTGAGCCGGGCATTCCGGCTCGCACAGGGCGCAGTCGATGCACTCGTCCGGGTGGATCACCAGGAAGTTCGGGCCTTCATAGAAGCAGTCAACCGGGCAGACTTCCACGCAGTCGGTGTATTTGCACTTGATGCAATTGTCGGTAACGACGAAGGTCATGGTTCGATTCTCTCCTCGGGCGGCGGCCTGATCCCTTTCTGCGCAGGGCTTGCAGGTGCTCTGTAATTGGCCGCGGCTCAGGCTGTAAACCGGGCAGTCGTAAAATTGCGCGCGATTCTATCAGCTTGCGCCGCTTGGCGTTAGATGCGCGTCTTCCATGTATATAACAGCTCCAGGGCCCGGCGCGGTGTCAGATCATCGGGATTGATCTTGGCCAATTCCTCCAACACCGGGTGCGGCAGGCTGGCAAACAGGTCGTTCTGCAGCGGCGCGGCTGGTTGGCCAGGTGCACGGCGCGGTGTTTCGTGGGGCAGGCTGGTGGTTTCCAGACGCGCCAGGTGCTCGCGGGCGCGGGCGATCACCGGTGCCGGCACGCCGGCCAGCTGCGCCACCGCCAGGCCGTAGCTCTGGCTGGCCGGGCCGGGCAGCACGTGATGCAGGAAGACGATGCGCTCGTTGTGCTCGGTGGCGTTGAGGTGGACGTTGGCCACCACCGGCTGGCTTTCGGGCAACACGGTCAGCTCGAAGTAGTGGGTGGCGAACAGGGTCCAGGCGCGCAGGCTGGCCAACTGTTCCGCGGCCGACCAGGCCAGTGACAGGCCGTCGAAGGTGCTGGTGCCGCGGCCGACTTCGTCCATCAGTACCAGGCTGCGTTCGCTGGCGTTGTGCAGGATGTTGGCGGTTTCGCTCATTTCCACCATGAAGGTCGAGCGGCCGCCGGCCAGGTCGTCACTGGAGCCGATGCGGGTGAAGATGCGGTCGACCAGCGACAGCTCGCAGCTGGCCGCCGGGACGAAGCTGCCGATATGGGCGAGCAGCACGATCAGCGCGGTCTGGCGCATGTAGGTCGACTTACCGCCCATGTTCGGGCCGGTGATGATCAGCATGCGCGTGTTGTCGTCCAGGCCCAGATCGTTGGCCACGAACGGCGTATCCAGCACCTGCTCGACCACCGGGTGGCGACCCTGGCTGATGCGCATGCACGGCTCTTCGACGAAGCGCGGGCGATTGAGGTCGAGGTTCAGCGCGCGCTCGGCCAGGTTGCTCAGCACATCCAGCTCGGCCAGGGCCGCAGCGGTGTCTTGCAGCGGCGCCAGGTGGCCGATCAGGCGTTCCAGCAGTTCGTCGTACAGCAGTTTCTCGCGGGCCAGAGCGCGGCTCTTGGCCGACAGCGCCTTGTCCTCGAATTCCTTCAGCTCCGGGGTGATGAAACGCTCGGCGCCTTTCAGGGTCTGGCGGCGGATGTAGTCGGCCGGCGCCGATTCGGCCTGCTTGCTCGGCAGTTCGATGAAGTAGCCGTGCACGCGGTTGTAGCCGACCTTGAGGTTGGCCAGACCGGTGCGGGCCTTCTCGCGTACTTCCAGGTCCATCAGGTACTGGCCGGCGTTCTCGCTCAGCGACTGCAGCTCGTCCAGCTCGGCATCGTAGCCGGTCTTCAGCACGCCGCCGTCGCGGATCACCGCCGGCGGGTTGTCGATGATGGCGCGGGCCAGCAGGTCGGCCAGTTCCGGGTAGGTGCGGATGTTCACCGCCAGCTCGGCCAGGTGCGGCACGTCCAGCTTGGCCATGCCGTCCTGCAGTTGCGGCAGGGCGGCGAGGGCATCGCGCAGGCGCGCCAGGTCGCGCGGGCGGGCGTTGCGCAGGCCGATACGGGCGAGGATGCGCTCGATGTCGCCGATGTCCTTGAGCTGCGGCTGGATCAGCTCGAACTGGTAGCGGTCGAGCAGGCAGGCGATGGAGTCCTGGCGGCCTTCCAGCACGGCAGGATCGCGCAGCGGGCGGTTCAGCCAGCGGGTCAGCAGGCGCGAACCCATGGCGGTTTGGCAGCGGTCGACCACCGATTGCAGGGTGTTGTCGCGCCCGCCTGCGAGGTTGGTGTCCAGCTCCAGGTTGCGCCGGCTGGCACCGTCGAGGATCACCGTGTCGTCCAGGCGCTCGTGGCGCAGGCTGCGCAGATGCGGCAGGGCGGTGCGCTGGGTTTCCTTGGCGTAGCCGAGCAGGCAGCCGGCGGCGCCGATGGCCAGGGTCAGCTGTTCGCAGCCGAAACCTTTCAGGTCCTGGGTGGCGAACTGTTGGCACAGGCTCTTGCGCGCGCTGTCGCGGTCGAAGTCCCAGGGCGCGCGGCGGCGGGTGCCGCGGCGTTTGTCCAGTGGCAGGCCCTGCGGCCAGTCGTCGGGGATCAGCAGTTCGGCCGGGCTCAGGCGTTCCACTTCGGCCAGCAGGTTTTCCCAGCCCTTGAGTTCCTGCACGGTGAAGCGGCCGCTGGTGATGTCCAGGGTGGCCAGGCCGAACAGGCGCTCGTCACCCAGTACGGCGGCCAGCAGGTTGTCGCGGCGCTCGTCGAGCAGCGCCTCGTCGCTGATGGTGCCGGGGGTGATGATGCGCACCACCTGGCGCTCGACCGGGCCCTTGCTGGTGGCCGGGTCGCCGATCTGCTCGCAGATCACCACCGACTCGCCGAGCTTGACCAGCTTGGCCAGGTAGCCCTCGGCCGAGTGGTGGGGAATGCCGCACATCGGGATTGCCTGGCCGGCTGACGAGCCGCGTGCGGTCAGGGTGATATCGAGCAGCGCCGCGGCTTTCTTCGCGTCCTCGTAGAAGATCTCGTAGAAGTCGCCCATGCGGTAGAACATCAGCTGGTCGGGGTGCTGATTTTTCAGTCGCCAGTACTGTTGCATCATCGGCGTGTGGGCGGAGAGATCGCTCATGGTTCTGGCTTTCCGGCTTAATTCACAAAGTCGCGTAGTGTACGGTATCCGCCGAACCCGCTTAACCCCGGAGCGTATATGGATTCCCTAACTGCATTGGCCGCCCGCCTGGGGCAGGCGCTGCAAGCCGCACACGCCCAGGTCAGCACCGCCGAGTCCTGTACCGGTGGCGGGATTGCCGAGGCGATCACCCGCATTGCCGGCAGCTCGGCCTGGTTCGAGGCCGGCTATGTCACCTATTCCAATCGCCAGAAAACCGTCCAGCTGGGGGTGCCGGCCGAATTGTTCGAGCGTGTCGGCGCGGTCAGCCAGGAGGTGGTCGAGGCCATGGTGCGCGGCGCCCGGCAGCACAGCGGGGCGCGTTTCGCCGTGGCGGTCAGCGGCGTGGCCGGCCCCGATGGCGGCTCGCCGGACAAACCGGTGGGCACCGTTTGGCTGGCCTGGAGCGATGCCGAACAGCTGTACAGCCGGCGCTGTCAGTTTGCCGGCGACCGCAGCGCAGTACGCCGGCAGACGGTCGAGCGCGCGCTGCAGGGCGTGCTCCGACTGACGGCAGGAGAAAAACCCTGACAGGGGTAGGCGAGCGACTTGCCTTATGGAATACTACTGTCTACTTATACAGTTGTTGGTGAGCGGTCGGCTCCCCTTGATCACGTGAGGATGGAAATGGACGACAACAAGAAGCGCGCGCTGGCGGCAGCCCTGGGCCAGATCGAGAAGCAGTTCGGCAAGGGCGCCGTGATGCGCATGGGCGACCATGAGCGCCAAGCGATTCCGGCCATTTCCACCGGTTCCCTGGGCCTCGACATCGCCCTCGGCATCGGCGGCCTGCCGAAAGGCCGGATCGTCGAGATCTATGGCCCGGAATCCTCGGGTAAGACTACCCTGACCCTGTCGGTGATCGCCGAAGCACAGAAGCTCGGCGCCACCTGCGCCTTCGTCGACGCCGAACACGCCCTCGACCCGGACTACGCCGGCAAGCTCGGCGTTAATGTCGATGACCTGCTGGTGTCGCAGCCGGATACCGGCGAACAGGCCCTGGAAATCACCGACATGCTGGTGCGCTCCAACGCCGTCGACGTGATCATCGTCGACTCCGTGGCCGCTCTGGTACCGAAGGCCGAAATCGAAGGCGAGATGGGCGACATGCACGTCGGCCTGCAGGCCCGCCTGATGAGCCAGGCGCTGCGCAAGATCACCGGCAACATCAAGAACGCCAATTGCCTGGTGATCTTCATCAACCAGATCCGCATGAAGATCGGCGTGATGTTCGGCAGCCCGGAAACCACCACCGGTGGCAACGCCCTCAAGTTCTACGCCTCGGTGCGCCTGGACATCCGCCGTACCGGCGCGGTGAAGGAAGGCGACGAAGTGGTCGGCAGCGAAACCCGCGTCAAGGTGGTGAAGAACAAGGTGGCGCCGCCGTTCCGCCAGGCCGAATTCCAGATTCTCTATGGCAAGGGCATCTACCGCACCGGCGAAGTCATCGACCTCGGCGTGCAGCTCGGCCTGATCGAGAAGTCGGGCGCTTGGTACAGCTACCAGGGCAACAAGATCGGCCAGGGCAAAGCCAACTCGGCCAAGTACCTGGAAGACAACCCGGAAGTCGGCAGCGCCATCGAGAAGATCATCCGCGAGAAGCTGCTGGTGGCCTCCGGCCCGGCCCGTGCCGAAAGCACCGCCGATGCCGACGACCTGGCCGATATCGACGCCTGATCCTCTGCAGCCGGTAGCGTTTCGATATGGCGGCGATGCTCGATACCCTGGTGGCGGTACGCCGCACGGCGATGGACCTGCTGGCGCGGCGCGAGCATGGGCGTGTCGAGCTGACGCGCAAGCTACGCCAGCGCGGCGCACCGCAGGAGCTGATCGACAGCGCCCTCGATCGCCTGGCCGAGGAAGGCTTGCTGTCGGAGACGCGTTACCTCGACAGTTTCGTCGGCAGCAAGGCCCGCTCCGGCTTCGGCCCCTTGCGCATCCGTGAGGAGCTGGTGCAGCGCGGCCTGCCGCGTGCGGCGATCGAACAGGCCCTGGCTGGCGCCGATGTCGACTGGTCGGCGCAGTTGCGCGAACTCTGGCAGCGCAAGTTTGCCGGCCAGTTGCCCGTCGATGCCCGCGAGCGAGCCAAGCAGGGGCGGTTTCTCGCCTATCGCGGTTTTTCCCAGGAACAGATCGGCCGCCTGTTGCGCGGCGCCGATCTGGACTGAATCCCCTTTAAGCCCGGCGCTCCCCGACCCCGGGCTTTCTTTTTTAGACGATCCTCGGTTGGCGGCAGATCTGCGCCTCAGCTGTTCTGCGCCCAGTTCTGCGGCAGGTTGATGAAGTCGACCAGCTCGCGCAGGCGGCCGTGGTCGCGGGCATTGAAGCGGAAAGCTAGGCGCGTCAGCTCGCAGAACTCCGGCTCGTCGCTTTCCGCCTCGCAATAGCCCTGCTGCAGATAGCCGCCACTCAGGCACAGGTCGGCAAACTCCTTGTTCAGTACCCGCAGCGCCGCATCGTTGAGCGGGTGGTTCATGCGGATCACGAAGCTGCCCTTGAGCCAGCGGGTCGAGTGGTAATTGCGGTAGAAGCGGGCGATTTCCTGGCCGGCTTCCTGGGCGCTGTGCACCAGGCGCATCAGCTGCATGTCGCTGGGCAGGATGTAGCGCCGCTCCAGCAGCTGCTCGCGGATGTAGCGCAGGGCTTCTTCCCAATAGTTGCTGCCCGGTTCGTCGAGCAGAACGATGGGCACCAGCGGGCTCTTGCCGGTCTGGATCAGGGTCAGGACCTCCAGGGCCTCGTCCAGAGTGCCGAAACCGCCGGGGCAGAGCACCAGGGCGTCGGCCTCCTTGACGAAGAACAGCTTGCGCAGGAAGAAGAAGTGGAACGACAGCAGGTTGTCGCTGCCATGCACGGTGGCGTTGGCGCCCTGTTCGAAGGGTAGGGTGATGTTGAAACCGAGGCTGTTCTCCAGGCCGGCGCCTTCATGGGCCGCCGCCATGATGCCGCCACCGGCGCCGGTGACCACCATCAGGTCGAGGTGGGCCAGGGTCTGCCCCAGTTCGCGGGCCAGCTGGTAGGCGGGATGGTCGCTGGGGGTTCTGGCGGAGCCGAACACCGTGACCTTGCGCCGGCGCTTGAACTGTTCCAGGGCGCTGAAGGCGTGCTCCATTTCGCGCAGGGTCTGCAGCATGATCTTGGCGTCCCAGCGGTTGCGGTCGGCCTGGGCCATGCGCACCACGGTGGTGAGCATTTCCTGGTACAGCGGTAGGTTGGGGCTGGCAGGTGGTACCACCAGGCTGGCGAGTTCCTCGATCTTGTCGGCCAGGTCGATCCCGCCGGTTTGGAAGTGCCTGGATAGATAGTCGTCCGATTCATAAGGCATGTTATTTCTCCTTGCTTGATGCGGTCCGGGTCATTTCACATCCTTGAAACGCCCGACCCTATGCTGAGTATGGCTGGGCTCGTGACGGTTTGACGGACGAACGGTGCCGCAGGTTGCATGACGCTACCTGGCTTTTGTAACCGGATTGATCGGCTGGAGCCCGCGGCAGCGGGCTAGCGGCGTGGGGCGGGGTCAGAGGGCGATCTGTTCGCCGGGCTCGGGGATGTTGGCGATCCAGTTGAGCTTCTCGCGCAGGGCCTGCTGCAGCGCCTGCATCTTCTCCAGTTCGCCGTGCACCAGGTACAGCTCCGGGTGATGGTCGAAGTGGCCGACCCAGTCGAGCAGCTGCGATTGCCCGGCATGGGCGGAGAAGCCGCCCAGGGTGTGGATCTGCGCCTTGACCGCGATGCGCTGGTGCAGCACCTTCACCGAGGTGGCGCCGTCGACGATGCTGCGGCCCAGGGTGCCGGCGGCCTGGAAGCCGGGGAACACCAGGTGGCACTCGCTGCGCCAGAGGTTGTGCTTGAAGTGGTGGACGATGCGCCCGCCGGTGCACATGCCGCTGCCGGCGATGATGATGGCGCCGCTCTTGATCCGGTTGATCGCCATGGAGTCTTCCGGGGTGGGCGTGCAGCGCAGGATCGGCAGCCAGTCTTCGACCCGTTTGACGCCCTTGGCGGCCAGGATCGCGCGGTCCTCGGGCGCGAATTGCTCATGGAAGCGCGAGTAGATGGCGTTGGCGCGGATCGCCATGGGGCTGTCGAGGAACACGGCCTGCTGCGGCAGGCGGCCTTCCTGGTAGAAGCGGCCGAGGTAGTAGATCAGGTCCTGGGTGCGGCCGACCGCGAAGGACGGGATCAGCACGTTGCCGCCTTCGCGGTGGGCCTTCTGCAGGATCTCGGCGAGTTCTTCGATCGTGTCGCTGCTGCAACGGTGGTCACGATCGCCATAGGTGGACTCCAGCAGCACCACGTCGGCCTTGCTGAGAAAGCTCGGGTCGCGCATCAGCGGCGAGCAGTCGTTGCCCAGATCGCCGGAGAACACCAAGTGGCGTTTCAGGTGGTGGTCCTGGACTTCGATCTCGACGATGGCCGAGCCGAGGATATGCCCGGCATCGTGGAAGGTGACCTGCACGCCCTTGGCCACCTCGTGGGTCTGGCCATAGACGAGGGGGCGGCGCAGCTTGAGTGCCTGCTCGGCATCCCGGGTGGTGTACAGCGGTTTGATCGGCGCCTTGCCCTGGCGCGCGCGCCACTTGTTTTCCCACTCGGCGTCATTTTCCTGGATGTGCGCGGCGTCCAGCAGCATCAACTCCATCAGCTCGCAGGTGGCGTCGGTGGCGAAGATCGGCCCGCGGTAACCGCTGGCGGCCAGCTTGGGCAGCAGGCCGGTATGGTCGAGGTGGGCGTGGGAGATCACCACGGCGTCCAGGCTCAGCGGGTCGAAGGCGAAGGGCTCATAGTTGCCTTGCTCTTCCTCACGACGACCTTGGCGCAGGCCGCAGTCGAGCAAGACGCGGGCACCGTCACGGCTTTCGATCAGGTAGCAGGAGCCGGTGACTTGTTGAATGGCGCCGAGGAAGCTGAGCAGAGCCATGGAAGTATCCTTGCAGAGTGAATGGACAGAGTCTGGCGTGCCGGCCGCGGCCCGGTCTTGATGCAGGTCAGCCGGGGCACCATTGCCTGTTATAGACTGCTAGAAATGTCAGGAGCCAGGCCATGTCCCAGATCATTCCCAGTATCGCCGAGCTGACCGAGCATGCTCTGCACGAGCCTGCCTTTGCCGAATGGCAGCAAGGTTACGGCCCTGTTCAGCATAGCCCAGCGACCCAGGCGGCCGTCTACCGCCTGGCTCATCAGCTGGTGCAGGCCGGCCGGCAGCCCGACCTGGCCAGCGTCTACCGCTTCATGCGGGCGCTGGATCGACTGAATGCCGCCGGGCTGTGGCTGGTGGTGCACATGACCTACGCCCGGCGCGTGCGCGTGGATGGTACGGCCCTGTCGGCCGAGGACTTCAAGGCGCAGCCCGAGGGGCACACCGGCGGCGCGCTGAACATGGTGCCGGCCTACGCCGGCTATCTGGCCCTGAATGCCCTGAGCGGCGAGACCCGCGGCTGGCTGATGGGCCAGGGCCACTGCGTGGCGGCCATCGAGGCGCTCAACCTGCTCACCGCCAACCAGCATCCGCAGCAGGCCCAGCGCTACAGCCGCGACGAGGCCGGGATGAGCCGCCTGGTGGCCGATTTCTACAGCTATGCACAGGCCCCGGACGGCGGCCCGGGCGTACCGCTGGGCAGTCACGTCAACCCGCACACCGGCGGCGGCATTGCCGAGGGCGGCTACCTCGGCTTCGCCGAGTTGCAGTACACCCATATGCCGCTGCCCGGCGAGAAGCTGGTGGCGTTCCTCTCCGATGGCGCGGCCGAAGAACAGCGCGGCAGCGACTGGATGCCGCGCTGGTGGCGTGCCGAGGATTGCGGGGTGGCGCTGCCGGTGATGATCGCCAATGGCCGGCGCATCGAACAGCGCACCGAACTGGGCACCCATGAGGGGCTGGACGGTTTCCGCCAGCACCTGCAGCGCTGCGGCTTCGACCCGTTGAGCTTCGACGGCCGCGACCCGGCGGCATTTGCCTGCGCGCTGTGGGAGATGGAACAGCGCCTCGGCCATCGCGTGCAGGAACTGCACAACCAGATTCTCCATTACCCGCTGCCGATGCCCTACGGCATCGCCGAAACGCAGAAGGGCTTCGGTTTCTACGGCGCCGGCAGCAATGCCGCGCACAACCTGCCGCTGCCGGCCAACCCGCACGGGGATGCCGCGGCCCGGGCGCTGTTCAACCAGCATGCGGCGCAGCTGTGGGTGGCGCCGAACGAGCTGGCGCAGGCCTGCGCGCTGTTCATCACCTCGCGCAGTGCGCGCCCGGCCGAGCGCGAGCACGCCCTGGCCGTGCGCCAGCCACCACTGCCGCAGCTGCCCGCGCTGCATTACCAGGCGCAGAGCTGTTCGCCGATGGCCGCCCTGGACCGCTTCTTCGTCGACCTGGTGCAGGCCAACCCGGGGCTGCGGCCGCGGGTCGGCAATCCGGACGAGCTGGCCAGCAACCGCCTGGGCGGCGTGCTAAAGGCGCTCAAGCACAGGGTCAGCAACCCGGAGTGCGAGCTGGAAGATGTGCAGGGCGCGATCATCACCGCGCTCAACGAGGAGGCGGTGGTCTCCGCCTGCCTGGCCAACCAGGGTGGCCTGAACCTGGTCGCCAGCTACGAGGCCTTCTGCGTGAAAATGCTCGGCGCGGTGCGCCAGAGCCTGATCTTCGCCCGCCAGCAGAAGGAGGTCGGGCGTCCGGCCGGCTGGCTCGGCTGGCCGCTGGTCGCCACCTCGCACACCTGGGAGAATGGCAAGAACCAGCAGTCGCACCAGGACACCACGTTCTGCGAGGCCCTGCTCGGCGAAATGAGCGACATGGTGCGGGTGCTGTTTCCCGCCGACCACAATGCGCTGCTGGCCCTGCTGCCGGCGATCTACCAGGCGCGCGGCCAGCTGGCCTGCCTGGTGGTGCCCAAGCGCGAGCGCCCCGTCCAGTTCGATCGCCAGCAGGCCGAAGACCTGGCGCGCGACGGCGCGATCCTGCTGGAGCAGGCGCCGGGTGCCGATCCGCTGCTGCTGATCGCCTGTGGCAGCTACCAGCTGGCCGAGATGCGCCGCGCGGCGCTGCGCCTGACGGCGGCCGGGCACGCCTGGCAGCTGATCTACCTGCAGGAGCCGGGACGTTTCCGCGCCCCGCGCGATGTCTGGGAGGCCGCCGCGGTGGCGGATGGGGCGACGCTGGAGCGGCTGTTCCCGCAGCGCCATGGCCGGCGCATACTGCTGAGCCACATGCGCCCGGAAGTGGCACGCGGCCATCTCTGGCCGATCCTCGGCGATGCCGCTCGGCAGCGCGTGCTGGGCTACTGCAACCGCGGCGGCACGCTGGACGAGGCGGGCATGCTGTTCGCCAACCGCTGCAGCTGGGCCCATGTGCTGCTGGCCGCCAGCGAGTTGCTGGGGATAGGCTTGGACGAGCTGCTGAGCGCGCAGGAACGTGCGGCGGTGCAGGGCGAGGGTGACCCGGCCTGCCTGCGCTGAGCCGAGGGCAGGGCCGCTAGCCGGCGCGAGTCGGTGTGGATTGACTCAGGGATGGGAGGGGCAGGTATGCCCAAGTTGGTACTGGAGCTGGATCTCGATCTGTATCGCCTGCTGGTGCAAGCCGCCGGCAGCAATGGCTTGAGCCTGGCCGACGAATGTCGGCGGCGCCTGGAGGGAGGCGCGCGGCGCTCCCGTTACATGGAGGCGCTGCTGGCCGAACTGCGCGCGAACGAGGAGCCGCCGCGCACCGAACAGGCGTGAGCCGGCGGCTTACTGCAGGCCGCAATCGGCCTTGCTGAAGCGCTCGGTGGTCACCGGGCGGTTGCTCTGGTATTCACTGAATTCGTAGCGCAGCACCGCGCCGCGCGCCAGCAACTGGCGGTAGCCGGTGTTGCTGCAGACGCTGTTGGCCAGTTGCTGGCGCACGGCGTCCGGGTTGCCGCGCATCTGCGCCGCGTGGGCGCTGCGCACGCTGAGGTGGTTGACCAGCTCGTTGCCTTGCACGGTGTAGCCCTGGTCGAGAATGTCCTCGTTGATCGCCCGCGGGGTGCCGACGCTGCTGTCCTTGGCGACCTGGCCGAGCATGCGGGTCAGCTCGTAATCCTTCAGGGAGGCCGCGTGAGCGACAGGCAGGGCAAGGCTGAGGGCGAGCAGGGAAGCGAGGCGCAGCATGAACAATCTCCACAAATAAGGCTGAATCCTTCGACCGGCCTTGGCCGGGCCGGTTCAGTCGCGTGCCATCTTACTCTAGACTTGCGCGCCCCATGCCTTTGTCCGCAGGTTTCCCGATGACCCATGCCGTTGCCCGGCTCCGTGCCGAACGCCTGGCGCGCAGCCTCAAGCCCTTTGTCGCGCGCGGCTCGCGTGCGCCGCGCTGCCCGCAGTGCCGGGTGCTGGGCAACTACTGCCTGTGCGCCTGGAAGCCGCAGGTCGAGGTGCGCGCCGGCGTGTGCCTGCTGATGCACGATGTCGAGGCGCTGAAGCCGAGCAACACCGGTTGGCTGATCGCCGATCTGGTGGCCGATACCTTTGCCTTCACCTGGCAGCGTACGGCGGTCGATCCCGGCCTGCTGGCGTTGCTCGACGACCCGCAGTGGCAGCCCTGCGTGGTGTTCCCCGGCGAATATGCGGCGCCGCCGCGGGTGATCGGCGAGTTGCCGGCGGCGCCGGGCAAGCGCCCGCTGTTCATTCTGCTCGATGCGACCTGGACCGAGGCGCGCAAGATGTTTCGCAAGAGCCCCTACCTGGATCGCTTCCCGGTGCTCAGCCTGCAGCCGGAGCAGCTGTCGCGCTACCGCCTGCGGCGCTCCAAGCGCGAGGAGCACCTGTGCACCGCGGAGGTGGCGGCGCTGTGCCTGGAACTGGGCGGCGAGCCGCGCGCGGCCCGGGCCCTGGATGCCTGGCTGGACCTGTTCAGCGAGCGCTACCTGGGCGCCAAGCACCGCTGGCCGGTGGACGAACAGAGCCCCGCCCACCTGGCCGTCAAGGCCTTCCTCCAGGACTAGTTGGCCAGGGCCTTCTTCGGCCACAGCTGGGCAATCAGCATGCCGACGAACATCAGGGCGCAGCCGAAGTAGCCCTTCAGCGCCAGCGCCTCGCCGAGGAACAGGGCGCCGGCGATCGCGGCGAATACCGCTTCCAGGGACAGGATGATCGCCGCGTGCGAGGCGATGGCATGCTTCTGCGCCACCACCTGCAGGGTGAAACCGACCGCCACGCCGAACAGGCCGCCGTAGAGGATGGCCGGGCCGGCGGCGAGGATGGCATCGAGCTTGATCTCCTCGAGGATCAGGGCCAGCATCAGACTGATCACCGCGCAGGTGGCGAACTGCAGCAGGGCCAGGCGCAGCGGGTCGTGGCGGCTGGCGAAAAAGCTCACCAGCAGCACGTGCACACCCCAGACGCAGGCGCCGGCCAGTTGCAGCCAGTCGCCGGAAGCGACATGGAAGCCCTCGCCGACGCTGAGCAGGAACATCCCGGCCACGGCCAGGCCGGCACCCAGCCAGGTGCCCAGGCCGGTCTTGTGGCCGAGGAACAGGCCGAGCAGCGGCACCACGATCACGTACAGGCCGGTGATGAAGCCTGAGTTGGTCACGCTGGTGAACAGCAGGCCGACCTGTTGCAGGTTGATCCCCAGCGACAGCGCCAGGCCCATGACCAGGCCGCCGAACAGCAGGCCGCGGTTGACCGGCTCCGGCGCCTTGGTGGCGCCGCGGCGGCCGAGCAGGATCACCAGCGGCAGCACGGCGAGGGTGGCCAGGGCGAAGCGCAGGCCGGTGTAGAGGAAGGGGCCGATGGCATCCATGCCCAGGCGTTGCGCAACGAAGGCGGAGCCCCAGATCATCGCGGTGAGTAACATCAGCAGGTCGGCGCGCAGGGCTTGGCTAGGCATGCGAAATCTCGGCAATAAAAAGGGGCGACTTTGCCGCAAAGCGTGCAACTTGACCACCCCGTCACAGCTGGGCATGCTTGGCGCCGCTCGCAACGCCGTGCTGCCCGGATTGCTTCGGCCCACAACAAGAACAGGGAATACCAATGGCCGCTTACGAAATTCTGATCGCTGACGATCACCCGCTGTTCCGCAGTGCCCTGCAACAGGCGCTGAGCCTGGGTCTGGGCCCGGATGTGCGCCTGGTGGAAGCGGCCAGCATCGCCGAGCTGGAAGCCCGCCTGGCCGAGAAAAGCGACTGGGACCTGGTCCTGCTGGACCTCAACATGCCCGGTGCCTACGGTTTTTCCGGCCTGGTGCTGCTGCGCGGGCAATACCCGCAGGTGCCGGTGGTGATGGTCTCGGCCCAGGAAGAGGCGGCCGTGGTGGTGCGCTCGCGCGAGTTCGGCGCCAGCGGCTTCATTCCCAAGTCCAGTTCGCTGGAGACCATCCAGCAGGCCGTGCGCCAGGTGCTCGACGGCGATGTCTGGTGGCCGCCGTTGTCCGCCGAGGCGGCCAGTGTCTCGGCCGAGGCCAAGGCCGCCAGCGAAGGGCTGGCCAGCCTCACGCCGCAGCAGTTCCGCGTGCTGACCATGGTCTGCGAGGGCCTGTTGAACAAGCAGATCGCCTATGAGCTGAGCGTCTCGGAAGCAACCATCAAGGCCCATGTCACGGCGATCTTCCGCAAGCTCGGCGTACGCACCCGCACCCAGGCGGCGCTGTTGCTGCAGCAGATGGAGTCGATCCCCGGGCAGTGACGGCGCAGGCGTTGCCGCCCCCACCTGCGCCGGGCCTGTTCACGATTTTTTGACCGTGCCGGGCCTAAGCTCCGGCATCCCCAGCTTCAGGTAACCAAGCAATGTCGCCATTCAAGGGCCAGACCGGCCTGAAACGTATCCTCAATGCGGCCGGCTATTCGCTGGACGGCCTGCGGGCCGCCTTCACCGGCGAGGCCGCGTTCCGCCAGCTGGTGCTGCTCAACGTGGTGCTGGTGCCGCTGGCCTTCTGGCTCGAGGTGAGCCCGGTGGAACGCGCGCTGATGATCGCCGTGGGCCTGCTGTCGCTGATCGTCGAGCTGTTCAACTCGGCGGTGGAGGCGGCGATCGACCGCATCTCGCTGGACCGCCACCCGCTGTCGAAGAACGCCAAGGACATGGGCAGCGCGGCGCAGTTCGTCTCCCTCAGCCTGATCGCCGTGGTCTGGGCGGTGATCCTGCTCGGCTGAGGCGCTTCCCCGTTAGCGTATAGGCGGAAAGCGCGCGAGCCGCGCACGCTCCAGGAAGGCCGGGTGTGCTCAGAGCACCCCGGCCTTTTTCCATTCCAGGTAGCGACTGACCAGCTGCGGCCCCAGCTCGCCGGGGCGGGCGTCGAGCACCGGAATGCCGTTGGCCAGCAGGCGTTCGTGCAGGCCGGCGCGGGCATTCAGGTAGTTCACCGTACCGCAGTAGCCGAGCGCCTGCTCGTAGCTGTCGACCGGGGTGTGGCGCAGCTGGTCGAGCACTTCCTCGCGCAGGCTGGCGATCAGCACGCGGTGCTGGCGGCCGAGGCGCTTGACCGCGCCGAGCAGCTCCTCGTCGTCTTCGTCGCGCAGGTTGGTCACCAGCACCACCAGGGCGCGGCGGCGCTGGCGCACCAGCAGCTGGTTGATCGCCGCGGCGTAGTCGGCCGGGCGGCGGGTGCTGTCCAGGGCGTACACGGCGTTGAGCAGGCTGCTGATGTGCGCCTGGCCCTTGACCGGCGGGACGAACCGGTCCTGGTCGCCGGCGAAGGTCGCCAGGCCCACGGCATCGCCCTGGCGCAGGGCCACGTAGCTGAGCAGCAGGCTGGCATTGAGGGCGTGGTCGAAGTGCGACAGGTCGCCGTCATGGCTGCGCATGCGCCGTCCGCAGTCGAGCAGGAAGACGATCTGCTGGTCGCGTTCGTCCTGGTATTCGCGGGCGATCGGCGTGCGCTTGCGCGCGGTGGCCTTCCAGTCGATCTGGCGCAGCGTGTCGCCCTCGCGGAACTCGCGCAGCTGGTGGAACTCCAGGCCCAGGCCGCGGCGCTGGCGCTGGCGCACGCCGAGCTGGCTGAGCCAGTCGTCCACCGCCATCAGCTGGGCACCATACAGGCGGGCGAAGTCCGGGTAGACGCGGGTTTCCCCCGCCAGCTCCAGGTAGCGCCGGCCCTGCCACAGCCGCAGCGGGCTGGGCAGGTTGAGTTCGCAGCGGGTGAAGCGGAAGTGTCCGCGCTGCAGCGGGCGCACCCGGTAGCCGCACTGGGTCTGCTCGCCGGGGCGCAGCTCGACCCGCTGCGGCAGGTATTCGAACGCCATGTGTTCGGGCACATGGTCGAACAGCTCGATGCTCAGCGCCTGGGGGTAGCTGTGCTGCAGGGTCAGGCGCACTTCGCTCCAGCGCCCCAGCGGCAGGTTGCCCGGCAGCTGGCGCTGCAGGCGCGGCGAGGGCAGGCGGCGCAGCCACAGGGCGTCGACCGCGGCGACCAGCAGCAGGCACAGCAGCAGGCTCCACCACAGCGGTTGCAGGGTTGGCGGCAGCTGGACCTTGAGCAGCGGCAGGCTGCCCAGGACGATGGCCAGGGTCAGCAGCACGCCGAGCAGGCCGAGCAGGAGGCGCGAAGGTTTCATGCCGGGCGCGGGCCTCGCAGCAGCGGTTGGCGCCGCATCACAGGCGCGGCGCCGGGACTTGGTCGAGCAGCTGCTGCAGCACCTGGTCGACCGACAGGCCCTCGATATCCAGCTCCGGCGCCAGGCGCACGCGGTGGCGCAGCACGGCCAGGGCGCAGCCCTTCACGTCATCCGGCAGGACGAAGTCGCCGCCGCGCAGCAGGGCGCGGGCGCGGCTGCCGCGCACCAGGGCGATCGAGGCGCGCGGCCCGGCGCCCATGGCCAAGCCGGGCCAGGTGCGGGTGGCGCGGGCCAGGCGCACGGCGTAGTCGAGCACCTGCTCGTCGATGGCCAGTTCGCTGGCGATCTTCTGCAGGGCCAGCACGTCCTTGGCCTGCAGCAGGGTGCGCAGCGGCGCCACTTCGAGCATGTCGGCCTTGGCTGAGCGGGTCACCTGGCGCACCAGGCTCATTTCTTCATCGGCCTGGGGGTAGTCCATGCGCAGCTTGAGCATGAAGCGATCCAGCTCGGCTTCCGGCAGCGGGTAGGTGCCTTCCTGCTCGATGGGGTTCTGCGTGGCCATCACCAGGAAGGGTTGCGGCACCGCCAGGGCACGGCCCTCGAGGGTGATCTGGCGCTCCTGCATGACTTCCAGCAGGGCGGCCTGGGTCTTGGCCGGGGCGCGGTTGATCTCGTCGGCCAGCAGCAGGTTGGTGAAGGCCGGGCCCTTGCGCAGCTTGAACTGCTCGCTCTGCAGGTCGTACACGGCATGGCCGGTGACGTCGCTGGGCATCAGGTCGGGGGTGAACTGGATGCGCGCGAACTCGCCGCCGAAGCACTTGGCCAGGGCCCGCACCAGCAGGGTCTTGCCCAGGCCGGGCACGCCTTCGACCAGCACGTGGCCGCCGGCGATCAGGGCGGTCAGCACGTCGTCGATCACCGCGTGCTGGCCGACCACGGCCTTCTGCAGCTCCAGGCGCAGGGCCTGGAGCATCTGGGTGGCGCGCTGGCGCTGGCTGGCCGGGTTGCTCGCCGCGGCGGCGGGCGCCGGGGTGGCGTCCGGGGCGGCCGGTGCTGGGCTGGCGGTGGGTTGGTCCGGCGTGTGTTCGCTCATAGGGCATTCCTGAGGGTTTGCAGGTTGGCGACCTGACGGGTGAAGTCGGCAGCGGACAGCTTGTGCGCAGGCACGGGGCGCATGGCTTGGCTGATGGCGCTGGTGGGGATGCGTGTGAGGCGGCCGAGCACTTGCCACTGATCGGCCACGGCCAGGCGCTCGAAGCCCGGGTGGCGGTGGCGGGCGCGGCGCTGGATATCGCGTTGCAGGCTGTGCAGCAGGTGCTGCTGGCTGGTGCGGCGCAACAGGAAGTCGGCGCTGCCGCGCAGGTGCTCTTCCAGTTGCCGGCGGGCATGGCTGGGCGGGCTCTGCAGCGGGCCGTGGCGCAGGCCGACATGCCACAGCAGCAGAGCGATCAGCAGGGCCAGGGCAGTGAGCGCGGCGGGGTAGTGCTCGAACAGCTGGCTGAGCAGGCTGTCGCGCACCTTGCTGTAGAGCAGGGTGACGCTGCTGTCCTGGCTCAGGTACCAGAGCAGCCAGGCGTTGTCGTAGGCGTCGATGCTGTCGTTCTGCCAGAGCCAGGCGTCGGTGAGCACGGTGACCAGACCGTCGCCGTGGTACAGCTGCAGCATGTGCGTGGCTGCGCCGCTGTTGGCCCAGGCATGGGCCCGGTTCTTGGCGTCGTAGAGGTGGAAGTCGGTGTCGAAGTCGACGTAGGCCGGAGCTTCCTCGTTCTCCAGGTAGAGCTTGGTCAGCTCCGGATAGCGGTCGTCATCCTCGGCCTCGACCTGGGCGGCGACCGCCTCGCCGAGGTTTTCCTGGTTTTCGCCGGGCTCTTCATCGAGTTCCGCCGCGTCGCTGTCCTCGGCGCTGCCGGCGTCCGCGTCGGCCTGTTCGTCGGCTTCGCTGGCGCCGCTGTCCTCGTCGTCTGCCGCCTCGTCGAGGTCTTCGGTGAGGTGCTGCTGGATGTCCAGGCTGTCGAGCAGCAAGTCGTCGCTCTTGCCTTGTTCCTCGTCCCACAGGCTTTCCGCGACGAACAGCAGATGGCCGCCCTTGGCCGTCCATTCCAGTACCTGGCGGGCCTGGCGCGGGGTCATGTCTTCGCGGCTGCTGAGCAGCATCAGGGTCTGCCCGGGCGCCGGCAGCTGGCGCAGCACGGCCAGGCCGTCGGCGCGGCTGACCGCGATCTTGCGCTCGCGCAGAAAGTGTTCGGCGGCCAGGTAGGGATCGGCGTCGACCTCCGGTGCCGGGCCGAGCTTGAGGGTCTTCTCGTAGGGTTGCAGCTGGCCCAGGACATAGATGGCCAGCAGGCCGAGCGCCAGGACGAGAAGGCCGCCGAGGGCGAATCTGGCGGTCCGGCTCATGCCGTCGCTCCCGTCTGGAACAGGCGGCGCCAGGCATCGCACAGGCCCTGCTTGAGCGCTGCCGGCGGCAGGCGATGGCCATAGGCGAGGTTCTGCCAGTGGCGGGTCAGGACCGTGCTGAAGCGGCTCAGTTCGGCCTGGTCGAGGCGCTGCACCAGTTGCAGCACCTCGCCTTCGGTGTGCGAGCCCTTCAGTGGCAGGCGGAAGTCGTGCAGCAGGCGGCTGAGCAGGGCGCGGTAGAGCAGGCCGAGGGCCTCGCGCGGTTGCTCGGCCCAGAGCCGCTCGACCGTGCTGGCAATGTCGTCGGGCAGGCTTTCCGGGGCCACGTCCAGGCCGAACAGCTGGCTCGGCATCTCGCGGCTGCGGCGTTGCGGCAGGCCGAGGCGGCCGGCGAAGGTGCTCAGCCATTCGCGATAGCGCCACACCAGCAGCAGGATCAGGCCGATCAGCGCGGTCCACAGCAGCACCTCGAAGATCAGGGCGACGATTTCCAGCTTCTTCAGGTAGTCGCCCAGCGCGCCGAGGTTCTGCAGGGCTTCGAGCAGGTCTTGGCTCTCGTCCTGCTCCTTGTCCTCGGCCTGTTTCTGCTCATCGCCGAAGCGCCAGCGGGTCACCGTCTCGCGGTGTTCGAACGGCGGCTGGTCGAGCAGCCGGGTGATGCTGTCGTGGGCGGCCTGGCTGGTCAGCGGCTGCTTGAGCAGGCGCGGGGCGTCCGGGCCGTTCGGGTCTTCGACGGGGATCGGGCAGCTGCTGGCGGGTTCGCTGGCCCAGGCCGGCGGGCTGGGGACCAGGGCGAACAGGGCGCCAACCAGGAGCAGGGCGTAGGCGCTGCCGGTCAGGCGCTGGCGCAGGCGGCGCAAGACCAGCTCGATGTCCCAGGCCTCCAGCGCGGTGCGCCGGTTGAGGTAGAGGGTGAAGCCGCAGGCCACGTAGATCGGTTCCCAGAACACCAGCACCAGGGCGTAGAGCAGGTTGGACAGGTGTTCCAGCCACAGCCACTCGGCCTGGCCGCCGCTGAGCATGCTCTGCCAGTCCCAGTCGATCTCCATCTGCTGCGGCAGCAGCAGGTAGAGCAGGCCGATCAGGCCGAAGCAGAACACCCCTTCCAGGTGCACGCCGAGCACGGTCAGCCAGGTCGGCCCGCCGCTGTTGCCCAGGCCCAGCACCACCAGGCGCTTGCTGCGGGCCTCGCCAGCGAGGCCTTCGAGCTGCAGCACCGGCAGGTCGAAGCTGCGGGTCGGGCTGAGCCGGCGCCAGGTCAGGCTGGCCAGCAGCTGCGGCTTGAGCAGGCCGGGCAGGGCCTTGAGTGCCTGCCTGAGCGAAGGTGTGTCGCCGAACAGGGCGTGCGACAGGATATACAGCGGCAGGCGCTCCCAGGCCGGCTTGAGCCACCAGAACAGCAGCACGGACAGCGTCGGGTATTGCCACAGCAGCAGGCTGAGCAGGGCGAACACCGGCAGGGTGACGATGGCCCAGCTGCCCATCAGCAGGCCGGCATGGCGCTGCGCCAGGAGCACGCCGAGGTCGACGGCTTCCCAGGCGCTGCGCGGACGGATGGCGACGCTGGCGTCAGTCAGGCGCATGGCGGTGGCGTCCGGCGAAAACGAAATAGGCGATCACCAGCAGCCACAGGGCCGTGCCGACCAGGTACTTGATGGTCGGCGTGGTGTAGGTCATCGACGACCAGAACGCCTCGACAAAGGCGGCGATGACGAGGAACAGGATCACCCCGGCGACCAGCTGGATGCTGCGCCCGGAAGCCTGGCGCAGGGCCTCGCCGCGGCGCAGGCGGCCCGGGGCGAGCAGGGCCCAGCCGAGCTTGAGCCCGGCGGCGCCGGCGAAGGCGATGGCGGTCAGCTCGAAGGCACCATGGCCGATGACGAAGGACCAGAAGGTTTCGCTGTAGCCGATGCGGGTCAGGTGGCCGGCGACGGCGCCGATCATCAGGCCGTTGAATAGCAGGAAGAACAGGCTGCCGAGGCCGAACAGCAGGCCGCTGGCAAAGGTCTGAAAGGCGATGCCGATGTTGTTCATGATGTAGAAGCCGAACATCATCCAGTCATCGCCCGAGTCGCGCTCGCTGAAGCGGCCGATGCGCCGGGCGTCGGGGTCGTACATGCGCTCCATGTCGCTGACCTGGGCCGGGTCGAGCAGGCCGTAGATCAGCTCGGGGAACTGCCAGGTGAGCAGGCCCATGCCGATTAGGCTGCCGAAGAACAGCAGGCAGCCGGCCAGCACGCAGCGCCATTCGCTGCGGATCAGTTGCGGGAAGCCGCTGATCAGGAAGCGGATCATCTGTGCCAGCAGGTGGCTGCGGTGGCGGTAGAACTGCTGGTGGCCGCGCATCGCCAGCTGTTGCAGCTGGTCGATCAGGTGGCTGCTGTAGCCACGCTCCTCGGCCAGGGCCAGGTGCTGGCACAGATGGCGGTAATCGGCGGCAAAGCTTTCGCAGGCCTTGCTGTCGGCCTTGCCACGCTCCAGCTGGCCGAGCAGCTGGGTGAAGCGCTGCCAGTCGGCGGCGTGCTTGTGCTCGAACAGGTGCTGCTTCATGTCGCCCCCAGCAGGCCGCGGGCGATGTTGTTGAGGCGGGCCTCGGCTTGCTCTGGCGGCACTTGCAGGGGCTCGGCGAGGATGCTGGCCAGCTCCTGGCGGCGGGCCGCGGACAGGCCGCCCTGGCGTTCGGCAAAGCCTTGCAGGGCGCGCTGTTCGGCGAGGCTGAGGCAGAACGGCGGGCGCTCGCTGTCGCCGGCCGGAATCTCCGGGCGCTTGCCGTTCTCGTCGCGGTATACCACCAGGGTGCCGGCGGCCAAGTCGCCCAGGCGCTTGAAGGCCGGATGGCTCAGGCAGCTGACCAGCCCCAGGCAGTAGCCGACCGGCAGCATGTCGACGAAGCGCAGCAGGTTGCGGGTCAGCGAAGCGCCCCAGCCGACCGGGGTGCCGTCGTCATGCACCACGCGCAGGCCCATGATCTGCTTGCCCGGCGAGCGGCCCTGGTTGAACACCTCGAACAGCACCATGTACCACCAGTTGACCAGGAACAGCAGAATGCTGCCCAGGCCCACGCCGAGCTGGCCGAGGAAGGCCATGACGATGAACATCAGCAACAGGATGGCGCCGCGGATCAGCAGGTCCAGGCCGAAGGCCAGGATGCGCGGCAGCGCGCCGGCCGGGCGCAGGACCAGGTCAATGCCTTCCGGGGTTTCGACATGGTGGCGCGTATCCAGCAGCCGGGTGCGGGTGCGGGATGGCTCATGGGCGACGCTCGGCGGGGTGGGCTGCATTCGTCAACTGCATCGAAGAAAGCCTGATGCTAGCCAGCAGCAGGAGGGAAGGCAATCGGGCCGCCGCGGCGGCCCGAGTGCTGGCTGGCAATCAGTTGGCCGGTGCGGGCAGCACACCGAAGATGGTGCGGTAGAGAATGCCCTGGGCCACGATGAACATCGGCACGGTCCAGATCAGGCCGATGCCCAGCGGAATCATGCTGATCATCATGATCACGCCGAGCAGCAGGTAGAGGAAGAACACCTTGAACCAGTGCTGGTTGATCGCCTTGCACGACACCACCATGGCGTCCCAGGCCGACAGCTTGCGCTCGACGATCAGCGGGATGGTCAGCAGGAACGCGACGGCCAGGTAGATGCCCGGGACGACGAACAGGAGGAAACCGACATTCACCAGGATGCCCATCAGGATCGCCGCCAGCAGCAGCGGCAGGGTGCGCCCGAAGTGGCTGAACACTTCGCCGAAGCGTACCGGCTGGCCGGCAGCCTGGCGGATGCCGACCATGTTGATGCCGGCCACGAAGGGGTAGACCACGGCGAGCATGACCAGGCCGGCGCCCAGGCCGATCACGAAGAAGCCGAACACGCCTGCGGCCAGCAGGCCGCCGCCGGCACTGTCGCCCAGGCTGGAGGCGCCCAGGGCACCGAGTACGCCGAATACGGAGAGGATGATCGAGAGGAGAAAGGAGGCGACCATCATGGCGCCGCAGAACACCAGATAGCTGCCCCAGATCACGCCTTTGGTGCCCTTGGTCTTGCTCCAGGCCTCACCGAGCAGGCTGCCGATGGAGAAGTCGTAGCCGCGGCTCAGGGCCTGTTCGAGCGAGGGCGCCTGCCCGGGGGCGGTGGTTTCCTGCAGGGCGCTGCCCGGCATGGCATAGGGGTTCTGTAGGGTTGTGTCGGTCATGAGTACTTCCTTGTTGTAGTGGGACGCCATTACGAACCGCGCATCCTAGCGACAGTGGCGGGGCGGCAGCAAGTTGCACCTGTGCGCCCGTGAGCGCGATCATGCTTTTTCGCGTTTTTTGTGCACCGTATGCGCCTGTTAGACTGCGCGGGCCTCTTCTCGATGGAAACCGCCGTGAGCTCAAGCATCTTCTGGTACGACTACGAAACCACTGGGATCAACCCGCGCTGCGATCGACCGTTGCAGGTTGCGGGTATCCGTACCGACGAGCAGCTCAACGAAATCGGCGAGCCATTGAACATCTATTGCCAGCCGAGCGACGACATTCTGCCGCATCCGGCGGCCTGCCGGATCACCGGGATTACCCCGCAGATCCTGCGCGATCAGGGCCTCTGCGAGGCCGAGTTCATGGCGCGCGTGCATGCCGAGCTGGCGCTGCCCGGCACCTGCGGCGCGGGCTACAATAGCCTGCGTTTCGACGACGAGATGACGCGCTACAGCCTGTACCGCAACTTCTACGACCCCTATGCCCGCGAGTGGCAGAACGGCAACAGCCGCTGGGACCTGATCGACCTGCTGCGCACCGCCTACGCCCTGCGCCCGGAAGGGATCGTGTGGCCGCGTGACGACGAGGGGCGGGCATCGCTGAAGCTCGAACGCCTGACCGAGGCCAACGGCATCGAGCATGGCCAGGCGCACGATGCGCTGTCGGATGTGCGCGCGACCATCGCCCTGGCACGCTTGCTGCGCGAACGGCAACCCAAGCTGTACGACTACCTGTTCCAGTTGCGCAGCAAGCACAAGGTCATGGAACAGATTCGCCTGCTGCAGCCGTTGGTGCATGTTTCCGGGCGCTTTGCCGGTAGCCGCAATTACCTGGCCGTGGTGCTGCCGTTGGCCTGGCACCCGCGCAATCGCAATGCCTTGATCGTCTGCGACTTGCAGACCGATGTGCGGCCGCTGCTGGAACTGGATGCCCAGACCCTGCGCCAGCGCCTGTATACCCGGCGCGATCAGTTGGCCGAAGGCGAGTTGCCGGTGCCGCTGAAACTGCTGCATATCAATCGCTGCCCGGTGGTGGCGTCGCTCAAGGTTTTGCGCACCGAAGATAATCTGCGCCTGCAGTTGAACTTGGCGGAGTGCGAAACGCGCGCGCAGTTGTTGCGTGACGGCCTGGCGCAATGGCAGGAGAAATTGGCGCATATCTATGCGGAGGAAGAGTTCACCGCGCTGGATGATCCGGAACAACAACTGTATGGCGGTTTCCTCGGTGACCGCGATCGACGTTTATGCGAACAGGTACGCCAGGCCAGTGCCTTGCAATTGGCGCGCGATAATTGGGGTTTTCTCGATGCCCGTTTGCCCGAGTTGCTGTTTCGCTACCGGGCCCGCAATTTCCCGGAATCCCTGTCGGCGCAGGAGGCGGCAACGTGGCAGGCATTCTGCCGTACTCGCCTGAGTCATGCCGAGGCGGGGGCGCCGAATACCCTGGAACAGTTCGAGGCAGCATTGATCAATGAATGGCCGCAGGCCGATGCGGCGCAGCAGCAGGTATTGCAGGTCTGGCGCGAACATGTCGCCGCGCTGCGGGAGAAATATCGCCTGTGAGGGACTTGGGCGATGGAATAAAAAATGCCGGCAAGTTGCCGGCATTTTTTATTCTATGACGTGCTGTCGACTTAGCCGAGCAGGGTGGCCCAGCCTTCAACAACGGCGGCGCCCCATTTGGCTTTCCACTCTTTCAGGGTCTTGTGGTTGCCGCCTTTGGTTTCGATCACTTCACCGGTGTTCGGGTTCTTGTACTGCTTGACCTTGCGGGCGCGCTTGGTGCCGGTGGCTTTGGCGGCACGCGGAGCCTTGTTCAGCTTGGCTTCCGGGTCGAGCAGGGCAATGATGTCGCGCAGGGACTTCTGGTATTCGCCCATCAGGGTGCGCAGTTTGCCTTCGAATTCCAGTTCTTTCTTCAGTTTGTCATCTTGCGAGAGGTTCTTCAGGCGCTCTTGAAGTTCCTTGATGGCTTCTTCGGTGGCGCGGTATTCGTTGATCAGGGACATTGTGCTCTACCTTGACAGGGGGCGGATATGAGATGGACTGAAGACAATAATAGACAGGCACTCGGAGACAAGTAAACACGTTGGAAAAGTTTTGCCGAAATTATTTCGTGGAATATATGCCCGGGGCCTTCCGGGGATAACGGCAGGCCTGCTGCCGCTCGCTGTTGCATATCTGGCGGATTAACTGCGGCGCCATGCAAGTTGGCGACTGTGCAAGTTCTTGCGCGCCAGCACTTATCGGATGGCGGATTACACCGCATGTTGCGGCTCGTTAGGATGCAAGTTTGCCCCGAGATCGCGGCACGCTCGGCGGCTGGATAATGGCCGTGGGGTCTGCCATATGCCTGCACAAGTCCGGCGCTTGCCTGTGGTGGTTTGCTCCGGTGGTCCCGGGTGATTTGCCTGGTCAGGCAGATACTGAAGTTTTCCCCTGCTCTGGCTAGAATGGCGCCCTCGCGAAGTTTCTGGAGTCTCCCATCATGCGCACTTTTCGGCTGGTCATCGCCTGCCCGGACGGCGTTGGCATCGTTGCCAAAGTCAGTAATTTCCTGGCTACCTACAATGGCTGGATCAGCGAAGCCAGCCACCACTCGGATAACCAGAGTGGCTGGTTCTTCATGCGCCATGAGATTCGTGCCGACTCGTTGCCGTTCGATCTCGACGGTTTTCGCCAGGCATTCGCCCCGATTGCCCGCGAGTTCTCCATGGAATGGCGGGTAACCGATTCCGCCCAGAAGAAGCGCGTGGTGCTGATGGCCAGTCGCGAGTCGCACTGCCTGGCCGACCTGCTGCACCGCTGGCACAGCGACGAGCTGGATTGCGACATCCCCTGCGTCATCTCCAACCATGACGATCTGCGCAGCATGGTCGAATGGCACGACATTCCCTTCCATCACGTACCGGTCGACCCCCAGGACAAGGCCCCGGCGTTCGCCGAAGTGGCGCGTCTGGTCGGCCAGTGCGATGCCGACGCCGTTGTGCTGGCGCGCTACATGCAAATCCTGCCGCCGCAGCTGTGCAAGGACTTCGCCGGGCGGGTGATCAACATCCATCACAGCTTCCTGCCGTCCTTCGTCGGCGCCAAACCCTACCACCAGGCTTCGCTGCGTGGCGTCAAGCTGATCGGCGCCACCTGCCACTACGTGACCGAGGAGCTGGATGCCGGCCCCATCATCGAGCAGGACGTGGTACGCGTCAGCCATCGCGACAGCATCGAAACCATGGTCCGCCTCGGTCGGGATGTGGAAAAGATGACCCTCGCCCGTGGGCTACGCTATCACTTGGAAGATCGGGTACTGGTACACGACAACAAGACGGTGGTGTTCGACTGACTTCTGTCGGTGGATGCCACGGCCAGCCGCGGACGAGGAGTCTAGTGATGCTCAAGTCGATCAAGGTGCGCGACTATATGACCACGCACCAGGTCACCTTCCATGCCGATACGGATTTGTATACGGCTATCGATCTGTTTCTCGAACACCGCATTTCGGGCGCTCCGGTGGTTGACGAGCAGGGCGCTCTGATCGGCCTGCTGACGGAGATCGATTGCCTGCGCGGCATCCTCTCCGGTGCCTATTACGAGGAAACCGGCGGTACGGTCAGCGCCTGCATGACTACGCGGGTGGAAACGGTAGCGGCCGACCTCAGCGTGATCGAGGTGGCCGAGCGCTTGCTGCATGGTGGTCACCATCATTTGCCGGTGGTCGCCGACGGTCGGCTGCTCGGGCAGATCAGTTGCCAGGATGTGCTGCGCGCGGTCAAGCAATTCGCCCAGCATGAGTCGGGGCAGCAGACCGAGGGTTAAGAGACCATGCCGCATCCACGCAAGCCGGGCACGGCCCATCCGCCCCCCACGCTGGGGGAGGGCTGTACCAGCCGTTATGATCCGGATGCCTTGAGCGAGGAGGACGGCACCGAGTTTCCCGGTGCCGCCGAGCTGTGGTCGCAGCTGCAGGAGGGCACGCCGCCGAGTGGGTCCGCTCGGGCGCAGGAGCGATTTGCGCCCAAGAAGTAGACGGTTTCAGATGCGGAAGCTGTCCACCAGGTGCTTCAGGCGCGTTGCCTGTTGCTCCAGATCGCCGCAGGCGCGCAGGGTGGCCTGCAGGTTTTCCACGCCTTCCTGGTTGAGGGTGTTGATTTCGGTGATGTCCATGTTCAGCGAGTCCACGACCGCGGTCTGCTCCTCGGTGGCGGTGGCGACCGACTGGTTCATGCCGTCGATTTCGCCGATGCGCTGGGTCACGCTGCCCAGGCGCTCACCGGCCTGGTTGGCGATGGCGACGCTGTCCGCGCTGTAGCGCTGGCTCTCGGTCATGGTACTGACCGAGTCGCGGGCATCGACCTGCAGCTCCTCGATCATCTTCTGGATTTCCTGGGCCGATTCCTGGGTCCGGTGGGCCAGGTTGCGTACCTCGTCGGCCACCACCGCGAAGCCGCGGCCGGCCTCGCCGGCGCGCGCCGCCTCGATCGCCGCGTTGAGGGCCAGCAGGTTGGTCTGCTCGGAGATGCTCTTGATCACCTCGAGGATCTGGCCGATGTCGACCGTCTTGCCGTTGAGCTTCTCGATGTTGCCGCTGGAGTCGCTGATCTTGTTCGACAGCTCGTTCATGGCGGCAATGGTCTTCTCCAGCACCTGGCTGCCATCCTCGGCCAGGCGGCGCGCGTCGGAGGCCTGATGCGAGGCTTGCGCGGCATTGCGCGCGATTTCCTGGGCGGCGGCGCCCAGTTCGTTGATCGCCGCGGCCACGCTATTGGTGCGGTTGGCCTGTTCGTCCGAGTTGACCATCGACGAGTTGGAGGCGTTGACCACCAGCTTGGCCACTTCGTTGACCTGCTGGGTGGCCGAGGACACTTCGCGGATCGAGGCGTGGATACGCTCGACAAACTGGTTGAATGAGCTGGCCAACCGGCCGAACTCGTCCTGCGAATGGATGGCCAGGCGCTTGGTCAGGTCGCCCTCGCCCTGGGCGATGTCCTGCATGGCGCGGCCCATCACGTGCAGCGGCTGCATCAGCACGCGGATCAGCATGCTCAGCAGGAGCATGATGAGGACCACCGCAATCACCGTGGCGATGATCGCCGAGGCGCGGAACTCGTTGAGGGGGGCATAGGCCTTGTCCTTGTCGATGGACAGGCCGACGTACCAGCTGACCGAGGGCAGGCCCTTGACCGGGGTGAAAGTGAGCAGACGCGGGGTGCCATCCAGCTCGACTTCGCTGAAGCCGCGGCTGACCTGCGGGGTGTTCTTCGGGTAGACCTCGGTGAGCGATTTCATCACCAGGTCCTTGTTCGGGTGCACCAGGATCTTGCCGTCGGCGCTGACCAGGAAGGCATAGCCCATGCCGTTGAAGTCCAGCGAGTTGATGATCTCGACCAGGGTGTTCAGGCTGAGATCGCCGCCGACCACACCGGCGCTGCCGGCCGGGGTGGCAATGGTGATGATCAGTTCGCTGGTGGCGGCGTCGACATAGGGCTCGGTCAGGGTCGAGCCGCCGGCCGCCATGGCGTCCTTGTACCAGGGCCGGGTGCGCGGGTCGTAGTCGGCCGGCATTTCGTCATCCGGGCGCATGGTGAAGCTGCCGTCGGCCGCGCCCAGATAAGTGAAGGCGAAGGTCGACGCCAGGCTGCGGCGTTCCAGGGTGCTCGCCAGGCTGTCCGCGGTGGTGGCGCTGTCGATCGACTGGGCGACGTTCTCCACCAGCAGGATGCGTCCGGACAGCCAGTTCTGGATGTTGCTGGCGGTGACCGTCCCCAGGCTTTGCAGTTCACTTTCCAGATCGGCCTTGATCACATTGCGCTGCAGGTAGTCGTTGTAGAGGGTGAATAGGGAAAAAGCCGCAATCACCACCAATGAGGCGGCGATCAGGATCTTGTGGCTGAACTTCAGGTTCTGGGTCATGGTTGCTTGCGTCCGGTGAGTTCTGGCAGCAGTCTTTAGTTATTAGCGGCAGGTGGTTTTCACCTGGACTGTGCTCTACACCGCTTATAACGACCTCTATGCAGTAAAGCTTTAGCCCGAGGGATGGCAAGATGCCTGCTTCCGATGCATTTGTACTGGGTGCCGATCCGCAGGGACGGCCCGTAAGCCAGGCGCTGCGCCTGACCAATCGCCACGGCCTGGTGGCCGGCGCCACCGGCACCGGCAAGACGGTGACCCTGCAACGGCTTGCCGAACTGTTCAGCGATGCCGGCGTGGCGGTATTTGCCGCCGACATCAAGGGCGATCTCTGTGGCCTCGGGGCCGCGGGCAACCCGCAAGGCAAGGTGGCCGAGCGGATCGCCGGGATGCCCTGGCTGAATCATCAGCCGCGGGCCTATCCCGTGACGCTGTGGGATGTGGCCGGGCGCAGTGGGCATCCGCTGCGCACCACGCTCAGCGAAATGGGGCCGCTGCTGCTGGCCAACCTGCTGGAGCTGACCGACAGCCAGCAGGCCGCACTCTATGCCGCCTTCCAGGTGGCCGATCGCGAAGGTCTGCTGCTGCTCGATCTGAAAGACCTCAAGGCGCTGCTCAACCACCTCAAGGACCATCCCGAGCTGCTCGGCGAGGATCGTGCCCTGTTTGCCGGCGCCTCGGCCCAGGCCCTGCTGCGCCGTCTGGCCACGCTCGAACAGCAGGGCGCCGAGGCGCTGTTCGGCGAGCCGGCGCTGCAGCTCGAGGACATCCTGCGCCCGGACAGCGATGGCCGCGGCCGTATCCACCTGCTCGATGCCAGCCAGCTGGTGCACGAGGCGCCCAAGGTCTATGCGACTTTTCTGCTCTGGCTGCTGGCCGAACTGTTCGAACAGCTGCCCGAGCGTGGCGATGCGGAGAAACCGGTGCTGGCGCTGTTCTTCGACGAGGCGCACCTGCTGTTCGCCGATACCCCCAAGGCCCTGCAGGAGCGCCTGGAACAGGTGGTGCGGCTGATCCGCTCCAAGGGCGTCGGGGTCTACTTCGTCACCCAGTCCCCCGGCGACCTGCCCGATGACGTGCTGGCCCAGCTGGGCCTGCGTATCCAGCACGGCTTGCGCGCCTTCACCACCAAGGAGCAGAAGTCCCTGCGTGCGGTGGCCGACGGCTTCCGCCCCAATCCCGAGTTCGACTGCCTCACCGTGCTCACCGAACTGGGCATCGGCGAGGCCCTGGTTGGCACCCTCGAAGAAAAAGGCACGCCGGCCATGGTGCAGCGGGTGGCGATTGCCCCGCCGCAATCGCGCATCGGCCCGCTGAGCGAAGGCGAGCGGGCCGCACTGTTGCGCGCCTCGCCGCAGGCCGGGCGCTATGACAAGGCGGTGGATCGCGAGTCGGCCTATGAAATGCTCATGGCGCGAGCCCAGCAGCAGTCGGTCGAGGCTCCTGGCGAGCAGCCCAGGGCCGCCGACAAGTCGGGCGACACCGCCGGTCTGGGCGGCATGGCCGGCGAACTGCTCGGCAGCCTCGCCAGCCAGGTGATGAAAACCGCGGTGCGCCAGGCCGCCAATCAGATCGGTCGGCAACTGGTGCGTGGCCTGATGGGCTCGCTGCTGGGCGGCAAACGGCGCTGAGTGGCTTCGCCCGAGAATAAAGGCGCCTGGTGGCGCCTTTATTCTGCCGGGTGCACGGGGCGCGGATGCCGGGCATTCGGCTCGGTGACGAGGCTCACTCGCTTTCGCGGGCCTGTTCGATCTTGTGCAGTTCTTGCTGGAATGCCTGGTCGAGCAGGCTGGGTTTCTTGCGCCAGGGTTTGCGCTCGGGGTCCGGTTGAGCGGCGTAGGTAATGACTTCTCCGCCGTATACATCCTTGTAACGTTGTGCCTGGCGCTCTAGTTCCGCGCGCAGTTCATCTTTCGTCACGTGATTATCCAGAATGTTGCTGATCGCCAAATTGGCTGGGCTCGCCGTCTATGGGCTTATGCAGCCACCAATAGAAGGGTTTTTAACCGGCGAGAAGGGCTCTGCTTGAGCCGAGGCCATTGCAGCAAAGTATTGTTGCTGCAATGCGCGAGCCGATTATAACTTTCCACTTCATATTTGCCAGATATTACCGGGCGGTATTTTGTCACGTGTTTATCTGGGAACGCCGGAATCCCGATCGGTTCCAATAAAAACTGACCGGCCCGGCAGATAAAACATGCCCGCAAGCCATTCGCTGCCGCATGCAGGGGCGGTACCGGCACCGCCCCTGCGCCAAGGCTGCGGCGTTTCTCAGAGCAGCAGGCCACGTTCTCGTAATTGTTCAACTATATAGTCGGCGGCCTGTTCGGCGCTGTAGCGGCTGGTTTCAATATGAATCTCCGCTGCTTGCGGCGCTTCATAGGGAGAGTCGATTCCGGTGAAGTTCTTCAGTTCGCCGCGCCGGGCTTTCTTGTACAAACCCTTGGGGTCGCGTCTTTCCACTTCGGCCAATGGCGTATCGACAAATACCTCGATGAACTCGCCTACTTCTACCAAGTTGCGCGCCAGTTCGCGTTCGGAACGAAAGGGCGAGATAAAGGCACTGATCACGATCAGGCCGGCATCCACCATCAACTTCGAGACTTCGCCGATGCGGCGGATATTCTCGACCCGGTCCGCGGCGGTGAAGCCCAGGTCCTTGTTCAGCCCGTGACGGACATTGTCGCCATCGAGCAGGTAGGTATGCGCGCCCAGCGCGTGCAGGCGTCGTTCCAGCAGGTTGGCGATGGTCGACTTGCCAGCCCCGGACAGGCCGGTCAGCCAGAGCACGCAGGGTTGGTGACCGTTGAGGCGGCCACGGGCCTGCTTGTCGACTTCCAGCGCCTGCCAGTGGATGTTCTGCGAGCGACGCAGGGCGAAGTGCAGCATGCCGGCACCGACCGTCTGGTTGCTGTAGCGGTCGATGACGATGAAGCTGCCCATGTCGCGATTTTCCGCGTAGGGGTCGAAGGCCGTGGCGCGGTCCAGGCTCAGGGTGCAGACGCCGATCTCGTTCAGCGCCAGGCTCTTGGCCGGCAGATGGTCGAGGCTGTTGACCTCGATCTGGTACTTGGGCGGGCTCAGGGTGGCGCCCAGGGTGCTGGCGCCCAGCTTCACCAGATAGGTGCGCCCCGGCAGCAGCGGCTGCTCGGACATCCACACCACGGTGGCCTCGAACTGATCGGCCACGGCCGGCGGCGCGTCGGCGCTGGCGATCACGTCGCCACGGCTGATGTCGATTTCATCGCACAAGGTCAGGGTCACCGACTGGCCGCTACTGGCTTGCACCAGGTCGCCGCCCAGGCTGACGATGCGCGCCACCGTGCTGAGCTTGCCCGAGGGCAGCACACGGATGGCATCGCCGGGGCGCACGCTGCCGCCGAGGATGCGCCCTGAGAAACCGCGGAAATCCAGGTTGGGCCGGTTCACCCACTGCACCGGCATGCGCAGCGGTGCATCGTCCTGGGTGCCATCGATGGGCACGTTCTCCAGATGCTGCATCAGGCTCGGACCGCTGTACCAGGGCGTGTTGCCGCTGGGGCCGGTCATGTTGTCGCCGCGCAGGGCCGACAGCGGAATGCTCTGGATATGCTCGAGGCCGAGCTTGCTGGCGAAGGCACGGTAATCGGCGTCGATCTGCTCGAAGACTTCCTGCGAGTAGCCGACCATGTCCAGCTTGTTGATCGCCAGCACCACGCGCTTGATCCCCAGCAGGGAGACCAGGTAGCTGTGGCGGAGGGTCTGGGTCAGCACACCTTTGCGCGCATCGATCAGGATTACCGCGAGGTCGGCGGTCGAGGCGCCGGTGACCATGTTGCGGGTGTACTGCTCGTGGCCGGGGGTGTCGGCGACGATGAACTTGCGCTTGTCGGTGGCGAAGAAGCGGTAGGCCACATCGATGGTGATGCCCTGTTCGCGCTCGGCGGACAGGCCATCGACCAGCAGGGCGAAGTCCAGTTCGCCACCCTGGGTGCCGACTCGCTTCGAGTCGCTTTCCAGGGCGCTCATCTGATCGTCCAGCAGCGCCTTGGCGTCATACAGCAGGCGGCCGATCAGCGTGCTCTTGCCGTCGTCGACGCTGCCGCAGGTGATGAAGCGCAGCAGGCTCTTGTGCTGGTGCGCCTTGAGATACTGCTCGATGTCCTCTTCGATGAGGTGGGTCTGTGCGTTCATCAGAAGTAGCCCTCGACTTTCTTCTTCTCCATCGAACCGCTGCTGTCGTGGTCGATGATCCGTCCCTGGCGCTCGCTGGTGGTGGCCAGCAGCATTTCCTGGATGATGGCAGGCAGGGTATCCGCCTGCGACTCTACCGCACCAGTCAGCGGGTAGCAGCCCAGGGTGCGGAAGCGCACGCTCTTCAGTTGCGGTATTTCGCCTGCGCGCAGCGGCATGCGCTCGTCGTCGACCATGATCAGCACGCCGTCGCGCTCGACCACCGGGCGTTTGGCGGCGAAATACAGCGGCACGATCGGGATGCCTTCCAGGTAGATGTACTGCCAGATGTCCAGCTCGGTCCAGTTGGAGAGGGGGAAGGCGCGGATGCTTTCACCCGGCTGCTTGCGGGCGTTGTACAGGCGCCACAGTTCCGGGCGCTGGGCCTTGGGGTCCCAGCGGTGCTGGGCGGAGCGGAAGGAAAATACGCGCTCCTTGGCGCGTGATTTCTCTTCGTCACGCCGGGCGCCGCCGAAGGCCAGGTCGAACTTGTGCGCGTTCAGGGCCTGTTTCAGGCCTTCGGTCTTCCACATGTCGGTATGCAGCGCCGAGCCGTGGCTGAACGGGTTGATCCCCTGTTCGTGGGCCTCCGGGTTGTGGTGGACCAGCAGCTGCATGCCCGACTCCCTGGCCATGCGCTCGCGCATCGCGTACATGGCCTGGAACTTCCAGGTGGTATCCACATGCAGCAGCGGGAAGGGTGGCGGCGAGGGGTAGAAGGCCTTGCGCGCCAGGTGCAGCATGACCGCGCTGTCCTTGCCGATGGAGTAGAGCATCACCGGGTTTTCCGCTTCGGAAACCGCTTCGCGGAAGATGTCGATGCTCTCCGCTTCCAGACGTTCGAGATGGGTCAGTTGCGACATGGCGGCGCTCTCTGCGTGCATGGCTGGGGACTGCTCGGATTGATCGGTCGGGTGCGCCTGGCGGTCTTCAGCGGCCCTTGCGGAACTGCTTGGCGAAGTCCCAGGCGGCCTGGCTGGCGGAGAAGTTGCCGGCGTACAGCTTGCGGTTGCGGCGGCTGTCACCTCCCGGCCAGACATGTTCGCCGTTGGGGATCAGGCGCAGCTCTACGGGCGCCTGGCTCGGGCAGCTCCAGCTGGTCAGCTGCGAACCGTCGGGCAGTGCCTGTTCGCTGGAGCCGCCGCAACCATGGGCCTTGGCCATGATTTGCAGGGTTTCCGGCACCGAGCGATGGGCCACCCCGGCGATCGCGTTCTCGCCCATGCCGCCCGCATAGGGCACGTTGCTGTCTTTGGAACCATGGATATGCAGGATCGGCACGCCTTTCGCCCCGGCGCAGCTGTTCAGGGCCAGGGTGCCGGATACCGGGATGATCGCGGCAATGTCCTGGGGGGCTTCGCAGGCCAGGCGGTAAGCCATCATTGCGCCATTGGAAATGCCGGTGGCATAGACCCGCGAGCGGTCGAGCGGGTGCTGGCGGGCGATGTCCGCGAGCATGCCGTGGATGAATTGCACGTCGTCGACATTCTGCTCGACGGCCGGGCCGCAGCACTTGCCGGCATTCCAGGTGCGCCGATTCTTCAGCAGGCGGGAGCCGGTGCCGTTGGGATAGGCGACCATGAACTGGTTGCTGGCGGCGACCCGGTTCATGCCGGTGGTGCGCTCGGTCTCGTCGGCGTTGCCGAGGCCACCATGCATGACGATCATCAGCGGCAGTTCGCCCTGCCCGGCGCTGGCGGGAACGAACAGCTTGTAGCTACGGGTGCTGCCGGCCACGGCGATCTCGAACAGCTGGCCTTCCGGCTTGGCGGCCTGCACCACCTGCGGGGCCAGCAGCACGAGCAGCAGGCTCGACAGCAGGGGCTTGAGTGACGTGATGCGCATGCTCGGTTCCTCGCAAGTGTCCGTTCAGTAGTCTTCTTCGGCCTGTTGCACGCTGGCCACATCCAGGGCCGCGTCCTCCAGTTCGCGGACGACGGTGAGATCGCCGCGCAGTTCGATGAGGATGGCCTCCAGCCATTGGATGTCGGTCTCGATCTTCTGCCGGTATTTGACGATTTCCTTGAGGTTGAGGTTCTCCGAAGGGCGGCCCTGGCCATCGAACAGCAGGCGCACGCTGCCGGCGATCTCGCGGCTGCCGTTGAGGTGCGACAGCTCCCGCTCCAGGTGGCTGCGTACGCGGCGCGCCTGCACACGCTGCTGCAGGTCGTCGCGCAGCACCTGCAGGTGCGGCGGCAGTGGCGGCAACTCGTCGAGCGAGCTGGGGCTGGCGATGTCGCCGATGCGCGGGCGTGTGGGCATGCTGTGCTTCTCGTCAGTGGTGGTAGCCGAATTCCAGCGCCATCTTCTGCACTTCAGCCTTCAGGCAGGCGCCATCCATGCGCCAGGGCAGGGGTGCGCGCAGGGGCGGCTGCTTGGGTAGGTGCGGCTGAAATACAGGATCGCGCAGAAAGTTGGGGTCATTGCCGAACAGGGCGTTGATCGGCCCGACGCAGGCAAAGGGCGACTGCTCGGGATGCAGCATGTCTTCCAGGGCCTCGATGTCGTCACGCAGACCCAGCCAGCGACAGATGCGGCCCAGGCTGCCAAGCGGATCGGCCATCACATCCTCGCCGCGCACATGCATCTTCTGCCGCGGCGGAACCTTCTGCAGCAGCTCCATGATGTTCAGGTTGATGTCATGCCAGGCGATCTGCGGATCGATGATCGCCTCGTTGTCGGTGTAGTCGATGGAGTTCACCGACAGGGCATAGCCGCCGTCCTGCACCTTCATCACCGAGTTGCCCTGGTTGGTCGGATGCCGGGTCAGGTGCAGGTAGAACGCATCGGGATAGGCCGAGTAGATGCGCTCCAGGTAGACCGAACTGATCACGTGGGCCGGGCTCTTGTCGATCGCCATCAGCGGGTCGAGGGCTTCGCTGAGTTCGCGGAAAACCTCGAAGCCGCTGCGGTTCTGCCGTGCGGCCAGCCAGTGGTTGGCCATCTCCACCGTATTGCTGCTCTGTTCGCCGGCATAGATTTCGGCCACCGCCCGCAGGATGCCGTGGCGCTGGAACTTGTTGAAGCCGGCGTCGTGCTTGCCGTCCTGCCACATTTCCATCAGGCGATCGACGGTGAACAGGTTCAGCTCCGGGAAGCCGAATGTCTGCGGGTGCTGGCCCAGCATGCCGGCGATCAGCGAGGTATAGGATCGCGGCAAGGCCAGGATGAACAGCGGCTGGGTCATCAGGCCTTGCCCGCGAAGCCTTCGACGAACGGCACTTCGAAGCACTTCTCGTGCATGATCGGGCCGTGGCCGAAGTAGCCGTCCTCGCCGAACAGTTCGCCATGGTCGGCGGTGATGATGAACCAGGTGTTCTCCGGTGCCTTCTCCATCAGCTTGCCGATCAGCCCGTCGACGTATTCCACGCAGCGGATCTGCTGCTGGCGGAGCATCTCCATCTGCTCCTGATCGAAGAACGCTTCGCTGTCCGCCGCGTTGTGCTGGGCCTCGCCGCCGAGGGTCTTGAACACCCCGTGCACCCCGGAAATGCGCGGCAGGTTCTCATCCTTGAGCATGTACGGGTAATGGGTCTCGCCCAGGTTGAGGAAGTAGTAGTGCGGTTCGTCCTCGGGGAAGGTCATCTCCTCGACCATGCCGGCGAAGTCGTTGTGGTTGCTCATCAACTTGTAGTCATCGAAGTGCTGATTGATCGCGGTCTGCTGGTTGAGCACCGGCATCGATACGCGTGCCACCGTGCGGTAGCCGAGCTGGCCGAGCACCTTGGGCAGCGACAGTTCCGGGATGAAGTTGCGGAACGACACATCGGTGATCCCGGTGCGGGTCACCCACTGCACGAACTCTTCCTTGTATACCTCCGAGGCATAGACCTCGCGCGGGGTGTTGTGCGGCAGCATGCCCATGGTGAAGGCGTAGTGCGACGGCGCCGTCCAGGAGGCATAGCTGTAGCGCTTCTCGACCTGGCCCACCCGCTCGATGTTCGGCGTCCTGGCCGCCACGCAGGAGTCGTAGCGGCAGCTGTCCATGATGATGAACACGATGTGGTTGATGGGTGCGCTCATGGGGGTGTCCTCTCTGGGCTGGCTGGGGGCAGGAATGGGCGTTGCGTCACGCCGCCGCGCCGTACGGCAGGGTTGCGCGGTTGAATGCTGGGGAAGGGGGCGCGCAAGGCTCCCGGGCAGTGCTGGCGCACGGCTCTGGCTGGTGCTGCTGTCGGCGGGTGATGCGTGGCATCGAAGCTCTGTCCATGGCCGTTCTGCTGCTCCCTGATCGCCTGTTTGCTGCTTTGGGCATGCTGGCAGGCAAATGTGCACATTCAGTGAAAGTACCTGGCACCGCTGAGGCGAAGGTTTGCATCAAGCATGCCGCCTTCTTGCGGGGCGCCGGCGTGGATGCTGCCCGTTCCTCTCGTCGAAGTGCCTGTGACCATCCGGACGGGCTGCTGCCTTCGGTGCTAGAGGCTCTACCTGATCATTTTACTGAGTGCTGTAATTTTGACTTTTGCGTCAGTTATTTTTGTTTTTCGCTGTAATTTTGACATTATTGAGTGGTTGCTGGTAAAAAGCCACCACAAAAATACTGCATCAGCGTGGTGCGTTTCGCACTGTTACGGTTCAGTTTCATGATTTTTGCCAGGAAAATAAATCTGTAACGCATGGCTTGCGCCATGTTTTTGTCATCACTTGCTGCTTGATTCTATGTGTGCCGGTTTATTGAATCGGCTCTGGCGCGAGGGATGGAAAGGATATTGCGGTACTTGATGGCTGCCAGGGATGCGCGAGTTTTGTTCTGCTCCAGGTTTTGCGCCCACTTCTTGCATTTGCTGCTCATCAGATAGCCGCTGCTAGGTATCGGCCCCCGAGTGAGCGCGGATAACCGCCGCACGGGGTTTTTTGGCCCAAGGAATGAGGCTGTAAAACCATGCAAGGCTCTCGTAACGCGGCAGGCTTCCAGACACTCGTGTTTTCGCCCAGCGGGCTGGCACACCCGGCCCTGGCCATTGCCGCTTCGCGCGCCGGCGGGCTGGGGGTGCTGGACTTGGAGTTCGAGGCTAGTCCTCTGCGGGGTATCGAGCAGCTGGACTTGCTGGCCCGGCAGGCGGGGCGTAGTGGCTTTGCGGTGCGCCTGGGCGATTGCGATGCGGTCTTGGGGGCAGCCTTGGCGGCACAGGTCAGTCATGGCCTGAGCCTGGTGGTGCTGGCGGGCGAATACTTCACCCCTTGGGCTTGCAGCCTGCAGGTCTTGCGAGCTGCAGGTGTGCGGGTGCTGCTGGAGCTGTCGAGCAGCGAGTCGCTCGAGCCAAGCCTGCTCGCCGCCATCGACGGCCTGATCCTCAAGGGCCACGAAGCCGCCGGTTTCGTTGGCGAAAGCAGCTGCTTCATCCTCGCCCAGCACTGGCGTCAACACAGCGACCTGCCGCTCTACCTGCGTGGCGGTATCACCCCGCATACCGCTGCTGCTGCCGCCGTCGCCGGCTGTGCCGGCGTGGTGCTGGACAGTCAGGTCCTGCTGCTGCAGGAGTCGCCGCTCGCCAGTGAGCTGTTCCCCCATCTGCGCAGTCTGTCCGGCAGCGAAACGGTCGCCGCCGGCAACGGCGAGTTCGGCTGTTACTGCCGGGTGCTGCTGCGTCCCGGTTTCGCCACAGCCAAGGCCTTTGTCGCCGGGGCGGAAAGCCTCACGCCCGCCGAGTTGCGCGCGCGGCTGCTGGCCGAGATCAACTGGCGCAATCCAGCCGCCGGGCTGCTGCCGCTGGGCCAGGATGTGGCGTTCGCAGCTGTCTGGCAGAAGCAGTACGGCAGCTTGGCGCAACTGCTCCAGGCCATCGACAACGCGGTGCAGAACAACCCGCAGGCAGCCCTGAAAGCGCGGGCGATCCAGGCCGATGCGCCACTCGCCCAAGCCCTGGGCCTGCCGTTGCCGCTGGTGCAGGGGCCGATGAGCCGGGTCTCGGACAAGGCCGAATTCGCCGAAGCCGTCGCCAGTGGCGGGGCGCTGCCGATGCTGGCCCTGGCCCTGCTCAAGGGCAAGCCGCTGGATGAGTTGCTGAACAAGACCCACCAGCTGCTCGCCGGCCGGCCCTGGGGCATCGGCCTGCTCGGCTTCGCCCCGCAAAGCCTGCTCGACGAGCAGATTGCCGCCGCCAAGCCCTACCAGCCGAGCTACGCCATCATCGCCGGCGGTCGCCCGGACCAGGCGGTGCGCCTGGAGCAGTCGGGCATCCCATCCTTCCTGCATGTGCCTTCGGCCAACCTGATCCCGATGTTCCTCAAGGAAGGCGCGCGGCGCTTCATCTTCGAGGGCCGCGAATGCGGCGGGCATGTCGGCCCGCTGAGCAGTTTCGTGCTGTGGAGCAGCATGATCGACCGCTTGCTCGACGAGATCAAAGGCGGCGTACCGGCGGCCGAGATCCAGGTGCTGTTCGCCGGCGGCATCCACGATGCGCGTTCCTCGGCCATGGTTCAGGCCATGGCAGCGCCCTTGCTGGCGCTGGGCGTCAAGGTCGGCATGCTGATGGGCAGCGCCTACCTGTTCACCCGTGAAATCGTCGGTTCCGGCGCCATAGTCGAGACCTTCCAGCAGCAGGCCATCGATTGTGCGCGCACGGTCAACCTGGAGTCCGGCACCGGGCATGCCAGCCGCTGCGCCTACACCCCGTTCGCCGCCGCGTTCTTCGCCCGCCGCAACGAGCTCAAGCAGCAGGCCGTGCCTGCCGATGAGGCGCGCGAGCAACTCGACGACCTGATCCTCGGTCGCCTGCGCCTGGCTTCCAAGGGCAGCATGCGCATTGGCGAAGAGGCCAAGCTCAAGGTCTTCAGCGAGGACGAGCAGGTCGCGGACGGCATGTACATGATCGGCCAGGTCGCCACCCTGCGCGCCGCCGTCACCGATATCGCCAGCCTGCACCACAGCGTCACTGACGAGGCAATGGCCCTGCTCGAAGCGCATGTGCAGGCCCAGGACGAGCTGGCGCCGCTCAGTGGCGATCCGGCGGATATCGCCATCATCGGCATGGGCTCGGTGCTGCCGGGCTCGAAGACCCCGCGCGAGTACTGGCAGAACATCCTCAACAAGGTCGACGCGATCACCGAAATCCCGGCCCATCGCTGGGACTGGCGCCTGTACTTCGACGAGAACCGCAGCACTCCGGACAAGATCTACTCGCGCTGGGGCGGCTTCCTCGACGACATGGTCTTCGATCCGACCCGTTACGGCATGCCGCCCAAGTCCATCGAGTCGGTCGACCCGATGCAGCTGATGGCCCTGGACATCGCGCGCCAGACCCTTAGCGACGCCGGCTATGAACAGCGTGGCTTCAACCGCGAGAAGGCCTCGGTGATCATCGGCGCCAGTGGCGGTGCCGGTGATGTCGGCATGCAGTACGGCCTGCGCTCCGAGCTGCCGCGTTTTTCCGGCGAGCTGCCGAGCGCGATCGCCGAGCGCCTGCCGGAATGGACCGAAGACACCTTCGCCGGCATCCTGATCAACGTGATGGCCGGGCGCATCGCCAACCGCCTGGACTTCGGCGGGGTCAACTTCGCCACCGACGCCGCCTGCGCCTCGTCCCTGGCAGCGATCTATCAGGGCATCAACGAACTGCTCTCCGGCCGTAGCGATCTGGTCATCGCCGGCGGCGTGGACACCGTGCAGGGCCCGTTCGGCTACCTGTGCTTCAGCAAGACCCAGGCCCTGTCGCCGCGCGGCCGTTGCCGCACCTTCGACGAATCGGCCGACGGCATCGTGATCTCGGAAGGCATCGCCATGCTCGCGCTCAAGCGCCTGAGCGATGCCGAGCGCGACGGCGACCGCGTCTATGCGGTGATCAAGGGCATGGCCGGCAGCAGTGACGGCAAGGCCAAGGGCCTCACCGCACCGTTGCCCGCCGGGCAGTTGCGCGCCATGCGCCGTGCCTATCAGCAGGCCGGTTTCGGCCCGGAAAGCGTTGGCCTGTTCGAGGCCCACGGCACCGGCACCGTGGCCGGCGACACCGCCGAACTGGACAGCACCACCGCGCTGTTGCGTGAAGCCGGCAGTCGTCCGGCGCAAGCCGTGGTCGGCTCGGTGAAGACCATGATCGGTCACACCAAGGCCACCGCCGGCGTGGCCGGGATGATCAAGGCGGCCCTGGCCCTGCATCACAAGACCCTGCCGCCGCACCTTGGCGTGCAATCGCCGAACGCGGTATTGAAGGCGGCCGACAGCCCGCTCTGCGTGCTGGACGAGGCGCAGCCCTGGCTGGTCAACGGCGAGCAGCCGCGCCGCGCCGCGGTCAGCGCCTTCGGTTTCGGCGGCACCAACTTCCACGCGGTGCTGGAAGAGTACGCGGGCGAATACCGCCCCTGGCTGCAGCCCAGCGTCAGCGATGCCTGGGCGGCCGAGCTGCTGCTGTGGCGCGCCGCCAGCCGCGAACAGTTGCAGACACAGGTCAGCGCGCTGCAGCAGCAACTGGCGGCGCCGGGCAAGGTGGTGTTGGCCGATATCGCCTGCCACCTGGCGGCCAACCTTGGCAATGGTACGCACAGCCTGGCCCTGGTGGTCGGTAGCCTGGAACAGTTGGCCGACAAACTGGACAAGGCGCAGCGGCGCCTGGCCGGTGAGGCGTTGATCGATCCGAGCATTCAGCTGGGCGACAGCCTGGTCGAGGCCGGTCAGGTCGCCGTGCTGTTCCCCGGGCAGGGTTCGCAGAACATCCACATGCTGCGCGAAATCGCCGTGCTGTTCCCGGCCGTGGCCGAGACCCTGGCCGCCGCCGACCAGCAATTGCAGGACTCCACTGAGCGCTTTGCCGACAAGCCGCTGAGCCAGTTCATCTACCCGCGCGGCTGCTATGACGAGGCTGCGCGCCAGGCCGCCAGTGCCGCGCTGACCAGCACCGATATCGCCCAGCCGGCCCTCGGCGTGGTCGAAGCCGGTCTGTGGCGCCTGCTGCAGGAACTGGGCGTCAGCGCCGACATGACCGCCGGGCACAGTTATGGCGAGTTCGTCGCGCTGTTCGCCGCCGGGCACATCGATTTCTCCACCCTGATCAGCCTGTCCGAGGCGCGCGGTCGCTTTATCGTCGAGGCCGCCGCCAGTGCTGGCAGCGAGCTGGGCAGCATGGCCATGGTGCAGGCGCCGCGGGCGCTGGTCGAGGCCAGCATCGGCCATCTGCCGGACGTGCTGGTGGCCAACCACAACGCGCCGGAGCAGAGCATCATTTCCGGCTCCCAGGCCGGTATTGCCAGCGCCCTGCAGGCCTTCCAGGCGGCCGGGCTGAATGCCAGCGCCATTCCGGTGGCAGCGGCCTTCCATTCGCCTTTCGTCGCCCCGGCGCAGTCGTTGCTGGCCGCGGCCATCGAGGCGGCCAACTGGCAACCGGGCAGCATGCCGGTGTATTCCAACACCACGGCGGCGCTGCATAGCCGCGAGACGGAGCAGCTCAAGGCGAGCATGGCCGAACACCTGGTCAAGCCGGTCGAGTTCGTCGCCCAGGTCGAAGCCATGTATGCCGCCGGCGCTCGTGTATTCATCGAGGTCGGGCCCAAGGCCGTGCTCAGCCGGCTGGTCGGGCGCATTCTCGACGGCCGCGCGCACCAGGCCATCGCCCTGGATGAGCGTGGCGCGGGCATCACCAGCCTGTTGACCGCCCTGGCGCGGCTGTTCTGCCTGGGTGTCAGCTTCAAACCGACGGCGTTGTTCGCCCGTCGCGATTGCCTGCGCAGCAGCAATGGCCGGCTCGACGGCCTGTGGCAGGACGCCAGCCTACCCAAGCAGGCCTGGCTGCTCAACGGCAGCGGCGCCCGTCGCGCCAGCGCCGCGCAGCGGCAGATCGGCGTACGCCAGGGCGAAGTAATGCCTGCAGCACCTAGCGAGTCGCGCACCCTGGTCGCGCCGGTCGCCCAACCCCTTTCAATTCCCGTCCCCCAACGCGCAGCGCAGGCTGCACCCCGAGTCAAGGAGAGGCTGGTCATGTCTGAAACAACGGCTCCCAACGGTGACGAAATGTCATCGGTGATGGCGGAGTATTTCGCCACCATGCGCCAGTTCCTGGAAACCCAGGAGCGGGTGCTCAACACCTTCATGGCCGGTGGCGCTGCGGCCAGCCAGCCGCGTGCCATGCCGGCAGCGGCGGCTCCGGCGCGTCGCCCGGCACCTGCTGCGGCACCAGCGCGTGTCGCGGCTGCCCCGGCTCCGGTGGCGATGCCGGTTGCTGCTCCCGTGGCTGCTGCGCCTGCCCCGGTAGCCGTAGCACCGGCTGTGGTTGCACCGACTCCGGCTCCCGTTGCAGCGGCGCCAGCCGCCGCGCCGGTGCAGGTGGCGGGCACCAAGATGAAGGACATCCTGTTGTCCATCGTCGAGGAACGCACCGGCTACCCGAGCGATATGGTCGGCCTGGAGCAGAACCTCGAAGCCGACCTCGGCATCGACTCGATCAAGCGCGTGGAAATCGTCGGTGCCCTGCTGCAGACCCTGCCGCCGGCCTACGGCAGTGCCCTGGGCGAGGCGCGTAGCGAGCTGAACACGCGAGCGACGCTGGCCGATATGCTCAAGCTGCTGCAAGGCCTGGAGGTCGGCGAGGCGGCAGTCCCTTTTGATTTGGCCGGGGCGAACCCGATAGCTGCCACCCCTGTGGTCAGCCATTCGCCCCGGCATGTCGTGATTGCCGAAGCAGAAGAAATCCCGGCCAACGCGCTGCGCCAGTTCGAGCCCGGTTACTTCGTGATTACCGCGGACAACCACGGCCTGGCCCTGCGCCTGCAGGAGTGGCTGGAGCAGCGCGGCTGCACCGTGTCGTTGCTGGCGCCGAGCCTGCTGGCCGATGAAGCGGCGCTGCTGACCTGGTGCCGCGAGACCGCCGCCAATCCGGACAAGGTGGTCGCCGGGGTAATCCACCTGGCGGCGCTGGGCGCCCATGCCTTGCCGCGCGATGCGCAGCTGGGCAGCTGGCAGCGTGAGCTACTGGTCAACGAGAAGTCGCTGTTCCTCATCCTGCATGCCCTGGCCGCGCAGCTGCGCAGTGATGCCCATGTGATGGCGGTCAGTGGTCTGGGAGGCCTGTTCGGCCGCGGTGATGGGCCGGCAGAGGCCAGCCTCAGCTTGCAGGGGGGCAGCAGCGGCCTGATCAAGTCCGTGCGTGAAGAACGCCCGACTCTGCGTACCCGCGCCATCGACCTCGATCCGGCGCTGGCGGCTGCCGAGCAGCTGGCCATCATCAGCGCCGAGCTGCAGCTGGTCGGCGGTCGCCAGGAAGTCGGTTATCCGGGCGGGCAGCGCACGCTGTTCCGCACCCAGGCCCATACAATAGCCACCAGCGACCTGCTGCCGCCACTGAGCAACGCCGTGGTCCTGGCCACCGGCGGCGCCCGCGGTATCACCGCCGAGGTGCTGCGCGACCTGGCCCGGCCGGGCAATGTGCTGATCCTTACCGGCCGCAGCGAGCTGCACGAGGAAGATCCGGCCACCGCCGGCCTCGACAGCCCCAACGCCCTGCGCCAGTACTTCATCGGCGAGGTGCGCGCCGGGCGCCTGCAGCTCAGCCCGGCGGAGGTGCAGCGCAAGGTGGCGGCCATCGTCGCCCTGCGCGAGATGCACAGCAATATCGCCGACCTGCGCCAGGCCGGCGCCACGGTCGAGTACATCGCCGTCGACGTCACCCATGAGCCGGCCGTGCAGGCCCTGTTGATCGGCCTGCGCGAGCGCTATGGCAAGGTCAGCGGGGTGGTGCATGGCGCCGGGGTGATCGAAGACAAGCTGCTGGAAGACAAGAGCGCGGAAAGCTGGATGCGCGTGGTCGGCACCAAGGTCAACGGCATGCTGCTGCTGCAGAAGTATGTGGACGTGGCCGAGCTGGAATTCTTCGCCGTGTTCAGCTCGGTGGCCGGCCGTTATGGCAACAGCGGCCAGCTGGACTACGCCACCGCCAACGAACTGATGAACCGCCTGTGCTGCCAGCTGCAGCGCCAGTGGGGCGAACAGGTCAACGTGGTGTCGCTGAACTGGGGCCCCTGGGGCGCGACCAAGTTCGGTGCCGGCATGGTCACCGCCGACACCGAGAAGAAATTTGCCGACAAGGGCGTGGCCCTGGTCACTGCCGCCCAGGGCCGCCAGCTGTTCAGCGAGGCCCTGCGCCTGCGCGGCGCACATGCGGTGGAAGTGATTGCCGGCGGCGGTCCCTGGGAGCAGCACGAAGCCGACATCGGCCGCCTGTTCGAGGCCGAAGCTGGCGCGGCGCAGGGTGGCATCAACCAGCCGCTGCTGACCCACGGCCGTATCGAACATGGCGACAAGGGCACCGAGGTGCTGACCTTCACCATCGATACCGCCCACGGCTACCTGCAGGAACACTGCATCGACGGCATCCCGGTGCTGCCGGCGGCCGTGGCCCTGGAGATTGTCGCCGAGGCCGCCAGTGTCATGTGGCCGGGCTGGGTGGTCGCCGAGGTGGCCGAGTTCCGCCTGCTCAAGGGAGTGCAACTGAACGAGCCGACCCAGACCCTGGCCGTGGTGATCAACCCGCCGACCTACGCCAGCAGCGAAGGCTTCGACGCCAGCCTGACCATCCGCTCGGGCAGCGGCAAGACCCAGCGCATCCACTACCGCGCCGCGGTGAAGATGGCCCCGCAACTGCCGGAAGCGCCACTGCATCGTCCCGGCGAATACCGCGAGCGTCAGCTGCCGGTGGTCAAGGCCTACCAGGAGTGGCTGTTCCACGGCCCGCGCTTCCAGGTGATCCGTGCGATCAACGGTCTGTCCAGCCAGGGCGCAGCGGCGCTGATGTGTCCCAGCTCGCCGCAGCAGTGGCTGAGCGGCGCGCCGGTGCAGCAGCAGTGGATCGTCGACCCGGCGGTGCTCGATGCGGCGCCGCAGATGGCCCTGCTGTGGGCGCGCACCTTCCACGATGGCTCGGCGCTGCCGGCGCAGTTCGGCCGGGTGATCCGTTACGTCGAGCAGTTGCCGGAACGCTTCCACATGGACTTTCAGTGCCTGCCCGGCGAGGCCCAGCAGGTGCGCGCCAACGTGTTCTTCACCGATGACGACGGCAAGTTGCTGCTGTTGATCGAGGAGCTGGAGTGCATCGTCGATGCTCGCCTCAATCGCCTTGGCGGCACCCACCTGCGCAAGGAAACCGAGTGAGCCGCATGAGCCAGCCAGCCAACCAGCCGATCGCCATCATCGGCATGGCCTGCATCTTCCCGCAGGCCCCGGATATCGCCAGCTTCTGGCGCAATATTCTCGCCGCCACCGATGCCGTGGGCGAGCCGCTGGCCGAGTGGGAGGCCTCGCGCTACCTGGACTCCGGGCGCATCGAAACCCAGTTCGGCGGCTTCCTCAATGACCTCTACCGTTTCGATCCGCGCGAGTTCGGCATCATGCCCAACTCGGTGGACGGCGGTGAGCCGGACCAGTTCCTCGCCCTCAAGGTGGCCCGCGACGCGTTGCTCGATGCCGGCTACCTGAGCGACGAGCACGATCACCGCGACACCGGCATCATCCTCGGCCACAGCACCTACCTGCACCGTGGTCAGGTCAGCCATATCCAGAATCACATCGTCCTCGACCAGACCCTGGAACTGCTCAAGGCGGCCCAGCCGAGTCTCAGCGAAGACGACTTGGCGTGCCTGCGTGCGGCGCTGCAGAAGAAGCTGCCGCCGTCCAACACCGATATCGCCCCGGGCCTGGTGCCCAACGTGATGACCGGGCGCATCGCCAACCGCCTCAACCTCAAGGGGCCGAACTACATCGTCGACGCCGCCTGTTCCTCCTCGCTGCTGGCGGTCAACGCGGCTATGGACGAACTGCGCAACGGCCGCAGCAAGCTGATGATCGCCGGTGGGGTGAATGCCTCGCTGCCGGCCGAAGTCTCGGTGATCTTCACCCAGCTCGGCGCCCTCAGCGGGCGCAAGAAAGTCCGCCCGTTCGAGCAGGGCAGCGATGGCACCCTGCTCGGCGAAGGCCTGGGCATGGTGGTGATGAAGCGCCTCGACGACGCCCTGGCCGATGGCGACCGCATCTACTCGGTGATCCGTGGCATCGGCCAGGCCAGCGATGGCCGCGGCACCGGCCTGCTGGCGCCGAGCGAAGAGGGCGAAGCCCTGTCGATCCGCCGCGCCTACGAGGGCAGTGGTGTGGAGCCGGCCAGCATCTCGCTGATCGAAGCCCACGGCACTGGCATTCCGCTGGGCGACAAGACCGAGATCGCCGCCCTGCGCAGCGTGCTCGGCGCGCGCCAGGGTCTGCTCGGCAGCGTGGCGATCGGTTCGGTCAAGTCGATGATCAGCCACTGCATCCCGGCCGCCGGCATCGCCGGGCTGATCAAGACCAGCCTGGCCCTGCACCACAAGATCCTGCCGCCGACCCTGTGTGGTACGGTCAACCCCGAGCTGCAGATCGAGCAGACCCCGCTCTACGTCAACACCGCCAGCAAGCCCTGGATCGCCAAACCGGATGCGCCGCGGCGCGCCGGCATCAACTCCTTCGGCTTCGGTGGAATCAATACCCACGCCATTCTCGAAGAGGCGCCGAGCGGCGCCCTGCGCCCGCCGAGCCTGGGTCAGCGCGACTGCGAACTGTGCGTGTTCGCCGCCGATTCCACGGCGGCGCTGCTGCAGGATATCCAGCTGGTGCTGGGTTATATCGCCGCCAACCCGAGCCTGCGCCTGGCTGACCTGGCCGCCACCCTGGCCGCCCGCGACTGCACTGGCAAGTCGGTGCGCCTGGCCGTGCTGGTCGCCGACCTGGCCGAGCTGGACAAGAAGCTGCAGCAGGCGGCGAAGAAAGTCGCCGAAGGCAAGTCGCCACGCTGGATGACCCGTACCGGCCTGTCCTTCTGCAGCCAGCCGCTGGACGGCAAGCTGGCCTTCATCTTCCCCGGCGAGGGCTCGCAGTACCTGAACATGTTTAGCGACCTGGCCCAGCAGTTCGGCGAAGTGCGCGAGTGGTTCGACTTCTGGCAGGGCCTCTACGACGAGCCGGCCGGCTCGGGACGCAGCGACATCCTGTTCCCGCCGCAGAGCGAGCTGAACGATGCGCAGCGCGGCCAGCTGGAGGCACGGCTGTTCGATATGGACGTTGGTTCGGAAGCCATCTTCGTCGCCAGCCAGGCCATGTTCAGCCTGCTGCGCGCCCTGGCCGTGGAACCGGACGTGATGCTCGGCCACAGCACCGGCGAGTCCTCGGCGCTGGCCGCCTCCGGCACCATGGCCTTCAGTGACCGCCAGCAGCTGGCCGACTTTATCCGCGAGCTGAATAAGGTCTACCGTGGCGTGCTGGATGCCGGCGATATCGCTACCGGCGCGCTGCTCACCGTCGGTGCCATGAGCCGCGATCAGGTCGAGCAGCACATCGCCGCCAGCGGCGAGGCGGTGGTGGTGGCGATGGACAATTGCCAGAACCAGCTGGTGCTGTTCGGCAGCCAGGCGGCGATTGCCGGCCTGCTCAAGACCCTGAGCGAGGAGGGCGGTATCTGCGCCCTGTTGCCATTCGACCGCGCCTACCACACACCGCTGTTCGCCCCGGTCAGCACGGCTTTCCTCCAGTACTACCAGGCGGTCGGCCTGCAGACGCCGAAGACCCCGCTGTATTCCTGCGCCAGCGCCGAGCTGTTCCCGGCCGCCGCCGAGCAGGTCTGCGAGCTGGCGGCGGCACAGTGGTCGAGTACCGTGCGTTTTCGCGAAACCATCGCCAATATGCACCGCGATGGCGTGCGTTACTTCATCGAGGTCGGCCCGTCGGGCAACCTCACCGGCTTCGTCAACGACATCCTCGGCGGCGAAGAGTACGTCGCGCTGGCCTCCAACGCGCGCAAGCGCAGCGGCATCGAGCAGTTGTTCAGCGTGCTCGGCGCGCTGTTCGTCAACGGCAAGACGGTTGATCTGGGCAAGCTGTTCCGCGGCAGCAACTGCCGGGTGCTCGACCTCGAGCAGCCGCTAATCGAGCCCAAGCGTGGCCTGCTGATCAAGAACACCATGCCTTTCGTCCATGTGGATGCCGAGATCGCCCAGGTGCTGCGCGAAATCATGGCACCTGCAGCCGCTCAGCCCGCTGCGGCGCCGGTAGCCATGGCGGGGGCACCGATCGCCACGCCGCTGCTCGGCGAGATCCAGCAGCTGGGCGCACACAAACTCAGCGCGCAATGCCCGCTGTGGTCGACCGATCGTTTCCTCGCCGACCATGTATTGTCCGGCCCGGCGTCCTACCATCAGCCCGAGCTGCAAGGCCTGGCCTGCGTGGCGATGATGGCCAGCCTGGAGATCATGGCCGAGGCCTGCGCCGTGCTGGCCGGCAGCCGGGCGATCAACCTGATCGAGAATGTCCGCGCCTTCGACTGGGTCGCCCTGGATTGCGGCGAGCTGTGCTTGCAGGTCGAGGCCGAGTGTCTGGACGCCCAGGCGCGCCTGTACGGCGCCAGCCTGTTCAATGCCGGCAGCAAGGTGATGAGCGCCGAGTTCCGTATCGACGCGCTGCTCACCGGCACGCCGCTGGCGTCCCTGACGGCGGCCGAGGCCTACCGCTGGGCGGATGCCGAGCTGTACACCACCGGCATGTTCCATGGCCCGCTGTTCCAGAGCATCGCCGGTATCCAGGGCTGGTCGGCCGAAGGTATCGACGCGGCGCTGGCCTCCTGCAGCCTGGAAGGCTTCATCCAGGACGGCGAGCCCTGCGACCTGGTGCTCAACCCGGTGCTGCTGGATGCCCTCGGCCAGCTGGCCGCCTTCTGGCTGGCGCAGCAGGTTGGCACCGACTTCAACAGCTTCCCCTCGCACATCGCCCGCATCGAACTGCATGCAGCGGTGCCGGCGGACATTGCCGGTGCCCAGTTGCGCGGCCGCCAGCAGCCGCAGGGCGGCGCCGAGCAGGGCCTGGGCGCGCCGCGGGTGTGGGATTTCGACTGCCTGCACGAAGGTCGTCTGCTGCTGCGGGCCAGCGGTTTCTCCAACATCTTCTTCCCGGTGCCCAACGCCTTCTACCAGCTGCGCCGCGAGCCCATGAATGGCTGGCTCGGCGCGCCGCTGGCGAGTGGCGCGGCAACCCTGGTCAGTGCCGAAGAGGTGCTGCTGTGGCAGCTCAACTACCTGGCGGATGACTTCTGCAAGCAGTCGGCGGCGATCTTCCTGCGCATCCTCGCCCACGCCATCCTCGCCGAGGACGAGCGTCCCGAGTGGGAAACCGTGCGCCATACACGCAAGGCCCGCGAGTGGCTGCACGGCCGCCTGTGCCTGAAGGAAGCGGTGCGCTACTACCTCTACCAGCAGAGCGGCGAGCTGCTCTGCCCGGCGGATATCTCGGTGTGGCACGACGAACTCGGCGCGCCCTATGTCGACGGCTGGTGGAACGGTCAGTGGCTGGACGCACCGAGCGTGTCGCTGACCCATGATCGCCACGGCTGCCTGGCAGCGCTGGTGCCGGGCGGGCGCGTCGGTGTGGATGCCGAACGGCTGGATCGCCTGCAACGGCCGGAGCTGGTGGCCGGCTCCTTCAGCGCCTACGAGCAGCAGGCCCTGGACGGCGTGCCGGGCGAGCAGCGCGGCGAGCTGATCCTGCGTACCTGGTGCGCCAAGGAAGCCGCCGCCAAGTACCTCGGTTGTGGCCTGCAGGGCGCGCCGGAGCGTTTCGAGGTGCTGTTTGGCGAAGACTGGACGTTCGCCACGGTGAATGTCGCGGGGTCTGCCGAGCAGGCGCCCGCTCAAATAAGTGTGGCCCTGGAAGTGCAAGGCGATCTGCTGATCGCCCTGGCCGGGGCCGAGTTGGACTATCAGGAATATGGAGTGACCAATGGCTGAAGCTGTCGCAGTGGGGCTGGATAAAAGCAGTATCGAGCAGACCCTGATCCACATCGTCGAGGACCTGACCCAGGACTGGGGCATCGAGCTGGATGACGCCGTCAGCAGCCAGACCCTGCTGGTCGCCGACATGGAGTTCGCCTCGGTCGACATCATTCAGCTGATGGTGGCCATCGAAGAGCACTACAACCGCCCGAAAATGGGCTTCCAGGACCTGCTGATGAACGACGGCAGTTACGTCGATGATCTCTCCATTGGCCAGGTGATCGACTTCGTTCACGCAAGACTCACAGGAGTGCCGGCATGACCACACGTACATTGTTCATCGGGATGGATGGTTGCACCTTCACCATCCTCGACGACCTCACGGTAGAGAAGGACGGTCGTCCTGCGGTCATGCCGTTTCTCGGCGGCCTGATGGCCCGCGGCACGCGCAGCGAGCTGCGTTCCACGCCCAATCCGCTGACCCCGCCGGCCTGGGTTTCGCTGATGACCGGGCGCAGCCCGGGCAACCACGGCCTGCTGGATTTCATCCGCGCCGAGGAGCGCGGCGAAGACGTGTTCTTCACCCTCTACGACTCGCGTGACAACCGCGCCGAGACCATCTGGTCGATCGCCAGCCGCCAGGAGCGCCGCGTTGCCGTGCTCAACCTGCCGTTCACCGCGCCGCCACCCAAGGACCTCAACGGTTTCATGGTGCCGGGCTTCATCCCTTGGCGGCACCTGCGCCGCAACACCGTGCCGGCCAACTTCTATGATCGCCTCAAGGAAGAGCTGCCGGACTTCAATCCCAAGGAGCTGGCCTGGGACTTCGAGCAGGAGAAGCAGGCGGTCGACCACCTGACCGACGAAGACCGCGAGAACTGGGTGCGCTACCACCTGCCGCGCGAAAAGCAGTGGTTCGAGATCGCCAAGTTCCTGCTCAAGGAAGAAGCCCCGGAGCTGATGGCCGTGATGTTCGACGGCGTCGACAAGCTGCAGCACCAGGCCTGGCTGTTCCTCGACCCGGCCCTGCAGCACGAGGGTGTCAGCGATTACCACAAGCGCATGCGCGCCCTGTGCCTGGACTACTTCCGCCAGCTCGATGGTTTCATCGAAGAGCTGGTGACCATGGCCGGCCCGGATGTGCAGGTGTTCATGGCCTCCGACCACGGCTTTACCGCCACCACCGAAGTGGTGCGGATCAACGCCTGGCTGTTCGAGAAGGGCTACCTGCACTGGAAGGAAGTGCTCGATCCGGACTCCGAGGCTGCCAAGCGCCGCGAGGACAGCATGTTTGCCAACCTCGACTGGAGCAAGACCACTGCCTACTGCCGCACGCCGTCGAGCAACGGCATCAATATCCGCGTGGCACGCAATCCGGGCGAGACCGGGATCAAGCCGGAAGACTACGAGGCGTTCCGTGAACAGCTGATCCTCGATATCAAGGCGCTCAAGGACCCGGTCACAGGTGAGAGCATCGTCAGTGAAATCCATCTGCGCGAAGAAGTCTTCGCCGGCCCGGCGATGATGGATGCGCCGGACCTGCTGCTGGTGCTGCGCGACTTCGGCTTCGTCTCGATCAAGAACAAGCTGCCGATCGTCGAGCCGCGTGAAGAGCCGGCCGGTACTCACCACCCGGATGGCATCTTCATCGCCTGCGGTCCAGGCATCCGCAAGGGCGTGAAGATCGACCGTCGGCACATCTGCGACGTCGGCGCGACCCTGCTCTACAGCCAGGGACTGGAAGTGCCCGGCGACTTCGAGGGCAAGGTGCCGGCCGACATGTTCATCAAGCCCTGGCTGAACCAGAACCCGATCCGTATCGGCGAGTCGACCCGCGGGGTGAACAAGGACGAAAACGCCGAAGACATGGCCGACGACGAGAAGGAAAAGATCATGGCCCAGTTGCAGATGCTCGGGTACATGGAATAACGCTATGGCGATGGCCGAGGTCAATGGCATCAAGCTGCACTACCAGCAGCTGGCATGCGAGCGCGAAGGCGACGAGGTCGAGGATGTGGTGCTGATCCACGGCCTCGCCGCCAATTTGGCATTCTGGTACATGCAGGTCGGCCATGCGCTGGCCCGCAACTATCGGGTGACCATGTATGACCTGCGCGGCCACGGTCGTTCCAGCATGAGCGCAGCGGGCTACACCCCAGCCGAACAGGCCGAGGACCTGCGCCTGCTGCTGGAATATCTGGGCATCGAACGGGCGCACTTCATCGCCCACAGCTTCGGCGGGGTGATTGCGCTGAGCCTGGCCTGTGCCCATCCGCAGCGTATTGCCAGCCTGACCATCGCCGATACCCACATCGCGGCGATCCGCAATGTGGGCAGCGACTGGCGCTATGCCGAGCATATCCAGCGCATCCTCGACGATCACGGCATCGATCTGAATACCCGTGAGCCCTATTTCGGCTACCGCCTGCTCAAGGAGGCGGCAGCCCTGCAACTGAACCGGCAGGAATTGCCCGAAGCCCTGCGCGAGCTGATCAACCCGTTGATGGGCAGCTCCGGCAAACGCACCGCCGACCAGTGGGTGAAACTGCTGGAAAGCACCACCGCCCAGCATGAGTTGATGGGCGACGACGGCCTGGCGGTAGAGCGTCTGCGTCAGCTGAATTTCCCGGTGCTGGCCATCTACGGCGAGCGTTCGCAGGCGGTGACCACCGGCGAGCTGCTGCTCAGCGTGTGGCCGGCAGCGGACTTTCGCCTGGTGCGCGGCGCCGGGCATTTCTTCCCGGCTTCGCGGCCGCAGAAGCTGATCCGCTCCTTCGAGTTCTTCCTACGCAATGCCAGCCAGGCGAATGCACGCCGGCAGCGCTCGTGCGATGAACTGCAGCAGCCGTTCTTTCGCAGCGACCGCCTCTACAGCCAGGATGACCAGTGGTTCTTCACCACCCGCGAGGGCACGCAGGAGGGGCCCTTCGCCCAGTTCGAGGAAGCCCTGGCCCATCTCGACTCCTTCATCTCGCAGATGGTCGCGCGTAAAGCGCGGGCCCGGTAACCCAGCATGTTCAGCAGTACCAGCAAAGTTCGTGTACCGGCCGGCCTGAGCCAGGACGATTTTCAGCTGATCGCCCGCAACGGCTTCGGCGACGGGGTGAACGCCTACGCCCATGCCATGGCTTGGTTCAACGACTACCTGTATATCGGCACCACCCGCGGCAACTTCCCGCTGATGAAGGCGCGTCTGCCGATCAGCATGGACCCCTGGCCGGTGGAGTGCCCGGCCAACCCCTTCGACCTCGACCTGCATGCCGAGATCTGGCGCTACGACCCGCGCAAGGACGAGTGGCGACGGGTGTTCAAGGCGCCGACCATCATCGGCAGCGACGGCTCGAAGATTCCCCGCGAGCTGGGCTTTCGCGGCATGTGCGTGTATCCGGGCAGCAAGGGCCGGCCGCCTGGCCTGTTCGTCAGCACCTGGTCGCCGGCCAAGGGCCCCGGCCCGCTGCTGCTGCGCACGGAAGACGGGCTGAACTTCACGCCGACCTGCGAGCCCGGCCTGATGGGCCTGCCGGTGACCACCATCCGTACCATGGTGGTCTTCAAGGGCCGTATGTACACCACGCCGGCCGGCTCGCGCGGCGGCAACCCCAACGTCTCCTCGCACTCCATCGTCTACGAGAGCGAGGCGCCGGAGGATGGCCAGTGGCAGGCGGTGAGCGACTTCGGCTTCGGCGACGATGGCAACAAGACCATCTTCGAGATGTGCGCGTTCAATGATCACCTGTACGTCGGAACCTTCAACCTCAAGGGCTTCCAGGTCTGGCGCAGCACCTGCGAGAGCAAGCCCTACCACTGGGAACGAGTGATAGCCGACGGCGCCGACCGCGGCCCGCTGAACCAGTCGGTGCTGAGCATGTACGCGTTCAAGGGCGCGCTGTATGTCGGTAGCGCCATCCAGGGCGGCGGCATCGACCGGCAGAACGGCGTCGGCCCGGCCGCCCCGGAGCTGATCCGCATCCACCCGGACAACAGCTGGGACCTGCTGGTCGGCGACGCGCGGATGACCAGCGACGGCTGGAAGGAACCGCTGTCCGGCTACATGCCCGGCTTCGACAACTTCTTCAACGGTTACTTCTGGCGCATGGCCGAGCACGAGGGCTGGCTGTACCTGTCGACCTTCGACTGGAGTGGCCTGCTCGGCTACGCGCGGCGCGACAGCTGGCCGGCGCCGTTCCTCAATATCGTCAACAGCGTCGGCGAGGAATTCATCTTCAATCGCCAGTCGGGCTTCGACCTGTACCGCAGCCATGACGGCGAGAACTGGGTGCCGGTGACCAACGATGGCATGGGCAACCCCTACAACATCGGCATGCGCACCATCGTCTCCTCGCCCTACGGCCTGTTCCTCGGTGCCGCCAACCCGTTCGGCCCGAAAGTCTGGCCACTGGGTGGCGACCGCTATATCGACAACCCGCGCGGCGGCTGCGAAGTGTTCTTCGCCCCGCGCAAAGCCATGACCTCCGCCGCGCCCAGCGCCGGGATCCGTGATCGGTCAAAAGGAAGCCCTGCGCTATGAATGGCACTATTTCGGCCAAGCAACACTCCGACCTCGGCGACGCGCGCAAGATCGCCACGCCCCTGCTGCTGCGCAAGGGCCTTGCGGTGTTTCTGCGCAACGGCAAGCACGAGCCGCTGTATGTGGTGCGCGACCCGTCCAGCGAGCTGCACTGGGAGTTCGAGACCCGCCAGTTCTTCATCCTGGAGATGCTCCAGGTCGACGAGGAATTCGTCGCCCTGGCGGCCAGCTACGAACGGCGATTTTCCGAGGTGCTCAGCCGCGCCGACCTGGAGAGGCTGCTGGTCAACCTGATCGACCAGCGCCTGCTCGGCTTGGCCGCAGCCTCCCATCCGCTGGTCGCACCCTATCGCGAGCGGTTGCAACAGGACCTGCAGCGCCTGCTCGAGGAGAAGGTCGCCAAGTTCCGCGGCAAGGCCGAAGCGCCGGGGGGCGCGCAGCCGGCCAAGGCGCCGGTCGCGGCCGCGGCGGCCCCGCGTGCGGGCGCCTCCAACGATACGGCCAAGGCGAGCGGCGATGGCGACAAGCTGCAGGCCGGCGTACGCGGCTTCGCCGGCATGGACGACACCCTGCAGATCCCGGTGCTGCACCTGTTCAACCCGCGCGCGCTGCTCAAGTCGATGCTGGACTGGGTCGAGCCGCTGAAGTACCTGGTCTTCGTCTTGCCGCTGCTGTTGGTGATGGCCCTGGGCATCGTCATCAGCAACTTCGACCTGTTGCAGAACGATGTGGTGACCCGGCTCAGCGGGCTGGGGCCGATCGGCCAGATCCTGTTCAGCCTGTTCAGCGTCAACCTGCTGTGCACCCTGACCCTGGCGCTGACCGCGCAGAAGTACCGGGGCACGGTCAACAGCCTGTCCGTGGCCTTCATGCTCGGCTTCCTGCCGCGCTTCATGCCGCGGATCAGCAACCTGATCGGCCTGACCCGCCGCGAGCGCCTGTGGCTGCATGCCGGCCCGGTGCTGATGCGCGTGGCGCTGTTCAGCCTCGGCGCCTTCATCTGGTACCTGAGCCGCGCCTCCAGCGGTTCTCTGCCGGTGATCGGCCTGGCGCTGACGGTGGTCAGCGCGATGGCGTTGCTGCTGACCCTCAACCCGCTGTCGAAAAGCAGCGGCTACCACCTGATCGCCGTGCTGCTGGACGAGCCGCAGCTGCGCGGCAAGGCGTTCAAGGCGTTGTTCGGGCGGATCAAGGGCAATGCCTACCGCGAAGCCAACGACACCGCGCTGATGGCTTACGGCCTGGCCTCGATCCTCTATTCGGTGCTGCTGTTCGTCGTCGCCCTGCTGATGATCGGCAGCTGGCTGAAGCTGAATTTCAGCGGCACCGGGGTGCTGGTCTGCGTGCTGCTGGTCGGCTACCTGAGCGTGCTGACCTACCGCAAGTTCAGTTCGGCCAATGAGATGTACGAGCGCGCCCTGCAGTACGAGCGCTGGAAACGTCGCCGTTTGCCGGAGGACGTGGAAAGCAAGATCAACCTCAAACCGGCCAACAAGCTAGCGCGCTACACCCGTCGGGCGCTGCTGCTGTCGCTGCTGATCTGCCTGTTCCTGCCCTATCCCTACGAACCGGGCGGCTCCTTCGTGATCCTGCCGGTGGAGCAGCAACAGGTGGCCACCGATGTCGACGGCATCGTCAGCGAGGTGCTGTTCAACGGCGGCGAAGAAGTACAGGCCGGGCAATTGCTGGCTCGCCTGGCCACCGGCGACTACGAGAGCCAGGTGCGCATCGCCGAGGCACGGATCGCCGAGGAACAGGCGATGGTTGCCGAGCTGAAGGCGCGCCCGCGCGCCGAGGAAGTGGCGGTGGCCGAGCAGAGCCTGCAGATGGCGCAGACCCAGGCGCAGTTCAGCCGCTCCAACTACCAGCGGCATGCCACCCTGCTGGCCAGGGGCGGGGTGTCCGCGCAGCAGGCCGAGCAGGCGCAGCGCCAGTACGAGGTGGACCTGATGGCGATTCGGGTGTCCGAGGCCAACCTGGCCCTGGTCAAGACCGGCGCCACCGCGGATAGCATCGCCGCCGCCGAGGCCCAGGTGCAGCGCTGGCGCAGCGAGCGCGACATGTATCTGGCGAAGATCGAACGCTCGCAACTGCGTGCGCCGATGTCCGGCAAGCTGATCACCCTGCTGCTCAAGCAGAAGACCGGCAAGTACCTGGGCCCGGGCGAAACCTTCGCGGTGATCGAGAAGGCCAACCAGGTGTTCGCCGAGATCGAGGTGCCGGAAACCGAGATCGGCTACGTGCAGGAAGGGGCGGTGCTCAAGGTCAAGCCACTGGCCTATTCCGATCGCTACTTCGATGGCCGGGTGACGCAGATCGACGCCAACGTGATCGAGAACTCCAGCGGCAAGTACGTCAAGGTGCTCACCGTGATCGAGAACGCCGAGGGCGAACTGAAGTCCGGCATGACCGGCTACGCCAAGGTCGGCAGCGAGGAACTGCCGGTGTGGAAGGCCTTCACCCGGGCGATCTTCCGCTTCATCGACGTGGAGCTGTGGTCGTGGATTCCCTGATGGGAGTCGCCTACTGAGAGATCACAGCTAGCAAGAAAAAACCGGCCAATCAGCCGGTTTTTTCATGGCCGGCTCAAGCCACCGGTGGCAGCAGCTCCTTCAGCGGCCTGCTGTCATCGGCCAGTTGCTCGGCGCCGAGGACGATGCCTTCGGCGATCAGGCGCTTGGCGGCGATGAAGTCCTGCGGGCGGTTGACCGTGTCGGCGGCGATGACCTTGCCGTCTTTCAGGTAGAAGGCCGAGAAGCTGTCGCTGTCCGGCGTGCCGCGCAGCACCAGTTGCTGATAATCCTGGGACAGGCCGACCATCTTCAGTTTCAGCTCGAACTGGTCGGACCAGAACCAGGGCACCGAGGCATAGGCCTTGAGCGTGCCGTTGATGGCCGCGGCGGCGCAGCGCGACTGCTCCAGGGCGTTGGGCACCGACTCCAGGCGCAGGCGGCGGCCGAGCAGGGCGTTGGGGTGGTTGGTGCAGTCGCCGGCGGCGTAGATGTCCGGGTCCGAGGTCTGTGCGTACTGGTCGACCAGGATGCCGTTGTCCACTGCAAGGCCCGCGGCTTCGGCCAGTTCGGTGTTGGCGATCTGGCCGATGCCGACCAGCACCAGGTCGGCGGCGATACGCGTGCCGTCGCTGCACAGCACGGCGCTGACGGCCAGGCCGCTGGCATCCAGCTCCAGGTCGCTGACCTGTACGTTGGTGCGGATGTCCACCCCGGCCTCGCGGTGCTTGCGCTCGTAGTAGGCCGACAGCTCGGCGGCTGTGACCCGCTGCAGCACGCGCGGCATGGCTTCCAGCACCTGTACCTGCAGGCCCTGCTGCACGGCGCTGGCGGCCACTTCCAGGCCGATGTAGCCGCCGCCGACTATCACCAGGCGCTTGCCCGCGGCGAACTGGCTGCGGATCCGCTCGACATCGTCGAGGGTGCGCAGGTAGTGGAAGTTGCCGCAGGCCTCGGCGGCCTTGGCCTGGGGCACGGCCAGTGGGCGCGGGCGGCCGCCGGTGGCGATGGCCAGCTTGGTGTAGGCCAGGCGGCGGCCGTCGGCCAGTTGCACGCACTTGCTGGCCCGGTCGATGGCCTCGACCCGCACGCCGCTGAGGATTTCCACATTGGCCCTGTCGTAGGCGGCCTGCGGGCGGATGGACAGGCTGTTTTTCTCGACACTGCCGGCCAGGTAGGCCTTGGACAGCGGCGGGCGGTGGTAGGGCAGGTGGGCTTCCTCGCCGATCAGCAGGATGCGTCCGCTCCAGCCTTCGTTGCGCAGGCTGACGGCCAGTTCGCCGCCGGCGTGGCCGGCACCGATGATGATGGCGGTGGAGGATGCAGCGTCTGTCATGGGGAACCTCGGGCAGAAAAAGCAGACCCATAGTGTATGCAGCCGCGGCGTCGGCGTCCCTGCCGAACATGCCATTTTGCCGTCTGCGCCTGCCGCGTCGAGCGGCTGTCACGGCTTTGTGCGACCATTCGCCACCATGCATGGCAACTGGGGCGGATGGGGGCAAAGGTGATGGGGGAGGCGCGAACAGTGACCGAGACAACGGACAAGCCGGCCAGTGTGAGCCTGCTGCAGGCCCTGTGGTTCTGGCTCAAGCTCGGCTTCATCAGCTTCGGTGGGCCGGCCGGGCAGATTTCGATCATGCACCAGGAGCTGGTCGAGCGCCGCCGCTGGATTTCCGAGCGGCGTTTCCTGCATGCCCTCAACTACTGCATGTTGCTGCCCGGCCCGGAAGCCCAGCAACTGGCCACCTATATCGGCTGGCTGCTGCACCGCAGCTGGGGCGGAGTGATCGCCGGGGCGCTGTTCGTGCTGCCCTCGCTGTTCATCCTGATCGCCCTGTCCTGGCTGTATATCGCCTTCGGCGACGTGCCGCTGGTGGCCGGGATCTTCTATGGCATCAAGCCGGCGGTGACCGCCATCGTGGTGCAGGCGGCCCATCGCATCGGTTCGCGGGCGCTGAAAAATAACTGGCTGTGGGGCATCGCCGCGGCGTCCTTCGTCGCCATCTTCGCCCTCAACCTGCCGTTCCCGCTGATCGTGCTGGGCGCCGCCGCGCTCGGCTTCCTCGGCGGGCGCCTGGCGCCGCAGCACTTTACCGTCGGCGGCGGGCATGCCGCCGCGGCCTCGTCGTTCGGCCCGGCGCTGATCGATGACGACACGCCAGTGCCCGCCCATGTGCGCTTTCGCTGGTCGCGCCTGCTCGCCTTGCTGTTGCTCGGTGCGGCCCTGTGGCTGCTGCCGATGGGCCTGCTGACGGCCCTGTACGGCTGGGACGGTACCCTGACGCAGATGGCCTGGTTCTTCACCAAGGCGGCGCTGCTGACTTTCGGCGGCGCCTATGCGGTGTTGCCCTACGTCTACCAGGGTGCGGTCGGCCACTACGGCTGGCTGACCCCGACGCAGATGATCGATGGCCTGGCCCTGGGCGAGACCACGCCGGGGCCGCTGATCATGGTGGTGGCCTTCGTCGGTTTCGTCGGCGCCTACCTGCAGCCGGTGTTCGGCGGCGACTCGGCCTTCCTCAGCGGCGCCGTGGCGGCCAGCCTGGTGACCTGGTTCACCTTCCTGCCGTCCTTCCTGTTCATCCTGATCGGCGGGCCGCTGGTCGAGGCGACCCACAACGAGCTGCGTTTCACCGCGCCGCTGACCGCCATCACCGCGGCGGTGGTCGGGGTGATCCTCAACCTGGCGCTGTTCTTTGCCTACCACGTGCTCTGGCCTGCGGGTTTCGCCGGTGCCTTCGACTGGCCCTCGGCGCTGCTCGCCGTGGCGGCGGGGGTGGCGCTGCTGGGGTTCAAGCGCGGGGTGATCGAGGTGCTGCTGGCCAGTGCCGCGCTCGGCCTGCTGGTGCACCTGGTCCGTCAGTCTTATTGACCGGGGGGCACCTTTCTTCTATTCAGGCAGTAGGGTTTTTGCTCAGGAGCGGGTAGCCAGCGATGACAGTCAAGCGCAAGGCGGTGCCAGTATGGCGTCGCTGGCTGCTCGAACCGGCCGTGCTGCCGTTGGCGCGGGTCTTTGTGGTGCTGGTCTGCCTGGCGCTGCTGGCCACTGATGCCTGGCTGATCTGGAAGGCCCGGGGCGTGCAGTTGCGCGAGGCGCAGGTGGAGACCTCCAACCTGGCCTCGGCGCTGGCGCGGCAGGCCGCCGATACCCTGAAGAAGGCCGATACCGTGCTGCTCGACCTGGTCGAGCGCCTGCAGGTCGACGGTACCGCCGAACCCCAGCTGCAGCGCCTCAATGGCCTGATGCGCCAGCATGTCTACGAGCAGGCCGAGCTGCATGGCCTGTTCGCCTATGACCGCGACGGCAACTGGCTGGTGACTTCCTTCGGCGCGATTCCGCCCGGCGCCAACAATGCCGATCGCGAATACTTCATCTTCCACCGCGAGCATCCGGACGACCACGACCCCCATGTCGGCCCGCCGATCCGCAGCCGCACCACCAACGAGTGGGTCATTCCGCTGTCGCGCCGCCTGGAGGATGCTCAGGGCAACTTTGCCGGGGTGGCCCTGGCGACCCTGTCCATCGGCTATTTCCAGCAGTTCTACGGCACCTTCGATATCCGCGACCACGGCACCATCAGCCTGGCGCTGAACGACGGTACCGTGCTGGTGCGCAACCCCTTCCTCGAGTCGACCATAGGTTCGAACATCAGCAACGGGCGGATCTTCAAGAGCCTGTTGCCGCAACGCCCGGTGGGCAGCGCGATGCATGCCTCGATACTCGACGGGGTCGAGCGCCTGTTCAGCTACCGGCAGATCCAGGGCTACCCGCTGGTGGTCATCGCCGGCCTGGCCAAGGAGGACATCCTGGCCGACTGGCATGCCGATACCGCTCGCCAGCTCATGGTGCTCGGCGTGCTGGTCAGCCTGATCTGGCTGCTCGGCTTCTACCTGATCCGCCTGATCAAGCGCGGGCAGACGGCCGAGGTCGAGCTGCGTGCCACCCGCGATGCCCTGCGCTCCTTCAACCTGCGCCTGGAGAAGCAGGCGCTGGAGGATGAACTGACCCACCTGGCCAACCGCCGGCGCCTGATGCGTGCCCTGGAGGACGAGATCGCCCGCGCCGCCCGCTACCAGCGGCCGCTGGCGCTGGTGCTGTTCGATGTCGACTACTTCAAGCAGTACAACGATATCTACGGCCACTCGGCCGGCGACGAGTGCCTGCGCGCGGTGGCCAAGGCCATCCGCGGCGGGCAGAAGCGCCCGGCCGATCTGGCGGCGCGCTACGGCGGCGAGGAGTTCTGCCTGCTGCTGCCGGAAACCGACGCCCAGGGCGCCTTGCAGGTGGCCGAGCAGGTGCGCGCGACGGTCGAGGCGCAAGCCATAGTGCATGCCGGCTGCCCCTGGTTGCGGGTGAGCCTGAGCGCCGGGGTGCATGTGCTGTTGCCGCAGCCGGGGGATCGTCCGCAGCAGCTGGTGCAGCCTGCCGACCAGGCGCTCTATGCGGCCAAGGCCGCCGGGCGTGACCGGGTCCTGCTGTACGACGAAAGCGTGGCCCAGCCGATCGGCTAGTCCGCGCCTGCCGGGTGCCCGGCCAGCGCCCATTCGGCCGCCTGCCGGGCATGCAGGGCGGTGGTGTCGAACAGGGGCACGCTGGCGTCCTTGGCGCCGACCAGCAGGCCGGTCTCGGTGCAGCCGAGGATCACCGCCTGCGCGCCCTGCGCCACCAGGCCGGCGATGATGCGGCGGTAGATCTGCCGCGACTCTTCGCGCACCTGGCCCAGGCACAGTTCCTCGTAGATGATCCGGTGCACGTCCTGGCGTTGCGCCTCGTCCGGAATCAGCACGTGGATGCCGTGGCGCTGTTCCAGGCGCTCGCGGTAGAAGGCCTGCTCCATGGTGAAGCGGGTGCCGAGCAGGCCGACCCTGCTCAGCCCGGCGGCCTTGATCGCCGCCGCGGTCGGGTCGGCGATATGCAGCAGGGGAATGCCCACCGCCTGCTCAATGGCCGGTGCCACCTTGTGCATGGTGTTGGTACACAGCACCAGCAGCTCGGCACCGGCGCGCTCCAGGGCCTGCGCCGCATCCGCCAGTAGGCGCCCGGCCTGGTCCCAGTCGCCACTCTGCTGCAGGCGCTCGATCTCGTGGAAGTCGACGCTCAGTAGCACCAGCTTGGCCGAATGCAAGCCGCCCAAGCGCGCCTTCACCGCCTCATTGAGGTGGCGGTAGTAGGGAATGGTCGACTCCCAGCTCATGCCGCCGATCAGGCCGATGGTTTTCATCCGTGCAGGGCTCCCGGTGTGTGCAGGTCAGGCCATGCTGCGCCAAGTGGCGCGGCGGCTGTAGTCACAGTCGCGTGGCGTTTGCCGCCCTGACTGTAACGGATGACGGGCGGCCGGGCATTTTCCGCGCGCCTGGGGAATAATGCGCGGCCGTCGAGTTGTCAGCCGAGCCGTCCATGCCCGCCACTGCCCCCAGCATTCGTCCGAGCATCCTGCACCTGCCGGCCGGCCACTGGCCGACCGTGCTCGACTGCCTGTGCGGACATTTTCCGGCGATCAGCCGCGCCACCTGGCTCGACCGCATGGCCCGTGGCCGCGTGCTGGATGCCGACAACCAGCCGATCGGCCCCGAGCATCCCTATCGCGAAGGCCTGCGCGTGCAGTACTACCGCGAAGTGCTGGCGGAAACGCGGATCCCCTTCGAGGAAGCCGTGCTGCATGTCGACGAACACCTGGTGGTGGCGGACAAGCCGCATTTTCTCTCGGTGATGCCGGCCGGCGAATACGTCGAGGAAACCCTGCAGGCGCGCCTGACCCGGCGCCTGGGCAATCCGCACCTGGTGCCGCTGCACCGCATCGACCGGCACACCGCCGGGCTGGTGCTGTTCTCCGCCAACCCGCAGAGCCGCGGCGCCTACCAGGCGCTGTTCCGCGAGCGGCGCATCGACAAGCGCTACGAGGCCATCGCCCCAGCCTTGCCAGGCCTGCAGTTCCCCCTGCAACGGGCCACCCGCCTGGTCGCCAGCGAGCCGTTCTTCCGCATGCAGGAAGGCGCGGGCGAAGCCAACACCGAGACCCGCATCGAAGTCATCGAGCGCAATGGCGAGCTGTGGCGCTACCGCCTGTTCCCGGTGACCGGCAAGAAGCACCAGCTGCGCGTGCATATGGCCGCGCTGGGGGCGGGCATCTGCAACGACAGCTTCTATCCCGAACTGCTCGATGCGCGGGATGCGCCGGACGACTACAGCCGCCCGCTCAAGCTGCTGGCCCAGGCCCTGGGCTTCGTCGACCCGCTCAGCGGCGTCGAGCGCGCCTTCGACAGCCGGCTAAAGCTGGACTGGCCATGATCGGCTGACTATTGCGCGTAGCGCCGGTACAGGGCCTGGTACTGGCCGTTGCCGCGGACCTTGTCGAGGGCCGCTTGCCAGCGCGTCACCTCGCTCGCCGGAGTGCTTTTCGACAGGGCGATATAGCCCTGGTCGTGGCCGAGGCTGACCGCGCTGGCCTGGATCTCCTCGCGGGCGACCGCGGCCTCTTGCAGTTTCTGCGCCAGGCCGGCGTCGGCCGAGGCCACCAGCTTCACCCGGCCGGCGGCCAGCATGCGGAAACAGCCGGCGTAGGAGGTGTGGCGCTTGAGCTGGCGGAAGCCCTGCCTGGTCAGCAGTTCATCGTGGGCGCTGCCGTTGAGGATGCACACCGGCAGGTCGCGGGCCTCGGCCAGGCTGTGGATGCCGGTGGGCGCGCGGCGGCTTTCGTAGAGGTAGTCGGTTTCCTGCAGGGTCGGCCCGATCCAGTGCGCCAGGTCGATGCGCTCCGGCGTGCGGCTGAGGTTGAACAGCACCACGTACGGCTGCTTTTCCATCAGCACCAGGCCGCGGGCCAGGGGCACCTCGCTGATCGGCGCAGGCTGGCCCAGTTCGGCCAGCAGGCGGTGCACCAGTTCCAGGTAGAAGGCGCGCTTGCCCGCATGTTCCTTGCCGTGCAGGTTGCCGTCGGCGAAGTAGGCCTGTTCGCCCAGGCTGTGGGTGTAGACCTGCCAGTCGCGGGCCGTGGCGAAGCCGGCGTGCAACAGCAATAGCGCCGCTATCAGCAACTCCTTCACTCGTGTCCCTCTTGCCCTGTGCTCTGCGTCTTGTTGTTGTGGCGGGTCGCGGTCGGGCGCGGCTATACGCGCCGTTCACCAGCGGCCCTTTCTGGGCAAATCATTGGTCAGTCTCGCCGAGGATCATAACGGCATATGCGCGGCTTGGAAGCGCCCCGCGGTGAAGAAATTGCCCGCCCCGGCGGCGCCCGAGGCGCGGCGGGCGGGCTGGCCAGGCCGCTGCGCCATGGCGTCGACCGAGTCGGATCAGGCAGGAAGCCCGCCGTATCGAGTAACGCCCGGGATGCCTTGGGGCGTTGGCTTCAGCCTGGCGCCGCGCCCTACTGCGCGCCGCTACCGATCAGCCGCTCCGACCGCGCGTGGTCGGGCCTGCCAGGAGTGTCGAAGATGACCGAGGCGATCTTCAACCCGGCGCACACGTGGCGCAGGTGGCGGCTTAGCCGCAGCTGACCTGGAGGATCACGCCGGCATTGTCGATGTCGATGTTCAGGCGCTGCGGGTTGTAGTCCATGGTCACCGGCTGGTTCGGCCGGGTGATGCGCAGGAAGCGGGCGTCGGCCTGGTCGCGGGCTTCGGTGGCCAGCTGGTTGTCGAGGGTCTTGCCGATCAGGTCGTGGATCGGGTCGGCATCGCAGCGGCTGTCGAAGTCGGCGCTCGGTTCGCTGTTCGCGGTCACCTTGGCGACAGCGGGTTCGCGGGGCTTGTCCGGGTTGCCGGCGCAGGCGGCGAGCAGGGCCAGGCCGAGGCCGAGGAGGGCGGTACGGGCAAATGTGCCGGTCATGATGTCGTCCTTGTGAGGGGCAGGTGCAGAGTGAAACGGGCGGCGCTGGTCCGCCCTGACAAGGTCGCCATCATAACCAATTGCCGCGTGGCCTTGGTCGATCCTCGCACGGCAGCCGGCATGCTGCTGGTCTATGGCGGCGCAAAGTCCGATCATGGGTCGGTCTGGGCGGACGCCAGGTCGTCGGCCCGGCACGGGCTCTCCGGTGCCTGCACGCCTGGTTCGCGGCTCAAGCCGCTCCTACGCTGTGTAGGGGATTGAGGCTATATCGCTAGGAGGCATTGCTGCCGATGCTGATCGTCGAGAACCTGCACAAGTCGTTCGCCACCGCCCAGGGCAACCTGGCGGTGCTGCGTGGGGTCGATCTGCAGTTGCCCGGTGGCAGCAGCTTGGCGCTGATGGGCGAGTCCGGCAGCGGCAAGAGTACGTTGCTGCACCTGGTGGCCGGCCTGGAACGGCCCGACAGCGGGCGCATCCTGATCGACGGTGTGCCGCTGGACGGCCGCCGCGAGGCCGAGCTGGCACGCTGGCGCCGCGAAGGCGTCGGCCTGGTGTTCCAGCAGTACAACCTGATCAGCAGCCTCGGCGTGGCGGCCAACCTGGCGTTCCAGGCGCGCCTGGCCGGCCGTCATGATCCGGCCTGGGTCGCCTACCTGGCCGAGCGCCTGGGCCTGAGTCCCTTGCTGCAGCGCTATCCGGAACAGCTCTCCGGTGGCCAACAGCAACGGGTGGCCATCGGCCGGGCCCTGGCCTCCCGCCCGTCGCTGGTGCTGGCCGACGAACCCACCGGCAGCCTGGACGAGGCGAGCAGCGAGGCGGTGCTCGACCTGCTCCTGCAACTGGTCGGCGAGGCCGGCAGCAGCCTGCTGATGGTCACCCACAGCGCCCGTCTGGCCGCCCGCCTGGAACACAGCCTGTACCTGCACCTGGGGCGGGTCGCGGCGGTGCAGGCCTGATGGGCCTGCTGCGCATCAGCCTGCAGGCGCTGCTCAGCCACTGGCGGCGCCATCCGCTGCAGTTCTTCAGCATCCTCACCGGTCTGTGGCTGGCCACCGCGCTGTGGACCGGGGTGCAGGCGCTGAACAGCCAGGCGCGTGCCGACTATGCTCGCGCCAGCGCCGTGCTGGCCGGCCCGGCACAGGCGCAACTGGTGGCGCGCCAGGGTCCGCGTTTCGCCCAGGCCGCCTATGTGCAGCTGCGCCGCAGCGGCTGGCCGGTGTCGCCGCTGCTGGAAGGGCGCCTGCGTTTCGCCGGCGAGGAGCCGCTGAGCGTGCAACTGCTCGGCATCGAGCCGCTGAGCCTGCCGCACGGCAGCGAGGTGGCCGGGCGTCCCGCCGATGACCTGGATATCGCCGGCTTCCTCGGCAGTCCGGGGCAGGCCTGGATTGCCGCCGACACCCTGCAACGCCTCGGCCTGCAGGCTGGCGAGCAGGCGCTCACGGTCGATGGTCAGCGCCTGCCGCCGCTGCAGGTGCAGGAACAACTGGCACCCGGGGTGATCGTGGTCGATATCGGCCAGGCCCAGCGCCTGTTGCAGGCGCCGGAGCAGCTGTCGCGCCTGCTGCTGCCGGCGGATTTCGCCACCCGCGCGCTACCGGGCGAGCTGCAGGCCGTGCTGAAGCTGCAACCGGCCGCCGATGGCGATGACCTGCAGCGCCTCACCCAGAGCTTCCACCTCAACCTCACGGCCCTCGGTCTGCTGGCCTTTATCGTCGGCCTGTTTATCGTGCATGCCGCCATCGGTCTGGCCCTGGAGCAGCGCCGCGGCCTGCTGCGCACCCTGCGCGCCTGCGGCGTTAGCCTGGGCGGGCTGCTCGGCGCGCTGGCCATCGAGCTGGGCCTGTTCGCCCTGCTCAGCGGCCTGGCCGGGGTGGCCAGCGGTTATGCGTTGGCCAGCCTGTTGCTGGCCGATGTCGCCGCCAGCCTGCGCGGCCTGTATGGCGCCGAAGTGGCCGGCCAGCTGAGCCTGGCGCCGCAGTGGTGGCTGGTCGGGCTGGCCATCAGTTTGCTGGGTGCCTTGCTCGCCGGCGCCAGCAGCCTGCTGCGTGCGGCCAACCTGCCGTTGCTGGCGCTGGCCCAGCCGCAGGCCTGGCGCCTGGCCCAGGGTCTGTGGCTGCGGCGTCAGGCCTGGCTGGCGGCCGGGCTGCTGCTGTTGGCGCTGGCCTGCTGGCGTTTCGGCGACAGCCTGCTGACGGCCTTCGCCCTGCTCGCCGCCTTGCTCCTGGCCGCGGCGCTGCTGTTGCCGGCCTTGCTGGATGGTGCCCTGGCGCTGCTCGCCCGGCGTTGTCGCGGACCGTTGAGTGAATGGTTCGTCGCCGACAGTCGCCAGCAGCTGCCGGCCCTGGCCCTGGCGCTGATGGCCCTGCTGCTGGCCCTGGCGGCCAGCGTCGGGGTGGGCAGCATGACCGAGGGTTTTCGCCAGACCTTTACCGGCTGGCTCGACCAGCGCCTGTCCGCCGAGCTGTACCTGGCGCCGCGCGACACCGAGCAGGCTGAGCAGATCAGTACCTGGCTCGAGGTACAGCCAGGCATCACGATCCTGCCGAACTGGCGCGTTGACCTGCGCCTGCAGGGCTGGCCGACGCAGCTGCAGGGCATCGTCGATCACCCCAGCTACCGCCAGCACTGGCCGCTGCTGGAACAGCAGGACGGCGCCTGGACGCAGCTGGCGGCGGGGCAGGGCGTGCTGCTCAGCGAGCAACTGGCGCGCCGGCTCAAGCTGCGCCTGGGCGATACGCTGACGCTGCCGGCGGCGGACGGCGAACAGCGCCTGCCGGTGCTCGGCCTGTATGCCGACTACGGCAACCCCAAGGGCCATCTGCTGGTGAACGCCGGCTGGCTGCGCCGACACTGGCCGGACGCCAGCCTGAACAACCTCAGCCTGCGCCTGCCGGCCGCGCGGGTCGCGCCGCTCAAGTCCGAGCTGGAGCAGCGCTACGAGTTGGATGGCAGCCGGCTGATCGACCAGGCCTCGCTCAAGCGCTGGTCGACTCGGGTGTTCGAGCGCACCTTTGCCGCCACCGCCGCGCTCAACAGCCTGACCCTCGGCGTGGCCGGCGTGGCGCTGTTCATCAGCCTGCTGACCCTCGGCCAGAGTCGCCTGGGCCAGCTGGCGCCGCTCTGGGCCCTGGGCCTGGGGCGGGCGCGCTTGGCCTGGCTGAGCCTGGGGCAGACGCTGCTGCTGGCCAGCCTCACCGTGCTGCTGGCCATGCCCCTGGGCCTGCTGCTGGCCTGGTGCCTGGTGGCGGTGGTCAACGTGCAGGCCTTCGGCTGGCGCCTGCCGCTGCATGTCTTTCCTGCCCAGTTGCTGCAGCTGGGCCTGCTCGGCCTGCTCACCAGCCTGCTGGCCGCTGCCGGGCCGTTGTGGCAACTGGCGCGCCACCAGCCGGCCGATTTGTTGAGGCAATTCGCCGATGAACGCTAGAACGCTATTGCTGCTGGCTGCAGTGCTGCTTGGCGGTTGCGACCAGGCGCCAGCGCCGAGCGCCGGTTTCGCCGGCCTGGGCCAGGATGTCGCCGGCTTCAGCGCGGTCGAGCCGGGCCGGGCGCTGCAGTTCCCGGCCGACCACGGCGCCCACCACGGCTATCGCATCGAATGGTGGTACGTCACCGCCAACCTGACCGACGAGCAGGGTCGCGACTGGGGCGTGCAGTGGACGCTGTTCCGCTCGGCGCTGCGCCCGGGCGCCGAGCAGGCCGGCTGGGACAGCCCCAATCTGTGGCTGGGCCATGCCGGCCTGAGCGGGCCGTTCGGTCACCAGTTCGCCGAGCGCCTGGGCCGTGGCGGTATCGGCCAGGCCGGGGTGGCGGCGCAGCCGTTCCATGCCTGGATCGACGACTGGTCGCTGCACAGCACGAGCGGCGAGGGCTTGCAGCAGCTGCAGATGCAGGCCGCCGGCGCGGACTTTCGCTACGACCTGCAACTGCGCGCCGACGGCCCGCTGGTGCTGCACGGCGCGCAGGGCTACAGCGAGAAATCCGGCCAGGGCCAGGCCTCCTACTACTACAGCCAGCCGTTCTACCGGGTCAGCGGCATGATCGAGCAGGGCGGCCAGCGCCACCGGGTCAGCGGTCAGGCCTGGCTCGACCGCGAATGGAGCAGCCAGCCGCTGGCCGCCGAGCAGCAGGGTTGGGACTGGTTCTCCCTGCACCTGGACGGCGGCGCCAAGCTGATGCTGTTCCAGGTACGCCAGAGTAAGGGTCAGCCCTATCGCGCCGGCACCTGGATCGGCGCAGACGGCCGCGCCAACGCGCTGCGCGGCGAGCAGATCCAGCTCAGCCCGCTGGCCAGTACCGAGCTGGACAACGGCCGCCGGCTGCCGACCCGCTGGCGCGTGCAGGTGGCGGGCCAGGGCGTGGATGTCGAGGTCGAGGCCCTGCAGCCGCAGGCCTGGATGGACACCACCTTCCCTTACTGGGAAGGCCCGGTGCGCCTGCGCGGCAGCGTCGGCGGGCGCGGCTATCTGGAGATGACCGGTTACTGAACTGCGCTGCCCGCCGGTGCGGACTATTCAATTCATCGATACTGGTCATCAAGACGTTCGAATTATCGCCGCACGGCTCGGTCACTAAGATGCCCCACAGATTCCAGCCGTGGGGAACCCGCTATGCCGATTGCCTTGTTTGCCAGCCTGACTGCCCAGCCCGAACAGCGTGCCGCCCTCGAACAGGCGTTGCGCCAGATGGTCGAGGCCAGCCGCCGTGAGCCCGGCAACCTGCGCTACGACCTGTTCGTGCGTGGCGATGACGCGGCGACCTTTGACCTGTTCGAGCTGTATGCCGACGAAGCGGCGGTGGCTGCTCACCGTGGCAGCGCCCACTACCAGGCCTTCCGCGCGCTGATCGGCGACTGGCTGGCCGCGCCGGTGGAGGTGCGCAGCGCCGCTGCCCTCGACCTGGCTCCTTTCAATTCCTGAGGCGCTTCGCGCCGCTCTGATTCACTTTCGTGAGGATTGACGATGTCTGCTCTGTTTTCTCCGTTCCAGCTCAAGGATGTCACCCTGCGCAACCGCATCGCGGTACCGCCCATGTGCCAGTACAGCGCCATTGAGGGCGTTACCACTGACTGGCACCTGCACCATTACGCCGGCCTGGCCCGTGGCGGCGCCGGCCTAGTGATAGTCGAGGCCACGGCGGTATCCCCGGAAGGGCGCATCAGCCCCGGCTGCACCGGCCTGTGGAATGACCAGCAGGCCGAGGGCATGGCGCGTATCGCCCAGGCGATCAAGGCCGGTGGCGCGGTGCCCGGCATCCAGATCGCTCACGCCGGGCGCAAGGCCAGCGCCAACCGTCCCTGGGAAGGCGACGACCATATCGCCGAGGGCGATGCGCGCGGTTGGCAGACCATCGCCCCATCGGCCGTGGCCTTCGGCGCGCACCTGCCCAAGGTGCCCCAGGCCATGAGCCTGGATGACATCGCCCGGGTCAAGGCCGACTTCGTCGCCGCCGCCCGCCGTGCCCGCGATGCCGGTTTCGAATGGCTGGAGCTGCACTTCGCCCACGGCTACCTGGCACAGAGCTTCTTCAGCGCGCACTCCAACCGGCGCGACGATGCCTACGGTGGCGACTTCGCCGGACGCAGCCGCTTCCTCCTGGAAACCCTGGCGGCGGTGCGCGAAGTGTGGCCGGCCAACTTGCCGCTGACGGCGCGTTTCGGCGTGATCGAGTACGACGGGCGCGACGAGGAAACCCTGGCCGAGTCCATCGAACTGGCCAAGGCCATGCGCCGCGGTGGCCTGGATCTGCTCAGCGTCAGCGTCGGTTTCACCATCCCTGAAACCAGCATTCCATGGGGGCCAGCCTTCCTGGCGCCGATCGCTGAGCGGGTCCGCCGTGAGGCGGAACTGCCGGTGGCCTCGTCCTGGGGCATCGATGCGCCGGCCAACGCCGAGCGCGTGGTGGTCGAGGGGCAAATGGATCTGGTGATGGTCGGTCGTGCCCACCTGGCCAACCCGCACTGGCCGTTGCAGGCAGCGCAGCAGCTCGGGGTCGAGCGGCCCACCTGGGTCCTGCCGGCGCCTTATGCGCACTGGCTGCAGCGCTACCAGGTCGCGCAATAAGCCCAAAGGGCCCGGCATGCCGGGCCCTTTGCGTTTAGCCAGCGCCAGCACGAGGCCTAAGTTTTTCGTGGGAGCGGATTTATCCGCGATGCTTTCGAGGCAAACGGCATCGCGGATAAATCCGCTCCCACAAAGGCTTCGACGCACCCTTGGTGACGTGACAAACCGCTTCGAATGGCATCAACTCTCTAGATCCTCCATAGATATCCAACGGCCATGCAGATCAACGCCGACTTCAGCCAACGCGCCCTCATCCGCCCCGGCGACAGCCCCTGGGTGCCATCGCCGATGGCTGGGGTGGAGCGAATCATGCTCGACCGCATCGGTGAGGAACTGGCGCGGGCCACCTCCATCGTGCGCTATGCCGCCGGGTCGCACTTCAGCGAACACTCGCATCCGGGTGGAGAGGAGTTTCTGGTGCTGGACGGGGTGTTCTCCGACGAGCGTGGCGACTACCCGGCCGGGACCTATGTGCGCAACCCGATCGGCAGCCATCACGCACCGTTCAGCCGGGAAGGCTGCACTATCTTCGTCAAGCTCATGCAGTTCGCCGCCGATGATCGGCAGCCGGTGGTGATCGACAGCCACTCGGCCGCCTGGCTACCGGGGCTGGTGCAAGGGCTACAGGTACTGCCGCTGCATCAGCATGGCACCGAGCACGTGGCGCTGGTGCGCTGGGCGCGGGGCACGCGCTTCAACCGTCATCGGCACTGGGGTGGCGAGGAAATCCTGGTGCTCGAAGGCACCTTCCAGGACGAATTCGGCGACTACCCGGCCGGCAGTTGGCTGCGCAGCCCGCACCTGTCCGAACACACGCCGTTCAGCGATGCAGGCTGCCTGATCTGGGTCAAGACCGGGCATCTGCCGGCTTAGCAGGCCGTTGAAAAACTACCTGCGTTGCCGATACTGCGTTGAAAACGACCTCAAAATGCTCATTTACAACACGTAAACTGCGCTTTTTCGGCCGTTTTCGCCTTGTCTCGGCTGCCTCGCCAACATTTTTCAACGGCCTGTTAGCCGGCAGCCATCAAACGCTTGTACAGGCGGGTGCGCCGTGCGGTTTTAAGCTGCTCCGCGAGCAGTGCGCGCAGCGGCGACACGTTCGGCTTGGGCCGGCCGCCGCGACTGAGGCGGTGCATCTGGAACTTCACCATGGCCATGTAGGCCAGCGAGGCCAGGGCCTTGTGCTTCCAGCGGATCGGCGCCAGCTCGGCGCTGATCTGCCGCTCGCCGGCCTGCCAGCGGCGCGGCAGGTTCGGCTCGATGGCCAGGGCGGTGGCGATACCGGCCATGGCCACGCCGCTGGCCAGCACCTGCTCGACCACCGGCAGGCGGCGGATGCCGCCGGTGACCATCAGCGGCATCCTGGCCACCGCGGCGATCTCCCCGGCGAATTCGAGGAAGTAGGCTTCGCGCGCCAGGGTGCGGCCGTCGCGGGCATCGCCCTGCATGGCCGGCGCCTCGTAGCTGCCGCCGGACAGCTCGACCAGATCTACCCGCAGTTCGCCAAGCATCTGCACCACGCGCTTGGCATCGGCGCCGTCGAAGCCGCCGCGCTGGAAATCCGCCGAGTTGAGCTTGACCGCCACGCAGAAGCCAGGCGCCACCACGGCGCGCACCGCCTTGACCACTTCCAGCAGCAGGCGCGCGCGGTTCTCCAGCGGGCCGCCCCAGCTGTCCGTGCGCTGGTTGCTGATGGGCGAGAGGAACTGGCTGAGCAGGTAGCCGTGCGCGGCGTGGATCTGCACGCCGCTGAAGCCGGCCTGTTCGGCCAGTTGCGCGGTGCGGGCGAAACGCTGGATCAGCGCGCCGATTTCCTCGTCGCCGAGCGCCTTGGGCACTGGAAACAGCTTCGACAGGCCGCCCAGCTCCAGGGCCACGGCCGACGGCGCCACGGTCTGCTGGCCGAGGTTGGCCTGCATCTGCCGGCCGGGGTGGTTGATCTGCATCCAGAACTGCGCGCCCTGGGCGCGACCGATGCGTGCCCACTCGCGGAACTTGTCCAGCTGGCGATCGTCTTCCAGCACCACGCCGCCGGGGCCGGTCATGGCGCGGCGGTCGACCATAACGTTGCCGGTCAGCAGCAGCCCGGCACCTCCTTCGGCCCAGGCCAGGTACAGGCGCAGCAGCTCGGCGGACGGGCCCTGGCTGGCGTCGGCCAGGTTCTCTTCCATCGCCGCCTTGGCGATGCGGTTGGGGATGACGGTGCCGTTGGGCAGTTGCAGGGCTTGGAAGGCGGTCATGGCGGACTCCGGGGTGGCAGGTGGAGCAAGCCTAAGGTTAAAGTCAACTTTAAGGTCAATAGTCCGGAGTAGACAAAATGAAGATCGGTGAACTGGCCAGCCGCAGCGGCCTGGCGCCGTCGCGCATCCGCTTCTACGAGGCCAGCGGGCTGATCGCCGCCCAGCGCCAGGCCAACGGCTACCGCGAGTACCCGGAGCAGACGGTGCAGACCCTCGGCCTCATCGCCTGCGCCCAGCAGTCCGGTTTCAGCCTGGAGGAGATCCGCCGCCTGTTGCCGGGCAGCGAGCAGCAGGACTGGGCTCACGACGAGCTGCTGGCCAGCCTGCAGCGCAAGGTCGGCGAGATCGAGGCCATGCAGCAGCGCCTGGCGCAGAACAAGGCGCAACTGCTGGGCATCATCGCCGGCATCGAGAGCAAACCGGAAGGCATGCCGTGCACGGAAAACGCCGAGCGGGTGCTGGCCAACCTGCGGGACGCGGGGCCGGGCGAGTAGGGGCGGCAATCTGCCGACACAGTCGCGACCAGGGTATTAGCACGCAGTGTTTGCCTGGCCGGCGCGACTGTAGTAAGACTTAGCCAAGGACTGAATTCAACCAGCCTTGGCCAAAGAGCCAGAGCTGATTCGATGTTGTGTGGCACTGCCGGGGGATACGAAGTCGATAGCGCACGCGAAGTGCTCGGATCATTACGCTGCATTTCCCCGCAGCAGCAGGCATCACCATGGGAGACGTTGCACCAGCCTGAACCTCAGCGGCCGCACCACCTCGAAACAACACCCAGTAAAACGAGGAAGCCCTATGCAAGTTCAAGTGCACACTAACCAGATCGAAGGCAGTGCTCGGCTTCAGGAGTGGGTCAGCTCCGCCGTATTGGACAAACTCGATCACTTCGACGAGTTCCTGACCCGAGTGGTCGTCCATATCAGCGACGAAAACGCACACAAGGCCGGCGCCGACGACAAGCGCTGCCACATCGAGGCCCGCCCGAAAGGCCACCAGCCGATATCCGTCACCCACAAATCCGAGGAAATGGGCATCGCCGTAGACGGCGCCGTGGAGAAGATGCGCCACGCCCTGGAACACCTGGCCGGTCGCCTGGAAAACAAGGTGGTCTCCACCGGCCGCATCGAAGCCCCGGGCGAGCCGCTGCTCACCGATGCCCTGCTGCAAGAGGAATTCCTGGCCAAACAGGAAGAACTGGAACGCGGCTGAATACCCGGCCCGCCAAGCCAACATGGAAAACCGCCCTTACGGGCGGTTTTTTTATGTTCGGCTGATGGGGGGAAGCGGATAGATTGGTCCAGAAATGGACAGCGGAAAGAGTACTGCATCATTAGAAGTGCTAATGATGCATATGCTCAAATCATCAAGCCTTATGCCTCCTGCCAGTAAGATTGTGAGCGATTGAACCCCGTTCAGAACTCTTGCCCGCGGAGGCGACCCACTTGAAAACCAAGCGCAAAAATCTGGCCCTGAAGCTCGCAGTGCTCGGCGAGGCCTGGGGAAACTACAGCATGAGAAATCTTGGCCATCGTTAATCCCCGGGAGCCGCTTATGTCACCTGTTCTGCCTGTTATTGATCCAAGGATTGCTGAAATTGCCCCTGGTTTTCGCGCCCTGAGCATCTCGGTGGCGGCAGCCCCGATTACCAATCCAGAGGTGGCTGCCGATGAGCTTCGCAACGCCTGCAAGTCTGTCTGTGCCGGGTCGCCGCAATGGGGCGAACCCCATCTGGTTGCGTGGGCTGAAACCTTCAGGCGGTTCGGAGCGAAACCGCAGCGCCCCCCCTGTTCTGTTGACGCGCTGCGAAAGCGCGTGGCTCGCGATGGCAACCTGCCCAGCATCGATCCGGTCGTGGATCTCTACAACGCTATCAGTATCAAATTTGCGATTCCGGTTGGTGGGGAAAACTATGCAGCCTATGTCGGTGCCCCGCGCCTAACAATTGCCGATGGCACAGAGCTTTTTGACACGATCAAGGAAGGCGCTCCTGCAAACGAGTCACCCGAAAAAGGCGAGGTGATCTGGCGAGATGATCTTGGTGTGACCTGCCGCCGATGGAATTGGCGCCAAGGGGTGAGAACCAGGCTTGATGCGACTGCCGAGCAGATGTGGTTCATCCTGGAAAGTCTGCCTGAAATGCCACTTGAGGCATTGCAGGCTGCCGGCAGCGCGCTGATCAGTGGGCTTCAACAAATGATGCCAGGCGCCAAGATTGATCAGCAGCTGGTCGAAGTCGATCACTAGCCACCGAGAGTTTCCTAACACTCGCAGGAGACGGCGGATGTATGGCGGCTTCTGGTCGATCGGTAGCGCTGGTGAGCAAGTAGCCCGATATCCCTAGGGTGCAAAGGGTTACTTGTCCACCCGCTTTTTCGACAGGCAACGCCGGGTCGAAAGCGGCGTTACCCCAGCCGCGCCGGACCCTCTGCTTCGTTATCCGTTTCAGGCCAACCCTTGTGGGTTTCACTTCAGGCCGAGGCGGGCCGCCAGGCGGCTGAGGTTGGCCCGGTCCAGCTCCAGTTCGCGCGCGGCGGCGGTCCAGTTGCCCTGGTGGCGCTCGAGGGCGGCGCCGATCAGCTGGCGCTGGAAGTGCTCGCAGGCCTGGCGCAGTCCCGGCAGCTTCGCGTTGCGCTCGACGGGCAGGTCCGCCTGCGCCGCGCTTGAACTGGCCGGCAGGTCCAGGTCTTCCACGGCGATCGACAGTATCCGCGGGCGTTCCGGTTGGCGGGCCAGGGCCTTGAGCGCGGCGCGGCCGATCAGGTGTTCGAGTTCGCGCACGTTGCCCGGCCAGTCGTAGTCGAGCAGCGCCGCCTGGGCCTCCCGGCTCAGGCGCAGGCCGCGCAGGCGCAGGCGGGGGCGGTTCTGCTCCAGGAAGTTGCCGGCCAGCAGCAGGATGTCGCGGCCGCGTTCGCGCAGGGGCGGCACGTACAGCGGGAACACGCTGAGGCGGTGGTAGAGGTCGGCGCGGAAACGCCCGGCGCGTACTTCCTCGGCGAGGTCGCGGTTGCTGGCCGCGAGGATGCGCACATCGACCTGGTGTTCCCGGTCGGAGCCGACCCGCTGCAGGTGCCCGCTCTGCAGCACGCGCAGCAGCTTGGCCTGCACCGGCAGCGGCAGTTCGCCCACTTCGTCGAGAAACAGGGTGCTGCCGTTGGCTATCTCGAACTTGCCCGCGCGCTCGCTGACCGCGCCGGAGAAGGCGCCGCGGACGTGGCCGAACAGCTCGCTCTCGACCAGGGTCTCGGGCAGGGCGGCGCAGTTCAGGCTGATCAGCGGGCGCTCGGCCCGCGGCGACTGGCGGTGCAGCGCCTGGGCCACCAGCTCCTTGCCGACCCCGGTCTCGCCGCCGATCAGGACGGTCAGTTCGCTGCCGGCGACCAGGGCGATTTCGCCGAGCAGGCGCTGGGTCACCGCGCTCTGGCCGATGATCTGCGCCGGCTGTCGCTGCCCGGCGGCGAGGCGATAGCTTTCGGTCAGGTGGGCCTCGTTTTCCAGGCGGCGCGACAGGCTGTTCATCCGTTCGCCGGCCTGTACCGTGGCGGCGGCCAGGCGCGCCACGGTCTCCAGGTTGTCCAGGGCGATCTGGCCGAAGCGCGACGGGTCCAGCGAGTCCAGGGTCAGCAGGCCCCAGGGCCGTTCGTTGATGAACAGCGGGCAGCCCAGGCAGTCGTGCACCTCGAGCCGGCCGTGGCGGCATTCGACCAGGCCGTCGTAAGGGTCGGGCAGGTCGCAGTCGGCGGCAAAGCGGGTCGCGCCGCGCTGTTCGAGCAGGGCGGCCAGGCGCGGGTGTTCGTCGACCTTGAAGCGGCGGCCCAGGGCGTCGGCGCTGAGCCCGCTGACGGCCAGCGGCACCAGATGGTCCTGCTCCAGGCGCAGCAGGGCGATGGCGTCGCACGGCACCAGTTCGAGCAGGGCGGCGAGCAGGCGCTGGTAGCGTTCGCTGTCCGACAGCTCGCGGGTCAGGTCGTCGAGCAGCGGGAGCATGGCCTGCAGCAGCGGGGTATGGGTCATATTGACTCCGATTAGGTCAGATCAACACGGTCGTTCCATGGTCATAGTGACTCATGTTCGATTCAAGTAATTGATTTTTATCAATTTTGCTGATGGCACGATTAGTGGTTTGTTCTGGATGAGTTAAATCCACTTTCCCTGGAGTCACCATGAAGTCGTCCAACCTGATTGTTCTGTGCCTGAGCCTTGCCTGCACTTCGTTCTCCTTCGCCGACCAGGTGGTCCGCGAGACCACCGATAACACCGCCGGTGCGGCGGTCGGCTCGCTCAGCGGCCTGATGCTGGGTGGTGCCGCCGGAGGGCCGGTCGGCGCCCTGGTCGGCGCCGGGGCCGGCTTCCTTGCCGGCCGCGCGGTGCAGCAGGAGACGGGGCTCAGCGAGCCGGCGTACGAGGTCGAAAACTCGGCGGGCGAGCGCGAGGTGATCCGCTCGCCCAACGCCCGCTTCGCCCTGGGGCAGCGCGTCGAGCGGCAAGGCATCCGCATCCAGCCTGTTGCCGACTGAGCGGGGCCGGGCGCCCGCCTGCGCTGGCGGCGCCCGGCAGCGCCGCCCCGGCTGGGCGCCGAATGGCTCTCTCGCTGGCTGAACCTTGCATGCGCCCGGCAGTCTCACCCCGGCATCCGGAGGCCGCCAGCAGGCGCCTCTGCCGTCGTCAGCCCTGCCGAGTCGTCCGCCGTTCATGCCCAAAACCGTCCGCACCTCCCGTTTCGTTGCGTTTTGCCTGCTGCCCCTGTTGCCGCTGTTCGCCGCTCCCGCCCAGGCCGGCGGGGAGCGGCAGCTGCTGGCGGCCATCAATGACTACCGGGGCCAGCCCCGGCGCTGCGAGAACCGCCAGGTCCGGGCGCTGGCACCGCTGCAGCTGAAGGCGAGCCTGGCCTTGCCGCTCGGCTATGCCGGCCGCTTGCGGGAGACCTTGAAGGCGGCCGGCTATCCGGCGCTGGCGGCGCGCACCATCCGCCTGGGCGGGGCGGCGGATGCCCAGGCCGCCTTTCTCAGGCTGCGCAGCGCTTACTGCGCGGCCCTGCTCGACCCGCAGTTCGCCGATATCGGCGTCAGCCGGCGCGGGCATGAATGGCGAGTGGTGCTGGCGAAACCTTTGCTCGGCGAGCAGCTGGGCGACTGGCGGGCGGCGGGCAAGGCTCTGCTCAGCCAGGTCAACGCGGCCCGGGCGCAGCCGCGCCAGTGTGGTCGGCGGCGCTTCGCCGCCACCCGGCCGCTGGCCTGGAATGCCGCCCTGGGCGCGGCGGCGCAGGAACACAGCCGGGCGATGGCCGATGCCAGCTACTTCGCCCACCAGGGCCCCGACGGCGATTCGCCGGCGGATCGGGCGCGGGCCTCCGGCTACCGTGGCCGGCAGATCGGCGAGAACATCGCCGCCGGGCAGGGCTCGCCGCGCCAGGCGCTGGCGGGCTGGCTGGCCAGCCCCGGGCATTGCGCCAACCTGATGAACCCGCGCTTTACCCAGGTGGGGGCGGCCTATGCGGCGCAACCGCGCAGCGCCGCGGGCATCTACTGGACGATGCTGTTCGGCGCGCCCTGAGGGCGGCCCTTCCGTGTACGGGTGAGCCTCGCCCGGTCAATCCGTGGCGAGCGAGCGCCAGGCGGCTTCGGCCAGCGCCTCGCGGTAGGCCGTTGGCCGGTTGCGCACCCGGCCGGAGAGCCAGGCCCGGCAATAGCTTTCGGCCGGGCCGATGATCAGCGAGGGGATCAGCTCGGCGGGCAGGTGTTGCAGCTCGTCGCTGCGCCCCGGCGCGGCCAGCCACTCCAGCAACTGCCGGTTGCGCGTCTTGTTGCGCGCGGCCAGCTCGTCCTTGAACGGCCCCTTGGTCACGGCAAAGCGCGCGTGGAACTGGAAGCGCGCCCAGTCCGGCTGGCTGTCGACCCAGTCCACATAGCTGTGCACCAGGGCGTGCACGCCTTCCCGGGTGCTTGCGGCCTGGTTCAGGTAGCGCTCGCGCAGCTGGGCCTGGTCATCCAGGGCGGTGAGGAACAGCGCTGCCACCAGGCCTTCCTTGTTGCCGAAGTGGTGGTAGATGGCGCCCACGCTGGTTTCGCAGGCGGCGCGGATCATCTCGATGGTGGTGGCTTCGATGCCCTGCTCGTTGAAGCAGGCAAGCGCCTTTCCGAGGATGCTGCGTTTGAGCTCGGCCCTTCTTCCGGGGTAGCAACGCTCTAGTAGGTCTGACGTTTCCATGCTCGACACGAGGCAAAAATCCCATGGTAAGGCAGACGGCCGCCCGGGGGTAAGCCGGACTCGGCTTGACGTGGCTTCCAAATGCAGAATATTGTTCCGCAACAGAGCATTGTTCTGTTTTAATTTCCAGCATTCCCGCGAGGCATAACCATGAATCAAGTGCTCAGCATGTTCACCAGCGCAGGCCCGGAAGCGTTCAGCAAGATGGCCTGCCAGATGGCACCCTATTTCAGCAGCATCAACCCGCTGGTTTCCGAGCTGCGTGAAGGCCATGCCACGGTCCAGGTGCCCTTCAGCCGCGAGATCACCAACCACCTGGGCACCGTGCATGCGATCGCCATGTGCAATGCCGCCGAACTGGCCGCCGGCATGATGACCAACGTGTCCATCCCCAGCGGCGCGCGCTGGATTCCCAAGGGCATGACGGTCGAGTACCAGGCCAAGGCCAAGAGCAGCGTGACCGCGGTCGCCGATGGCGCGGCGCTGGACTGGGCCAGCGAGGGAGACAAGGTCGTGCCGGTGGTCATCACCGACGCCGATGGCAAGCAGGTGTTTGCCGCGCAGATCACCATGAACGTGAAACTGTCCTGAGCCCGGATGGGCGGGCGGGGCCGCTGTTGCTACTGGCCGCCTGCGGCTGAAAAAGTGCGCCGCCGCCACCCGGTCGGGAAATCCGACTGGATGGCGGCGGCGCATTGGCGGCTGGCCAGCGGACAGCTGGCTCGGGCAATCAGCCCAGATCGAAACGATCCAGGTTCATCACCTTGTCCCAGGCCGCGACGAAGTCGTTGACGAACTTCGCCGGGGCGTCGCTGGTGGCGTAGACCTCGGCGAGGGCACGCAACTGCGAGTTGGAGCCGAACACCAGATCGACCACCGTGCCGGTCCACTTCAGGTCGCCGCTCTTGCGGTCACGCCCTTCCAGCACGCCTTCGGCGCTGGCCGACTTCTGCCACCGGGTGCCCATGTCGAGCAGGTTGACGAAGAAGTCGTTGCTCAGCGTCTCCGGGCGCTGGGTGAACACGCCGTGTTTGGACTGCCCGACGTTGGCGTTGAGGGCGCGCAGGCCGCCGATCAGCACGGTCATTTCCGGCGCCGTCAGGGTCAGCAACTGGGCCTTGTCGATCAGCAGCTCGGCCACCATGCCTTCCAGCCCCTTGCGGGCGTAGTTGCGGAAGCCATCGGCCTGCGGTTCCAGCACGGCGAACGAGTCGACGTCGGTCTGTGCCTGGGAGGCGTCCGTGCGCCCCGGGGTGAAGGGCACCGTGACGCTGACGCCGGCCTTCTTCGCCGCCGCTTCGACCGCCGCGCAGCCGCCCAGGACGATCAGGTCGGCCAGCGAGACTTGCTTGCCGCCGGCTGCCGAGGCATTGAAGTCCTTCTGCACCGCCTCCAGCGCCGCGAGTACCTTGGCCAGTTCGGCCGGCTGGTTGACTTCCCAGTCCTTCTGCGGCGCCAGGCGAATGCGCGCGCCGTTGGCCCCGCCGCGCTTGTCGCTGCCGCGGAAGGTGGCCGCCGAGGCCCAGGCGGTGTTGACCAGCTGGGCGATGGACAGGCCGCTGGCGAGGAGCTTGGCTTTCAGGGCGGCGATGTCCTGGGCATCGACCAGCGGGTGATCCACGGCGGGCACCGGATCCTGCCAGATCAGCTCTTCCTTGGGCACCAGCTTGCCCAGGTAGCGGGCACGCGGGCCCATGTCGCGGTGGGTCAGCTTGAACCAGGCGCGGGCGAAGGCGTCGGCGAACTCCTGCGGGTTCTGGTGGTAGCGCCGCGCGATCTTCTCGTAGGCCGGGTCCATGCGCAGCGACAGGTCGGCGGTGGTCATCATCGGCGGGTGCTTCTTCGACGGGTCGTGGGCGTCGGGAATCATGTGCTCCGGTTTGACGTCCTTGGCCACCCACTGGTGGGCGCCGGCCGGGCTCTTGGTCAGCTCCCACTCGTAGCCGAACAGCATGTCGAAGTAGCCCATGTCCCATTTCGTCGGGTTGGGTTTCCAGGCGCCCTCGATGCCGCTGGTGATGGTGTCTGCGCCCTTGCCGCTGCCGAACTTGTTGATCCAGCCGAGACCCTGTTCCTCGATCGGCGCGGCTTCCGGCTCTGGCCCGACCAGGGCCGCATCACCGGCGCCGTGGGCCTTGCCGAAGGTGTGGCCGCCGGCGGTCAGGGCCACGGTTTCCTCGTCGTTCATCGCCATGCGGGCGAAGGTCTCGCGCACGTCGCGGCCCGAGGCCAGCGGGTCGGGGTTGCCGTCCGGGCCCTGCGGGTTCACGTAGATCAGGCCCATCTGCACGGCGGCCAGCGGGTTGTCCAGCTGGCGATCACCGGAGTAGCGGCTGTTGGGCTGGTCACTGGTGGCCAGCCACTGGGTTTCCGCGCCCCAGTAGATGTCTTCTTCCGGCGCCCAGATGTCTTGGCGCCCGCCGCCGAAGCCGAAGGTCTTGAAGCCCATGGACTCCAGGGCGGCATTGCCGGCGAGGATGAACAGGTCGGCCCAGGACAGCTTGCGTCCGTATTTCTGCTTGATCGGCCACAGCAGGCGGCGGGCCTTGTCCAGGTTGCCGTTGTCCGGCCAGCTGTTGAGCGGGGCGAAGCGCTGGTTGCCGGTGCCGGCGCCGCCGCGGCCGTCGGCGATGCGGTAGGTGCCGGCGGCGTGCCAGGCCATGCGGATCATCAGGCCGCCGTAATGGCCCCAGTCGGCTGGCCACCAGTCCTGGGAGTCGGTCATCAGGGCGGTGAGGTCCTTGACCACGGCGTCCAGGTCGAGGGTCTTGAATTCCTCGGCGTAGTTGAAGTCCTCGCCCATCGGGTCGGACAGGGACGAATGCTGGTGCAGGATCTTCAGGTTGAGTTGATTGGGCCACCAGTCCGCGTTGGACTGGCCGCCGGCGACCGTGTGTGCGCCTGCACCGCCGGAAAATGGGCATTTCGCATCGTTGGACATGATTCTCTCCTGTTGTTGTCTTCACCTAACGAGTCAGTTCAGCTTGGATTCTGGGTAGCGACCGAGCCAATAGGTTTTAGGCATCGGATTCATAGTAGTCAGGGAATCCGCACTGCATGACCGGTTAGTCGACATTCGACGGCGAGCCGCTGCCGGGAGCCGGCGAGTGTGCCGTGGCGGTGAAGGTTTTCCTGGCTGCCACTGGCCGCCTGGGCCTGCGGGAAAGGCCGGGCGTGGCCGACCGACGGTCATCCGGCGGCCCGGGCCCGGCCTAGTCTGGAAGGTCCGGCATCGCCGCGTTTGCGCCCCGTGCCGAGCGGCCGTGACGCCCACCCGCAGCAAGGAGAACCATCATGAGCACCCCCTACAAGCGCCTCGACAAGAATGACGCCGCCGTTCTGCTGGTCGACCACCAGGCCGGCCTGCTGTCGCTGGTGCGCGATATCGACCCGGACAAGTTCAAGAACAACGTGCTGGCGCTCGGCGACCTGGCCAAGTACTTCAACCTGCCGACCATCCTCACCACCAGCTTCGAGAGCGGCCCCAACGGCCCGCTGGTGCCCGAGCTCAAGGCGCAGTTCCCCGGCGCGCCCTATATCGCCCGCCCCGGGCAGATCAACGCCTGGGACAACGAGGACTTCGTCACGGCGGTCAAGGCCACCGGCAAGCGCCAGCTGATCATCGCCGGGGTGGTCACCGAGGTCTGCGTCGCCTTCCCGGCCCTGTCGGCCATCGCCGAAGGCTTCGAGGTGTTCGTCGTCACCGATGCCTCCGGCACCTTCAACGAGCTCACCCGCCAGAGCGCCTGGGAGCGCATGTCCGCCGCCGGGGCGCAGCTGATGACCTGGTTCGGCGTGGCCTGCGAACTGCACCGCGACTGGCGCAACGATATCGAGGGGCTGGGCGCGCTGTTCTCCAACCACATTTCCGATTACCGCAACCTGATCACCAGCTACAGCACCCTGACTGCCAGCCAGTGAGCCGGCCCGGCGCAACCCGGCCTGGCTGGGTTGCGCGGGTTGTCCCGCACGGGGGCGGCCAGGCGGCACCGGCATCAGGCCGGCGGGGCAGGGCGTTGCATTGTTTAGTCAGTGCGCAACTGAGCGTGTAAAAAATCCGATTTAACCAACGCTCGCTGGCGTGCGAGTCTGCTCGCCATGAGTTCCCCAATCCCGCATCCGCAGCTTTTGTCCAGTCCGTGCCAGTTCCCGGCCCGGGCCCGGCTCGGTGCCGAGCGGAGCAAGCCCCTGCTTGCCGAAATCCTCGCCTTCTGGGCGCTCTGGCACTGCCGCCACGCGCGCCCACCGGACGCCGCTTCAGCCCCGTTCTGAACCCAGGCGGCTGCGCCATGCCCGCAGCCCCGCGACCGACCCTATTGCCCGCCACGGCGCCTGCTCAGTTAGTGATCGGCAGGACTGCGTGGCCAGTGCGCGCCAGTGTGGCGCTAGCGAGCAACCGATGGATTTCGCCCCCGTGCAAGAGGCCCAGGAGTTCCTGGCCGCCAACTCCGATAGCGAGCCGTTCATCCTCGACGCCAACGGCGTGCCGCGCCGCGCTGGGTGAGGCATTCATCGGCGTGTACCTGGCGATCAAGCGCGCCGAGTACCGCCAGTTCATGGGCGAGGTCGGCGAGCAGGACTGGCGCTGGTACCTCACCCAAGCCTGACCCCTATTCTCCGCTCACCCGGTGCGCTCGACGCACCCCCATACAACAAGGAACACCGTCATGAACGCCGCGATCAAACCCGTGATACCCGCCGCCGAGCGCTGCCAGTCCTACTACACCGCCACCCTCAACGAGGAGACCGACTACCCGACCCTGCAGGGCCAGGTCAGCGTCGACGTGGTGATCATCGGCGGCGGCTTCACCGGCGTGGCCAGTGCGGTGGAGCTGGCCGAGCGCGGCCTCAAGGTGGCCATAGTCGAGAGCCACAAGATCGGCTGGGGCGCCACCGGGCGCAATGGCGGCCAGGTCACCGGCAGCCTGTCGGGTGACGAGGCCATGCGTACGCAGATGCGCAACAAGCTGGGCGCCGAGGTGGACGATTTCATCTGGCACCTGCGCTGGCGCGGTCACCAGATCATCAAGAGCCGCGTCGAGAAGTACGGCATCCAGTGCGACCTGCGCCACGGCCATCTGCATGCGGCCATGAAGCCGGTGCACATGGCCGAGCTGGAAGGCTCCTACGCCGAGGCCCAGCGCCGCGGCATGGGCGATGAGGTGAGCCTGCTCGACGCCGAGGGCGTGCGCGCCCACCTGGGCAGTGACCTGTACCTGGGCGCGCTGAAGAACACCCGCAACATGCACCTGCACCCCTTGAATCTGTGCATCGGCGAGGCCAAGGCCGCCGCCAGCCTGGGTGCGCTGATCTTCGAACATTCCGAGGTGCTGGAAATCGTCCACGGCGCCAACCCGGCGGTGATCACTGCCCAGGGTCGCATCGACGCCAAGCAGGTGCTGCTGGCTGGCGACGTGTACCACAAGCTGGAACCCAAGCAGCTCAAGGGCAAGATCTTCCCGGCCATGGGCGGCATCGTCACCACCAAGCCGCTGGGCGAGCTGGCCCAGGAGCTCAACCCGCACAACCTGGCCGTCTACGACTGCCGCTTCGTCCTCGACTACTACCGCATGACGGCCGACGGCCGCCTGCTGTTCGGTGGTGGCGCCAACTATTCCGGGCGCGACTCGCGCGATATTGCCGGCGAACTGCGCCCGTGCATCGAGCGCACCTTCCCGCAGCTCAAGGGCGTCGACATCGAGTTCCAGTGGAGCTGCGCCATGGGCATCGTGATGAACCGCATCCCGCAGTTGGGCAAGCTGTCGGACAACGTCTGGTACTGCCAGGGCTACTCCGGCCACGGCATCGCCACCACCCACATCATGGGCGAGATCATGGCCAACGCCCTGACCGGCAGCCTCGGTCAGTTCGACACCTTCGCCAGCTGCAAGCACATCAAGGTGCCGCTGGGTGACGTGTTCGGCAACCCGATGCTGGCCGTGGGCATGTGGTACTACGGGCTGCTGGAAAAGCTGCGCTAAGCCAATCGGGCACTCCGCTCGGCAGCGAGTCCGGCCGAGTAGGGGGCGCCGTGCGCACCAGCACCCCCGTGCCAGCCTCTGGTGCGCGCGGCGCACCCTACGCAGCGCTGGGGCTGCGGCTCAGCACTGCGCGGTCGCCGGCAGCAGGCCCTTGCTGCGCACCAGGGCATCGAATTCGGCGGCCGGCAGGGGGCGGCTGAACAGGTAGCCCTGGGCCTCGTGGCAACCCATCTTGTGCAGTTGCTGGCGCTGTTCGGCGGTTTCCACGCCTTCGGCGATGGTCAGCATGCCCAGGCTGTGGGCCATGCCGAGAATGGCCTGGACGATGCGCTGGTCGTGGCCGTCGCGGTCGATGTCGTGGACGAAGGACTGGTCGATCTTCAGCTTGTGCACTTCCAGCTGCTTGAGGTAACTGAGCGAGGAGTAGCCGGTGCCGAAGTCGTCGATCGCCAAGCGCACGCCGAGGTTGCGCAGGCGCTGCACCATCTGCACCACGCTGGCCGGCTTGTGCATGGCCACGCTCTCGGTCAGTTCCAGCTCCAGGCAATGGGCCGGCAGGCCGCTCTGGCGCAGCACCTCGCCGATCAGTTCGAACAGCCCGGGGGCGCGGAACTGGGCCATGGACAGGTTGACCGCGACGGTCATCTCCGTCGAGTAGCCCTGTTCCAGCCATTGCTGCATCTGCGCGGCGGCCGTGCGCAGAACCCACTCGCCGATGCGCAGGATCTGCCCGCTGTTCTCGGCGATCGGGATGAACTCGGCCGGGCTGATGAAGCCCAGTTGCGGATGCTGCCAGCGCAGCAGGGCCTCGGCGCCGACCAAGCGGCTGCCGTCGATTGACACCTGTGGCTGGTAGTACACCTGCAGCTGGTCCTGGGCCAGGGCGTCGCGCAGGGCGTTTTCCAGCAGCAGGATGCGCGCGGACTGCGCCTGCATCTCCTCGGTGAAGAAGGCCAGCTGGTTGCGGCCGTCCTGCTTGGCCCGGTACATGGCGATTTCGGCGTGGCGGGCGAGGGCCTCGAAACTGTTGCCGTCGGTGGGGAACATGGCGATGCCCACCGAGACGTTGACCTTGAGGTTGTTGCCGAGGACCTGGCAGGTGGCGTCGAGCTGTTGCTGCACGCCTTCGGCGAGGTGCGCGGCATCCTGGGCGTTGGCATAGGGCATGACCAGGATGAACTCGTCGCCGCCCTGGCGCGAAAGGGTGTCCTCGTCGCGCAGCAGGCTCTTGATGCGTTGCGCCACCTCGATCAGCAGGGCATCGCCGACGTGGTGGCCGAGCATGTCGTTGACGTTCTTGAAGTGGTCGAGGTCCATGAACAGCACGGCCAGGGGCTGCTGGTTGCGCTCGCAGAGGCCCAGCGCCTGCTCGACGCGGGAGGCGAACAGGGTGCGGTTGGGCAGGCCGGTGAGGCTGTCGAAGTGCGCCAGGTGCTCGATGTGCTGCTGGTCGTGCAGGCGCTGGCTGATGTCGCGGGCCAGCACCACGAAGTGCGCCTGGGCATCGTGGCCGAGGGTCGACACCGAGAGCTCGTAGCAGCGCATGCCGTCGTTGGCATCGCCCAGTTGCAGTTGCTGGCCGGTGCTTAAGCCCTGGCTGCGCGCTTCTTCAAGGGCCCGCCGGCAGCTGTCGGCGGCGTCCGGCGGCAGCAGCTGCAGCAGGTTGTGGCCCAGCGGCGAGCGCTGCAGGCCGAACAGCGGGCGTTGCTGCGGCGTGTGTACCTGCAGGCAGCGCCCGCTGGCGTCGAGTTCGAAGAGCTGGTCGGGAATCGCCTCGATCACCGCCTGCGAGTGCTTGCGCGTTTCGCTCAGGGCGCGGTAGGGCGCGGAGATGGTCTCGACGAACATCACCCGGTACAGCATCAGGTAGGCCAGCACCTTGTACAGGTGGCCGCCCAGGTTGTAGAGGTCGGTGGCCGAGGCGTAGCGGGTGAACAGCAGCTCGCTCATGGTCATGATCAGCAGGGCGCAGATCAGCAGCGCCACGTCGAAGCTGGTGCGCCGCCACAGGTTGCGGGCGAGCAGGGCGACGGTGAGCAGGTTGATGCCGATCACCCCGTACTCGGCGGCCAGCTTGAACGGGGTCAGGCCCTGGCCCTCGATGAAGGTGCGTGGCAGCCACTGCGGGTACCAGAGGAACAGGATGTACGCGGGCACCACCAGCAGCAACATGCCGAGCATCGGCAGCAGGCGCCAGCTGCCGTCGCCGGCCTGGGGTTCGCCGTCGGCCGGGCGCCAGGGCAGCCAGGCCACCAGCAGCAGGGCCAGGGCCGCCAGGTAGCGCGCCAGCAGCCAGAAGTGGATGGCTTTCTCGACCCCGTTGGGGGTGATGAAGTCGGGCATGCCGCGGTAGGACAGCATGTGGGTGAAGTCGGTCAGGGCCACCCCGAGGAAGGCGCAGGCCACCACCAGGATGTTGCGCTGGCGGTGCATGCGGAAGGTCGTCCAGCCGACCGCGAAGATCAGTGCGGAGATCACGATGGAAAGGGTTTCCAGCAGCTGGTGCCAGCTCAGGTAGTGGCGGCTGTTGGGTACCAGGGGGACGGCCACTTCGATCAGCAGCAGCCCGGCGAGCATGCAGCCCAACACCACCAAGGCCAGGCGCATCGAACTGCGATGTTGCGTGTGAATTGCGCTCAACTCTAGGATCACGCAGCATTTCCTTGTGGTGACGCAAGCGACCGACGCCTTCGCCGGTGTGCGAATAGAAATGTGATTGTGGCCATTTGATTGATTGCCAGTATTGCTGTCAATCAAACAAGGGTCTAACCACGGCGATATATTTTACCGGCGCGGGGCAGGCGGATTGCCGCGCGGCATTTCCCCGCCGAACCCGGGCTGTTTGCCGGCGCCGGGGACGGCCCTGAAACCCCTCGGGTTTCGCGCTATCCTGTGCGGCCGTGCCCGTCCCAGGATGCCCCCATGAAACAGCAACTCCTCGAATTCATCACCCTGATCAGCTCCGGCTGCATGACCGACGAGGAGATCGCCCGCATCGCCGACGAGGCCGCGCAGGCCTACGCCGATCCGGCCGCCTTCCTCGCCGCCAACCCGGACATCAATTACGACGACAGCTTCCCCATCCCGCTGGGCGAGTGGGTGGTGGTCGGCAGCCTGCCGGAAACCGTGCTGTTCCAGGGCGACAGCTACGAGGAGCTGCTGCAGCAGATCATCGAATCCTTCGGCCCGGATGTGCCGTTCAACATCAAGCCCAAGCAACTGGCCAAGGTCGAGCCGCTGAAGGCGCTCAACCGCATCCAGGTGCAGCTCTCCAGCATGTTCAAGGAGAAGGGCGGTTACGTGCTGCTCGACTTCAGCGAGCCGCTGGACGATGAACTGCAGGCGGTGCTGGTGTACACCAGCGACCTGCCGCGGGTCATGCAGCTGGCTGTCGCGCTGGGCATCTACGCCGCGCCGGCATACGAGACGCTGAAGGCGGCGCAGCAGGGCTGAGAACCTGTCTACGATCTCTTGATCGTCGGCCATGCTGCGTTGAAATTGGGCTCGGAAAGCGGCTTGCCGCTAACGCGCTTTAGCGCGACCCGGAGGGCGAGTGAAGCGAGTACTGCTCATTTACACCTCGTAAACTCCGCGTCCTCGCCCAATTGATTCGCTGGCGCTTACCCTGCGGGCCAGCCTACGGCTGTTACTCCCGTTGGTCGTTGCGCCTTGCCTGGCTCTAGCTCAAAAGATCGTAAAAAGGCTCTGAGGCACCCACGACGTCAACGCCAGTGGGCGCGGTTTCAGCCGCACAGGCGCGGACCACGAATCGTGTCGAGCAGCCCAGGTAATCACGTCGCGGCCTACCGTTGGTCTTCGCCGTCGGCGCTTGTGCTTGCCCTGGCGCTCGTCGCGCTGCATAAGAACTGACTGGCAGCGCCGCTCGCCTGATGCTGCGCCGCCCTGTTCGCCATGGCCCGGAAGGAGAGCATGCGCATGCGTCACACATGGATTGGCCTGGCCGGCCTCCTGTTGGTCGCCAGCTGCAGCACGGACCCGCAACGCGACTATGCCGCGCCGGGGCGCAACTACGACCTGACGCACTGGAAGCTGACCCTGCCGGATGCCGATGCCAGCGAGATCCGTCCCGACGAGCTGCAGGCCGGCTATGCCTCGCCCTACTTCCTCCTGAGCGAGAGCGGCGCCATGGTCTTCGTCGCCCCGGTGACCGGCGGCACCACGGAAAACGCCAAGTACCCGCGCGCCGAGCTGCGCGAGCTGCTCGATCCGGCGGACGACAGGCGCAACTGGTCCGGCACTGGTCTGCACCGGCTCAAGGCCAGCTGCCGGGTGATCCAGGCGCCCAGCACGCAGAAGATCATCGTCGGCCAGATCCACGGCTACGATGCCCGCCCGCTGATCAAGCTGCAGTGGCAGAAGGGCCGGCTCAAGGCACTGGTCAAGCGCCACCCCGAGGGCGATGACAGCGACCTCAGCCATCTGTTCAGTACCGCGGTGAACCACGACCTGTTCTCCTACAGCATCGACGTGCGCGATGGCGTGCTCAGCGTCGAGGCCAACGGCGAACGCTTCCAGCACGACTTCTACGCCAGCGACCCGGCCTGGCGCGAGGTGCGCTTCTACTTCAAGGCCGGCGCCTACGTGCAGGACGAAGAGGGCGGCGCCGGGGAGCAGGGCGAGGTGCATTTCACCGAGCTGGCGGTCCAGCACCAGCCGTAGCGGTAAAGACTGTGCGGCAGTGCTCGCCAGGCTTCGCGGCTGAAGCCGCTCCTACAGGGGCCCGCCTGCCACACCTGTGACGGGATTGGCCTCAGAGGCTGAAACCGCTGTCGATGGGCATCAGCGCCGGCCCTGGCGCAGCGGGTCGAGCAGCGGCTTGAGGCCGTTGTGGTCGATCTCCTGCATCAGCGCCAGCAGGCGGCCGATCTCGCCCTTGGGGAAGCCTTCGCGGGCGAACCAGTTGAGGTAGTGGCCGGGCAGGTCGGCGAGCAGGCGATCCTTGTACTTGCCGAAAGGCATGGTGCGGGTGACCAGCAGGAGGAGGTCTTCGGGGTTCATGGGCGGACCGGATGCGGGGGAGGGCGACAGTGTGCCCGTTGCGGCGCTCATGAAAAAGGGCCCCGAAGGGCCCTCTGTCTGTGCGGTGCAGTCGATCAGCTCTGGCGGATCAGGTGGTCGAAGGCGCTCAGCGAGGCCTTGGCCCCCTCGCCCACGGCGATGACGATCTGCTTGTAGGGCACGGTGGTCACGTCGCCGGCGGCGAACACGCCGGGGATGTTGGTGGCGCCCTTGGCGTCGACGATGATCTCGCCACGCGGGGTCAGCTCCACCACGCCTTTCAGCCAGTCGCTGTTGGGCAGCAGGCCAATCTGCACGAAGATGCCTTCCAGCTCGACGCTGTGCAGCTCGTCGCTGTTGCGATCCTTGTACACCAGGCTGTTGACCTTCTGCCCGTCGCCTTTGACTTCGGTGGTCAGGGCACTGGTGATCACCTTGACGTTCGCCAGGCTGTGCAGCTTCTTCTGCAGCACGGCATCGGCCCGCAGCTGGCTGTCGAACTCGATCAGGGTGACGTGGCTTACGATGCCGGCCAGGTCGATGGCCGCCTCGACGCCGGAGTTGCCGCCGCCGATCACCGCCACGCGCTTGCCCTTGAACAGCGGGCCGTCGCAGTGCGGGCAGAAGCACACGCCCTTGGCCTTGTATTCCTGCTCGCCGGGAACGCCCATCTCGCGCCAGCGCGCGCCGGTGGAGAGGATCAGGGTCTTGGCCTTGAGGCTGGCACCGTTGTCGAACCGTACCTCATGCAGGCCGCCGGCGCTGCTGGCCGGAACCAGGGCGCTGGCGCGCTGCAGGTTCATGATGTCGACCTCGTATTCGCGCACATGCTCTTCCAGGGCGCGGACCAGTTTCGGGCCTTCGGTTTCCTTGACCGAGATGAAGTTCTCGATGGCCATGGTGTCCAGCACCTGGCCGCCGAAGCGCTCGGCCGCCACGCCGGTGCGGATGCCCTTGCGCGCGGCATAGATGGCCGCCGCAGCGCCGGCCGGGCCGCCGCCGATGACCAGCACGTCGAAGGCGTCCTTGGCACTCATCTTCTCGGCATCGCGGTTGGCTGCGCCGGTGTCGATCTTGGCGAGGATTTCCTTCACTTCCATGCGCCCGGAGGCGAACACTTCGCCGTTCAGGTAGATGCTCGGCACGGCCATGACCTGGCGGCGCTCGACTTCGTCCTGGAACAGCGCGCCGTCAATCGACACGTTGCGGATGTTGGGGTTGAGCACGGCCATCAGGTTCAGCGCCTGGACCACGTCCGGGCAGTTCTGGCAGGACAGCGAGAAGTAGGTCTCGAACTCGAACTTGCCTTCGATGCTCTTGATCTGGGCGATGGTCTCGGCGTCCAGCTTGGACGGGTGGCCACCGACCTGCAGCAGGGCCAGTACCAGCGAGGTGAACTCATGGCCCATGGGGATACCGGCGAAGCTGACGCCGATATCGGCGCCCGGGCGAACCAGGGCGAAGGACGGACGGCGGGTATCGTTGCCGTCGGTCTTGAGGGTGATCTTGTCGGTCAGGCCGACGATGTCTTGCAGCAGTCCGAGCAATTCCTGGGACTTTTCGCCGTCATCGAGGGAAGCGACGATCTCGAACGGCTGGGTGACCTTCTCGAGGTAGGCCTGCAACTGGGTTTTAAGCGTGGCGTCCAACATGACGAAGTTCCTTTTATACAAATTGCGGACAAACAAACGCCCGGGCGGATCGCGCCCGGGCGTTCGGGCACTTGGAGGGTTGGATCTCAACCCGCAAAGCGCAAGGCGATTGGGGCCGGGACGGCCCCAGGCAGATACTTAGATCTTGCCGACCAGGTCCAGGGACGGAGCCAGGGTCTTCTCGCCTTCTTTCCACTTGGCCGGGCAAACCTGACCCGGGTTGGCGGCGGTGTACTGGGCAGCCTTCAGCTTGCGCAGGGTTTCCGACACGTCACGGGCGATTTCGTTGGAGTGGATCTCCACGGTCTTGATCACGCCTTCCGGGTTGATCACGAAGGTGCCGCGCAGGGCCAGGCCTTCTTCTTCGATGTGCACGCCGAAGGCGCGGGTCAGGGCGTGGGTCGGGTCACCGATCAGCGGGAACTGGGCCTTGCCGACAGCCGGGGAAGTCTCGTGCCAGACCTTGTGCGAGAAGTGGGTATCGGTGGTGACGATGTACACCTCGGTACCGGCCTTCTGGAACTCGGCGTAGTTGTTGGCGGCGTCTTCGATCTCGGTCGGGCAGTTGAAGGTGAAGGCTGCCGGCATGAAGATCAGTACCGACCACTTGCCCTTCAGGGACTGCTCGGTGACTTCGATGAATTCGCCATTGTGGAAGGCGTTGGCTTTGAAAGGCTGAACTTGGGTGTTGATGAGGTTCATCAGTGAACTCCTTCAGGGGGTTGGTAACTTGATGGGGGCCATCCTAACGGGATTGGCCCGATTCTCTTAATTGATTGAGGGCATGGTGGTGATTGCTTTGGCCTATATCTTAGTCCGGGGCGCGGCCCAAGTGTGGCAGAAAACTGTGGCAGTTCATGGCGCGGCGGGGGCGCAGGGTCAGCTGCTGGCCTGCAATTGCGGGTTCTGCTGGCGGTACTGCTCGAAAATGAACTGGCGGATGCGCTCGCCATGCTCGCCGTCCTCGAACTGCAGGCTGTAGGCCACCCGCTGGCCACTGGCCTGGCGGATGCGCCGGGCGCTGACCTGCAGCGGTTCCTGCTTCGGCAGGGGTAGCCAGAGAACGAAGTCATCCGGCAGCGCGGCCTTGCCACGCCGTCCGACCAGCAGGCTGTCGGGGGCGAGTTCATGCACCCGCAGGTCGGTAGCCGCACCCGTGTGATCCAGCAGGATCAGCGGCTTCTTCAGGCTCAGGCGCCAGGGGCGGCGGGTCGCCCCGTCTTCGTAGATGTCCGGCGCGCCGAGTTCCAGTTGCAGGCTGTGCAGCTCGTCCTCCACCAGGTGCAGCGGGAAGGACATGTGGTAGTTGTCCAGATGCGCCTCCAGATTGAGCCGGGCATGCTGGCCCAGGCGGCCGAGCAGGGTGTCGGCCAGAGCGCCGCCCTCGACCTTGACGGCGGAGGCGTGCAGGGGCTTGCCGCTCAGCTGGCTGCTGAAGATCTGGCGGATGAAGTCCAGCTCTTCGCTGGATAGGACATTGTGCTCGGACATGCTGCCCTCCGTGGGGCATGGACTACTTTGTCGCAAGCAAGAATCACACCCTGCCGCCCACCTGCTCCGGGCGGATCGCTATCCGGCCCGGTTACGGCGCGTCGACAGACGCCAAGGCGGCCTGGCTGGGCTCAGCCGGAAGTCTTGAGTGCTGCGAGCTCATCCTTGAGACGGCTGACCTCGGCCTCAAGTTCCCGAACCCGCTGCTTGGCTTGCACTTCTTCGCTGACATCCTTCTGGATGCCGATGAAATAGGTCAGCTGGTCGCCTTCGTTGAACACCGGGGTGATCGACAGTTCGTTCCAGAAGGCGCTGCCATCCTTGCGGTAGTTGCGGATGATCTGCCGGCACGGCTTCTGGCTGCGCACGGCCTCGCGGATGGCGGTCAGGCCGGCCTGCTGGCGGTCGCTGCCCTGCAGGAAGCGGCAGTCCTGGTAGAGGATGTCGTCGCTGCTGTAGCCGGTCAGGCGCTCGAAGGCGGCGTTGGCGTAGATCAGGATATTGTCGTCGCCTTCCTGCTCGGCGACCACGATGCCGTCGTTGGATGCATTCACCACCAGTTGCAACAGTTTCGCATTGATCATCGCGCAAGTTCCCCATCCGTATCTGCAGCATTCTATGGCATCCCGGGTGGCTGTCCACTTGCGGCATAATGGCCGGCGTTTATCAGCATGTTTCGGAGTTCTGCATGAAAGTCGCCATTCTGTCCGGCTCGGTCTACGGCGCCGCCGAAGAAGTTGCCCGTCGCGCCGTCGAGTTGCTCAATGCCGCCGGTTTCGAAGCCTGGCACAAGGCCGGAGCCAGCCTGGCCGAGGTGCAGGCCTTCGCCCCCGAGGCGCTGCTGGCCGTGACCTCGACCACCGGCATGGGCGAGCTGCCGGGCAACCTGCAGGGCTTCTACTACGAGACCCGCGACCTGTTCCCCGCCTGGAGTGGCAAGCCCTTTGCCGTGTTGGCCCTCGGTGATTCCAGCTACGACACCTTCTGCGGCGGTGGCGAGCTGATGCGCGAGCTGTTCGCCGAACTGGGCATGCGCGAGGCGCTGCCGATGCTGCGCCTGGACGCCAGCGAAAGCGTGACCCCGGAAGACGACGCCCAGCCCTGGCTGGGCGAGCTGGTCGCGGCCCTGCGCGCCTGATGCACCCGCGCGCCGCCGAGCTGATCCGCGAGTTGCAGCTGGTCGCCCATCCGGAAGGTGGCTATTACCGCCGCCTGTTCACCTCGACGCAGCTGTTGGCCGATGGCCGCGCGGCGTCCAGTGCGATCCTCTTCCTGCTGCCGGCCGGCGCGGTCAGCCGTTGGCACCGGGTGGATGCCGACGAGCTGTGGCACTTCCATGAGGGCGAGCCGCTGCAGCTGTTGAGCGCCGTAAGCCCGCAGCAGGTGCAGGTCGAGCGCCTGGGCCCGGTGGCGGCGGGGCAGTTGCCGCAGCGCGCGGTGCCGGCGCATGCCTGGCAGGCGGCGCGCAGCCTAGGCGCCTTCAGCCTGGTCGGCTGCACGGTGGCGCCGGAGTTCCGTTTCGAGGGTTTCCGCCTGCTCGCCGATGATGCGCAGGCCCGGCAGGACTGGCCGCTGCTGGTGCGCGACTACCCCGAACTGCTCTGACCTTTAGAACCTGTTTACGATCTCCTGGCTCGCGGCCATACCGCGTTAAAAGTGGCCTCAAAATGCTCATTTACATGTCGTAAACTGCGCTTTTTCGGCCACTTTTGCCTTGTCTGGCTCTAATCCAGAAAATCGTAAACAGGTTCTCAGGGCCACTAAGCTGGCCTGCAAGGCGACTAGCCGGCCACTCGGTGAGCGCTAGACTCCTCGGCACAACCACAAGCCGAGGATTGTCCGATGACCGCTGCCCAAGCCCTGCCTCAACTGAACGTGCGCGACCAGGTTTCCGCCGCCGAGTGGCAGACCCGCGTCGACCTGGCCGCCTGCTACCGGCTGATCGCTCTGTATGGCTGGGATGACCTGATCTTCACCCATATCTCGGCCAAGGTGCCCGGCACCGAAGACTTCCTGATCAACCCCTACGGCCTGATGTTCCACGAAATCACCGCTTCCAGCCTGGTCAAGGTCGACCTGGCCGGCAACAAGCTGATGGACAGCCCGTTCGACATCAACCCGGCCGGCTATACCATCCACAGTGCGGTGCATGAGGTGCGTCACGACGCCACCTGCGTGCTGCATATCCACACCCCGGCAGGCATCGCCGTGTCCGCACAGAAGCAGGGCCTGCTGCCGTTGTCGCAGCAGTCGCTGTTCGTCCTCTCCAGCCTGGCCTACCACGGCTATGAGGGCGTGGCCCTGAACCATGACGAGAAGGCCCGCCTGCAGGCCGACCTGGGCGACAAGAACTTCATGATCCTGCCCAACCATGGCCTGCTCACCGCCGGCGGCAGCATCGCCGACACCTTCCTGATGATGTTCATCCTGCAGCGCGCCTGCGAGATCCAGGTGATGGCGCAGAGCGGCGGCGCTGAGCTGATCCACATCCCGCAGCAGATCCTGGACGGTGCCAAGGCGATGATCGCCGGGGTGATGAAGAGCCCGCAGGGCATGGGCGGAGCGCTGCCCTGGCCGGCCCTGCTGCGCAAGCTCGATGCGCAGATGCCGGGCTACGCCGCGTGACGGCGCTGCCGGGCATCGCCCTGGATGAATGGCGGGCGCAGGGGCAGGGCTTCACCTTCAAGGGCCACGCCATCCGCTACTGGGTGGCGGGGGCGCTGGATGCCGAGCCGCTGCTGCTGATCCATGGCTTCCCCACCGCCAGCTGGGACTGGCACCGTCTGTGGCAGGCACTGGCGCAGAAATACCGCGTCGTGGCTTGCGATATGCTCGGCTTCGGCTATTCCGCCAAGCCACGCGGGCATGCCTATAGCCTCTTGGAACAGGCCGACCTGCAGCAGGCACTGCTGGCCCAGCTGGGCATCGCCGGCCCCGTGCATGTGCTGGCCCACGATTACGGCGACAGCGTGGCCCAGGAGCTGCTGGCACGGCACCACGAGGGGCGCATCCAGCTGGTCAGCTGCGTGTTCCTCAATGGCGGGCTGTTTCCGGAAACCCATCGCCCGGTGCTGATGCAGAAGTTGCTGCTCAGCCCCCTGGGGCCGCTGCTCGGCCAGCTGTTCTCGCGCGGCAAGCTGAAGAGCAACCTGTCCAAGGTGTTCGGCCCGCACACCCCGCCCAGCGAGGCGGAGCTGGACGCCTTCTGGAGCCTGATCGCGCACAACGACGGCCCGGCGGTGATGCACCGGCTGATTCGCTACATGCCCGAGCGCCGCCAGCAGCGCGAACGCTGGGTGGCGGCCATGCAGAAGGGCGGGGTGCCGCTGCGGGTGATCGATGGCGCGCGCGACCCGATTTCCGGGGCGCACATGGTGGCGCGCTACCGCGAGCTGATTGCGAACGCCGACACCCTGTTGCTGGAGCAGATCGGCCACTATCCGCAGACCGAGGCACCCGCAGAGGTGCTCGCTCACTATCTGCAGTTCCGTGACCGGCTGGAGGCCAAAACATGCAGCGACGTACTGTCTTGAAGGGGGCCGCCGTTGGCGGTGCAGTGGTGCTGGGGGCGGGATTCTGGGCGTTGCCCACGGGCGTGGCGCCGGCCGCACTGACGCTGGAGGGCGCGCAGCAGGCGCTGGTCGAGCTGGCCAGCCGCGAACTGAGCAGCCTCAAGGGCTGGAGTCCGAGCGAGGTATTCAACCACTGCGCGCAGAGCGTCGAGTACTCCATGGACGGCTACCCGCAGCTCAAATCGGCCTGGTTCCGCCACAGCGTCGGGCCGCTGGCCTTTAGCGTGTTCAATGCCCGCGGCGCCATGCGCCACCCGCTCGATGAAGTGATTCCCGGTGCCGCGCCCCTGGTCGAGCCGGCCAGCAGCGTGGCCGCCATCGCCCGCCTGCAGGCGGCGCTGGTGCGCTTCGCCGCCCATGCTGACGAGCTGCAGCCGCATTTCGCCTATGGCGCCCTCAGTCATGCGGAGTACACCCAGGCCCATGTGCTGCATCTGTACAACCACCTGAGCCTGATCCGGGTGGCGGATAAAGCTGCCTGATCTTAGGGGGCTGGGATTATCCCGCTGCCTTATTGCCCACCATTCAGTCGTGCGGCAGATGATTGCCGAGTGCCGGCCCCTGCTGGACACTCGGGGCCTTTTCCACCTGCCGAGGTAGCTGTTTCATGAGCGAAGCCATCCGTTTCGAAGACAAGGTCGTGATCGTCACTGGCGCCGGTGGTGGTCTCGGCCGGGCCCATGCTCTGCTGTTCGCCAAACATGGCGCGCGGGTGGTGGTCAACGACCTGGGCGGCAGCACCCACGGCGAGGGTGCCAACGCCTCGGCGGCGGACAAGGTGGTGGCGGAGATCCGCGCTGCCGGCGGCACCGCGATCGCCAACCACGACTCGGTGACCGACGGCGACAAGATCGTGCAGAACGCCCTGGACTGCTTCGGCCGCGTCGACGTGCTGGTGAACAACGCCGGCATCCTGCGCGACAAGTCCTTCCACAAGATGGAAGACGCCGACTGGGACCTGGTCTACAAGGTCCATGTCGAAGGCGCCTACAAGGTCACTCGCGCCGCCTGGGCGCACCTGCGCGAGCAGAACTACGGGCGGGTGATCTTCACCGCCTCCACCTCGGGCATCTACGGCAACTTCGGCCAGAGCAACTACGGCATGGCCAAGCTCGGCCTGTACGGCCTGACCCGCACCCTGGCCATCGAAGGGCGCAAGAACAACATCCTGGTCAACGCCATCGCCCCCACCGGCGGCACGCGCATGACCGAAGGCCTGATCCCGCCGCAGGTATTCGAGCAGCTCAAGCCGGAGCTGGTCAGCCCGCTGGTGGTGTACCTGGGCAGCGAGCAGTGCCAGGACACCTCCGGCCTGTACGAAGTGGGCGGCGGCTGGATCGGCAAGGTGCGCTGGGAGCGCAGCCTGGGAGCCGGCTTCGACCCCAAGGCCGGCTTCAGCCCGGAGGACGTGGCGGCCAGCTGGAAGCAGATCGGCGACTTCGAAGGCGCCGTGCACCCGGACGACAACGTCACCGCCCTGCGCGAGATGATGGCCAACCTGCAGAAGTACGCCGGCTGAGGCGGGCGCAAGGCGGGATGGATGGACCAGAAGGCCGGCAGTGATGCCGGCCTTTTGCATGGTCAGTTGCGGCCATCGCTCGCAGGTGATATCGGGCAGGAGTGCTGGGTAGGTTGGCGTTGAGCGTAGCGAAGCCCAACAGTCGGGCAGGATCGTTGGGCTTCATCGCGTTGCTCCTCAACCCAACTTACACCTCAGTGCAGCGCCGGCGTGCGCCCCAGCTCGCGCAGGCGCTGGCCCAGGCGCAGCCGCTCGGGTTCGTCGTCGCACAGCAGCAGGGCGCGCTCCAGGTCGAAGCGCTCGGCCTGCGGGCAGTCCAGCTCGCGGTAGATGGCTGCGCGCAGCAGGTGGTCGGCGACATTCGGTGGCGCCAGCAGGAGGATGCGCTCGGCGTCCTTCAGCGCGGCCAGATGCTCGCCGGCGGCGCCATGCAGATGGCACAGGTTGCGCGACAGGCGCAGCAGCAGGGCGTGGGCGTCGCAGGTCAGCAGATGGCCGGCGTTCAGTTCGGCCGCCGGCCCGGCGACGCGCAGCAGCAGTTCGCGGCAGTCGCGGGTGTACAGGCGGCGGCCGTTGCACGGGTCGAGCAGGTGATCGGCGCCGGGCACGCGCAGCAGCAGATGGCCGGGAAAGTTCACCGCCTGCAGCGGGATGTCCAGCTGGCGGGCCAGCTCCAGGGCGATCAGCGCCAGCGACAGGGGCTGGCCACGGCGGCGTTGCAACACCCGGTGCAACAGCGCGGCCTGGGGCCGGGTGGGCAGGTCGTCGTCTTCATGGAAGTCCAGCTCGCCCAGGCGGCGCAGCAGCGGCTGGGCCAGTTCGGCGGCGGGCAGGTGTGGCAAGCCGGCGGCCACCAGTTGGCGCAGGTTGGCGAAATCGCGCAGGACCTGAGCCGGCTGCAGCTCGGGATCATGCTCGGCGGCGATCTGCAGCGCCGCCTCGAACAGCGCGGGCGGCTGCGCGTGCAGGCAGTCGAGCCAGGCCGGACGTGAGGTCATCGTGGTCTCCTGAAGCGGCGAACCGTATGCCTAGCTTGTAGCGCGCGGCGTCAGACTCGTCCAGTCGGCAGGCAGACCCCGCGGCTTCAGGCGTAGACGCGCTGGCCGCGATACATGCGCACGGTGCCGCGCGGCGTTTCGTCGCTCGCGGCGGCCGCCGCGGCCGGCTCGTCGGCCAGCGCCTGGCCGCGGTATTGCCGGGCCGGGGCGCTGGGCTCGGCCGCGCTCTGGAAGTCGCTGAGCTCGGCCAGGCGAATGCCGAGGTTGCGGGTGTCCTGGTCGGCGGAGCGCAGGCAGGCCATCAGCATGGCTTCCACGGCGTCCGCCTGGTTGAGGTGGATATCCACGGCGAGTTCGTCGCGCAAGCGCCGGCGCAGCGCCTGCATGCAATCCAGTACGGCCTTGTTCAGTTCCATGCCCGATCCCCCTAGCAGTTCAAGCGTGCCCGCCGGCAGCTGCCGACCGGCCTCTGCGCGTTGCCACGCCTGGACTTTTGCAAGCGCCGTACCAAAAAGCCCGAGCCGCGAACTGTGCGGCCTTTCACAGGTCTATGGCTGCGCGGCTGCCCGCCACTGGTGCGTGTTGCACTGCCCTGGCGCGACGCTGAAGCGCAGCCGACTAACCGGTATACTGCCGGCTCTGTTTTTTGCCGCCGTGCTTTCCCTGAAGGTTTACCCATGCGCAACGATGCCCGCGACGAACTCGACCATATCCCCAGCCTGACCGCCGGCGGCCGCAACCAGGACGATTTCGCGCCGGTGCATGCGGCCCCCGCCGATCATGTCCAGCCACACCACGGGCGTGCCCAGGCGGCGCCGGCTAAGTCTTCCGGCAGTACCGGCGCGCTGTGGGCGCTGGTCGGCGCCCTGGCCATCGCCCTGGGCGCGCTCAGCTGGTGGAGCCTGCAGCAGATCGCGCTGATGGAACAGCAGCTGGTGGCGACCCAGGAAAGCTTCGTCAAGATCAGCGAGGATGCCGCCGGGCGTATCCAGGACATCTCCGGCAAGGTGGTGGCCACCGAGTCCAACGTCACCACCGACAGCGAGCAGCTCAAGCTGCGGGTCAAGCAGCTGGAGAACAAGCTGGCCGAGCTGGGCAAGTCGCAGCAGAACGTGGCCGGCCAGCAGAGCGGCCAGGGCAAGCGCATCGAGCAGCTGGCCACTGAGCTGAAGAGCCAGAAGACTGCCACCGGCCAGTTCGATAGCCGGCTGGACAAGCTGGCCAGCGAGCAGAAGGCCGGCCTGGCCGGAGTCGGTCAGCTGGAAGGTCAGCTCAAGAGCCTGAGCGGCGATGTCGAGGCACTGAAGAAGCAGGGCAATCCGAACCAGGCCATCGGTCGCCTGGAGCAGGACCTGCTGGTGCTGCGCAGCGAACTGGACAACCGCCCGGCGCCGACGCAGAACACCGCCGAGTTCGACGCCTTCCGCGCGCAGATGACCCGCAACATCAGCACCCTGCAGGCGCAGGTGCAGAACCTGCAGCAGCAGATCAACGCCCGCTGAGTGCCCACCGCATGAAAAAAGCCCCGCATCTGCGGGGCTTTTTCGTTTCAGCGCAGCGTCACAGCCGCGGGTAGTCGATATAGCCTGCCGGGCCCTGGGCATAGAACAGTTCCGGACGGGCCTCGTTCAGCGCTGCGTCGCTGGCCAGGCGCTCGACCAGGTCCGGGTTGGCGATATAGGGCACGCCAAACGCCACCGCATCGGCCTTGCCCTCGGCCAGCCAGGTGTTGGCCTGAGCCTTGGTGAAGCGCTCGTTGGCGATGAACACGCCGCCGAAGGCTTCCTTGAGCTGCGGGGTCAGGCTGTCATCGTCGATCCGCTCGCGGGCGCAGATAAAGGCGATCTGGCGCTTGCCCAGTTCGCGCGCCACATAGCCGAAGGTCTCGGCACGGTTGCTGTCGCCCATGTCGTGCAGGTCCGCACGCGGTGACAGGTGCACGCCGACGCGGCCGGGCTCCCACACGCTGAGCACCGCATCGGTGACTTCCAGCAGCAGGCGCGCGCGGTTTTCCAGGCTGCCACCGTACTGGTCGCTACGCTGGTTGGTGCTGTCCTGGAGGAACTGGTCGAGCAGGTAGCCGTTGGCCGCGTGGATTTCCACGCCGTCGAAGCCGGCGGCCTTGGCGTTCTCCGCGCCGCTGCGGTAGGCCTCGACGATCTCGGCGATTTCCTCGGTTTCCAGGGCGCGCGGGGTGACGAACTCCTTGATCGGACGCACCAGGCTGACATGCCCGGCCGGCTGGATCGCGCTCGGCGCCACCGGCAGTTCGCCGTCCAGGTACAGCGGATCGGAGATGCGCCCGACGTGCCACAGCTGCAGGACGATGCGCCCGCCGTGGGCATGCACGGCGCTGGTCACGTTGTGCCAGCCACGCACCTGGTCGTCCGACCAGATGCCGGGGGTGTCCGGGTAGCCGACGCCCATCGGCGTGACCGAGGTGGCCTCGCTGATGATCAGCCCGGCCGAGGCGCGCTGCACGTAGTACTCGGCCATCAGCGCGTTGGGCACGCGGCCGGCGTCGGCGCGGCAACGGGTCAGCGGGGCCATGATGATGCGGTTCGGCAGTTCGAGGTCGCCGATCTTGATGGGGTCGAAGAGTGTGGGCATGGGATGGATCTCCGCGGGTGGGTCAGTTGGGGACGGCGATGGCAGCGCCAGAGGCGTTGCCGACAGAGAAGGTCAGCAGGGTGGCGAGCAGGGCCAGGCCGGCCAGCACCGCGGCGGCCAGCGGCACGCTGGTCAGGCCCAGGCCCTGGCTGATGACCAGGCCGCCGACCCAGGCGCCGAGGGCGTTACCCAGGTTGAAGGCGCCGATATTCAGGGTTGAGACCAGGTTGGGCGCGGCCTGGCCGAAGGTCATCACGTTGATCTGCAGCGCCGGCACGGCGGCGAAGGCGGCGGTGGCCCAGAGGAACAGGGTGATCTCGGCCGGGATCAGCGCCTGGCTGGTCCAGCTGAACAGGCTGGAGAGCAGCGCCAGGGCGATGAACACGCCGCACAGGGTGGTCGCCAGGCGCCAGTCGGCCAGCTTGCCGCCGAGCAGGTTGCCGAGGGTCAGGCCGAGGCCGATCAGCAACAGGCTCCAGGTCACGCCGCTGGGCGACACGCCGGTGACCTCGCCGAGCAACGGGGCGATGTAGGTGAACAGGGCGAATACCGCGGCGGAGAACAGTACGGTGGTCGACAGCGCCAGCCAGAAGCCGAGGCCACGCAGGGCGGCCAGCTCGCTGCGCAGGTCGGCCGGCTGTTCGTCGCGCTTGGCCGGCAGCACCCGCCACAGGCCGATCAGGGCCAGCACGCCGATGACCGTCACCGCCCAGAAGGTCGAGCGCCAGCCGGCGTATTGGCCGAGTGCGGTGCCCAGCGGCACGCCGAGCACGTTAGCCAGGGTCAGGCCGGTGAACATCAGCGCCACCGCCGAAGCCTTGCGGTTTTCCGGCACCAGGCTGGCGGCGACCACCGAGCCGATGCCGAAGAAGGCGCCGTGGCAGAGGGCGGTGACCACCCGGGCGATCATCAGCAATTCATAGTCGCCGGCCGTGGCACACAGCAGGTTGCCGAGGATGAAGATGCCCATCAGCGCCAGCAGGGCGGCCTTGCGCGGCCAGTTCGAGGTGACCATGGCCATGAACGGCGCGCCGATGGCCACGCCGAGGGCGTAGCCGGTGACCAGCCAGCCGGCGCCGGGAATGCTCACGCCGAGGTCGGCGGCCACCTCAGGCAGCAGGCCCATGATGACGAATTCCGTGGTGCCGATGGCAAACGCGGACAAAGCGAGGACGAGAAGCGAAAGCGGCATGGGCCGGCTCCTGAAACGGGGTCAACGGATTGGCCTGCCGAGGGGCAGGCTGGGTGCTTAGAGTTGGTTGCTGAAGTCTTTCAGAAAGGCCTGAATGACCTCCTCGTTGCGCTTGAAGAAACTCCACTGGCCGACCTTGCGACAGGTCACCAGGTTGGCCCGCTGCAGGGTGGCGAGGTGGGCCGACACGCTCGACTGCGACAGGCCACAGCGTTCGAACTTGCCGGCGCATACGCCGAATTCCAGCGGGTGTTCCTGGTCGGCGAAATGCTTCTGCGGCTCCTTCAGCCACTGCAGGATCTCCCGGCGTACGGGATGGGCCAGGGCCTTGATGATTTCGTCGAGGTCGAGCGGGGTATCCATGACGCGTGCTACCGGCATATCGAGATGGGACGAACTCTATATCGGCTCAGTCCGATATGGAGATCGTTTGCGCCGATACTGATTATCGACAGGGCTGATGCGTTCGGCGTGGGTAGTGCGGGCAGGCGCATGGCGGCAGCGAATCCATTCGCTGCCGCACAAGAGGGGAGAACGGCTGCTAGTCCTCCAGCTTGGAAAAGTCCACCTTCACCCGCACCGCGCAGTCCGGGCAGGTGAAGGTGTCTGGCAGTTCCTCCCAGGTGGTTCCAGGCGCGTAGCCCTCATGGGGTTCGCCGTGGCGCTCGTCGTAGCGGTAGCCGCATTCCGGGCACTGGTACTGGCTCATGCCGCGTGCTCCTGCAGGCCATAGCGCTGCATCAGCTGCTCACGCAGGCCGGGCTGGAAGTTGATCCGCGAGGCATCGCCGTGCACCGCCGCCAGCAGGCGCGGGTTCATCACGCGGAACCACAGCGGCGGGCAGTAGGCCAGCAGGTACATGCCGAAGTAACCGCTGGGCAGGCGCGGCAGGTCGGGAAAGTTGCGCAGCGACTGGTAGCGCCGGGTAGGGTGGGCGTGGTGGTCGGAATGCCGTTGCAGGTGGAACAGCGCCCAGTTGGAGAACAGATGGTTGCTGTTCCACGAATGCTGCGGCTGGCAGATCTCGTAGCGGCCGTTGTCCAGCTTGCGGCGCAGCAGGCCGTAGTGTTCCAGGTAGTTGGCCGAGGTCAGCTGGAAGCCGCCCCAGAAGGCCGTGAGCAGCAGGTAGGGCAGCAGCACCAGGCCGAACACGGCGAGCAGGCCTCCATACAGCACCAGGCTGATCAGCGCCGGTTGCAGCACTTCATTGTCCAGGCTCCACACCGATTTATTGCAGCGCGCCAGGCGCTCCTTTTCCAGTTGCCAGGCACGGCGGTAGCCACCGGGCATCTCACGCAGGAGGAAGCGGTAGATGTGTTCGCCCATGCGTGAGGACGCCGGGTCGACCGGGGTGGCCACGTCGCGGTGATGGCCGCGGTTGTGCTCGACGAAGAAGTGTCCGTAGCAGCACAGCGCCAGCGCCATCTTGCCCAGCCAGCGCTCCAGTTCGCTCTTCTTGTGGCCCATCTCGTGGCCCAGGTTGATGGCGAAACCGAGGCCGCCACCGGTGGAGATGATCATCGCCAGCACGCCATACCAGGGCAGCCCCTGGGTGGCGACGAACATCGCGTTGAGGATAAAGCCCAGCCACAGTAGCGGCACCAGAAGGTAGGTGATCCAGCGGTAGTAGGCGTCGGCCTCCAGGCCCGGCACCGCCGCTTCCGGCGGGTTGCTCTGGTCCTCGCCGATCAGCGCATCGAGCAGCGGGATGCCGAAATAGAAGAACAGCGGCGACAGCCACAGCCAGAACGCGTTGGCCGAAACCAGCAGGTACAACGCCGGGCCGAGCAGGCCGAGGCTGGGCACGAACAGCGACATCAGCCACAGGTAGCGCTTGCGGTCGCGGTAGGGCTGAGCCAGGGTCGGGGTGGGCGCGAGGGTCGTCATCTTGTTATCTCCAGAGGTTCTTTGACCTGTAGCCAGACTGCGCCTGTCTGGGAAGATGACCTACCGTTGTGCCGGGCAATTAATCGTCATATGGTGACAGCTCGACTGGCTGGCGGAGCATGCCATGAGCTCGACCGTCTCCCCGCTGCAACCCTGCCTGCACCCGATCTACGCGCGGCTGCTGTGTGCCGCGTTGCGCCAGCGCGGCTTCGACGAGGCGCAGATCCTGTTTGGCACCGGGCTGGACTGGGCGCAGCTGCACAGCGACAACCGCTCCCTCAACTTCGCTCAGGTGCAGCGCCTGGTGCGGCGTGCCGTGCAGCTCACCGACTGCCCCTGGCTTGGCCTGCAGGTCGGCTGCGCGACCCAGGTTTCCGCCCACGGCCCGGTCGGCTACGCGGCCCTGGCCTGCGCCGATCTGCGTGGCGTGCTGCAGGTGCTCGAACGCTTCAGCGTGTTGCGCCTGAGCAGCCTGCGCCTGACCGGTTACCTGGAAGGCGAGCGCTATTGCGTGCGCGCCGACGAGGAGTTCGATCTGGGCGATGTGCGCGAACACATCCTGGCGACCATCGCCGGCACCTTTCTGCGTCTGCTGGAGGCGGTCTGCGGCGCCTTGCCGGTGGGCGAGTTGCGTTTCACCTTTCCCTTCGCCGAGCCGGCCTGGGGCGCGCGCTACCGCGAGCTGCTCGGCCCGGGCGTGGAGTTTTCTGCCGACTGCTACAGCGTCAGCCTGCCGCTGGCGTGGCTGGATCGACCGAGCCTGAGTGCCGACCCGCAGGCTGCGCGCATCGCCCTGCGCGACTGCGAACACCAGTTGCTCGGCGTGCGCGAAGGCGGCGACTGGACCACCCGCGTGCAGCTGCGCCTGCTGGCCTGCGAGGGACGCTACCCGACCCTGGGCCAGCTGGCCGACGAATATCACCTGTCCGAACGCACGCTGATTCGCCGCCTGCGCGATGAGGGTGGCAACTACCAGCAACTGCTCGACGAGGTGCGCCAGGAGCTGGCCTGCTGGCTGCTGTTGAACACCCCGCTGAGCGTCGAGGCGGTAGCTGAGCGCCTGGGCTATCAGGACACCAGCAACTTCAGCCGCACCTTCCGCCGCTGGCTGGGGATGACGCCCAATGCCTGGCGCAACGGCCAGCTCGCCGTGCCCACGCCATGAACTACCTGGCCCATCTGCATCTGGGCGGCGACCAGCCCGAACAACTGCTGGGCAGCCTGTATGGCGACTTCGTCAAAGGTCGGCTGGAGGGGCGCTTCCCGCCGCAGATCGAGGCCGCCATCCGCCTGCACCGGCGCATCGATGTCTTTACCGACAGCCACCCGCTGACCGCGCAAGCCCGTGCGCGCTTCCCGGCCGAGCGCCGGCGTACCTCGGGGATTCTGATCGACCTGTTCTTCGACCACTGCCTGGCCCGGCACTGGCAGGACTATGCCGCCGAGCCGCTGCCGCAGTTCACCGCGCGGGTCTATGCCGTGTTGGCCGAACAGCCTGAGTTGCCCGCGCGTCTGGCGCATATCGCCCCGCGCATGGCGCAGCAGGACTGGCTGGGCAGCTACCGCGACTTCGCCGTGCTGGAACAGGTGCTGGGGGGCATGAGCCGGCGCCTGTCACGCCCGCAACTGCTGGACGGCGCGATGGCCGAGCTGGAGCGCCTGTATGAGCCGTTGCAGGAGGATTTCCGCGCCTTCTATCCCGAGCTGCGGCGCTTTGCCGGCCAGGCAATAAACCGCGACCCAGCCCTGCCGTTGTAGGAGCCAGCTTGCTGGCGATGCTTTACCGCACGGGCTACCAACAGATCGCCAGCAAGCTGGCGCCTACAGGTGTGCGGTGATTTCAGGCTGCTTGCTGAGCTGGCTCACTGAGCTCGCCGAACAGTGCCACGTGCACCGCGCGCTGCGCCTGGCGGGCCAGGGCGTTGCGCTCCAGGCCGTGGCTGGCGATCGGTTCGAGCAGCTGGATCTGCACCCTGCTGCGCTCGCCGGCGAACAGACGCAGCAGGTGCGAGGGCAAATCGTCGTCGCCGATGAAGGGCGCAATTGGATCGGGCTGACCCGCGCGCAGGTAGCGGATCGCCACCGGTTGCACGGGCATGCCGGCCTCGATGGCGCCGGTCAGCAGGCGGCCGTGGAAGGTGCGTACCTGCTGGCCGTCGGTGGTGGTGCCCTCGGGGAAGATCAGCAGTGCATGGCCGCCCTGCAGGTAGCGTTGCAGCTGGCGGGCGAGCAGGGCGCCATCACCGGAGCCTCTGCGGATAAACAGGGTGCCGGCCTTGTGTGCCAGCCAGCCGGCCAGCGGCCAGGTGCGCACCTCGGCCTTGGACAGGAAGGACAGCGGCAGCAGCTGGCCGAGCAGCGGGATGTCGGTCCACGACACATGGTTGCTGAGCCACAGCATCGGCTCGCCGGGCAACTCGCCCTGCACCTCGACATCGAAGGGCAGGGCATTGCTCAGCCGGCGCAGGAACCAGCAGGTCAGGCGCTGGCGCAGGCCGAGCAGGTCGTGGCGGCGCAGGCGTTCGGCCAGGGCGACAGCGCTGGCCAGCAGCAGGCCGAGTAGCAGTACGGTGCCCAGGCGAGCCAGGCGCAGGTAAAGGCGAAGTCGATTCATCGGTGAGCCTGGTTTGGGGCGCCCGCAAGTGGCTGCTCGCGGGCGCTATGGGTAATGAATGGCTATGTACCCGTTTCGGGTTGCACCCGTCTTCGAGCTTTTGTGGGAGCGGATTTATCCGCGATAAACAGGCCGCTCAGAGGCGGCCCCGATCGCGAATGAATTCGCTCCCACGAGCAGCCAGAGCAGCCGGCGTAAGCACTTGCCCCAAACAACAGTGCTGCGCAGCAACACGTTACGGCTACATAACCTAATGAATGGTTGGGCCCTCTCTCTCTACCTCCTGCATCCATGCAGTCGTCTCCCACCAGTGGGCGAGGGGCGGTTTAGACCGCGGCCTTGAAGTGCCGTGCATAGCGCGGGCACAGCTCGTCGCGCTTGAGCAGGATGAACACGTCGGCCACCTGGAAATCCTCGTCCCAGCACGGTTCGCCGCAGATCTTCGCGCCCAGGCGCATGTAGGCCTTGAGCAGCGGCGGCATTTCGGCGATGACGTTGCCCGGCACATCCAGGCTCGGCAGCGGCTTCTTCGGTTCGGCGCGCAGGTGCTCGTTGCACAGGTAGCGCTCGCGCAGGCGCTGCATGATCGCCTGGGCCTGGATGCCGCCGTCCTGCATGGGGATGCTGGCGCAGCCCATCAGGTAGCGGTAGCCACCTTCGTTGAGCACCTCGGCCAGCTCGCTCCACAACACGGCGATGGTGCCGCCGTTGCGGTAGGCCGGGTCGACGCAGGTACGCCCCAGTTCCAGCACCGGCCCTTCGAGATGGGCCAGGCCGTGCAGGCAGAACTCCTCCTCGCTGTAGAAGCGGCCCAGGCTGGCCGCGGCGCGGTGGTCGAGCAGGCGGGTGGTGGCGACCAGGCGGCCGCTGTTGAGGTCGCGCACGCCGATGTGCTGGCAGTGCGGGTCGTAGTCATCCATGTCCAGGCCGAGTTCGGCGCCATTCAGTTTGGCGTCGAATTCGCTGCTGAATACGCTGTAGCGCAGGGCCTGGGCCTCGCGCAGGGCGGCGGCCCCGAGCAGGCGTTCGGCGTGCAGGCGGCGTTCGGCAGTGGTGTCGCGGGTGCGTGCGCTCTCGGTCATCATGTAGCCTCCGTAAGCCGGCCTTCAAAGAGTTGCGGCCAGTCGACTTTGTTGGGCAAGCTCAGGCTAGGTAGAGCCGGTGTCACCTCCGTGAATGTTCGGTGATGCTTGCGTGACAGCCGATTTCGTCGTGCCTGCCGCTCAGAGTCGATTCGATAACAAGGAGTCCCCCATGCCCTGGCAGTCCCTGCTGCAAACCCGCGACCGCCTGCCGGCGAGCGACCTGGAAAGCTGGTACGCCGCTCTGCTGGAGCGGGTCGGCGAGGCCACGCCGTTCGATCTGGCTTCGCTCGGCGGGCGTCTGGCGGCGACGCCGGGGCTGGCCTTCCTGGCCGGTTACCAGGCGGCGTTGCGCGCCCTGTGGCCGGCGGCGCCCTGGTCGCTGGGCGCGCTGTGCGTGACCGAGAACAAGAGCACCCGCCCGGCGGACATGAGTACCCGCCTGCAGGGCCTGCACCTGAGCGGGCGCAAGGATTTCGTCACCGCCGCCGAGGCTGCCGACTGGCTGCTGGTGGCGGCGCGTTGCGAGGAGGCCGGCAGCCCGCCGCGCCTGGCTCTGGGGGTGGCGCGCAACGGTGCCCCCGGCGTGCGCATCGAGCCGCTGCCGGCATTGCCGCTGATGCCGGATATCGGCCACGCCCGCCTGCACCTGGACAACGCCCTGTGCGAGCTGCTGCCCGGCGATGGCTGGGATGCTTACGTGAAGCCCTTTCGCAGCATCGAGGACGTGCACGTACTGACCGCCGTGAGTGCCTGGCTGTATGGCGTCGGCCAGGACGGCGCCTGGCCGCAGGCCCTGCAGCTGCGCCTGCTGGGCCTGCTCGCGGGTTGCGCCGAGGTGGCGCGGCAGTGCCCCAGCGCGCCGGCCAGCCATGTGCTGCTGGCCGGGCTGTTCGCCCAGTTCGCGGCGCTGCGCGGCGAGGTCGATGCCGCCATGGCCGGCGGCCCGGCCGAGTGGGCGGCGCTGTGGCAGCGTGATCGCAACCTGCTGGAAATCGCCCGCACGGCGCGCGAAAAGCGCCTGGAGAAGGCGCTGCAGGCGCTGGCCTGAGGCGAGGCACGGAGCCGTTCTCGCGTAGGGTGCGCCGTGCGCACCGGCAGACATATACCGGTCTCTGGTGCGCACGGTGTTCAGGCAGGGGACATGGGTAACGGCGCACCCTACGCAAGCGGCGCCAGCCCAGGAGTCAACGGGTTCTCTCGGCCGAAAATGATCGTGACCATGTTCTTGGCGGGCTACCGGGCGGGTCCCAATCCCGCCTGCGTGAAACCCCGCTTTGATCCAGGTCAGTGAGGCTGTGGCGGGCTTCGGCTATGGTCACCACGCATTTTTCTGTGAGGTTTCCATGCGCCGCGAGCCCATCGTGCTGTTTGATAACGGCAGCCACCAATGCCTGATGTTCGATGACCTGGTCAGCGGCGAGGGTGTGCAGTCCAACCAGTTCCTGATCACCGACAACGAGCAGTACCTGCTGCTCGATCCGGGCGGCGACCTGACCTACACGCCGCTGTCGCTGGAGCTGTCCAAGCACATCCCGGTGCAGTCGCTGACCTACATCTTCGCCTCCCACCAGGACCCGGACATCATCGCCTCGCTGGACAAGTGGCTGCTGCACACCAAGGCGCGGGTGATCTGCTCCAAGCTGTGGGCGCGCTTTTTGCCGCACCTGACCGCCAACTACCTGGCCCTGAGCCATGGCATCAACACCTACGACCGCATCATCGCCCTGCCGGATCGCGGCCAGTCGTTCCCCCTTGGCAAGTGCCAGCTGAAGGCCGTGCCGGCGCACTTCCTGCACTCGGTGGGCAATTTCCAGCTGTACGACCCGGTCAGTCGCATCCTCTTCTCCGGCGACATGGGCGCCTCGATGGTCGACGACGCCAGCCCGGTGAGCGACTTCGTCAACCATATCCCCAGCATGGCCGGCTTCCACCGCCGCTACATGGCCAGCAACAAGGCCTGCCGCTTCTGGGCGCAGATGGTGCGCGAGATGAACGTGGCGATGATCGTGCCGCAGCACGGCCGGCCCTTCGTCGGCGAGGCGATGATCAATGCCTTCCTCGACTGGATCGAGCGCCTGGACTGCGGCCTGGACCTGATGACCCAGGAAGACTACCGCCTGCCGGACTGAGGTCGCGGCGTTCCCTGGCATTTCCCTGTGCCAAGAGCGGCTCTGTGGTCTCGGCAGAGTGCCCGTGATCGGCGCCGCCCGAGCCGGGCGGTGCCGCTCGGTGCGGGCGCAAAGCCGCACACGGGTTTGCAAGGGCGGTGCGGCCGGCTATCGTTGCGCTCAAATCGCCACGCCAAGTCAGCCCATGCCCAAGTTCTACGCTGTTCTGCTCGCCACCTGCCTGGCCCTACCGGCGCATGCCGACTGGTACCTGGACAACGAGTCCTCGCGCCTGTCGTTCATCTCCACCAAGGCCGGCAATCTCTCCGAAGTGCACCGCTTCCTCACCCTGCACGGCAAGGTCGACGGCCAGGGTGCGGCGCGCCTGCGCATCGAGCTGGACTCGGTGAGTACCGGCATCCCGCTGCGTGACGAGCGCCTGCGCAACCTGCTGTTCGACGTCGGCACATTCCCCGAGGCCAAGGTCATGGCCCAGCTCGACCTGGGCCTGATCACCGACCTGGCGCCGGGCGCCCAGCTCGAACTGCGCCTGCCGATCCAGGTGGAGATCCGCGGGCGCAAGCACGGCTACATGGCCGAGCTGCTGGCCACCCGCCTGGACGACCGGCGCTTCCAGGTGGTGACCCTGGCGCCGCTGGTCCTGCATGCCGACGAGTTCGGCCTGGGCGACGGCGTCGAGGCCCTGCGCCAGGCGGCCCGGCTCTCGACCATCAGCCTGTCGGTGCCGGTCGGCGCCGTGATGATCTTCACCGCGCGATGACGGGCACCATCTTTCCCTGGAAAGCCGGCAACCGCTTTAACCTGCTGGTCGATGGACCGGCCTTCTTTCCCGCCATGCTCGCCGCCATCGCCGGCGCCCGCCAGCGCGTGGTGCTGGAGCTGTACCTGGCCGAGGACGGGCGCTGCAGCGAGGCCCTGGTTGCCGCGCTGGCGGCGGCGGCGCAGCGCGGCGTGGCGGTGCACTGCCTGTTCGACGACTTCGGCTGCCTGGGCCTGGGCGCCGCGCTGCGCCAGCGCCTGGGCGCGGCCGGCGTGCAGCTGCGCCTGTACAACCCGCTGCGCTGGCGCCGCGGGGTGCGCAACCTGTACCGCGACCACCGCAAGATCCTGGTGGTGGACGAGGCCTGCGCCTTCGTCGGCGGCACCGGCTCCACCGATGCCTTCTGGAACCCGCAGGCCGCCGAGAGTGCCTGGCACGAGGTGATGGTGCGCATCGAGGGGCCGCTGGTGGCGCACTGGCTGTTCCTGTTCGACTACCAGTGGCAGGCCTGCGCCGGCCAGCTGCCCTGGCGGCCGGTGCCCAGCGCCGGGCTCAGCCACCTGCCGCCCAGCCCGGCGGTGGGCCAGGGCATGGGCCGGGTGGCCTACGCCAACGCCCGCCAGCACCTGGACATCGTCCACTCGCTGCTGCGCAACGTGAACCGGGCCAAGCGCCAGGTGTGGCTGGCCACCCCGTATTTCCTGCCCAGCTGGAGGGTGCGGCGCACCCTGATCAAGGCGGCGCAGCGCGGCGTGGAGGTGCGCCTGCTGCTCACCGGGCGCAACACCGACCACCCGCCGATCCGCTACGCCGGCCAGCGCTACTACCCCAAGCTGCTCAAGGCCGGCGTACGCATCTACGAATACCAGCCGCGTTTCCTGCACCTGAAGATGGTGCGCATCGACGACTGGGTCAGCGTCGGTTCCTGCAACTTCGACCACTGGAACCTGCGCTTCAACCTCGACGCCAACCTCGAGGCCCTCGACCCGCAGTTCAGCGCCGAGGTGGCCGACTGCTTCGTCGCCGACTTCGCCGTCAGCCGCGAGATCAGCCTCGACGACTGGCAGAGCCAGCCCTGGGGCAGCCGTCTGCGCCAGCGCCTGTGGGGCTGGCTGGATCGCCTGGTGGTCAACCTGCTGGACCGCCGCCGCTAAGAACCTGTTTACGATCTGCTGCGCGTCGGCCATCCGGCGTTAAAAACAGCCTCGGAAAGCCGCTTGCGGCTAACGCGCTTCAGCGCGACCCGAAGGGCGAGTGAAACGAGTACTGCTCATTTACACTTTGTAAACTCCGCGTCCTCGCCCGATTGATTCGCTGGCGCTCACCCTTCGGGCCAGCCTGCGGCTGTTACTCCCGCTGGTCGTTGCGCCTTGTCTGGCTCTAGCTCGCGAGATCCTAAACAGGTTCTAAGCCGCGCAGCCTGCGCAATGCGCCGCGTTGGCTATGGTGAAGGGAGGGGGCCGGCGTTGCGGCCCTGACCGTCGGTTTGGGCGCGCGAGGACATTCCATGCGGGAGCAGGCACCGTTCCACATCAGCTACTGGGTCATCGCCGTGCTGGTGTTCATGGCCATCCAGTACCTGCTGGCCCTGCAGCAGCCGGTGGCGCAGATCAGCTACAGCGAGTTCGAGCAGTACCTGCGCGAGGAGCGCATCGCCGAGCTGGCGATTTCCGAGCGGCGCATCGAGGGCCTGCTCAAGGAACCGCGCACCGATGGCAGCCAGCGCTTCGTCGCCAACCGCATCGACCCGGCCCTGGCCGAGCACCTGCAGCAGTACCCGGTGCGCTATGCCGGCAAGATCGAGAGCACCCTGCTGCGCGACCTGCTGTCGTGGATCCTGCCGGCGCTGATGTTCTTCGCCATCTGGCTGTTCCTGCTCAAGCGCATGGGCGGCGGCATCGGCGGCGGCATGCTGCAGATCGGCAAGAGTCGCGCGCGGGTCTACGTCGAGACCGAGATGAAGGTGACCTTCGCCGATGTCGCCGGGGTCGACGAGGCCAAGGCCGAACTCAAGGAAATCGTCGACTTCCTCAAGGACCCGCAGGCCTACGGCCGCCTCGGCGGGCGCATGCCGCGCGGGATCCTCCTGGTCGGCCCGCCCGGCACCGGCAAGACCCTGCTGGCCAAGGCGGTGGCGGGCGAGGCGCAGGTGCCGTTCTTCTCCATTTCCGGCTCGGAGTTCGTCGAGCTGTTCGTCGGCGTCGGCGCGGCGCGCGTGCGCGACCTGTTCGAACAGGCGCGCAGCAAGGCGCCGGCGATCATCTTCATCGACGAGCTGGACGCCCTCGGCCGCGCCCGCGGCATCGGCCCGCTGGGCGGCGGACACGACGAGAAGGAGCAGACCCTCAACCAGCTGCTGGCCGAACTGGACGGCTTCGACACCTCCAGCGGCCTGGTCCTGCTGGCGGCCACCAACCGCCCGGAGATCCTCGACCCGGCGCTGCTGCGCGCCGGGCGCTTCGACCGCCAGGTGCTGGTCGACCGCCCGGACAAGCTCGGCCGCGTGCAGATCCTCGGCGTGCACCTGAAGAAGGCGCACCTGGGGCGCGATGTCGACCCGCAGGAAGTCGCCGCGCTGACCCCGGGCTTCACCGGTGCCGACCTGGCCAACCTGGTCAACGAGGCGACCTTGCTGGCCACCCGGCGCAATGCCGACGCGGTGGACATGCAGGACTTCACCGCCGCCATCGAGCGCATCGTCGCCGGCCTGGAGAAGCGCAACCGCCTGCTCAACCCGCGCGAGCGCGAGGTGGTGGCCTACCACGAGATGGGCCACGCCCTGGTGGCCATGGCGCTGCCCGGCTCGGACCCGGTGCACAAGGTGTCGATCATCCCGCGCGGCATGGGCGCGCTGGGCTACACCATCCAGCGGCCGATCGAGGACCGCTTCCTGATGAGCCGCCCGGAGCTGGAAAACAAGATGGTCATGCTGCTCGGCGGGCGCGCCGCCGAGTGGCTGGTGTTCGCCCAGCTCTCCACCGGCGCGGCGGACGACCTGGCCAAGGTCACCGACATCGCCCGCGCCATGGTCACCCGCTACGGCATGAGCGAGCGCCTCGGCCACATGACCCTGGAGCGCGACCCGCACACCTTCCTCGGCGAGGGCCTGCCGGGCTGGAAGCCCCAGCACGACTATGCCGAGAGCACCGCCACGGCGATCGACGAGGAAGTCCAGGCGCTGATCGCCGCCGCCTTTGCCCGCAGCCTGGCCCTGCTGCAGGAGCGCCGCGCGCTGCTCGAACGCTGCGCCCAGCGCCTGCTGGCCGAGGAAACCCTGGATGCCAAGGCCCTGCAGGCCCTGTGCGAGGTGCCGGCGCTGCACTGAGGCAAGGGGGCTGTAGGTTGGGTTGAGGCGCAACGCGACGAAGCCCAACTAGCCGGCCCGTTGGGCTTCGCTACGCTCAACGCCAACCTACCCAGCACTCCTGCCCTTGACCATGCAAAGGCTCTGTCCCCGTTACCTGTTGCATCCGTCATCGCGCTTGGCTGGGAGCGGATTCATCCGCGATCAACAGGCCGCTCGGCGCGGGCTCCGATCGCGAGTGAATTCGCTCCCACGCAACCAGCAGCCTGCTAGGGCCTGTTCTCCGGCTCTCGCAGGGGGCGCCACGTGCACGGGCCTGCGCTCGTGGCGGCTGACAGGGGCGTGAACGGCTGCTTCGGCGTCAGAGCACGTAGCGCAGGATCGCCACGTAGTGCAGCAGGCTGCCGGCCATGACGAACAGGTGCCAGATGCCGTGCCAGTGGCGGAAGCGGCTGTCGAAGGCGAAGAAGATGATGCCCACCGTGTACAGCACGCCGCCGCTGGCCAGCCAGATGAAGCCGTCGCGGCCGAGGGCGGCCAGCAGTGGCTCGATGGCCACCAGCACGATCCAGCCCATCACCGCGTAGATCACCAGCGACAGCACGCGGGCCTCGGAACGCGGCTTGATCTCCTGCAGCATGCCGAGCAGGCCCAGGCCCCAGACGATGCCGAACAGGCTCCAGCCCCAGGTGCCATGCAGGGTGACCAGGCAGAACGGCGTGTAGCTGCCGGCGATCAGCAGGTAGATGGACAGGTGGTCGAGCTTGCGCAACACCACTTTGGCCCGGCCGCGCAGGCTGTGGTACAGGGTGGAGATGCTGTACAGCAGTACCAGGGCGATGCCGTAGATGGCCACGCTGACGATCTTCCACGGATCGCCGTCGAGGCTGGCCACGACCAGCAGCCAGATGGCGCCGATGCAGGCCAGCAGGGCGCCGATCAGGTGCGTCCAGGCGTTGAAACGTTCCCCGTGGTACATGGTGCGAACCTCTGAGTAGCGTGACGGTGAAGCGGCTGCGGGGGCAGCCGGGCGTCACTATAAGGGTTTGCAGTGTACAGGTGTACTCTGGAATGCGGGCTGGTTACTCGGTCAGCTCCAGGCGGCTCGGGCGGGGCCAGTCGTGCAGTTGCTCGGCCGGGCCGGGCTTGGCGAACAGGTAGCCCTGGTACAGCGAGCAGCCGATCTGCAGCAGGGCGTCGCGCTGTTCGGCGGTTTCCACGCCCTCGGCGAGTACCTGCAGGTCCAGGCTCTGCGCCAGGGCCACGATGGCGCGCACGATGGCGGCGTCGTTGGGGTCGCTGAGCAGGTCGCGGACGAAGCAGCGGTCGATCTTCAGGCGCGTCAGCGGCAGGCGTTTGAGGTAGCTGAGCGAGGAGTAGCCGGTGCCGAAGTCGTCCAGCGAAAAGCGCACGCCATGGGCCTGCAGTTGCAGCATGCGCTGGATCATTTCCTCGATGTCGCTGGCCAGGTGGCTTTCGGTCAGCTCCAGCTCCAGGCGCGCCGGGTTGGCCCCGGTCTGCTTGAGTATCGCCAGCACATCGCTGACGAAGTCCGCATGGTGCAGCTGCCGGGCGCTGACGTTGACCGCCAGGGGCAGCTCGGCCAGCTCGGCGTCATGGCTCCAGGCCACCAGCTGTTCGCAGGCCGCCTGGAGGATCCAGCGACCCAGCGGCAGGATCAGGTCGGTGCTCTCGGCCAGCGGGATGAATTCGCCGGGCGGGATCAGCCCATGCTGCGGATGCTGCCAGCGCACCAGGGCTTCGGCGCCGATCAGCCGGCCCAGGTGATCGACCTGGGGCTGGTAGTGCAGCAGGAAGTGCCGCTCGCCGATGCTGTGGCGCAGGTCGGTTTCCAGGCGGATGCGGGCCAGGGCGGCAGTCTGCATCTGCGGGTTGAAGAAGCGCACGATATTGCGCCCGGACGCCTTGGCCTCGTACATGGCCAGGTCGGCGCGCTTGAGCAGTTCCTCGACCGTGCTGTGGGCATCGGAAAACAGTGCCACACCGATGCTGGCGGTGCTGCTGTGCTCATGGCCGTTGAGGTCGTAGGGCTCGGCCAGGCTGCCGAGCAGCTTGTTGGCGACGGTTTCGATCTCGACCAGGGCCTTGGCCGGGGTGCTGGACAGGCGTTCGAGCATCAGCACGAACTCGTCGCCGCCCAGGCGCGCCAGGCTGTCTTCCTCGCGCAGCAGGCCGCGCAGGCGCAGGGCCACCTGCTGCAGGAGCTGGTCGCCCATGGCATGGCCGAGGGTGTCGTTGAGGGTCTTGAAGTTGTCCAGGTCGATGAACAGCAGGGCGCCTTCCTCACCGCTGCGGGCGTGGTGGGCGAGGGCGTGCTGCAGGCGGTCCTGCAGCAGGCGGCGATTGGGCAGGCCGGTCAGCGGGTCGAAGAAGGCCAGCTGGTGGATCTGTTCGAGGTTCTTCTTGTGCTCGGTGATATCGGTGGAAATGCCGCACAGGGCATAGATGGTGCCATCCGGGCGCCGCAGCGGCAGCTTGACCGTCAGGTAGGCATGCTCGCTGTTGTCGGCGAGGTTGCGGTTGACCTCTTCGATCTGCACCCGCTCGCCCTGCTGCAACACGCGCAGGTCATTGCGGCGCAGGTTGTCCACGGTGTTGGCGTCGAAGAAGGCGCTGTCGCTATGGCCCAGCACTTCTTCGCGCGAGCGGCCGAACAGTTCGCAGACCTTGCGGTTGGCGTACTGGTAACGCAGCTGGGGGTCCTTGATGTAGATGAAGGCCTCGACACTGTCGAGGATGGTGTTCAGGCGCAGCTCGCTGGCACTCAGGTGGCGGGTCTGCTCCGCCACCCGGCGGCGCAGCAGCAGCGCGCCGCCCAGGGCGAGGAGGAACAACGCACTGAGCGTGGCCAGGCCCCACCATAAACTGGTGGGGACGCGCAGTTGCGGGGGCTTGCCGCCCCAGCGCTGGATGATCTGGTAGTAGAGGGAGTCGGGCTGCTCCTGCCACTGCTTGAGGTGGCGGTCGATGGCTGCCAGCAGCGGGGCGTGGCGGTCCTTGCCGGTGGCGTAGAACAGTCGGGCCGGCTGGAACATGATCGGGGTACTGCTCAGGCCGTACTGGTCGGCGTGGTAATCGCCGAAGCGCTGGTTGGCCACGGCCGCGTCGGCTGCACCGCTGCTGACCAGCTTGAAGCCCTGGGCCAGGCTCTGCACGGGCAGCAGCTGGGCCTGCAGGCCGAAGCTGAGCAGCAGTGCCTTGAGGTGCTCTTCCTGCACCGAACCGGCCAGCACGGCAATGCGCCGGTCGTTGAGGTCGAGCAGCGAGTTCAGGCGCAGCTCCTGCTGGCTGTAGATCTGCGACCAGCTGAACAGCGCCGGCAACTGGTGGAAGTCCAGGTAACCGGCACGCTCTTCGTTCCAGGCCGTATCCGGCAACAGGTCGATGCGCCCGTCGCGGGTCAGTTCCAGGCATTGCTGCCATTCGCAGGGCACCGCCTGCAGCTCCCAGCCTTCGCGCTGGGCGATTTCGCGCAGCAGTTCGCCGAAGATGCCGGACAGCTGGTTGTCGTTGTCCAGCAGCAGTTTCGGTTCGTTGGCGTAGACGCCTACGCGCAGAGGCTGGTGCTCCGCCAGACTGGGCGGAGCCAACGCGGCGGCACACAACAGCAGGGCGGGCCAGAGGCGCAGTGGCATAGGCAGGTGGTCTTCGATCCGTTGCAGATAGTTGCAACCTTAGGTGAAAACCCTGCGTTTGGCTTGCGCTTCTGAGCTATCTGGCCAGTTGGCGCAGTGCCGGGTGGGTCTCGCACAGGCCGTAGCGCTGGCTGTCGTCGCGTACCACGCGGCCCATGGCGATCCGCGGGTCGTGGGTGAACAGCAGGCGCCCGCCGCGGGCCAGCAGGCTGTCGAGCAGGCGTTCCTTTTCCTCGATCAGGCCTTCGGGGAAGCGGTCGTAGCCCATGGTCAGCGGCAGGTGCACCCAGGGTGCGCCGGGTACCAGGTCGCCGGCGAACACCACCGGGCCGTCGGCCATGGCCACTTCCGGCAGCAGCTGGCCGGGGGTATGGCCGTCGCTCCAGTGCAGGTGCCAGTCGGCGCCCAGCAGCGGCGACTGGCCCTGCTGGTCGAGCAGCTGCAGGCGTCCGCTGGCTTCCAGCAGGTCGAGCAGTTCGGGGATGAACGAGGCGCGGTCGCGCGGGTGCGGGTTGCGCGCGCGCTGCCACTGGCGCCGCCCGGTGAGGTACTGCGCGTTGGGGAACAGCAGGCGCGCCGGCTGGCCGTCCTGCCAGGCGGCGAGCAGGCCGCCGGCGTGGTCGAAGTGCAGGTGGGTGAGCAGCACGATGTCGATATCGGCATCGCTCAGGCCGACCTCGGCCAGGCTGTCGAGCAGCACGTGGCGCTCTTCCTGCACGCCGAAGCGCTGCTTCAGCTCGGGGCTGAAGAAGGCGCCGATGCCGGTCTCGATGAGGATGTTGCGGCCCGGTTCCTGGACCAGCAGGGCGCGGCAGCCGAGGTCGATGCGGTTCTGTTCGTCGGCCGGCATCCAGCGCTGCCAGAGGGCCTTGGGCGCATTGCCGAACATGGCGCCGCCATCGAGTTTCTGGCTGTTGCCGCGCAGGGTGGTGAGGGTTCGCATGGGCAGTGGCCTCCGTGGCGCAGTAAAAAGGCTATGTCCCAATAGCGTGTTGCACAGGCCATCGAGCTTGAGTGGGAGCGGATTTATCCGCGATAAACCGGCAGCTCGGCGTAGGCGCTGATCGCGAATGAATTCGCTCCCACGAACAGCCAGAGCAGCCACCACGAGCGTTTGAGCCAAACAACAGCGAGGCGTAGCAACGCGTAACAGGTACATAGCTAATAAAAAAGCGCGACGCCTCGGTGGGGGACGCCGCGCAAACACGCTCAATCGTACTGGCCGCCTGCAGGAGCGCTTGCCGCCACTCCCGCAGGGGCCGGGGGGCCGGTCAGAACTGCTCGGCGCCGAGGCCGAACAGCGCGGCGCTGCCGGCGCGGATGCTGGCTTCCAGGCCCAGGGTGCGCGGCAGCAGGTGGCTGAAGTAGAAGTCCGCGGTGGCCAGCTTGCCGGCGTAGAAGGCCTCGTCGGCGCTGCGCTGCTGCGCGGCGACCCGGGCCATGCGCGACCACAGCCAGGCGTAGGCGGTGTAGCCGAACAGCTGCAGGTACTCCACCGCGGCGCCGCCGACCGCGTGCGGGTTGCCGGGGGCCTGCTCCAGCAGCCAGGCGCTGACGCCTTCCAGGCGCTCGACCGCGGCCAGCAGCTGGCTGCGGTAGGGCGTGTCGGGCGCCGCGGCATAGTCGCGGATCTCGCTGGTGAACTGGCGCAGGGCGGCGCCGCCATTGGCCACCACCTTGCGCCCGAGCAGGTCGAGGGCCTGGATGCCGTTGGTGCCTTCGTAGATCTGCGCGATGCGCACGTCGCGCACCAGCTGCTCCTGGCCCCATTCGCGGATGTAGCCGTGGCCGCCGAACACCTGCTGGCCGTGCACGCAGCTGTCCAGCCCGCTGTCGGTGAAGAACGCCTTGGCCACCGGGGTGAGCAGGGCGACCAGGCTCTCGGCGCTGCGCTGCTCGTCGGCATCGACGGCGAACTTGGCCAGGTCGAGCTGCTGGCCGACATAGCTGGCGAAGGCGCGGCCGCCTTCGGTCATGGCCTTCATGGTCAGCAGCATGCGGCGCACGTCGGCATGCACGATGATCGGGTCGGCGGCCTTGTCCTGGGCCTGCGGGCCGCTCGCCGAGCGGCTCTGCAGGCGCTCGCGGGCGTAACTCACGGCATTCTGGTAGGACGCCTCGGCGCAGCCGATGCCCTGGATGCCGATGGACAGGCGCTCGTAGTTCATCATGGTGAACATCGCCGCCAGGCCCTTGTTGGCCTCGCCGATCAGGTAGCCGGTGGCGCCGTCGAAGTTCATCACGCAGGTGGCCGAGGCCTTGATGCCCATCTTGTGCTCGATCGAGCCGCAGGACACGGCGTTGCGCGCACCCAGCGCACCGTCGGCACCCACCATCAGCTTGGGCACCAGGAACAGCGAGATGCCCTTGGGCCCGGCCGGGGCGTCCGGCAGCTTGGCCAGCACCAGGTGGATGATGTTTTCGGTCAGGTCCTGCTCGCCGCCGGTGATGAAGATCTTGCTGCCGCTGATCCGGTAGCTGCCGTCGGCCTGGGGTTCGGCGCGGGTGCGGATCAGCCCCAGGTCGGTGCCGGCATGGGCTTCGGTGAGGCACATGGAGCCGGCCCAGCGGCCTTCGTACATCGGCGGCAGGTAGGTGTGCTTCAGCGCTTCGCTGGCGTGGGCGTCGATGGCCAGGCAGGCGCCGGAGGAGAGCGCCGAGTACAGGGCGAAGCTGGAGCCGGCGGCATAGAGCATTTCCTCGAACTGCACGGCGAGCATCTTGGGCATGCCCATGCCGCCGTAGGCCGGGTTGCCGGACAGGCCGACCCAGCCGCCTTGGATGTAGGTGGCGTAGGCCTCCTTGAACCCCGCCGGGGTGGTGACCGCGCCCTGGCGCCACTGCGCGCCTTCCTCGTCGCCGCTGCGGTTGAGCGGGGCGATCAGGCCGCCTGTGACCTTGGCTGCTTCCTCGAGGATGGCGTCGGCGGTCTGCGCGTCCACCGTCTCGGCCAGGGCCGGCAGGCGGGCCCACAGGGCGGGGGCGTCGAACACTTCGTGGAGGACGAAGCGCAGGTCACGCAGGGGGGCGTTGAATTCGGGCATCGGGCACCTCAATCGGGCGCCGGGGCGAGCCCCGGCGAGTCGTGGAAGAAAAAAGGGCCGTTGCAGGCAACGGCCCGTAGGGTCAGGCGGACACCGAGTCACCGCCTGACAGCGTCACTCGTTTCAATGGCTGGAGGCCGCGGCGGCGCCCAGGCCGGTCTGCGCGCGGACGAACTGGTCGTCGAAGGCGGCGCGTTCACGTTCGGCGCGGGCGCTGCGGTCCAGCTTGGAGACCACGACTATGACCAGGAAGGCCAGCGGCATGGAGAACAGCGCCGGGTGGTCGTAGGGGAAGACCGCCTGGGCATGGCCGAGCACGGTGACCCACACGGCCGGCGACAGGATCACCAGCAGCAGCGCGCTGATCAGGCCGACGAAGCCGCCGAGCAGGGCGCCACGGGTGGTCAGGCCCTTCCAGTACATGGCCATGATCAACACCGGGAAGTTGGTCGAGGCGGCCACGCCGAAGGTCAGGCCGACCAGGAAGGCCACGTTCATCTTCTCGAACAGGATGCCCAGCAGGATGGCGACGATGCCCAAGCCGACGGTGGCGATGCGGGTCACGCGCATCTCGTCCTTCTCGCTGGCCGTGCCCTTCTTCAGCACGGTGGCGTACAGGTCGTGGGAGATCGCCGAGGCGCCGGCCAGGGCCAGGCCGGAGACCACCGCGAGGATGGTGGCGAAGGCCACGGCGGAGAGGAAGCCGAGGAACAGGTTGCCGCCCACGGCCTTGGCCAGGTGCATGGCGACCATGTTGCCGCCGCCGATCAGCGCGCCCTGGGTGTCGCCGCCGACGAAGAACTGCGGGTCCTTGCCGACGATGACGATGGCGGCGAAGCCCAGCACCATCACCACCAGGAAGAAGAAGCCGATGAAGCCGGTGGCGTAGAACACCGACTTGCGCGCTTCCTTGGCGTTGGGCACGGTGAAGAAGCGCATCAGGATGTGCGGCAGGCCGGCGATGCCGAACACCAGGCCGAGCGACATCGAGGCGGCGTTGATCGGGTCGGCGAGCATGCTGCCCGGACCCATGATGGCGATGCCGATGGCATGCGCGTCGACCGCCTGGCTGGCCAGGGTGTCCAGGCTGAAGCCGAACTCGGCCAGGGCCAGGCCGGCCAGGGTGGTGCCGCCGGCAAGCAGCAGCACGGCCTTGATGATCTGCACCCAGGTGGTGGCGATCATGCCGCCGAAGATCACGTAGACCAGCATCAGCGCGCCGACCACCATCACCGCGGTGGAGTAGTCGAGGCCGAACAGCAGCTTGATCAGCTGGCCGGCGCCGACCATCTGCACCACCAGGTAGCAGCACACCACGGTCAGCGAGCCGAAGGCGGCGAAGGTGCGGATCTGCGTCTGGTCGAGGCGGTAGGAGACGATGTCGGCGAAGGTGTACTTGCCCAGGTTGCGCAGGCGCTCGGCCATCAGGAAGGTGATCAGCGGCCAGCCGACGAAGAACGCCACGGTGTAGACGAAGCCGTCATAGCCCTTGGCGAACACCAGGCTGGAGAGGCCGAGCAGGGTGGCGGCGGACATGTAGTCGCCGGCGATCGCCAGGCCGTTCTGGAAGCCGCTGATGCCGCCGCCGGCGGTGTAGAAGTCGGAGGTCGACTTGGTCTGCCGCGCGGCCCACCAGGTGATCATCAGGGTGCCGAGGACGAAGACGAAGAACATGCCGATGGCGTGCAGGTTCATCGGCTGTTTTTCCGCGACTATGGTCGGCGCGGCGAACGCGTCGAAGGGCGCCAGGGCGATCGCCATGGCCGCCCAGGCCAGGCTCCAGTGCAGGTTGCGCAGGTTCATTTCAGTTCCTCCAGCAGTTGTGCGCCGAGGGCGTCGAATTTGCTGTTGGCGCTGCGTACGTACCAGCCGGTGAGCAGCCAGGACAGCACGATGATCGCCGCCGCCACCGGGATGCCGAGGGTCAGCTGGCGCCCTTCGCCGAGCGGGGCGTGCAGCCACTGCGGGGCGAAGGCGACGACCAGCATGAACAGGTAGTAGGCGCCGAGCACGCTGGCGCTCAGGCCCCAGGCCAGGCGCGAACGGCTGCGCACCAGCTGCTGGAATTTCGGGTTGGCGCGGATGCGCTCGCAACTCTGTGCATGACTCAAGTCAGCAGGGGACATGGAAGGGCTCCTTGTTTTTGTTGTGGCCGGATGGCCCCGCGCGGCGTTTGCCGGCCGCAGGGCGCCCTGGCGACAGGCGCGGGCCTGTCACCGGGGTGGTGCTCGGGAGAAAGTGGGTGCTTACAGGGCCTTGGCCATGTCGCGCAGGACGAACTTCTGGATCTTGCCGGTGCTGGTCTTCGGCAGCTGGGTGAAGACCACGGTGCGCGGCACCTTGAAGCCGGCCAGGTGCTCGCGGCAGAAGGCGATGATGTCCGCCTCGCGCACGGCCTGGTGGTCGGCCTTGAGGGTGATGAAGGCGCACGGCGTCTCGCCCCACTTCTCGTCCGGGCGGGCCACCACGGCGGCTTCCAGGACGCCGGGGTGGCGATACAGCACGCCCTCGACCTCGATGGTGGAGATGTTCTCGCCGCCGGAGATGATGATGTCCTTGAGGCGGTCGCGGATCTCCACGTAGCCGTCCGGGTGGCACACGGCCAGGTCGCCGGTGTGGAACCAGCCGCCCTCGAAGGCCTCGGCGGTGGCGCTGGGGTTCTTCAGGTAGCCCTTCATCACGGTGTTGCCGCGCATGAAGATCTCGCCGATGGTCTCGCCGTCGCGCGGGGTCGGTTCCAGGGTCTTCGGGTCGGCCACCATCACCCCTTCCAGGGTCGGGTAGCGCACGCCCTGGCGCGCCTTGATCACGGCGCGCTCGTCCAGCGGCAGTTCATCCCACTCGGCATGCCAGGCGCACAGGGTGACCGGGCCGTAGACTTCGGTGAGGCCGTAGACGTGGGTGACGTGGATGCCCATTTCCTCGACCGCGCCGATCACCTTGGCGGGCGGCGCGGCGCCGGCGACCATGGCCTTGACCGGGTGATCGATGGCCGCCTTGGCTTCGGCCGGCATGTTGACCAGGGCGTTGAGCACGATCGGCGCGCCGCACATGTGGCTGACCTGCTCGTCGCGGATCAGGGTAAGGATCTTCGCCGGGTCGACCCGGCGCAGGAACACGTGCACGCCGGCCAGGGCGGTGATGGTCCAGGGGTAGCACCAGCCGTTGCAGTGGAACATCGGCAGGGTCCACAGGTACACGGGGTGGTTGCCCATGGCCCAGGTCATCTGGTTGCCCAGCGCGTTCAGGTAGGCGCCGCGGTGGTGGTAGACCACGCCCTTGGGGTTGCCGGTGGTGCCGGAGGTGTAGTTGAGGCTGATCGCCTGCCACTCGTCGTCCGGCCACTGCCAGGCGAACTCGGGGTCACCTTCGGCGAGGAAGGCTTCGTAGTCGAGGCTGCTGACCGCCTGGCCTTCGCCGTATTCTGGGTCATCCACGTCGATCACCAGCGGCGGGTGGTCGAGCATGCCGACGGCGGCATGGATCACGTCATAGAACTCGCGGTCGGTGATCAGCACCTTGGCTTCGCCATGCTGCAGCATGAAGGCGATCGCCTCGGCATCCAGGCGCACGTTGAGGGTGTTGAGCACGGCACCGATCATCGGCACGCCGAAATGCGCTTCGAGCATCTGCGGGATGTTCGGCAGCATCACCGCCACCGTGTCGCCCTTGCCGATGCCGCGGCCGGCCAGGGCCGAGGCCAGGCGCCGGCAGCGCGCATAGGTCTGCGCCCAGGTGCGGCGGATCGAGCCGTGCACCACGGCCGGGTAGTGCGGGTAAACGCTGGCCGTGCGCTCGATGAAGCTGAGCGGGCTGAGGGCGATGTGGTTCACGGCGGCAGGGGCAAGACCCTGTTCAAAGATCGACATGCTAGGCACCCGGTGGCTGATTGTTAGCTCTGATGCTGCCCTGACTCATTCGGTCGGCAAGGGCAGTAGATGATTCGGGGTGTTTTATATAGGAATGTCGGTCTTATATGGAAGTACTACCTGAGTATTATAGTATTTGTACTATAAGTGCTCGGCATAAGACTGAATGCCTACAGCCACTGCATAAGGCTGCATATATGCTAGCCCGACAAACCCCTACAGGACGGCCGATGTCCCGGATTCCGCTTCGACTCCACACCTGGTTGCGCCTGCAGCGCGAAGACGTGCCGCTGAGTGCCCGCGCCGATGCGCTGTGCCGCGTGCTGCGCGGCTGCGCGGAGGTGCGCCAGGCGTACTACCTGAGCTGGCAGGAGGCTGCCGGCATCTATGCCCACGAGGGCAGCGGCCAGCACCTGCCGCCGGGCCAGGGCGACCCGTCGCTGGCCAGCGACCGGGCGCTGTTCGAGCGCCTGGGGCAGGAGGGGCGGCTGAGCCTGGAACAGGTGCGCAAGCTGGATGTGTGGCTGGCCGGGCGCCTGCGCCGCGCCGCCATCAGCCACGGCCAGGTGTTCGAGCTGGGCCTGGCGGCGGGGCAGGGCGGGCTGCTGCTGGTCGAGGTGGCGGAGGGCGTGAGCCTGGACTGGCTGGGCTGGGTGCAGGAGCTGCTGAGCACCCTGCTCGGCCTGCTCAACGGCCTGCTGCGCGCCTCGCCGCTGCTCGGCCACGATCCGCAGCCGAGCCTGCTGCTGGATGCCCAGGCGCGCCCGCTGGAGCTCAACGCGGCGCTGCTGACGCTGCTCGCCGACCTGCCGATGAGCCAGGTGCTGCGCCTGCTGCCGGTCAACCATGCGGCGCTGGTGCGTGCCTGCCTGGAGCAGCGCCGCGCCATCGAGGCGGTCGAGGCGCAGTGCGATGCGCGCATCCTGGTCTGGACCTTTATCCCCGACCCGCAGGAGCAGCGCGTGCTGGCGCGCTGCCAGGACGCCACCGAGCAGGTCCTGGCCGAGCGCGAGGCGGCCAAGGCGCGGCGTTTGTACCGGCTGATCACCGAGAACACCACCGACCTGATTTCCCGGCACACCCCGGACGGGCGCTTCCTCGATGCCTCGCCGGCCTCCTGGACGCTGCTCGGCTACTGGCCGGAAGAGCTGCGCGGGCAACTGGCCCAGGGCCTGTTCCATGCCCGCGACCTGGCCCAGCTGGTGCAGCGCACCCGCGATGCGCTGGAGCAGGACGGCTACCACACCATGACCTACCGCATTCGCCATCGCGACGGTCACTACCTGTGGTTCGAGACGGCCAGCCGGGCCATCCGCGAAACCTATACCGGGGCGGTGGTCGAGGTGGTCAGCGTGTCGCGCGACATCACCGCGCGGGTGCAGGCCGAGGAGAACCGCCGGCGCCTGGCCGAGGTGGTCGAGGCCAACACCGACCCGGTGCTGTTCATCGACCCGGACGGCCGCGTCACCTACCTCAACCCGGCGGCGCGGCGCACCCTGCGCCTGGCACCCGAGCAGGGTATGCCGGCCCTGGCCGAGCTGCTGGCGGCCGACGACCTGGCGCGGCTGCAGCGCGACGGCTGGCGCAGCGCCGAGCAGGCCGGGGTGTGGAGCACCGACCTGCGTCTGCGCCCGGCCGATGGCGGCGCCTCGGTGCCGGTGTCGCTGGTGCTGCTGGCGCACCGCGCCGCCGGGGGCGAGCGCTACTACTCGCTGGTGGCGCGCGACATGACCGAGCGCGAACTGCGCGAGGCCCAGCAGCGCCGCCATCAGGACGAACTGGCGCATACCGCGCGGCTGGTCACCCTCGGCGAGCTGGCATCCGGTATCGCCCATGAGATCAATCAGCCGCTGGCGGCGGTGGTCAACTACGCCAGCGCCAGCCAGCGCTACCTGCAGGCGCTGGGCAGCAACCCGCAGGCCGCCGAGCGGGTGGCCCAGGGCCTGGAACGCATCACCGAGCACGCCAACCACGCCTCGGCAGTGATCAAGCGCCTGCGCGCCTTCCTGCGCAAGGGCCAGCGGCGCATGCAGGCGCTGGATGTGGCCGAGGTGGCGCGCGAGGCGGTGCGCCTGTGCGCCTGGGAAGCCGACGCCTGCCAGGTGGCGATCGACGAGCAGTTGCCGGACAATCTGCCGCCGGTCTACGCCGACCGGGTGCTGCTCGAACAGGTGCTGCTCAACCTGCTGCGCAATGCCATCGAGGCCAACCGCGAGGCGCATCCGCGGCAGCCGTCGAGCATCCTGCTGGTGGCCCGGCCGCTGGCCGAGGGGCGGCTGGAAATCGACGTGCGCGACCAGGGACCGGGGGTCGGCGAAGCCGAGCTGGAACGCATCTTCACCCCCTTCTACACCAGCAAGCCGGACGGCCTGGGCCTGGGCCTGTCGATGAGTCGCAGCATAGTCGAGGGCTTCGGCGGTTCCCTCGACGGTGTGCGCGAAGCGGGCGGCGGCCTGCTGATGCGCTGTCGCCTGCCGGCCATAGAACAACAACGAGATCAGGAGTAACAGAATGCCGACTGCAGCCAAGCAGCTGGTATACGTGGTGGATGACGACCAGGGCATGCTCGATTCGACGGTGTGGCTGCTCGAATCGGTCGGCCTCAAGGCCGTGCCCTTCACCAATGGCCGGGACTTTCTCGACGCCTGCGACGCCGGCCGCAATGCCTGCGTGCTGCTGGATGTGCGCATGCCCGGCATGGGCGGGCTGAACGTGCAGGAGGAGATGCGCGCGCGCGGCCTCGACCTGCCGGTGATCTTCGTCAGCGGCCACGCCGACGTGCCGATCGTGGTGCGCGCGTTCAAGGCCGGTGCCCACGATTTCATCGAGAAGCCGTACAACGAGCAGCTGCTGCTGGACAGCGTGCAGCAGGCGCTGAGCCGCATCGATGCGCGGCGCTCCGGCAACAGCGGCCATGCCGAACTGCAGGCGCGCCTGGACAGCCTGACGCCGCGCGAGCGCGACGTGCTGCTGCCGCTGGTGCGCGGCTATACCAACCGCGAAGTGGCCGAGCAGCTGCAGATCAGCGTGAAGACCGTCGACCTGTACCGGGCCCGGGTGATGAAACGCATGCAGGCCGAGCGCCTGCCCGACCTGGTCGGCATGCTGATCGCCGCCGGCCTGGTCGACCCGCTCAAGCTGCGCTGACGGGGCCGGCCTGAGGTCTTCGGCGGCGGGCTATTTGCACAGCACGATCAGGCTGCGGCTGGAGAAACCGGCCGGGTTGAGGCCGAAGACGAAGTCCGCCGGGTCGTCTTCGCCGCTGTCGCTGCCGGCCTTGGCCAGGACCTTGTAGCCCTTGCTGCCGCAAGCGGCGGCGGCTTCCTTCTCGCATTTCTCCCAGCTCGAGGTGAGCCCGGAGCAGTTGATGTGCAGGCCCTTGCGGCCCTTCTTTTCGTAACTCTTGGATGTCGCGGCACAGCCGGCAAGCGCCAGCACAACCAATAGCAGCACAAGCCTGTTCATGACGGTCCCCGGTTGGCTTGTCTGTGTCTGGCAGGCTTTTGGCCCGCCAACCCCTGTTAGCAATGGTGCCATCCGTGCCGCAGTTCTTTGTGGTGGCCGACTGCGTTGCACTCCCGGTTACCCGGGTGCGATGGCGTGCTGAGAAATAGCACAAAGCCGGGGGCGCAGGCGAGACAAAAAGCGTAACGGCCGCGGCCCGCGCATGCCGGTGCAGAGGCCCTGGGCCGGTTCGTCGAAGGGCAGCCCTGGGTCAGGCTTCAGGGTGACAAAAAAGGTCAGTTTGCGGCGCAGCGCTGCCCCCGGCATGGCCGCCCAGGCCGGCGAGCCGCCGTATTGGCGGGGCGGCCGGGCTGGCATGCTTCTGGCTATCTCCCAAGTACTTGCTGGCAGACTGCCAGTAACTTTGCTGCTCTGGGAAAGTGGGTGTCATGGACAGTGCCGAACCTAAGGTGATTCATCTGCGTGAGCTCGATGCGCAAGGGGCATTGGAGCGCCTCAACCGCATCACCGGCTTGCGCTTTGCGCGCTGGCCGCAATCGCTGGCGCCCCTGGCGCGGCAGGCGGCGGACGAGACGCCGGCGGGCGAAGCGGCCGAGCCGGCCGCGTGCAGCGTGGAAAGCGCCTAACGCAGAAAAGCAAAACCCCGCGGCAGGGCGCGGGGTTCGTCGTGGCGCAGTGGGCTCAGGCCGTGGCCTGGCGCCCCGCGCTGTTCTGCAGCTCCACGGGCTGGACGAAGAGTTCCTCGACCACCAGGGTCTTGGCCGGTACGGCCGAGCGCAGGCGGATCTGCATGTCCTCGATCTTCTGCTTCACCGGCAGGCGCGCCACGCCGGAGAGCATGACCTTGTTGTGCGCGTTGACCTTGCCGTGTTCGACCGCCACCTCGCGTTGCTGGCTGCCATCGCGATAGCTGACCAGCAGCGACACCGGCAGGTTGGCCAGCCCCGGCAAGTGCAGCCAGGCGGCCACGTTGAACTCGGCCACTCGCCCTTCGTACGGGGTGACCCCGGTGCGGGCGCTATTGACGATGCTGGAGGGGACCGGGCCGATCAGCTTGTCGGGGACTTGGGACATGGACAGGCTCCACTTGTGCTGTTCTAGGTGTAGGAGTGGGGCAATTATAGGGGTGCGCCAGGGCGTGAAACTGTGCGCTCGGGCAGCGTTGGCCGTGACCCTGGTCGCAGTTTCAGGCCAGGCGCAGCGGGTGGCGCACCACTGTCTGGGTGGTCAGGTTCGCCGCCGGCAACGGCAGCGCGGCCTGGTTGTTGACGTTGGCCAGTTGCAGCCAGAGATTCTCCCCTTCGACGAACTGGCCGCAGGGCAGCCACAGGCCATGGTGCCAGCCGTTGCCCGGCGCCGGGGTGCTCTGCAGCACGCCGGGGTGGGTCTGGGCGCTGGGCGCGCGGCGCAGCCAGGCCGGGCGCGGCAGGCCTTTCAGGTAGCGCAGGCCGAGGTGCAGGCCGGCGCCGTTGAGGTGGCGCCAGCGCACCAGGGCCAGGCTCGGCGTGCCTTTGCCGGCCAGCACCAGAACCAGCTGACCGACCGGTACTTGCGCGCCCAGCTCGGCGTTGCACAGCAGGCGGGCCCCGCCGGGGCTGGCGTCGAGCATCTGCGCGGTGCAGCTCGGCGGGTGCTTTTCCAGCAGCTGCGCGTGAATCCCGGCCAGGCCGATGACCAGGCTGCAGTCGGCGCTGAAGTCGGCGCGCGGATGGCGGCGCTGCTGGCGGCCGAGCCAGTGCGGCTGTACGCGCTCGAGCAACTCGCGTTCGACCGCACTCTGCAGCGGGGCGGGCTCGCGCAGGGCGACCAGCAGGGCGCCCAGTTCGAGGCGGCGCAAGCCGGTGGGATCGCTCTGCGGCGCCTGCTCGAGCGCCAGGCAGGGTTGGGCGAGCGACAGGTCGACGACGGTCGCCTCGTTGTCTTCGTCCGCCTCCCAGGGCAGCAGGCTGGCCAGGCCGGCCAGTGGCGTGAGCGCGCCGAAGAGGATCGGGCATTCGCCTTCGGCCAGGTGGAAGGGGTTGCTCATGGCCAGCAGCAGCGTCTGCTGGTAGAGGCCGCGCAGGGTCCCGGCCGGTGTCGGCTGGAACGCGGCGGCGACGTGTTCGTCGAGGCAGCCCTGGTGCTCGCCGATCCAGTACAGCAGGTGGCTGTCGCGCCAGAGCCCGGCCGGTGGTTCGCGGTACAGCTGGTAGTGGCGCATCAGGGTCTGCGCGATGAAGTGCTCGGCCATGTACAGGCACCAGGCCAGGTGCGGGCGCGAGGGCTGGCGGCCCTGGAGGATCTGCAGCAGCAGGCGCTTGAAGCCGCCGGCCAGTTCCTCGCAGAGGTGCACGAAGAGCGCCGAGGGCGCCGTGCTGCCGCTGCAGGCCGCGGCGTAATGGCGGTATTCCTCGCTGAAGCTTTGCAGAGCGCGCTGCCTTTCCAGTAAGGTCATGGCGCTGCGATTGAGCCGGAAGAGCAAGTTCAGCGCCTGTTGCAGGGCGCTCTCCGGCGTCAGGGCGCGGGCCGCCTGCAGCTGGGTGCAGAGATCGGCCAGGGCTGTGGCATTCTCCTCGAGGATGTCCGGCACCTCGAGGCGCAAGGCATCCAGCGTCATGTCAACCCTGCGTGCACGAGGATCGAATGCATGGGAATGCGACTCCAGGTTATGGTGGGAATACTGGCCGGGCTGCTGTTGGCCGGCTGCGCCGAGGACATGGGCGTCGACCAGCATGGACGAAAGGTAACGGCTGAGCAGCTGGAAGGCCAGTGGTTAGTGATTAATTACTGGGCCGAGTGGTGCGCGCCGTGCCGCACCGAGATCCCCGAGCTGAACCGCCTCAGCGAGCAGCTGGCGGGGCGTGCCACCCGGGTGCTGGGGGTCAATTTCGATGCCTTGCAGGGCGAGGCGCTGCGCCAGGCGGCAGACGGTTTCGGCATCCGCTTCAGCGTGCTGGCGCAGGATCCGGCGGCGCGCTACCGGCTGCCGCGCAACGAGGTGCTGCCGGTGACCTATATCATCGACAGCCAGGGGCAGGTGCGCGAGCGCCTGGTCGGGGAACAGACCGCCGCCGGCTTGCTGGCGCGGCTGAGCGAACTGCAGGGGCGGGAGTAGGGCGATGGCGACCATCTGTGTGCATGGCTACATCAGCGGCAAGGTGCAGGGCGTGTATTTTCGCCAGAGCACCAGCGTCGAGGCCGAGCGTCTGGAACTCAATGGCTGGGTGCGCAACCTGCCGGATGGGCGGGTCGAGGTGCTGGCCGAAGGTGCGGAGGCGGCGGTGCGCGAGCTGGTCGAGTGGCTGGCCTGCGGCCCGGCCAAGGCCGAGGTCACGGCGGTCGAACTGGAGGAGCAGGCCCTGCAGGGGATCGCCGGGTTCATCGTGCGCCGTTGAGGCGGAGGCAGATGCGCCCGGGCGTGGCGCATCCTGCTGGCGGAGCTTTAGAGCCTGTTCACAATCTGCTGCGCGTCGGCTCTACTGCGTTAAAAGCAGGCTCGGAATGCTCATTTGCAGCTCGTAAACTCCGCTTCCTCGCCTGTTTTTGCCTTGTATAGCTCTAGCTCGCGAGATAGTGAACAGGCTCTCAGTCGTTGCCCGGATCGGCGACCAGGCGCCCGGCTTCCTTGGTCAGCTTCTGCAGGAACTCCTGCTGCAGCTCCGGATCGTTGCGGGTCAGCTCGATCAGGCTCTGTTCCAGTTCGCTGGCCTCTTCCTCCAGGCCCAGGTCGGACAGGCGCTTGACCCGGTGCACCCACTGCGCCACCTCGTCGTCTTCCAGATCGTCATAGATCAGCGCGTGGGCTTCCTGCAGCTTGCCGCGCAGGGCCCGGCTGACCAGCAGGCTGGCGTCGGCGCGGGTGTTGTCCAGCGGGTCTTCCACGCTCAGCAGCAGGTTGCCGACCCGGCTCACGTCCTGGGCGGCGAACGGGTCGTCGAGCAGATTCAGGCGCAGCACGCCATTGCGGTCGGTGCTCAGCTCGTGGGTGGTCTCGCCGGCCTTGACCATGACCGGGCGCTCGATCCACGGCAGGCTGGAATATTCCATGCGCTTGTCCAGCTGGCGCTCGTCCAGGCTGGCCAGGTTCTGTTGCGAACGGCCGTTGGACTCGACGTTCATTGCCGGGTTGATGCCGGCGAAGCCGTAGCTGATCCAGTCCTTGGTCGCGCTGTCGGGCAGGCGGCCGAGCATCACCACGTTGAGCACGTTGGCGCCCACGCCGGCGACCACCGCCACCACGCCCAGCGGCACTTCGTAGAGTTCGCGCCAGGCCTGGTAGGGGGTGTAGCGGTCGTAGCGGCGGGTGACCTCGAACTCGGTGACTTCGAAGGTCTTCTGGTCATGCACGCGCACTCGCCGTTGCGGCAGTTCGAGCAGGCGCGGTTCGCCGACGTCGATCTGCAGGCTGTGGTCGAGCAGTTTGCGCTCGATGCGTTCTTCCTGTTCGCTGCGCTGTGGCAAATGGTTGGCACAACCGCCGAGAAAGAGGGCGCCGCTCAGGGCGGCGCCGAGGCGCAGGGTGCTTCGCTTGAACATGATGGCTCTTGATGAACGTGCTGGATTAGCGACCCGTACGGCCGTTGATGAACGACAGGATCTCGGCGGCAGGCACGGCCTGGGCTTCGCTGTCACGACGGTGCTTGTACTCGAGGTTACCCTCGGCCAGGCCGCGGTCGCTGACCACGATGCGGTGCGGGATGCCGATCAGCTCCATGTCGGCGAACTTCACCCCGGGGCTGGTCTTCTTGTCGCGGTCGTCCAGCAGCACTTCGTAACCGGCCGCGGTCAGCTCGGCATACAGCTTGTCGGTGGCCTCGCGCACGGCTTCGCTCTCGTATTTCATCGGTACCAGGGCGATCTGGAAGGGCGCCAGGGCGTCTGTCCAGAGGATGCCGCGTTCGTCCCAGTTCTGCTCGATGGCGGCCGCCACCACGCGCGAGACGCCGATGCCGTAGCAGCCCATGGTCAGGGTGATCGGCTTGCCGCCTTCACCCAGTACCTTGCAGCCCAGGGCTTCGCTGTATTTGGTGCCGAGCTGGAAGATGTGCCCGACTTCGATGCCGCGCTTGATCACCAGGCTGCCCTGGCCGTCCGGGCTGGGGTCGCCCTCGACCACGTTACGCAGGTCGGCCACGGCCGGCAGCGGTAGGTCGCGCTCCCAGTTGAGACCGAAGTAATGCTTGCCTTCGATGTTGGCGCCGGCGCCAAAGTCGCTCATCAGGGCTACCGAACGGTCGATGATGCACGGCAGCGGCAGGTTCAGCGGGCCCAGGGAGCCGGGGCCGGCGCCGATGGCGGCGCGGATCTCGGCTTCCGAGGCAAACACCAGCGGGCTGGCGACCAGCTCGTGGTTGGCGGCCTTGATTTCGTTCAGCTCGTGGTCGCCGCGCACGATCAGGGCGATCAGCTTGCCTTCCTCGGCCGCATGCACGACCAGGGTCTTGACGGTTTTCTCGATGGCCAGGTTGAACTGGGTCACCAGATCGTCGATGGTCTTGGCGTCCGGGGTATCGATCAGGCGCAGTTCCTCGCTGGCGGCGCCGCGCGTCTTCTCGCGCGGGATGGCCTCGGCCTTCTCGATGTTGGCGGCGTAGTCGGAAACATCGCTGAAGGCGATATCGTCTTCACCGGACTCGGCCAGCACATGGAACTCGTGGGAGCCGGTGCCCCCGATCGAGCCGGTGTCGGCCTGTACCGGGCGGAAGTTCAGGCCCAGGCGGCTGAACACGTTGCAATAGGCCTGGTGCATGCGGTCGTAGGTTTCCTGCAGCGACTCCTGGGTCAGGTGGAAGGAGTAGGCATCCTTCATCAGGAACTCGCGGCCACGCATCAGGCCAAAGCGTGGGCGGATCTCGTCGCGGAACTTGGTCTGGATCTGGTACATGTTGATCGGCAGCTGCTTGTAGCTGTTCAGCTCGTTGCGCGCCAGATCGGTGATCACTTCCTCGTGGGTCGGGCCGACGCAGAACTCGCGGCCGTGGCGATCCTTGATGCGCAGCAGCTCGGGACCGTACTGCTCCCAGCGCCCGGATTCCTGCCACAGCTCGGCCGGCTGGATGGCCGGCATCAGCACTTCCAGGGCGCCGGCTGCGTTCATCTCTTCGCGCACGATGGCCTCGGCCTTGCGCAGCACGCGCAGACCCATGGGCAGCCAGGTGTAGAGCCCGGACGCCAGCTTGCGGATCATCCCCGCGCGCAGCATCAGCTGGTGGCTGATGACCACGGCATCGGAAGGGGTTTCTTTGAGGGTCGAGAGCAGGTACTGACTGGTACGCATGTTTGGCCGTTCTGTCGGTTGCGAGGGCAGATAATCACTCGGCATTGTACGGTGCCAGTCCTGTGGCGTACAGGATCAGACCAGGAGTAGAAGGTGGCCGAATTGACTGCGGAGCAGGTACAGGCGCTGATTCGCGCCGGGGTGCCGATGGCCGAGGATATCGATCTGCGCATCGACCGCCTGAGTGCGGATCTGGCGCTGGCCAGGGTGCCATTTCACGGCAAGCTGGTGCGGCCGGGCGGAACCTTGTCCGGGCCGACCATCATGTCGCTGGCCGATGCGGCCATGTATGCGGTGGTGCTGGGGCGACTGGGGCGGGTGGAGATGGCGGTGACGTCCAACCTGAACATCAACTTCTTGGCCAAGCCGAAGCCGGTCGACCTGCTGGCGCAAGCGCGCATCCTGCGCCTGTCACGCCGACAGGCGGTATGCGAGGTGCTGCTGCATTCGCTCGGGGCGGAGGAGGAGCTGGTGGCGCATGTGACGGGCACCTATGCCTTGCCCCTTTAAACACATATAAAAAAGAACCCGGCCGAGGCCGGGTTCTTTTTGCACTGATTTAGTACTGCTTGGACTTACAGCACGTCCAGCGGGTACTCGACGATCAGGCGGGTGTCGTTCAGGTCAGCGCTGTAGAAGTCGTTGTAGGCATCGTTGGCGCGCCAGATGGAGTGGCGAACGCGGAAGGACAGGTCTTTAGCAGCACCGTCCTGAACAACGTACTTGGATTCGAAGTTCCACTCATGCTCTTTGCCTTCTTCCTCGAAGCCTTCTACGGTGATTTCGTCACCATAGATGTAGCGAGTCATGAAGCTCAGGCCCGGCACGCCGTAGGAAGTCATGTCCAGATCGTAGCGAGCCTGGTAGGACTTCTCGTCTTGGCCGTTGAAGTCGGAGAACTGCACGGAGTTGGCCAGCCATACTGTGCCGTTACCGTCTACGCCATAGGCGTGGGCGGTGTCGCCAGTGGACTCCTGATAGGCCAGGGTGAAGGTATGCGCGCCGATGGAGTAGCTAGGCGCCAGGCTCCAGATCTGGTTGTCGACTTCGCCGTAGAGCTCGTCGCCATCATCGTTGGTGTTGTAGTAGTTGAAGTCGAAGCTCAGCGACTGCTCTTCAGCCAGCGGCAGAGTGTAGTTCAGGTTGACGTACTGCTTGGTCCAGTAGTCTTCGACATCGGAAGCGTGGAAGGCAGCGCTGAAGTTCTCAGTGAACTGGTAGCTGATGCCGGCGATGTTGGCGGAAGTCAGGCCTTCGGCGGAAGACAGGGTGGTGCTGTCGCGGCCGGTGTAGGCTTGGTCGTTGATCGCGGTGAAGCGACCGGCGCTCAGTTCCAGGCCTTCGATTTCGTTGCTGACGATGTAGGTACCGGTGGCGACTTCCGGCAGGATGCGGCTGTCGTCGGTGGAGAATACCGGGCTGGCGACCATCTGGTTGCCGTACTTCAGAACGGTGTCGGAGATGCGGACCTTGACGGCGCCGCCAACTTCGCTCTGGGTGTCATCGCCACGGCCGTCGCTGGTCTTGCCGAACTGGCCGGTGCCGTAGCGGCCGCGACCGCTGTCGAGCTTGATGCTGGACAGGGAGTGGGCATCCACACCGAAGCCAACCACACCTTGAGTGAAGCCCGACTCGTACAGCAGGCGAATGCCCAGGCCGGTTTCTTCACGATAGCCGGCCGGGTTGGCGGAGTTGCTTGCACCATTGCTAGCGCCGTTGCGGAAGTCGCGGTTCATGTACAGAGCACGGTTGAAGATATCGAAGCTGCTGTCTTCAACGAAGCCCTTGGATTCGGACTGTGCGCTGGCAAAAGCCAGTTGGGTGGTACCGGCGGTCACGGCCAGGGCCAGTGCGCTCCACTTCATCACTTGCATTGTGATTGCTCCTTTGGTTTAGAAGAGTTGTGCTGCCCAATTAATTGTTGTATGGGCGGCTTCTTTCTTTTTGTGTCGGCGCTAAACTTATAGCACGGCAACTTTGTTGGCGACACTTGCCGCCGATTACCTACATTTTATTTACAGATACGTCGCAAAACTGCATCTGCGGTGTCGCAATTCTGTAGGTTTTTGCCGCTTGAGCCACGCTTCGACTCCCCCTTAAAGGTCTGCAAATCCAATCGCTTAGGCCCTTCCAAGGCGCTTGGCGATGGGCGTCGCACCGATCCGGGTGGAGCTATCGCCGACTGTCTGTGTAACAAAGCAACATCCGTGCACAAAATGCCAAGTGCCAAGAAAAACTTCTTTGAACGGCTGCTCAGTAGCCTGAAAAGTGCCTATGTCGGTCTGTTCGTGCCGGTAACCGGGGGGCTTCGTGCTCCTCGGCGATTGCTTGTCGTGCTGTGGCGTGGCTCGTGTGTGCGTTACCGAAGGTGGTTGGGCTGCTCTTGCGGGTTGTTTGGGTAACGCTCTGTGGGGGCAAATAGGGCTTTCGCGTGCCCATTTTTGGTGCGCCCGCGCGCCGGTGCGGCATTGTTGTGCTTGGTGTCTGCCCGAATTTGCCGGGTGAGCGGGTGGCGGTGGGTCGAACGGTATCAGTGTCACCACAGCTGAGGCGGCTGCCGGGCCTGCCTCTGCGGGGAACTGGTGCAGGGTCGTTGCTCTGCCTTGATTTGGCGCGTTTGGCCTGCGCCTGCGAGCCTGGTGAACTGGCGCGATTCTCCCGTTATCCTTGTCGTCTAGGTCCGCGTGGACTCTTGTTCGAGGAAGGCCCCCGATGTTTACCCTGGATTCGCGTTTGCAGCAGGACACCCTGCCGATCGGCGATTTTCCCCTCTGCCGCCTGCTGTTGATGAATGATGCCAATTATCCCTGGTTCATCCTGGTGCCGCGGCGCGAGGAGGTCAGCGAGCTGTTCCAGCTCGATATGGCCGACCAGCAGGCGCTCTGGCTGGAGACCACGCGTCTGGCGGAAACCCTCAAGGATGTCTTCGTGGCCGACAAGATGAACGTGGCCACGCTGGGCAATGTGGTCAGCCAGCTGCACATGCATGTGATCGTGCGTCGTCGCGAGGATGCGGCCTGGCCCGCTCCGGTATGGGGCAAGCATCCCGCGAAGGCCTACAGCGCCGAGCAGATCGCCGCGGTGCGCGAGCGCCTGCGTCTGGTGCTGGCGGCCGACTTCCGTTTTGTCGGGGAGTGAGGCATGAGTCTGGAACAGCGAATCATTGAGCTGGAGAGCCGCCAGGCCTTTCAGGATGACACCATTGCCGCCCTCAACGATGTGCTGGTCGAGCAGCAGCGTCTGGTCGAGCGCTTGCAATTGCAGTTGGCGGCCCTGGCGCGCCGCCAGGAAGAGATGCAGGGGCAGTTCAGTATCGAGGAAGGTGAGGCACCGCCGCCGCATTATTGATGGACATGAAAAAGCCCGCACTTGGCGGGCTTTTTTCTGCGTGTCGACTCAGCGGCGACTGGGTAGGGCGGCAATCACGTCTTCGGCCTGCAGGCCCTTGTCGCGCTGCATGACCGAGAACTCTACGCGTTGCCCTTCGACCAGGATGCGGTGACCTTCGCCGCGGATCGCCCGGAAGTGCACGAAGATATCGTCACCGGTGTCGCGGGAAATGAAGCCGAAGCCCTTGGAGGTGTTGAACCACTTCACGGTGCCGGTTTCGCGATCGCCGAGATCCTGGCTGCTGGCGACTTGCTGCGGGCGGCGCAGGGTGCAGTTGATCGCCAGGTTTACGACCACGGCCAGTACCAGGGTGGCCAGGCTCAGCAGGATGGCCGGCTGGCCGCCGATCAGTGGCAGCGGAGCCAGCAGGATCAGGGCTTGCAGCACCACGGCGAGCACCAGCAGGGCCGATACCAGTGGCTGCAGTGGGTTGCGGGCGCCCGGCTGGCGGCTTGGCAGCAGCGGGGCAACCAGCAGGTTGCCCAGGCCGAGCAGGGCAAGGTACAGCGCATCGGCCTGTTGCAGGTAGGGCAGGGCTTCGGGGTGCAGGCTGGGAATGAAGGACAGCAGCAGGGCGGCAACGCCCGTGAACAGGTGGACGATCTTTAACATGCTCAATGAACTCACGGTTAACAGCTGGAAATAAAAGGAAGAGCGGGACGATGCGGGGTGCCCTGATGCGGATTGGGCCATAGCGGCGCACGGACTCGCCTATGCCGCGGCAGCGCCTGGCTGCCGGAAGCACGGGGCGTATTTAACCGCAAAGCGGAGGGCTACTCAAATCAAGCGCTTAGCGCCGCTTCTGGGGTGGCGGGGTGGATCTGGTTGCGGCCATTGCGCTTGGCCTGGTACAGCGCGTCGTCGGCCCGGGTCAGCAGGCTCTCGAAGGTGTCGTCTTTGCAGGCCAGGGCCAGGCCGAAGGAGGCGGTGACGGTGTCGAGGATCTTGTCGGTACTGCGTACCTTGATGCGCAGGGCCTGAACCTTCAGGCGCAACTGCTCGGCGAAGGCGTGGGCGCTGTGCAGGTCGAAGCAGTCGCGCAGGATCACGCAGAACTCTTCGCCACCGTAGCGGGCGGCGATGCCGCGGGCCGGCAGCAGGTCGCGCAACAGTTGCCCGACATGTTGCAGGACGCGATCGCCGAGCGGATGGCCGTACTGGTCGTTGAACTGCTTGAAGTGATCGATATCCAGCATGATCAGGGCCAGGCCCTGGGTGTCGTTGGCCAGTGCCTGCTCGAGCAGGCGGGTGAAGGCGTGGCGGTTGAACACGTTGGTCAGGCTGTCCAGGGTCGCGGCGATATGCGCGCGTTCCAGCTGGCTGCGCAGGTGCTGGATCTCCGTTTGCGCGGCGCGCAGGCGATAGAGGAATTTTTCCTGCTGTTCCTGCATCTCCTGGGTGCTCTGCTGCAGATCGCTGAGGACGCTGGGCAGATCCTCCACGACCGGCTCCTGCAGGGCGGCCAGGCCGATGCTGAGGCTGGTCTGGTAGTGCTGGCTGCCGCTGACGCTGTGCGATACGTCGATCTCGATATCGTCGACCAGTTCGAGCACCTGCTGCTGGCCGGCGCGGGCCTCTTCCAGCTCGCCGCGAATGACGAAGTCGCGAAACAGCTTGGCCGCGCTTTCCGGCGGGAAGCTGTCGAAGTCCTTGACGATCTTGTCCAGGCGACGGTTCAGGTCCGGCTCCGAACCGCGGCTGTAGGTGTACCACAGCGCATAGTGCATGGGGTTGGGCGGGATGTCGTGGCGCATCATGAGCGGCACGGCCTGCTTCAGGATGGCGGCAGCCTCGCGGGTCTCTTCCGGATAGAGTTCGAGAATCGAGGGGGCTTTCGGCGGCTGGCTCATGCACGTCACTGTGGCTGTTGGGTGAGTAGGCAGAGATTAGAGTAGACAGGCGCCGTGCGCCTGGCAAAAGGTCCGGTCGGGCCGGGCCTTTGCGGGTGTGCGGAGAATATCAGGCGGCCAGCAGGCTGCGCAGCATCCAGGCGGTTTTTTCATGCACTTGCATGCGCTGGGTCAGTAAATCGGCGGTGGGTTCGTCGCTGACCTTCTCCAGTAGCGGGAAAATCCCGCGGGCGGTGCGCACCACGGCTTCCTGGCCTTGTACCAGCAGGGTGATCATGTCTTGGGCAGTGGGCACGCCTTCTTCTTCCTTGATCGACGACAGGCGGGCGTAGGCTGCGTAGGTGCCGGGCGCCGGGAAGCCGAGGGCGCGGATGCGTTCGGCGATCAGGTCGACGGCCAGGGCCAGTTCGGTGTACTGCGCCTCGAACATCAGGTGCAGGGTGTTGAACATCGGACCGGTGACGTTCCAGTGGAAGTTGTGGGTTTTCAGGTACAGGGTGTAGGTATCCGCGAGCAGGCGGGACAGGCCTTCGGCAATGGCGGCGCGGTCCTGTTCGGCGATGCCGATGTTGATTTCCATGCCTTGTTTCTCCTCTCAGGTTGTCCGGGGTTGTGCGTCCCCCTTGATGGCAGGAGCCTATCACAGGGGGCTACCCGGCCGACCTTGGCTTATGTCAATGAATCCGATGACTTATGCCTATGGCAGCAGGCGCTGCGGGTCCCTTCACAAATGGGCCAGCTGCGGGCGCTGCTGCAGGGTGCGGTTGAAGACCTCGACCCAGTAAGGGCTGAACTGCTTGCCGGCCAGGTTGTTGATTTCCAGAATGGCGCGCAGGCGCGGGCGCTTGCTCAGGGTCTGGTGGGCGCGCTCGTGGGTGCGCGCATCGAAGGTGTCGGCGATGCCGAGGATCAGCGCGCCGGGGTGGATCTCGGTTTCCAGCAGGCCCTTCGGGTAGCCGTTGCCATCGGCGTGCTCCTGGTGCTGCAGGATGATCTCCGCGGCGCTGGTCCAGGCCGGCATGCGTCTGAGCAGGTCGAAACCCAGGCGCGGATGGGCTTGCAGCTGGCGGCGCTCCTCGCGGTTCAGCGTCTCGGTCTTGTGCAGCAGTTCTAGCGGCAGAAATGCCATGCCCAGGTCGTGCAGGCACACGGCAGCGGCGAGCTGCGCCGGCTCGGTCGGGGTGTCGGCGATTGCGTTCATGTTCAGGGCCAGGCTCAGCAGGCGCAGGCCGCGACCATGCCAGTAGTGCGAGCGCCGCTCGCCAGCCCGCATCAGTTCGCTGAAGAACAGCAGGTCGGCGTCGGCCGGGATGGCGTGCTCGTCCAGCAGGGCGAGCATCTGCGGTTGCCCCGGCAGCTCGGCCGACTGCAGGCGGGTGCTGGGGTCCAGGTGTTGCAGCAGGGTGCGGCGGATTTCCGTCTGGCGTGTCGCCGGGGCGGCGGCCAGTGCCTGCAGGGCCTGGCACAGGCTCTTGAACGTGTGCGGTTCAAGCGTGCTGCGCGGGCCGCCGAGGGCCTCGTCGATCAGGTTGCGCAGGTGGTCGAGGCTGAGCAGGAGGATGTCGCCGAGCAGGCTGTCGAACGCCAGTTCGCCTTCGCGCAGGCGCGCCAGCACGTCTTCCATGGCCTGTGGCAGGGGCAGCAACTGGTTGAGCTCGACGTAGCCGAGGTTGCCCTTGAGGGTATGCACCACGCGGAACAGTTCGCGCAGGCGCGCGCTGTCTTGGGGGTGATGCTCCAGCTCGATCAGCAGCTGCTCGCAGCGTGGCAGTTGCTCGGCGGTGTCGAGGCGGAAATCCTCCAGCAGGTCGCTGGACAGGTCGGCGGGGCGGGGCATGGCCATGGCAGGTCTCCGCAAGGCTCGGGTTCTGAGTATAGAAAGCCCTGGCGAAAGCGGTTTGGCGGGCGGCTGCGCCGGGTCGATTAACCATATATAATCCCGCCCCTTGTCCCGGATGCGGGCATGCGCCTGCCTGCTGCACCGCTGGTCGATTGTTCGGCCTGCTCCGCGTCCGAATTGCAGAAAATGCTCGTCCTGGCCCTTGTGGCAAGCCCTGCGCGGCTTACGAGTGCTGTGTAAACGGCCCCGGCGCCGCCAGTTGGCCGCCCCGACGAATTCAAGACTGATTAGAGAAGCGAACCACCATCATGATGCGCAGCCACTATTGCGGCCAGTTGAACGAGAGCCTGGACGGCCAGGAAATCACCCTTTGCGGTTGGGTCCATCGTCGTCGTGACCACGGTGGCGTGATCTTCCTCGATATCCGTGACCGTGAAGGTCTGGCTCAGGTGGTGTTCGACCCGGATCGCGCCGAGACCTTCGCCAAGGCCGACCGCGTACGCAGCGAGTATGTGGTCAAGATCACCGGCAAGGTACGCCTGCGTCCCGAGGGTGCGCGCAACGCCAACATGGCTTCCGGTGCCATCGAAGTGCTGGGTTACGAGCTGGAAGTACTCAACGAAGCGGAAACCCCGCCGTTCCCGCTCAACGAATACACCGATGTCGGCGAGGAAACCCGCCTGCGCTACCGCTTCATCGACCTGCGTCGCCCGGAAATGGCCGAGAAGCTCAAGCTGCGTTCGCGCATCACCTCGAGCATCCGCCGTTACCTGGACGAGAACGGCTTCCTCGATGTGGAAACGCCGATCCTCACTCGCGCCACTCCAGAAGGTGCCCGTGACTACCTGGTGCCGAGCCGCACCCATGCCGGCAGCTTCTTCGCCCTGCCGCAGTCGCCGCAGCTGTTCAAGCAGCTGCTGATGGTGGCCGGCTTCGACCGCTACTACCAGATCGCCAAGTGCTTCCGCGACGAAGACCTGCGCGCCGACCGCCAGCCGGAATTCACCCAGATCGACATCGAGACCAGCTTCCTCGATGAAAAAGACATCATGGGCATCACCGAAACCATGGTGCGCAACCTGTTCAAGGAAGTCCTGGACGTCGAGTTCGGCGAGCTGCCGCACATGACCCTGGCCGAAGCCATGCGTCGCTTCGGTTCGGATAAGCCCGACCTGCGTATCCCGCTGGAGCTGGTGGATGTGGAAGACCAGCTCAAGGACGTCGACTTCAAGGTGTTTGCCGGTCCGGCCAACGACCCGAAATGCCGCGTCACCGCGCTGCGCGTACCGGGCGGGGCGAGCATGCCGCGCAAGCAGATCGACGACTACACCAAGTTCGTCGGCATCTACGGCGCCAAGGGCCTGGCCTACATCAAGGTCAACGAGCGTGCGCAGGGCGTAGATGGTCTGCAGTCGCCGATCGTCAAGAACATCCCGCTGGACAACATCAACGTGATCCTCGATCGCGTCGGTGCGGTGGATGGCGACATCGTGTTCTTCGGCGCGGACAAGGCCAAGATCGTCAGCGAAGCCCTCGGTGCGCTGCGCATCAAGCTGGGGCATGACCTCAATCTGCTCACCTGCGAGTGGGCGCCGCTGTGGGTGGTCGACTTCCCGATGTTCGAGGAAAACGACGATGGCAGCCTGACCGCCATGCACCACCCGTTCACTGCGCCGAGCTGCAGCCCGGAGGAGCTGGAAGCCAACCCGGCCGCCGCACTGTCGCGTGCCTATGACATGGTGCTCAACGGTACCGAGCTGGGTGGCGGTTCGATCCGTATCCACGACAAGGACATGCAGCAGACCGTGTTCCGCGTGCTGGGCATCAGCGAGGAAGAGCAGGAAGAGAAGTTCGGCTTCCTCCTCGATGCGCTGAAGTTCGGTGCGCCGCCCCATGGAGGCCTGGCCTTCGGCCTGGATCGCCTGGTCATGCTGATGACCGGCGCCAGCTCGATCCGCGAAGTGATCGCCTTCCCGAAAACCCAGAGCGCGGCCTGCGTCATGACCCAGGCGCCGGGTGTGGTGGATAACAAGGCGCTGCGCGAGCTGCACATTCGCCTGCGCGAGCAAGCCAAGGCCGAATAAGCCGCTACGAGAAGCCTGGATTTCCAGGCTTCTTCGTTATGGGGTGCGAATTTTTATACCCGTGCAATCTTCAGTGAGAAATACGGAGTGAGTTATGGCTGGTCATTCCAAGTGGGCCAATATCAAGCACCGCAAAGGGCGTCAGGACGCCAAGCGCGGCAAGATCTTCACCAAACTGATTCGTGAGCTGACCGTTGCGGCCAAGCATGGCGGCCCGGTGCCGGCGGACAACCCGCGCCTGCGCCTGGCGGTGGACAAGGCGCTGACCGCCAACATGTCACGTGATGTGATCGACCGGGCGATTGCCCGCGGTGCCGGCAACAACGAAGCCGACAATGTCGTCGAGTTCAGCTACGAAGGCTATGCGCCCAGCGGCGTGGCCATCATCGTCGAGGTCATGACCGACAACCGCAACCGCACCGCCGCCGAAGTGCGCCATGCCTTCAGCAAGTGTGGCGGCAACCTCGGCACCGATGGCTCGGTGGCCTATATGTTCGAGCGCAAGGGGCAGATCAGCTTTGCTCCGGGCGTCAACGAAGATGCCTTGATGGAAGCGGCGCTGGAAGCCGGTGCCGATGACGTGGAGATGGGCGAGGACGGCTCGGCGCTGGTGTCGACCAGTTTTGCCGAGTTCCTGTCGGTCAACGAGGCGCTGACGGCGGCCGGCTTCAAGGGTGAGGAGGCGGAAGTCGCCATGATCCCTTCGATCAGTGCGCCGGTTGCCGACCTGGAAACCGCAAAGAGGGTCATGAAGCTGATCGACATGCTGGAAGACCTCGATGATGTGCAGGAGGTCTATCACAACGCGGAAATTCCGGACGAGATCATGGAGCAGTTGGACTGATCCTCCCCGTTGGTAAAAAGCCGGAAGTCGCCCCAGGCGCTTCCGGCTTTTTTATCTGTGCGGCCGGGTGACGCCGTGGGTGGTCGGCCCGTATACTCCTGAGCTGGATAAATAGACAGTGTGGCGGCGTTTGCCGGCACCCGGAGCGAGCGGCGGGCATGACGTTGATTTTGGGTATCGACCCCGGTTCACGCATCACCGGTTACGGCGTGGTGCGCGATACCGGTCGTGGCTGCGAGTATGTGGCTTCGGGCTGCATTCGCACCGGTGATGGCCCGTTGCCCGAGCGCCTGCAGATCGTCTTTCGCGGCGTCAGCGAGGTGATTCGCCTGCACGGGCCGGTGACCATGGGCATCGAGCAGGTGTTCATGGCGAAGAACGCCGATTCGGCGCTCAAGCTCGGCCAGGCCCGTGGCGCGGCTATAGTCGCCGGGGTCGAGGCGGGGCTGGAGATCAGCGAGTACACCGCCACCCAGGTCAAGCAGGCGATTGCCGGCACCGGTGGGGCGGACAAACAGCAGGTGCAGATGATGGTCATGCACCTGCTCAAGCTGGTGCAGAAGCCGCAGATCGACGCCTCCGATGCCCTGGCCATCGCCCTATGCCATGCCCACCATCGGCAAAGTCTGATTCCCCATGGTCTGGTCGGCGCCAAGCGGCGCGGTGGCCGTCTGCGCCTGTAATAGATAGAAGGAAGACAAGTCGTGATCGGACGCCTGAAAGGCACCCTGGCGGAAAAGCAGCCGCCGCACCTGCTGGTCGATGTGAATGGCGTCGGCTACGAGCTGGAAGTGCCGATGACCACGCTGTATCGTCTGCCGTCGCTGGGCGAGCCGGTGACCCTACACACCCATCTGGTGGTGCGCGAGGATGCCCATCTGCTCTACGGCTTCGCCGAGAAGCGTGAGCGCGAATTGTTCCGCGAGCTGATCCGCTTGAATGGCGTCGGCCCCAAGCTGGCTCTGGCGCTGATGTCCGGTCTGGAAGTGGACGAGCTGGTGCGCTGCGTACAGGCCGGCGATACCTCGACCCTGGTGAAAGTCCCGGGTGTCGGCAAGAAAACCGCCGAGAGGCTGTTGGTCGAGCTGAAAGATCGCTTCAAGGCCTGGGAAACCGTGCCGTCCATCGCCACCCTGGTGGTGGAGCCCCGTGCCGGCGTGGCAGTCTCAAGCGCGGAGAGCGACGCCGTGAGCGCGCTGATATCCCTGGGCTTCAAGCCGCAGGAGGCCAGCAAGGCCGTGGCTGCGGTGCAGGAAGATGGCCTCTCCAGTGAAGATCTGATTCGCCGCTCATTGAAGGGAATGGTTTAACCCGTGATTGAAGCCGACCGCCTGATAACCGCCACTGGCCGCGAGCGTGACGAGCAGCTGGATCGCGCCATTCGTCCGTTGTCGCTGGCCGACTATATTGGCCAGCCCATCGTGCGCGAGCAGATGGAGCTGTTCATCCAGGCCGCCAAGGGCCGTTCGGAGGCACTGGACCACACCCTGATCTTCGGCCCGCCCGGCCTGGGCAAGACCACCCTGGCCAACATCATCGCCCAGGAAATGGGGGTGTCGATCAAGAGCACGTCCGGCCCGGTGCTGGAGCGTCCGGGCGATCTGGCTGCGCTGCTGACCAATCTGGAAGCCGGCGACGTGCTGTTCGTCGACGAGATCCATCGCCTGTCGCCGATCGTCGAGGAAGTGCTGTACCCGGCGATGGAGGACTTCCAGCTCGACATCATGATCGGTGAGGGGCCGGCCGCCCGTTCGATCAAGCTGGACCTGCCGCCGTTCACCCTGGTCGGCGCCACCACCCGGGCCGGCATGCTGACCAATCCGCTGCGCGACCGGTTCGGCATCGTCCAGCGCCTGGAGTTCTATTCCAGTGCCGACCTGGCGACCATTGTCAGTCGCTCCGCCGCTATTCTCGGTCTGGCCCTGGATGCCGAAGGCGCTTTCGAGATTGCCCGGCGTGCCCGGGGCACACCGCGTATTGCCAACCGCCTGCTGCGCCGCGTGCGCGATTTCGCCGAGGTGCGGGCGGGGGGGCAGATCAGTCGTGGCGTCGCCGATCAGGCACTGAACATGCTGGATGTCGACGAACGTGGCTTCGATCACCAGGACCGGCGTCTACTGCTGGCGATGATCGACAAGTTCGACGGCGGGCCGGTCGGCCTCGACAACCTGGCCGCGGCCATCGGCGAGGAACGCGGCACCATCGAGGACGTGCTGGAGCCCTATCTGATCCAGCAGGGGTATATCATGCGCACGCCGCGCGGGCGGGTGGTGACGCGGCATGCCTACCTGCACTTCGGTTTGAATGTGCCGGGGCGCATGGTCGAGGCGCCGGTAGCCGACCTGTTCGCGGGAAGCGACGAATAGTTTAAAAACAGGGGCTTGGCCAATTGGCAAGGCCGGGAGTAAGCACTAGAGTATGCGCGCGCAAATCGAGGCCCAGCCTTTTGCCCACCGTTGTCGGGTGTATTACGAAGATACCGATGCCGGCGGCATCGTTTATTACGTCAACTACCTCAAATTCATGGAGCGGGCTCGCACCGAGCGCCTGCGTGAACTGGGTTTTGCCCAGTCGACGCTGGTGGCGGAAGACCTGCTGTTCGTCGTGCATTCGGCCGAGGCGCGTTACTTTGCCCCGGCCAAGCTGGACGACGAACTTTTTGTGACGGCCGATGTAATCGAGTTGAACCGTGCCAGCCTGCGTTTTCGTCAACAGGTCAGGCGGGTCACGGACAAGGCGCTGCTCTGTGAAGGGCAGTTCGTGGTGGCCTGTGTGCGCGCCGACAGTTTGAAACCCCGGGCCATCCCCGAAGCGCTGCGTGCGGCCTTCGCCGGTGTCGCGGGTCTATCCCCTGCAGGAGAGTAAGCGTGGAAGCTAACGCCGCCGTAGACCATATGTCCATGTGGAGCCTGATCAGCAACGCCAGTTTCGTGGTGCAGTTGGTCATGCTCGTTCTGGTGGCCGCCTCGGTCACGTCGTGGATCATGATCTTCCAGCGCAGCACCATGCTGCGTGCCGCGAAGAAGTCGCTGGAAGTGTTCGAGGAGCGCTTCTGGTCGGGCATCGACCTGTCCAAGCTGTATCGCCAGGCCGGCAGCAATCCGGACCCGGACTGCGGTGTGGAGCAGATCTTCCGTGCCGGTTTCAAGGAGTTCTCCCGCCTGCGCCAGCAGTCCGGCGTCGATCCGGATGCGGTGATGGACGGTGTGGCGCGGGCCATGCGCGTGGCCATCTCGCGCGAGGAAGAGAAGCTCGAGCAGAGCCTGCCGTTCCTCGCCACTGTCGGCTCGACCAGCCCGTACATCGGCCTGTTCGGTACCGTGTGGGGCATCATGAACTCCTTCCGTGGCCTGGCCCAGGTGCAGCAAGCCACCCTGGCCACCGTGGCTCCGGGTATCGCCGAGGCGCTGATCGCCACCGCCATCGGCCTGTTCGCCGCCATTCCGGCGGTGATCGCCTACAACCGTTTCTCCGCCGGTGGCGACCGCCTGATCAGTCGTTACTACACCTTCGCTGACGAGTTCCAGGCGATCCTGCACCGCAAAGTGCATACCAGCGAGGACTGAGGCTTCCCATGGCCAGAATTCGCAACAGACGCAAGCCGGTCTCCGAGATGAACGTCGTGCCCTATATCGACGTGATGCTGGTGCTGCTGGTGATCTTCATGGTGACCGCGCCGATGCTCAATCAGGGGGTCAAGGTCGACCTGCCCAAGGTTTCCAGCGAGGCCCTGCCGCAGGACAACGATGCCCGCGTGCTGACCATTTCCATCAAGGCCGACAAGACCTACTACTGGACCATGGGTTCGGAGGTCGATCCGGACCAGGGCAAGGACAGCGAGACCGCGTCCACCCTGGAACAGCTGGTGGCCGCGACCACCGGGATCATGGCCGAGAACAGCCGCCAGGGTAAGAAGGTGCAGGTCTTCGTGCGTGGCGACAAGGCGGTCGACTACGGCTCGGTGATGGCCGTGATGGGTGGCTTGCAGCAGGCCGGCGTGGGTAACGTCGGGCTGATCACCGAGGCGCCCTGATGCAGCAGAGCGCTCGCTCCTCCTCGGAAAGCTATTTCTGGCCGACCATCTGGGCCGTGGCTCTGCACGTCCTGATGTTTGCCATGCTGTTCGTCAGTTTTCAGTTTGCCCCCGAGCTGCCGCCGGCCAAGCCGATCGTCCAGGCGACCCTGTATCAGCTGAAGTCGCAGAGCCAGGCCACCACCCAGACCAACCAGAAGATCGCCGGCGAAGCCAAGAAGACCGCGGCGCGTCAGTACGAGGTCGAGCAGCTCGAGGCGAAGAAGCAGGAACAGAAGAAACAGGAAGCCGCGGAACAAAAGAAAGCCGATGCGGCCAAACAGGCGGAAGTGGCCGAGAAGAAGGCCGAGGCGAAGAAGGCTGAGGAAGCCAAGAAGGCCGAGCAGAAGAAGCTCGCCGATATCGCCAAGAAGAAATCCGAGGAAGAGAAGAAGAAAGCGGCCGAGGAAGCCAAGAAAAAGGCAGCCGAGGCGGCGAAGAAGAAAGCTGCGGAAGAGGCCAAGAAGAAGGCGGCTGCCGAAGCGGCCAAGAAAAAGGCCCAGGAAGCGGCGCGCAAGTCCGCAGACGAGAAGAAGGCGCAGGCCCTGGCCGAGCTGTTGTCCGACACCACCGAGCGCCAGCAGGCGCTGGCCGACGAGGTCGGTGATCAGGTCGCGGGTAACTTCGATGATCTGATTCGCCAGCTGGTTTCGCAGAACTGGAGTCGGCCACCGACTGCCCGTAACGGGATGAGCGTAGTGGTACAGATCAACATGCTGCCCGATGGCACCATTACCAATGCGACGGTGGCCAAGTCCAGTGGTGATACGGCGTTTGACAATTCGGCGGTAACTGCCGTGCGCAACGTCGGTCGTATCGTGGAAATGCAGGGTGTAAGTCCGGCGGACTTCGCTCCCTATCGTTCGTTTAAGATGACCTTTACACCAGAGGATCTGGACCTGTGATCACTATCCTTCGAGGCTTGCTCGTTGTTCTCTGCTGCGTGGCCGGTCTGGCCGTGGCCGAGGAGAAGAACATCCGGATTACCACCGGCTCCGACCGGGCCATCCCGATTGCCGTGGTGCCGTTCGGCTGGACCGGTGGCACCGTGCTGCCCGAGGACATGGCCACCATCATCGGCAATGACCTGCGCAACTCCGGCATGTACGAGCCGATTCCGCGGCAGAACATGATCAGCCTGCCGACCCAGGCCGGCGAGATCATCTACCGCGACTGGCAGGCCCTGGGCGCCCAGTACATCCTGGTCGGCAGCATCGCGCCGGCCGGTGGTCGCCTGCAGGTGCAGTTCGCCCTGTTCAACGTGGCGACCCAGCAGCAGATCGTCGCCGGCACCGTTGGCGGTACCCCGGACCAGCTGCGCGACATGGCCCACCACGTGGCCGACCAGTCGTTCGAGAAGCTGACCGGCATCAAGGGCGCCTATTCGACCAAGATGCTCTACGTCACCGCCGAGCGCTTCTCGGTCAACAACACCCGTTACACCCTGCAGCGTTCCGACTACGACGGCGCCCGCGGCGTGACCCTGCTGCAGTCGCGCGAGCCGATCCTGTCGCCGCGCTATGCGCCGGATGGTCGGCGCATCGCCTACGTGTCGTTCGAGCAGCGTCGTCCGCGCATCTTCATCCAGCACATCGACACCGGTCGCCGCGAGCAGATCACCAACTTCCAGGGGCTGAACGGCGCGCCGGCCTGGTCGCCGGACGGCAATCGCCTGGCGTTCGTGCTGTCCAAGGACGGCAACCCGGAAATCTACGTGATGAACCTCGGCAGCCGTCAGCTGCAGCGCGTGACCAATCACTACGCCATCGATACCGAACCCTTCTGGGGCAAGGACGGCCAGACCCTGTTCTTCACCTCGGACCGTGCCGGCAAGCCGCAGATCTACAAGCAGAGCATCGCCGGCGGCGAGGCGCAGCGCGTGACCTTCACCGGCAACTACAACGCTAACCCGAAACTCTCGGCGGACGAAAAGACCCTGGTGATGATCCACCGTCAGGATGGCTTCACCAACTTCAAGGTGGCGGCCCAGGACCTGGTAACCAGCCGCTTGCGCATCCTTTCGGAAACCAGCCTGGACGATTCGCCCACTGTCGCGCCCAATGGCACCATGTTAATCTACGCCACCCGCCAGCAGGGCCGTGGAGTACTGATGCTCGTGTCTACCAACGGGCGTGTCAGGCTCCCGATTCCCACCGCACAAGGTGATGTCCGGGAACCGTCCTGGTCTCCTTACCTGAACTGATGCGGTCACAACACTTTCGCTTTAAACACACCTAGAAATCATTAGGAGTTACACCATGGAAATGCTGAAATTTGGCAAGTTTGCCGCTCTGGGCCTGGCTCTGGCCGTGGCTGTTGGTTGCTCGTCCAAAGGCGGCGACAACGCTGGCGAAGGCGCCGTTGACCCGAACGCCGGCTACAACGCCAACGGTAACGGCGTTGACGGTTCCCTGAGCGAAGAAGCCGCTCTGCGCGCCATCACCACCTTCTACTTCGAATACGACAGCTCCGACCTGAAGCCGGAAGCCATGCGCGCCCTCGACGTACACGCCAAGGACCTGAAAGGCAACGGCGCTCGCGTCGTTCTGGAAGGCCACACCGACGAGCGCGGCACCCGTGAGTACAACATGGCTCTGGGCGAGCGTCGCGCCAATGCCGTTCAGCGCTACCTGGTTCTGCAGGGCGTTTCCCCGGCTCAGCTGGAACTGGTTTCCTACGGCGAAGAGCGTCCGGTTGCCACTGGCAGCGAAGAGCAGTCCTGGGCGCAAAACCGTCGCGTCGAACTGCGTAAGTAATTCGCCATGCGCAAGTGCCTTCGTGTCGTGACCTCTCTGGCTCTCGCCCTGCCGCTCGCGGCAGTGGCCGAGGTTCCCGTGGTGGATAGTAGTGCCGGCTACGGTACTAGCAGTTATCCGCCGGTGGGTTATGGCACGAATGGCGCCTACGCCGGGGGCGGGGCAGCTGCCCCGGCCTCGGCGCAGGGTGAGCTGTTCATGCAACTGCAACAGATGCAGCAGGAAATTGCCCAGCTGCGTGGCATGGTTGAAGAGCAGCAGAACCAGATCGAGCGCCTCAAGCAGGAAAGCTTGTCGCGTTATCAGGACCTGGACAGCCGTCTGGCTGGTGGTGCCGCAGGCGCCGCAGCTCCTACCCAGAATTCTCCAGCCGCAGGCGCGATCAACGCCGGCGCTGCTCCAACGGCTCCGGCGCAGCAGGCTCCTGCTGCACCTGCCAGCAATGAACCGGCCGACCCGGCGAAGGAAAAGCTGTATTACGACGCTGCCTTCGACCTGATCAAGGCCAAGGATTTCGACAAGGCCAGCCAGGCCTTCGGCGCCTTCCTGCGCAAGTACCCGAACAGCCAGTACGCCGGCAACGCCCAGTACTGGCTGGGCGAGGTCAACCTGGCCAAGGGCGACCTGCAGGGCGCCGGTAAGGCCTTCGCCCAGGTCAGCGTGACCTATCCGACCCATGCCAAGGTACCGGATTCGCTGTTCAAGCTGGCCGATGTCGAGCAGCGCCTGGGCAATACCGAAAAAGCCAAGGGCATCCTGCGCCAGCTGATCGCGCAGTTCCCCGGCTCCTCGGCTGCGCAGCTGGCCCAGCGCGACCTGCAGCGCCTGCCCTGATCGAAGCGATGTGTTGATCAGAAAACCCGCGCTTGCCGCGGGTTTTTTATGTCTTGCCCTCCGTGGCAGCCCCCAGCGGCCGTCGCCTGCGCGACGTTAAAAATGTCTCCCGGAATTTTTTCGTTTAGAATCGCTGCCCCCTTTCCCGCAACGGAGGCGGATGGCCTGTTTCGCCGTCACGCCCGGTGCCGATATGCAAGAAACCCTGCGCATTACCGAGATTTTCTACTCGTTGCAGGGCGAAACGCGCACCAGTGGCCTGCCCACTGTGTTCGTTCGCCTGACCGGCTGCCCGCTGCGCTGCCAGTACTGCGACACTGCCTACGCCTTCAGTGGCGGCGAGATCATCAGCCTGGACGCCATCTGTGCCCAGGTCGCCAGCTACAAGCCGCGCTACGTCTGCGTGACCGGTGGCGAGCCGCTGGCCCAGCCCAATTGCATCCCGCTGCTCCGGCGCCTGTGCGATGCCGGCTACCAGGTGTCGCTGGAGACCAGCGGCGCCCTGGATATCTCCGCTACCGACCCGCGCGTCAGCCGCGTGGTCGACCTGAAGACTCCGGGCTCGGCGGAAGTCTCGCGCAATCTCTACAGCAACCTGGATCAGCTGACCGGCAACGATCAGGTCAAGTTCGTCATCTGCTCGCGCGAGGACTACGACTGGGCTGTGTCCAAGCTGATCGAATACCGCCTCGACCAGCGTGCCGGCGAAGTACTGTTCTCGCCCAGCCACCAGCAGGTCAGTGCCCGTGAGTTGGCGCAGTGGATAGTCGCCGATAACCTGCCAGTACGCTTCCAGTTGCAGCTGCACAAGCTGTTGTGGAACGACGAGCCCGGCCACTGATTCGAGGATACTGATATGACCGACAAGAAAGCCGTGGTGCTGCTGTCCGGTGGCCTCGATTCCGCCACCATCCTGGCCCAGGCCAAGGCCGCGGGCTTTGCCTGCTACAGCATGAGTTTCGACTATGGCCAGCGCCACCGCGCCGAGCTGCAGGCGGCCGAGCGGGTGGCGGCGCAGCTGGGCGTGGTCGAGCACAAGGTGGTCGGCCTCAATCTCAACGGCATCGGCGGCTCGGCCCTGACCGACAGCTCGATTGCGGTGCCGGAAGGCCCCACCGAAGGCATTCCGGTGACCTATGTGCCGGCACGCAACACCGTGTTCCTGGCCCTGGCCCTGGGCTGGGCCGAGGTGCTAGGGGCGCACGACATCTTCATCGGGGTCAATGCGGTCGACTATTCCGGTTACCCGGATTGCCGTCCCGAGTTCATCGCCGCGTTCGAGCGGGTGGCCAACCTGGCGACCCGTGAAGGCGTGGAGGGCGAGGGCTTCCGTATCCAGGCGCCGCTGCAGGCCCTGAGCAAGGCGCAGATAGTGGCGATCGGCATGCAGCTCGGCGTCGATTACGGGCTGACGGTGTCCTGCTATCAGGCCGATGACGAAGGGCGCGCCTGTGGCAAATGCGACAGCTGCCGGCTGCGCGCCGCGGGCTTCAGCGCCGCCGGTGTGGCCGACCCGACCCGTTATCGCTAAAGTTTTTTCGCGAAGGTGTTGATTTCCTGAATTAAATCAGTATCATGCGCTCCGCATCGGGTCGTTAGCTCAGTTGGTAGAGCAGTTGGCTTTTAACCAATTGGTCGTAGGTTCGAATCCTACACGACCCACCAAACTGCAAAAGAGCCAGTCGCAAGACTGGCTTTTTTTATGCCTGGGCAAAATGTTCCGGGCGCTTTCGCCGCTCCTGGAGTTGCCCCCGTCGCCGGCTGTCTGCCGTTCTAGGGCCTCCAGGGTGAATGGTATACTGGCCGCTCGCGTACCAGCGCCCGCAGGTTTGATCACTATGACGCACATTTCCGAACGCCTTTTGGTTCAAGCGCATCTCGATGCCAAGCAGCCCGTACCGCTGACGCCCGAGCAGGAAGCCTTCTACCGCAGCGAGATTGCCGCCGAGCTGAAGAAGCAGAATGCCGTGCTGGTGGCGCACTACTACTGCGATCCGGTGATCCAGGCCCTGGCCGAGGAAACCGGCGGCTGCGTCTCCGACTCCCTGGAAATGGCCCGCTTCGGCAACCAGCACCCGGCGCAGACCGTGGTGGTGGCGGGGGTCAAGTTCATGGGCGAGACGGCGAAGATCCTCAATCCGGAAAAGCGCGTGCTGATGCCGACCCTGGAGGCCACCTGCTCGCTCGACCTGGGTTGCCCGGTGGACGAGTTCTCGGCCTTCTGCGACCAGCATCCGGAGCGTACCGTGGTGGTCTATGCCAACACCTCGGCGGCGGTGAAGGCGCGCGCCGACTGGGTGGTGACCTCCAGTTGCGCCCTGGAAATCGTCGAAAGCCTGATGGATAACGGCGAAACCATCCTCTGGGCACCGGACCAGCACCTGGGCCGCTACATCCAGCGCGAGACTGGCGCCGACATGCTGCTGTGGGACGGTGCCTGCATCGTCCACGAGGAGTTCAAGGCCAAGCAGCTGCACGACATGAAGGCGCTGTATCCGGATGCCGCCGTGCTGGTGCACCCGGAGTCGCCGGAGGCGGTGATCGAACTGGCCGATGCGGTGGGCTCCACCAGCCAGCTGATCAAGGCCGCACAGACCCTGCCGAACCAGACCTTCATCGTCGCCACCGATCGCGGCATCTTCTACAAGATGCAGCAGCTGTGCCCGGACAAGGTCTTCATCGAGGCGCCGACCGCCGGCAATGGCGCCGCCTGCCGCAGCTGCGCGCATTGCCCGTGGATGGCCATGAACACCCTGCAGCGCACCCTGCAGTGCCTGCGCGAGGGCAGCAACGAGATACTGGTCGAGCCGGCGCTTATCCCTCGGGCGATCAAACCGCTCAAGCGCATGCTCGACTTCACCCAGGCGGCGCGCCTGAAGCTCTCCGGTAATGCCTGAATTGCAGACGTAAAAAAGCCCGGCACTGCCGGGCTTTTTTCTGTGCGCTGGATCAGCGCAGCATCTTGTCGATCGCGCGCTTCTCTTCCATCAGCTCCTGCTGGCGCGCATCGATGCGCGAAGCCAGGGGGAAGTTGCTGCTGGCGCGGCGCTTGGCCAGGTCCAGCTGCGACAGGGCCTGGTCGTAGTCGCCGACCAGGGCGAAGAACTCGGCGCGGGCCTGGTGCAGGCCGATGATGTTGCCGGCCAGGCCGCGTATCTCGGCGACCTGGTACCAGACATCCGGGTCGTGCGGGCGCGCCTTGAGCAGCTCGTTGATCGCCTGTCCGGCTTCCTTGGCCTGGTTCTGCTTGAGCATCAGGTCGATGCGCGCCTGATCCAGGGGATAGTTGTTCGGATATAGCCCGCGCAGGCGCTCGACACGCTGGCGGGCGTCGCTCAGGCGGTTGTTGGTGATGTCCAGGTCGACCATCGCCAGGTTGTAGGTGATGTCGTTGGGGCTCTTGGCCAGCAGCTGCTCCAGGGCCTTGCGCGCCTCGTTGAGCTGGCCGCCCTTGGTCTGGGCGATGGCCAGGCCATAGCGCGCGGCATCCAGCTGCGGATTCTCCTCGAGCATGGCGCGAAAGCGCTTGGCGGCGATGCCCGGGGTTTCCTCGAAGATCAGCTGCACGCGGGCGCGCATCAGCTGGTAGCGCAGGCTGTCCTCGACGCCGCCGGCCTGGTATTGCTCGGCGCGGTTGCGGGTGTCGGCGATGCGCGATTCCGATACCGGGTGGGTGAGGAGGAATTCCGGCGGCTTGCGGTCGTAGCGGTACTGGCGCATCAGGCGCTCAAACATGCTCGGCATGGCGCGCGGGTCGTAGCCGGCCTGTTCCAGGTTGAGCAGGCCGATGCGGTCGGCTTCCTGTTCGTTCTGCCGGGAGAAGCGCCGCTGTTCCTGGATGGCGGCGGCCTGGGCGCCCATGATGGTGGCGATGCCGGCGTCACCGGCGCCGGCGGCGGCGGCGACGATGCCGGCGAGCATGGCGGCCATCACCGGCACCTGCATGCGCTGCTGGGCCTCGATGCCGCGGGCGAAGTGGCGCTGCGACAGGTGCGCCAGTTCGTGAGCCAGCACCGAGGCATATTCGGCCTCGGTCTGCGCATAGAGGAACAGGCCGCCGTTGACCCCGATGATCCCGCCCGGCGCGGCGAAGGCGTTGAGCTGCGGGCTGTTGAGCAGGACGAACTCCAGGCGCCGGTCCTGCAGCTGGCTGGTTTCGGCCAGGCGGTAGACACCGGTTTCCACGTAATCCTTGAGCTGCGGGTCGGACAGCTGGTCGACCTGGCCGCGCAGGATGCTCAGCCAGGCACGGCCGAGCTGGTGTTCCTGTTCCGGCGAAACGATCGACGAGCTGGCATCGCCCAGCGACGGCAGGTCATCGGCAGTGGCCGGGTAGGCGAGCAGGCAGGCGAGGGCGAGCAGGGAAGGGCGCAGAAGCTTCATGCACAGGGCTCATGGCGAACAAAGGCCTTACTGTAGCCGGCCGAGCGGTCAACTGGCCAGGGTTGCGCGGCCTTGGGTATGCTTGCCGAACTTGTGGAGAGCCCCGATGACCGATGTTGTTGCCTGCGATGCCGAACTGGACGCCAGCGGCCTGAACTGTCCGTTACCCTTGCTCAAGGCCAAGCTGGAGTTGAACCGATTGCCCAGTGGGGCGGTGCTCAAGGTGACGGCCACCGATGCCGGCTCGCAGCGTGACTTTCGCGCCTTCGCCCGCCTGGCCGGGCATGAGCTGGTGCGCGAGGAAGAGCAGGGCGGGGTGTTCCGCTACTGGCTGCGCAAGGCCTGAGTCCCGGACACAAAAAAGGCCGCGTTTGCGGCCTTATCATTTGGTGTTGTTTCAGTCCTGGTTGAGTGCCTGGGCAGCGGCCAGTACGGCCTCAACATGCCCCGGCACCTTCACCCCACGCCATTCCTGGCGCAGCACGCCGCTCTTGTCGATGAGGAAAGTGCTGCGATCGACGCCCAGGTATTCCTTGCCGTAGAGCTTCTTCAGCTTGATCACGTCGAACAGCTGGCAGAGCGCCTCGTCCTTGTCCGAGATCAGCTCGAAGGGGAAGGCCTGCTTGCACTTGAAGTTCTCGTGGGACTTCAGGCCGTCGCGGGAGACGCCGAACACCAGGGTATTGGCCGCCTGGAAAGCCGGGTAGTGGTCGCGAAAACCCTGGCCTTCGGTGGTGCAGCCCGGGGTGCTGTCCTTCGGGTAGAAGTAGAGCACCAGGTGCTGGCCCTTGAGGGCGCTCAGGGAGACCTGTACGCCGCTGGTGGCGGCGGCGCTGAAGTCGGCGACCGGCTGGTCGAGGGTAACGGCCATGTGCGGCTCCTTACGGGTTCTGCGGGCGCCAGGGTTCGATCAGCGCGTCGAGGTTGAGCGAGTCGGCGAAATCGAGGAACTGGTCGCGCAGCCAGCTGATCTGGGTACCGGCCGGCAGGGTCACGGTGATGGTGGCGTTGAGCAGGGTGCCGCCGGTCTGCGGGGCCTGGTAGGTGTCGCAGGTGATGTTTTCCAGCTCGACGCGGTGGTCGCTGAAGAACTGGCACAGCTCGTTGAGGATGTCCGGACGATACACGCAGCTGACATAGGCCACGTAGGGCAGGGCCTGGGGGCGGTTCTCCAGGGCGCCGCTGCGGGTCATGTTGACGCTGAAGCTGTGCTTCTTGGCCAGTGCCGGCAGGGCCACTTCCAGGCGCGCCAGGGCGTCCCAGCTGCCGCTGACCTGCAGGATCAGCGCGCTGAACTCGCCGTGGCGGGTCAGGCGCGTGCTGACGATGGCGCAGCGGTTCTCCTGGCTGGCGCGGCACAGGACGCTGGTCAGCTCCATGGGGTTGGCGCCGAGGGCGCTGATGACGAGGAATTGTTCGCGAACCTGGGGGGTGGACATGCAGCATTCCTAAAGCAAAAGAGTGATCGGCACATGACGTGGCGAACAAAGGAGGAAGGGTAGCGAAAAGCACCGCCGAGGGGAATGCCGGTGCGGCGTACGGCGCGGCCGGCACCTCATTCCGTTTAACGGTCGGCTGGCGCCGTCCTTTGCTTGTACAACCCTGGTGGCGTCAGTACCATTACGGCTCTCTTTTTTCGGCAGGAGCGGTTGCATGATTTCGGGCAGTATGGTGGCACTGGTCACGCCCATGGACGCACAGGGTGGTCTGGATTGGGACAGCCTGAGCAAGCTGGTGGACTTCCACCTGCAAGAGGGCACCAACGCCATCGTCGCCGTCGGCACCACGGGTGAGTCCGCCACCCTGGATGTCCACGAGCACGTCGAGGTCATCCGCCGCGTGGTCGACCAGGTCAACGGGCGCATCCCGGTGATCGCCGGCACCGGTGCCAACAGCACCCGCGAGGCGGTCGAGCTGACCCAGAACGCCAAGAGCGTCGGCGCCGATGCCTGCCTGCTGGTGACCCCGTACTACAACAAGCCGACCCAGGAAGGCCTGTACCAGCACTTCCGCCACATCGCCGAAGCGGTGGCCATCCCGCAGATCCTCTACAACGTGCCCGGCCGTACCGTCTGCGACATGCTGCCGGAGACCGTCGAGCGCCTGTCGAAGGTGGCCAACATCATCGGCATCAAGGAAGCCACCGGCGACCTGCAGCGCGGCCAGGAAGTCCTGGACCGGGTCAGCAAGGATTTCCTGGTCTACTCCGGTGACGACGCCACCGCCGTCGAGCTGATGCTGATGGGCGGCAAGGGCAACATTTCCGTGACCGCCAACGTCGCCCCGCGCGCCATGGCCGAGCTGTGCGCCGCCGCCATGGCCGGCGATGCCGCTACCGCCCGTGCCATCAACGAGCGCCTCATGCCGCTGCACAAGAACCTGTTCATCGAATCCAACCCGATTCCGGTGAAGTGGGCGCTGCATGAAATGGGCATGCTGCAGGAAGGCATCCGCCTGCCCCTGACCTGGCTCAGCGCGCGCTGTCACGAACCGCTGCGTCAGGCCCTGCGCCAGTCCGGCGTACTGGTTTAACCTAGGAAGCATTACGCATGAAGCGATTGGCCGGCCTATCCGCCCTTGCCGCGATCATCTCCAGCACCAGTGGTTGTGGTTGGCTGTGGGGTGACGACGGTTATTTCCGTGACCGCAGCACCGACTACCTCGAAGCCCGGCAGACCGCCTCGATGCAGATGCCGGCCAACGTCGACGCCAAGCGCATCGACCCGCTGCTGCCGGTGCCGATGAACGTCGCCGACAGCACCGCAACCCCGGACAAGTTCGAAGTGCCGCGCCCGCAGGCGCTGGCCCTCGGCAGCGAAGCCAGCGAGTTCAGCCTGCAGAAGAGCGGCGAGTCGCGCTGGCTGGTGGCCCAGCGCAGCCCGGCGGAAGTCTGGCCGGTGGCGCGCCAGTATTTCGAGAACAACGGTTTCCGCATTGCCGAAGAACGCCCACAGACCGGCGAATTCAGCAGCGCCTGGCAGCCGGCCGAGGAGCTGGCGCCGTCCATGGCCCGTCGCCTGGGCAGCCTGCTGAACGACAGCGACAACGAAGTGCGCGTACGTGTGCGCATCGAACCGGGCGTGGTGCGCAACACCAGCGAAGTGTTCGTGGTCAGCGCCGAACGTGACGAAGGCAGCACTGCCGACGTGGCCTTCCCGGCCCGTACCGGCAATGCGCCGCTGGAAGCCTCGCTGCTCGACGGCATGCTGGCTGACCTGAGCAGCACCGCCGAGCACGGCTCGGTGTCGCTGCTGGCCGCCCGCGATTTCGATGCGCCGAGCCGCGTGAGCCTGTCCCAGGACGGCAACGGCAACCCGGTACTCAACCTCAGCACCGACTTCGACCGTGCCTGGTCCAGTGTCGGCCGCGCCCTCGAACTGGCCGACGTGCGCGTCGACGACATCAACCGCAGCCTGGGCGTGTACTACGTCAACCTGGCCGAAGGCGCCCGCCAGCCGGAAGAAGAGAAGGGCTTCATCAGCGGCCTGTTCGGCAGCGAGCCGAGCCAGGAAGAGATCGATGCCCGCGCCGAGCGTTACCAGGTTCGCCTGACCAGCGCCGCCGGCGGCGATGTGCAGGTCTCCGTGGAGAAGGACCTCAACACCGTGGCGCCGGAAGACGTGGCGCGTCGCGTGCTGCAGCTGATCCGGGAAAACCTCGGCTAAACCAGGCGCAGCCGTTCCACTGGAGCGGCCACGCAGTGAATCGATAGGCGAAACCCGGTGGGTTTCGCCTGTTTCGTTTGATCAAGGCGGAAATTCCGACATGACCACTCCCACCTCCCTGAGCCTGAAGAAAATATATTCGGGCAAGGTCCGCGACCTCTACGAAATCGACGCCAAGCGCATGCTGATGGTCGCCACCGATCGCCTGTCGGCCTTCGACGTGATCCTCGACGAGCCGATCCCGGAGAAGGGCAAGATCCTCACCGCCATCTCCAATTTCTGGTTCGACAAGCTCAAGCATTTGGTGCCCAACCACTTCACCGGCGACAAGGTCGAGGACGTGGTACCGGCCGCCGAGCTGCCGTTGGTCGAAGGCCGGGCCGTGGTGGCCAAGCGCCTCAAGCCGGTGGCCGTGGAAGCCATCGTGCGTGGCTACATCGTCGGCTCCGGCTGGAAGGAATACCAGAAGAGCGGCACCGTCTGCGGCATCCAGCTGCCGGCCGGGCTGCAGGAAGCGGCCAAGCTACCGCAGCCGATCTTCACCCCCTCGACCAAGGCCGCCGTCGGCGACCATGACGAGAACATCAGCTTCGAGCAGTGCGAGGCCATCATCGGCGCCGAGCTGGCGGCCAAGGTGCGCGACACGGCGATTGCCCTGTACAGCGCCGCAGTGGAATACGCGGCCACCCGCGGCATCATCATCGCCGACACCAAGTTCGAATTCGGCCTGGACGAAGACGGCACCCTGACCCTGATGGACGAGGCGCTGACCCCGGACTCCAGCCGTTTCTGGCCGGCCGACAGCTACGCCGAAGGCAGCAACCCGCCGAGCTTCGACAAGCAGTTCGTGCGCGACTGGCTGGAATCCACCGGCTGGAACAAGGAGCCGCCGGCTCCGGCCGTACCGGCCGAGGTGGCGCAGAAGACCGCGGACAAGTACCGCGAGGCGCTGACCCGCCTGACCCGTTGACGAGTAAAGCGCTGTCGGCAGAAGGGGAGCCTGGGCTCCCCTTCTGCATTTATGGCGGGCCGTGCGCCGCGAACCGAGCGCAGCCGCGCGACCGGATTTCCCCGCCGGCAAGGCCCGGCAACCGGGCAGATGACGCAAGCATCTGAAAGCACGCGAAAAAAACGCCGAACGGGGTTCGCCAAAGCGACTGGAGCTGCTATCATGCGCGCCGCCGTGGGAAGATGCCGGAGTGGCCGAACGGGACGGATTCGAAATCCGTTGTGTACGCAAGTGCACCTAGGGTTCGAATCCCTATCTTCCCGCCATACTCGATACCGATTAAGCCCCTGAATTCATTAATGAATCAGGGGCTTTTTCGTTTGGGGAGGAAAAGGTTTAGGGCATTTTTAGGGCAAACCATCGACGTTCCATACCGCTCTAGTCCGCTTCTCCCCGATCAACCCCCATCATCTTCGATACCAGGTCCGCCATGCTCTTAGTATCCGATGGCATCCAGCGACCATAGTGTTTCTTGACCATGGTTGTATCGGTATGACCCAGTTGGCGCGCGACCCACTCGACAGGGACAAAGGAGCTTAGGGCTTGGCTGGCGAAAGTATGGCGGCACTGGTTAACCCCTCGATGTTGCACCGTGGCCTTTTTTAGATGTGCTGTGAACCACTTGTGCAGTGACTTGGCATCCCACGGGGTACCTCTGGCGGGATTTCTGAACAGGGGCGTTATCCGTTCGATTTTGGCGCTGATGTTGTCCCGCTGAATTACCTTCACATCAATGCTTGCCGATGCTGCCGCATCAATCAAAATTTGTTGCATGAGCTGCTTTGCTGGCGAGATCAGTTCAACGTACCGCTGGCGCGAACGTTCTTTCGGAACCTTGTACTGGCCGGAGACGTGGGCTCTTTTTACATGAACTCCACCAGCCACCATATCCACGTCCTCTACCGCGAGGGCGATCAGTTCCGATATGGACAGGCCTGTCCAGCAGTTGAAAAGGATCATTCTGACGCTGCTTGGATGCTCTTGATCGGCGGATTCGATCTTTGCAATTTCCTCCCTTGTGAAGGGAAAGGCATTTTCCGGCGGATTATCAGCTTCAATGTTTCGGATTCGATCGAGGGGGTTGAATTTCAAAACCCCATCTTCAAATGCGTCAGCCCAGATTCCCCGTATCACAGTGAAAACATCGTTTACGGTTTTCGCGGAAAGTCCTTCTCGAAGAAGCGCTGCGCGGAACAGCTCTAAGTCACTCTTGCTTGTGTCGATAATGCGACGTTTACCGAGCCGGCTTTCCACGTGCCTAGCTTTGCACGCGTAATTCGTCACTGTGCTTGCTGCTTTGGTCGCGCGCTGAACCATCATCCAGCGCTCAATGCCTTCAGTGACAGTGCGCGTGTTATCCGCACCGCTTAGACCTAAGAATAGTGCGGCGCGCGGAGAGTCGGGAAAATGGCTTACAAAATCGAATTTCCCTTCCTTTATCTCGACCTGTATCGCGCGACGTTTGTTAGCGGCGTACGCGATGCTGGCTTTATTAATTGCCGCGACGGAGGGCAGAGGTTCGCGATACCTCTTTCCCTTGAATGTAAACGCTATGCGTAACTGCTTACCGTTGATCTCAACCCCTTTGGGCAGTTTCATGCTCACAGCCTACCCTCCATCCATGCTTCGATTGCTTTACGGCTGTAGACGACTCTGCGCGCTGGATCCCAGCGCCAATGCTGCCCTTCCAGCCAAAGTCCGCTAGAGCGATATTTCCTTGCTGCCTCGGTACTGATACCAAATACCGACATCAGTAAATCCTGCCGGAACCAGTCACCGGGCGCGGTTAACAGCAGATTTTTTTCCAATTTACTCATCGCGTGGGGCTTCCTCTCAGGCTTTTCCAGACTCCTATGCTGAGAGGAATTTCGTTCCAATTGCGGCCAGTTCGTACCCTTTTGAGGGCATGGAAAATTGCTGTGATCACTGCAGAGGATACTTTCCATTGAATCGATACCCTTCAGGTTACTGATGCTTCGCACACAGCTTGAAGGGCATTCAGGAAATGCAAGCTTTGCGGTTGCTGTGCGGTGTCGGCGATTCGCAGTGCGGCGAGTTCAGTATCCTGGTTGCTCGTGCCAGACGGCCTTCGGGGATGTGGAGTGCTCGGCACGAATGTTCTTTTCGGATTGGGTGATGCACTGGGCATGCCTGGCAACAGCCTCGGCGGAGGTGTGCGGGCCTGGAAAGCACCTTTCATG